>NZ_JBHUPD010000001.1:0-1693421 GCF_042686265.1 Mucilaginibacter ximonensis
GTAACTCCCCTGGTAATAAGCTCATCTGAGATAAACTCTCGGTAAGGTGAGTTACAGGTTTTTGGAAATTATATCAAATAATTCATGCCATAAAACTATGGCTAAACCGTCTTAATCTGAACTACTTTGTAACGATCTAAAGAACTAAATCGAAACAAATATAACGCATATCTCATTAAATTACATCGCTTTTTTAAGATCTAAGTAGTAAGTGCCCATGCTTTACCATAGTATCAAATATTATAATAATCGGTGATTCTGTAGTAATCTTTTCAAAATCCCAGTATATGATCTATATGGGACACCTACATCGAACCAGCTTATCGAAAAACTAAGTATGATCGCAAAATTTAGAAAGTTTGAAAGTCCCGCGATTTTTAAAAAATAACCGATTTTATGATTTTAATAAAAGATATATAGATGGGAAATAACACTACTTTTTAGCATTTACAATATCAACCATCATGGATATTTCATCGACGGCAGCTTCATTGCTTCCGTCGAATCCTGTTAGCCTGAAACGTATATTGCCATTTCCGTCAATTACAAATTTTGTAGGTATACTTGATACTTTATAACTATCCACTACTTTATTGGCTTTAGTTTCCGGGTCTTTCATGTCCATTAATACCTGAAAATTGTATTTCATACTATCTATATAAGTCCTGGCATCGGCTATCGCTGTTGCGGATCTTTCCCAGGTATGAATAAACAAGAATTTAACGTCGGGATCATTCTTGTATTTATTTACGGCCATTTGCATAGCCGGAAACGACGCTTTGCACGGCACACACCAGGTGGCCCAAAAATCAAGTATCACAACTTTACCTTTTAAATCAGAGAGGCTTATGCGGTTGCCTTGTAAATCAGTAAGTGTAAAATTGGCTGCCGGTTCATTTAGTATGCTTTTGGTTAACCGTTTGCGCATGTTATCAGCAACACCTTTTCGTATATCCGCTTCATAGGTATCCAGCCCTGTATCACTACCCTTAATCTTTATATATAAAAACTTAAAAAGTTCAGACATCTCATTATTGGCCTCTCCAGATTTTACTACTGCTTCCATCCGGTCGAAAGCTTGCTGATACCGGTTAAGTGCCGTTAATATGCGGCCGTAAGTATAGTTGAAATCTGTTCTTGACGCTACCGTTGATAGAATAGCCGTTTCTATGTATTTCAGCGCTTCGCTATATTTTTTTTGCTCATAAAGCATTTTGGCATAAATATCACAGGCGCCAGGGTATCCTCTAATAGCAAAACCCGCAGTGATGCTGTTGCCCATTTCTCCTTCTGCGTAAGGCTTAGCACTTTCCACTGCTTTTTGTTGATACAAAGTCGCGTTAGCTAAATCGCCACTGGCGTAAAATGCTTCGGCAATGTCGCCGTATGATCGTACCTTCCAGAAATCGGCATCCAGCAAACTCGCATAATAACTTGCCTTAGCCACATTTTTCTCTTTAGCGTAACCAATGGCCAGGCCGCTACGCAAGCGGTCATAGGGTAGCCTGTCTTCACCAAAAGGCAGTTTGGGATAGTTCTCCGGCGGGAAGCTCTTAACAAAGCTGTAATAAGCTTTCTCCATCTCTGGCAGGCTTTTTATGCGGGAGATGGCCTGCTGTGTTCTGATCCTGGCTTCGAGGCCTTTCGGGAATTTCTGGATTTCGGCAGTAAAAACCGAGTCTGAAGCTTTCGCATTTTTTATCATAAAGTAATAACTGCCTGCTATAGACATATTATTCTCGATGCCGCTGGCTGCTAAAGCTTTAAGCCTACCGACCAGCAATTGCCGGTCGGTAGGATTTTTAGAAGCCATGAGCTTGTCCAGTTGTTTTTTGGTGCTGTCGGCGTTATTTATATTTTGCGCATTTGCTTTTTCAAAAAGCATTGTCCCCAATAATATAATGGTTAACCAAATAGTTGGTTTTTTCAAGATGCTCATATTATTTACTGAGGATTTTGAACAATTAACTTATTGATAGCTGTTTCAGCGCTTGATATTGGCCAGATGTAACGATTGTCAGTAGCCGGTATGGCAGGCGCTGAGCCTTGAGCACCTGATTTAGCAGGTAAGGTTGCCCCTAAGCGCTGCAAATCGGGCACACGGAAACCTTCGCCCAGCAATTCAATTTTCCGCTCCTGTAAAATTGTACTGATCAGTGCTGGCTGGCTGGCTACGCTCAAAGGCGGAAACACATAGGTTGCATCTGAACGGTTACGTACTGCAGTTAGCAATGCAGCAGCTCTGGTAATATTTGCTGAGTCGCCGCTACGGGCAAGGGCCTCAGCGTACATCAACAATACGTCGCTATATCGTATAATTGGAACCCAGTCTGAAAAGGTACTGGCAACCTTAAACTTATTTAACCATTTCTGGCCACCATTGGTAAATACAAAGTTTTTACGGGCATCGGTTGATGCGGCTGAGCTATAAACCGGGTCGGCAATTGTGCCTGCCGCATTCAGATAGTAATACCCGTTGCCTGGGGCAATATTAAAAAAACTGGCTAGTAAGCCCGGTTCGGTAGTCACAAAAGGCAGTGAGAAAACGGCTTCGGGGCCGGCATAGCTGCCACCAAATACTGTGGCAATATTTGCCTCCATTTTATTGTTAACTCCACTGGCAGGAGCCTGAAAAGGTGCATTCGCCGATACAATCTTTGTACATTCCGCAATAACATTGGTGTAGTCGCCCTTGGTTAAGTCAACTCTTGCCTTTAGTGCAATCGCGGCATTTTTGGTAGCGCGGGTAGTATTAAGGGTTGCGGTGTTGTAGTTAGCCGGCAGGTTATTTTCAGCGTCGTTTAAGTCAGCTAGTATTTGGGCATAAACGGCCGCTACCGAACTTCTTGCAAGCTGGTTGTCGTCATTGGAGTTTTCGGCTGTTAAACGCAGCGGCACACCCGGGCTGGTGCCATTATTGAGTGCGTAAGGCTGGGCATAAGTTTGAACTAATGCAAAATAGCTCAATGCACGAATAAACTTTGCTTCGCCGGTAAAATTGGCATATTGCGCTGCGCTTACGTTGTTTTGATGAGCAGTTAAACCTGCTAAAAATGTATTTACAGCATTGATGGTGGCATAGCCGCTGCTCCAGGTATTAATTACCTCGGTGGTACTGGGATTTACCGCCTGTAGCCAGCTTTGTTGCCCGGTTGTAGTACTGGGCTTGTTCATAATAAATTCATCGCCACGTAATTCGTTATAAATGGTAACGCTGCCACCATAAAAGAATACACTTTTTAACGTCGCGTAAAGCCCGTTTACCTGTGCGGTGATACGCGTTGCGTTGTCAAAAGCACTGGCGTCTGAAATGCTGGTGGTGTTAGCCGGGTCCAATAGTTTTTTCTGGCAGGCCGAACCTGATATTACTACGCAGGCTGCTAAAATTATTTTTTTTAAATGGATAGTTTTCATGTTGTACCTATTAAAATCCTACGTTTAAACCAAAAGTGAAAGTTCTGCCAGCCGGTACTAAGTTCTTGTCGCGGCCGGCTGCTGTATTGGAATCGCCATTGGCGGATACCTCCGGATCTGAGCCGGTATATTTGGTATGTAATATGATATTACCTGCCGACCCATAAATACGGATTGATGACACGCCAGCCTTGCGATAAAGCTGAGTAGGGATGGTGTAACCCAGGGCCGCTGTACCCAATTTAATGTAAGCACCACTCTCTACGTTATAGGAGTTAGGTAGTACAGAGCCGCTGGCCTGTTGATCATTGTAGTAAACTTTCGGGATGTCGGTAACCTGTCCGGGTGTTGTCCAGCGGCGTAATATGTCTACCTTGTTGTTAAAGAAGTTATTATTGAGCAAGGTAGCTTTGGTGCCATTGTAGATCTGGTTACCGCCTGAGAAGACAATGTTGACATACAGATCAAAATTGCCATAACGGAAGGTATTATTAAAACCGCCGTAATAGGTAGGCAATGTTGGCCCCATAACCACGCCATCGCCATAAGCATCCATGGCGGGTGCTTTACTGCCGTCAAGGTAGCTCCAGGTTGCGGTAACCGGGTTGTATTGTACAGTAGCACCGTTGCGATTAATATAGGTTCTTAAACCATTTGCCGGATTAACGCCCGTGGTTTTAACCACATAAACTGACCCTACTGAATAACCTACTCGGGTAATGTTCGACGTTTCAAGGCTGTTGGTCCATATATCAGTATTATTGACCAAAGCAGTAACGCGGTTCTTCAATGTACTAAAATTCAAACCGGCTGTCCAGCGGAAAGCGCCTTTGTCAATAACATGTGCCTGTAAATCAAACTCAAAACCGCGATTATACATCGACCCAACATTGGTATTTATTGAATTGCCAGGTATACCTTTTGAAGGTGATTGCGGCGCAGCTAGTATCAGTCCGTCAATTGTGTTGTTATAATAATCAGCATCAAGTGTGATCTTATTTTGCCAAAAGCCAAGGTTGATACCGATGTCTGTTTTCTTACTGGTTTCCCAGTGTAGGTTAGTATTACCGGTTTGCGAAACAATGAGCCCCGCTACGCCGCCATAAGTTGTAGAACCATAAAGCGATGATGCAGCGTAGTCACCAATGTTCACGTTCCCCACCTGCCCGTAGCTGGCACGCAATTTTACATCTGATAGTGTTTTGGCTAAGCTCAAGCCGCGATAAAAATCCTCCTGCGATAGATTCCAACCTACTGAACCACCGCCAAAGTTTCCATACTTGTGTGTAATGGCTAGTCCGGAGAAACCATCTTTACGAAAGCTGGCGCTCAACAAGTATTTTTTCTGAAAATCATAGAACAGGTTACTAAAGTAGGAGCGATAACCATTTTGACTGGCAGTACCATTGGCGTCGCTAATGTTGGTAAAACCACCGGCAAAGCTTTGAAAATAAGGGTCGGTAAGGCCGGTACGTGTTACTGAAAATCCGCGGCTGATGGTTTGAATTCCTTCATAGCCTGCTAATACACTAAGGTGGTGGTTTTTAGCAAGGGTAGTACTATAACTCAACGTATTGGTAAAATCTGTGCGATAATTGGTGTCATACTCGCTGCCGGCTGAACCATTACTACTGAAGCCATTACCTTGTATAGGATTGTTAAAGTTAAGATTGGTTATGTTAAGACTGTTAATGCTGTAGTTGGTTTTAATTTTTAAGCCTTTAAATAATTCCCATTCAGCATAAAATAACCCTGTTGCATTATTGCTTTCTGACGAGTATTTGTCGTTATCAATCATAGGCAAGGGATTAAAATAGCCAACCGATATGGCATTAGGCCCTAAGCCTAAACTATTGCCGCTGATGTTGTAGGAGCCGTCGGCATTATAGGCTAAAACATTAGGCGGTAATACCATCGACTCGCGCGCCAGGTTATTACGACCAAACGAATTGTATACGCTATTCAGGTTATTATTGACCGAATTGCTATAGGCAAAGTTTATTCCAATATGCAGGCCTTCTAACAAACGATGATCAACATTTGCCCTGGCTGATTTACGGTTAAACGTATTTTTAACTAAAAAGCCATTCTGGTCATCGTAATTTGCTGAGATATAATAATTCGTAGCATCAGTAGCGCCAGAGATACTTACGTTGTGGTTTTGCGAATATCCGGTTTTGTAGAAATAATCATACCAGTTGGTTTGTTGCACAGAGCCATCAGCATTTTTGCCTAGAAAGTAAGTTACTTTGAGGCCCGAGTTAGTTTGAGCTTCGTCTTTGATGGTCACGTAATCTGCCGCATCTAAAAGTTCTGGTAGCTTTGGCCTTTTTGTAATACTGAAGTAGCCGTCGTAATTAACTTTCACTTTGCCGGCTTTACCTTTTTTGGTGGTGATGACCACTACGCCATTTGCCGCGCGCGAGCCATATATGGCTGTTGCTGATGCGTCCTTTAATATCTCAATAGAAGCGATATCATTCGGATTAATACTCGCCAGGGGATTGTTTTCTACCACGGCTGACAAGCCTACATTGCCGCTAAAAGATGTCACGCCGTCAATAACGATCAGGGGGTAAGAGCTCAAATTGATAGAGTTGGTGCCGCGAATGCGAATTACTGGCGGCGCGTTCAATGACCCTCCATTTGAGGTGATCTTTACACCTGCCGCCTGCCCGGCCAAAGCCTGATCAAAACTGGCCACCGGGCGATTTTCAACAACGTTACCTGCAATATGCGATGACGAACCGGTAAACTCAGCCCGATTTTGGACCGTATAACCCGATATTACCACATCATGTAGTTGGTCATTAGTAGGTGTTAGTATAACTTCGATAGTAGTTTTAGCATTGATAGCGACCTCCTTGCGCTCAAAACCTATATATGAAATTATCAGCGTACCATTAGGGTTTATGTTTTTTAGATTGAAATTACCATTCACGTCTGTCATGGTCACGTTGTCGGTGCCTTTTACAGTCACCGTGGCGCCGGGCAGTGGCTGGTTGTGCTCATCAGTAACTTTGCCGTTTACTTCAAAGGCTTGTAAGTATTTTTTTACCCGGTCAAGCAAGGTTTCTTCCTTACGTTGTATCGTAATGGTTTTATCTGTTATGGTAAAACTGAATTGCTTCGACTCTAGGAGCGAGGTTAGTACTTTTGCCAGGGGCTCATCTTTTACATCTATAGTTACTTTTTGATCTTTAATCAACTCGTCTTTATAAAACAGATCGTAGCCGGTTTGCTGCCTGATATCTATCAAGACGCTGCTCAGCGTAGCATTTTTTTCGTGAAGCGTCACCCGTTGTGCCAGCGTAGTGGCACTAACCTGTAAACAGGCGACGATAAGTAATAAACTCGTTAATTTCATTACCCGTAGGATTAATTGGGGTAATAGCCGTCCGCAGCGCGGCATTTCACCACGTAAATTAAATTGCATAAGTTTGCGTTGTTTGGGTTTCGTTAAAATCTTGTTTGTTACAATTTTGTGCGTTTGGCCCAGGCATCGCCGGGTCAGATGGCCGTCTGATCCGGTTTCCTTTTTTCGGGCTTTACATTAGTGGGTAGGGTAGTTTTACTGTCCGATAGTGCTCCTTTCTTTTTGTTAATCTATAAGCTAATTGTTAGGGTAAAATAATAAGTTTACGGCCCTCAATCCGGTAGTGTACATCGCCGGTTCCGATAATGGCTAAAATTCGCTGTAAGCTGGCCTCGCGGCCTATAATGCCTGAATATGTTTCGTTACCGTTGTTCCCCTGGTAAATCACCTGCATATTGTACCAACGAGCTACCTCTCGCAAAATCTCTTTTAAGGGGGTATGGTCAAAACGGAAAAGACCGTTTACCCAGGCAGTACGCAGTGTAAGGTCTGCTTGCGCTATCGCCATATTTCCCGCATGGCTAATGGCCTGCTGGCCGGGCGATAATGCTTTGCCATTAACGCTGACCTTACCTTCCAGGAGCACGGTAAATGCTGACGGCTCATCAGCATACGCTGATACGTCAAACTTAGTCCCGATATCTTCAATGGTTTGAGTAGGTGTTTTAACTATCAGCGGAGCAGACGGATTATGTATAATTTCCGCATAGATCTCGCCGTTGATCAATTCCAACTTACCGCGATTACGAGTAGTCATCCGTTCCGGAAAACGCAGTTTGGTTGCTGCATTTAATAATATCCGGCTGCCATCCGGTAATTGCAGCCGATAAGGACGGCCACCGGCAGGTATTTCCAAAGTATCATACACCATTGCCTCTAAATTTGATTCCTTGGTATTGTAGGCCAGTATATTTCCATTTTTTGAGATCTGTGTCTGGTCAAATTTTGCCAATAATCCATTGGTGCTATTTAATAGGATCACTTTACCATAGCCAGTTTTTAAAACAGCTGTCTGTGTGCCTGGTAATACTGGCTTTGTTGTTACATAGTTTGGTGTTAATTTTTGACGAAATCCGAAATAAGCCCCGGCTGTAATTGCCAGCAACACGGAGGCAGCCGCGGCGTAACGGTAGACACGCCAACGAGTGCGCGTTGCATTTGTATCATAGGCTATCCGCTGCTGCAATATAGCCAGCGTACGCTCTGTGGCTGCTTCAAATTGTTGGGGGTTATCATGGTAAATCTGACCGAGGTCTTCGTCGGATGCCTCAAACCAAGATTCTACTTCCAGCCGCTCTGTTGCAGAGGCAGTGTTTTTTAAATAACGATCTATTTTTTTTAATAATTCCGGGTCCATTATTCAAATAATATATCAAGTAATTGCTTGTCAAGGACCCATACCCCCATAGGTTTAAAAAAAAATGTATAATTTTTTTAATTTTACGTTGGTATAATAACTTTTTAACATTGGCAGCAGAACCCTTTTTAAATGATGCTGTGCTTCTGCAACGGATAAAAACCGGCGACCAGGAAGCCTTTGGCTTGCTTTATCGACGATACTTTGCCCGGCTTTCGCATTTCGCTTTCAGACGTTTGCAAGATGAAGCTATAACTGAAGAACTGGTTATGGATGTTTTCTTTGAACTTTGGCAGCAAAAAGCGGCTATTGATGCAGCAGCTAACGTTTCAGGATGGCTGCATGGGGTTTTACGCAATAAGGCGTTACATGAATTGCGTACCCGCACTACAAGAGAACGACATTTGCACGCTTTTGCGTCAAATCAGAAAGCTGTTGTTGAAGCTAATTCTGAAGAGCAAATAGACGCTCAACTGCTCGAAGAGCGTTTGCAGCAGGCCATAGGTAAATTATCACCGCAATGCCGTCAGGCGTTTAGGCTAAGCCGCTATGAACATTTAACATATCATGAAATAGCTTCACGAATGGGCATCTCTGTTAAAACGGTTGAAAAGCATATAGGAAAGGCCATAGGCTTGTTACGCAAAGATTTTAAGGAGTATAAAGTTGAAGCAGTACTTTTATTAGGTTTATTGCAATTGACAGTTCACCAACATCCTTTGCTGCTTTTTTTAAGTTAATAATGCCCGAAATGTCTAAATTTCGAAATCAAGCAATTCTTGAGGGGATGCCTATAAACCTTTTGTGTTGTCGGAAAGGTAGGGTTCGATGACTTTACTGAACTAGAGAAAGAGTATTTAGATGTTTCAAGTGATTTAAATATGAGCTAAAAGGTTGCGTAAAAATCGAACCATAAAAATAGGGCCAAATTGGAAACGGTATAAAATTGAAATAGTAAAAGTCGAACCACTTTTTGGTGCTAACAGTCTGCTTAGGAGGTTCTTATGGGTATAAAAAAAGGAAACACGCTTGGTTGCGTGTTTCCTTAAGTGAGCTCTATGGTACCTACATCGAACCGATTATCAATAAGCTTAAGACTATTGGAAAATTTAAAAAGCCGGATAAAACTAAACCGTACTATGAAGTTGGCTAGTTGTTAATTTGATTCATTTTAGGATTTAAAAAACATAAATAACGTTTTAAATTTCTGTGTATACACGGAAGAGCGCATTTTTTGCAATTATCGGTACTGTCCGGCGTTTGCAGGGCGCTATTCAAATTTTGTATGTTGCCAATTATATAAAAATACTTAGTCTATAGATTTGGTAGATTAAATTATTGTTTTTATGTTTGTCACGTCATCATGAAAACAGTTAGTATATACCCATTTCTCCGTCAGCTTATAACAAAGCGGCTTATGAACTTCTTTATGACAAATGCCTCACGCATGTATATGTGTTGTTGCTAACCCCTTTGTGCTCTAACCATAAACATAGGGATAAGCTACCCATAGCCTATTATTAATTAACTCAAGAAAATATGTGTTGAAATAAATATGAAAAAATGAACCGGCAAGGAGGCCTCGCCGGTCATAACGATGTATCAGCTCAGTAACGCCAATCACTCACTGATACTCATTCCAGTTCCAGCAAATAGATCATTTACTAAAACTCGTTAAATATGGACATATTTATCCGTAAGAAAAAAACGTTTATACCCTTCAGCGTACTTTTACTTCTCTTAGCCTTACCTCATAACATCCTGGCGCAACAAGCACCGCCACCGGGCAATTCAAAAATCGAGGGCCTTGTTTTAGACTCAGCGTCTAAAGAAACTTTACCCGGCGCGGTTGTGAGAATTAAGGGTGTAACCAATGGCGCCACTACCGACGCCAACGGCAGATTTGAATTAATTACAGCACAAAAGATTCCGTTTATTTTGGTAGTCACCTATATAGGCTATCAAACCAGAGAGTTTATTGTTGATGGCAGTCCGGTAACTGTACGTCTATCCCCGCAAAATAGCCAACTTAATGACGTAGTTGTAGTGGGCTACGGCACCCAAACTCGTAAATCTATTACCGGCTCGGTATCCACCGTTGCTGTAGGCGAGGTTAAAGACAAACCAACCGCAACCTTTGAAGAGCAATTGCAGGGCAAAGCTCCGGGTTTGCAAATTAGTGCCTCAACAGGTGTGCCGGGCGATGGCATGTTTATCCGCATACGTGGTACCACTTCAATTAATGCCAGTAATGACCCGCTATATGTAATTGACGGTGTGTATGTAAACAGCGGTTCTTTACAGCGTATCACTACGCAGGGGCAGGCAAACAACCCGCTGGCCGATATCAATCCGGATGATATTGAAAGTATAACCGTTTTGAAGGACGCCGATGCTACCGCGATTTACGGTGCTCGTGCTGCCAACGGTGTAATTGTGATCACCACTAAGCGTGGTAAATATAACGCCGCTCCTAAAGTGAGTTTGAGTACTTATTTCGGTGGTGCCTGGGCGCCAAAACTTTGGAGTTTGGTAACCGGTCCGCAGCATGCCGAGCTGGTGAACGAGTTTTACAGAAACTCAGAGGCGGATGCGGTTGCCGCAGGTAATACAGCCGGCATAAACACTTATAAATATCAGCCTTTCAGGGCATTGACAGATAACCCAACCGCTACGCCGGCGCCGCGGGGTTTACCGCAGGATCAGCCAACTTACGATCGTTTACATCAAGCCTTCCGCACCGGCTTTTTGCAGAATTATGATTTGTCAGTTGCAGGCGGTAACGATAAAACTACCTACTACATTGGCGGTGGCCTGAACAAACAACAAGCTGACCTGAAAACGAATGATTTTAGACGCGGATCGTTCAAAGTAAATGTTGACACCAAAGTAAGCGACTATGTAACCGTTGGAACTAGTAATACCTTTACCCAAACTTACCGCACCAATGCCCGTGTAGGCGATGGCCCTCAGGGTGGTATTTTACAATCAGCCTTACACACACCTACCTACTTGCCGACAACCAACGCTGACGGCAGTCCGGCCCGATGGGCGGGTTTTGATAACCTGGATGTATTGCTGAATAACACTAACATGCACAGCACCAGTAATCGCGCCATCAGCAATTTATATGGCGAGGTGAAGATTAGTAAAGACCTGAAATTCAAAACCAGTTGGAGCGTTGATTACAACCAGTACAATGAGTCGCAGTATTGGAACAGTTTGACCATTATTGGTATAGCCAACCATAACTCAGGCTCGCAGGCGGTTAGCAACAGCACTACCTGGACAAATGAGCAAACGCTGACTTATGCCCATGCTTTCGGCAAAAACAATGTGGGCTTTTTGTTGGGTAACTCTATTCAGGGCACCTTCAGCGATCAAACTATAGGTTCAGGTACCAACTACCCGAATGATTCTTTCCAGCAGCTTTCGTCGGCAGCTACAACAACTTCATCAGGTTCGGCGACGAGTAATAAGCTGTCATCATTTTTTGCCCGTGCAAACTATAACTACGATGGCAAATATTACATCGACGCAAGTATCCGGGCCGATGGTTCTTCGCGCTTTGGCGCTAATCACCAGTGGGGTTATTTTCCGTCGACAGGTGTGGCGTGGATAGCAAAAAGAGAGGACTTTTTGAAGGACGTTAGCTTTATCAGCAACCTGAAATTGCGCGGTGCTATCGGTGTAACCGGTAACCAAAACGGTATCCCTGATTACGCTGCACGCGGTTTATGGGGTGCTGGTCTTAACTACCAGAACAACCCGGGTATTGGCCCGGCCCAATTGGCAAACCCTGATTTGAAATGGGAAAGTACCCGCCAGATTGATTTTGGTTTGGATCTGGGCGTATTTAATGATCGACTGACTTTAGGTGCAGATTACTACGACAAATACACCAGCAACCTGCTGCTGAACCTGCCTTTGAAATCAACCCAGGGATTCACCTCAATTTTGGCTAATGCCGGCGAGATGAGCAATAAGGGTTTCGAGTTCAACATCAGCAGCATTAACCTGGATGGCCCGTTGAAATGGAGCACCAACTTCAATATATCCCGCAACATCAATAAAATTACCAAACTACCTACACCGGTAGTAGCGGCCTATGCTGCCGAGCGTATGGTGCAGGGCCAGTCAATGTATACCTTTTATGCGTACAAACAGCTATATGTAGACAAGCAAACCGGCAACGCAGTTTATGATGATTATGACCATAACGGCGTGATCAACTCGAGCGATTTGGAGCCGGTAGGTAATGCACTGCCTAAATTTAACGGCGGTTTAACCAACAACTTTGCCTACAAAGGTTTTGATCTGTCGGTATTCTTCAATTTTGTTTACGGGAACAAAGTTTATAACAATAACAACTACTTTCTGGAAGGTGGGGGTACCCGCGACGCTAACCGGGCTATGGACACCCGTCAGTTAACCCGCTGGCAAAAGCCGGGCGATGTAACCGATATGCCAAGGCTTACCGCTTACGGACAGAATTATACCATTAGCCCTACAACACGAAATATTGAGGACGGCTCATTCCTGCGCCTAAGCAATGTTAACCTGGGTTATACCATTCCGAAGCATCTGATTGAGAAAGCGCATCTATCGTCTGTCAGAGTATATGTAAGCGGTTCGAACCTGTGGTTATGGACAAAATATAAAGGTCCCGATCCGGAGATTAACGTATCGTCGTCAGCTACTGTGCTGGGATACGATTTAGGAACACCACCGGTTCCGCGGGTTATCCAGGCAGGTGCAAACATTACATTCTGATCACCAAAATATTAAATCATGAAAAAAGCATTATATATATTTTCCCTACTGGCGCTGCTTACTTCGTGCAAGAAGTTTTTAGAGGTGCAGCCCAAATTGCAGATAGATCAATCTGTAGCTATAACGGACGCGGCTACCGCCGGAACCGCGGTAAACGGTTTGTTTAACCAGTTAGGAAGCGGCAATTACTATGGTTCAAACTTCCCGGCGCTATCTTATTTATCTGGGGGCGATATCCAGTGGACCGGCTCGCAGTCTGACCCGAGCGAGATCACTAAACATTTAACCTCAGCTACAAACGGTTATGTACAATCGGCTTGGACCGCTATCTACAAAACCATTGCGCAGGCAAACTATATCCTGGATAAAGTGCCTGCGCTTAATGATCCGCTGTTAACCCCGGCGCTTAAAAACCAGTATTTGGGCGAGGCTTATTTTATTCGTGCGCTGGCTTACTTTGATTTGGCGCGTGGCTGGGGTGGTGTTCAGCTAATCCTGAAACCAACCTACGCGTCTACAGATAATGCGAATGTTCCACGTAGTAGCCTGGCTGATACGTATGCGCAGGTTTTAAAAGATCTGGATGCAGCGCAGCCATTGGTTCCTACTACCGTGAGCCGCAATCGCGTTACGCTAAGAACAGTGCAAGCTTTGAAAGCGCGTTTCTATCTGTATCAGAAGAACTGGGCATTGGCCGAGCAATTTGCTACCTCGGTAATCAGCGACAATACCAACTACTCGTTAGTAACGCCTTACAGTGCTTTTTTTGCCAACAATGCTGTAGCGACTAATGAATCAGTATTTGAACTAGCGTACACTACCTCAAACACCAACGGGCACAGTACCTGGTGGTTGCCGCCTGCTTTGGGTGGCCGTCGTGAATGGGCGCCGAATGATGCCTTGGTTGCTTTGCTGAATAATGCTGCTATAGGTGGTAACCGCAATGCACTTATCGGCCAAACTGCGCCTCCGGGTAACCTGTGGTATGGCAAACTTTACTATCGCAACCCATTGGGCACCGACCCTGCTTATGTGATCCGCGTGGCAGAGCTATACCTTATCCGTGCCGAAGCCAGAGCTTATCAGGGCAATTTGGTGGGACCAAGCAGCGCACAATCAGACCTGAACGCGGTGCGTGCACGCGCTGGTGTTGCTCCAAGTACAGCAGCAACTCTGACTGATATTTTAACCGCGCTTGAAAACGAGCGTCAGGTAGAGTTTCCGTTTGAAGCCGACCGCTTCTTTAACCTGGTACGTACAGACCGTGCACAAACCGTATTAAACTTGAAAGATAAGCACCTGTACCTGTTCCCAATCCCTTACAACGAAACATTGGTTGACCCTAATCTGGCGGGTAACAACCGTAACCCTGGTTATTATTAATTGACGATTTAACGATATCATCATGAAAAAATTAAGCATTTTATTATTGGCAGTAACCGCATTGACCAATGCCACCTTTGCCCAACGCTCGCCTATTACTGTAAAAAAATCTGATACCCGTCATGGCCCTGAAAAAGGCAGCCTGATCATTATTGGCGGTAATGTTGGCTCTCAGCGCGATATCTGGGATAAGTTTACCGAACTGGCCGGCGGTAAAGATAAAGCAGTCGTGCTGGTGGTTACTGCTGCCGTAGGCGACTCGGCTGCTTTTGACCAGAAGGATGTCAACGAAGTTAAAAAACAAACCGGTATTAAAAATGTAACGCTGCTGCATACCAATGACCTGAGGGAGGCCAATAGCGAAAAATTTATAGCCCCGATTCAAAAAGCAACTGCAGTTTACTTTGAGGGCGGTAGGCAATGGCGCATTGCCGACTCATACCTGAATACGCTTACCCACCAGGCATTTAAAGACCTGCTTGATCGGGGCGGCGTAATAGCCGGAAGCTCGGCAGGTGCGAGCATACTGGGTTCATTCCTGTGGCGTGGCGATACTAAAGGCGCACAGATTTTAATTGGCGACCATACCCAGGGTTTAGGTTTTCTAAAAAACTCGGCTATTGATCAACACATTCTGGTGCGTAACCGCCAGTTTGCGCTGGTAGATTTTATCCGCAAAGCGCCTGAATTAATTGGCATTGGCCTGAATGAGGCTACTGCAGTACTGGTTCAGCGAGATACCTTACAAGTATTGGGTAAATCGTACGCCGCTATCTACGATTATAATACCATTATTAACAGCGAAGGTAAGCACGTGGTTAACGGTCGAGAAGATTTTACTGCGTCTGATGGCCCCTTTTTCTTTCTGGGAGCCGGTCAAAAATATGATCTGGCAAAACGGGTGGTGATTAAAGAGACTCGTAAAGCGCAGGCAGGTAATGGAATTGCAAAAGCTGACGATGATAACTAATTGATTGCAAAGGCGGCCCGACGAAGAAAGTGCCGCTTATAGCCGGGTGACCGAGTGGCGAGGTTGTGGTCTGCAAAACCATCTACGGCAGTTCGAATCTGCCCCCGGCGTCATCTTAATCCTCATTATTACATTTATGACTCAAATTATCAACAACAACACCCAACAGGAGTGGGGCCCGACGCAAAAGGCTGTATTCAGGTTCATATTCCTGTTTTTTATCCTACAGGCGCTGCCCTTGAGCATCGACCTGTTTAAGGTGCTTTTTGCACCCAGCTGGCTTAGCTACGGCTATATTTTTGAACTTACGCGCCTGTCACCAAAGTTTATACCGGGTACAGATAGCTTCGTCAACTGGATCATTGTTGCCGTGCTGGCTTTGATTGGCTCATTATTATGGAACGGCTCCAAATATAAAGAGCAGGATTACGACAAGCTGTACTACTGGCTTAGAACTATTGTTAGGTATCGTTTGGCGGTAGGTATAATTGGTTACGGTTTCCTGAAATTATTTCCCTTACAGGCGCCTTTTCCATCTATCAGCAATTTAAACACCGCTTACGGTGATTTTACAGATTGGAAAATATTCTCGATGAGCTTAGGCATTGTGCCGGGTTATGAAGCGTTTTTAGGCGGGGTAGAAGTGTTGGCCGGGTTGCTGCTGTTCTTTAGAAAGACTGCAACATTTGGTGCCCTGCTGATATTGGTGTTTACCGGTAATGTATTCATCTCCAATCTGGCTTATGAAGGCGGCGAGTATGTGTATAGTTTTTATCTTATCAGTTTTGCCTTGTTAGTTTTATGGTTTGATGCGCAACGTGTTTTTAACCTTATCTCGTTAGATCGACCTACGCAGCCCAATACTTACAAGCCTGTATTTGTGGGGACGCAACAAACCGTACGCGTCGGCATCAAAGCTTTGGTGATTTTCTTCTTTGTTTTACTGTACGGGTTTAAAACCTATTCGGGTTACCATAATGACCTGTACCAGTACCCCAAAGCTGCCGGCTTGAAACACGCTGCCGGAATTTACAACGTAAGCGAATTTCGTATCAATAATAACGTACTGCCTTACTCGGCAACCGACCCGGTGCGCTGGCGCGACGTGGTGTTTGAGAAATGGGCCACGTTGAGTATCCGCTCAAACCGCCCGGTATTGATCGACTCAACCAATTACGAGCAAATCTCACAAAAAGATGAGGACCGCAACTATGAGTTGGCAGGCTCGGCAGGCAGGCATTATTACAGCTATGTGGTAGACACGCTGGGCCAGACATTATCGCTCACCAACAAAAATCCGCATTACCGCAATGAGCATATCACGCTGAATTATATCCGCCCGGATTCGGCTACCATCATACTGAATGGTGTTGACCAAAACCGCGATTCCATTTATGTGGTGCTGAATAAAATCGACAAAAAATATCCTGTAAACCTTGGCAGACGCAAGGTGCTAAAACTTTAATCACGACAAAGCAATGGCTAACAATAATATAACAATAGCAGAAACAGAACCGGTAGCTACGCCGTGGTCATGGCAAAAAAAATTGGGTTTTCGTATATTGTTCATATTTCTTCTGGCGATGTCAATCCCATCAACCGCCAGCTGGTACAATAATATTTTTACCTTAAACTGGTTTCGGCCACACTATCGCGACCTGTACGATATCGCTCGTTTCCAACCAAGCTATGTGCGTTGGTTTAGCAGCGGTCCTAACTACAGCGATGTAGACGGCGCACCGCTTCCGCAAGAAAAAGGAGATGGTGATAATAAAAATGACGGCGGTAAAGGCAAACGGCATCATCACCTGGCCGATGCAGCTAATATTACGCCTGTCGACAGTACACAAGGGCATAAAGGTGATCACCGTCATCAAAATACTTTAGCCGGTGCCGATACTACACTACACCATGGCCATCATAATCGTCACCATGGCGATATACTGGCTGATGCGAGTGGAAAAGATAGCACGGCTGTAGCTGCCGTTGCCCCGGTAGCAAAAAAACACGATAAGGTTAATGATAACGCAGTAGGCATGCCCGCCAAACGCAATTTTTTTGCTGATTATGCCGATTGGGGGATTGCCTTGGTTTTCGGTATTATCGGCGGCTTGATCTGGACATTGATAGATCGTAAAACCAGATCATATAACCTGCTTTATTACTGGTTGCGTGTGATAGTTCGTTACCGTGCGGGTATTGGTATTATTGGCTTTGGTTTCACCAAGTTGTTTCCAACGCAAATGCCATATCCGTCGCTCGGGTTGTTAAACAGTAATTTTGGCGACTTTACCGCGCAGAAGATCTATTGGATGTCGGTAGGTATTGTGCCCTGGTACCAGGTATTTGGCGGCGTGGTTGAGATTGTTGCCGGCGCACTGCTGTTCTTCCGTAAAACAACCACCTATGGCGCTATATTACTAGCTGGTGCTTTGTTTGATATCACCCTGGTCAACTACGCCTACGACGGTGGTGTGCATGTGTATGCCTTTTACTTTGTACTACTGTCGTTGTTTTTAATTGCTGATGATGTGCCCGCACTGTACAACCTTATTATCCGGGAAAAGTACACCACGCACTTCAGAGTATATCCTGATTTTACAAAACTAGGGTTAAAATATACACGCCTTGCATTAAAGACGTTAACGTTTATCATCTTCTTTGGCATATTGACTTACACAGAGGTGATCAACTTTAAATATGATCCGTATAAACAACCATCAACCGCTGGGCTAAAAAAACTGCGCGGCAACTACCATGTAACCGAGTTTAAAATTAACGGGCAGGAGTTGCCTTATAACCCATTAGATAGCGTACGCTGGCAGGAGGCTACGTTTGAGAACTGGACAACCCTAACGTTTCGCGTTAATAAGCCGGTGATCATCGACCCGTCAAACGGTGGTGGCAGCCCCATGCATGATATTCAACGAACGTTCGAGATTACCGGTGTAGCGGGTGGCGAAAGAGCTTATCATTATTATGCAGATACGATAGATAAAGTGCTTTACCTGCAAGATAAAAACGCGGTGGCATTATTAGGCAGCCGCAGGGCAGGCAGGGGTCGTGGTGGCAATCGTCAAAATAATGATAACAAAAAGCCCGATAACTGGATAAGCCCAGAAGCCTGGAAACATATTGGCGACGAAAACAAAATGATCGATCCGGCGGCCTGGTCTGCACGCCGCGACCGCGAGTTTGCGCAAAAACAACGTGAGCCAAAACGTAACCGTATGATACTAAAATATGACACAACGGATGGTTCAAGGGTGATCCTGTCAGGTATCAACGATCATAAAGATTCTATTTACGTGGTTTTAGACAGGTACGACCGTAAATATGTGCTACCAAAAAGTACGTTAAGTGCCGGTAAATACTGATACATGGCGGAGTTTGATGCTATAATTGTTGGCTCGGGGCCAAATGGGTTGGCTGCTGCGATTTTATTGCAGCAGCACGGCCTTTCTGTGCTGGTGTTGGAAGGTAAAGAAACTATCGGCGGCGGGTTGCGCACTCAGGAGCTGACGTTGCCCGGCTATCTGCACGACGTTTGTTCGGCGGTGCACCCGATGGCTGCGGCATCACCATTTTTTGAAACCTTACCATTGGAGAAATTTGGCTTGGAATACATTTACCCGGAAATTGCCGCTGCGCATCCCTTTGATGATGGTACGGCCGCAATCCTCCAGAGATCACTCGAGAACACAGCTGCGGCTTTGGGCGAGGATAAGGACGCTTACCTGCAATTGATCAGTCCGCTGGTTGAGGCATGGCCACGGATAGCCGGCGATGCTTTGGGGCCGATAAGCTTTCCGAAACATCCAATGGATATGGCGGGATTTGGCTTGAATGCTTTGCAACCCGCTACGCGGCTGTCCAAAAAATTCAAGACTGAAAAGGCTAAAGGTTTATTTGCGGGTATGGCGGCGCATGCCATACAACCGCTGTCAAACCTGGCTACATCAGCTATCGCCCTGGTGTTGACTGTCAATGGACATTTAAAAGGCTGGCCTATACCTAAAGGCGGCTCTAAAAGTATAGCTAATGCCTTAGCCAATTACTTTATTAGCCTTGGTGGAAAGATTGAAACGGATACTTACATCGTTTCGCTTAACCAGTTGCCCGCGGCAAGGGCAGTTTTGTTTGATGTAACACCAAGACAATTGTTGGAGATAGCCGGGCATAGGTTGTCTAATATTTATAAATGGCAACTGGAACGTTATCGCTATGGTATGGGAGTGTTTAAGATTGATTGGGCACTTGCAGAGCCTATCCCTTTTAAAGCTGAGGAACTCGGCAGGGCATCAACCATCCACATTGGCGGGACGCTTAAAGAAATTGCCGAAAACGAAGCCGCGACCAGTAAAGGAGCGCATCCAACCAATCCGTTTGTATTGCTCACGCAGCCATCGATTTTTGACCGGTCGCGCGCACCGGAGGGCAAACATGTAGCCTGGGGGTATTGCCATGTCCCCAACGGTTCAACTAAAAACATGACCATTAATATCGAAAAACAAATAGAACGTTTCGCACCCGGTTTTCGCGACCGGATATTACATCGGCACACACTGAATACCAAACAACTGGAAGCTTATAATTCCAATTACATTGGCGGCGATATTAACGGTGGCATTATTGATTTGGCGCAGTTGTTTACCCGCCCGGCCTTGCGAAGTTCGCCTTATCGCACATCGGCTAAAGGGTTGTATATCTGTTCATCATCAACTCCGCCCGGTGGCGGCGTACACGGTATGTGCGGCTATCATGCTGCCAAACGTCTTTTAAAAGATATTTTTAAGATAGGGGTATGAGAAAGGCAGGGATCGTTGTAATGGTAATACAAGGTTTGATGGGCTCGCTGGCTTTTACAAATAAAGAATTTGTCATTGCGAGCGTTGCAAAGCAATCGCGAACAATGCCTTTTTCCTTGCGATTGCCACGCTATGGTCGCGATGACAAAAGGGGGACCAATATCGATACCAACAATTGGCCATCAAAGTTTGGCTTCGGCAGAGCTGCTAATCAAACTGAAATAGCCGCCTGGGACATCGACATCCGTCCCGATGGAAAAGGCTTACCGGTAGGGCAAGGCAGCGTACACGAAGGCCGGGCCATCTACATACAAAAATGCGTAGCCTGCCACGGTGAAAAGTCAATAGGGCAAGTAAATGCGAAGACCCTGGGCCCTGCATTGATCGGGGATACCATTTTAAAAGTAAAAGAAAAAACCATTGGTAATTACTGGCCTTATGCTACCACTTTATTCGATTACATTCGCCGGGCCATGCCTTACCCACAGCCGGGCTCGTTGAGCAACACAGAAATTTACAGCTTGACGGCTTACCTGCTCAACGTCAACCATGTCACTGCTGATACCGTTCAAAATGCCAGCTCACTACCTAAAATAATAATGCCGGCACGCAAATTATTTGTTTTTGACGACCGCAGAGGCGGCTCTGAAGTAAAATAACGATGGATAAAAGGAAACATAGAAAGATCAGTCGCCGTAGCCTTTTGGGTGGAATTCTTGGTGCTACTGTATTACCGGTAAGTAAGGTATTGGCTAAAAGACTGCCGATGCTTGATCCGGGCGACCCAACCAAAACGCCCGGCCGCGGTCCGAGCAAGTTAGGGCAGCGTTCTAAGTTTGAGCATCCTATCAAGTCCCCGTCAGATATATCATCGCGAACGCCGCTGCAAGATCTGTACAGCACTATTACACCGTCCGATCTGCATTACGAGCGGCATCATGCCGGTATCCCTGATATCGACCCTGAAAAATATGAACTATTAATACATGGCATGGTTGCCAGGCCGATGAAGTTTACTCTGGCCGATCTGAAAAGCTTTCCTGCAGTAACACGCACATGTTTTATAGAGTGTGCCGGTAACTTCAGAACTGGTAAAGAGGAAATGACCCCGCAGGATATTCTCGGCTTAACCAGCCAGAGCGAATGGACGGGCGTACTATTGTCTACTGTATTCAGAGAGGTGGGTGCAAGTCACGAAGCCAAATGGTTCCTGGCTGAAGGGTCGGACGCCGCAGTGATGACACGCACCATACCCATGTGGAAAGCCTGGGACGATGCTATGATTGTCTACGCCCAAAACGGCGAAGCTATACGGCCTGAGCAGGGCTATCCCGCCAGGTTATTGCTGCCGGGTTTTGAGGGTAATATGAATATCAAATGGCTGCGCCGTATTGAGATAGGCGATGAGCCATGGATGACGCGTGAGGAGACCTCAAAATATACATATCCGGTAAATGACAAGATCAGGATGTTCAGTTTTGAGATGGATGCGCGATCCATTATTACTTATCCCTGCTACCCCAATAAAATAAAAACAGGCTGGATAGAAATTCGTGGACTGGCGTGGAGCGGCCGCGGTAAAATTACCAAAGTGGAGGTAAGCACAGATGCCGGTCAAACCTGGAATGAGGCCAGCTTGCAGGGTCCGATACTAAGCAAGGCTCATACCTACTTCAGATATTTATGGGGGTGGAATGGCACACCTACCGAGATCCTAAGCCGCGCAACGGACGAAACCGGCTATATGCAGCCTACTTTGCAACAATTGACCACAGCCCGTGGTACAAAAACCGGCGGCTATCACATGAATCCAATCACCTCTTGGCAGATAAAGCCCGATGGTACACTATTATTTAAACCAGAATAACCAAATATTTAATAACCAATTAAAATCAAACAAATGGCAAAAAACGTCAATTTAGAAAGCGCGGTTGGGGAAACTCAAAAAGCGAAATTAACTCAAAAAACGCTCACCGAAGACTGGTGGGCCGTTATCCTGGGCCTTAGTATTGTGACTGGGGCTTATTTATTTTATCTGTCAGGCTCCAGTATATCATGGATAGCGGTTAGTCCCGGCAAATGGTCAAACTTTTCTCAACTGGCCGATCAGTTTTCTAAGAATGCTGTTAAGTACCTGGCCCTCTTAGGGCTACTTTTGGTACTTTTTACTAAAGTTACATCGCGTATCGGGCAAAAACCCAGAAACTTTATACCGGCATTTATTTTTGTGTTTATTGTTTCAACAATAGTTTACACCCTTGGCAGTTGGGATCAGGCAGGTAAATATACACTTGAACCTCCGCTGGTAGCCCTTGGCCTAGGCCTGCTAATATCAAATATTACAACATTACCGCGTTGGTTGGACGCCGGCTTCAGAGTAGAGTTTTATATTAAATTAGGTATCATATTGCTGGGGGCTACACTACCTTTTACCTTGATTCTATGGGCAGGCCCTATAGCTATTTTACAAGCTTCTGTTGTTTCGCTGGCTACATTTCTTACTATTTTCTTTGTGGGCCGCAAGTTAGGACTTGATCGTAGGCTTGCAGCTGTATTGGGTGCGGGAGGGGCAGTATGTGGTGTGTCCGCATCAATTGCGATAGCCGGCTCTGTAAGAGCCAAAAAAGAGCATCCGCCCATAGCTATAAGCTTAGTAGTTATATATGCTATCATCATGATATTTGTCTTACCGTTAATATGCCGCAGCCTTCAATTACCAGCCGGAGTTGGTGGCGCATGGATAGGTACCTCCGAGTTTGCCGATGCCGCTGGATTGGCTGCTGCGCAATCGTACGGTGGTTTAGCCAACAGTCATGTTATTGCCGGAACTGCAGATCAGGCCGTTGCATCTTATACCCTTATTAAGGTAATTGGTCGCGACGTTTGGATAGGCATATGGGCATTTGCGTTGGCTGTGATTTCGGTTACTTATTGGGAGCGTTCAGAAATCAATTCAAAAGTGCAGGCCGGGCAAATATGGTGGCGCTTTCCTAAATTTGTTATCGGCTTTCTGATTGCTTCGATATTAACTTCATTAATTATACATGGTCACAGCTTAGCAGAGTATAATAAGGTAATAAAACCGGCATTGATAACGCCGATTACGTCGTTACGTACGTGGGCATTTACCTTTAGTTTTTTCAGCATTGGCTTAACTACACGTTTCCGCGAGTTAGCATCTGTTGGTAGCAAACCGATAATAGCTTTTACTGCTGGAGTCGTTATCAATGTAATCTTAGGCTATATCCTTTCGGTTTTTATTTTCGGTCATTATTGGTCAACCCTCATCACTCATTAAGTCATGCGCATTTTGAACTCAGTGCAGCTAGCCAATAAAACTGTGGAAATATGCCAAATGTGCATCCATTTTGAAGATGATCCCGCAGTAATCGAAAAAACTTATCCCGGACTCACATCGATGAGCTCCGGGTACGCTTCCGTGCGGGATAGGGATGGTTTATGCAACTACCATCAATTATATCTTTCGGCTGCAGATAACTGCAGAGATTTTGTAGTAAAGATATAACGATAAGGGTATGACTTAATCCATACTGGGAAATCTGCACCCTAATTTGTCCTTAAGTAAAAATAAAAGCCAATCACATGGCCTCAACCCTAAAATACTTTCCTTATCCAGCTCAGGTCACTATATAATCGGTAGATCATACTTGAAAGGATTACCATAATGAAAGACGGAAGTACAAAAGCCAAGCTGTTTGTCGCCGGAAAGATAGAATTCGATGGCTTTTAAATGATGAGCTAAACAAAGTTACGATCAAACTGAGTTGTGTTGACAAACAGCTCAATTCACTTTACTCTTTCGACAAAATACTCTCTCGATTTAAGGATTCGAACGTGAATGACAAAATGCACATGATTAATTTTATATCACCCCGCGGAATCGATACTTTCGGAAATTTCTCATTGCATTTGAATCATGCGTTGACAAAAATTTTTTCATTTAAAAAATATATACAGACTGCGCCAATAATAGAAAAGGGCTTGTTCGCGCCCAGTCTACAGTTTAAGGATCGAAATGTAACAGTTAAAAAAGCTGTTCATATTTTGGCTCTAAATAACATAGTAGTGGATGACGACGAAGCCAGTGTTATTTTGGACTTCCTCTATCTTGTAGCTAAATTTAGCAAGAAGCCTGACGATAGAATGCCTCTTGATACCTTAAGTGGAAATCGAACCTTAAAAATAGGGCTTAGACCCTCCGCCATTAAAAAAACAGACCAAATTTAGAAACGGTATAAAATCAAAATTGTAAAAATTGAATCACTTTTTGCTGCATGCTAAGAGTCTGCTTATGAGACTATTATGGGCATAAAAAAAGGAAACAACCAAAAGTGGTTGTTTCCTTAAGTGATCCCGCTGGGACTCGAACCCAGGACCCCAACATTAAAAGTGTTATGCTCTACCGGCTGAGCTACGGAATCATTAACCGTTTCCGATTAAAGTGGTGCAAATATAGAGCTATTAAGGTATCTGTGCAAGGGTTAATTTAATTTATTTTAAAGTTTTTTTAAGCGCTTCATTTACAGTGTACTATTTTTTAAATATTCCAATTTTACCGCTGTCGCCAGCTAAAAGTACCAGTTTTCCGCGTTTTGCTTTACGACAAACATTGAAGCTCTGCCCGTCAATTTGTGTCCAGTTTTTTCCACCATCCATGCTAATATTGGTGCCGGCTGTGCCAGTGGACAGAAAAGTGGTAGCCTCTATATATTCCACACATGACTGATAACCAGACGGAAAACTATTGGCGGAGAGCCAAATTTGACCACTATTGATAGAGTAGCAAACCGTCGAATCGCGCCTTTTATTATTTATATAGTCGCCTCCTACTACCACCAGGCGTTTTCTATCGCCAGAAATTGAAAACGCACCCCGACTGTTTTGTCCGTGTGTGATAGGCAACGATGTGTGTTGCCAAACCGAATGATTTTTACTGATCACCTCAGCCGCACCACCGCCGGTAACTACCGTTGGCGTGGCTTTAAGTATTAAGCAGGTGCCGCTCGCAGCAAAGGCCGCCTGACTATTAATGGCGTCCGGACCGTCAATAGATTGCCAATTATTACCCCCATTTTTAGTTTCTAGTAATAAAAACTTATTTTTTATCGGATCGCCCATTACAAAACCATGGTTGGGTTTATCAAAGTCCATCGCATCTAAAAAATATGTGCTATCATTTTGACTGTATTTTACTTTCCAGGTATTACCGCCATCTGTGGTTTTTAAGATCATGGCCGGCGTTCCTGAGCTTAGAATAATAGCTTCTTTAGCCGAGAAAGCTTCAATATCCCTAAAATCAGCTTTTTCAAAACCTTTTACTTGCCGCCATTTCCAGGTGTTACCGCCATCCAATGTATTAGCAATGTAACCCTGGCTACTGCTAATCCATGCTATTTTGTCATCAACCACTGATAAGCCCCGAATGCTAACCGACTTATTTTGGTTTATTATCTGTACACGTTGTGCTGCTGACATTACGGGAAGAAATAAAAAAATAGCTTTAAAAAAATACGATAGTTTGTTTTTGATCATACTGGTCTAATCATCAATGGCTTAAATGTACGAAGGTATTGTTATGCTATTTTTTTTGCAACAGACTTATACTTTAATATTTATTTTATACCGAGAAAAACTATATTTGCAGCCTGCTTTTATTAGCCCGGGTGGCGAAATTGGTAAACGTTGCGGTCTCAGAAGCCGTTGAGAATTGTCTCTTGAGAGTTCGAGTCTCTCCTCGGGCACGCCCTAAATAAAAAAGCCTCTTCTTGAAAAGAGGCTTTTTTGCATATTTGTAGTATTACAAGCCCGGGTGGCGAAATTGGTAGACGCACCATCTTGAGGGGGTGGCATTCGAAAGGATGTACGAGTTCGAATCTCGTTCCGGGCACACTTTGATTTAAAGCTTTAGCAGCTGTTTCTTTACGAGGAAGAATACGATCGTACCTATCATTAGTAATATAATAATCCAACCAATAGTAGATTTTAAATTGCTTATAACACTTGGATCACTTTGATCTGCAATATGCTTATAAGTAGAATCACGTTGAATATCAGTTTTCCTTACAGTGCTTAATTTAGATTTGTCCGTTTTCAAAACATTGTTTTGAATTACACTTTTTTGGTGATAGTGGGCGTTGATGACTTTTGATTTAGGAGATGCTTTAAACGCAATATTTAAACCCAATTTATCTGTGGTGAAGTCGATAGTTAAATCATTGTTTTCAAAATGACCGGATGAGTCTTGCAGGTTGAAGTTACCCAATAAGGAATGTCCTGTAATCACAATCGCGGTATCCAGATCCATGTTTGTAGTGGTTACAGACTTGTCTATAGTCAATAAATTGCTGTCATTAACGCTATCTTTAAACTCCTGAATTTTTGATGTTGCATGAGTTGAATCGGCAGTATGCGTTTTTTTTGAACATGAAATAAAAATCGCACAAAAGGCTAGTATTAAATAAATTTTCATTTGATAAATCTTGCTGCGGCATAAATTTGCCTGGTTAGTCGTATTTTGCAGTATACACCATCACCTTCTCTGCTCCCGGCTTGATTGGTATTACCTTCAACAGTGTAAACTTGAGTTGTGCCCCACTTATCTATAAACCCCGTATGGGCAATTCTTTGTTTACCCGGGAAGTAAATTCCGAACACGTCTCCCTGCAGAGGTGTCGCGTTTCGATTGGAGTTTCGTTTCCATATAATCTTTTTTGGTTTAAACAGATCCGGACAGTAACCACTTCTGGGGTTCAGAACATTATTTTGCCCGTAAACCCAACACACGAAGGATGCGCACCACGGTTCGCCTTTTGAAAGCCCACAGTAGCGAAGATACGTCTCAACTGCTTTGCCGTCATTGTTGCCGGTTAGTTCGCGGACGCCTGTTTGTGATGCATAGGTTAATGCTACTTTATGACGGATGATTGTACTGCCGGTATTGCCTGGTTGAGCATAACTAATACCAATATTATAAAGCAGTAAACAAATAAAGAGGTAAGTATTTTTTGCCATGATGTTAAAGATTTGAAAGCCGTCCCGAACTCATTTTCGAAGAAGTTGCGCAGATCAGGCCATATCACCTTAATAACCAACCATGATACCGAGCAAAAAATAAACAGACTGATAATTGAGGTAATATTTACCTGTAAAACGCCGATGTCAAAAGTGCCTGCTGTAGGATCATACCATCTTAAAATTAGTGGTGAAACCAAGAAAAGGAAAACGGCTGATATCAATAATAAATATTCGCCGTGCTGGCGGATTGCTTTTGTCAGAAGATCCCAGCTATTTATCAGCCGGTTTTTAAGCTTGTTCATAAACAGTTAATTTGTTTTTTAATAAGGTGATTTCGACACCCATTTGATTAATTTTTTTTGTTAGCTCTCTTTCCCTGGAAGTTTGCGCGCGGATTATTTTTAAATATTCGCCCTCTTTTTGTTGCAGCATAAGTATTTGTTGCGCTTGTATTTCAGATTGCATTTTCAGGTCGCTAAGCATTTTACTGTACATTTCGACCTCGGTAAACTTTGCCTGGGTTTCAGCGAGCAAAGTCTCAGCTTTTGTTTTTTTGCGTGAGGCGATAATGGTTATTCCCATTCCGAAACCGACGGAAGATAGGATGGAAATGAAGGAGGGGAGGTTGATAAAGGACATGACGCTAAAGAAACTGAATGTCAATGAATGAAGTAAACTCGGTAAGTACTATTCTATCAACTTTTAAAGAAAAGCAAATACGACGATGGTTAGAATCGTCAATAATTCTTAAGCCCTGACAGCAGCCTTAGAATTTGCTTTAAAGCGATTTTTTAAGTTAAGGAAAAACTTTTCGTAAAAATAATACGAGCAAGAGGGGATTACTATTATCCAGATTAAGTTATATGGATAATGCGATATTATATAAGGCAACTCATTGCTATTTGAGACAAAACCATTTGAGGTAAATAAAGATTGCCATATGTAAATACTGTATGACAATTTACCGATAGTGGTCAAAATTTTGCTATTAAGTCCTTTAAATATAAAATCAGTTGACGGCGTAATGTTGGTAACTATGAGATAACCCAATAATAATGAGATAGAAAAATTATTGAAGACAGAATTTATTGAAAAGAAATCATTATAGCGCAATGTGAAAACTAATAATATAGCGATTATATTAACTGTTAATTTGTATTTGAAAAAAGTATTGCTATCTAAAGTTTTGTGGAAAGCAAGAATAGAGAATAAGCACCCTATTGCTATTCCTTGAAATTTTATAAAATAATGGGTGAGCAAATAAAATAGTCCTTTATTTAACCCAGGGATTTGGTATTGTAGATAACAAAGAATCGGGAGAATAAAAACGATAAATATTATGAATCCAAAGTAGAGCTTAGACTGCTTTTTTAATAAAAATGGAAAAATTAAATAAAATTGTTCTTCCACGGCTAGTGACCAAAAATGCCCGGTAAACCAAGAAAAACTATGGGCTCTAAAATAACTTGCATTTGTGAGATATAAAGCCGCTCCTAAAAATTGAAACCAAGTAATATCAAGATGATAGATACTATTTAATATAGCTAATAAAAATAAATATAAGTAAGCAACCGGAAATATTCTTAATGCCCGACGGATATAAAATTTTTTTAACGAAATGTCTCCATTATTATTCTTTTCTTTAATGCAGAGGGATGTTATCAAAAATCCACTTAATACAAAAAAAACATCTACCCCTAAAGCTCCATTGAAAATAATGTAAGGCTGAAACTTTAGGTGTGAGAAAACAACTAAAATTATTGCTATGCCTCGTAGCCCATCTAATGAAGGAAAAAAATCTGCTTTTAAAACATCACTTAGTTGAGGTTGTTCATTAGACGGCATTTGCAAATTTAAATTTTTATAGATGGGTTTCTATTATGCTAAAGGAATAAAAGGGATAATCAATTAATTCTATTGCGAACCCTCTTATTTTAGTGGTTTCTTGAACAGTTTTTTCAGCATCGGCTAGCAAATATTCTATTGCTAGCCCCTGTATTGAAGCTAGATCCGGAAACGTAAATAGATTCGCGCTTGTATCAACATATTCTACACCACCACCTGAAATTTCCGTTACTTCATAAAGTGCTTGAGTTCCAACCCCTGAGTATGTAAATGATTTAATATTCGATATGCCTCGGAATAGCTGCCCGGTTGTATAGGTTACTGAATTATAAATTACCGATTTCTCTCCACCAACAAAATACAAGGTGTTATAATTTATTTCTCCTGTTATAACATTGTATGCCATCACGGTTTTAAATTATTCGCTTTAATTATGTACCTGATCTGAATAAATTTGGCATTGACGGGAAACTCCTGAACGCTCAATCCTCCTCTTATATATGCTGGG
The DNA here is from genome assembly GCF_042686265.1 of Mucilaginibacter ximonensis. Classification (NCBI taxonomy): domain Bacteria; kingdom Pseudomonadati; phylum Bacteroidota; class Sphingobacteriia; order Sphingobacteriales; family Sphingobacteriaceae; genus Mucilaginibacter; species Mucilaginibacter ximonensis. Next base: position 29,470 of record NZ_JBHUPD010000001.1, read on the forward strand.
TCGCCATTGCCCCTAATGATTGAACCGGTGCGCATGTCGCCAGTATTGTTGCTAGTAGGCTTTATACCTGGCTCGTAGTGTTGAAAAGACTCTGTTGAAAGGGCTATAATTACACTACCAGCTCCCGAAAACGAATTAGTATCTACGGCTCTAAAAATGTCTCCAAAGTTATAGATAATGCTATCGTAAGTAATAGAACCTGCACTTACGTAATAATAATAACCTAACGTTAATGCAGTACCCACACTTACCGAAGTGCCACCATCACCAAATCTTGCCATTATGGTATGACGTTGCGGAGCTTCAATAATTTCACGAACTACTCCATTAGCCACTGTTGTAAATGTTGTTTGACCGGCAATTGTAGTAAAGCGGTCACCTGGCTGATAAGTGAATCCGTTATAAACTATTGTGCCATTTTCAACTATGTATGGTGCGGGTATAGATAAAGTGCTGCCCGCCACACTGGTTGTTATATCCAAATCTGCAATACTATCAATATACTGGCCATTTCGATCCGCATTGAAGCCATATGATGGTAATTTTGCTATTTCTCTGCTCATTAAATTGACTATTGGTTTTGTATCAATTTGCCCGTCTATAGTCGAATCTGATAACGTAATGCTGTCATCAGCAATGTTAATATTAAGTGCGCTTGAAAACTCGAACCCGCCTGCGCTTTCGATTGCCCGTGCTTTAATAGACTGAGCTATAGAGGATACCCCTATATAAGTCCCAAAATAACTTAAGTTTTTGGCCGGGCTGTCAAAGGCAAGGGTGTAATCACCTATAAATGGATTATTAAATTTAGGGTCAGCTATTGTACAACCAGTAAAGGAAGGATATGTAGGGAACACTGAACTATAGGCGGTTTTCATAGCGTTAAAATCTGAATAGTAAGTGTATCCTGCTGGCACATTAGGGTAAACAGCGCCTCCGCTACCATCAATCGTAACATTAAATCTAAAATTACACTGATAGAATAAAGAATATCTGAGACTGTTTGGGCCTAAATCTTTCTGAAATGTAATGTTGCATTTATAAAAAATACAGCTTGATAATGTGACGGCCGATAAAGTGTCATTTCTAAAACTTAGGGCATTACAATTTACAAAGGTCATATTGTTCAATGTAAGTGGTGGTATTTGACCTTGAAAATATAAAACACTTAAATAATTTTTGATAATGACATTTGTAAGGATCCCACCCCCACCAAACTGAAACCTATCTGAAGGACTTGCGCCATCAAATACACAATCTTTTATTGTAGTTACTTGTGCGAAGCCCGCACAACTACTGCCGTTACCTTTGAAAGTAATGTTATATAATAGCGGGCAATATTGTCCCGACCATAAGTTCGTCGTAAAATATGAGACATCAATAGTTACATCGCCATCGCCTACAAAATTTGCATAAGACAAGACAACTCCTGTCAGCATCTCACGATACACGCCGCTACCTAATACGAAAACTGTATTAGATGGGTTGACTGTATTTACAGCTTTGGTTATCGTCCTATAAGGATATTGCCTGCTACCATTCCCTGTGGTATCATTACCATACAAAGCCACATAGCAGGCATTTGAAGGCCTAACATTGTCGGCACTGCTTGCGATTGATATGCCATATTTATTGGTTACTCCGGGCTTATAAGCCCAGTTATAGGTTGCACTCATATTAGTTGTCTTGACATTTTAGTTTAACATTACAGCTTGCTTGTGTTAAATCATTGTAGTTGTACGTGATAAACACACGGTCGCCGGCCGAATAGGGGAAGGGATATGTTTGGGCGCCTGTTGGATAAGTTCCACTAGTGCCTATTTTTAATTTGGCATTGTTTGCACCTGAGATCAGAATGCTGTTTACCTGGCCGGAATTTTCCATCAATATGCTTACTTCATTTAAGCTCACCGGATTTATTTGATAGCTTACTTTTTTCTTTTCATCCAGTATCAGGCTTATGGTTTTTAAGGCAGTCATGGCACGCTGGTCATCAGTACGGGCTAAAGCTTCGGCTATTGTGGCAAGTTCAATCAGTCCGGAACTTGTCTCGGTAGCGTCGGGTGTTGTTTCGCCCGAGCTCATCACCCACGTGTTGTCATCACCATCCCAGATATACATTTTTGAATCATAACCGGTACCGGTATCCACAAATGCATAGTCGCCTAAATTACCTGTCGGATTAGCTGTTGTTAGCGCAGACAGCGTAGTGAATTTACCTTTAAAATGCTCTGAAAGGTTAGCTAGTTTGCTTTTCTCAGCGGTAGTGTAATTCTCCTGGCTCAAACTGTAGCCGGTAACCTTATCTACTTTATTATTTAGTATAGAACTAAGGGGCGCATTATCTGAAGGTTGGCCTTCAATGGCTTCAAACGAAATATTCAATGTATTCCATTCAGTATCATAGTCGTTATCACTTGCTTTAATTAATGCCTGGCCGGCTGCACCTCCGGCTTTTAGTCCGGGAGGAATTAGTGAAACGCCCTCACCCCAGTTACCGCCGGTTTTGGGGCCAAAAAGGGTGTAATTACTGGTATTGATATAGAAATCGCCATTGACACCGGTGTTTAGGTTAGAGGGATTGCCAAAGCCATTTAAAACGCTTAAACCATTTGTGCCGTTGCTCCCGTTTATGCCAGCTGTGCCCTGCGGACCTTGGGGCCCGGTTTGCATGGAAAATACTTGCCCCCAATTGCCAGCCGATTTCTTGTAAAAAACGCCGGTTCCCGTGTTGATATAAGTATCTCCATTGTTGCCTGCCGATGATGCGGGTATCCCTGAACCATATAAAACTGTGGTATCTGTTTGCGTATTGTTTGACGGCAGTGTATAAACTACCGACCATATACCTGATACCTTTTGGGCAAATGAGCCGCTTGTTGTATTGATAAACAAATCGCCGTTTTTGCCTGATATGTTTTGAGGTAGTGTAGTGCCGAATGAGATATTTGCGCCAACATTTAAGTTGTTACCCAGAAATTGCAACAGCGTTGAAAAGGCAAACTTATAATCGCTACCACTACTTACCAGGATTGAAACATCTGTTTGATTAATGGCGCCCGCTTCGGTTAGATCGCTTATTTTTTTATCTGACATTATATTTCTGTTAGCGGTAAATAATTAGTTTGATCATAACTGCCACCGGGGTAATTAAAGTCGGTTTTGTCGATGCCGCGAATACGAGCGCCTGGTTGACGCGCATTTTTGTTCTTGCTGCTAAAACGCCAGAGCGGAAAATCAGCCCGGTGGTCCCACAAAAATTTTTCTACCTCGTTAGCGTGTGCATTAGCAGTGCTACGCTGTTGTTGCACTAATTTGGTAATGTATTGTGGTGTAACCGAAGCACTGCCATCACGCGATTTGATAACCGGTCCGCTTGAAGTGTAGCGGATGGCGTCTGCCTCGATAAACCGCGCGAAAGCGAAATAAAGCAACGTAGGTAACAGCCCTTCATAAAGTACAATGTTGCCGTGTTTATCCAGGTACTCGCTGCCGTTTAACAAGTCTTTGTAGGTTTGCGGAGCATCGTCTTTAATAGTTCCGTCATCATTAAAATGTTTGATGAAATCATAGTATAAAGCGTATCCTAAAAACGGCTTCAAATCCAGATCCTGTGCTTTGTTAATGAAAACATTTAGACGCTCTGGTTTAATGTTGACAGAAATGTCTTCGTATCGCTGAAAAGTATTTTGATCAATTAAAATTGGATTCATATTCATTTAGTTTAAAGTTCAGCCTCAACCATTTCCTGCGCCTCCTGGCGCTTAAAACCATATGCGTAAATTAGTGTAGCAATTTTGTTTGCCGCCGGCAAGTCAGATAACAATAGCTGGTTAATGCTTGAGCCGGCTAATATGCCTGCAGCATCGTCTGCTACTGAAGCAGGTATTGGGATAATGTTCCAGTTAGCTGAGGGATTAACATCGACATAAAACCTGCCAAATATCTCGGCAAAAGCATCAGCTATTTCTAAACGGTCGGTTGCCGTGTTGTCATTGAACTCGCGGAGCGCTTCTTTTTTCTCACCACCGTTACTCAGTCCTGAAGCTTTCTCGGCATTGATCAGCTCTTTCGGAACGGAGAAGCCTTTAACTATACGGGCCTCTACAGATCGCTCGGTAGTTTCAAAAAGCTTGTCGTTGTTTTGGATGGTGTAAGGCTTAAATTCAGGCTTTTGGCTCTCATCCTCGTACTCAATCACAATGATCTTTTGGGCACTTTTGGTGCCCTGAAATTCGCCCAGATCTTTTTCCAGTTGCGAGGGCTGAATGCTGAAAGACTGTTCGCTATCTTCGGGCCGGCTGTTGTCGGCTTCTTCTCTGCGCGACTGCATGAACAACATCGTTGACGGTAGGAAACCCGTAGTGACTTCACGGTTATTGAAGATTTTGATACCGGCTTCGGTCTCAAAATCTTCCCAAACGCTATCGGCCTCAATCAAGGGATAATCATCAATCTCCGGATTGAAATAATAAAGCTGGCCTTTATAATTCGCCCAACCACCGGCGGCATCTACCTGTTGTTGTATTATCTCGGGAGCCGGATCATATTTATCCAGAAAGACGATCTTGCTGCGCATGATGTTTTTCCAGGTTTTGCGCCCCCAGTCGTTATACAAAGCAAATTTGTCTGCAGTGTCAGGGCTATCGGTATCACCCATCCGAATGTCCTCAAATTTTACATAGTTTACTGACGATACCTGGTAATTGGCGTTATAATTAACATGGATGCCGAACCCGGTAAATAAAGCTTTGTCGGTTGCTATAGCTTTTAAAAGTTTGGCTATAGTCAGGCCTTTTTGATTGACAATTTGCTTGCCCAGATCTTTGTCCTCGAAGCCGTTACCGGCAATGAACTTGGCACGTTTGTTCCAACAGTCTTTAGCCGTTGGCGACCCGGCCACCAGTTCCAGCATCCGCTGCGGGTAAGCATTGTCCAGATCATAGTTAAGTATGCCGAAAGTTTGATTTGGGCGAACTAAAATTCTGCGTTCTATTTGTGGTAAGTAGGTTTTCATTTGCCCTCCTCGCTTTGGGTTTGTTTTATCGGGGATGATTGCCGTCCAGGCAATTGTTCAAACAGCGTTTTGATGTGCGGATAGCGTTTGATATACCATGCTGCTTCCTTATCCGTCAACGAGTCATTCTCGTGCATCGCCGCCGATCCTGGCGCAAACTGATGTTTGCCTGGTTTAAGTATATATTTCTTTTTAGTCATAAATCATGGTTAATGGTTCAGGATAGATCATGGTTGTGGCCCATTGGTCAATTAGCCATTTCCGCAATGAACCATCAACCATGAAGCGTTTGTTAGGCCAATAAAGCCTCTATGGCAGCAACTGTGCTTGCGTAAGTAGCCGTGCCACTTTCGGGTGCGATAGATACTGCTCTTGGTGGATATGGCTCTTTCAGCTTGTCCGGATTGGTTAGTTTTAATTTGTAACCACCTTCGACGGTTTCGTCGGCTGCATTGCGCTCAGCGTCTGTCAGGATCAAGCCATTAACGGCACCAAATAGCTCAATAGTCGAGTCGCTTGATTTGTAGTTGTTGATCACGATAGCGCGCACACGGCCATAACCCATGGCCATTAATTGCGTTTTAACATCGACAGACAAACCGGCAATATTGAAATCAATCTCTTCGGTATAACGTGGACCGACTTGGGTTTTAGCCAGTTTTGAAGTTGCGTTGAAGCTATTGTTGGTGCCTTCAAATTTGTATACTTTGGCCGAGCTAACAGCGGTAAGGCCGGTAATGATCAACGGATTGGCGACATCATAAGTTAACGTGATATCATCTTCATTAAAAATGTAGATGACATCTTCAATACCTGAGGTGACCGGCGCACCTGTGGCCAGACTAAAGCCGGCGTTTATTTTATTATAAATTGGCATGGATAAATAATTAGTGAATTATTGAATGAGTGATTGAGTGAATGTTGGTTTTTTAGTGATTGATGAGTTTACTCACTCATTCGCTCAACCATTCATTCACTCATTAAAATTTAGGCAGAAAGGTAAAACAGCTCGTTAGCAAATTTGAAGTTAACTGCCGCTTTCATACGGGCTTTCATGCGTACCACATCATCGTTGGTGTATGGTTTCATGTAAACGGTTGATAGTTCAGAAGCATCGCCTAACAAGTCAACACCTAAGAATAAGTTTGACGAGCGCGCACCTAAAATGGTGTTGGCTTGCCAGTGGTTCATTAATTGCAACGGCAGGCCCAGGTAATCCATTTTCTTGCTGTCGCTAAAAGCGTTCAATACGTTTACCGCTTTGTTGGCCTGAGCTTGAGCGTAAGCATAACCTACGTGTAATGGTATCTGCAGGTTAAAGTCTTCCTGACTTCTGTCTGCCGGGTCAAGTTGGGCATAAACGCCGGTGAGCACGTCTAATACGTTGCTGGCATTAATGTAGCTTACAGTTGCTGCTGATGCCGAGCCTGAGAAAGTTGCCGGTTTACGGGTATTGATCTCGTTATAGTTGCGCACCAGTTTGAAAGTAGTTGCACTAGCTACCTGGATAAAGTATGATTGACCTTGAACATCAATACCGCTACCGCCATTGGTGGTGTCTTTAATAGTTCCGGTTACGCCTGTGATGCTTACCACGTCACCATCTGATAAGGTAGCGGTACTTGAAACTGTAACTACGCCACTGGCACTAATGGCCGATGCCGACATTGAGGTAGCCGGTTTACCTAAGCCTACCTTGTAAACCCCGCTAGCGGCTGATATAGTCGGCAATAAACCATTAAATGATGCCGTGAACGAAGCTTCTTTAGTAGCCGATTTACCCAGCCAGTACAAGCGCTCATTAGCAATTTGAATTTTGGTTAAGTAACGCTGAACCATAAAGTCAGACAGGTCGACCACACCCTCGTAATCCATAAAGGCGCCGGGTTTCAGGCTTTGGGCTTCCCAGGCCTGGGCCAGCTTGTCCCATTGTTCTTGTTTCATGAACTCGTAAACCACCGGGTCAAGGTAGCTCTCGGTCTGTTGCGCGGTAGTGCCCTGGTCGTTGAATAAGCCTGATGGGTCTTGTAGTACCACATCGTCATCAACATCAAGAATTACCTTGCGCGATTTTACGTCGTTTATGACCGTCAGTAAGCCACGCTTTACCGAGTCGGCTTCAAGCAGCGTGCTGGCCATAAATCCTGCCAGCGCTTCGCCGGCATAAGTGTTGTTTGTGAATGTAAATTGAGCCATTTGTTATAATTTGTCTTTTTTGGGAAAGTTGGGTTAGGTTGATTAAGTTAATTGGGTGAGTGGTTTGTGACGTTATAGCTAGCATTAATAACTACTTAACTCAATCAACCATTCACTATTTAACCACTACTTAGCTACCGCACGTTTAACCGCATTTTGGGCCAGCGTACTTTGGGGAGCAAAGAAGGGTGTGGTTTCGGCTTTAGCCTTATTGCTTCTTTTTGAACCTTCTGGAGTAAAGGTTGATTTGATTTCGTTGCGCACCTGCTCGTTGGTTTTTTGCAAACGCTCATTTGCGGTTTCTAAAGCTTCGCGCGCTTCTGTTAACAACTGATTTTGCGCATGTAATTTGGCTTTGATCTGTTTGATGCGATTTTGAACGTCGCCGGCCTTTAATTTGTCGTCCGGAATGTCGCCGTCATCGTCTGCATCATCGCTTGGCGCGGTTATCGTATCAGCACAGCCGCCTTTAACTACAATTTTTTTGCCCTCGGCAGTGGTGTAAGTGTCGGCAGGGGTGGGGATGGTCATGTCTTCATCCTGATAAACTTCTGTGCCCTCGGCCAGTTCGCCGGCGTGATGTAGAAGGCCCTTGTCGGTAATGGTTTGTTTGTTTACCACCTTTTTGAAAAAGTTCATGATCTTATCCAGCACCGATGTGGTTTTTTCGATAAGGTCTCTGTTCTCGTTGTTCATGTTACTGTTTTTGTTTAAGATTTTATTGATATAGCGTTGATAAAATATGGGTGCAGTATTGGTGTAATTTTGAATGATGGCGCTGTTGGTGATATCGCTTGTATAGTCTTCAATTTCGTCTATAAAACCCAGATCAAGCGCCTGGTCGGCAGATAACCAGGTGACGGCGTTAATCAAACTATTAACAGTAACGCCGTCCAACCCGGTCTTGTCCATGTAAATCTGCGCCAGGCGCGATTGTACTACATTCAGCATCTGCACGTCCTTCAGCAGTTCGTCGGCATTGCCGCCGCTACCTACCATTGGTTTATGGATCATGAGGAGGGCATACTTACTCATGATAACTTTTTTACCACCCATTGCCACTACCGAGGCAGCGCTGGCGGCCAGCGCATCGATGTACGTAGTTACATTGCCGGTATACTTTTTTAGTAAGTCATAAATGGCTATTGCGTCAAAGGCGCTGCCACCTACCGAGCTAATGTGAACGTCTACATCCTGGCCGGCCGCCGCTTCAAGCTGCGTATGCAGGTAGGCTGATGATAAGGTGCCCGACCCAATACAGTCGGTTTCAGTGTCGTATAAATAGATCTTGTAACTCATGTTTTGAGAGATGTGAGATATTAGATTTGAGATATGAGATTTTGCCGGGAAGGTTTCCGGCTTAAGGATATGATACAAATATCCGGGTTATTTCTGGTTGCGATGGTGACGGTGGTTTGTCAGTGATCGCTTTTTATTTTGTTCGATTGAACTATACAAATGTCGGCACTATTTCTTTTGAGGATGGTGACAGCAGTTTGTCAGTACCTCATTTTCTTCTTGTCATTTCGAGCGTAGCAAGAAATCTATACACCCGTTCATAACCACGAATGCTTACCAAATGTATAGATCTCTCACTCCATTCGAGATGACAAGCTATTTTAAGTTTTGTTGATGTTTATTATGCCGATTGGCATACATTAAAGGTCGGAAAAGTATTTTGTACCGCTGGTGACACTACTTTGTCAGCATCGCTAAAACTATTGAGCGCGCGCCAAATGGTGCGCTCATCCTTTTCAAATTTCACTTCAGCTTCCAGCACTGCCTGGTTCTTGGTGACGTTTCGCGTTTTAATTTGCGCTTGCACCCACAGGTATATCTCGCGATATACAAAAACTTTGGTTGTGATAAAGCCGGCTTTATACAGTTCAGAAAATATGCCTTCGTCAAACAAGGCGTTAGCGGTTTTGATGTTCATGATTGTGAGTGAGTGGTTTAAATTGAGTTGATTAGGTGAGGGGTTTGCTTTTAGCTTTAGTCTTTAGCTTTCAGCTCACAAATTAACCCTGTTAATAGTCTGCGCCAATATGCTCTGCTGATTATTGATATCCTTTACGTCCACATACACTGGAGGGAAGTTATTGATCATCTGGTAGGCTATGGTATTGGCCAGGTCTTTCTGATCGTTCATTGGCGCGTTATAATAACGGTTTGAGTTGCCGCCATCAGTAAAAATGCCGCCAATGGCATAACCACGACTCGGGTTAGCAACCGAAAAGTCCCTGCCGCCATAGGCGACATTAATGGCGCTTACCAGGTTACGGGCCCATGGGTCGCGCATTGCTTCTGAGACCACCACCGCCTCGCCCGAGCGTAGTTGCGCATTCATATTATCGGTACGACTGTAGCCGGGCAGTAAAGCGCCCCGCCCGTCCGACTGGTAATGTACACCGCCTTTAGCATATTGCGGCGCTTTTTGCGCGGCTATGGTGGCTACCTGTATAGCGGTCTCCGCTATAATACTGGGGATAATGAATGCCGACGCGACACCGGTTTGTGCCGTAACTTTCGTAATGGCCAGGGCCCCGTTAATAACCGCCTGCAGTATAGATGCCTTTTGCTCAGCTTTAAAGGCTTTCGTTTTTTCTTCAGCTTCTTTTTTAGCGTACTTATCTTCAATAGCCTTTTTTTGCGATGAGGTAAGGCTGCTGTTATTCAGTTCTGAAGCTTTCTGCGTTTCAAGCTGTTTGATCTTGGCCTCGCTTTGCGATTTGATGCTGTTTTGCAGGATGGAGAACGCAGCATTGGATACTTCTTGCGCGGTTTTTACTTCAAAGTCTTTACGCTCTTCGGTATAACGCTTATTGAGCTCGGTTATATCCTGTTGCTTGCTTTGCTCCAGTTGTTTGATCTTGTCGGCATTGCCTTTAGCTAAGGATATCTCCAGATCATATTTGTCAGTAATCAGTTCCTTGTCGGCGGCGAGTTTATCGGCTGGTAAAACAGCTTTCTTTATTTTTTCCTGATCATTTGGAATGGCTTCTGCCAGGTGCGCCTGCTCTGCCAGATCCTGTAGGTGCTTCTTTGCGTTATCAAGATCCTGCACCCTAAAGGCCTCTACCTGATCGCCTATGTTTTGATGATACTTTGTCTTTAGCGCTTCACTTTGTTGCTCATATTGCTGTTGGGTGATTAGTTTTTTATCCAGCTGTTGTTTTAGTGCCGCTAATTCGGCCTCATAACCCTGGTTGGTAATCTCAACTCTTTTAGCAAAATCATCAGCAAGGGCTTCGATCTGGATAGCGCCAATAGGTTTGTCATCAGATGCGATATTCTTATCGTGATCGTTTGTGTTAATTTTTATCTGCGCGTCTGCCACCACATACTTGGACAGCATTTTTTTTGTCCTTTTTATTTTCTCGATGATGGGATTTGCTTTAGCTTCAAAATCTTTAGCTCCGGCATCTAACTTGTCTAAATCGGCTTCCTCGCTTTCCAATAATTGTAGCCAATAGTTTTTGCCTTCTGGTTTTTGTTGCGGTGATGCTTTTGGCGCTAAACCCACGAGTTGACTAGCTAATAGGCTTTTAAGATTTTTTATACGTTCAGTTAAAGCAGCATCCTTATCTACATACTTTTTAAACTCTTTTTCCGCTAAATCAGCATAATCTATCGTGCTGCCTGTGCCCAAAGCTGAACCTTGATTGGCAAAGTATGATTTTCCTGCATTTGGATCTTTCGCCTTTTCACTCCTGAATTTTGTAACCGCTGATTTGGCCGCTTGATAGCCAGGACTCAAATCCATGCGTGCTTTTAGTAATTCAGTCATCTTGGATTGTGCAGACTCCTCGAAGGATTTTCTTTTGAGCGCTTTAACGTATTCATTAACAGCTTCCGTACCTTGTTTGGTTTGTACGTTTGCCAACGTAAGCGAACTGAGATAGGCCGGCGAAGCATCGTTTAATTTTTTTATTGCTTCCAAACGGGTCTCTTTTGCTATACTTTCATTTTTTGCTACGGATAGTAAAGTCTGTAATTCACTTGTTTCAAGGGCAAGGTTTCTTGTGTATGAAGACCACACATCATTATAATCTTTTAGTGCCTGAGCCGCAGCCCTGGCTTTGCTTGAGTCGAAGAGTTTACCAATAAACGACAAAATTTTAGGAGCATAGGCAGTTATTAAAGTAATACCTACCGATAAAGCTGAGTTCCAGGATAATAAAGCAGTGCCTAATTGAGTCAGCACGCTTACTGGTTTTTGCCCGTTTGAAGCCAGCTCTTTATTTTGGACGTTTAAATTCGTCATAGCTGCAACTACATCCGGCAGTTTTTCGGCAATCGCTTTCAGCCCGGTTTCAAACCCGTCTGCAAATTTGGGCAGGGCAGAGTTTACACCTGTTAAAGATGTGTTAAGGTTGTTAACCGCATCGGCATAGGCCTTTGTTTTTTCAATATCATCTGTAGTGATATCAGGTTTGTCATGTGATTTTGCCATGTTTAATATGTATTAAATGCCAATTGGCATAATTTGTCTAATGATATCAATTTACTAACTTAATGGTTGGTTATAATTTCAGATTGTAGAAAGCTAACTAATCCAGGGAGGGAAGTAGTTATAGAGTTGCTTTATTGGTGTTTAGTTACCACATCGGCATCGACATAAAGTTCATCATTATGCCAAACGTAGTTAAACGGCATCTCAGCCAAACTTTCACGGTTGTCAATTATATTTTTGTTGACACTTATTTTATAGAAAAACTTTTTAGGAATAGATAAGGCATCGTTACACCGTAAATAGCACAGCTCTTTATTACATGTACCTATATACAAAGAACCTGCTTTTTTTAATTTACTCTTATCAATATTTTGAAAACTTTTGATCAAATAGTTGCCTTCAAAATTAAGTTTTTTGTAACGTTCGTCGGCTTCTTCTTTTGTGGCAAAAGTTTGTCCAGCTTGTATAAGTTCGTAAGAATCCAATGATATCGGTTCTACTTCTCGATAGGTAGATACAACATCAGGTGAATTTAAAAATTCCTTTTTCAAATAAAGTTTATCACCCGGTTCTATATGTTCAGTTTCTGAAATGCTGTGTATAAAAAGGTTACCAGCATCAGACGAAAGGAAAAACAGTGAACCAACTATTAAGATACCAACTACAATAAATATATATTTTTTCATGAATTTAGAATTGCTAATAAGTTTAGTAAATATACTTTATCAAACTTGATAATCCAAACGAATTTTATAGGAATTTAATCGCTGTTGCCCATCGGCATTAATTTCTATGTCAATAGAAATGTTTTTTTCAGTTGCCATGTTTAGTTGTAAGTTAAATTGTAAATTAAACTTCCAAATAAATTTAAAAATCACCCCAGCTTCACTAATTCTACTTTGGTAGGCTGCCCTTTGCGCCAGCTATCAATTTTATTAATGTAATAATAGGCACTGTCTTGCTCCAGGTAAATGGGTACCAGCAGGTCAAGTTCCAAATTGTCGCGAGGTGTGAGTAAAAAGTAACGCAACACCTTTTTGGTTTGCTGTAATATCTTTTCCAACTCAGGGTAGTATTTGCTTCTTAGTCCGGGAAGAGTCGCATTGTGGCCGGCGGCAGGCATATCGCCAAAACAAAGGCTGTATGGCCCGTCGGGCTTATAAAAATAGGGCGTGCTTATCACGTCGTTTACAATAAGCTGCTTACTGCCATCGGTGAAAGTGACCGATTTGCCCAGGCTGTTGATATTCAGTTTTTGATCAATCAAAATACGTGGCGATACGCCTATGCTGAAATCGTCGCCATTATCAGTATCTATCATTTTTATTTGCGCAACGGTGCCGCCAATATAGGGGCGGTTAAGCGATGGCGCATATTGGCTTTCAAACAAGTCGGCACTGGCAGCGAGCGTTGTATCCTTTACTTTTATCACGTCGTCGGCAAAACCGGTAGGGGTAATGGCGTCATCGGTTTTATATTTCAGCGTGTTGCTTTGCGCGTAGCCGCCTAATTGAAAGCTGATGCTCTTACCCTGGTCCAAACACTTGGTGCTCCAGTTTTTGGCTTTTGGGATGTTATTGATGATATCCCTGAATGAGTTAAAGGATATGGTCCTGCTGGCATTATCGGCCTGGCAAATTATCCCGAAACGTTGCAGTACATCTTTTAACAGGTCCTTTTGTGAGATGTCCGGGAATATGCGCTCGCACTGTACCCTTTGCGTGTATTTAACTACGTTGTTTTGGGCTTTTACGGTAAAGGCGGCTCCGGGATAAACAGTAAAATGAGAAGGATTACCACCACGCCAGGTATAATTTATCTCAACACTATCTCCCTCGGCTAATTCTTGTTGACAAGATAGGGTTTGATTAGTTGTAGTGATATTGCCATGCACATTACTACCTGTACCGGTTCTGTTATAATTCCCCGCGTCCCAGTTAAAGTTTAAAGTAGTAGCGGTTTCCTGATGTCCGGATGTGTAAATATTGATAGAAACATCCAGATTTGTTGGATCGCCGGTAATGCGTCCAGACATGTAAATCTTTGGAAAATATGCAGTTATTGTATAAACGCCTCTTTTTGCTGCGGTAAAAATACCGTTGCGATATTGATTTGATGGGTCGGACACCGCACCGAAAATAAACAGACCGGTTGGATTGTTGTTATTTGGATGGTCAAGTTCAATATTATTGTTATTTGATGCCGTGCAACTTAAAATATCCGGCTGATTCTGGTAATCGCTGCCGTGCTCCCAACTGCCATTGCTAAACTGGGCAATGAGCAGCGGATACAAAGGGTCTTTTAATAACGAGCCGGTGGCTTTGTAACCGGTAGTTTTAACCAGCAGGTCAATGGCCGATTTGATAAAAAAGCCCGGCCGCAGGGTGGTAACATTAATGGTCTGAGCGGGATCGTCGGTAAAATTACCATAATCCACAACCGGGTAGATCCAGCCATCGGTTTTGTTTTGCGATTTTGCCACATTTTCCAGCGTCCAGTCGTGGTCATAATTTTTCCAGAGCGGGCTGTGCCAGGCGCTGGTGCTGTCGCCCATTTCATAAAGATGCCCATCTATCGCATCAAAAAAATCAACATTGCCCGATAGGATGGTAACGTTAGCCATGTCCTGCTCAATGCTGTTCAATTCGCAAATACCGTAGGGGATGATCTCCAGGCCATCCTGCACCAGTTTGGCCTGATATTTTTTGTAGGGTTTATCCTGGCAAAAAGCCACATCATCAGGGAACCCCAATATACGCCGGTTATTCTGCGTAAGCGGCAGCTTAAACTGGTTGGAGGTATTGCCCTGCTGATTTTTAACCTCGGCCAGGTTGTTGATCTGGAAGGTGAGGGCAATGGGGCTATCATCGGTCAGGTCAACCAGTTGGTCATCTATGTACAATTGTAAATCGTTCATGCGTTTTATTGTGTTTGTATGTTGATGCTGGGCAGGTTAAATGTTACACTAAAAGGCGCTTGCCCATTCAATGTCTCGTACTCGCTGAACGTAGCTGTATTAAGTACTACGGTTTGCCATTTGACAGGGTTTTTGCTCACCAGCATTTGTACTTTAGGCGAGTATTTGATGGATTGCAGCCCTTTGATGTCGCCGACTGAAAGATCCTCGGCCATTACTTTCATTTTTTGCCCGGCCGATTTACTGATAACTTCTTCAATTCCCTGCTGATTCTCCCAGTCGCTCACGTAGTTTTTAATGATGGTGGCGTTTTGCACGTCAAGCGTAACCTCCTGATTGTAAACAAAGCGGTAGTAATTCCATGAGCCCGACAAGCCTATCCAGCGCAGGTAAACCGATTGCTCATCAATGGCATCATCAATACGAATGGTTTGCGTTTGGGTAACAGTATGAACCGCGGTGCCGTCATTATATTTTAGGGCGATATTAAAGTAACGGGCCTCTGCCGAGAAATCGGTATCGACCAATAACCTGTTTAATCCCAACCTTTCGGGCAAGATACTATCGGTAGGGTTTTGCCTTGCAATTAATAGCCTGGCCCCGTCCTGATTAAGCAGCCAGGTGTTGTCTTCATTTAATAAAGTAATGTCCTGCACGCTGCCGGCTAAAGGGTTCCGGTTAATGTCAAGCATTGTCAATTCGCAATAAATATTTAGTCCTATGAGGTTTTCGCTGTAAATAAAGCTGATGTCAAACGGGTAGCTATTAGAGTAGGTCGGTTCGGCAAAATCTGTGATCCATCTGGCCGCCGGCTGCCCATTGGCAAATAGTACGTAGGCCGCTAAGTTCCCGCCATAACGCTCGCCCAATTGCTTGGCGGCATAAACTACATAATAGGGCTCGGCGATATTAATAACGTTTGAAGTAACGGGTGGGCTATTTACATTAGTCGCATTTGGATCATCCCATTGCTCGGCATAACTAATTTGATATGAGGCACTCAGGTTATTGTCTTTGAAATTGGCCTGGCTGTAATTGCTGTCGTCTTTAACGGTTAAAAGCGACTGCAGGAAGTTTGAGAGATCAGCCTTGATCAGTCCGGTATTATCCGGCCGGTTAACTGATGTGATGGTTTGGGTGGCACCTGTTTTAACATCCGCATAAGTGATATAAGTAAGCAGCCGGTAATACGGCCTCAGCTTGTTGATATTTACAAACCCTGTCGACTGCGCCACCGTAAACGGTGTTTTGATTATGAACGAGTTTTGTGTTAGGTCAACTATCTCAAATACACCTGCGTAAGGGCCTGCGTTAATATAAATACTGTCTCCCTCGGCCAAACTGCTCAGGGTGGCGTTTACAGTTACCTGGATAGTGGTTGGTGAGTCGTAAGTAACGCTGGTAACGCTAAAATCACGGCGCTGATAGGTGAATACAATGGGATTAAAAGCTGCATTCCATCGGCTGATGTTACCATTGATATTAACTGATGGATCTTTTACCAGTAAGCTGCTTAGTACAGGTACTGTCACCGCATGCGTCTCTACGCAACCTATGGTATTGGCATCCTTTACGGTAACTGTTTTTAAGCCGCTGCCCAGCCCCGTAAAAATATAGGATGATTGAAAATGAACCCCATCCAAGCTATACTGCAGCGGCAAATAACTTGATGACGCATTGATACTGATCTGGCCGTCGGCGGCGCCGGGGGCAGATTCTGGTTTAAGGACGCTCACACTATTAATCACCAAATCGCAGCTATTAACAGGCGGCGGAGGATTTTGTATGGCAATAATGCTGTCTAAATAATAAACTTTGGTGTAAGCTAATGAAAATGTTCCGTCGTCATTGTCCAGGTCGCGCTCTACAACACCGTCAAATAACAAAACCTGCTGCCCCATAGCAGAGGCGGTACCTAAACCGGTAAGCAATCCGTTTTCTTTAATAGAGTAGTTAATGGTGGCGCCGTTGCCGTCAGTCGGCTGGTCAAAATCATCGACTATATAGGCATAAACTTTGGCTGTCGCTATCCGGTAGGACCCACTGGTTGAGTATTCTTTCTCCTGGACCCTGATATAAGCGTTTAATCCCATGCTGAATTTTATTAATGTTGTGAATAGAATAGGTTATTGAAAGTTCTCGAAATACATGGTGGCCAGTGTAATGGTCAGGCTAACACCGGTTGTATTGACATCAAACTTGTTGTAAACCGGAACACACTTGGCCTTATCGCCGGCTTTGACCTTGAAATAGCGGCCGTCGCCCTGGCGATAAGTTGACGCTTTGGCTATAAACTGGTTGGCCATAAAAAGCGCCTGGCTCACGTAGGTTTCATTATCCGCTGTATATTGATCGAAGTCTGTTTTGTACAAAAAATCAAGCGTAATACTAAAGGTGTTGTCCACCGACCCGTTGATTTGCGGCGACAGGTTGATATTTTGCGGCGGATAAAGGAAGACGCAGGGAAATGTTGCGTCATCGGCTAATAAATTAAGTTCATTGCTGGTGCCGTATATAAAGGTGGGGTTCCCGTTTAAACTTTGCACAACGGCTTCAATTTGATTGCGTATAGGCATAGGGTGATTAATTAATGATTGATTAGGTTATCGCTGGGCTTGCAGCAGTTCTGAGTATTTGCGCTGATAATCGGCCTCGGTTTTGTTAAGCAGTAGCTTGGTGAGCACCCGGTCATAAGGCGTGTTTAAAATTTCGGTCCATTTGGTAATGTCGCCGCCGGCTAACGAGTTTACGGTATTGATATATTTAAACTTTTCGAAAGCTTGTATTCCGGCTTTTTTTTCCAGAATTGTCGCAGGCGCTGCCAAAAGCTGGTTCTCGGCTTCAATAAGCCGAGAAAGCTCATAAAAAAATAACGGGCTATGGGCAGCGCCTCCGTTACCCCAAGTGTTTTAATGATTTCTGCAAACTCCTCGGCTTTATATTCATCATAGCCGTTGCCTGTAGCACGGCAATAAAAATAATGGGCCAATACCTGGCAACAGGCTTTTAATGAGGGATTAAAAGTTTCCCGCCAATTATCTTCGCCATGTTGCTCAATGTGTTTACTGATCTCGTCGGTAATGATATCGCGCGACGCCATAAATGCGCCAGCCGGTTCAACAGACAGGTTGCGGTTTACTTTGACACTTGCCTTTTTTCCTTCAATTTCTAATGTTATTTTATCAGGGATGGCCTCGCTGTTATACAGGTATTTGATTTGGTTGGACAGCGATAATATAGCTTCGCCAAAAACATCAAACTCGTTAAAATGCACCACATTTTTCAGGTCGGCAACAGATATGCCCGACAGAATGCTGATAGCATCCAGATCGCTCAATTGCTCGAGGGCCTGCATCTGCATCAATTGCCCCAATTTTAACTCTGTTATTTGCGACGGTATTTTGATACTGAGCTTGCCGCTTAAGGTTTTTACGGTTCTTTCAATCATAATTTAAATAGATCTGAGAGCTTATTTGAAGTAAAGGTTTCTTTATAAGGCATTTTTGATTTGGGTGCCGATGCCGACCGGGTTTTTAATTTGTTTAATGCTATGTAGCGTAACGGGTCTATCAAATGGTTCCAGGTGTCTACAGGTTCATTTAATGATTTGCCTGTGCGGTCTATCTTCCATTTATACCGACCCAGTTCTTTGCGCAGGTTAACGCTTCTTCGAGTGACATTAATTTTATAGCGTTTCAATATGTCGATAGAATTATTTACGCTATCTGCGCCTTTTTTTGCGGGCGATATTGCCCAACCCATTCTCCTCAACTCTTCAATGGATTTGGGTTCCGCGCTGTCAGCAATAATCTCTGTATTTTTATTTATTCCACAGGTTGATAGTTTTGCTGAGATGTCACGGTTGGTTAAGCCTGTTTCATAAAAAAGCTCATCAACCCATAGCTCTCCATTTTGAAGGTATACTTGTAAACAACCGGTTTCATCATTACTAAACCCAAAATCCAGACCTGCGCCTATAAGCTTAGCAGCACCGGGGATTTCGTCGACCACAAACCAATTGCTAAATATTAAACCGCTTACGCGTCCGGTGAGGCCCCGCGCATATACCTTCCATAATTCGATATCATCTTTCCTGATGTTTTCAATTTTGGCGCCCATTGCAGCATCTAAGAAAGGATTGTGCCTGTAGTCCGATATGATTAACTCAACACCCGGCTTGCCTATTAACTGCTCATGAACCCAAAACTCAGCGTTCGGATTATAATCGACAAAAATTCGCCGCCTTGTCCTTAGCGCCAGTTCCGAAAAAATGTTCCACTCAATGCCATTGGCTTCGTTAATAAACAAATAATCGCGCTTTCCTGACTTTGCGTCCTGGGGGTTAGCGTAGCTTTTAAATTCAATGACAGAATCGTTATAAAACTCAAAAATTCTATCAGTTTTATTGAAACTTCGTATCAAACCCTTAAGCTGGTCTGATTTGTTATACAAGCTCAATGCATCGCGTAAAGCGCCGGCTTTGAGGTTAGGTATATCCTGGCCCACAACGGTAATTACCTGCTTTTCGTTTTCGGCTGCCAGGCAAAAAAGTACCTGCTCAATGGCGTATGTTTTGCCTGAACTGGTGCCTCCCTGGTTAATTACCACCTGCGCCTTTGAAAAATAATTGCGCCTGAATAATACTGACGCTTCATAATCACTAACAATCATAATTTTTAGGTTTTTACAGCGCCACTTCTTTTTCGGCTGATGCGGGTTTAGGGCCCGTCTCAATAACTTTAACGGTTAGTGATTGGGGTTTGGCGCCTGACCTGGTGTCTTTAACCTTTTCATCCCATCCCATGCTTTTCAGCGCGAATATTGCCCCGCTGGGGGATGGAAAATGCAGGCGACTTTCATAATAAGCCATTATCCTGAACCGGGCCCGCATCAGGCTTTCTTTGTATTTTACTATTTGTTCATATTGATCAAATACTTCTTTGCTGGTAAAGCCTAAAAAAATAGCTAAACCTGTTAGTGTAACAGGTTCGGCATTTTTACCTGTATCATTTTTTGAACGTTCAAAATACTCATCAATAAGTCTGTTTAATGACTCACAATTATTAAATCGATGTTTGGTTTTTGCCATGGTTTAAGTGGTTTATTTACAGTATATTTATCTTGTTTAACCCCGTTTTAATAAATAGGGCAGGATACCGTTGGCTGGCACGGTTTTGAAGTTAAAATTTGTTAATGTTTATACGGGGCAACTAATTGCATCGTATATTCGTAAAATAATTAGCGCTAACTTATTACAGGCCTATATGAAGTTTTTTAAAGCTGTTTTTGTCGCTTTGTTTTTTACGGCAGGGATTATTTCCTGTCAAAAAGACGGGCAACCCGAAAACGGCGCTTTAATTAACCCGATAACCAAGGCTGACACGAGCGATAACTCCGGCAATTTCTTTGCAGCTAAAGGCACGTTAAATATTACCGTTGACGATTCCACTTATGCATTCGATGCAGCTAAAGACTCGATAGCATTCATCAATGTTAACATTGATAGCAATAAATATTTCGGGTTAACTGCTATAAACAAAGCGCACACCATAAGTTTTGGAATCAGTTCGCCGGGTTTTGCCGGCCCAGGCCTGGATAATATGATAGCCGGCGGCCAACTGTTATTTAATGTGGATGGTAAACACATCAAACAATTCGCGCTTTCAAATAGCGTGGGCAATAACCTCTCTAATGCAATTCACCTGGATCAGTACATGCAGGACAGCGTACTGACTAAAGGAACGTTTACTACCCTGATGTCTAAAAAAGACGATGACGGAAATGATCAGGTAGTGTCTGGCAGCTTTTATTTGCTACGTAAATAATCAACAGATTTTCGCTCTTTAATTACCGGACAATACAAAGATAAATAAAAATTATGATATATATGTCAATTGGCATATATATTTTACCAGATTTTTTCTTCGGCCACTTCGGTTTCTACTAATTGGGTAAGGATGTTTCTAACTACAGCCTCGCGCGCCCATCGTTGTTCGGTTAACGACGCATCTTCCTGATACCACCTTATGGGCTCATTGATTTCAATACGTGTTTTATAAATAAAGTGTTTTTTAGGGTGCATTTTAGTGCCCTCATAACTGTTCAGGTTTTCAGCTCTGATTATTTTGCCGAATTGTTTGGTGTTAATGTCAAGCTGCAGGCACTCATCCAGCGTGTTTTTGAAATCGTGCTTGTCCTCAAGCCATAGGGTCAACGTGTCACCGTTTAGTTCGTGGTCGGCTACGGCGATCCGACTATAGTCATAATCAACAGAAATGATCAGCCACCATAGTTTGTCTTTTAGTTTTTGTGCAATCTTTATCATTTTTTATGCAATAAAAGGTAAGGCTGCCATTGGCTGGCAGCAGATTTAATTTTTAGGTTTCTTATCAATTTTACTTACAGGGCCGGGAAGGGTGGGACCCAGCCGGGTAAGTATTTTTGTATGGCAGTAATTTCTTTACTGTACTTGTGGCAAGCGGCGTAATAGGCTTTTAGCTTAATGTGCGTTTTATTGTCATCTGTAACGCTGCCGCTTTTAGGTTGCGGTTGATTTTCTCTTACCGAGGTGTAGGCTATGTGCATAGGTTGGTTGTATTAGGCTTTTTTGTTCGTATCGGCAGGTGTGTTATTTTTCAGGTTTTTACTAGGGGTAGGTACCCGGCCTGTGTTTTAAAGTATTTTTCATATTTCTGTATTTATTTTCTGTATATCTGTGATTTTATTTGGATTGTATTTAAATATGTTTTAGTTTAGCTGTGAATAACGATACAAATATAAAGAAATATCTGTATTATAAATCCAGAAAAATTTAAAATAGTTTTCAACATATCATGGAATCGCCGGAAAAAACCAATAAAATTAAGACAGTTCGTCCTGAAACACTGGAGTTTATCATTTTGTACAATCAGCTTAAAGGCAAGGCTTTTACGGGGAATGCACAACTGGCCGAGGTGTTGGGTTTTAATTCTGCAAGCTCGATTACAGAGATTATTAAAAGCCGGCAGAATATTGATCCGGAGAAGTTCAGGATTTTTAAAGAGCGATATAAAGATTTTATTCAGGGCCAGGCTTATGTGCCTGCTGCTCAGGTTGCAAAGGTTGCCGAGGGAATCCCGATGTATGAAATTACAGCAACTGCATCGGGCGTAGAGGTTTATAACGATATAAATGATGCCCAGCCTGTGGGGCGTATGAATTTTCCCGGCATAGAGGATTGTGACTTTGCTTTACCGGTTTGGGGACATTCTATGTATCCTTACCTGGAAAATGGATGCTGGGTTGCGCTAAAAGTTATCCATGATAAAAAAATACTACCCGGCGAAGTTTATTACATTGAATGGGGAGATTATCGCATGTATAAGCGCTTGCTGTTAAGCCACGTTGAGGGCGAAGTGATAGCGCATTCTGATAATACTACCGAGATGGTGGGCCATCAGCTTAAATATGCGCCTTTCCCAATTAAAATTGCTGATATTAAAAAGTTGTGCCTGGTTAAGGATATTCACAAAAAGCATAATCACTAAGGACATAAAAAACAGAGCTATTGAGTACGATGGTCATTTTGGCGAGCGCCAATAAGAACGCATCGTTTATTCCTTTGCCTAAAAAGTAAACAGTTAAGAGCAATTTGGAATATTTATAGGGCTTGTCTACACAGGTTGTTTAATTCTCGGTAATTTCTTTTACTTTTAAGTATTAATTTAAACTATTATCCCAAATGGACGTAAACTTTTACTTGGTCTTAGGCGCAATCGCGGTAGTTGCTATTATTGTTATTAATCATCGCACACAAAAAAACAAGATGAAAACTTTTCTCGAAGAGTCTGGCGATACCCAGATGATCTTTTTGATGAAATCAGTTGAAAAAAAGAATAAAGCCTTAGCCAGTATTTTGTATGAAGGCGGTATTAAGCCCGTTGGCCCTAATACCGGCACTTCGCAAAAAGATATCTTGATACAGCAGCTACAAAAGCTTGAACAGGCCTATGCCTCAAAAAGGATAACCCTGCGTGCCTACGACGATCATCTTTTTAATCTGCTTGAAAAAGCTAATAAATTGGCTGTAATGGCTTAGTAGCAGTCAATTACCGCTCATTTTAAAATAACGTCTTACATTTATGGCCGTTTGCTTATACTTGCATGGTATGGCAGACGACGGTATAGTAAAACGTATTAAGATCATTGTAAAAGATTACGGGGGCCAGCTGGCACTTGCCAATGCAATTGGAGTAGATCAGGGCTTTATCAGCAAGGTTATTAACCAAAAGCAGGAGGTAAGCTATTACCTGATCAGTAAGCTTTGCTTTCAGCTTAAGTACTCGCCCGAGTGGCTCATACTTGGCACCGGCGATAAGAAGATCAACAAAGCTGAATCGCCCAAGCTCATTACTGAAATACAAATGATGCGTACGGAACTGGATATCCTGCATGCCCGTATGCGCGCCTTTGAAATGGAAATTAAGGAGCTCAGGCAGCAGCAAAACATACAACAGGCCGGATAGGCGCAAAAGGATAGAAAGAAGCCTGACAGTAATAATTTATAAAAAAAGCGCGGCCCCCGGAATTTCCAGGGGCCGCGCTTTTTTATATCGGTTTTCGCTTAGAATGTGTAACGAACACCGAATTGCATCTGCCATCTTGAGTTCATCAAGTCAACTGAGTATGGCACTCCAGGATCTTGGAATGTATACTTAGGGAACGTTGTTGCGGCATTAGCAAAAGTAGGTGTAGTTTTTGGAGCTAAACCAATGCTTGAAGTTGAGTTGTATGTGTTAGGCGAGAAATAGTATTGACCCCATTTCTTGTTTAACAGATTGGTTAGGTTAACAATGTCATAAGTTAATGTGATCATTTGTTTATGTTTGCCACCAAACTTAAAGTCTTGCGTATAACGGAAATCCAAATCGTTGTTCCACGGAGTGAACGCAGCGTTACGCTGGGTGAAATTGCCGCGACGTGAGCTTAAATATTTGCTTTTGTCGATAAAGGCATCAAAAGCAGCAGCTTGCTGAACTGCGGTTGCGCCACCGGCGATATCGCTAAAGAAGTTAACAGTTTCGCCTTTTTTAGGGATATAAGCCAAGCTAACTTGCTGGCCCGTACCGTCGATTGCGTTAGGGTAGAAACCGTAAGTGTATGGGTTACCCGAAGCAGCGCTAAAGAACAAGGTGAAGTTACCTACAGCGTTGCCGTCTTTGTCCCAGTTATGACGATAGTTGATATTTGACACAATACGGTGACGAATATCAAAGTTAGAATTAGCCAGACCCGGGTTGTTTGGATTCAAGGCCTGGTTCAATTGCCAGTTTGATTCCATTGAGTTACGAATACCGTTAGTAACGTCTTTAGAGTGGCCATAAGTATAGGCAACGTTAGCAGTTAAACCAAACGGAAACACCTTGGCAATTTGGCCGGTAATGCTGTAACGGTAGCCTAAGCTGGTGTTTGACAACTCATAAGCGTTGGTATACAATGAATTGATTTTGGTGTTATTGAAGATAGGCTGCTGATGCTGAGTGTCATACGGGTAATAAGTTACAATGTCAGCAGTATTTACCTGTTGGAATTTTAAGTCATAGATGGTTTTTGTATATATACCTTCTAAAGTAAATTTCCATTGGTCGTCAGTAGTGCGGTCAACTGCTAAACTGCTTCTCCACACCTGAGGCATTTTAAAGTTGTTGGCAACTAAGTCGGCCTGTGTAGCGCCGGTGGCATCATTAATATTAACACCACGTGCAGCTACATAAGCGGCGCCGCCGTTTGATGGAGCTTGTACTACAGTCACACCAGCCGGTGGCGTTTTGTTGTCGTAGGCGCCATAAGTTACACCGTTGTTGTAAAAAGCATAACCTAACCATGCAAATGGAATACGACCGGTGAAAGTACCGGTACCACCACGAAGAATAACACTTTGATCGCCATTTACGTCCCAGTTAAATGAAACACGCGGGTTAACTTCAATATTATTTAAATATTTGTTGGTGATATCTTTTGGTTTGGTATAAGTGTAGGTGGTGCCGTAGCTTGGATCAACCGGAGCGTTGCGTGTTTTAGTACTCAGTGGTTGTTTGTTTGGCAAACCAGCATAATCAAGGCGAATACCTGCGGTTAATTTAAAGTTGTCGCTTAATTGGATATCATCCTGACCATAAACACTTAACAAATTAACTTTAAACTTAGCTGACGGGTTAGCCAGAATATAATCTCTGGTGTTGTTAGTATAGTTAAAGTTAGCACGTACACGAGATGGATTGTCGGCTAAAAAGTCGGCAATGCTCTTAAATGCGTCACGACCATTCCATGCATTAACAAAGTTATAGGTAATGTCGTAAAGCTCATTATGCGTGCCGAAAGTGAAAGTGTTTTTACCTGTAGTCCATGTCAGGTTATCGGTAAACTCTGTGGTTTTTTGGTGCATATCAAAAATAGCAGCCTCACGGTCGGTGCCGATGAAAATGGTTGTACCCGGTGTGTTACCAGTAATCTCAATTTGCGGCAGCGCCGGGTTTGAGTTTGGTGCACGGTAATCGTGTACGTTTGAGTAGCCAAACACTAAACTATTGCTTACGCTGTTTGAGAATCTTGATTTCCACTCAGCAACAGTAGAAGTAGAGTTATTATGCGAAGTATAGTCAATGCTACCAAAACGGAAGTTTTGCTGATCGCGCTCTAAGTTAGTAGCCTGAGATGAAATAGTATTGTTACGTAAGGTTAATTGATTATGGTCATCAATGTTCCAGTCTAAACGGTTAAAGAACTTGTTTGAGTTTGAGAAGATTGAAGTGTTACCATAAGCACCGGCATCAAAACCGGCAGCAGCAAATTTATTAGAAATAGCTTGTGCCTGAGCCAGGGTCAGGATGTTTTGCGAACCTGCAGTACCTGCACCAGCAATAACAGGATCGACACGGCGTGCAAACTCCTCGCTGGTGAAGAAAAATAATTTGTTTTTGATGATAGGGAAACCTAAACGGAAACCGGTGTTCAGATCATGGAAGGCTGATGGTAGTTTGGATCCGTCGCCACCTGAAGCGGCAGCGGCGTTATTAGGGCCTACCATAAATGCACCACGGCCATAACCGTAAACAGAACCTGTGAAATCATTTGTACCGCTACGGGTTACCGCATTTATACTACCACCCAATACGTTACCAATTTTGATATCGTAAGGGGCAACATACACCTGGATATCCTGAATAGCATCTAAAGAGATTGGGCTGGTACGGGTACTGCTACCAACCTGACCAGATGCGTTGGTTTGACCACCTAATGATGGGCTGAAGCCGATTGCGTCATTGTTGATAGCTCCGTCAAGTGTTACGTTATTGTAACGGTAGTTTGTTCCCTGAAATGAGTTGTTATTGCTTTGCGGGGTATTGCGCGTTAAATCTTGTAAGCTGCGGCTTAAGCTAGGCTGAGTACGAATTTGGTTTGCATTAATGCGTGTACTTGCACCTGTTTTAGCGGGGCCGCGGCCGCCTACCTTAACCTCTTTTAATTCAGTGCTTGATTCAGCAAGTAAAAAGTTAAATGTAGCATTACCTAATTGTAAGGTGATGTCTGCACGTGAGTCGGTTTTATAACCAACATAACTTGCCGAAATGGTGTAAGGGCCACCCGGACTGATATTCTGAACGCTATAGCGCCCCTCTGCGTTGGTTTGCGATGCATATTTGGTTCCGGTACTGTTGTTTAGCACGGTTATGCTAACACCGGGTAATGCAGAACCTTTGGCATCAGTTACCTTACCGGTTAAAACCGAAGTTGTGATCTGGGCGTTTGCAATGCTTGCAACTACCAGTAACATAAAGGATAATAGGATTGAGTAAAACTTTTTCATTTGTGAAATTTTGATTCACAAAGGTGTGTCAGGCCTGTTAATCGAATGTTAACTCACGGTTATGATTAGCTTATTATGTTAACGATAACTACTATGGATGTTAATTTTATCTTAACATTGAAAAAAATCAAATCTAATTCCTGCTGACATAGGGCTGTCATTCAGCTATGGTTTCTTTGTATCAACAAGCAACAAAACCATAATATCATGTCAATCATTAAGAAGTTATTAAAGGAAATTGAGCAGGAAGCTCAAACCACCCGTAAATTTTTGGCTATTGTTCCAGAAGATAAATTTGACTGGCGGCCGCATCAAAAAAGCATGAGTTTAATGCAGCTTACTAATCATATTGCCGAGTTACCAGCCTGGATAAGCATGGCTATTACTACCGACGAATTAGACTTTCATGCCAATCCGTATCATCCAAATACGGCTACCACATCGGCTGATTTGTTGGATATATTTGAAAATAATTATGCTGATAGTCGCGCTTTGCTGGAAAATACAACCGAGCA
Source organism: Mucilaginibacter ximonensis (assembly GCF_042686265.1). Classification (NCBI taxonomy): domain Bacteria; kingdom Pseudomonadati; phylum Bacteroidota; class Sphingobacteriia; order Sphingobacteriales; family Sphingobacteriaceae; genus Mucilaginibacter; species Mucilaginibacter ximonensis. The sequence goes on from NZ_JBHUPD010000001.1 coordinate 56,413, forward strand.
GGAGTTAGATAAGCCCTGGATACTACGCAGTGGCGATATGATTTTAGCCGATATGAACAAATACGAAACCGTGCGCGTTTCTATTGCGCAAACCATTCATCACCGCGCACAATTAGGTGTTTATTTACGGTTGCTAAATGTTGCCATCCCCGGCAGCTATGGCCCAAGTGCTGATGAATTGGAGGCCAGACAGGCCGCTGCAGTAGCTTAATAGTTATTAATTTATCTAAGATCTTTTAACAAAACAACAAAGGCCGGAATTCCGGCCTTTGTTGTTTTGTAGCATTTGGCAATTATTGATAGCTTACATTTAAAGTAATTGGCACGCTTAGTGCTTTTGAGACAATGCAATTAGCTTTAGCGCCTTCGGCAATTTCTTTGAATTTTTCTTCAGATACACCTTCAATAACAGAAGCTTTCAGTTCCAGGTGAATGCCATTGATAGTCAATGCCTGCATATCCAGGTCAAGGATAGCATCGGTAGTCAAGTCGCCTGGGATGAAACCGGCCTGCGATAGTTGTGCGCCAACCGCCATGGTAAAGCAACCGGCATGAGCAGCAGCAATCAGCTCTTCAGGGTTGGTGCCAACGCCGTCAGCAAAACGGGTTTTAAACGAATATTGTGTATTGTTCAATACAGTGCTTTGGGTTGAAATTTCACCTTTACCTTCTTGTAAGGTTCCGTTCCAGTGAGCATGTGCGGTACGTTTCATAGTTTCAGTTTTTAATTGTTGTTATGTAAATATAGGTGTTTTTAAATCTCAAATAAATCAAGGTGATGTTAACTAATCTTTAAAACAGTAAAATACTACAAGTTGTTGCCTCTAATCTCTAATCTCTAATCTCTAATCTCTAATCTCTAATCTCTAATCTCTAATCTCTAATCTCTAATCTCACTTTGCCCACTTCGCCCGTTCATATTGCACGGGCCATTTAGTCTCAGCGCCCAGTTCATGCGCGGCACGCAGCGGGAAATGCGGATCGCGTAAAAGCTCTCGGGCTATGATCACCATATCGGCTTCTCCGTTTGCTATAATATCTTCAGCTTGTTTAGCTTCAGTAATTAAACCTACAGCGCCGGTTAAAACGCCGGTTTTACGTATCGCGTCAGCAAACTCAACCTGGTAACCAGGCTTTAATGGGATAGGGGCCAATACATTACCGCCAGATGAGCAATCTACCAGATCAACACCTTTGTCTTTTAATATTTTTGACAATTCAACAGAATCATCTATGGTCCAGCCACCCTCAGTCCAGTCGGTTGATGAGATACGCACGAACAAAGGTTTTGATGCCGGCCAGGCTTCTTTAACGCTTTCAACAATTTCCAGTAATAAACGGATACGGTTTTCAAAAGTACCGCCATATTCATCAGTACGTTTATTACTGAAAGGCGAATAAAATTCGTGTATCAGGTAACCATGTGCCGCATGAATCTCAATCACATCAAAACCTGCTTCAAGCGTCCGCGCGGCCGCGGCTTTAAAATCGGCTTTAACTTTTTCAATACCTGCTTTATCCATTTCCAGCGGCGCTTCTTCTTTATTATTAAAAGGCAATGCGCTCGGCGCTAAAGCTTTCCAGCCATTGGGTTGGTTTGACGCAATTTGCACGTTGCCTTTCCATGGCACTTCATGACTGGCTTTGCGGCCTGCATGAGCTAGTTGTATTCCGGCAAAAGCATCTTGCTCATGTATAAAGCTGGTAATTTCTTTTAGCTTCGCGATATGTTCATCTTTCCAGATGCCCAAATCGCCATAGCTGATGCGACCTTCGGGAGATACAGCGGTAGCCTCGGTAATTACTAACGCTGCGCCGCCTACGGCCCGACTGCCCAGATGCACCAGGTGCCAATTGTTGGCAAAACCATCCTCACTGCTATACTCGCACATTGGCGAAACGGCAATCCGGTTTTTAAATTCAATATCTTTAATTTTTAAAGTCGAAAACAGGTGTGACATAGTGTAAATGTTTTTGCTGTAAATATGGCTACTATGCCGGATACTGGTCTCATAGTTTTGTCACATATATTGATGCAATGTGGTAATGATAACATTATTCAACTTTTTCTTCGCGCTTAACCAGTAATACTTCATCTCCATCTAACGGCAGGTATCCATACTCATAACAAAAGTGATAGGTTTTGCCATTTTGCGTATCGTATTTATTGGTAAGGTATTTAAAGTCGAAACCCTTGGCAGCCATTTTAGCTTTGGTGGTTTTTGTTTTTCCGGTCGGGTTTAATTCTTCCAGTATTCGCCGGTTGCGTTTCAAAATATTATTGATGTTACGCACCAGGTTATAGCTGTTGCTGTTTAGCTTGTTATTGTAATTATTGCGACACAGGTCGTTACAAAACTTTTTGTCGGCACGGCCATGAATAGGGCTCCCACAGTCCAGGCATACTTTCGGCGTTTCCATAATGCTAAGTTATATAATATAACATCCGGTTGCAAGCGTTTGCAAACGGATATTGTCGTTTATAAGCAATTAATATCCGACTAATGTTTTTGGTCCGTCGCAACTTTGCTTCATCAAACAGAAACAAGGTATTAATTGATAACAGAAGAAATTATGAACTCATTAAGAAACAGTGTGCGCCTGGTAGGTAACCTGGGCATGGATCCTGAAGTAAAAACATTTGACACTAATAAAAAACTGGCCAGGCTATCATTAGCCACCAGCGAAAGTTACAAAAATGAAAAGGGGGAACGGGTGACTGATACACAATGGCACAATCTGGTTATCTGGGGCGCTCAAGCCCAAATAGCAGGCGACTTGCTTAAAAAAGGCGATGAGATAGTTATTGAAGGCCGCCTGAACAACCGTAGCTATATTGATAAAGATGGTAACAAAAAATATACTTCAGAAATTGTAGTAAACGAATTTTTAAAAACCAGCAACCGCAATTAAACGCAAAGACATCTTACCCTAAACCTTTATTGCCGTCAACCTAACCTTATCACTAATTTTAATCCTAAACCTTATCACTTTTATGTACCTGGAAGCAATAGAAGCCGCCCGGCTGTATCAGTTGTTGTCAGACAAACTAGGTAATGATACTACTGAGGCCATGTTTAAATACATCGATAACAAAATAGAAAGATCGGTGCAGGCAAGTATTAAATCGTTGGCAACCAAAGACGACTTAAACGCCGTCAAATACCGGTTGTCTGAAGACATCAATGAATCAAAAACTGAAACTATTAAATGGATGTTCATATTTTGGGCCGGCCAAATTGTAACGACGCTGACGATCTTACTACTTTTTATTAAAAAATAAACAAAGAAGCTGCTCAAACCGGCTTCTTTGTTTACTAATCCAGATCGGGGCTTATTCTTACAATCAATTTGCTGATTTTTCGGTAAACATCCATACTACCCTGCGGGCCGGCGGTGCTATCTACAATGGTACCGGCCTGGTCTACAATCATATGCCGGGGGATATAGAAGCTTCTTTTCATAATCCCGCTGCGTAGCTGCACGCTGGAGAAAATGGTATGAAAATCGTTATCCAAAGCCTGCCCCGTCAGGCAATGATATCCGGTCAGATTGTTTGAAGTAATAAATTGTTTCCAGCCTTTAACGTTATGATCTGCGCAGATATAAAGTATGGCGATGTTATTCTTTTTAGCAAAATCAGCAAAAGCCTTGATTTCCTTTGCTTTTCTAAGCTCCTGCCGGCAGGGGCTGCACCACGTTGCCCAAATGTCTACATAAACAATTTTTCCTTTAAATTGGCTGATTAAGGTCTGAAAATTAGCGCTGGTGTCGGCTAGATAATTGATTGCGTGATTACGGGTGGCTTGCGCCTTCACTTGATTAAGGCTAATCAAGCAAAGCCACATAATTAATAGTGATGATTTTTTGGAGGATAAGAGTAGGTTCATGTTGATAAATCTAACAAATTTATCTTAAACCCAATATTAGTTAAGGCGTTACCATAGCTACCGGTAATACTTTACCATTAAAAAATCTATGACCGGTTAAAGCAAAATCAGCAATATACTTACCCATTTCAAAAGCCATAACGGGTGATTGATAACCCGGGAAAGCTTTTTCCAGCATTTCGGTTTGTGCTGAACCCAGGGCCAGGCAATTTACCTTTATTTCCTTTTCCGCGAACTCCTGCGCCAAACATTCCGTCAGTGTATGCAAAGCCGCCTTACTTGCCGAGTATGCAGAAAGACCTGCGAACTTAGCACTTCCCTGAAAACCACCCATGCTGCCAATATTGACAATATGCGAGCCTGCGGGCATAAATTTTTGCAGACTTTGAATAACGCGTACATGGCCTATAAAGTTACTTTGCAGCATTTCTACAAAATCGCTTTCGTCGGTTTCCATAAACGGTTTGTTAACCAGCGTCCCGGCGTTATTAATCAGTATATCGATCTTGCCATCAAAGTGGCTGTTGATAAATTGCTGCAAACCATCATAGTCGTCATGTACAACGTCAAACGCAATTGGATAAATGATACCCTCTGGATTCAGATCTAAGGCTATCTGCGCAAGTCGTTCTAACTTGTCTTGCGATCGGGCCAGGGCAATTACTTTATGTTTACCGGTGGCTATCAGCTCAATTACCGCTTCAAATCCGACGCCGCTGCTGGCTCCTGTTACAATGATATTCATGGGTTATGCAGATTGATTTTCGTCCTCATTGATGCCGTGTAAACCTGCTTCAAGGCGCTTAGGGCGTAACACATAATAAACTCCAAAAAGCGCTACTATAATAGAGATCAGGTAAAACCCAAAACTCAGGTATACCGCCATATCTTCAGGAAGCGAAAAGCTCCTTGCAAGTGTTAGCAATAACGCATCCCTGATACCGCCGCCACCTAAACTAAATGGTATTATGGCAGCTAATGATGAGAATAGGAATGATAACAGATAGGGAGCAAATTTGCCGCTAAAATCCTGCGCCAACAGTAGGCAAATAATACAGAGCAACTGCATAGTTTGCACGCCAATAGCTTTGGCATGTCCCTGGAAAAAATTATGCGTATACTCTTTGAAAAATTTGCGGGCAACCACGTAATAAACTATCGACCCTATAGAAACTATGGTAAGCGGGTAGGCCAGGTGGTATGGAAAATTAGGTATTAAAATAATCAGCCCAACCACAATAGCGCCAATAGCCCAAAAACCGCTTAGGCGGTCAAATAAAATAGCCCAGAATACCTTTTTGGTAGGTAGTTTATAGCGTTTGTGCAGCAGGTATATCTTGTAGCCATCGCCGCCAATGCCACCTGGTAATAATACGTTATAGCACAAGCCTAAAAAGTATAGTCGCAGATTAAAACGCCAGTCGAGTTTTAAGCCTATGGATTTAAAAAAGCTTAATAACCGCCATGATGAAAACAGCATGGAGGCCACATAACATAAAATGGCAGCCGTTAACCAGGCACGGTTTGCGTGCGTAAGCCGGTACTTAATTTTTACAAATGGTACTTTGCTAAACACGTAGTAAAGCAAACCGCCGGTTACTACAATGATCAATATAATTTTAACTACGCTCCAAAGTTTTCCTTTCCAGGTTTTGTGCTCGGTGCCTTCGTCAACTACTTCTTCTAGTTCTGTCATTTGGGTGCAAAGGTAGTTTTTTTAAAGATTAGTTGGTTTAGATAGTGATTAGAGGTTAGGGATTTGTGATTAGTTAATAATGAGCAGATGTTAAAATAATATATCTATTATATGATTGTAAATATTAGAAATGAGTGACTAAACAACAAGCAACTAATCTCTAATCTTTAATTAACTAATCTTTAAAAAAGCTACTTTTGCAAAAAATTTAAATGATGAGTAAAGTACAGGTAGGTATAGTGCAGATGAGCTGCACCGCCAACAAGCACGAAAATTTACAGAAGGCTATTGCAAGGATCAAGGATGCTGCTGCCAAAGGCGCGCAGATTGTTTGTCTGCAGGAGCTTTTTACATCGCTTTATTTTTGTGATGTTGAAGATCATGATAATTTTTTACTTGCCGAGGCTATCCCCGGTCCGTCAACCGATGAGCTTTCAAAGGTTGCAGCCGAACTAGGTGTAGTGATTATTGCTTCGCTGTTTGAGAAACGTGCGCAAGGCCTTTACCATAATACTACGGCTGTAATTGATGCAGATGGTGCTTATCTGGGTAAGTATCGTAAAATGCATATTCCTGACGATCCGGGTTTTTACGAGAAATTCTATTTCACCCCGGGCGATCTGGGTTACAAAGTTTTCAAAACTAAATTCGCGACTATAGGTGTGTTGATCTGTTGGGATCAATGGTATCCTGAAGCTGCGCGTATTACCGCTTTAATGGGTGCCGAGATATTGTTTTATCCAACCGCTATAGGCTGGGCCTTAACTCAAGACGAGCAAACTAACGTTGAACAATATAACGCGTGGCAAACCATCCAACGCTCGCACGCTGTAGCTAATGGTGTGTACGTGGTGAGCGTAAACCGTGTAGGCGAAGAGGCGGGGGTTAAATTTTGGGGCGGCTCGTTCTTTGCCAATCCGTTTGGTACCATTATTCACCAAACCACGCACAACCAGGAGGAAGTTATTGTGCAGGAACTGGATTTGAACAAAACGGATTACTACCGCACACACTGGCCGTTTTTGCGTGACAGACGTATCGATTCCTATCAGCCAATAACTAAACGTCTGCTAGACGAGGAATAAATTAGTCGATAGACCATAGTCCATGGACGATAGTAATAGCCGGAAGTTTTATGGCATTTAAGTTTGAAAACCTTCAAGTTTGGCAAAGGGCCTTAGATTTAACTGAAGAGGTTGATTTGGTATCAAAAAACTTTCCAAAAGAAGAGTTATATGTGTTAACCTCGCAAATTAAAAGAGCAGCAGATTCAGTTGTTTTGAATATTGCAGAGGGCTGTACAGGACAGACTAATCCCGTTTTTAAAACTTTCTTAGGTTATTCGCTGAGGTCTGGTGTTGAAGTGGTATCATGCCTTTTTATCGCAAGAAAAAGAAAAATAATTAACGATGCTGATTTTCAAAATCTTTATGAGGAATATCAAGCTCTAATAAAAATGATTACAGCTCTAAGAAATACTTTATAACTATGGACTATCGACTATCGACCATGGACTATCCGGCAAAAGCCGGATTTTATTTCCCTGCCGAATGGCATCCGCACAAAGCCACCTGGCTTAGCTGGCCGCATAAAGAAGAATCGTGGCCGGGCAAGATCATGACCATCTACCCGCAATATTGCGAGTTTATCAAGGCTTTATCCGTTGGTGAACTGGTACGCATCATTGTGAAAGACGAATATATGGCGGCCTTTGCTAAAGAGCAGCTAATGCTGATAGGAACTGACTTGAAAAAGATCGAATTTTTTGAGTTCGGCACTAATGATGCCTGGTGCCGCGATCATGGTCCGGCGTTTTTGATAAACCCGGTTACCCGCGAAAAGGCTATTGTCGACTGGGGGTATAATGCCTGGGGTGGCAAATACCCGCCGTTTGATCTGGACGATGTGATCCCGACTAAAATAGGCAAGCATTACGGATTGGACGTTTATCAACCCGGCATTGTGATGGAAGGTGGCTCGGTTGATTTTAACGGTAAAGGCACTATCCTGACCACAACCGCTTGTTTGCTTAACCCAAATCGTAACCCGCATTTAAATCAGCAGCAAATAGAAGAATATTTGTACAACTACTACGGCGCCGAGCAAATTTTATGGCTGGGCGATGGTATTGTTGGCGATGATACCGACGGCCACATTGATGATATCACCCGTTTTGTAAATGAGGACACTGTTGTAACTGTAGTTGAAGAAGATAAAGACGACGATAATTACCACCTGCTGCAAGAAAATCTTGTATCACTAAAAACCATGCGTTTGCTTAACGGTAAACAGCTTAATATCGTCGAATTGCCAATGCCTGATGCAGTGGTGTATGAAGATCAGCGTCTGCCGGCATCATACGCCAACTTCTATATCGGCAATGCAGCGGTAGTAGTTCCAACATACCGTTGCGATAAAGACGATAAGGCGCTGCAAATTCTGCAAGACTGTTTCCCTGATCGTAAAGTGATTGGTATCGATTCGACCGATATTATCTGGGGATTGGGTAGTTTCCACTGCCTGAGCCAACAGGAGCCGGAAGTGTAGTAAAGCCATCTTTAGTTTCGGGCAAAACGTGAATCTATATACTCAGTGATATTACGATTAGTATGTGTGACATCTCGCTGTCGTTCGAGGTAATATTAGACAAACAAGTAATCGCTTAACTTGCTATTCCGTGGTAATAATAGTGAGCTAACAATAGAAGCAGTTAGGTGATGTTTTACAACTGCACTACATTGCTCACGGATTGTTTTAACTATCTCTCAATCTTGGTCTTCTGTGTATCTGTTATTTATCAATTGTGTACCAGGGAATATCTAATAACCCCGGTTTGACAGTTATATTAAGGCGATCGCCTACACGAGTTTTTTCATAAAGTTTTTGACTTACCTGAATCTCTCCGGTTTTCTTGTCAGGGCCCCAAGCACTCAATACAAGATTGTAATCATTACTTTCGCCATATTCTCCCCAGCGTTTGGAAATGTCGCGATTAAGTATGATGGGCTGATATCTTCGCCCGGTAGATGTATCAAAAGCACAATTGATTATTCGCACGCTTGCAAAAGCATATGCAAAAAATAATAACGCAAAAGGAATCATTTCACGAGTTCTCTTTACGTCTGGCATCTCGTTGATATTAATGAAATAATATGCCAGAATGGTTAAACAGCCAAACGATAAAGAGGGCAACCAAAGGTTTTTTGAATTATATAAATCATAACTCAAAAACGATTTTAAAAATAAGGTAATAATTGGAAGTATATAAGCTGTAGCTATTACCGGATATGCAACCGGGCCGTACTTAGATGAAAGTTTGATTCGTTTATCGGTTATGAAAGCCAAAATCATGCACATTAGTGGTAAAGTAATCCCAATGGCTTGAAATATCGCAAACGGTATAAAAACAGTCAAAGCAAAGGCTATTCCGGCTAAATTAATTACGGAGGCTATCTTATTAAATTTTGTCAACGCTTCTGCACGCTGTTCAGGCGTAAATCCATAAGTTGTATCGTATTCTTGGTTTGCCAGGCCCTGTTTTAGTTTAATGGTATCTATGTTTTGAAAAACACTCTTTAAAAAGTGAATGAGTATTTTATAGTCTTTTAGTTGTTTATAGTCGTGGATGTATAATTCTTTTGTGTGACGGGATTTTGGTGTTAAAATAATGGCTTTGTTGTCGAATTTTACACCTTCGATTTCGTCGAATGTCAATTGCCTTTTGTTGAAAGTTGTTATGTGGGTTATGACATCATTTTCAATTGTTACTTTTTTACGTAAAAACCCGATAAAATACAAAATGCTGGCTATTAACATAAAAGGAGCTAGGCGATGTTCTGCCGTAGGTGCGTCGGGAGTTACCATAAGGCAGATACTTACTACGGCCATAAATACTGCGGTAGCATAATTGACTATTTTATAACGGGGCGAAAACGACAACGGTGAGTTCATGCGATTTAGAATTATTACCGAAAATAAGTATTTAAACCGCTCGCGCAAGGCTAAACAATTAACTGAAATAGTTCCCAACTTTTTAACCGACAAAATACCCTTGTTTACCGAGTTCTTGCCCTTTAACCGCCAGTTTTAGTTTTAGCTGACTATATTAGTGCTTTACTTTTGAGTAAGATTTAAAACTAAGACAATGAACAACGATATAAATAATATAAACAACCCAAAAGTGCCAAATAACGGTAAGGCAATGGCGGGTATCATTATGCTGCTTGTAGGGGCGGTTTTGTTGCTGAAACAGTTTGCCTTGTTCCGTTTTGCCGACTGGATATTCAGCTTCCCGATGCTGATGGTGGTGGTGGGCTTGTACATAGGCGCAAAAAACAATTTCAGAAACCTGGGTTGGATGATTATCACCTTTATAGGCGCTGCCTGGTTGCTTGATGACGTTTTCCCCCGGTTTGATTTAGGCGAAATTCTTTGGCCGGTTGCATTGATCGCTTTCGGTGTATACCTGATACTGCGTCGTCGCGATCATAGCTATTGGGATAAAAGAGAGTGGAAAAGGAAATGGAGTAGCGGCAACTATAAATACAATTACAATTTTGGCAGCAGTGCCAATCCAACCGAACCTGTTGTTGATTATACCGTAAAAGATGAAACCAATGCCGGTGATACCGGAACGCCGCCGCCAACTCCCGGGCAAACAGGTTCAGCTAATCAATCCGGTGGTTATTCGGGCGATGAGCACCTGGAATCTGTATCGGTTTTTGGTAGTAATAAAAAGGTGATTTTTTCAAAGAACTTTCAAGGGGGCGAAATCGTAAATGTGATGGGTGGTACCGAGCTTGATTTCACCCAGGCTAACATCAATGGTAGGGTATATATTGATATTACCCAGATATTCGGCGGTACTAAAATGATCGTGCCTTCGCACTGGATGGTGGTTTCAAACATGGCCGTAGTATTTGCCGGTTTGGACGATAAACGTATTCGCACAAATGCACCATTGGATAATGATAAAGTTCTGGTGTTAACCGGCGTATCCATTTTTGCCGGCATTGATATCCGCAGTTATTAATAACCTCAACCTAACTCAAATAATAAAACGTTTTGGCTGTAACACAATCACTTGTTTTTCAAAAACTGCGTTTGGCATTTATAACCTGCGGGCTGGCATGGGCCGGTCTGCAGGCTTATATAATTCATAGCTTTGGTTTTGAGTGGTTCACCGCCCTTACCGATAGCCTGATAAGCTCCATTTTGCTGGCCGCTGCCTGCTGGCTCATCAATAATAACCTGCGTTATTATCAGCCGGGTAAGGGTAGTTATGCCAATATTTTGATTTGGATAGTAGCCCTCGCCGCTGCTGCAACAGCCGGTTCTCGCTATATTTTGCCCTTTATAAACGGCGGACCCATTTATGCCAACTTTATGTCGCAATCTACGGTAATTCGCTTTTTTACGGATTTTTTGGCGATAGGATGGATGGCGATGATCAGCATGATCTGGTACTCGCAGCTTGACCAGAAAGAAAACGAAAAGCGTAAAGCCGAAGCCGAGCAACTGGCCCGCGAAGCTGAATTGTACAATCTCCGGCAGCAATTGCAGCCTCACTTTTTGTTTAACAGCTTGAACTCTATCAATGCGTTAATTGGTTTCAAACCAGAGCAGGCGCGTAAGATGATACACCAGCTCTCAGATTTTTTACGTGGTACATTAAAAAAAGACGATCAGCTGCAGGTTACCTTGAACGAGGAACTGCAGCATTTAAATTTGTACCTGGAAATTGAGAAAGTACGCTTCGGCCATCGGCTTAAAACAGAAATAAGCTGCGACGAACAATGCGCGGAAAGTGTAATGCCTGCCATGTTATTGCAGCCGCTGGTTGAAAATGCCATTAAATTTGGTTTGTACGATACCACCGACGAAGTGGTAGTAAGCATACGCGCCGAACTGGAGGGTAACTATCTGGAACTGATTGTTCAAAACCCTTACGACCCCAAAACATCGCGCCCGCGCCAGGGTACCGGTTTTGGATTGAGTGGTGTACAGCGCCGTTTATATTTGTTATATGCACGTAATGATTTGATGGAAACTCATGCAAATGATAATATATTTACAACCATTATTAAAATACCGCAGTAAATGATCAAAGCTATACTTATTGATGACGAGCCGCTGGCCCGTATGGTTGTAAGAGAATATTTATTAGACTTTCCGCAAATTGAGGTTTTGCAAGAATGTGGCGATGGTTTTGAAGGTTTAAAAGCCATACAGCAACATCAGCCCGATCTGATATTTCTGGACGTGCAGATGCCCAAAATAAACGGCTTTGAAATGCTTGAACTGGTTGATGAACAACCTGCCGTAATATTTACCACAGCATTTGATGAGTATGCAATAAAAGCTTTTGAGGCTCATGCTACCGATTATCTGCTAAAGCCTTTCAGTAAGGAGCGTTTTAATAAAGCGGTCGAAAAATTTTTGGCTCAATCACCGGCTACGGCGACTGTAAAAAAGGAAAAAGAAGAATTATTGGAGACGGCTGCTACTCAATCGCCGGCGCAGCACGAGCGTATAGTGGTTAAAACCGGTACCAAGGTTAAAATTATCCCCGTTGCCGATGTTCAATACCTGCAAGCCGACGATGATTATGTAAGCATCATTACCCCAGAAGGCTCATTCCTGAAAAATAAAACGATGAGTTTCTTTGAGCAAACGCTTGATCCGCGCCACTTTGTGCGGGTGCACCGCAGCTATATGGTGAGTGTGCAGGAGATAACCCGTATTGATCCGTATGAGAAAGACAGTCACCTGGCTATTCTGAAATCGGGCGCTAAAATACCTGTAAGTAAAACCGGCTATGTTAAATTGAAGCAGGTATTAGGAATATAGCTTAATATCGGATAACAAATTTCAGGATCAGGCTTATTCAATTTTGTCGCCGACAGGTAGGGTAAAGCACAATTCTGTGCCGGTACCTAACACACTGGACGCCCATATTCTGCCTTTTTGTTTTTCTATCAGATCCCTGGAGAATAACAAGCCCATACCAGTGCCTACCTCATTTTCTGTACCAACTGAACTGGTTACGTGACTTTTGAATAAGTTATTCAAATACTCGGCGCTCATGCCAACGCCATAATCTTTCAGGCAGAAATTTACTTCGCCGTTATTTATCCATGCTGATATATCAATGCGGCCATCGCGATTGGAGAATTTAATAGCATTGGTTAACAGGTTATGAATCACGATACGTACCGAGTTTGGATCGGCTAAAGCAACAACGTCTGTGGGAATATCCAGCTGTACAGTAATATTTTTTTGCTGCAATTTGTCCTCAATATGTTGTAGCTCGCGACTTACAAGTTTACTCATCGAAAAACTCACTATGTTATTAATTTTGCCGTCAACCTGACTATTGATCCAATATAACAGCGTATCCAAAAAATCAGAGGTATTTTCCAGCTTGTTAAACACTTTGGGTGTCATCGCTATAAATTCTTCGCCGGTTAGGTTATCATCGGTCATTAGTGTAAACAAGCCGCGTAACGTGCTTATCGGGGCGCGCAGATCATGCGCCAATACACCAATCAGCCTGTCTTTTAATGAGTTCAACTCATTTAATTTATCAGCCTGGGTATTTAAACTTGCTTGCTGCGTAATAATTTCCCTGTTTTTTTCCGCTAACAAAAGGTTAATATGTTGTTGCTTGCGTTTGGCGTTGTAATAAATGAGTACAACAATGGCCAAAACCACAATAATACCTGCCGATATCAGGTTTTCGTCACTTTGCTTAGCAATTCGTTTTTTATAAGCCTCTTCTTTCCTATGCTGGTTGTCCGCCAGTTCGCGCTGTTTTTTGGCAAAGTCAAGTTCCAGGTTATAAAACATGGCTTTATGGATGCTTTCATTGTGTTTAAGGTCGCTTCTTAAATTAGAAAAGATAACGTGTTCGTGAAAAGCCTCTTTAAAGCGTTTTAAACCGGCAAGGGCAAGGCTTAGTTGTTCTGAAGCGTCTGTTTCAACAATAAGGCTTTTGAGCTGTTTGCCGCTTTCTTTTGCTTGTACGGCAAAAGTATGTGCCTGCCTGTAATCTTTTAGCCAGTTATATACTTTGGCCAGTCCTATTAACGCATAGGCTTTCGCATACAGCATTTTATTTTGGTCGGCTAGCTTTAACGATTGTTTTAAATAATAAATGGTAGAATCTACCCGCTTAACGGAGTAATTATAAAGGCCCAGATCAAAATAAACCAAGGCCAAGCCTTCTGTATCGTTTAACTGTTTAATAATACGATAGGCACGGTCAATATACGGTTTGCCTTGCTCATAATTTTTTTGAACGATATACAAATCGCCAATGTTTTGATTGGCAGTGCTGATGCCCTGCTTGTCGCCTGTTTTCTCCCAGATAGCCAGGGCTCGTTGATAGTAAGCCAGCGCTTTAGGATATAGCTCCAGCTCTTGCATAATAATGCCGATATTGCTGTATTTGGTAGCGGCAGCATTCTGGTCATTGTGTTTGATGTTGATAAGCAGGGCTTTAAAATAAAAATCAAGCGCTTTTGACAGGTCTCCTTTACTGTCATAAGTAATGCCCATATTGTTGTAGCACTCACCTTCATCCGTATCATCCGGCGTCTTTAAAAAATAGACGAGTCCTTTTTTATAAAGATTAATGGCCTCGTCGTATTTGCCGTAAAAATCCTGTATACGTCCTAAGCCGTCATAGCATTTACCTATACCTTTATAATCAGCAAGCTGCAGATATATATTTAAGGCAGTATTATAGTTTTTAGTAGCCCCTATGTAATTACCCCTAAACGTATTTACGGCGGCAATCTGCGAAAGACCGTCGGCTATTCCTCTTGAAAAATTTATTTTTTTGGAGAGATTGATTTGAAGTTTGCTATAATATAAAGCACTGTCCGGGTTGGTTAAAAAATATTCTTTAGCAAGCTTATTGATCTGTTGGATGGTTGAAGTATCGGGCTTGCCGGCATTTTTTGACAGTGCAGTAGCAACCAGCCTTTGCAAACTATCAGCCCGCGGCGAGCTTTGCTTTGCAAGCAACTTTTGGTTGTAAAAGTTGCAAATGATCAATAGAACGAAAATTCGCCGCAAGTTTTTAATATCAATAGTTAACAAATACTAAAGTATAAATATTAAAACAATAAGATTATACCGATACGAAAAAGCCTGATCAAATTGCTTGATCAGGCTTCTTTGTACGCACTGGTTAAATAAGTGTTGCCTATTTTAATAAATTTTTCCAGCTTACTAAATCGCCGATTATTTTATCCAGGTTATCTGCTGCTACGCGTTCTTGTTCCATACTGTCGCGATGGCGTATGGTAACGGTGTTGTCTTCCAGTGTTTGGTGGTCAACAGTAATACAAAACGGTGTGCCAATAGCATCCTGGCGGCGGTAGCGTTTACCTATAGCGTCTTTTTCTTCGTACTGCAAATTGAAATCCAGTTTCAGCTTGTCCATAATTTCGCGGGCCTTCTCCGGTAAACCGTCCTTTTTGGTTAGCGGGAAAATGGCAGCTTTAACCGGGGCCAGTGCAGGATGCAGGCGTAAAACCGTACGGCTGTCTTGTTTTTCGTCAGTACTCAGGTCTTCTTCCTCGTAAGCATTGATCATCGTCAGTAAAAACATTCGGTCCAAACCGATTGACGTTTCTATAACATACGGAATGTAGTTTCCATAAGGTTTGTCAGTAGCCGGGTCAATCTCAGGATCAAAATATTGCATTTTTTTGCCTGAATATTGCTGATGCTGACTCAAATCAAAATCAGTACGGCTGTGAATGCCTTCAACCTCTTTAAACCCAAACGGGAACTCAAATTCGATGTCATAAGCGGCATCGGCATAGTGAGCCAGTTTGGTATGCTCATGGTAACGGTATTTATCCGGATTGGTGCCCAGAGCCAGGTGCCATTTTAAACGGGTTTCTTTCCATTTATCAAACCACTCTTTCTGCGTGCCCGGGCGAACAAAGAATTGCATCTCCATTTGTTCAAACTCGCGCATGCGGATAATAAACTGGCGGGCTATAACCTCGTTACGGAAAGCCTTACCAATTTGTGCAATACCGAATGGGATTTTCATCCTGCCAGATTTTTGCACGTTCAGGTAGTTTACAAATATACCTTGCGCCGTTTCAGGGCGCAGATAAACCACGTCGGCTTCGTCGGCCACAGCGCCCATCTGGGTGCTAAACATCAGGTTAAACTGACGCACCTCTGTCCAGTTAGCAGTGCCGCTGATAGGGCATTTGATATTATGCTCAATAATTAATTCGCGCAGCCGCGGCAGATTCTCGGCTTTAAGGGCATTATCCATTTCCACCTGAAGTTCTTCGGCCTCGTTGGTTTTGCCCTCCTCGTCGTATTTGGCTATTTTATCCTCTAATAGTTGGTCGGCGCGATAGCGTTTTTTTGAATCCTTGTTATCAATCATGGGGTCGCTAAAGCCGTCAACGTGGCCGCTGGCCTTCCAGATTTTAGGATGCATGAAAATGGCAGAGTCAATACCGACGATGTTTTCATTTAACTGCACCATAGCCTTCCACCAGTAAGTTTTGATGTTGTTTTTAAGCTCGGCGCCAAACTGGCCGTAATCGTAAACGGCGCTCAGGCCATCATAAATTTCGCTTGACGGAAAAACAAAACCATACTCTTTAGCATGGGCTATAACATTTTTAAACAGATCGTCGGTGTTGTTACTCATAATAGCGGCAAATATATAATTTTTGGGTGTTGATATGGAAAAATTAGCACAAGCGCAATTTATAAAGCCACCATTACGACGACGAAGTAATGACACGGCGGATGTAAGGGCAGAAAATTATCTTCTCAGTTCTCGCAACGCATCATTGGCAATCCATTTAGCCGCTTTGCTATTTTGTAGTAAAATGCGCTCAGCACATTGAATAGCCAGTGGCCGCAAACTGTGGCTGCGCTTGCCTATTTGGCGCAGCGCCCAGTTAACGGCCTTCTTTACAAAGTTGCGGTCGTCGCAGGCCTCGCGCTCAATGATAGGGAAGAAATTGATAAAGACATCATCCCCGGCTTTTTTACCGTGTACGGCGTACCCGGCCATTAATACAAAGCCTGCGCGTTTAACAAACTCTTCTTCGCGTAAGCTAAACTGCAAAGCTTTTTCTATTACGTATGGCGTACGGTCAAACAGGTTGCCGCAAACCTGGTCGCATACATCCCAGGTGGTAAAATCTTTGGTCCAGCTATCAATTTGTTGCGGGGTTACTTGTTTTGGATCATCCACCATCGAGGCCAGTATTCTGGCTTCATGAATGTCGGTCTCCCAAAGTGCCTGGGCCAGCACGTGGTCTTTTTTGACAAGCTTCGCAATTTTTCTTACCTCAGGGATTTTTACCCCCAGTGCTTTTTCGTTAGCTATGGCAAATCTCGTCATACCGGCGCGGTGTTTAGTGTCGGCTTTTTCTTTAAGCAGGGTTATTACTTCGTCCAGATCATCCATGATGTTTTGTCTCGGTAGCCGGAAATTATTAAAATAAATGAACTTAAAGACAAAAAACTTGTTTATCGGGTAATCAATCAAAGGTAGTTTATGATTAAAACACTATTAATTGTTGTGCCGATATTTGTGGCAGCGCATCTGCGCGCGCAACCGGCAACCGATACTACACGGAAATCACCCATTCCGACATTAACTTATGAACAATATCACGCCTTTTTAAAAGGCGAGGCAGGCGAAGATATGGCCCGTGTTGCCGAAATGAATCACTACCCGCTGCCTGAAAAGGTTTTGAAATATAAATATGAGCTCGATTTGAGCCCCATACAAGTTAAAAAACTCACCGAGGCAGCTAATTACCTGCATCGCCGGCGTTTGCAAATTGGTGGTTCAATTATTGATACCGAACATAATCTGGATAGTATGTTTCGGTATAACAAGGTGCAGGATGGCAACCTGATATTTTATACCAACCGCTACGGTTTGTATCAGGGTGAGTTAAAAAATGCTTTTCTACAAGCTTGTTTATCAACGCATAATCTGTTGTCGCAGCAGCAAATGGCCAGGTTCGAGAGCCTGGAAAAACGTAAGTGATGAATTTGCCGTTTGATTTATTTAATTTAGCGCCCTCATTTATTCAATGATATGAAAATTGATTTCGATTTTGAAAAACCTCTTGCAGAACTGATTGGCCAGATAGAAAAGGTGAAACAGGTGGAGGAAAAAAATAAATTAGATATGTCGGCAACCGTAGCAGAACTGGAAACCAAACTGGAAGCTACCAAGAAGGAAATATACGGCAACCTGACCGGCTGGCAAAAGGTGCAGATATCACGTCACCCCGAAAGACCTTATACTTTACAATACTTAGAGTTAATGTGCGACGATTTTATTGAGCTGCACGGCGACCGTACCGTTGGCGATGATAAAGCTATTGTTGGCGGTTTCGGAACTTTAAATGATGAGACAGTAATGTTTATCGGTCACCAAAAAGGGCGTAATACTAAAGACCGGCAGTACCGTAACTTTGGTATGGCTAACCCGGAAGGTTATCGCAAGGCTTTACGTTTAATGAAATTGGCCGAGAAATTTGGCAAACCTGTAGTTACGTTGATTGATACTCCCGGAGCATATCCTGGCCTGGAGGCCGAAGAGCGCGGCCAGGGCGAAGCTATTGCCCGTAACCTGCTGGAAATGGCTGTACTGAAAGTGCCTGTTATTTGTGTTGTAATAGGCGAGGGAGCCTCGGGCGGCGCACTGGGTATTGGTATTGGCGACAAAGTAATGATGCTGGATAACTCATGGTATTCGGTTATTTCGCCTGAGAACTGCTCGACCATTCTTTTCAAAACCTGGGAGCAGAAGGAACGTGCCGCTGAAATGTTGAAGCTGACATCGACAGAGATGTTAAAAAACAAGCTGATTGACGGTGTAATTAAAGAACCGATGGGTGGCGCACATCAAGACCCCGTTGCTATGGCTGCTATTCTGAAAAAACAGTTGGTAAAAGACCTGAAAGCTTTGAAGGAACGCGATGTTAACGAACTGGTGAAAGAGCGTATTGATAAATTTTGCTCAATGGGCGTAGTGATTGACAGCGAATAATTCATCGAAAGCGATATAACTAAAAAAGCTGCTATTCAACAAATAGCAGCTTTTTTGTTTTTAAAGGTTTGGCATCCTGAGCAAAGCGAAGGATCTTATGCGCTTTGCTTGTCGCTTCTATAAGATCCTTCGCTTTGCTCAGGATGACAAGAGGGACTAATTACCCATATTGATATTAAACTCCTTAATATATTGATCAAGCTTAGCTTTGTAAGCATTGCTTAGTGTAAGGTTGTTTTTTTCTTTAGTTAGTTGCACCAAACCATTCAATAATGAAATGCCAAACTGAACTTCGTTTTGATTTGCTTGCCCGTCCTTAACTAAAGTGTAATTATAGTCTAGCGAATTGGTAAGATAGTCTTCCAGCTGTTTAACGGTTTTCTCAGCCATGGCGGTCATGCCCAGTTTATACTCGTCCTCGGCCATGTAATATTTGCGCACAGCAATTTCCTGAACCGGTATGCCGTCAGGCATTACGTCGTTGAATTTGTTTAACAAGTTTTTAGCCAGATCGGGATGTCCCTCTTTGATCAGGTTGTCGGTAAGGCCCATGGTAAGGCGTGCAATAAGCGGGTAAAACTGGGTAAGCGACTCATGATCAAGGTACTGCGCTGTTTTAAAGTTGCCCCATTTAAACTTGCTCATCATGTTGTTGTACATTACGAGGCTGTTTGTGCTTTCAATAGCGCCGGTTTGCATCACATTTTTGTTCATGGTGGTGTCTGGCTTCAAAGGCAGCAAGCGGTAAGCGAAACCTTCATTATACATATAATTGGTCAACCCTAACATATTATCCGGCGGAGCCGTAACTGTAAAATAAATAGGGCGTTTCCAGTTATTGTGAGCGATGATATCCATAATGGCCAGGTTATCTTTTAAAACCATATTGCTGCCGTAAGTAAAATCAAGCTCTGAAGCTATTTTATCTTTCTGATCGGCCGGCACGGTTCCGGTTTTTATTACCTCATCAGGGTTAATGGTGATCTTGAGGTTTCTTGTCGGCAAATAATTGGTAGATGAGCCGTCCTGCAATTGTGCCTGTGCTTCCTTGTTATCTGAAACTATGAAATCAAAAACATCCTTCAACTCCAAAGCTCCCGGAACTTTAGCATCGTTATACGGAATCATGTCGCGGGTACCCAGTTTGTATTTGCTGTAGTCCATAGTAATTGGCACTGGCGCCGACTCATTCATTTTCTGCGTCATTTGTTTGATATACCAATCGGTACCTAATAAGCTCAGATTCACAATGCGCACATCAGGACGCACGCCTTCAACCTCCTGAATATACCATAGGGGATAAGTATCATTATCGCCGTAGGTAAATAAAATGGCATCCTTTGCGCATGAGTTCAGGTAATTGTAAGCCATATCGTGCGGAGTCATTTTGGTTGAGCGATCATGATCATCCCACTCCTGATTAGCCATTAGTATGGGCCCTACGCTTAAGCAAACTACGGTTGAAAGAATAGCTGCGTTCAGCTTTTTCTCTTTTCTGCTTAACAAATCAGCAATGCAGATTACTGCCAGACCTATCCAAATCGCGAACGCATAAAAAGAACCGGCATAAGCATAGTCACGCTCTCGCGGTTGTAATGGGTCCTGGTTCAGGTAAAGTAAGATGGCAATACCAGTAAAAAAGAACAGCACCGCAACAACACCGGCATCGCGCTGGTTCTTTTTAAAGTGAAAATACACCCCCAGCAGGCCTAAAATAAGCGGCAGGAAAAACAAGCGGTTATAGCTTTTGCTTTTGGTCACCGCGTAAGGCAACGGCTTTTTAAAGTTCCAGCCGCTTATCCAGTCGCCGTCAATGCCTTTTATCTGACCATCCATTTCGTTGGCGCGCCCCACAAAGTTCCACAGAAAATAGCGGGTATACATTTGATTAACCTGCCATGACAGAAAAAACGACAGGTTATTGGCGAAGGTTGGCGCTTCGTGATCGCCAAGGTGTTCCCATTGACGGTAAAACTGCTCATGCCCCGCTTTTTGGCTAAACATACGCGGGAAAATGGTATTATGATCGTAAACCGTGTTGACTTTTTTACCTGCTATTTCATATTTGGTATCACCTTTACGGTATATGTTACCGCCCTCTGTTTGATCAACCGCCTGCGCATCAAAGAAGTTGCCGTAAAGCAGGGGCGTGTCGCCATACTGATCGCGGTTCAGGTAGCCGTTTAATGCAAAAGCATCCTGCGGGTTGCTGTTATTTAAATTGGTGCCCGCTTTTGCGCGTATTACAATCATCACAAAGGTACTGTAGCCAAATAAAATAAAGGCGGTGCAAACCAAAAAGCTGTTTAGCGCGAAGCGGCGTTCCCGAATTTTAAAGCCATATTCTAACATTGCAACAATAGCAACTGCTGCAATAAAACCGGTTATGCCCGCGCTGACGCTCAACATGGCCACAAAACATGAAGCTGCCGCGATGATGGTGTTTTTGGCAGGGTTAAACGTGTAAACGATGCCCAAAATGATGGTGCCAAATAAAAGCAGAAAGAACACAATAGCGCCACTGCCAAAGCCCATTCCTAGTGTATTCACAAAAAACAGGTCAGAATAAGCGGCACCTTTTACCGTATACTGTATAATACCCCACAATACGGCCGCCAAAATAATAACCCCAATAAAAAAGGCTTTTATAGTACCCCAGGTATTTATTTTGTCTGATTTACGGAAGTAAATAACTAAAGCGATGGCAGGTATTACCAGTAAGTTTAACAAGTGTATACCAATGGAGAGGCCCATTACGTAAGCGATGAAAACTATCCAGCGGTTAGCATTTGGCTCGTCGGCATGAGCATCCCATTTCAGTATCGCCCAAAAAACAATAGCTGTACATAACGAAGATTGTGCATAAACCTCTGACTCAACTGCCGAAAACCAGAAAGTATCAGAGAAAGCATAAGCCAAAGCGCCCACCAAACCCGAGCCTATAATGAGCACAATATTGGTTAAATGCAGATCTTCTTCCTTTTTAACCAGAATTTTTTTAGCTAATGCAGTGATGGTCCAGAATAAGAACAATATAGTGGCGCCGCTGGCCAGAGCCGAGGCTATGTTGGTCCAGTAAGCTACTTTGGTGACGTTACCCATTGACAGTAAGGAAAACACCTTACCAATCATGGTAAACAAAGGCGCCCCTGGCTGGTGAGCCACCTGTAAGCGGTAAATGCAAGCAATAAACTCGCCGCAATCCCAGAAACTGGCCGATTGCTCAAGCGTTAAAATGTAGGTTACTGACGCAACGATAAACGCCAGCCAGCCAAAAAGATTATTGATTCTGTTATATTTCATCTGCCGAGATATAAGCGGTTTGGTTTAAATAAGCGTCGAAAATAATAAAACTAAGCCGATGTTGCAGTTTTGGCGGGTTGTATTTAGCATATTTTAACATTGTGCCCCCGCTAAATCTCGCCCGGGTAACGAAGACTTTTTAATTAAATTGTGCTTTTTTTAGCTGATTGTCAGGCTCTCCCCTGCCGGGGAGGGTTGTGTGGGGCTACTTTTTTCAAATTTCCATTTTGAGTTTGAAAATTTCGTCTTATATTTGCATTCCTTTTCGGGACGTAGGTTGCGAAAGAGGCGGATTGCCTGATAGTATAATGGTAGTACGACGGTTTTTGGTACCGTTTGTCTAGGTTCGAATCCTGGTCGGGCAACAATTTAATTTCGGATTTCGAGTTTTCGGTTTCGGATATACTCCGGAGGAAATTCAAATCCGAAATTTTTTTATACAGACTGATCAATGGTTTTATGACAAGGATGGACATTCCGAAATCATAACTCCTACATCCGAAATCAAAAAATGCCTTTACAGTTTAACACGGTTAAGTTATTTGCAGGGTCAGGTTCAACAGAGTTGGCTCAGAAAATTGCTGATGCTTACGGTCAAAACCTGGGCGAGTCGGGTTTGTCGCGCTTTAGCGACGGCGAGTTTCAACCACATTTTGATGAATCTGTACGCGGTTGCGATGTTTTCCTGATTCAGTCAACGCATCAACCTTTTGACAATTTAATGGAATTACTGATGATGATTGATGCCGCCCGCCGTGCATCAGCCCACCATGTAAACGCCGTTATACCTTATTTCGGGTTAGCCCGCCAGGACAGAAAAGACCGTCCGCGCGTGGCTATCAGCGCTAAACTTGTTGCCAATTTATTAGTTGCCGCGGGTATTGACCGCATTATGACTATGGATTTGCACGCCGCACAGATACAAGGATTTTTCGATATCCCGGTTGATCACCTGGATGGTTCGATCATCTTTGTGCCTTATATAAAAAGCCTGGCACTGCCAAACCTTACCATTGCTTCGCCTGATATGGGCGGATCATACAGGGCCCGTGGTTTTGCCAAGTTCTTTAATGCCGAGGTGGTTATTTGCGACAAACGCCGCAAACGTGCTAATGAAATTGAATCAATGACCCTGATTGGCGATGTAACCGGCCAGGATATTGTATTGATAGATGATATTTGTGATACCGCCCGTACCCTGGCTAAAGCAGCAGCTTTAATTATGGAGCGCGGCGCACGCAGTGTAAGAGCGGTTTGTACGCACCCGGTTTTATCGGGCGATGCTTATGAAACTATTGAAAACTCAGCCCTGGCTGAGTTGATAGTTACGGATACTATTCCGCTTAAACGCAGCAGCCCTAAAATAACCGTCCTTTCAACCGGCGAGTTATTTGCAAAGGCTATAGTTAACGTAAACGAGCATGGCTCCATAAGCCAGCTGTTTAAAGTATAAGCGGCATATAGTTCATAGTTGATGGTTCATAGTTGAACTGTGGTCTATGACAAAACAAAAAGAATAAAGATTTTATGCGGATTAGACTATCAACTATGATCTATGAACCATAAACTAAATAAATAAATAACAAACAAATTAAAAAATGAAATCAATTGCTATTAGCGGTTCTCTAAGAGAGAACGTAGGGAAAAGAGACGCGAAAGAGCTGCGTTACCAGGCTTTGGTACCTGCAGTGCTTTACGGTGGTGCTACACAAACCCACTTTTCGGTGTCCGCAGCTGATTTGAAACCCGTAGTTTACACTCCGGTTGTTCATTTCATCGACCTTGACATTGCTGGTGTTAAATCACAGGCTATTATTAAAGACATCCAGTTTCACCCGTTAACTGAACAAATTATCCACGTAGACTTCTTGCTGTTAGATCAGGCTAAACCTGTTACTATCGAGATTCCGGTACGTTTAACCGGTACTTCGCCGGGTGTTAAGGTAGGTGGTAAATTGGTGCAGAAATTGCGCAAACTGCGTGTTAAAGCTTTACCAAAAGATCACCTGGATTACATCGACGTTAGCATTGAAGCTTTAGAAGTAGGTAAATCAGTTAAAGTTGCTGAAATCAGCTTCCCTAACGTAACTATCCTGAACACTAAAGAAGATACTATCGTTTCTGTAACTACTTCACGTGCTTTACGTCAGGCAGAACAAGAAAACAGAAAATAATTAGCCGCCTAATCCTTAAGGGGAATAAGACGGCAAATTTTTAAAAGCGACAGGTTTATACCTGTCGCTTTTTTGTTTTTGGTATATTCGCAACTTAATTATTACTCCCCTTTAAGGGCTAAGGGAATGCGCTTCAAACCATATTTTACTAAATACTTTAAAAAAACATCGCCGGCGCCGACGCCGGCAGCGCCGCCGGTTGTATCGGCTGATAACGATATGAAATATCTGATAGTAGGTTTAGGTAACATTGGCCCGGAATATGCCGACACCAGGCATAACATTGGCTTTATGATATTGGACGAGTTGGCTAAACAAGAAGGAGCCGAATTTAATAACATGCGTTTAGCTTATTATACTGAGATTTCGCACAAGGGTCGTTCGCTGCATTTGATCAAACCTACTACCTACATGAATCTTAGCGGTAAAGCTTTGAATCATTGGATGAAGGAGCTGAAGATTCCGCAGCAAAATGTATTAGTTTTGGTTGACGATATTGCCTTGCCATTCGGCACGCTTCGCCTGAAACCTAAAGGCAGCGCTGCTGGTCATAACGGACTAAAACATATTGAAGCTACCTTAGGTAATAATGAATACGCCCGACTGCGTTTTGGTGTGGGCGATAATTATCCTAAAGGCCGTCAGGTTGATTACGTTTTAAGCGGGTTTGATGACGACGAAGTGCCTGAGCTGCCTGGATTGATTGACCGATCAATAGAAATGATTAAAAGCTTTGCGGCGATAGGTGCAGAGTTGACGATGACTAAGTTTAATAAATAGATTATTACTTCATGTCATTTCGAGCGTAGCGAGAAATCTATACAATGCTTATGAACGGATGTATAGATTTCTCGCTACGCTCGAAATGACAATTTTATAAATTCTTTAAATAGCATTACACCATGAAAGTTTACGGCATTACCAATTGCAATACAGTTAAAAAAGCGTTAGACTGGTTTAAAGATAACAACGTGATATACGAGTTTCATGATTTTAAAAAACTCGGCATTAGCCCCGAAAAATTGCAGGAGTGGGAAAGCAAGGCCGGTTACGAGAAATTCATGAATAAACAGGGCCTCACCTGGAAGCAGTTAGATCAGGAAACAAAGGACAGTATTAAAACCAATAACGATGCCTTACAACTACTCGGACATAAAACCAGTATGATTAAGCGCCCTGTTATTGAAGATGGCGATTTCCTGTTTTTTGGTTTTGATGAGAATGTTTACAAACAACATTTTAAGAAATAATAATATAACCGTAGAGACACATACTTGTGTCTTTTTTTGATATACGTAGAGACGCAATATTTTGCGTCTTTTTTGTGTCTGTAATTTGTACAACATTTAGGCATCATGCATGAGAAGCAAGATATTGCGTCTCTACAATTCGTACAAAATTTGGATATTTTGTAATGAGACACAATTATGTGTCTCTACATGCTGTGGTGTAATAATTTTCTTACACAAATTGCTCGCCTAATTTTATATTTTTACTATTCAAACTAACAGATTAACTGAATGAAATTAACAACCACAGCCGGTTTAGCACTGGCTTTTTGCGCAGCCTTGGGCACCGCTAATGCCCAGACCACGCCCGCTACCGGGCGCCAGCAATTAAGTGTGGGCAGGGCCACTGAAGTAAACGACCCTAACGCGCCTGCCACGAAGTATGACTATCATGACGCTTTCAAGCCTTTCTTCTACACCAAAAATGGTAACGAATGGCGTGCTGCCGACGGGCAGCCGGGGCCAAAATATTGGCAAAATCGTGCCGATTATCAATTAACTGCTTCATTGAATGAAGATGCCAATGAGATAACCGGGACCGAGGTTTTAACTTATACTAATAACAGCCCGCAAAAGCTGGGCTTTATCTGGATGCAATTAGACCAGAACTTGTTTAAGCAAGACTCGCGTGGTATAGCACAGGTACCGCTTGATCAAAACGGCAATCAACGCAGCCGCAACTGGGGCCAGGGCCAGGTGTTTGATGCCGGTTTTAAGATCAAATCCATCAAAGTATTGAGCCCGGTAAAAGGTGCTAAAGGCACTAACGAGATCGATGTTAAATACCTGATCAATGATACCCGTATGCAGGTTTTCCTGCCTACACAATTGGCAGCACAGGGCGGTCAGTTAAAATTGAAGATTGAATATTCATTCATCTCGCCAAATTATGGCTCAGACCGTATGGGTATCATTAACACCGACCAGTCAAAAAATGGAAAGATATTCCAGGTAGCGCAGTGGTACCCACGTATGTGTGTGTACGACGACCTGCAGGGCTGGAACACTTTGCCTTATACCGGCGAGAGCGAGTTTTATTTAGAATACGGCGATTTCGATATCAATATCACTGCGCCTGCTAAAGATATTGTAGTTTGCTCTGGCGAACTGCTGAACCCTAAAGACGTATATACCCCTGAGCAGCAAAAAAGATGGGCAGAGGCTGCTAACAGCGAAAAAACGGTATTCATCCGTACTGCTGATGAGGTGACCAACCCGGCTTCTCGTCCGCAAGGTAAAAAAGAACTGACCTGGCATTTTAAGATCACCAACGCCCGTGACGCTTCATGGGGCGCATCTTCAGCGTTTATTTTGGATGCTGCCAGGATTAATTTACCTAGCGGTAAAAAATGTATGGCTGTCTCGGCATATCCGTTCGAGAGCAGTGCTGCCGCTGGTAAAGGTGGCCAATGGAGCCGCAGCACTGAATTTATCAAGGCATCGATTGAATATAACTCTAAAAAATGGTTTGAGTTCCCTTATCCTAATGCTACCAGCGTGGCCGGTAAAGCAGGCGGGATGGAGTATCCGGGCATTGTGTTTTGTAGCTTAAATGGCGGCTGGGGCGTAACCGATCACGAGTTTGGCCACACCTGGTTCCCGATGATCGTAGGCTCGAACGAACGTTTATATGGCTGGATGGATGAAGGATTTAATACTTTCATTAACACCCTTTCAACCCGCAACTCATTAAATGGCGAATTTTATAAACCTGCCACGCCTGAAAGGTTAGTAGCGCAATGGAAAATGTTTACGCGCCCGGGGCTGGAGCCAATCCTGAGCAATCCTGACAACCTGAAAGAGATAAACAACGGTACATTATTATATAGCAAACCAAGCGCAGGCTTGGTGATGCTGCGCGAAATTATACTGGGTCCTGAACGTTTTGATTTTGCTTTCAAAACCTATATAAACCGCTGGGCATTTAAACACCCGTCGCCTGACGATTTCTTCCGTACTATTGAGGCGGCATCGGGCGAGAGCCTGCAGTGGTTCTGGAGAGGATGGTTCGAGAACAACTGGCGCCTGGACGTAGCCGTTCGCGGCGTTAAGTATATCAACAACGATCCGAAACAAGGCTCAATCATCACTATCGATAACTTAGAGAAAATGGCTATGCCGGTTATATTGGAAATTAAAACCGTAAGCGGTAAAACCGAGCGCGTTAACTTTACCGGCGAGATCTGGGAGCGTAACGTAAGCTGGAGCTTCAGATACCCTTCGACAGAGGAGATTGAATCAGTAACTTATAATCCTGATTCAACCTTACCTGATTATAACCCTGATAATAACGTTTGGAAAAAACAATAACACAAAAGCCCGGCGCAAAACGCCGGGTTTTTTGTTTGCCACATATTTGTTAAATAAGGCGATAATGCCGACTATTGGTATTATAATTGATTTGTATTTTACCTATAACTTATACACCTATGAAACGCAATTTGGTATTTATCGGATTACTGCTCATGACCGCCGGGGCCGTTAAAGCACAAACTATCAAAGGTTCAATTTATGAAGAAGGCTCCAATCAAAAGTTAACCAATGTCTTTATTAAAGACATTAACAATAAACAAATAACATTGGCAGATAAAGATGGAAGGTTTGAGATCAAATCAGCGCAGGGGCATACGCTGGTTTTTGATTCGCCGGGATATGTGTCTGATACCTTATTCCTGGTAAATGAAAAGCCGCTGAAAATTGAAATGAAACAATTAGGTGTCGCGCTAAGAGAGGTTACCATTTCGACAACGCGAAAGGCTGCATTCAATCCGCAGGCTGAATATCCTGAGGTTTATAAGAATGCTAAAATTAATATCTTGTCGCCAAGTACGATATTTTCCAAGGAAAGCCGTAATGCCCGTCGTTTGAGGCGGTTTTTCTCTAACGAGCAGCGCGAGAATTATGTAGACAGGGTGTTCACCGCCTCTTACGTATCAAGCCTAGTTCCCTTAAAAGGCGAGGAGCTGCAAAACTTTATGGCGCTTTACCGGCCCAGCTATGCTTATGTTAAAAGCAATACTGGTCCCTCGCTGGCAGTTTATATTAACGATTCTTATCAGAAATATAAAGCCTTGCCGCCCGACCAGCGTAAGTTGCCGAACCTGAACGGGCAGTAGGGTTAAATTCACAAGGAGGGTCACCCTGAGCTTGTCGAAGGGCGTACGATGGGCCTTTACCCTCATGCTTTGACAGGCTCAGCATGATACCTCTCTTTGGTGATTTTATTATACCAGATACTCGAACAAAGTCTGCTCTTTATTCAGTTCGATCACCTCAAAACGATGCTCCTGAAAGCGTTGCAATAAACCGGCATAATCATCTTTATCAGCTAATTCTATGCCAACCAACGCAGGGCCTTGTTCTTTCTCTGTTTTTTTGATGAACTCAAAACGGGTGATGTCATCATGCGGGCCAAGCACGTTATTTACAAATAGCTTCAATGCCCCCGGGCGCTGCGGGAAACGGACAATGAAATAATGCTTCAATCCCTCATAAAGCAAGGATTTCTCCTTGATCTCCTGCATGCGGGCAATATCATTATTACCGCCACTAATCACGCAAACTACTTTTTTGCCTTTTATCTGGTCTTTACATTCGTCCAAAGCAGCTACTGATAAAGCTCCTGCCGGTTCAACTACAATAGCCTCTTCATTATAGAGTTTCAGTATGGTGGTACATACCTTGCCTTCAGCTACAAGCTTAACATCGTCCAAAGCATCCTTACAAAGCTCATAAGTCAAATTGCCTACGCGCTTCACCGAGGCGCCGTCTACAAAACGATCTATTTGCTCCAGGGTTACCGGTCCGCCGTGTTTAAACGCTTCGAGCATGGATGGTGCGCCCAGCGGCTCAACCCCGATCAATTTAATATTCTTGTTTTTTTGTTTGAGATAGGTGCCTGCTCCGGCCGATAGTCCGCCACCACCAATAGGCATAACTATAACTTCGGCGTCAGGCAAATCCTGATAGATCTCGACACCAACTGTTCCCTGGCCTTCTATAATGCTGTAATTATCAAAAGGAGGGATGAAGGTCATCTGGTGTTTTTCGGTATAAGCAAGGGCTTCTTTGAGGCAATCATCAAAAGTGTCGCCTACTAAAACCAGTTCTACACGGCCGTTGCCAAACATTTCGGTTTGCTGTACTTTTTGTTTCGGGGTTATCTCCGGCATAAAGATCACGCCTTTAGTGCCTAGCTTATCGCAAGAGAAAGCAACCCCCTGTGCATGATTGCCCGCGCTGGCACAAACTACGCCGCGGCTCAATTCATCGGCACTTAGTTGGCTAATCATGTTGTAGGCTCCGCGCAATTTGTAGGAACGAACTATCTGCAAATCTTCACGCTTTAAGTAAATTTCGGCGCCGTATTTTTCTGATAGTCGCGGGTTGTAAATAAGTGGGGTATGTTTTACAACGTTGGCTAAGCGGGCGGCGGCAGTTTCGAAATTTAATGAAGCGTTCATGGGTATAGTATATTAAAAAGTAAAACCGTTATTTGTTGTAAATAACGGTTTTATGTTGTGGGTAAAGTTAAGACTTTATTGCTTCAACCGACAATAAAAAAAGGGTGTCATGCTGAGGCTCTCGAAGCATGAGGGCAAAGGCCTACGCTCACCCTTCGAGGGCCTCAGGGTGACATCCTTCCCGCAAAACGCTAATTATAAATTCGCTGCTAACCAATCACCAACTTCGCTGGTTTTGTAGGCTTTGTTTTTGCCGGCTAAATCTTCAGTAACTACACCTTCGGCTAATGATTTGTTAACCACATCGCGAATAGCCTGGGCTTCTTCTTTCAAACCAAAAGCATCCTCAAACATCATAGCGGCCGAAAGTACGGTTGCTAACGGATTAGCAATATCTTTACCAGCTGCCTGCGGATAAGAACCGTGAATAGGCTCAAATAACGAGGTATGAACACCGATAGACGATGAAGGCATCAATCCCATTGAGCCGGAAATTACAGAGGCCTCATCGGTCAGGATATCGCCGAATAAGTTTTCGGTAATAATCACATCATAGCTGCTCGGCCATTGTACCAGGCGCATAGCTACCGCATCAACAAACTCGTAACTTACAGTTACCTCTGGATAATCTTTTTCCATAGCCTGTACAGTTTGACGCCAAAGGCGAGAGGTTTCCAAAACGTTTGCTTTGTCTACACAGCACAGTTTTTTGCTACGTTGCAAAGCCATCTCAAAACCCAATTTAGCTAAACGCTCAACTTCTTCTTTGGTGTAAGTACAAGTGTCGAATGCTGTGTTACCATCGTCTTTACGGCCGCGCTCACCGAAATAAATACCGCCGGTCAGTTCGCGCAGAATGATCAGGTCGGTACCTTCAATGCGCTCTCTTTTTAAAGGCGAGTTGTCGATAAGCGAAGGGAAGGTAAATGTAGGGCGTACGTTAGCGTACAGACCTAAGGCTTTACGCATTTTTAGCAAACCTTGCTCCGGGCGAACTTTTGCGGTAGGGTCGTTATCAAAACGCGGGTGACCGATAGCGCCAAAAAGCACTGCATCAGCAGCCATACAAACCGCATGCGTTTCGTCAGGATAAGGCTCGCCAACAGCGTCAATAGCGGCGGCGCCGGTTAATGCCGATGTCCAGGCAATTTCATGGTTGAATTTTTTTGCGATAGCGTTTGATACCTTAACAGCCTGGTCAATTACCTCCGGACCGATTCCGTCTCCTGCCAAAAGGGCGATATTTAGTTTCATATTGTTTTATGTGTGATTATAAATTGTCTTTTTGTTTTATACTAACTGGCGGCTGTCACCCTGAGCTTGTCGAAGGGCGTGCGATGGGCCTTTGCCCGCGTGCTTCGACAGGCTCAGCATGACATCCCTTTTTAAGCTCAGTGATCACTAAATAATATTCAGCATCTTCTGCGTAGCCTTAATAGCACAAACCGTTTGGTCTGAATCCAGGCCGCGGGTTAAAAATTTCTTTTCAGGAGTTTCCCAGGTGATGATGGTTTCGCAAAGTGCGTCGGTACTGCTGCCCGGTGCAATGCGTACCACGTAATCTATCAGTGTTGGGAGTTTCCTTTTCTTTTTGGTGTAAGCTTTGGTCAGCGCTTTCATAAAAGCGTCAAACTGACCGTCGCCCTGGGCATTCTCTTCAAATACTTCACCTTCAATATTTACTTTGATAGTGGCCGAGGGCCGCAGACCCATCGAGTGCATTAGCACATAAGATTCTACCACTACCTTCTGATCGTACATATTGCTGTCCAATACGTCAGAGATAATGTAGGGCAGATCTTCTTTAGTTACTGTTTCCTTCTTGTCGCCTAGCTCAATAACGCGTTGGGTAACTTTTTTCAGGTCGGCATCATTCAGTTTTAAACCCAGCTCCTGCAGGTTTTTCTCAATATTGGCTTTGCCTGATGTTTTGCCCAGTGCATACTCGCGCTTGCGGCCAAAACGCTCAGGTAACAAATTGTTAAAATACAGGTTGTTTTTATTGTCGCCATCTGCATGGATACCTGCTGTTTGCGTAAATACATTATCGCCAACTATAGGTTTGTTTGCCGGTATGCGTACGCCCGAAAACGTTTCGACCAATTTACTTACTTTATAGATAGACGATTCCTGCAGTTGTACCGACACATCGGGCGCAAAATCATTTAGTACAGCAATAGCGCTGGCCATTGGGGCGTTCCCGGCCCGCTCGCCCATGCCGTTTATGGTAAGGTGTAAGCCGTTTACACCGGCTTTTACAGCTTCCAATACATTGGCCGTACCCAGATCATAATCGTTATGCGCATGAAAATCAATGTGCATGTTTGGATGTTTTTCGCGTACGCTGCTGATGAACAGGAACGTTTCCAGCGGTGTCAATACCCCTAATGTATCAGGTAACAAAACTCTTTTTACCGGTTGCGATGACAGGAAATCCAAAAACTGCCATACATACTCAGGCGAGTTGCGCATGCCATTGCTCCAGTCTTCCAGGTAAACGTTGGTTGATATACCATTCTTCGTCGCCAGGCTGATAACATGCCCGATCTCGTTAAAATGCTGCTCAGGTGTTTTTTTAAGCTGATGGGTAAGATGGTTCAATGAACCTTTGGTAAGCAGGTTTTGAACCTTAACGCCGGCGTTCACCATCCAGTCGATAGATACGCCGTTATCTACGAACGACAGCACCTCAATGCGCTCGATATAGCCATGTTCTTCCGCCCATTGGGTAATGGCTTTAACGGCCTGAAATTCGCCTTCAGATACGCGGGCCGAGGCAATCTCTGCACGGTCTACCTTCAGCTCTTCCAGCAATAACTGCGTGATGGTTAATTTTTCTGATATGGAAAACGACACCCCTGACGTTTGCTCGCCATCGCGAAGGGTGGTATCCATGATCTCTATTTTCCTGCGTTCCATTTAGGGATGGTTGATTGAGTGAGTGGTTGATTAAGTGAATGGTTGACCAAGTGAGAAGTTGAATATAATACCAACTACTCACTTAATCAACCAAGTTAACCTTTCACTAAAAAATTAAAACGGAAGTTGCTCAGCAAATTCCTTGATATCGCCTTTGATGCTTTGCAGATAGTCGATATCGTCAAAGCCGTTAAGCAAGTTATTCTTTTTGTAACCGTTGATGTCAAAGCTTTCTTTTTCGCCGGTTGATTTTAAGGTGATGGTTTGTTCAGGCAAGTTCACTTCCAGTTCTGTGCCCGGATCAGCATAAATTGCTGCAAAGATTTTCTCTAGAAACTCAGCGCTGATCTGTACCGGCAACACGCCAACATTCAGACAGTTGTTTCTAAAGATATCGGCAAAAAAGCTGGATACCACGCAACGGAAACCGTAATCATAAACAGCCCAGGCAGCGTGCTCGCGCGATGAGCCTGAACCAAAGTTTTTACCGCCTACCAGTATTCTACCTGAATAGGTAGGGTCGTTCAATACAAAGTCGCTTTTAGGCGTGTTGTCCGCGTTGTATCTCCAATCGCGGAATAAGTTGTCACCGAAACCAACACGCTCAGTTGCTTTTAAAAAGCGGGCAGGGATGATCTGGTCGGTATCCACGTTCTCAATAGGCAGTGGCACTGCGGTGCTGGTAAGTATGTTAAATTTATCGTAAGCCATTTTTTGTTGTTCATGGTTCATAGATGATGGTTCATGGTGCTTGTATATCAGCTATGAACTATGATCTATGAACTATTATCTATCTAAACCAATTCTTCAATTAAAGTACGCGGATCTGTTACTACACCCGTAACTGCTGCTGCTGCTGCAACCAGTGGGCTGGCCAGCATAGTGCGCGCGCCGGGGCCTTGACGACCTTCGAAGTTACGGTTTGAGGTACTTACCGCGTATTTACCGGCAGGTACCTTATCATCGTTCATTGCTAAACAAGCAGAGCAACCCGGCTGGCGAAGCTCAAAACCGGCCTCGGTTAAAATATCCAGGATGCCTTCTTCTTTAATCTGCGACTCGACAATGTGCGATCCCGGTACTAACCAGGCGGTAACATTATCGGCCTTGTGTTTGCCTTTTACCAACGATGCAAAAGCGCGGAAGTCTTCAATACGGCCATTGGTGCAGCTGCCCACAAATACATAGTCAACCGGCTTGCCAATCATTGAATCGCCCTCGTGAAAGCCCATGTAACCTAACGATTTTTCGTAGGTAGCCACGCCGCCTTCAACTTGTTCGGCATCAGGAATATCGTTTGAGATACCCATACCCATACCCGGGTTGGTACCGTAAGTGATCATTGGTTCGATAGTTGAACCGTCAAAAGTTAATTCTTTATCGAAGGTTGCACCTTCGTCGGTTTTCAAGGTTTTGTAGTAAGCCAGGGCTTTATCCCACGCTTCGCCTTTAGGAGAAAACTCGCGGCCCTTAACATAGTTGATGGTAGTTTCATCAGGAGCAATCATACCGCCGCGTGCACCCATCTCAATACTCAGGTTACAAACGGTCATACGGCCTTCCATGGTCATGTTCTCGAAAACCTCGCCGGCATACTCTACAAAGTAACCTGTAGCACCCGATGTGGTTAATTTTGAAATGATGAATAAGGCGACGTCTTTCGGTGTAACGCCTTTACCTAATTTGCCGGTAACGTTGATGCGCATTTTCTTTGGTTTTGGCTGCATGATGCATTGCGTAGCCAAAACCATCTCTACTTCAGATGTACCGATACCGAAGGCAATAGCACCAAAAGCGCCATGAGTTGAAGTGTGCGAGTCGCCGCAAACAATGGTCATACCAGGTTGGGTAATACCATACTCCGGACCTACCACATGTACGATACCGTTTTTTTGGTGACCAAGGCCCCAGTGGCTGATGCCGTACTCGGCAGTGTTTTTCTCCAGCATTTGCAACTGATTAGCCGAAAGCGGATCGGCAACCGGCTGGTCCTGGTGAATGGTTGGCGTATTGTGGTCGGCGGTCGCAAATGTACGGTTAGGGTACAATACCGTTGTACCCCTGGTTTTGATGCCCAAAAAGGCCACAGGGCTGGTTACTTCGTGAATAAGGTGACGGTCGATAAAAAGCACATCCGGGCCATCCTCGATCTTACGTACTACGTGTGCGTCCCACACCTTATCAAATAATGTCTTGCTCATTTTATTTTATTGTTAAGTGGTGAGTGGTTGATTGGGTTGATTGAGTTATCGCGCCATTCGTCCACTTATACTTTGTATTTTGCTATTTTATTTACGTCGATTTATTAACTAAGCGAACTACTCACTTAATCAACCAAATCAACCTTTAACTTTCTCTGCAACTAAGGTTAACAGATCTTCGTCATTTATATCCAGTTTATTATCAGCCAAAGTCAGGAAACGATGGTAAGCATCTGCCAGCTCTTCTTTACTCAGGTTATAACCTAAACGCTCCAGATGGAACTTCAGTGCGTGCCGGCCGCTGCGTGCTGTAAGCACAATGCTGGCGCTCGGGAAACCAACATCCTCCGGTCTGATAATTTCATAATTTTCGCGGTTTTTCAGGAAACCATCCTGGTGAATGCCTGAACTGTGTGCAAACGCATTGCTGCCTACAATAGCCTTATTTGGTTGTACAGGCATGCGCATTTGCGAGCTTACCATACGGCTTAGCTCGTAGAAACTCCTGGTGTTAATGTTGGTATATAAACCAAGCGATTGGTGAGTTTTCAGAATCATCACAACTTCTTCAATAGAAGTATTTCCGGCGCGTTCACCAATGCCATTAATGGTACCCT
The DNA here is from genome assembly GCF_042686265.1 of Mucilaginibacter ximonensis. Classification (NCBI taxonomy): domain Bacteria; kingdom Pseudomonadati; phylum Bacteroidota; class Sphingobacteriia; order Sphingobacteriales; family Sphingobacteriaceae; genus Mucilaginibacter; species Mucilaginibacter ximonensis. The sequence continues at coordinate 92,031 of NZ_JBHUPD010000001.1, forward strand.
CAATTTGGCGGGCGCCGTTTTGCAGGCCGGCGATAGAGTTAGCGGTAGCTAAACCCAAATCGTTATGGCAATGCACAGATATAATGGCTTTATCTATATTCTTAACGTTTTCCTTCAGGAATTTAATTTTTGCACCATATTGGTCGGGCAGGCAGTAGCCGTTGGTGTCGGGGATGTTTACCACGGTGGCGCCGGCTGCAATTACTGCCTCAACCATCTGGGCCAGGTACACCACATCGGCGCGACCGGCATCCTCGGCATAAAACTCAATATCCTCAACAGATTTTTTAGCATATTTCACAGCCTCGACAGCGCGCTCTAAAATCTCTTCGCGGGTGCTGTTAAATTTGTGTTTGATATGCATATCAGACGAGCCGATACCGGTATGAATACGGGGGTGTTTGGCATATTGGAGCGATTGTACGGCAGCGTCTATATCGCCTTTGTTGGCACGGGTTAGTGCACAAACGGTAGGGGTTTTTACGGCTTTTGATATTTCTACCACACTCTGGAAATCGCCGGGGCTTGAAATAGGGAAGCCCGCTTCGATTATGTCAACACCTAATGCCTCCAGTTCGCGGGCAATCTCAATTTTTTCAGGAGTGGTTAACTGACAGCCCGGTACCTGTTCGCCATCGCGTAACGTGGTATCGAAAACGTAGACTCGGTTGGGATCGTGTAACATGTTCTTTTATGTTTAATATTCTTTAGTCAAAAGTCTTGAGTTCCGAGTCCTGAGTCTTATTCCTGTATTACAGGGCTTCAGACTCAAGACTCCAGACTCAGGACTAAATTATTATGCTTCTACAGCCTGGTTTTCCGGACGCAAGCTACGTACGGTTTTACCTGCCTGCCATAATTCGCTTTCGCGTAACTCTGCTAACTCGGCATCCAGTTTCTCGCGGTAATCTGGTTTGCTGTTTGAGTCAATTGAACGTTGTGACTCTTTACCTGTAGCTACGCTATTATAAAGTTCTTCAAACACTGGTTTAGTAGCATCACGGAATGGTTTCCACCAGTCTAGCGCACCGCGTTGTGCAGTGGTTGAGCAGTTGGCGTACATCCAGTCCATACCGTTTTCAGCAACCAATGGCATTAATGATTGGGTTAGCTCTTCAACAGTTTCATTGAACGACTCAGATGGAGAGTGACCGTTGCTGCGTAATACTTCGTACTGAGCAGCAAAGATACCCTGGATACAACCCATCAAAGTACCACGCTCGCCGGTTAAATCGCTGTATACTTCTTTACGGAAATCAGTTTCAAACAGGTAACCGCTACCTACAGCGATACCTAAAGCAATAACACGGTCAAAAGCTTTGCCCGTAGCATCCTGATAGATAGCGTAGCTTGAGTTCAAACCACGACCTTGCAAAAACATACGGCGCAATGAAGTACCTGAACCTTTTGGCGCAACCAGGAACACGTCAACATCAGCAGGAGGGATGATGCCTGTTTGCTCTTTGAAAGTGATACCAAAACCGTGAGAGAAGTATAATGCTTTACCTGGAGTTAAGTGTTTTTTAACAGTTGGCCATAAAGCAATTTGTGCTGCATCACTTAATAAATAACAAATTATAGTACCTCTTTCTAATGCTTCTTCAATTTCAAAAAGAGTTTCGCCCGGAACAAAACCGTCGCTTACTGCTTTATCCCAGCTTTTTGAATTTTTACGCTGACCAACAATAACGTTGATACCATTGTCTTTTTGGTTTAGAGCCTGACCCGGGCCTTGTACGCCATAACCAATTACAGCTACAGTTTCGTTTTTCAGGATCTCTTGTGCTTTCGATAGAGGGAACTCCTCGCGGGTTACTACGTTTTCTTCAGTTCCGCCGAAATTTAATTTTGCCATTGTTTTTTGTTTTTATTGATTTTGATTTCACCGATGCTTTTTGATTTCACCGATTATTTATGTGATTACTTGTTTATTATTTTTTGGTGATGATGACTACACCCGACGCCCAACCTAGCTTTGTTAATGTCAGATCATTTCTGGAGTCAAGATATTTTAACAGATCTTCAACTTTAGCGGCATGACCTTCGGGCCAGTTTTGCTGCGGAAGCATATCGTCGATGATATAAAAGCCACCTTTTTCCAGCATATCCAACGCTTCGTCAAGCAACAAAAATTTACCCGGCCAGGCGTCAGCAAAAATAAAACTGAACTGCTGATTTACATTTTGCCTAATCCAGTCGGCTGCGTCGGTACAGATCAGCCTCAGACGTTTATCTACTCCGATGTTTTCCTTCGCGATAGCCAGAATATCAGCATCATTATCAATTGATATCAATGTCGACGCCTGGTCCATACCGTCCAAAATCCAACTGGTAGCTAAGCCTGTACCAGTACCCAGTTCTAAAAACTTACCGCCCGGTTTTGAAGCCGACAGTGTTTTCAGCAAAGAGCATGTCAACACTTCCGACGCCATGGTAAAGCCACTGCGTTCGCTGGCGGTTTTAATGGCTTCGTAAGCTCCCGGATATTGTTGTCTGATCTCTTCGAACATAAATTACATGGTAAATACTTTGCTGCCTTTGTTCAGATATTCGTTCTCCATCACTTCTTCGCCTGGTTCCAGTCTTTCAAACTCGCGTAGTTTGGCGTTAAAGCCTTCGCTGTCTTTGATGATGGCCACACGTGCACTGCGAACAAATTCGATCAGCCCGTAAGGCTGAAGAATTTTGATCAGGTTGTCGGTTTCTTCGCGATGTCCGGTAGTTTCAAACACGGTATAATCTTTACGGATCACCACCGCGCGCGCACCATTTTCGCGCAGCAAACGCTCAACGCTTACTTTTTCGGCAATAACGTCTGTTGATACTTTGTAAAGCGCCAGTTCCTGCCAGATAATATTATCGTTAGTATGATAGTACACTTTTAAAACTTCAACCTGCTTTTCAATCTGGCGGGTAAGTTTGCGTACCACTTCTTCAGATTCTGTAATTACGATGTTGAAGCGGTGAATACTCTCAATCTCAGAAGGAGAGGTATTTAAGCTGTCGATATTTATTTTACGGCGGGTGAATATGATCGCTATCCGATTCAGTAAACCAACCTGGTTTTCGGTATAGATAGTGATATTAAATTCCTGCCGGCCGTCGGTATGTTGATTGCTCATTTTCTTAATTAATTTAGTCATTTAGCTTCGCTGTCATTGGTCATTTGCTTCGCGTTATTGGTCATAGCCACCCGCTTTCTGCTTTTACCTTTCAGCTTTCTGCTTTTTCTTATTTAAGTCTGATCTCACTAACACTGCAGCCTTGTGGCACCATCGGGAACACGTTGTTCTCTTTGGTTACCATCACTTCCAGCAGGAATGAACCTTTGGTTTCTAACATTTTTTGCAAAGCGCCTTGCAATTGCTCGCGCTCTTCAACACGCTTACCCGGAATGTCATAGGCAGCGGCGAGTTTAACAAAGTCGGGGCTTTGAATGTCAACAAACGAGTAGCGACGCTGGTTAAACAACTCCTGCCACTGGCGCACCATGCCCAGGAAACGGTTGTTCAGGATGATGATCTTCACATCAACACCACTTTGCATAATGGTACCCAGCTCCTGGCAGGTCATCTGGAAACCGCCGTCGCCGATGATAGCTACTACAGTACGATCCTGAGCGCCAAATTTAGCGCCAATGGCTGCAGGCAAAGCAAAGCCCATAGTGCCCAAACCGCCACTGGTAACATTGCTGCGCGTTTGATTAAACTGAGCATAACGGCAAGCCACCATTTGGTGCTGGCCAACGTCTGTTACAATTACGGCTTCGCCTCTGGTAAGCTCGTTTAATTGCTTAATAACTTCGCCCATGGTCATTTCGCCTGTTTTAGGGTTAAGCTCATCTTCAATCACGGCCTCAACTTCCTGGCGGGTGTATTCTTTAAAGCGGTTTAACCACTCAGTGTGTTGTTTCTCCTCTATCACGGCAGTAAGCATTGGCAAGGTTTCCTTGCAATCGCCCCAAACAGGCACGGTAGTTTTAACGTTTTTGTCAATCTCGGCAGGGTCAATATCCAGGTGGATAACCTGAGCCTGCTTGGCATATTTGTCCAGGCGACCGGTTACGCGGTCGTCAAAACGCATACCGATGGCAATCAACACATCGCACTCATTAGTTAAAACGTTTGGCCCGTAGTTGCCGTGCATACCAAGCATGCCAACGTTTAACGGATGGTCGGTTGGTATAGCGCCAACGCCCAGAATGGTCCAGGCAGCCGGAATGCCGCTTTTTTCAACAAAAGCTTTAAACTCCTGCTCGGCATTGCCCAACAACACGCCCTGACCAAACAAAACGAAAGGTTTTTTTGCTTGATTGATTAACGCTGCGGCCTGCTCAATATATTGAGGGCGCACAATAGGTTTTGGACGATAGCTGCGGATATGTTGGCAAGGAATATAGCCTTTAAAATCAAATTCCTGTATCTGCGCGTTTTTGGTAATATCAATCAAAACCGGGCCGGGGCGACCGCTTCTGGCGATATAAAATGCCTTAGCCAAAACCTCCGGAATCTCGTTAGCGTCAGTAACCTGGTAGTTCCATTTGGTAACCGGGGTGGTGATATTGATCACGTCGGTTTCCTGGAAAGCATCAGTACCCAGTAAGTGTGCAAACACCTGTCCGGTAATGCAAACCAGCGGTGTACTGTCAATCTGAGCATCGGCCAAACCTGTTACCAGGTTGGTAGCGCCGGGGCCGCTGGTGGCAAATACCACACCTACTTTACCTGAGGTGCGTGCATAACCCTGGCCGGCGTGCGTGCCGCCTTGCTCGTGACGAACCAAAACATGGTTCAGTTTATCGTTGTAATCATACAAGGCGTCGTAGATAGGCATAATAGCGCCACCCGGATAACCGAAGATCGTATCAACGCCTTCAGCAATTAATGATTCTAATACTGCTACCGATCCGGAAACTCTTCTGGTTTCCTGTGTCGTAGCTGTTTGTGCTAGTATTTCTTGTTGTGCAACTTCCATACTTTATAAGTTTTACGTAGTACGTAGTACGTTATACGTTTTGTTTTTTGATTAATTGGAAAGAGAGATACGTATAACGTACAACGTACTACGTATAACCCAATCCTTACAACTCGTCTGTAACACAGCCCTCAGCTGCAGTTGATACAGTTTTGGCATATTTATATAACAGGCCTTTTGTTGCTTTTAACTCGGGTTGTTTCCACGCTGCGCGGCGTGCGGCCATTTCCTCGTCAGATATTTTGAGGTTGATAGTGTTTGTTGTGGCATCAATCTCAATCAAATCATCGTCTTGTACCAGTCCGATGGCCCCCCCGTCAAAAGCTTCGGGGGTGATGTGGCCTACCACAAAGCCGTGGGTACCGCCACTAAAACGGCCGTCGGTGATCAATGCTACCGATGCGCCCAAACCTGCACCATAAATGGCTGATGTTGGCTTAAGCATTTCGGGCATACCCGGCGCGCCTTTAGGGCCCACATTGCGGATAACTACCACATCACCCGCTTTGACTCGGCCGCTTTGTATGCCATCAATCAGTTCAAACTCGCCATCAAACGTACGGGCAGGGCCTGAAAAACGCTCGCCCTCTTTACCGCTAATTTTAGCCACACTGCCGCCTTCAGCAATGTTTCCGTAAAGTATCTGTAAGTGGCCGGTAGCCTTAACAGGTTTTTCAACCGGCCATATAATGTCTTGCTTGCTAAAGTCCAGTTCAGGAACATCAGCCAGGTTCTCGGCCAGTGTTTTACCGGTTACGGTCATACAGTCGCCATGCAGCCAGCCTTGCTGATACAAGTATTTCATTACCGCAGGTACACCGCCAACATTATGCAGGTCGGTCATCATGTATTTGCCGCTTGGTTTCATGTCGGCCAGTACCGGTATGCGGTTGCTGATCTCCTGAAAGTCATCCTGGGTTAACTTCACATCAACACTTTTAGCCATTGCTATCATGTGCAGCACCGCATTAGTCGACCCGCCCAATACCATAATTACCACCATGGCATTTTCAAACGCCTTGCGGGTCATGATATCTTTTGGTTTGATATCTTTCTCCAATAAAACTCTGATAGCCTTGCCTGCTGCCAGGCACTCCGCGCGTTTCTCGTCGCTCAGCGCCGGGTTTGACGATGAGTAAGGCAAGCTCATACCCAAAGCCTCAATAGCAGCAGCCATAGTATTAGCTGTATATACACCACCGCAAGCACCTGCGCTAGGGCAAGCATTTTTGATGATACCCTGAAAATCTTCAGGGCTTATAGTCCCAGCCAGTTTTTTACCCAGGGCTTCAAATGCCGACACGATGTTCAGGTCTTCGCCTTTCCAGTGGCCCGGGTGAATGGTACCACCATATACCATAATAGATGGACGGTTTAAACGGCCCATTGCCATGATTGAGCCCGGCATATTTTTGTCGCAGCCCGGCAGGGTAATTAAACCATCATAATATTGTGCAGCGGTAACCGCTTCAATTGAATCTGCAATAACGTCACGACTGATTAATGAATAACGCATACCTGCCGTACCGTTACCCATGCCGTCGCTCACACCAATAGTATTAAAAATCAGCCCCACCAGATCTTCCTTCCAAATACCTTCTTTAACCAGTTTAGCCAGGTCGTTAAGGTGCATGTTGCAAGTATTGCCGTCATAGCCCATACTTGCCACGCCAACCTGAGCTTTTTGCATGTCGTCGTCAGTTAAGCCTACGCCGTAAAGCATGGCCTGTGCGGCGGGTTGGGTCGGATCCTGCGTAAAAGTTTTGCTATACTTGTTTAACTCTACGCCGGTGATGCTGTTAGATGAACTCATTTTTTAGTCTGTTTTTAGTAGTAGGACTCTAGGGTTTCCTATCGGTTATTTTTTGTTTCCTTAAGATAGAGAAGCATCTAAAAACTGACAATAGTATTTACCGATTTTTTCAATTTAATATTTTATTCTTTTTTTATATGAATAAAGATATATAAATTCTTTTAAAATAGTAATTATTAGAATAAAATTTTTTACCATCTATACCAAAGTTCAAAACGGTATTCGGTATTGATTTTATGCATGCATAGTAAAAGTTGTTTTTTCTGCCTGAAATGCCTGCAAGTGATAAAAAAGTTGATTAAATGTTAATATGAGCCAGGTAATAAAAAAAGACGGTCAAGCCGTCTTTTTTTATTATTTATAAATCCAATTTTGGCAATTGGCAGTCCAGAGGGGGAATTAAGAATTGTGGCTATTAATTTCCCGCCAAAGTATGTCTTTCAATACATCGATATTTTTTTGCGCTACGGATGATATAAATACCGACGGAATATCGGCCGGCACCTGCTGTTTCATTTCGGTAATCAGTTCATCATCCAGCATGTCAGATTTGGTAACGGCCAGCACGCGGGGCTTGTGCGTTAGTTCGGGGTTATATTCGTTGAGTTCGTTCAATAAAATGTCGTACTCTTCCTGGATAGTGCGGCCGGTATCGGCAGGCACCATAAATAATAGTACCGCGTTACGTTCAATGTGTTTAAGAAAACGTATGCCCAAACCTTTACCTTTTGATGCTCCTTCAATAATTCCCGGAATATCGGCCATTACAAATGAGCGGTTATTACGGTAAGCTACGATACCCAGATTTGGTACCAGGGTAGTAAAAGCATAATCTGCAATCTCGGGCTTGGCTGCCGACACTACTGATAGTAAAGTAGACTTGCCGGCATTTGGAAAACCAACCAGGCCTACATCGGCTAATATTTTTAATTCAAGAATATTCCAAACTTCCTGCCCCGGTTCGCCGGGTTGCGAGAAGCGTGGAGTTTGGCGGGTTGCGCTTTTAAAATTGGCATTACCTAAACCACCGCGGCCGCCTTTAGTTAATATCTTCGTCTCCCCATCGGTGTTAATTTCAAACAAAATCTCGCCGGTCTCCGCATCGCGTGCAATGGTGCCCAGCGGTACTTCGAGTATCTCGTCGCGGCCGGTTTTGCCGGTGCTCAATGAGCTGCCGCCCGATTCGCCATCGCCGGCTATGACGTGTTTGCGGAATTTAAGGTGAAGTAATGTCCATAACTGAGCGTTACCTTTAACAATAACGTTACCGCCACGTCCGCCGTCGCCTCCGTCGGGGCCACCCATTGAGGTGTGTTTATCACGGTGCAAATGTGCCGAACCCGCTCCGCCATGACCTGAGCGGCAGCATATCTTCACATAATCAACAAAATTTGAACCTTGAGACATTGTATTTCAGATTGCGGATGTTCGATTTCGGATTTAAAACCTGATATCAAAATTAAAAATCCAAAATCAAGTATATCGATTTTGGATTTTAATATTCTTACTAATTCCGAATTCGAACATCCGAAATCCGATATCAGAAGGAATTTCGATATTAATAAGACGCAATTACAGTATTAATGGCAGCAAATATCTCTTCGATAGACCCTATACCATTGATGCTTTTAAACTTGTTTTGGTCTTTATAAAAACCTGCGACAGGTGCAGTTTTTTCGTTATATTCTTTAATTCTTTTGCGGATAATCTCCGGGTTAGCATCATCAGGGCGGCCTGAATCTTTACCTCTCAATAATAAGCGGTGCTCCAGTTCATCATCATTAACCTCTAAAGCAATCATGCCTGATATAGCGGTTGCTTTGCTTTCCAATAGTTGGTCAAGCGCTTCGGCTTGTGCTACTGTACGCGGAAAGCCGTCAAAAATAAAACCTTTAGCTTCTTTGTTAGCGTCAAGTTTGTTACTGATCATACCAATCACAACGGCATCGGGTACTAATAAACCCTCATCCATCAGCTTTTTAGCTTCAAGACCCAGCGTTGTACCCTGCGCAATTTCACCGCGAAGTAAATCGCCTGTTGACAGGTGTATCAGACCGTATTTCTCGATAAGTTTTTGTGATTGAGTACCTTTACCGGCACCTGGCGGGCCAAATAATACTAAGTTGAGCATGTGCGTTTTAAAAATTAAAAGCCTTCCGGTAGCTATATACTGAAAGGCTCAACTAAACTTGTGCACTTGTAGGGATTCGAACCCCAAACCTTCTCATCCGTAGTGAGATGCTCTATCCAATTGAGCTACAAGTGCGCTATTCTATTTCGAATAATCCGCTGTTTTTAACGGACTGCAAAAATAGGATATATTTTTAAAAGTCCTTAAAAAATTTTCAAATTTACTTAACAATCTCCGCAATAGCCGCAAAATCAGGCAAATCCTTTGCAGACTCCAATACTTCGGCGTAGATAATTTGCTGGTTCTCGTCTACCACAAAGGCTGCACGCTTAGATACACCTTTCAGTCCGAATACAAACTCGTCATAAATAGCGCCATAAGCTGTTGATACTTCCTTGTTAAAATCAGACAGCAAATCAAATTGGTAATTATACTCTTCCTTAAATTTAGCCAATGTAAACGGCGAATCGACAGAAATGCCCAGGATCGTGGCATTCAGGCCGTCATAATAACCAAAGTTATCGCGCATTGTACAAAGTTGCTCGGTGCAAGTGCCCGTAAACGCCATCGGGAAGAAATGGATAATTACTTTGCGGCCCTTAAAATCGGCCAATGAAACCTCTTTTAAAGCTGATGAATATAATTTGAACTGCGGTGCCGGCTGGCCTATAGTTAATGACATAGATATAGTATTTATTAAGACAAAGAAATAATAAATAAACTAAAGTACTTTATGAAATGTATAATTGTTACTGATATTATTTTGTCATGCTGAGATACGAAGCATCTGCCGGGCGACTTGAACGCTTGACAAACACATCGGCAGATTCTTCGCTATCGCTCAGCATGACAAAATCTTTTTAAACTATGAAAGCCATCATCATCACCCAACCCGGCGCGCCGGGAGTTTTACAAACAGCCGAACGGCCAAGCCCTGCTTACGGCAGGGATGAAGTATTGGTAAAAGTTGCGGCCGCAGGTGTAAACCGGCCGGATATTTTTCAGCGCAAGGGTAATTACCCACCGCCATTGGGTGCACCGGCTGACATCCCCGGTTTGGAGATAGCGGGTACCATTGACCAGATTGGTGATAATGTTAAACGCTGGAAGATCGGCGATAAGGTTAGCGCCCTGGTTACAGGCGGTGGGTATGCCGAATATTGCAATGTGCCTGAAGGGCAGTGTCTGCCCATACCTGAGGGATTAAACTTCGTTGAAGCCGCCTCGCTACCTGAAACTTTCTTTACCGTTTGGAGCAATGTATTCGACCGGGGTAAATTGCAGCCGGGCGAAAGCTTGCTGGTTCATGGCGGATCGAGTGGTATTGGGGTTGCCGCTATACAAATGGCCAAGGCATTGGGCAGTAAGGTGTATGTTACCGCAGGCAGCGACGAGAAGTGCCAAATATGTCAATCGTTAGGTGCAGATGCGGCAATTAATTACCGCACCCGCGATTTTGTTAGCGAGATAGAAAATATCACCCATAAAAAGGGTGTGGACGTAATATTGGATATGGTTGGCGGTAGCTATACGCCCCGGAATTTGCAGGCACTGGCTGAAGATGGAAGGCTTGTATTGATTAATACGATGGAAGGGAGAGACGTACAGATTGATCTTTCTATAGTGATGCGCAAGCGTATTTGTATAACCGGCTCTATGTTGCGTCCGCGCAATGTTGAATTTAAAGCCGCTGTAGCAGCTTCTCTTGAAAAAAATATATGGCCGTTGCTAACCTCCGGGAAGATAAAGCCGGTGGTAAATGCCGTGTTCCCGGCACACCAGGCTGCCGACGCCCATGCTTTGATGGAAAGTGGCGACCACACTGGTAAAATTGTACTAACCTTCAATATTTAATGTTTGTTTCATAAGGCACTAAATATCAATTTATTATAATTTATGATTGATGTTTTTTAAAACATTTAGGCATAAGCGCTAATTGGCTGGGCTTTTAATCATTACCGGAGCAAAAAAATCTTACTCCAAGTATTTTAATATTATATTATAAATCTTAACTTTGCGCCCTAAAATAGCGCGAAAAGGTTTCTAGTTATTTTAACAACGTATATTTAAAAAATTACACGGTTATATATGCCAAACATTGGAAAAATATCACGGATCATCGGTCCGGTAGTAGACGTTAGCTTTGCAGAAAATGCACATCTTCCTAAAATTTACAGTGCGCTTGAAATCACCAAAGAAAATGGCCAGAAGGTTGTTTTAGAGGTTCAACAGCACTTAGGCGAGGACCGCGTTCGCGCCATCGCGATGGATTCGACAGACGGATTATTACGCGGCATGCCGGTTGTTGATACTGAATCAGCAATTAAAATGCCTGTAGGCGAAAACATTAAAGGTCGTGTATTTAACGTAGTTGGTGGCGCTATTGATGGTATTGCTGATTTGGATAGAACCAATGGTCGCCCAATCCACGCTACTCCTCCACGCTTTGAGGACCTGTCAACCGAAACCGAGGTGCTGTTTACCGGTATCAAAGTTATCGACTTGTTAGAGCCTTACGCTAAAGGTGGTAAAATTGGTTTGTTTGGTGGTGCCGGTGTAGGTAAAACGGTATTGATCCAGGAACTGATCAACAACATTGCCAAAGCTTATGACGGTTTATCAGTATTTGCCGGGGTAGGTGAGCGTACACGTGAAGGTAATGACTTATTGCGTGAGATGCTGGAGTCGGGCATTATTAAATATGGTGATGCATTTATGCATTCAATGGAAGAAGGTGGCTGGGATCTTTCTAAGATCGATGCCGAGGCTTTGAAAGATTCAAAAGCAACCTTCGTATTCGGACAAATGAACGAGCCTCCTGGTGCACGTGCACGTGTAGCGCTTTCAGGTTTGACTATCGCTGAGTACTTCCGCGATGGTGATGCTGAAGGTAAAGGCCGTGATATATTATTCTTCGTTGATAACATCTTCCGCTTTACACAAGCAGGTTCTGAGGTATCAGCGCTATTAGGTCGTATGCCGTCTGCGGTAGGTTACCAGCCAACTCTGGCAACAGAGATGGGTACCATGCAAGAGCGTATTACTTCAACCAAACGTGGTTCAATTACTTCAGTGCAAGCGGTATATGTACCTGCGGATGACTTGACCGACCCTGCGCCGGCAACAACCTTCGCTCACCTGGACGCTACTACTGTATTATCTCGTAAAATTGCCGAGTTAGGTATTTACCCTGCGGTGGATCCATTGGATTCAACTTCACGTATTTTGAGCCCGGCTGTATTAGGCGACGAGCATTACAACACAGCTCAACGTGTAAAAGAAATCCTGCAACGTTATAAAGAGTTACAAGATATCATCGCCATCTTAGGTATGGACGAGTTATCTGAAGAAGATAAATTGGTGGTATCGCGCGCTCGTCGTGTACAACGTTTCTTATCTCAGCCTTTCCACGTAGCCGAACAGTTTACCGGCTTAAAAGGTGTGTTGGTTGATATTAAAGAAACCATTAAAGGCTTTAACATGATCATGGATGGCGAAGTTGACCAATATCCTGAATCAGCCTTCAACCTGGTAGGTAGCATCGAAGACGCTATTGAAAAAGGTAAAAAATTATTAGAAGAAGCAAACGCGTAATTATAAGAAACAAGAGACAAGAATCAAGAAACAAGACAATAAATCTTGAATCTTGGTTCTTGATTCTTAACTCTAACACACATGACATTAGAAATCCTTACTCCCGATAAGAAAGTGTATGAAGGCGAAGCTACTTCGGTAAGTTTGCCGGGCACTTTGGGTTCTTTTGAGATATTGAATCATCACGCTCCAATTATCTCAACACTGCAAGACGGTAAGTTAACCGTTCGCGGCGGTGGCAAAGAAGAAGTTTTTTATATTAAGGGTGGTGTTGTTGAAGCGTTAAACAACGTAGTTACCGTTCTTGCCGAAGGCATTGAGCACCGCTAATAATTAAAAGATATTGTTTAGAAAGCCTGGACTTGATGTCCGGGCTTTTTTTATGGTTATAAACCACCTTTTGCGGCCAGGAGCTAAACTTTGGTGTCAAAATATAATAGACGTAGCTATTAGCTAATCACCCGGTCACGTATTTTAACGGCAGGGTTGCCCTGGTAAACGCTATAGGCTTCCAGGTTTTTTGTGGCGACGGAACCGGCGGTAAGTACCGCATGCGAGCCTGCAGTAACGCCCTGATTTACGATGGCTTTTGCACCTATCCAGGCGCCTTCTTCAAGAACAACTGCGCCGGTTATAAGGTCGAATTTAGATTTTTTATAATTGTGGCTGCCGGTCAGAATCATCGCGCCTTGCGATATACACGCGTTAGCGCCTATGGTAACCATTACCAGGCTGTCTATCCAAACCTCTTCGCCAATCCATGAATAGTCGCCAATCACTAAGTTCCACGGATATTTGATATTGACATTTGGCTTGATGGTAACACCCTTGCCAACCTGGGCTCCAAAGGCACGTAGTAAAGCAATCTTGAAGCCATAAACAGGGAAGAGGCTCGTTTTAAACACCAAACCGTTTACATAATGCCACAATATCCGCTTAGCAGCAGAACCCCCCGGCTTATAGCAGCAGTTGTTGTAAGATTTAAGCTCGGTTTTTAACATCGTTTGCTGTGGTGCCGGTATCGGCTTTAACCCAAAAATACAAGCTTATGCTTATAAGTATATAAATAAGGCCATTAAATATGGTATGATGGTCGATGATCTGGCCATTTTTTTTATCCCAAAATATCGCCAGAAAAACAAAACGCGCGATGTTTAAAAATTGGATGATTAGTAAGCCGGTTAATAAAAAAATGATCTTAGCATTAAGGGGCTTAGGGAAAGCAATCACAAAAGCGCTGAAAAAGCTCATTACGCCTAAACCTAAACATGAATAAACCAATGTAATCATGCCTTTGCCGGCCACAAGTAAGCTATAGTCATTTGTAACAACGGCAAAGCCGAAGCATTTTAAAATGGCGGCGCTGCACCAAATCAGGAAATCGCGCAGCCATTTGATATAGTTCAGATGTTCGGCAAAAAAAGGTGTATAATGCCGGCCCTGACTGGTGATACTAAAAAAGCCGATATTGAAATAGTAAAATGCCAAAAACAATGCAATAAAGGTTATGGCAAAACGCAAAGGGCTATTTTGTTGAACCATTATCTTGTTGCTTTAGCAGTTCGTCTATTTTAATATCAACCATAAGCCTGAACCAAAAGGCCTGTAAAAAGTGAAAAATAATGCCGGTGCGGCCATCAAATATCCCTAACTGAAATATCATGCGTTGGGTAAAATACAGCACGGGCCGCGCGTATCGGGGTAGTTTGTACCAGTGTTTTTTAAACCAGGCTTTGCGCTCATTAGGCGAACCCCAAAAGGCGGGCCGCTCGGCCGATTGAAAACCCTGTTGCATTCGCTCAACCTCTTGCTGTGCAAGCAGGTCACTGTAACGGTTATGCTTGTCAATCCAGAAACTGATGTGGTTTTCTTTAAGATTTTCTTCCAGTATATGGCCGTCTTTCCAAACTATCGTTTTACCGGGTACCACAAAACGATGGTCCATTTTTTCGCTGGTATCTGAGTATCCGGTACTGTACCTGAACATTTTGAGCAAATAAAAGGGATAGTAGCCACCATGTTTGATCCAGCGCCCTTTAAAAAAGTTTTTGCGGTTAAAGTAGATCCCATTTATGCCGGTAAAATCTTCATCTCTGAAATTGAGCAGGTGTTTTTTCAGCTCGGGTGTTACTACCTGGTCGGCATCCAGGCAAATAACCCAGGGTGTTTGGATAGGGCAGTTTTTAAGTGCGAAGTCCCATTGCAACGGATGATTTACAAAGGTATGATATATCACTTCGACGCCGAATTGCCGGGCAATAGCCAGGGTAGCATCCGTACTGCCTGAATCAACCACAAACACAGGTGCCTGCAATTCGGCAACAGACTCCATGAAGCGTTGCAGATGCAGTTCTTCGTTATACGTTAAAACTATAAATGAGTACGGCGCGCTCAAATCAGATCTGTATTTTGTTGCGTAAAAGTAACCAAATTATAGTTGAGGCGATGTTATGATTTGGCTGTACATGCCAATGTAACGCTGAACGAGTCTGCCTTCATCAAAATCAGCATAAATCAAGGTCGGGGCAGTATCGCTCATAAGTTGCAGTTTATCTTTTTGATTGATGGCAATTTCATTGATCATACCGGCAATTGATTCAGGTTTCGCCTCGCATACCCAGCCCAGGTTATTCTCCGATACATAATCGGCAAGGCCAACACCATTACTTATCAATACAGGCGTGCCTGCGCTCAGGCTTTCAATTACCACGTTGCCAAAGTTTTCGTTTTGCGACGGCAGTACCAGCAAATCCTGACCGGCAAGTACCTCAAACTTATTATCGTGCTGAAAGCCTATCCAGCTAACATGGGCTTCGGTATTATTATAATGGATGATGTTTTTCAATACTTCAACATACTGTCTATCACCGTCGCCGGCTATGGTAAGGTGGTAGGGTACCTTTAGCAGCGGCAAGGCATGTAATAAAATATCCAGCCCTTTTTTTTCGTCTATCCTCGAAAAAAACAAAAGTTTAAATAACGGGCTGCTATCGTATGTTTTCATTAGCATTGACGGGGCGATCTCTACAAAATTAGGTATGTCAAATATTTGCCTTGGTGAGATGATTTGCTGTAACGATTGCTGCTCGGCAGGAGAGGTGGCGTGGATATAGGAATGATTTAGTAACGATTTTCCTATAACTGAATGAAAGAGCTTTTTTAACAAGCTTTTTCTATAACCGAATGAATAATTGCTTAAGGTCCCACGCGGAGATATGACTACAGGCACTTTTTTAATCTGCCCGATTAATGCCGATAGTACCGAAACCATATTCCACCAGGCATGAATGTGGATGGCGTCATACTGTTTTGCATTGCGCCACAAAGCTTTTAATAAAGCCGGCGACAGGTGGGAGTGATCTTTGGTAATGCGTTTAAAATAAGTTACCCGGACGCCATCTACAATTTGTTTGGTATTGGGTGGGATAGGCAATTCTTCAGGGCCTTTGGCAGTGGTGGTATAAACCTGTACCTGGCAGCCGGCTTTAATAAGCTCTTCGCTTAGTTTGGAAACCGACATGGTTGGGCCTCCGTAAATGTAGGCAGGCTTATAAGACGCGTTTATTTGCAGTATTTTCAAATCACTCAAATAGTATCTACAAAATTTTTCTCGACCTTGTTAAAGATCAGCGTACCCAACAAAAATATAATCACGGTAACACCGCAGCTATAACCTAAAAGTTCCCAACTGAAGGTGCCCTTGCTTAAAAAACCATATCTAAAGGTTTCTAAAATACCGGTGATTGGATTGTATTTAATGACATTGGCGTACTTAGGATACTTTTGCAGCGCCACAGAAAGGGGATAAATTACCGGTGTGGCATACATTAACAACGGAACGCCAAAATTCACTACAAAGGCTAAATCACGGTATTTGGTAGTTATTGCCGATACCATCATACCAAGCCCAAGGCCTTGGGCGGCTACCAGCACAATGAGTAGCGGAAAAAGCAATGCCATGCCGTTCGGCATTACAGAAAACCCCTTGATATTAAAAAATATCATCGCTATTACGAATAGCAGGAACTGAACGCCGAAGCGAACGAGATTAGAAAGTACGATGCTCAACGGCATAATTAACCTCGGAAAATACACCTTGCCAAACATGGCGGCGTTGTCTCTGAATACGGTGGATGTTTTAGTGAGGCAATCTGCAAAGTAGTTCCATAAAGTGATGCCTGCCAGGTAAAACAGCTGAGCAGGGATGCCATCCGTAGGGATGCCGGCCAGATTATTAAAAATAAATGTATAAGTTATGGTGGTAATGATGGGCTGCACAAAGAACCAAAGCGGCCCCAGGATGGTTTGCTTATAAAACGCCACAAAATCCCGACGAACCAGCAGCAGTAACAAGTCACGGTAATGCCATACATCTTTAAAATTTAAGCTGAGTAACTTATTGTCGGCAGTTATTTCAGTATCCCAATGTTCGTCAGCTAACGGGTTCATGCATTAACAATTGTTGCAGTTTGTTGATATAATTATCCTGGTTAAAATGTTGCAGGCATTGTTGCTGCAGGTTTTGCCGGTATTCAATGGTGAGCGGCTTGCTTAAATAGTCTTCAATACCGCGCTGTATCTCATCCAAATTATCAGGATCGACGGCTTTGCCTAGTTCGCCATTACGTATCGCATCCATACTGCCATCCACATTACCGCAAATAACCGGCAGCCCAAAAGACATCGCCTCAATAAATACAATACCAAAACCTTCTTTTTTACTCGGCAGTACAAATAAATCGGCCATTAAATAATGGTCGGCCAGCTCTTTTTCGCTTATAAAGCCGGTTAAAATTACAATATCTTCTACATTATAGTTTCTGGCCAGTTGTTTAATACGGGCCTCTTCACTGCTGTCGTACTGGCCTGACAAAACGTATTTTATTTTCGGAAAGTTAACGCGCAGTTTGCCCAGCACTTTAATTACTTGTTCATATCCCTTATATTGTTCTGTGGCGGCCAGGCGGGTGAGTGTAAACAGTACTTTGTCGTCATCGGCAAGCCGGTACTTTTGTTGCAGGTACCGGGGTTTGCTAAAACTTGATGGCGGCGGCATGAACGAGTCGATAGCGTTGTTCAGTACCACGCATTTGCCGGCATCGACATTGTGCCAGCGTATCATTTCCCGTTTGGTAAAGCTGCTAACGCAAACAATTTTATCGCATTTTTTCAAAAATAGTTTCCTTACGGACGATAAGGGTCGCCAAACTTCAATGCCATGTGCAATAAGCCACATTTCGCATTTAGGATTGATAAACTTGGCCAGCAGCCCGATCACAGCCATATTAATGTGGGTAATAATAATCACTTCTGATGATTTTGCTACCCTGATGGCCTTCATTACAAATGAGTTTCGTTTTACATTAAACCCTTTAAATCGTTTTGGCGACAGGTATTGGGGCATTAAATCTTCGTCTTTGTCATAAACAGACCATAGCTTGAAATCCCAATTGTGCAACGCAGCTACTGTTTGTAACGAGTGTGCAAGGGTGCGCGTCATTTTCTGAATACCCCCGGTAGTACTAAATGTTTGTAAAGTAAGCAGTACTATACGCTTAGGCATGGTTTTGTAGTTGGAACAGGGCAAAGGCTTTCGACCAATGGATCCTGTTGTTTCTGAAACTTGCGATAACACCTTTGGCTGTCTGGTTTTTATAAAAGCTTTCGTCTGCGATGGCCGAATGATTACTCATCCATTGTTGCAAGGGAAAGCTGAACCCCATTTTAGGCCTGTCCCACACGGCTTTGGGTAAAATATCATTAAAGGTATCAATTAAAATCTTTTTAGGCTGATTTTTAATTAACCGTATTTGTGGCGATATGCTGTAAGTTGTTTGCAGGAAATCTTCGTCCAGAAACGGCACCCTTACTTCAAGGCCGTGGTTCATACTCATCACGTCTGTATCGCGCAGCAACTGGTTCTGCATATACAGGTTTGTTTCAAGCAGCGAGGCCGTTTCAGGTGTGTATTTAGTAAAGCTTACATAGCTTTCATTGTTGAATAATACTTCGTAAACCTGTCTCTCGTCGCAATTTAATATCGCTGCAATATCAGCGGGTACAAACAACCCCCGTAAAAAAAGATAGTCGGCCAGCGGATGGTCGACGCTTAAAAATATTAATCGCCTGTATTTATCGTCAGTTAACCGGGCCAAGTTCTTAATTAATGAACCGGGTAGCTTGCGCAGATACCTGAGCAGCCCGATACGGTTAAACGACGGATATCCCCCAAAAAGTTCATCAGCGCCAATGCCTGATAATACGGCTTTTAAGCCATCCTGAACCGCGTATTTGCTTATAAACCAGCTGTTGATGCCATCTGTTGTAGGCATATCCATAGCACTAAGCACCTGGGGGAAAAAAGTATCAAAGTCTTGCTGCTGTACCAGGTGGGTATATTTCTCGCCGCCTATTTTGTTAAAAACGGCTTGTTGATACCTGCTCTCGTCATAGGCTTTGTCGTCAAAAAAAATAGATACCGTTTTAAGGCCCTGCTGTTTTTGTTCGGCAGCTAATAGGGTAAGTAAGCTCGAGTCGATACCTCCGCTCAAAAATACACCGATGTCGGCATCCGCAATTAACTGGCGTTTTACTGCAGCTGTCAGCGACAACTTTATTTGGTGATGTGCTTCAGCAAGATCATTTATGACGCTAGTAGCCGTATGATGCCTGTAAGATTTGATTTGAACCTGACCGGTTTGATGGTTCAGGCTCAGGATTTTTCCTTTGGGTAAACTATAAACGTCTTTATACGTGGTATATGGCTCAGGGATGTGCCCGTAAGCCAGAAAGTTGATTTGCCAGTCAGGGTTATCGGCTATTGGTATCCCGGAGGCTTTTATGGCCCTAATCTCTGAAGCAAATATTAACTGCCCGTTGAGCGTAGAATAATAGAGGGGCTTGATACCCGACTCGTCGCGAACCAGGTAGGTTAGGGATTTAGTCTTATCATAAAGGGCAAAAGCAAACATTCCCCTCAATTTATCAAATGCCCCGATGCCCCACTGTAAATACGCTTGTATGATTACCTCGGTGTCTGTATCAGAATGGAAGCGTGATCCAAGATTGATAAGTTGTTGCTTTAACTCTGCGTAATTATAAATCTCACCGTTAAAAGTTATCCAGGTTTTTTGTTCAGTATCAGCCATAGGCTGGTGTCCGTTTGACGTTAAATCAATAATCGACAGCCGACGATGACCGAAAACCAGGCCGGCATCTGTGTCTGCAAAGATGCCGGCATCATCGGGTCCGCCATGCTTCAATACATCGCACATCAAACTTACTTTATGCCTGAGCTCTTCGCTATTGTATTGAGTTGAAATTATCCCCGCAATTCTGCACATAAATACCTATAGATAGATAGCTGCTGTTTACAGCTTCGCCGCGTAAGTTACAGTTTAGTTTAACTTATCAGTTTATTGGTTTCAGTCATTTTTATTGCAGCTGTAACGTCAGAACGATAATAGCTAAAATCTGTCAATTAATTCGGCCGAAACATTTACAATTATTGAGCAGCCCAGATGTTCAAGTTTTAAAACCAATTGTTTTTGGGTTCGATAAGAAATTATCTCGCCGGCAATGCCTTTTAACGGCCCTGCTTTAATTAATATTTTTTCGCCCGCCTGCAGGTTTTTTTCAGTTATTTCAAGTTCATACGGGCTTGCCAGCAGCAGTTTCATATCTTCAATCTGTTTGCCAGGCATGGTTGCAATTTTATTTGAAAAGTAAATAAAGCGCGATATACCTTTGGTCATCAGTACCTCAGTACGTTGTTTTTCGTTAATAAATACAAACAGGTATGATTTGACAAGGGGTTCTTCTACCCATTTTTTCCTGTCGCTCCATTGCTTTAATTGTTTATGCAGGGGTAGGTAGGCAGTTATGCCTTTGTTTATTAAAGCTTCATAAGCTTTCTTTTCGGCCCGGGGGTGCGTATAAACCGGGTGCCATTGGTTAGCGTCTGCATTTTTTGTCATATACGTATTCAAAAATGACAATGTCTAGTTTTTAAACCAACGCCATATTTGCCACCATTTTACATCGTTATCGTTGTCAACGTAATAACCAGAGCTTTCATAGCCGCTATAATCAGAGTAATAATAATATTTTCCGTAGCTGTCGCCAGCTACTTTAGTGGTATAGTATCTTGAATGAAGCAAATCTTGTGCAAATGCGTTGAGTACAATTACGGTGTTATTCAGGTTATATTCATGCTCGATACGCTGAGGCACGGTAGCCGCATAGAACTTAGATTTGCCCGACCGGATAACAAACAAATTGATATCACTCATTCTGATCAGCGGGATAGCATCTGAAACCAGGCCGATAGGCGCCGTGTCAATCATGATCACATCATACCGTTCTGAGAGCTCAGCCACCAGTTGTTTCATTTTGTCAGAATGCAACAGTTCAGATGGGTTAGGCGGCACGGGGCCTGAAACAATAAAATCTAATTCGCTTTGATTTGAATGGTTGATAATATCGTTAAGCGTACATTGGTTTGACAGGTAACTGCTCAAACCCAGATCATTAGGTACATGGAACGTTTTATGCAGCTTTGACCGCCTTAAGTCTGCACCTATTAATATTACTTTTTTATCAATCAGCGACAGCGTGCTTGACAGGTTAACCGCTACAAACGATTTGCCTTCGCCGGCAACTTCTGAGGTAATGCATATTACCTTACTTTTCTTCTCAGCCGCCAGGAAATTTAAATTGGTACGTACAGCTCTTACCGACTCGGCAAACAACGATTTCGGTTTGCTTAGCGCCAATATCTGGCTGCTAAACTCATCAATCTCGTCAGGATACTTGCGTATTACCCCAATAATAGGTACCGTGGTAAGGCTTTCAACGGTTTCTTTGTCGTATATATAGGGGTTTAAAATTCGTATAAGTAATATGGCGCCTAAACCTATAGCTAAACCAATTAATATTGCTTTTTGATGCGTCCCGTGTTCATCTGGCGATATGGGGCTGTAATTAGGCTGCGCCTGGTCTACAATAGTGGCACCCGGCAGTATACCGGCACGGTAAATTTCCTGATCTATTTTTTTTTCAGACAAAAACGAATACACTTTATCGTTTACGTCGAAATCTCTTTTTAAACTAACCAGGTCGCGCTCGGCAGCGGGCATTTCGGCAATTTTACTGTTAGTAGCTCCCAGCTGTTCCTGCAAAAACCTGATCTTATTTTGTATAAGCTGCGCTGATAAAGTGATGCTGTTCAGTGCATCATTTTTTACCTGTAATATTTGCCTGTCAATGTCCTGTATTACCTGTGATGTGCTGTTGTAAGTTTTAAGATAGGCATTTTTAGATGTTAACAATCCGTTAAGGCTGGATATTGCACCGCTAAGCTGTCCGTCTACTGTACCGCCTCCTACAACCAGGTTTAAATTGACGTTTTCTTTACCCTTAATTATATCCTGTTTAAGTTGATTGATAGACAGCATGTCTATCTTTAACAAGTTAATCTGCGACTCGATATCTTTACCTTTGGCAATAACCTGTTCTGCGGCCGAATTAACGTCGATTAACTTGTTACTTTGCTTAAACTCTTTGATAGAGTTTTCAGAACCTTTCACATCGTTCGACAAAATCTCCAGCTGGCTGTCAATAAACCTGATCATTTGCGAAGCAGATTTAGACCGCTGATCACGATCGTAGTTCAGGTATTCTTTCATTACCGCATTCAGTGCATCGGCAGCAAATTGCGGGTTCATGTCGGTTTCGCGCAAGTTCATCATATTTGAATTCTTGGCGACTTCGTTAGTTTGCAAACCGGCTCTGATACGAGATACCAGATCTTCAGGAGCGTTAAGTTTAAACAGTATCAGCGTAGTTCTTGTCATTTCGCCGGGGTACTGAATGCTGAAAGCCGTTGAGCCTATGGTAAATGGACTATTGTAGCGGTAAGTTTTCTGTATTTCCCTATCGCCTTCAGTATAAGAGATATTAAATGTGGATTTATTAACCGGCCTGAAACTGATGAGCCCCCGATAAAAATCGGCACTGTCTAGTTTAAGTATGCTTACCTGAATGGGTTTGCTCGGATATAGCTCAGAGGTGCGGTTTAACACGCGCCCTACTACGTAGAAACTAATGCGGTAGTCTAACTGCTTTACGGCGTTTAATAATAAAGGCGTGCTGGTTATTACAATGGTTTCGCTGGGTATGCGCGAGTAACTGGCCGGGCGGTCTGCCTGCGTAGCCGTACCTACCAGGTCGCCAATTTCTGACTTCCTGTCCTCAAACTTCATTATAGCCGAAGTAGAGTAGATTTTTGGCGTGTACCACAAATATATATTTGACACTAAAACGCAGAATACAATGGAGCCCGCTATCCAATACCAGCGGCTTAGCAGGATCTTGGCTATCTTGTAATAGTCAAACTCCTGATGGGGGAGTTTTTGTTTTGATCTCTCCTGTTCCATTAGCGGTGTGCAAACGTATAAATAATTAAAGCCGCATTAATTACCAGTAAAACGGGCTGAACTATGAGCGAAAAATTTTGCAAATTGGCATTGCGCACCGCTTTTTTATTTTGCAGTACATACACAATATCATCATTTTGAACGTAAATACGTGGGTCTGACAAGGTATTGATGTTACTCAGATCTAACTGATCAATTTTTGAATGTTGATTTGTGCGGATGATTTTGACAGTTTTTTCATCTGCTTTATCGGTAAGGCCGCCTGCTTGACCTATTACCTCAATTAACGTTGTACGATCTTTAACCAGCGCAATATTGCCCGGTATTTTAACTTCGCCGGCGATGGTGACTTTGAGGTTAACTATTTTTACGTCAAGCAATGGTTGTTTCAGCTCTTTGCTGTAAAGTTCTTCAATTCGTTTTCTGGCTTCAGTACGTGTTAACCCAGCTATTTGTATGCGGCCAAGTACGGGTAACCCAATGGTGCCGTCGTCATCAACAGTATAGGTATTGTTATTATTTTCGCTATTGTTAGCGTTGTTCTGCATGCCAGATTGTACGCCTAAAACACCAGCCTGCTCATTAATGATACTGCGGTTGTTTTGTACATTGGTAATCTGCAGAATGTCCTGAGGACGAATGCGATAATTGGTTATATTTGACGCGCTATCGGTTGGTTTTACGCCTGTAACAGCCGCTTTTTGCTCAAATAAATATTGATCTTGCTTGTACGAACAAGAAACCGAAAGAAGCGACACAAACAAGAAGAGAAGTATTAAATAGCGCATAATTATTTAAACAGGCTTAGCATTTAACCTTTTAAGGTAAGCAGCTCAAAACTACGATTTTGTAAGTATAAACAGTGTATTTTTTAAGAAGTGCAGCATTTAAAAATTTCGTTAATAACCGTTACACTTAATGCCCAAAATACTATTGGCCGTTGTATTGACTCTGTTAAAGCACAAAACTATAACAACCTTGAGTATATTATAATTGACGGCGCATCGGCCGATGCGACTTTGCAAATAATAAGCCAGCACCTGAAATTTATCAATCATTTGGTGTCAGAACCTGACGCAGGAATATATGATGCAATGAACAAAGGCATCCGTTTGGCAACCGGAGACGTAATAGGCATTTTGAATGCAGACGACCATTTTGCGACAAATGATGTATTAAATAATATAGCCGCTGCTTTTGCCAACCCCGCCTGCGATATTGTTTACGGAGATTTGAATTATTTGAAACCAGACGGTAAAATATTACGTATATGGCATACAGGTGATTATAGCCATGGCAGGTTTAACTGGGGATGGATGCCGCCGCATCCAACATTTTATTGCAGGCGCATTTTTTTCGAAAAATTAGGCGACTATGATAAGGCATTTGGCACGGCTGCAGATTATGAACTGATGTTGCGGTTTATGCATTTGCATAAACTGAATGCGGTTTATCTGAATAAAACGCTGGTTAACATGACCATAGGCGGGGCGAGCAATCAAAAATTTAGTAATCGCTTACGCGCCTGGAAAAATGATTTTAAAGCAATGGGGAAAAATGGGGTGTTTTTTCCACTATTATGTGTAATTTTTAAACCAGTAAGAAAAATTCTCCAGTACGTAAAGTGATGGCGGGGTTCTTGTTATTTTATTCAGAATTGCATGATCGTTATTACGTCCCAAGAATATTTTGGTTGCTGATTTAAACCGTTTACGCTAAAAATTATATGCCGGAGTTTTTTACTCATTACCAAATTTTTTATTATTTGTGTGTTGTTGGCTTTGCCGCCTTACTTTCTGTAATTTCCATCCCCTCAATTCTTCACGTAGCACGCACCCGTCATTTGTATGACGATATCGGCCATTTCAGAAAACAGCATGACCATGGTATTCCGCGCCTTGGCGGTGTAGCTATTTTTGTTAGTTACTGTGTTACAGCGCTTGTGTTCACTATCGCCGATAAAACATTCCCGGTTGGGTATTTACTTACAGCAGGTATCATACTATTTATTATGGGCCTTAAGGATGACCTTTCCGGAGTAAATTCAAGTACCAAATTTCTGGTTCAGTTTGTGGCGGCATTAATATTAGTTATCCTGGGCGATATCAGGCTAACCAGTATGTATGGCGTTTTTGGTATTTATGACCTGCCGTTTGTCATTAGTGCTGCGTTGTCAGTTATTGTAATTATCATGATCATAAATGCCTTCAACCTTATTGACGGTATAGACGGCCTTGCAGGCATAACCGGCATACTGGCAAACCTGGCATTTGCCACCCTGTTTTTTTATATCCGGCAATATGAGTTTGCGGTGATATCTTTAATTCTGGTAGGTGCAATCGCGGGTTTTCTGCGTTATAATATCACGCCGGCAAAAATATTCATGGGCGATACAGGTTCATTATTCATCGGGTTGATATCAGTAGTAATGGCAATTAAACTTATTGAGCTCACCAAAGTAAATACACCCGGCATCCCACCGCTCGGCGCAACCCCGGCTTTAACGGTAGCTATATTGATAGTGCCTGTTTTTGATACTATCCGTATTTTCTTTATCAGAATTATGAGCGGGATATCCCCCTTTGAGGCTGATAGAAATCATATTCACCATCGCATATTAAGACTAGGTTATACCCACCTTCAAACCACGCTGATCTGTGCAGGTTTTAACCTGGTTTGTATAACTATCTCGTTGCTGTTTAATAGTCTGGGCACTTTTGCGCTGGTAAGTATTATCTTCGTTATCTCGATATTATTCAACTGGGGCATAACCTTCACCCTAAGGTCAAAAGAACGCGAAAGCCTGGCTTTGCGCAACCTGTTTATTTAAGCTACTGGTTTAAAATCTAACTTGAATGTCTGTTTATGCGGTATTTTTTAGCCGTATTAAACTGTTTTGGTTATTTTCGCGTTATCTACGCAACACCCTATGAAAATAGCAATAAACGGATTCGGCAGAATAGGCCGTATTTTTTTACGCCGCATCTTAACCAAGCCTGGCATAGAGGTAGTTGCCATAAATGACCTTACCGACGCCGCCACACTGGCGCATCTGTTTAAATATGACTCTGTGCACCGTGGTTTCACCGGAGAAGTTTCCTTTGATAATCAGCACCTCATCGTTAATAACAATAAGATAAAAATACTGGCTGAGCGTGATCCGGTAAAACTGCCCTGGAAAGAACTTGATATTGATCTGGTTATTGAATCAACCGGCAAATTTGCCTCACGCGCAGGTGCTCAAACACATCTGGATGCTGGTGCAAAAAGGGTGATTATATCGGCGCCTTCGGCGGATAAAGATATCCCGACAGTAGTTTTAGGCGTAAATGAAGATGAGGTGGATCTGAATGCTAGCATTTTGTCTAACGCATCGTGCACCACCAACAATGTGGCCGCCATGGTTAAAATACTGGATGATAACTGGGGAATTATTGATGGCTACATTACCACCGTACACTCCATGACCGGCGACCAAAGTCTGCATGATGCGCCGCATAAAGATTTGCGCAGAGCGCGTGCAGCATCGGCATCAATTATACCAACAACAACAGGGGCCGCCAAAGCCATTACCTCTATATTTCCGCACCTGGCGGGGAAATTAGGTGGGGCCGGCATTCGTGTGCCCGTGTTAAATGGTTCGCTGACAGATTTTACCTGTATCTTAAAAATACAGCCATCTGTTCAAGAAATTAACCTTGCGTTTAAACAAGCTGCGCAGGGTGCTATGAAAAATATTTTAGAATATACCGAAGACCCAATCGTATCGGCCGATATTGTAGGCAACACCCATAGTTGTGTTTTTGATGCCCAATTAACTTCAATAGTTGGCGACCTTACAAAAGTTGTGGGCTGGTATGATAATGAAATGGGCTACTCGAGCCGTTTGGCCGACCTGGTTGAAAAAATACATTTACCTGCATGATTAAATTTATTTCTGTTGAAGAGCTTTTACCACTGAGAAATACCGTGTTACGCGACGGCAAGCTGACACCTAATGAATGCCGTTTCCCGACCGATAAACTGGATGGTAATTTTCACTTGGGTTATTTTATAAAAGGCGAGCTGGCCAGTATAGCGTCTTTTCATCCGCAAAGTTATGCCCAGTTTAAAGGCGATGGCTACCAGATACGCGGTATGGCTACCTCTGAAAAATACCGCGGGCAGGGCATAGGTACCAAGCTGTTAAATTTTGGTTTGGTATACCTGCGCGAACAACGCGCCGATTACGTATGGTGTAACGCCCGTAAGCGGGCATTGCGTTTTTACCAGGATATTGGTTTTGAGATTGTATCGCCAGAATTTGATATACCGGGTATCGGTCCGCACCATGCTATGTATGTTAAAATATCGTAAACTCCACGATAGATTTACTTACTTATTGCGTCTTTTTTTACATTTCCATTCGGAATTTAGAATTAAATGCTCAATTTGGCGGACTTTAAATTCTGACTTAAAGCATGAAAACTATAGATCAAATTAAATTTACCGGAAAAAAAGCGCTTATCCGTGTGGACTTTAACGTACCGCTGGATGAGAACAATCACGTAACTGACGATAACCGTTTAACCGCGGCTATTCCAACTATCAAAAAAATCCTGACCGACGGTGGCGCAGTAATTCTGATGTCGCACCTGGGCCGTCCAAAAAATGGTCCCAACGAGAAAGATTCATTGAAACACGTGATCCCTTATTTGTCTGATCTGTTAGGCCAGCATGTTGAGTTTGCTGACGACTGCATTGGCGAACAAGCCGTTGAAAAGGCAAAAGCGCTTTCAAGCGGTGAGGTTTTATTGCTGGAGAACCTTCGTTTTTATAAAGAAGAAGAGAAAGGTGATGTTGAGTTTGCAAAAAAATTAGCCTCATTGGGCGATGTATATGTAAACGACGCATTTGGTACCGCACACCGTGCACATGCCTCAACTTCAATCATTGCTCAGTTTTTCCCTGACGCTAAATTTTTTGGTTATGTAATGGCCAGCGAATTGGCTAATGCCGAGAAAGTATTGAACGGTGCCGAAAAACCTTTCACTGCTATTATGGGCGGCTCAAAAGTGTCTGACAAAATTGAGTTGATTGAGCGTTTGCTGGATAAAGTTGATAACCTGATTATCGGCGGTGGTATGGCTTACACCTTTGCTAAAGCCCGGGGTGGCAATATTGGTACCTCATTGGTTGAGATGGATAAATTACAACTGGCTTTAGACCTGGTTGAAAAAGCAAAACAAAAAGGTGTAAACCTTTTACTGCCTTTAGATAATGTTATAGCCGACGATTTCTCGCCAACCGCAAATACCAACGTTGCTAAAACCGGCGAGATCCCTGATAACTGGATGGGCTTAGATATCGGTCCTGAAACTATCGTAGCTTTCAGTAAAGTGGTTGAAGAATCAAAAACTATACTTTGGAACGGCCCTATGGGCGTTTTCGAAATGGATAAATTTGCCGTTGGTACCAAAGCAATTGCCGATGCAGTTGTTAAAGCTACCCAGGCCGGTGCTTTTTCATTGATTGGTGGCGGCGACTCGGCTGCTGCGGTATCAAAATTTGGTTATACCAAACAAGTAAGTTATGTCTCAACCGGTGGCGGTGCGCTATTGGAGTACATGGAAGGTAAAGTATTGCCGGGTGTTAAGGCGATAAACGAATAAACCTCAATCGGCCCTTTATCAAGAAGAGGTCGTTTAAATATAAAGGCTCCGATTTGCTTCGGGGCCTTTCTTATTTATAGCTAAAACCTAATTGCTATTAATAAAAAATACTGCCAACGTTTTGAACGTTAGGTTTAATGAGATAAAAAACTATTTCATCATACATTCTGAAACTCCTGGCTGATGTCGCTTTAAACTATTCGGCAGCGCATTAAAATCAGATTAAAAATAAACGCATAATGGCCCCGTTATCAACTCATTACACCGGTAGTTAATTTACCTGCTATAAACAAAAAAACGTGATGAAATGAAAAACGAACTTCTACCCATGAAACTTCTGGCAGCCATTTTTGTAGCCGCCACGCTATTTACCCTCGGTTGTAAACCCGAAAAGGGAATGTACAATGCCAGCCCGGTAATTAGTACCACCAATTTAACCACTTATGATTATTTAAAAAGCAAGCCCGGCGTTTATGATTCGTTATTAATGCTGGTGAATACCTTTAAAGGTATGAAAACCATTTTGACCGATAGCGCCGTAACATTATTTGCGCCGTCTAACAACAGTTTTCAATTAGCGGTGACTAACTTGAATGATCTTCGCGCGTCGCGCGGGCAGTCGCCTATTTACCTGTCGCAATTGGCGGCGGGAGCAACCGGTTTAACTGATGCAAAAAGCATAGCCTCGGCCAAACTGGACAGCGCAGCGCTGGACACGCTGGTATCCATGTATATTATCAGGAACCTTTATGTAGCCGATGATTTTTCTGTGGGCGACGGTTTAACAGTAAACTCGGTGCGTGGCGGTTACCCCATGCATGGTCAGCGCGTATTTGCCGATGCCGAAGGTTTTTCAAATGGCGGTGTTGAAACCATTCAGTTTGCCGATACCAAACGAAGTTTATTTGTAGCCAAGTGGGCATTAACCACCACTTCATCCGTTAATATAAAAACCAAGAATGGTATAGTGCATTTACTGACCAGCGACCACACCTTTGGTTTTGATGAATATACGGCCCGCATGACCTATGTGCCGCCACCACCGGTAGCCTGGAATTTAAAAACTGATTTGTTGTTTCCATATTGGCCACCGGCTTCAAACTATTATGATGGCCAGGTATCGGCAGGCGAGGTGTTTAGTAAGGTGCTTGACGGCTCAGTACTGACAAAGTTTATCTCAAACGTAGATGCAGGCAATAACTACTATCCGTCATTGTATTGGTTCCCGCGTAATGCCGATGGTAGTACCCGCGCCGCGGTTTGCAACAGCTATACCCTGACTACTGCCAATGACTCAAAACTATACCAGGACCGCGACCCGCGTGCCTTCAAGATTGAGGCTACGCTTGACCCGGCCCCGTGGCAGCTAAGGGCAACACCATTGTTTAATGATATCTACCAGCCAAACCCTAATGCGGTTTGGGTGCAACTGGATGTGCGTCAAGATCAGGACTGGACAACTAACTATCAGGAAAGAACGTTTGACTTTGTTAATAACGTAGCTTACACCGGTTACCGTTTGGTAATATTGCAGGTGGGTACGGGCAGCAGTAGCCAAACGCTTTTCCAGATATCTGAATGGACCATGAATCTCAGATCAAATTAAGCGTATCCTGTTTCTAAAGATTGATCGTATTTCCAATAAAACGGCCCCGGTTACCGGGGCCGTTTTATTTTTAAAAAAAATCAAATAGCACCCAACGTTTGCAAAGCTTGCTGCGATGATGTAATAAAAGATAGCTAAACCTTTTATATATAATAAACTATCTTTTATTTACGGAATAGATTTACCGGGAGATATTGAAGTGAAAATATCAGTTTTTAATATAACAAGTTTAGTGTCTGCAGTGGTAGTTATGTTGGCAGCAGGTTGTAAAAAGTCTTACAATCTGCCCGACAAAAAAAGTTATATAAGCTCGCAGGCCGACTATAGTACCAAGATATTTTCGCCAATCTTAGGGCGTACAACGGTGTATAGCGATGTGTTTAACGCAGCAAACTCAACCTTCCCGATGACGTTTACGTTATTGAACCCACGCTATGGCGACGGCCGCGACGGCAGCGATATTGTGGCTTCGAAGCCAACACTTGTATGGACCGCGCCTTATACGGGTAAAGAAACCAGCCTGGCACAAATAGAAGCAAAGCGACATTTGGAAAACCACCCCATGCTGGAGATAGTTGGAAACGGAGATATTAAACTTTGGTACACGGCCGGCAGACCTGTTATTCAGCCAGCCGACTCGGTGGTTACCCCTCAGCAACAGCATTATTTTGATGTAAAGATCAGCAACAGCGCAGGTACCCGAATTATCAGCAATTTGTCAATCACCCCCACTGTTGAACAGCCATATTACCCGAATGCCGATTATAATACCATAACGGGTTTACCTAATACCACCACACCCGGAGGGCATACAAGGGTTTATAATTATCCTGATGCCCTGAGCGGTATTGTTGGAGAAAGTACTAATTCGATGATGAGTGATCCGAGAAACCCGGCAACGGGGTTGGTGTATCTTTTTATCAGAAAGTTCACCGACCAGGCGGGCGACTCGACAAATGCGGCGGCTAAAGGCCACAGATTAAGAATCAAAGTTCTGGATAAAGACTCGGTAGCCATTAATCCTGCTAAATTCAATACTACAGTTTGGGCCGACCAAATTCACGGATTTAAAAAAGACGGCACACCGGGTGGCGACGTTTACCAGAAATACGTGGAATATAACGTAGCCTACCCGATACCGCTGGCAGACATACCGACTAAGTATACTGCAGGCGGGGTCAACAATACCGCGGGCGGTGATAAGGCGCAAATTAACCTAACGTATTCACGCCTTGGGTTTGGTGGCGTCACACAAATTGGAAAGATCACACAGAGTTTTCAGATTTTCGAGGCTGGCGATTGGGAAATAGTATTCTACTTTAAAACTGAAAATCCAAAGTTTATAAACGATTAAATAACCGGCACGCAAAGGTAGAAAGGGCCGTTTTAATATGACCGCTAATCATGGCGGGCAAATAATAGCGCAGTTATTCCGGTTTGCATTTGGGGAGTACTTGCTCGTGAGATACTGCGCTAACGCCCGCTATGAACTGGCGGAAAATATTAGCTGAGCAGCCCATAACCTAATCACCGCGCAGCGAAATTGCTAACGACTAACCAGTTATAAACCCATTCATGAACTGCTTAAGTTCATCCAAAACCCAAAACATTTCCTCCCTGATGTTTTTACCTGAGCCTGCGGTTTGTTTTTATGCTAAAAGGACAAACCCGGCTCAGGTGGGTTTGGTGCTCCTTCAACAAAGCGGCGTAGAAATAAAAAGTACTTGTCGCCCAACGTTTTAAATTATTGATACGATGATGCAATAAAGAACTATTAAACCATTTATAATCATGAAAAATCTGAAACTTATTTTATTAGGCGCTTTGTTGAGCACTTTTATAATCCAGGGATGTGATAAAACGCATCTGCAGGATATAGGCAACGGCTCAAAGCTAAAGGTATCTAAAACCCAGGTTGCCGTAGGCGAACCGGATAGTGTGATGTTAACGGGAGTTACCAGCACTGATTCTGTGATGTGGAAATTCACTCCTGATGCGAATTTGCATTTTGGTTACAAAAACAATGCAGGTGTAATAGTTTTTAGTGCTCCTGGTAAATACACCATTACCGCACAAGTAAAAGGTGGCCTGCCGTATAGTGTTACTATCACTGTAGTTGCAGGCAGTACTTCAGGATCTGCTGCAGATAGTACCCTCACTAAAACCAATATAATGACTGCCACTACCGATTCTGCTGATTTTGAGCCGATTGTTGGCGATATAAAAGTGCATTTTAGCGCCGGTTATGCTACTACCGATTTTAATACTTACACAGCAAATGGCGATGTTGGGGCGACAACAACATGTCCAACCGGCATAGTTCAGTACACAGCTACCGTTGACACTGCAGATAACTATCTTCTCAACGTAGTGAATATACGCAAACATACAAACTGTGGTGGTCCCGGCTCTGTCACTCAGGATACATGGGCGAGCCAGGTTTTTCCCCATAAATTAATTCGTTTAGGTACACACCAGCTTAAAGTAAAAGTGAATGGCGTAGTTTATGCAGGCAGCTTTACGGTTACTGATAAATCTGTAACCATCAACTGGCCTTACACCAGCGGCGTGATTATGGAAAGCCAGTTGTATTATGAATACCGGTAATTAAATCCTAAGGTACTTACCTATTTCCCCTCCGCGTCATTGCGAGGTACGAAGCAATCTCTGAATTTTCATGCGGGAATGTCCCGTGTAGAGGCTGCTTCGTTCCTCTCAATGACGTTTTAAATAAAGTCCGCGCAGCGCCTAGATGACTGCGTAGTTTATTTCAATTCATCCAAAACCCGGAACATTTTCTCTCTGATATTTTTACCGGGGCCATTGTAGTTGTTCACCATAATACTGAACACGAGCTCGCGGCCCGCGTGGGTTTGGTAGCCGGTGTAGCATTGCACATTGTGGATACTGCCACTTTTCATGTGCATATCATTATAGACAGGCAGGCTCTCAAAAAAATCAGGATACCAGGCTTCTTTGCGTGCTGACTGCATGATGGTTGCCACGGTCATGGTGGTAATTCTGTCTTCGGGCGACAGGCCACAGCCGTCTATCATATCCATCGAGTTGACATCAATGCCCCGTGCTTTCCAGAAGTTTTGCAGTATGGTAATGCCGTTAGGTGTTGTCACTTCTTTACCACCTGTTTTGGCGGCTATGGCTTTCAGCAACTCCTCGGCATATAAGTTCAGGCTTTTACGGTTGGTCCAATACACAATCTGGCTTAAGCCCGGCGATGTAAGCGTGGTTAGCGTGGTGGTCATAGTTGGGGTTGGCTGGCCCTTACCGGCCAAACTCAAGGTCGATTCAGGCAAACCGCTCACGCTGATGCCTAAGCGTTTTAAAGTATCTAACAGACGGTAAGCCACATCAAAAGCCGGGTCAGGATAAGCTGCAGACACCAGCTTCTTGGTTTGATCGATCGCGTAGGTTCCGCGCAGATACATGATATTAGTTAAGCCTGCCGGCAGATAAGGGTAGGCATTGTCGCCCGTGCCTGCGGCACCGTTGGTAAGTTCGCTTTTAAAGGTAAGGTAGGGTATGGTTGGTGATGTGCCGCTAACTTTTACCGGTGTACCCACCGGCCCGGTTTTTAGGGTGATATCAAACTGGTTTTCGTGCCAGCAAAGGGCGTTGGCGCCTGCACCGTAATAAGTGCCCAGATCCTGCCATATCCATCCGTCGGGGATAGATTGCGTGCCGTAAGCACCATCATCACCGATAATACGCCCATTTATTTTTTTGATGCCTGCTTTTTTCAGCGCGGTTACAAATGTGTTGAGTACATGGTTCTGCGTGGTAGTTTCCCAGCGCCAGCTGCCCAGCGTAGGGTCGCCATTACCGCAGATGATGATGTCGCCGTTTAAGGTGCCATCAGCAGTTACTGTACCGTTGTAACCAAAAGGTGTCTGATAGCTGAAGTCTTTACCTAATAAATTAAAAGCGGTAATAGTGGTTACCGTTTTTAACGTTGAGCCGGGAGCCATGCCCACGTTGGGGTTTCCGGTAAACACAGGTTCGCCGGTTTTGGCATCAAGCACCGTTAATGATACTGTGCCATAGCGGCATTGCTCGTCGGCCTGTAAACGATTAAAAGCCGTACTTAATTTTTGTTGTAAAGTATTTTGTGCCCATGACTGGGTCGCGGTTATTAATAATAAACTAAACAGGACTTTCAATCTGTTCTTCATCGCGGGTATTACGGGTTGATATATAATAAATAGGTATGCCTACCAGCACAATAATCAGGCCCGGCCAGGTAAACTGCGGTTTGTAAATTATAAGCAGTATACAAAATGCAATCCCCATCAGCATATAAATGGCAGGCAATACCGGGTAGCCAAATGCTTTATACGGCCGCGGCATGTCTGGGCGCTGTACACGTAAAATATAGATACCCAGAATGGTTAATACATAAAATATCACCACCACAAAAGATATCATATCCAGCAGGTCGCCATATCTGCCGCTAAGGCATAAAATAGAGGCTACAAGGCACTGAATCCACAAACCAAAGCTCGGTACCGCAAATTTATTCAAAGTGCCGGTACGTTTAAAAAACAGGCCGTCCTGGGCCATGGTATAGTACACCCTGGCTCCGGCTAAAATTAATCCGTTATTACAGCCAAAGGTCGATATCATGATCATTACCGCGATAACCGAAGTGCCAATGGGCCCAAAAATAACCTGCGAGGCTGATACAGCCACCCTGTCTTTTTCTGCTGTCGCGATATCATGCAACGGCAAAACGCCAGTGTACACAAAGTTGATGCTTACGTAAATGATGGTTACTACCAGTGTCCCCAAAAATAAGCTCAAGCCAATATTACGCTGTGGGTTACGCATTTCGCCGGCTATAAAGGTTACGTTGTTCCAGGCGTCGCTGCTAAAAATTGAGCCCACCATGGAGGCGGCAATGGCACCCAGGGCCGCAGCCATGGTGTATGAGGTAGTGCTGTCAAGTTTATGAATTTGCCAAGCGTTGGTCCAGTTGGCATGCCATACGTCGCCCTTAATCATAATCAAACCAAAAATAATAAGGCCGAATAAGCTGGCAAGTTTGGTAATGGTGAATAGGTTCTGGATGATCTTACCGCTCTTAACACCTTTAGTGTTGATATAGGTCAAGAAGATAATCAAAACGATTGATACGCACTGCGCCGCGCTGATCTTAAAGTTGTATGAGCCAATCATGGTAGAGTAGAGGATATTATCCTCGCTCACGGCAGGTATTAAATAAGCGGTGAATTTAGAAAAGGCTACGCCCACGGCTGCAATTGTGCCGGTTTGTATAACCGCAAAGAAGCTCCATCCGTATAAAAAAGCAATTAACTTAT
Organism: Mucilaginibacter ximonensis; assembly: GCF_042686265.1. Classification (NCBI taxonomy): domain Bacteria; kingdom Pseudomonadati; phylum Bacteroidota; class Sphingobacteriia; order Sphingobacteriales; family Sphingobacteriaceae; genus Mucilaginibacter; species Mucilaginibacter ximonensis. The sequence goes on from NZ_JBHUPD010000001.1 coordinate 127,572, forward strand.
TATAAGCCTCTTTTAAGTAAACGTATTGACCGCCTGCTTTGGGGAACATGGCGCTAAGCTCGCCATAGCTCACGGCTGCGGTAAGGGTCATGAAACCGGTAATGAGCCAAACAGCAATTAACCAGCCCGATGAGCCGACATTGCGGATAATATCGGCGCTTACTATGAAAATGCCCGATCCGATCATGGACCCGGCTACAATCATGGTGCCGTCAAGCAGGCCCAGGGATGCTTTAAGTTTAGTTGGTTCGGTTTCTTTACTCATTAGTTGCTGCGGTTTGAACAACTAAACTATTTAAAAAACTTTATAATTGACAGCTATTTGTAAAGAAATTAATTTGTTTAACTTGCAAAACCAATTGTATTATAACCGCTTTATAACAGAGCAAATAAATTATAAACTATACTAAATTATATGGATTTTTTGAACACTTACTTAATTTACCTGATTCCGGTATTAGGCTTAATCGGAATCCTGTCTATGATTATTAAGTCGGCCTGGGTAACCAAACAACCAACCGGCGACGAATCGATGTCGACACTTGCCGGTTACATAGCCGACGGTGCTATGGCCTTTTTACGTGCCGAGTGGAAAGTACTTGGCTACTTCGTGGTGATTGCCGGTATATTACTGGCCTGGTCTGGCACTACAGTAGCTACTTCAAGCCCAATCATCGCTGGTTCGTTTTTTATCGGTGCTTTTTTATCCGCTTTCGCGGGATATCTTGGTATGCGTATCGCTACCAAATCAAACGTACGTACCACGCAAGCAGCCAAAACCAGTTTGGCTCAGGCATTAAAAGTATCATTTACCGGTGGTACCGTAATGGGCCTGGGAGTTGCAGGTTTAGCCATCATTGGTTTGGGTTCATTGTTCATCCTGTTTTACAGCATGTATGTTAAAGGTGTGGCCGGTGCCGATGTGAATGGCGAGGCTATGGCCAAGGCGTTAGATGTGCTGGCAGGTTTCTCATTGGGTGCTGAGTCGATAGCGCTGTTTGCCCGCGTGGGCGGCGGTATCTATACCAAGGCTGCCGATGTAGGCGCCGACCTGGTAGGTAAGGTTGAGGCAGGTATCCCGGAGGACGATGTGCGTAACCCGGCTACTATAGCAGATAACGTTGGAGACAACGTAGGTGACGTTGCCGGTATGGGCGCCGACTTGTTTGGCTCATACGTAGCAACAATGCTGGCAACGATGGTATTAGGGCGCGAGATCGTATCACATGACAATTTGGGCGGCATTGCGCCAGTTTTATTACCAATGGTAATTGCCGGTTTAGGTCTCATCTTTTCAATTTTAGGCGCTGCCCTGGTGCGAATTAAAGACGAAAATTCAAGCGTACAAAGCGCTTTAAATATAGGTAACTGGGCATCAATTGTATTCACCGCTATTGCCACCTACTTTGTGGTACAATGGATGTTACCTGAAGGTGCTTTACACCTGACACGTGACCTGGATGCTAATGGTAACCTGAAAGAAGGCTCATTGGTGTTTACCAAAAACGGTGTGTTCGGTTCTATCGTGGTTGGTTTGGTTGTAGGTACTTTGATGTCAATTATCACTGAATATTACACCGCAATGGGTAAACGCCCGGTTTTGAGCATTATCCGCCAATCGTCAACCGGTCACGCTACCAATATCATCGGTGGTTTGGCTATCGGTATGGAGTCAACCGTATTGCCTATCATTGTATTGGCAGCCGGTATTTATGGTTCGTATTTTTTTGCAGGTTTATACGGTGTGGCCATTGCTGCTGCGGGTATGATGGCAACCACAGCTATGCAATTGGCTATAGACGCTTTTGGCCCGATTGCAGATAACGCCGGTGGTATTGCCGAAATGAGCCAACTGCCGCCCGAAGTACGTCACCGTACTGATAACCTGGACGCTGTGGGTAACACTACGGCCGCTACCGGTAAAGGTTTTGCTATTGCGTCGGCTGCTTTGACGTCGTTGGCTCTGTTCGCGGCTTTCGTTGGTGTGGCAGGTATTGAGCATATTGATATTTATAAGGCTAACGTATTAGCCGGTTTATTTGTGGGCGGGATGATACCGTTCATTTTCTCGGCATTGTGTATCTCGGCCGTAGGGCGTGCCGCGATGGCCATGGTTGAGGAGGTTCGCCGCCAGTTTCGTGAAATTCCGGGCATTATGGAATATAAAGCAAAACCGGAATATGAAAAATGTGTGGCTATTTCAACCCAGGCTTCTATCCGTGAAATGGTTGCGCCGGGTTTAATTGCGTTGATCACTCCAGTGGTAATAGGTTTTGTATTCGGACCGGAAGTATTGGGCGGTTTATTGGCTGGTGTTACCGTGTCGGGCGTGTTAATGGGTATTTTCCAAAGTAATGCCGGCGGCGCGTGGGATAACGCTAAGAAATCGTTCGAGAAAGGTGTGGAGATCAATGGCGAAATGCACTACAAAAAATCAGATCCTCACAAAGCATCAGTAACAGGTGATACCGTGGGCGATCCGTTCAAAGATACGTCTGGTCCGTCAATGAACATTTTGATCAAGCTGATGTCTATCGTGTCGCTGGTTATTGCACCGCATTTGAACCACGCGGTTGATAACAGCCCGCGTCTGCAAAAACAGATCAAACTGCAATCAATGACCACGCATGTAATTAAAGTTGAGAAGAAAGCGTAGGCCTTTGAATAAAAAAGGAGGGTCGGTTCAAATTGAACCGACCCTCCTTTTTTATTGTACTGTCATGCTGAACTTGTTTCAGCATCCCACTTGCTAAGCACGCGAACCTGTCCTATGGGATGCCGAAACAAGTTCGCTATGAAGTGTTCATTCGATAAATAAATTGACGAAACATTGCGCAATCGTTAGGCTGTAAGCCAAATCATCGGCACAAGCCTTAAAAATATGACAAACGTAATATTCTATGAATAAATTCATTACGTTGCACTGTTCAATCTTTCCACACCCGTTTTTTTTCGGAAAAAATAATTATGTTTGGGAATAACATTAACTGACTTTTTATTTAAACATGAAGCTATTTATTAGAAAACCTTTGGCGCAGTTGTTAGCCGCTTCAAAAGAGGGGGAAAAGACATTAAAGCGAACGCTTGGTGTTGGTTCACTGATTGCCTTGGGTATCGGCGCAATTATTGGTGCCGGTATTTTTGTGCGTACTGCTGCGGCAGCCGGCGAGCACGCCGGTCCGGCCGTAACTATCTCATTTTTAATTGCAGCAGCGGGCTGCGCCCTGGCAGGTTTATGCTATGCTGAGTTTGCCAGTATGATCCCTATTGCGGGTTCTGCCTACACTTATTCATATGCCACTATGGGTGAGTTTATCGCCTGGATCATCGGCTGGGATTTGGTGCTGGAATACGCATTGGGTGCCGCTACGGTAGCTATCGGCTGGTCGCAGTATTTCAATACATTTTTGGATACATTTTTCCATGTACACATCCCGTTTGCGCTGTCGCACTCACCGTTTGAGATATCAACTACCACAACCGGCATGTATGCGGCCGAAGCAGGTACGCATGGTATGATAAACCTGCCTGCAATATTTATATTATTGTTACTCACTTTGTTGCTGATCAAAGGTACAGCCGAGTCTGCAGCGGTAAATAACGTTATCGTTATCATCAAAGTGGCTATCGTATTGATGATCATCGGCGCAGGCTGGAGTTTTATCAACCCGGCTTTCCACACGCCATATATGATCCCTGAAAGCGCAGGCGTAGTTAAAACCAATACCGGTTCGGTAAATTATGCCGATACCTTTAACCATGGCTGGCTGGGCGTATTGCGCGGCGCAAGCGTGGTGTTCTTCGCCTTCATCGGTTTTGACGCGGTTTCAACAGCTGCTCAGGAAGCTAAAAACCCGCAAAAAGATATGCCGAAAGGTATCCTGATCTCTTTGGTTTTCTGTACCATTTTATATATCCTGTTCTCGCATGTATTAACCGGTTTGGTGTCATACAAAGATTTCCTGGTACAGGGTAAAGAAGCTTCTGTAACATATGCCATTCACGCGGCAATGCCGGGCTACGGCTGGTTAGCAAACCTGGTTACCATCGCTATATTAGCCGGTTTCTCATCAGTAATCCTGGTAATGTTGTTGGGCCAAACCCGCGTATTCTATACGATGAGTACTGACGGTTTGATCTGGCCCATTTTCTCAAAATTGCATCCTAAGTTTCGTACACCATACAAATCGCAATGGTTCTTTTTTGTGATGGTATCCTTATTTGCTGGTTTTATTCCTGACAGCATCGTGGGCGATATGGTAAGTATTGGTACGTTGTTCGCTTTTGTACTGGTTTGTCTGGGTATCTTTATTCTGCGCAGAACCGACCCGGGACTTACCCGCCCGTTTGCGACTCCGGCTTACTGGATTGTATGCCCGCTGGGTGCGTTGATCTGTTTAGCCATGATGGCTAGTGAGGGTTTAGAAAACTTTGCACGTCTGTTTATCTGGATGGGCATTGGTATCTGTGTTTATTTTGGCTACAGCATCAAGCATTCGCATGTTCGCCATGGTAAACCTGTCGGTGCTAACGACCCGCCGAACCCTCATTTTGTCGAGTAATCTTTATCTGATTTATAACAACAAAAGGTTCCGGCGGTAAACGCCGGAACCTTTTTTATGAATATAGTTTTTTAGCTTTGTATAAACCGCTAAACATAAGCCTATGCATCCGTTCAATTACAAAGAGATCCTGTCAGTAACCATGATCCTTTTTGCGATCATTGATATATTGGGCGCTATCCCCGTGATCATTCAGCTGCGCCAGCGCGCGGGGCACATCGAGTCAGAAAAAGCCAGCGTGGTTGTTTTGATATTGATGGTCGTGTTTTTATTTGTGGGCGATCAGCTGCTCGACATCATCGGCCTCGACATTGCTTCATTCGCCATTGCAGGCTCTCTGGTGATCTTTTTTATTGCCATGGAGATGATATTAGGTATCCACCTGTTTAAAAGCACTGACGACGAGCTTTCGGGTACCGTATCGATAGTTCCCCTTGCATTCCCGCTTATTGCAGGCGCGGGTACCATGACCACACTGCTATCACTTAAATCGCAATATCAAACACAGAACATATTAGTTGGCATAGTAATCAATACCCTGTTTGTGTACCTGGTGCTTAAAAACGTGCAATGGCTGGAAAAGCTGTTTGGCAAGGTAGGCATTGAAATATTGCGCAAAGCCTTTGGTGTGATATTATTGGCGATAGCCATTAAGCTTTTCAGGAGCAACACGCATTTGTAAGTCATTTACTGCGCAAGGTGTTTCACTTAAATATGAAACACTTTGGAACAGTATTTTTAGTCAATTACTTGACAGTCATATTGTTAGTCAATTTGCCTGAAACACTTTGGAACAGTAGTAATAGTTTGGATAAATGCTGTAACCTGCTAAGCTGTAATAAGTTATGACTAATGACGCTGGTTCTGAATTTTGCAGTGAAACACCTTGGTTGAAACACCCTTTGATGCATGCGGCCCGGCCATCGCTTAATGTTTATTTGATAAACTTCAATTTATAAGTAACAACTCCGGTGGTGTCGCCCTTAACTACAGGAATATATCTGGTAGTAAATGTCACTTGCTGCGTAATTTTTGATAAACTGTCTGCATGTGCCGCGGCTTTAACCGGGTTATCAAAATTCTGTTCGAAGTTGAAATTGCGGCTAAAGTGTATGGATACCAATTTGGTTTTATTGATAACCGTGTCGGTAGTGGTTGTTACCACCTGGTTTAAATTATCAGGAACGTAATTATTCGCTATAACACCCCATTGCAGCAACGTGGTATAATCCATATTTGCTAACACAGAGTTGCTAAAATCCTCGTTAAAATTAACGTACCATGCGCTGTGGTACCTGGTGTAGTCAACCAGCATATCCACATGTTCGGTATAAACATATTTAAGTGTAGTGCCCGTAAGGGTTGTTTTTACTATCTGGTCATTACTGCCTTTACTATTAAACATGGGTGCTGTAGTAGTTCCCGAAATATCTAACGGCGTATTTGTAGTTTGCGCTGTAACCGGTGTAACGTAGTCAAGTTTGCAGCTTGAAAACGATATGGCTATTATAAAAATCGATATATAGAGTTTCATTATTATTCCTGTTGATGTATACTCCTTATGCAACAAGTTCTCCTAAAAGCCTATTTATTCGATTTTTTATTTAAATATTTGAAAATCAATGTTTTACTAATAATTACACTGATTGTGCGTTTGCGAAGCCGGAAATGGGAATATCCTAATGAGGACTTGCGGGAAAATTTTGCCCCATGTCGCTTCAATTTCTGCGGTTACGGAAAAGATTGTCAAGGTAACAAGCCGGTTCGGCGTTTCAAAAATAGCCCTCAGGGGTTTGGGGAGATTAACCGTGCCACAAACATACTGTCAGCCTTGCGCCCGTAGCCTTTAAGTACCTCGAGGCTTTCCAGCTTCAGGTTAAATTCGTTGGTCAGGTAATCAACCACATCTTCATTCTCCGCCTTAAAAACCGAGCAGGTAATATAGATAAGTGGTTTGCCGGGTTTAAGATGTTTAATAATATTAGTGGCTATGCTTTTTTGCAGACGCTGAAAGAAGTCGATTTTGTTCGCTGCAAACTGAGCTATCATTTCAGGGGTGCGGCCCCAGGTGCCCGAGCCGCTGCAGGGAGCATCGAGAATAATGCCATCAAAAGCATAATCATATAGCGCCTGATCGTTATTTTGGGTTAAATCGAGCTGCTTGCGCTGATATTTTATTAGTCCGGCCGAGCGGAAACGCTCGTCCAGGTTAGCAAGAATCGATTCCCGGATATCTGATACTACCAGTTTTATATCGGGTTCCTCCTCGTGCAATAACAGAGATTTGCCGCCCGAGGCTGCGCAGGCATCCCACCAGGCGTCCCATTTTTGGGGTTTAAAGTATTTGGCTGTCTGTTGCGACGAGTAGTCCTGCACCTCAAACCAATGCTGGGTAGGGAAGATGCTCTCCAATTTGGTACCATTAGGCAATGCATAGCAACCATTGCCTTCATCTTTAAAAGCTACCTGCGCTTTGGTAAGCTCGGCTTTTACCAGATGATCGTAGCCGTTGTGCACATGGATAAACAGATCAGGCTGTACAAAAAATGATTTTAAAAAAGCTTGTTTATCAATATCGGCAGATATGCTGTCTACCCACGGAAAAACATCTTCCAGCTTAAAATCAGTATATGTTTTTTGTATCAGGTCGATTTTTTCATCGACAGAAAAAGCTATACAGGCGGCCCAGTCGGGCTTAAAGTGCTGCAGGAAAGAATTGGTTTGCGTGTTGCATAAAAACTCGGCAACCATCAAACGCTCATCCTGGGGCCGGTTGGCAAGCGCCCGGCCCAATCTGAAGTAGTTATAAACCAGGCGGCTGGCCACCTTGCGGTCGCTCGAGCCCATTTGTTTGTTTTGGCGGTAAAGGCCCGGCAAAAATTTGCTTAAAGGCGTTTCGGCGGGGTATTCGGCCAAAATGCGTTGAAATGTTTTAAGCTGATTTATTGCCTTCATTCTACCTTTCTTAATTCGTAGTAACGGTAATCCATAACGTTTACATGCGTGTTTACGTAGCCCGTGCCCGGCCTTTTTACGATATGGAAGTTGTTATGTATACCCTCGTAATCGGTTTTCGTCATGGCTTTTACGTCGCCGTTATCCTGGCCCAGTAATCTGCCGAAATACATACCTTCATCAAATCCTTTAATAGCATATTCGCTGGCCTCAACATGATAATGTTTTCGGTATTGAGTCATGAAATTAACGGTTGCAGCCGCTTTATAGTCAACTTTGTCGGCTGATGTGATGTGCGTGCGTAACCTTTGCAGAATATCAGCATGCAAAAAACTGTACTTTTCCCAGCTTGGATGACCAAAGAGTACTACCGGATAACTTTTCGCAAGCGAATCGAGCGAGTGCATGACGACGGTAATAAAAGACTGGTGTGTTGACGGAATAACAAAAATATTGGGAGAGCCTTTAGCCAGCTGCGGTATTAATGAACCCAATTTACCCCTTACGACAACTGTTTGAACGACCTTGATACGGCCTTTGCCAACACTATCAAGCGAATTTTTAAAAGGTATGATATAATCATTTTCGTCAGTAAAACCCGACTTTAGTATAAACACCTTAGCAGGCTGTAAGCGCTTGCAAATATATCTGGCCGCAGTAGCAGCGTGCTCAGCGAGCGGCGGGATGATGGTAACCAGGTTTGGGTTATTGATGGTAGCCGGGGCAGCAGGCGAAAGTGGTGATACAATAGGCTTACGGGGGCCGCTCAATGGTTGTGCAAAAGCTTTCATATCGTCGGGGAAAATAGGGCCGACAATCAGATCGCTCCCCCATATGTTGGGATTAAAAGCCATTTTACGCGATTGATTGGCTGATGCCTGTGTATCAAACACCCGCAGTTTGTAGTTATAACCGTATGAAGTCAGTGAATCTAACGCCAGTTGAAAGCCCTGATAATAATCAAGGGCTATCAAACCTTGTTTTAAACTCACGTCGGTATAACCAGAACCAGGATCCAAATGATCAAGCCCAAAGGGCAGTAACAAAGCAATGCTTGACTGCCTTGCGGGCAATGGCTTTGGCGGCTGTGGTTTGGTTTCGTTTTTTTCAGTTTCGGTTTTAGGAGGTGTCACTACCGGCCGCACTTTGGGTGAACAGGCCGCTAATAAGACGATTCCTAAAATGATGAACCACTTATTCCCACTCAATAGTGGCAGGTGGTTTCGAACTGATATCATATACTACCCGGTTTATTCCTTTTACGTTATTGATGATCTCGTTTGAGATTTTTGCAAGCAACTCGTACGGTAAATGGCACCAATCTGCTGTCATACCATCGACAGACTCGACAGCGCGCAGGCTAACAACGTGCTCGTATGTGCGCTCATCGCCCATAACACCTACCGACTGTACCGGTAAGAATATGGTACCGGCCTGCCATACTTTATCATAAACACCGGCACTACGCAAATTGTTGATGAAAATAGCATCGGCTTCCTGCAAAATAGCGACTTTCTCGGGTGTAACCTCGCCCAGGATACGGATAGCCAGGCCGGGGCCCGGAAACGGATGGCGGCCCAGTATGTTATCAGATATATGGAGCGACTTACCCACGCGGCGAACCTCGTCTTTAAACAAAGTATTAAGTGGTTCAACCACTTTAAGTTTCATAAAGTCGGGCAAGCCGCCTACGTTATGGTGCGATTTAATGGTAGCTGACGGCCCTTTAACCGATAACGACTCGATAACATCAGGATAAATAGTGCCCTGACCTAACCACTTTACGTCCTTAACCTCGTGCGCGGCATCATCAAACACCTCAATAAAAACACGGCCAATGGCTTTACGTTTTGCTTCGGGCTCTGACAGACCTTTCAGCGCATCATAAAAACGCTGTTTGGCATCGATACCCCGTACGTTAAGGCCCATGTGTTTATAGGAGTCAAGCACAGATTCATATTCGTTTTTGCGCAGCAATCCGTTGTCAACAAAAATACAATACAGGTTTTTGCCGATAGCGTGATGCAGTAACACAGCCGCAACCGATGAATCAACACCGCCTGAAAGGCCTAATACCACCTTGTCGTCGCCCAGTTTTTCTTTTAGGCCCGCAACGGTAGTTTCAACAAATGAGTCGGCTGTCCAGTCTTGCTTGCAACCGCATATATCAACCAAAAAGTTTTCAAGCAATTGTTTGCCGTCTAAACTATGGGTTACTTCAGGGTGAAATTGTATCCCGTAAGTTTGAGTGCCGGTAACCTGGTAAGCGGCTACACGCACGCTGTCTGTACTGGCAATAACCTCAAAATTACTGGCCAGGGTAGCAATAGTATCTCCATGCGACATCCAAACCTGTGAGCCTGCCGGCACGCCTCTGAACAGCGGGTTGCCTTCCTGAATGTACTGCAGGTTGGCACGGCCGTATTCGCGGGTGCTTGACGGTAAAACCTCGCCGCCATTAAAGTGTGCCAGGTATTGCGCCCCATAACAAACACCCAATAAAGGCAGCTTGCCATGAAATTGCATAAAATCAACATGCAGGGCATCTTCCTGCCGTACCGAATAGGGGCTGCCAGACAGAATAACGCCTTTTAAGCTTTCGTCAATTTCAGGAATCTTGTTAAACGGATGGATTTCGCAGTAAATGTTGAGTTCTCTAACCCGGCGCGCGATAAGTTGGGTAAACTGTGAGCCGAAGTCAAGAATGAGGATTTTTTCTTGCATGGGCAAAGATAGGATTTTGATTTGAGATTGGGAGCGAGAAATTAAAAAGCCTCACCATTTTCATAGCAAGGCTTTCAGGTATATTAAACATCAGCCCTTAAAACCCGATGCCTACGTTTAAGCCGTTGGTAATATTTTGTACAGATGAGTATGAATCTCTGTATACATTGGCCACACCTGCCTGAGCAGCATATTCAATAAAGAAATGGCTGTAGCGGTTGATAGGTATTTTTACACCGATGCCCAGTGCCAAACCTCCGTCAACATTATTAAAATAGCTTTTGGCGTCAAATACTGTATTTGAGCTTTCCGAGGCGCTTAACAGAAAACCTACATAGGGGCCTAAATCAACATACCAGTTGTTGGTACGGCCAAAATGCCACTTAGCTAATACCGGTACGGTTAAATAGTTCAATTTGTAATTTACGCCGTCAATCTCGCTGTTATCAGGCAATATTACGAAGCCGTTGCCCCAACCTTTTTGCTGATAGTTCAGGCCTACGCTGATACCCCAGTCGCGGGAAAAGTTATGATCGACAGCTATGCCTGCATTTAACCCGGCGACGGCATCGCTGCTGTAGTTGTTAGCGTCAGTAACCTGTGAGGCGTTGATACCCAGGTTTACAGAAAACTGGGTGCCGTAATTTTTTTGTGCGCTTGCCAATTGAGTGCAGGCGAACATGGTGATTAGTACAAGGAATATTTTTCTCATAAGTTTGTGATGTAAGTTTTGGTAAAGTTAAAATTTTTTGCTCAGATAGAAGTTATTAGATAAATGTAAGGTACACGGTTATCTATATTTGATGATGTTTAAACGAATATTTCTATTAGTTATTACGCTTTTTATAACGGCATTTGCGTTTGCGCAAACCAAAGCCGATACCGTTTACGGAAAATACGCCGACTTTAATTTGCTGCGCCTGGATGGTAAAACACCCGACGCCATAAAGCTGGGCGAGATCATACTGCCCGATGTTAACGAACTACCGGTTAATAGCCGGATAAGCTTTTACAACGGCCTGGCCAAGTTATATGAAGATGACGATGAATCAAAAGAAGCTATACTGCTTTATGAAAAGGTGGTAGCGGCGCAGCCTGATTTTTATGTAGCCCACAGAGCTCTTGGCTATTTATTTTTGAAACATACCGACGAACTTTATGATAAAATGCAGGCAAACCCAGGCGATACGGTCATGATATTGCAATATAAAGCGGCGGTGCAAAAAGCGCTGCCACATCTTGAAAAAGCCCAGGCTTGCGACCCAAGTGATGAGACGCTCGAAATCATCAAAAGATTATACACCAATATTCATGACTATGCTGGCCTACAGTCGCTAAATGGCCGGTTGGCCGGTATGGCCAAAAATTGCATCGATATTCTGAAAGATTAAAATAAAAAAGCCATCGGGTAATAACCGATGGCTTTTTGCTTGCGCTTGTTGCTAAAGTTTTAGTTAAAATCTGATACCGGCGCTAAGTGCTTGCCTCATTAAAGTGCCTGAGTTTGAACTGTTGGCTAAAATGTTGGCAGCGCCAAATTGCCAGTTATATTCAAAGAAGATTTTCAATTTGTCGTTTTTGTATGACAGCGGAAATTGGATGCCTAAACCTGCATCAATACCTGCATCTGTGCTGTTGAACTGTGATTTCAAGTCTTTGTGATCGTAATCATCAGTTGCGCTCAGTAAAATGCCTACATAGGGGCCGGCGTTAGCGTACCAAAGTTTTTCAGAACCAATGTGCCAGGTAGCCAAAACGGGTATGGTAATATAATTAAGCGCAAAATTTACTCCTGTTACCGTCTTGTTATTCACGTTGTCTTTAATGACACCATCGCCCCAGCCTTTTCCGTCATAAATACCTTCTGCCTTAATTGACCAATCATCAGAAACATAATATTCTGCATGCAAGGCAAAATTTGGCCTGATATAAGAGCCTGTGCCTGATGCATAGTCGGCACCAGAAACACTGTAGGCGCTATTTACACCTGCACTAACACCGTAGGCCATAGCGCCTTTTTTCTGCGCATTTGAAACGGAGTAAATACCGGTTAAAATTAATAGGGTAGTAAAAAGTTTTTTCATTGTTTAATTGTTTGGTTTATAAATGGTTCGTATGTTATGAGTTAATACCTCAAGCTTAGCAACTTTGCATAGAAAGATTGTTGAATTGCCATATAATGTGACCGGAAAACTTCATAATTGCGTGTTGTAAAGGTTAAACGAATATAGTTTATCTTTTTAGATGAAACAGAAATAAATATTATAATACTGACATAAAAGTGAGGATTTATTCATTAAACGTTTGACTGACAGCGCCTGTGGTTAGAATTTATGATTAGCAAAGGCGGCTGTCACATAGCTGATAATTAACTACCCAAATCATAGGATTTTTTTATTTTCGCGTTTCATTATCGAATAAAAGCAGAGATGGACTATCAATTTAAGGATATAGAGCAAAAGTGGCAGCAGTTTTGGGCCCAAAACCAAACCTTTAAAGCCGAGGATAAAAGCAGTAAGCCCAAGTATTATGTACTGGATATGTTTCCTTACCCAAGTGGTGCGGGCTTACATGTGGGCCATCCGCTGGGTTATATAGCCTCGGATATTTTTGCCCGCTATAAACGCCTTAAAGGTTTTAACGTATTGCATCCTATGGGATATGATTCGTTTGGTTTACCTGCCGAGCAATATGCTATACAAACAGGTCAGCACCCGGCAGTAACTACCGAAGCTAATATTGCCACTTATCGCCGTCAGCTTGATCAGATCGGTTTTTCATTCGACTGGAGCCGCGAGGTGCGCACCAGTTCGCCTGATTATTATAAATGGACACAGTGGATCTTTATGCAGCTGTTTAACAGCTGGTATAATAAAGATGCCGATAAAGCCGAATCCATAGAAAAATTGGTTAAGCGTTTCGAACAGAGCGGTTCGGCAGGTATCAATGCGGTTTGCGACGAAGATGTACTGACCTTTACTGCAGAAGAGTGGAAAGCTAAAACAAATAACCAACAACAAGACGAACTATTAAAGTATCGGCTTACTTACCTTCGCGAAAGCACCGTAAACTGGTGCCCGGCTTTGGGTACCGTACTGGCTAACGACGAAGTGAAAGATGGTTTTAGCGAGCGCGGCGGTTACCCGGTCGAACAAAAGAAAATGATGCAATGGAGCATGCGGATCACCGCATATGCCGAACGGCTATTAAATGGACTGGATATCATTGACTGGCCTGAACCATTGAAAGAAATGCAGCGTAACTGGATAGGTAAAAGTACGGGCGCGTCTGTAAAATTCCCGATTGAGACTCAAGACTCAGGACTCGAGACTCAAGACTTCATCGAGGTTTTCACTACACGTGTAGATACAATTTTCGGCGTGACCTTCCTGGTATTGGCGCCCGAACATGAATTGGTTACTCAGCTAACTACATCCGAACAAAAAGCCGAAATTGAGGCATACATCGCCCAGACTAAAAAGAAGTCTGAGTTGGACCGTATGGCCGATGCTAAAACGGTTTCTGGTGCATTTACCGGCGCTTATGTGATCAATCCGCTTAATAACGAGCGCGTGCCGATTTATATAGCCGATTATGTATTGGCAGGTTATGGTACCGGCGCGGTAATGGCTGTGCCAAGCGGCGACCAGCGCGACTTTTTATTTGCGAAACATTTTAACTTGCCAATTATCCCGATCCTGGATACCCAGAATATTGTTGACGAGGCCGACGCTACCAAAGAAGGTAAATATATTAACTCAGGCTTTATTAACGGATTAGCTTATAAAGAGGCTACCGCCGCGGTTGTTGCCAGGCTGGAAGAACTTGGTCTGGGCAAAGCCAAAGTAAACTTCAGAATGCGCGACGCTATTTTTGGCCGTCAGCGATACTGGGGCGAGCCGGTGCCGGTTTGCTTTAAAGATAATCTGCCGCATCTCATCAGCGAAAGCGATTTGCCTTTGCTGTTGCCCGAAATTGATAAATATCTTCCAACCGAAACCGGCGAACCACCACTGGGCCGTGCGGAGGGCTGGGCATACAAGCCCCACCCAAACCCTCCCCGGGAGGGAGGGCTTTCTGAGCAGGCGGGTAATTATCGCAAAACAGCTGATCCCGTTTACTATGAGCAATTAAAGGAATTTAGCAGAGAACATCGTTTACAGCCAACCGAAGCTGAAACTATCTTATGGCAATTGCTCAGGGACAGTCAAACTGGGTTTAAATTTAGAAGGCAACATGCTATTGATCAATACATAGCTGACTTTGTTTGTCTTCAAAAAGGACTAATAATAGAATTAGATGGACATCACCATAAAGCAAATAAAGAAGCTGACAAAGCAAGAACCGAAATATTAAATCATTTAGGTTTTACTGTAATTAGGTTTACAAATGATGAGGTTCTGGCTAATGCCCAGGGTATTTTCCAAACCATAAAGAATAAAGTCAATAATCTCCCTGACAGAGATATCCGTCAGGACAAAGTCTCCCCAACAGGGGGAGATTTAGAGGGGGCTGGCTATGCTTATGAACTTTCTACTATGCCGGGCTGGGCCGGAAGTAGCTGGTACTGGTATCGTTACATGGACGCCCATAATGATAAAGCCTTTGCCTCGAAAGAAGCTATTGAATATTGGAAGGATGTAGACCTGTACATTGGCGGCAGCGAGCATGCTACCGGCCACCTGCTGTACAGCCGCTTCTGGAATAAGTTTATGAAAGATCTGGACCTGGTGGTTGAAGAGGAACCTTTCAAAAAACTGATTAACCAGGGTATGATCCAGGGCCGCTCAAACTTTGTTTATCGTTTAATTGATGAAGAGGGCAGAGGTACCAATACTTTTGTATCGCGCGGCCTGATCAATCAGTATAAAACGTCGCCTTTACATGTCGACGTAATTATTGTTGATAACGATATACTGAACATCGACAAATTCAAGGCATGGCGCGAGGATTTTAAAGATGCCGAGTTTATCCTTGAAAACGGCAAATACGTTTGCGGTGTCGAAGTTGAAAAGATGTCGAAATCTAAGTTCAACGTTGTTAACCCTGATGATCTGATTGCCCGTTATGGCGCTGATACGTTGCGTATGTACGAGATGTTCCTTGGTCCGCTGGAGCAAAGCAAGCCATGGAATACCAATGGTATTGAAGGAGTGTTCAAGTTCTTACGCAAATTCTGGCGTTTGTTTCATAACGATGCCTGGGAGTTTAACGTGTCAGATGCTGAGCCAACTAAAGCCGAACTGAAATCGCTGCACAAAATTATTCGTAAGGTTGAGGAAGATATTGAGCGTTTCTCGTTCAATACCTCGGTATCCAGCTTTATGATAGCTGTTAATGAGTTGACTGATTTGAAATGCAACAGCCGCAAGGTATTGCAAGATCTGGTGATTGTGTTATCGGCCTATGCACCCCACATTTGCGAGGAGCTTTGGGCTTTACTGGGTAATGAATCGGGTACTTTATCCTATGCACCATATCCAAAATTTAATCCGGGTTACTTAGTTGAAGACGAGTTTGCTTACCCCATTTCTATCAACGGTAAAACAAAGATGAACCTCAATATATCACTAAGCCTTGAGCCAAAGGATATTGAAGCTTTTGTTTTAGCTAACGCCGATGTACAACGCTACCTGGATGGCAAGCAACCTAAAAAGGTTATTGTGGTTAAGGGGCGTATTGTAAATATGGTTGTATAGACACCACAGTAGATATTGTTGGTGATATTGTTTGGTCCGGATTTATAATCCGGACCCGATTTCAAGGGGATTTATAATCCCCTTTTTTGTACGCAGCGGATTGCAAATCCGCAAACAAGCAAGTCCGGATTGCAAATCCTGACTAACAAGAAAAACACTCCCCACCTTGTCATCCTGAGCGACAGCGAAGGATCTTATTTAAGCGGCAGGTAAGGCGCATAAGATTCTTCGCTGTCGCTCAGAATGACAATTTGTGTTTGATAAAAGTTATCTGGCTAACTACCTTATCCACAATGTGTAATGTATGAATTTATTACCATCGGTGTAGACATGTTTGTTTGGCGCGCGGAAGCTTATTTGTAACATATCCAACATAATTGCACAAAATGTAATAAAAGTGATTTTTGGTTGTAACAATTACAGTAGTTTTGCGCCTAATTCCAAAAATTTACAGATGAAACGCATAATTCTACTTATAGCAATCATTTTTTCGGTTGTCTCGGCCAAGGCACAATTTGGTGTTGGCGGAGGAGGCTCAAGTATAGTGGGCAAGATTTCCGGATCGGTGGTTGACTCCATTTCAAAAAAAGCTCTTGATTACGGAACGATAACTTTATTCAGAGGTACCAGCAAAACTCCGGTAACTGGTATACTGACCGACGATAAAGGCACTTTTCAGTTAGACAACATCCACCCGGGTATTTACCGTTTGGAGATTAGCTTTGTAGGCTACCCAACCAAAATAATCAGGGGTATTGAAACCACGCCTTCAAAGCCCGACAAAAACCTGGGCGTTGTAGTAGTGGGCCAAAGCACAAAATCATTGAACGAGGTTACCGTTACTGCTTCTGCCCCGTTAATTGAAAATAGAATTGATAAGATTGTTTACAATGCCGAAAAGGACGTTACTGCCGGTGGCGGTAGCGCTACCGACATTTTGCAGAAAGTGCCTTTGGTAAACGTCGACATTAACGGTAATGTATCCTTACGTGGCGACGCAAACGTGCGTGTACTGATTAACGGCCGTCCGTCTGGCGCTACATCAGCCAGTTTAGCCGATGTATTAAAAGGCATCCCTGCCGATCAGATTAAAAGCGTAGAAGTAATCACTTCTCCGTCGGCTAAGTATGACGCTGAAGGTTCTGCGGGTATTATCAACATCATTACCAAACAAAAAAATATATCAGGCATTAGCGGCGGTATAAGCGGTGGTGTTGGTACGCGCCAAAACAATGGCAACTTTAACCTGAACTATAATAAAAACAGGTTTAACTTAACGGTAAACGTAGGCGGTAATGCTTCATGGCCGCAAACATCTAATACTTATCAATCAACACAAATTGATACCGGCTCTTTTCATTCATTTAAAGAAAGCAAAGGCACCAGCAAGGTATCGCGCCATGCTATTGTGGGTTCGGTATCTGCCGGATATGAATTTAATGCTTTTAATAGCTTAAATTCGACTATTCGTCTTAACCAGATTGAATTTAACACTAATAGCAACAGCGTAACCACAGGTGCAAATCCGTTTAGTTTAAACTCGGTAGCTCATGCTATACCGGCCAGTGGTTTTGATTGGAATGTGGACTATGTACACAAGTTTAAAAAAGAAGGCGAGGAACTGGACCTGTCAACCCAGTGGAGCCATAGCATTGGTAATACCGAGTATACCAACTATTACACGGCGGTAAACCCCAATCAAAAAAATAAAATTGATGGCACAAACAATGAGTACACGGTACAGGCCGATTATGTATTGCCTATCAACAATACCTTCAAACTGGAGTCGGGTGCTAAATACATTATAAGGCGAATTAATACTATTAATGATATATACTCGCCTTCAGGTAACGATTTTGTCTTTAACAGCCTGGCATCAAGCACTTATGGTTATAACCAGAATGTGGGTGCAGCATACTCGGTACTGACTATCAACTTGCCAAAGAGCTATAGCATTTTGGCCGGATTAAGAGACGAGTATACCACTATTGACGGTAATCCAAACAGCCTGTCGCAAAAAAATGTGCCTTTTACTCAGGACTATAATACCCTGGTGCCAAGCTTAACTTTCCAGAAAAAGCTTACGGCAACGCAAACCATTAAATTAGGCTATAGCAAGCGCATCACGCGGCCAAGCTTACAGTTCCTGAACCCTTATGTAGACAGCACTAATATCTTAGCACAAAAAGTAGGTAACCCTAAACTGAATCCTGAGGTGTCACAAACCGTTGAGTTGGGTTACAATACTTTCATTGGTGCATCGGTAATTAACCTGTCTGCTTACTATAAGCACACCAGCGGCTTAATTGAGGGTATTGCTACACCGGTTTCAGTTACCGTTAATGGCATACAGCAAGGCGCTACGTTAACTACTTTCCAAAACATTGGTAACAATAACTCATTTGGCGGCAGTTTCTTTGGGTCAATAACACCGTTTAAAATACTGACTATCCAGGGTAGTATCAATGCCTATACTTATAAGCCTGATCCGGCAGGTGTGTTTAACCTGGCGCAATCGCAAAATGGCACATACGTTCAGTACGGCGGTTTTATGCGCGGTACATTAACTTTACCAAAAGATTTTGTGATTGAATCGTTTGCTTTTGGCAGTTCGGCGCGTCGTACTATACAAGGTACAAACCCGGCTTTCAGCATTTTTGGAATGGGTTTCAAAAAGCAGTTTGACAACAAAAAATACTCACTTGGTGTTAATATTATCCAGCCGTTTAG
Source organism: Mucilaginibacter ximonensis (assembly GCF_042686265.1). NCBI lineage: Bacteria > Pseudomonadati > Bacteroidota > Sphingobacteriia > Sphingobacteriales > Sphingobacteriaceae > Mucilaginibacter > Mucilaginibacter ximonensis. Next base: position 146,242 of record NZ_JBHUPD010000001.1, read on the forward strand.
CAATTACAAAGAGTTCAACTCGAACATTACTAGCAGGGGCTTAACCCAGGTTAGCAGATTCCAGTATCCGTTCCGTTCATTTGGTTTAACATTTAGTTATAATTTCGGTAAGCTAAGCTTTAAACCACAAAACCCAATGGAGAAAAAGAAAGGCATTAACAACGATGACTTGAAGCAAGACGACCAGGGTATGGGCGGCGGCGGTGCCGGCGCAGGCGCCGGTGGCCGATAAGGCTTGGTATTTAAATGATATCAAATAGCGATGGGTTTTAAACCCGTCGCTGTTTTTGTTTAGGGTGTTATTTAACCGCTGTCATTCTGAGTGATAGCGAAGAATCTTATACGTTATCAGCTGCTTAAATAAGATTCTTCGCTATGGGAATGACAAACGGGTTACTCCGTCTTAATATCAATTCCAATTTGCTTCAGCAGCAGTGAGGCATTAAAAGTCTTGCATTCACCGTGTTTTATTTTGTAGTCGAACAACATTTCGCCGTCAACCACCTGTATGTCGAAGTAGAAATTACGCACATAGTCAGGATATTTTTGTTCCAGCTGCGCAATCTGGAGATCGTGCGTAGCTACCATGCCTACACCTTTTTTAGCGATAAGCTGCTCGATAACCGCCTTTGAGCCCAGGTATTTATCGACGGAGTTTGTGCCGCGCAGCATTTCGTCAATCAAAAAGAAAACCTTGTATTCATGTTCGACAGCTTTGAGCAACATTTGCAGCCGGTCAAGTTCAGCTTTAAAAGTTGACGTGCTTTCATTGAGCGAGTCTTTGATGCGCATATAGCTAACCACGGTCATGATAGATACCTGCATCGCATCAGCACAAACAGGCGCACCACAAAGCGCCAAGACGGTATTAATACCAATGGTGCGCAAAAAGGTGCTTTTGCCCGCCATGTTTGAGCCGGTGATAATATCAATCTTGAAAGCATTTGTCAACTCATAGTTATTATTAACACGGTTTGTACTGCTGATTAGCGGGTGGGTTATGTTTTGGGCGATAATAGTGTATGCGTCGCCGTCCGCTATCTGCGGCAAAGTCCAGTCGGGATAGTTAAACCGTAAACCGCCGATGCTGACAATAGCTTCAAAATCGGCAATAACCTCAAATGCATCCTCCATACTTTGCTGATTGCTACGTTTCCATTGCTCAATAGCTATGGTTTGTTTAAGCGCCCATAAAAAGAAAATATTAAGTAAAATGCCCACCAGCATATTGAGGTTATAGCTCATTTTTTCGATAAGACGAGCCAGCAATGCTATATTTTTTGATGTTTGATCTTGCTTAATCCTGAGCGCGAGATTGCCGTTATGAGCCGATTGCCAGTCCTCCTTTTCAATTTTTTCAAACACTGAGGCATAGTTGCTCAGTATTTTACTGATCTTATCCGCAATGGCCGAAGATTTAGCTATATAAGCACTTTTAATACTTACTATGGCCAGGTTGGCTATTCCTAATACAATGGCGGCCAGTTCAGCTATCGGCCAAAAAAACGAACCGATAATTGCGGCCAGCATCAAATAAGGTGCAATCTGGATGTATTTGCTTAACGCGACTTCGCCCGGGATATTCAACGGCGATTTGAGGAAGGCAAATAATGCTTTTAATGTATCCCCGTCTGTTTTATTGGCAAACAGCAGCAAAGTTTGAAATTCAAGTTTCCATTGGTTTTTGTCGGCTATCTCTTGTGCCGCAGCCTGGCGCTCCAGAATGACCGGCTTGCCCGCCGGGGCGCTCAGCCATTCTCCCAACTTGGTAGAGCCAGAAGTAGTAGCTGCCCGGTTTATGAGCTGAAATAGGGACATGTTACCAAAAATGTCCAGGTCTGACGTATAAAAATGCTTCTCGTCGCTAAATTTTGCGCCGTTGTTATACAGGTTGCCCCGGGTTTGCAGGCTGGCTATTTCATTGTCATTAATCTGCTTTAAATCGCTGTAGTATTTGTGTTGCTGATTGCACTTGCTTTGCTTTTTTACCAAAACCGCAAATATTATCAGCAAAACAGGTACCGTGATGGCTATAAGCGTGGCGTTATTCATCATCGCCCCGATAAAAATAAAAAAGCCTATACCCAAAAAAACAGCCAGCCTTATAAATGAATAAGTATTCGACTCGCTTTTAAATTTATCGGCTTGTTGTTGCGCGGCTTGTGCGTTTTGCTGGTAGTATGTTATGATAGGTTGCATGTGCTCCAAAAAAGTTGGCTCAAAATAACGACTTATATTTTAAATAACTAGTTTTACAACTCACCCCAACCCGCTCCTCTGGAGCGGTTGCCGGATGAACATATAAATAGATAAAATAACTTAACAAATATTACCTCCCTCTCCTTTAGAGAGGGCCGGGGTGAGGTCGATGAAAATTACTTTTTTAACCGTTGGCAAAACAGAGGATGCTTACCTGAAAGAGGGCATCGATAAGTATGTAAAGCGCCTGAAGCATTACACCAGGCTTGAGCTTATTGATTTGCCCGAACTTAAAAACACCAAAGCCTTAACCGAGCAGCAACAAAAAATTAAAGAAGCCGAACTAATCCTCAAGAAAATAGCACCCCTGGATCATGTGATCCTGCTGGATGAAAAAGGGCTTGAGTTTACCTCTAAGCAATTTTCGGCTTATATTGATAAAAAGGCGGTTGGCTCAACATCTAGCCTGGTGTTTGTTGTTGGCGGTCCGTATGGGTTTGACCAATCGGTTTACGACCGGGCCAATGACAAGCTTTCGCTTTCGCGGATGACTTTTTCACACCAGATGATCCGCCTGTTTTTTGTGGAGCAGTTGTACCGCGCATTTACTATTTTGAAGGGTGAGCCGTATCATCATGAGTAATAATTTTTGTTAATTTAAGCATTGTCAGGAATCTATAAATTATAGTAGCTAGTCGGCAGATTCTTCGCTACGCTCAGAATGACAAGGATTTTTAGCTAACTTTGCACCATGTCCGCCCACGTCCACTCACATAACCACGATCACGACCATTCTCATGGTTTTGGTCATCATCATCACGAACAGCCCAGGCTCGATCATTTAAATGCCGCTTTCATTTGGGGTATCATACTCAACTCGGCCTTTGTGGTGATTGAGGTTGTCGCAGGTTTGATCACCGGCTCATTATCACTGCTTACAGACGCGGGCCATAACCTGAGTGATGTTGTTAGTTTGGCATTGGCGTTACTGGCCTTTAAGCTCACCAAAGTAGGCTCAAATGCCAACTATACTTACGGCTATAAACGGTCGACAATTTTGGTATCCTTTTTTAATGCGGTTATACTTGTCGCTTCTATCGGCGTGATTGTGTATGAAGCCGTTGTACGCTTTATGCACCCTGCCGCCATAGCAGGCGACACTGTAGCCTGGGTATCGTTGATTGGTATTGTTATTAACGCCTTTACGGCATGGCTTTTTGTAAAGGACAAGGACACAGACCTGAACATAAAAGGCGCCTATTTGCATATGGCAATGGATGCTGTAGTTTCACTTGGCGTGGTTATAGCGGGTGTTATTATTTATTTCACCAAATTATACTGGATTGACAGCGTGGTTAGTTTAATCATCGGCATAGTCATTCTGCGCGGTACCTGGAGCTTGCTTAAAGATAGCCTGCGCCTTGAAATGGATGGCGTGCCTAAAGAAATGACGCTGACTAAAATCAAAGCAGAGCTGTTAAAAGCCCCGGGTGTTGTTGACGTACACCACATGCATGTGTGGGCGCTTAGTACAACCGAAAATGCCTTGACGGCCCACCTGGTTATAGCACCAGATGATTTGCATCAGTTTGACAGCATCAAAGCCGATCTGCGCCACCGACTGCTGCATCTGGATATTACCCACAGCACCTTTGAACCCGAGTTCTCGAACGAGAAGTGTGATGAACCGGATTGCTAGCAGATGTGCAAATATGCAAATGTGCGGATGTGCAGGTGATAAAGTAATAAACAAAATAGCGATGGGTTTCAAACCTATCGCTAGAGCTATTTATAATAATTGTCATTCTGGAGCGTAGCGAAGAATCTTATACGCTTTGCTAAGTCGCTTATATAAGATTCTTCGCTATGCTCAGAATGACAATCGGTTAAAACAGAAAGGCCCGCATTGCGAGCCTTTCTGTTTATATTTTATTCATCTGCACATCAGCATATCTGCACATTCGCACATCTACACCGCATCTGCACATCAACAATATTATCCTTTTTTGGATGGATTCCTTGTCGCGGCAGCTTTGGCAGCTTGCGCTTTTGGAGCGGCTGTTTTTTTAGGAGCCGGTTTTTCTTTTGGCTTCTCTGTAACTTTTACCGGTGCAGCTGCTGCTTCAGCGGTTTCGCCTTCGGCAGATGGTGCGGTAGCAGGTTCTTCGTTAAACAAAGGCAGCTCTTTCAAAATGTTAAACCAGGTTACAATCTTCTTCATATCAGAAGCGTAAACCTTTTCTTCGTCATGACCGGGAGCTACTTCTCTGAAAAACTTACGCAGCGCAGTGCCGTCAACTTTGGCATCAGGAACGTTGCCGGCAGTTTTCATGCGCTCTAACACCTCAGTTAAACGGATATCTTCGTCATCGCCAAAAATGGTGATCTCTTCAAGGGCTGCTAATTTTGCGGTCGAAAGGTTAACTACCAGTTTGGTTTTTTGCGCGTCCAGGCTTTCCAGCACAAAACCGGTTTTGTTTTGCACCAACGCTTTCCATAAACCCGGTTTACCTGATACCGATACTATTGCGCTTAAATTCATAGTGTATTGTTTTCAAATTAAGTTATACGTAGTACGTAATACGTTTTACGTACCTACCTAAACCAAATATTAATCCTCTGTTACTTCGATTGATAAAATTTTATCGCCCTGACGAATATCGTCAACCACGTCAACGTTCTCGGTCACTTTACCAAAGCAAGTATGGTTACGGTCTAAGTGAGCGGTGTTAGTACGGCTGTGGCAGATAAAAAATTGTGAACCACCCGTATTGCGGCCGGCGTGAGCCATTGAAAGCACACCGCGGTCGTGGTATTGCAATTCGCCGGTTAACTCGCAGTCAATATGGTAGCCCGGGCCACCGCTGCCTGCTTTGTAAGCAGTCGACGCATCTTTAGAAAAAGGGCAGCCACCCTGTACTACGAAGTTTGGAATAACGCGGTGAAAAGTTAAACCGTTGTAAAATCCTTCTTTAGCCAATTTTTTGAAGTTGGCAACTGTATTAGGGGCATCCTGATCGTAAAACTCAACGGTCATGTCGCCTTTTTCTGTTTTTATAATTGCTTTACTCATTTCAATTTTTTTAAATGGTTGGCAAAGGTAATGTTTTAAGCTGAAAGCTGAAAGGCAAAAGGTTAAAGCCTTCGTGGTTAGCGCAATGATACAGATTTATCACTTGGCTATCTTGAACCATTTATGGGGTATGCCACGATGACCAAAATCTTCAACGTATTGTAAGCCAATTTTCTGTAACACGTTGGCCGAGGCCGTATTTTCTACTGCGCACATCCCATATATAGTGTTTGCCTGCAAAACATCAAAACCATATTGCAAAGCCGGTCTGGCCGACTCTGTTGCATAGCCTTTACCCCAAAATCTGCTGATAAGGCGATAGCCGATGTCGTAAAAATTAATGTGATTATTTATGGGTTCGGTAATGAGTTTCAGTCCGCTCCAACCTATAAACTGGTTCGTTTCTTTTTCAATGACCGCCCAGCGGGCAATGCCATAGTCGTGGTATTGCTGCAAAATATAGTCAATTACCTCGCGGGCCTGATCAATTGACGTAAAAGGTTTTTGATGCAGATATTTTGAGACAAGGGGATCTGAATCCAGTTCAAACATTCCCAGGGCATCGGCCGGAGTTAATTGCCGCAAAATGAGTCGTTCGGTTTCGATGGGCAGCATAATGTTAATCTTCCATATTAAACATAATAATAAATAGCGGGCCGTTGTTAAACATAACACCTTACATAATTATTCGTTAAATTTGGATATGAACCACCGCACCAAATATCTTTTAGCTTTCGCCTTTATGCTTTTAGCTTTAACAACAAGCGCGGCGTCATTGCTTATGCCTATGGACGAGGCGCAAAAGAATCACCTCAAAGCCTACGGTATTGCCTTTTGGGTGCTTAAAAATGGGGGTGAGGTCGACTGGTTGCTTAATTATCGCGGCGGGAGCTTTATGGCGCAGTATGACAAAAAACTGGAGGATGAATGCAAAATACGTGGTGTAAGCTATGAAGTGTTGGCCGATGCCAAGGTGAGCGAAATATTGACGCAGATTAACGATCCGTCGGTAAATATGGATCTGGTTAAATTGCAGAAAGCGCCACGTATTGCAGTCTATTCGCCAAAAAATAAGTTACCCTGGGACGATGCGGTTACCCTGGTTCTTAAATATGCTGAAATTCCTTTTGACCTGGTCTACGACGAAGAAGTGCTGCGCGGCGATCTGCCTAAATACGATTGGCTGCACATGCATCATGAAGATTTTACCGGTCAGTACAGTAAGTTTTATGCCGGCTACTCAAGTGCACAATGGTATATAGACGATAAAAAGGCGCAGGAAGATATGGCCGCTAAGCTGGGCTTTAAAAAAGTATCTAAAATGAAATTGGCGGTAGCACAGCATATTCGCGACTTTACGGCCGGTGGGGGCTTCCTGTTTGCAATGTGCTCGGGCACCGAAACTTTTGATGTCGCGTTAGCAGCTGCCAATACAGATATTTGTGAGGCGATGTTTGACGGCGATGGCGCAGATCCTGCGGCCCAAAGTAAGCTTGATTTTTCGCAGACCTTCGCTTTTCAGAACTTTAACCTGGATATGAGTCCGTTTTCGCACCGTTTCAGCGATATTGATGTGACCAGCACGCGCCAGGTAGTACGTACCGAAGACTTTTTTACGCTGTTTGACTTTTCGGCTAAATGGGACGTCGTGCCCAGTATGCTTACGCAAGATCACGATAAAGTGATTAAAGGCTTTATGGGCCTTACCACAGCCTTCAATAAAAATACGATTAAACCTGGTGTCACCGTAATGGGCGAAATGAAGACGGCTAACGAGGCGCGCTATATACACGGCGAGTACGGCAAGGGGCAGTGGACCTTTTACGGCGGTCATGACCCTGAAGACTATCAGCACGCGGTAAGCGACCCGCCTACCGACCTGAACCTGCATCCAAACTCACCCGGTTACCGGTTGATATTGAATAATGTGTTGTTTCCGGCTGCTAAGAAAAAGAAGCAGAAAACTTAACTGCCTTCCCCCTGAAGGGTGGGAAATAATAGAGTTTGTCATTTCGACCAACGGGAGAAATCTATACATGCGCAAAGCAGTCGAAAGCCAACTCGTGTATAGATTTCTCGCTATGGCTCGAAATGACAACGGAATAAGTTAAAATGAAGTATCTAAGGTATCTTATGGCTTCTACTATGCTGCTTTGCTCAATGGGGCTAAGTGCGGCATCCATATTAATACCGATGGACGAAACGCAGAAAGATCACCTGAAATCGTACGGCATAGCTTTTTGGGTGTTAAAGAATGGGCAGGAGGTTGATTGGCTGCTCAACTACCGCGGCGGCAGCTTCCTTGCCAAATACGACACCAAAACCGAGAGCGAGTGTAAAATACGCGGAGTAACCTATGAGGTTATTGCCGATGACAAAGTGGCGCAGATTACTACCGAGATTAATGACCCATCTGTAAATATGGATATCGTAAAGCTGGAGAAAGCCCCGCGCATGGCGGTATACTCGCCAAAAGAGGGCGTAAAGCCACAGGATGATGCCGTGATCCTGGTGCTGAAATATGCCGAGATACCTTTTGATTTAGTGTATGATGAAGAAGTATTGCGCGGCGACCTGAATAAATACGACTGGCTGCATCTGCATCACGAAGATTTTACAGGTCAGTACAGCAAAGAGGGTAACAGGGGCCGTAACGTCGACAAGTTTTTGGCGACTAAAGCCATCCAGGAAGCTACGGCCAAAAAGTTTGGCTTTAAAAAGGTTTCTAAAATGAAACTTGCCGTAGCGCAATCTATCCGTGAGTTTTGTGCTAACGGTGGGTTTTTACTGGCGATGTGCTCTGGCGCCGACAGTTTTGATATCGCGCTGGCGGCTGCTAAAACCGATATTGTAGATGAGGTTTACGACGGTGACGGCCCCGACCCGCAGGCCCAGTCGAAACTCGATTTTAGCCAAACGCTCGCTTTTCAAAATTTTAATGTTGTGACCAGCGCATATTCATTTGGCCGTTCAGGCGGTAGGTTTAGCGATATTGACGTAAGCAACACGCGCCATATTTACCAGGAGGACGATTTCTTTACGCTGTTTGATTTTTCGGCCAAATGGGATGTGGTACCCAGTATGCTTACACAGAACCACGACAAGGTAATTAAAGGTTTTATGGGCTTAGCTACGGCTTTTAACAAGTCAAAAATAAAATCGACGGTTACTATTATGGGCGAAATGAAAAGCGCTAACGAGGCCCGCTACATTCACGGGGAACTGGGCAAGGGGCAATGGACCTTTTACGGTGGCCATGATCCTGAAAATTATCAATACAATCCTAATGAACCGCCAACCGATCTGAGTTTGCACCCCAATTCCCCGGGGTACAGGTTGATCTTGAATAACGTGCTGTTTCCGGCAGCTAAGAAAAAGAAGTTGAAGACTTAACCCCCCGGCCCCCCTAAAGGGGGAGGAATAGCGAGTAATCTAAAAACAAAAATGTCATTCGACTATCGGGAGAAATCTATACACGCGCATATGAACGGGTGTATAGATTTCTCGTTATCACTCGAAATGACACTGATCTTTATTAAGGAGCGCGGAGGCTACTGGAAGAAAAACCAGCTCACTCCAAACTTCAAAGCAGCTTGCTGCTGCGGGTAACGGTTCACGGTGTAATAACCTTTGCTAAACAGTCCCTGGTTGGCATAATCATAAGCCACAAACAGGTTAGTTTGCTTGATGGTACCTTTTAGGAATACTTTGCCGACTGGGTAAGACGAAAACGTCACATCCGGTCCGTTATAAAACTGACCCAGGCCCACTGCGTACGATGGTGCTATATAAGGCGTATTGAAACGCACATCAATCCCGCCCGAAATATGTAATACATCAAACAAAAAAGCATTATAATATAAAGTGCTGTAGGTATAAACTTCGGGCACGCGTAAGGTCGACTGGTAGTCGGTTTTTTCGTAAACTACATAATTATCAAAATGCAGCTTTCGCCAGCTCAGGTTTTTGCCCAAACTTACTTTCAGCAAGTTAATCGGATTCCCAATTTGCACCGGATGCGCATCGACGCCCCCCGGTTGAGCCTGATAATAAATATAGTCTGATATCAGGAAGTATTCGGCCTTCAGGTCTAGTTGCAAGGCATCGTTGATGTAATTGAATGATAAACTGGTAGTTTTTGTATTGGAAAACGAATTATGGAAAATATAATGATTGGATATCCAACTGGTAGCCATTAGCGGCGGAGAGCTGTTTTGCAGATAGCCGTCCAGTATAATACGTCCCGCTTTTTTACCGCCCGATACGTATAATTTTGCATCGTATAAAAAGTCGCCAAAGTCGCGGCCCACGGCTATTTGCTGTACATTGCCTTCTAAGTTCAGCCGGTCGCTAAAACGATAGCTTAGTTTGCCGTGCAGGGTGATATCCTGAAAGGTATTATCCTGTTTTTTATCAGGCTTACGCGATTTGTAACCAAATTGGTCAACAATGGTGTCTGTTACAAATTGATTGTAGCTATAAAGGTCGTGCGTTAAACCCAGGTCGAGTTTTAATTCGTTTTTAACAGCCGCTTTCTTTTTGCCGCGCAGATAAAAACTATAGCCAAAATCATTTTGAATATGATGAACGGTCAGCGAGTCGCGCGAGCGGTTCGAGCTGAAATAATAGTCAGGGAAAACGTGATAAGTATCCTGGTCGTTTTGCAAAAACTCATATTTGCTTACATCATAGTGCAAGGTGTAATTAACCCGCTGGGTAGGCAATATATTGGCAGAGTTTTTTTGTATGGTAGTGTCAATACGGCCTATGTAATAGGTTTGCTTAATGTATAAACTGGTGTTTTTCCAGTTTTCGTAAGTGTTGGGCAAACGTACCGGTTCGGTGGTTCTGTCAAATGTTCCTTTCTGGCCAAATATATCTTCGTTCAAAATAGAACCTGTTTCCGGCGATTTAAGGGTGTTTACGATAACGTTCGCCAGTAAATTATATCGCTTGTTTTTAGACTCATACCAGTTAAACAAAGCTACATTGATGTTGCTGACGTTTTGCCCCAGCACATGGTTGCTGGCATAAAAGTTTCGGGAACCCACAAACCCAAGGTTAAAACCCATGTTCCAGTTAGGCTTAATGTTTTGGGTGTGCAGCGCATTAAATACCTGCTCGGGCGAGCCGGCGGTAAAAAGCCTCAGCACGGTATACGGCACCCGTGCATTGTAATACTGTATGTCCTGAGGTTTTAAGAGCCAGGTATCCAGGGCGTGCAGCCCCGCATCAAAGCCAATAGTTTTTGACGGTTCAAATAATAAACTGCGGGTAGCCAGACCTTCAGTACTGCCTAAGCTTATTTTGGGCGAGCGTGGCTGAAACAGCAGGCTGTAGTTCTCTAAATTGGTATACGTGGTATCAATTGGAAATAACTGCGTGCTATCTCTCAAAAATGCCTCATTAGTTACTTTAATGAACTTGCTGGTAAAAATAACCGAGTCGCGGGCGTTTTGCTCGCGTTTACGCAGCGTATCAATCATTTCGTCGCCGGTTAACGGTTTGCGGTTACGGCTGGTATCGTTAGGGTTATTATACCCGGGCTGATTTGGGTATCTGCCAGGAGGATAGTTGGGGTTATAGCCCGGATTGTTCGGATTTGTACGCAAAGGGTTTTGCGCCAAAGCAAATTGCGCCCCAAAACAAATCAGTACGAATAGTATGTATTTAAACTTATCAGCCATTTAAACCGGCAATCAATTCTTTAAGTATCAGTGTTAGTTTTGGCTCTGCGGCGGTAGCTACTGCTATAATTTCCTCTACAGATACCGGTTTCAGCGTGTCAGGAAAACCTTCGTCGGTTAATACCGAAATGGCAAATACAGGCAGGCCCATGTGGTTGGCAACAATTACTTCGGGCACGGTACTCATACCTACAGCATCGCCACCTATTATACGCAGGTAACGGTACTCAGCCCGGGTTTCCAGGTTTGGGCCTGTTACTGCAACATACACACCTTTATGGCAGGTAATGTTATTTTTTTGTGCGATGTTAATTGCCTTGTCAATCAGGTTATGTTTGTAAGGCTCGCTCATATCCGGAAAGCGCGGGCCCAGTTCTTCGTCATTACGACCAATGAGCGGATTATGCGGCTGCAGGTTTATGTGATCTTCGATCACCATCAAATCACCCTTTTTAAAGTCGGGATTCAATGCGCCGCTGGCGTTTGATACCAGTAAAGTTTTAATGCCCAGCATTTTCATTACACGCACAGGGAAAGTAATTTGCTGCATATTGTAACCTTCATAATAATGCAGACGCCCCTGCATAGCTACAACTTTTGCACCTCCGAGCGTACCAAATATCAATTTACCCGAATGAAACTCTAAAGTAGAAATCGGAAAATCAGGTATGTTACTGTACATTAGCTGCTTCTCAACCTGTATTTCGCTAACCAAACCGCCGAGCCCGGTGCCCAGTATAATGCCTACTTCGGGTTGGAAATCGCCAATGCGGCTTTTAATATATTGGGTTGTACTTTCTATGTTTCCTGACATATTCTAAAATCAATTGATCAAAATCTGCTTGCTGATCATCTAAAAAATTAATGCTTATCGGCAGTACCAATATTGGCAGTTTATTTACAACTAATGCAAGCTCTTGTTCACCTAAACGCTGTGCATCTTTTTCTGTTGTGATGATCAGTTTTTTTTGTGCTTTGCATGCAGCAAATTCATCAGCAAGTTTAGCGATATTTTTTTTGCTAAAGCGATGATGATCGGGATAATTATGCTGTTTAACGTGTAAAGTTTGTTTTTTAATATAGTTAAGCAGCGGATTAGGGTTGGCAATTCCTGTCAATAAAAAAACTGTGGTGTCTTGGTCAATCATTAAATTGGCTTCATTGCCATCCAAATGGTGCAGGCCTATATAATTTATGGAGCTAAAAAATACCTGCTGATAAGGCAGGGGCGCCATGTCGTTAACGATACGATTACGATCGTCGGCCGAAAGGCCAACCGGACACTTACTGACCACAATGATATCTGCGCGCCAGCGGCCGCTAAACGGCTCACGATAATCGCCCGCGGGGAGCACCAGGTGTGGATTGTTTAAGCCATTATAGTCGAATAATAAAATACTCAGCCCCGGTTTTACCGCGCGGTGCTGGTAAGCATCGTCCAGAATGACAAGGTCGTGATCGTTTTGTAATTGCTCAATTCCGTCCACGCGTTTTTCGCAAACGGCGACCGTAATATCCGGAAATTTGTGTTTGAACTGCGCAGGTTCGTCGCCAATCTGGTCTGCTGTCGCATTGGTATCAGCTAACAAAAAACCTTTGGTGCTACGGCCATAACCGCGGCTTAAAGTAGCAACCTTATTGTCTTTTTTTAACAGACGAACCAGGTATTCGGTCATCGGGCTTTTGCCAGCTCCGCCGATGGTTAAGTTGCCTACCGTGATGACAGGCAGGCTAAATATGCGGCTTTTCAGTACACCAGCGTCGAAGCACCAGTTGCGTATTGTCACAATCAATCCGTAAATCAATGAGAAAGGAAGCAGGAGCAGCCGCAGAAATTTCATACAGTGGGTAAAGATAGGAAATATTGCGGTTGTTGATTTAGCCTATGCAATGCTGGTAACTTTGCAAATGAGATGCTGATCCGTCGGCTGACGGACGGCATGATGGGGACTAAAATACCAACTCTTTCCCTTGCACCGGGTAAATCACATTCAGGCCTAATGTATTTTCAGTCTTTAACTGCTGTTTTATTTTGACGATGTTAGTGTAAGGCGGTTTCAGATGCACTACTACCAGATTCAGTCCTATTAAAGCGTCATTGCCGGTTAATTTACCTAGCTCTTTAAATTCAGTCATCAGCCATTTCGGTGTAAAGTGGCCAAACAGTGTTTTGTCTGGCTGCTCATCAGGAAATGACACCTCCATCATGATGGCTTTAAGTCGGTGTGTTTTAACCAGTGGCGTAATAACTTCCCAAAGCTTGTGCAGTTTATTGCTTTTCTCGATAGCATCGGGGCCTACATCGCCCAGGTACAAAATATAACTGTTATTACTTTTAACAAGGAAGGCAGTACTGGTTAGGTTTGAATGGCTTAGCGGGTAGGCTGTTACCTGCATTGCGGTATTAGCTGCATTCACCTCAACGCCGGGCTGCATAACCTGGTAGCTGTATTTTTTTAAGGCGGGTGCTTCGCCTTCGTTGGCGAAGTTGGCCCAGCTTGTCCAACTGAAGTAGTGAGTTTTTAACGTATTGATGCAATCGGCAAAGGCATAAATATTCTTGGCGGTGTCGTCGGGCGAATTAATGATAAGCCCCGACACATGGTCAAGATGTGAATGCGATATAAAGTAATCCTTGATATATCGTTTTAAAACCTGGCCGGCAGAGATATTAAATACTTTATTTTTTATGGCTTGCTCAATGCCGTAATGTAGTGTACCCGCATCCATGCAGATAAAATTATTGCTGCCAACGGGAGCTATCATATAAGCCGACATATTGCTTTCATCAATACCACCCAAAACACCAAGCGGCACTACTTTAAATGATTTTGGCGCCTGTGCAAATGCAGTAACACAAAACAATAAAGAGGCTATAAAACATTTAAGACGCATAACAATAGTTTACCGGGTTTTCATTTTTTTCTCGGCCGATTTCTTGAACTCGTAATCGCCGCCTAATAAATAGCCCCAGGGCTTGGTGCTTTCAATGCGGTCAAAAATGATTTTAAAAATGGCCATGACAGGTATTGACAAAAACATGCCAGATAAGCCCCACATCATTTCGCCCAGAATAATACCCAGGAAGGTAATCAGTGCGTTCAATCGCACTTTTGAGCCCACAACGGTTGGCAATAAAACGTTGGCATCCACCGCGTGAATCGCTATTACGCTTATAGCTACCCATACAGCATTGCTAACTGGCCCGGTTGCAAAAGTTATCAGTACGCTTAGCAGTAAAGCGGTAAAAATGCCCAGGTAAGGGATAATGTTAAATAAGCCGACAATGATACCCAGTAAAGCAGCGTATTTAATGCCGATGAGTAAAAATACCGTGCAGGCTACTGTTGCCACGATAATCATCTCCAATAGTAAACCCAGAATATACTGCCTTAAAATAGCCTGAATGTTTTCAACAATATCGTGTACAATAGGTTCATTGGTTTTGCCAAAAGCCTGCAAAATAAAGCTGAATAGCAACTTGCGATAAAACAGGATAAAAAATGTAAAGATCATGATGAATACATAGAACAACATGAGCGACGATACTGCGCCAAAGGTTGTACTCACCACCTCGCTTCCGCGTGACAGAATTTTATGCTCCGTGTTGCTGAGGAATATTTTTTGTTTAGTGACGTCGTAATGAAAGGTGCTCTGCACCCAGTCGTATAAGTCATTAACAGATTGTGCTATCTGTTTTTGCAGCATAGGCCAGTCGTCGGTCAGTTTGGTGATCTGTGAACCTACCAGGTACAACACGCCGGCAATAAAGCTTACCAATAAAATGATAGATAAAAATGACGATACGCTACGCGGAGCTTTTAACTTTCGCTCGAAAAAGCCCGAAACCGGCGACAGTAAAATGGCGAACAAAAAGCCGAACATTAATGGATCAAGCACATCTTTACCTTGTATCACCAGAAAACCCAGCGCCAGCAGGCCAATTAAAATCAGCGATAATCTTTCGTAAAAAGGAGCCGGTGTATTTCTTGTTATCATGCCGTAGATAGAAAATTTTTACAGGTAACGTCAGCGTTCCTTTTATGTTTTGAAGATAAGCAATTAGCATTGGGTTTAACGTAACACGTACAACTTTTCAAGAATATGCCTGATATAATAATCCATAATGGTGCCCGGTTGCTTGCTGAAAACCTGTGTAGCGCGGTTAGCCAGTATAATATTGCAGGATACCGCCTGGTGGCCCAACGCAGCCGCCAGCCCATAAATGCCGGCCGTTTCCATTTCAAGGTTAGTAATGCGCTGCCCGTTAAAATTAAATTGTTGAACCGCCTTCATCAGGTTCGGTACCGCAGCTACGGCGCGTACCTGCCGTCCCTGGGGCGAATAAAAGCCAGGTGCGGTGATAGTAATACCCTGTCGCTCGTTATCACTCAACGCAGCCAACAGGGCTTGACCAGCGGATGCGATATATGGCGATAAATTAGTGTCGGGCAAGGCCTGTTTGAAAGCATCTAACAAGGCTTGTTCATTTTTACCCGAGTTTTGCAGATAATAGTGCATCAGCGGATCTAAACCTATAGCTGCCGATGATAGTAATAAGGTATCAATTTCAATATCTTTTTGTACCGCTCCCGATGTGCCTATACGGATAATGTTGAGGCTGCGCAAATGGGGGTTTACCGTACGCGTTTTCAAATCAATGTTCACCAGTGCATCCAGCTCGTTAAAAACTATGTCAATATTATCTGTACCGATGCCAGTTGATAGTACGGTTATGCGTTTACCACTGATGGTGCCGGTATGGGTGATAAACTCGCGTTTTCCTTTTTTTAATTCGATGTAGTCAAAGTATTTACTCACCTCGGCCACGCGGTCGGGATCGCCTACAGTAATCACGGTATCGGCCACGTCACCGGGCATCAAATTAAGATGATAGACACTGCCGTCGGCGTTAAGGATAAGATCTGTTTCTGCAATAGGAGTCATGTTTGTAAAGTTGGCAAATATTTTGCATCAGTTTAATATCATTTACTTAAAAACAATATCATGGCAAAGTATTCAGAAAAAGCCGGCGAAAAAGTAGAGAAAACCATGCACGAAATGCATGAAGGCAAGCTAAAAAGCGGCAGCGGTAAAAAGGTAACCAGTAAAAAACAAGCCATCGCTATCGGGCTGTCAGAAGCCCGGAAAGAGGGGGCAAAGGTGCCGAAGAAGAAAAGTTAATTGAAGATGCTTTGTGACCCTGTCATTTCGAGCGATAGCGAGAAATCTATACACGCGCAATTCAAAGCGTAAATACAGATGTATAGATTTCTCACTCCGTTCGAAATGACAATTTTGTTTTATAAGGTCTGGCTAAACGCATCCATCACTTTCATCAACACCACAGCTTCGTTAATTGAGCATGGGTTTTCTCCTTCAGCTTTAAAATAGTTCACTACTTTTTCAATCATTGGTTGCTGCACATGCTCAAGCGGAGGGAAGTGAACCAACTTTTCGTCCGAGCCGATCTTCACGGTAACATCGTGCCCAAACACCGGGAAGCTAATGCTACCCTTAGTGCCGACTATATGACACTGGTCTATCTTTTCGTCAATAGATACGTTGAAGCTCCAGCTACCGTTTACTACCACTTTATTGTTGAAAATAAGCTGTCCGCTCACCTGGTCATCGCAGCCATAATAACCAGATTGGTTGAGCGCGCGGCCATTATAATACTCGGGCTCTCCAAAAAAGTAAAGCATTAAATCCAACTGGTGTGGCGACAGGTCATGGAAATACCCCCCGCCTGACAAGGCCGGATCAATGCGCCAGTTATCTGGCGTTTGGGTAATAAGCTGCGGGCGCAGGCTTTGCCACATTTTTATTTGCGCCATGCGCACGTCGCCAATGGCGCCGGTATCCAGTAAATGTTTTACATATAAAAACATGGGCTGCGCACGGCGATAATGTGCTATGGCCACTCTGCCCTCGCTTTGTGTGGCCGCTTCAGCAATGGTTGAGGCTTCTTTAGCATTCAGGGTAACCGGTTTTTCTATGTACACGTTTTTTCCGGCTTTTAAAGCAGCCAGTGCATAGCCAATATGCGAAGAAGGCGGTGTAGCGATGTAGATGGAATTAATCTCCGGGTCATCTATCAATTGTTGCCCATCGGTATACCATTTAGGTACGTTGTGCCGCCTGGTGTAATCTGCAGCTTTTTCAGCATTGCGGCGCATCACGGCTATTAGTTTACTATCCGGAACTTTATTAAAGGCAGGGCCGCTTTTTTTCTCGGTCACGTCGCCGCAGCCGATAATGCCCCAGGTAATCTGGCTCATGCAGTTGGTTTTAGGGTGAAGATATAAATAACAGCCGATTTAAATAGCCTCTGCCACTACAAAAGTGCTGCCGCCAACAAATATCAGGTCGTTGGTCTGTGCGGCGCTCTGTGCGGCTTTTAGCGCTGTTTTTACCGATGGATAAGCATTGCCAGCCAAACCAAAGTCGGCCGCGTTTTGCTGTAGTATTTCAGCATCCAGCCCGCGTGGCATATCCGGCTTGCAGAAATAATAGACGGCATCTGCAGGAAGCATTGAAAGCACTTTTGCGCCGTCTTTATCATTCACCATGCCTATCACAAAATGGAGCTGCCGGTACTTAATATTAGCTATATTTTTCAGTACCTCGGCAATACCATCAGGGTTATGCCCGGTATCGCAAATGGTCAGGGGCGATGTGTTCAGGGTTTCCCAACGGCCATGTAAACCTGTTAGTGTTTTAACCTGGCGCAAAGCAGTTTTGATATGATCGTCGGTAATGTTAAAACCTTGCTTTCGTAGCTCGTTTACCGCGGCCAAAACCATTTTAACATTTTTAAGCTGATAACTGCCGGTCAGGTCTAATTCAAGGTTTAACGTATCATTGTTTGATATCAGTTCAATTTCTTTTAAATTATTATCGCCTCCGGCAACCGCGGTTTCATAAATATCTGAGGCAAAAATTATTGGTGCATGCTCTTCCCGTGCTTTGCTGGTAAATACCTCTGCAACTTCGTCCTGCCGTTCGCCGATAACTACCGGTATGTGTGGTTTGATGATACCGGCTTTTTCGCCGGCTATTTTTGGTAAGGTATCACCCAGTAAATTCATATGGTCCCAGCCTATGTTGGTAATTACTGATAGCAGGGGTGTAATGATATTGGTGGAATCCAGTCGCCCGCCCAAACCGGTTTCAATAACGGCGATATCTACCCGTTCTTTCGCAAAATAATCAAAAGCCAGTGCAACCGTCATCTCAAAAAAAGAGGGTTGTATTGTTTCGAAATCATGCTGATGACCGGCCACGAAATCTATTACCGCCTGCTCATTGATCATCGCTCCGTTAATTCTGATACGCTCCCTGAAATCTTTAAGATGCGGCGATGTATATAAACCGGTTTTGTAACCCGCTGTTTGCAGTATAGCAGCCAGCATGTGCGAGGTTGAGCCTTTTCCGTTGGTACCGGCTATGTGTATGCTTTTAAACCGGTTCTGCGGATTATCCAGCAGTTGGCAAAGCCATATGGTGTTATCCAGATTAGCTTTGAAAGCCGATACCCCCACGCGGGTAAACATGGGCAATTGTGCGTATAAATAATCAAGTGTTTCCTGGTAGTTCATTGCAAAGGCAAAGGTATGTAGAAGAGTCAAGAGACAAGAGTCAAGAGTCAAGATTTTTTGTGATGCTGTTAACTGCCTCCTGGCTCTTGTTTCTTTCCTCCTGATTCTAAACTGGTATAACAATTGCAATATGCTTGACCTATTGGCATTTACTATGAAAAGAAAAGTACTAATTGTTGAAGACGAGCCTGTTATAGGCGAAATGATGAGCATTTTATTAGAGGTAGGCGGCTATAAAGTGATTAGTTTGGCAGACACCCAATCGGCCAGACGCCGTTTGCACGAAAAAGAAGTAGGTTTGGTTTTACTTGACCTGGCCCTTAAGGGCGAAAACGGTCAGGCCATGTGTACCTATATTAAAAACGATGAACGTTTAAAACATCTTCCAGTAATTCTGGTATCGGCCAATAGCGACCTTGAAACGATAACCCGCGACTGCGGCGCCGACGATCATATAGCCAAACCTTTCGACCTGGAGCATTTTATGGATAAGGTGAAAACGCATTGTCTGGAATAGCATATACCATAAACTAAAAAAGCTCCTGCGACGATCGGGAGCTTTTTTAGTTGGATTATAACCGTTTTACTTTTTTGCAGCTGGTTTTAAGGTACGGCGTTTATCATCTACATAAACAATTTTGCCATTTTTCAATAAGTTATCATCCTGATATTCGGCCGAATCAACTTTGCCATTTTTATAGGTGTCAATTTGCTTATACCACACACATACCCAGTCTTCATTTTTGTCGTTAAGGTGTAAGTTCAAATGAACGGCTACTTCAATTTTTGAGCTTGCCAGGCTGTCGCGATATTTTTGCGAAATTAAAGTAAGGCTGTCGCGTTTCATTTTAATCGAGGTGCCGTTCCAGAAGTCCATAGCAACGGTATCTGCAAAATAAGCCGGAGCGTTGGCTAGTTTATTATCTTCCCAGTCTTTTAGCGATTGTAGTACCGCGCGCACATTTTTAGTGCTGTCGCTGAATTTGATGTCATTGGAATAGACAGCTTTGTAAGGCATGGCTGCAGTGTCTGTTTTAGCAGCAGTTGTAGAGGCAGCATTTTTGCACGATACCATTATGGCTACCGCAGCAAATAGATACAGGATTTTTTTCATTGCAATTGTGTTTTAGTTTAATAGTTAAGGGTTGTCGATTAAATAAAACTACAATAAGTTATTGAAATACAGGTGTTTAAATAAAAAATAACTTCGGTGAAATAAGTTGTCCTGTTAGGTAAGAGATATTAACTACAACAGTTGGTTAAGTTATTGACAGTTAAGTAATTATTGATTTAAGAGTTGTCGGGAAGCTTACTTCACCCGGAATACAAACACTACTGTGCCAATCTGCGGATCAGGTGCTGAGTCAAGCGGATTCAGATGAGCGTTCCTAACGGCATCTTCACAGCGTTGCAACAAACCCGAATCAGTTATGGTGGTGCCGCGTGCGCCGGCTTTAGCATAAACCACGTTGCCATTTTTATCTACACGGATATCTACAATTACTTTCCCGGTGTGTCTGCCATCGTCACTTACCGCTGGCCGGTTGGTGAAATTACGCTGCGACATCATTAAGCCGCCGCCATTGCCTGAGCCGGTACCGTTGTAATTATTGGTAAGCGTGCTGCCGGTGGTTTTACCCTGGTTGCCCGGTGTATTGGTTGTACCGTCGCCTTCGCCTGTACCGGTATTGGTTTTACCTTTATATAACGCGTTTTGGTTTATGGTAGGCTTGGCCGGCGCTTTGGTTGGCGTGGTAGCTACGGTGTTACTTGGCTTTTTGGTGTTAGCTGCAACTTCGGGCGCGTCTTCGGTATTTTGGGTTACCACGTTTTTGTCGCTGGCTTCAACTTTTTGTTTTTCTTCGGTTGGTGGGGCAGGAGTAACCTTGTCAGGCTTACTGTGGTTTGCCTTTTCAGCCATTGATGGTTCTTCAGTGTTCATGTAATCACTGCCCATACCCTCATCTGTGGTACCATAATTTACCAGTATACCACCGGTACCATCTTGCTCTTTAGGCGGGTTAGTGAAGACAATAAAATAGCACAAAGCCATCACAGCAGCCAATATTACAGCCGTACATGCCAATGCCTTTGGATAATTATTTTCTTCTTGTTGGTAATTCATTTCATTTGCGCTTTGCGCGTCATTTGGTCATTGTCGCTTCGCTGTCATTTGTCATTTGCTCTAATGACGCGAAGCAAATGACTTGATGACCCAATGACTTTATCCCTTCGGTTCCGTCGCCAACACTAGTTTAATGTTCAGTTTCTGGGCTATGTCCATTACCTGCACTACGTCTTGTATGGCTACTGTTTTATCTACATAAAGTACTATGGTCAGCTCTGTTGCTAATGATTTATAGCCGGTCAGCGTGTTATTCAGATCGGTAACAGCAACTTCTTTTTTGTCGACGTAATACTTTAAATCTTTAGTGATGGAAACCGTAATTGTTTTTTTGGATACTGATTGCCCGCTTGATGATTTGGGCAGCATCAGCTTAATCACGTTGGGGTTGGTAACCGTCGACGCAATAAGGAAAAACAGAAGCAGGAAGAACATGATATCGTTCATTGCCGATGTATGCACCTCGGCCGATGCCCCGCGTGTTCTCTTTCTTAAATTCATTATTTGCTTGGCTCCTCTAACAGGTCAATAAATTCAATGGCGTCGGTTTCCAGTTTAAGGATCACTTTGTCAACCATCATATTTAATACATGGTAGCAAACATAAGCTACGATACCGACAAACAGACCTGCTGCTGATGTTACCATTTTTACATACAAACCGCCTGAGATTACGCCCATGCTGATGTTATCAGTTTTTGAAATGTCGTAAAAGATCTTGATTACACCTGCAATGGTACCCAGGAAACCAAACATAGGCGCAATACCGGCTACAATGCCCAAAATGCCGATGTTCTTTTCCAGTTTTGATACTTCCAGCTTACCGATGTTTTCGATAGCGCCTTCAATATCTTTTATTGGCCTGCCAATACGTAACAAACCCTTTTGCAGCATACGGCCCAGCGGCGAGTTGCTGTTGCGGCATATCGCGATAGCCGACTCAAGGTTGCCTGTTAATATACTGCTTCGTACCTGTTGCATCAGGTTGCTTTCGTCTTTTGATGCTTTGCGAATGGTAAAATATCGTTCAAAAAATATAACCAAACCTAATATCGCCAAAATCCCGATCGGGACCATCACCCAGCCACCTTTTAATAAGAGGTCGCCAAAACGTAATTCTTGATCAGGAACGGCTGCCAGCTGTTGCGCGGCATGATTAGCGGTATCTGCTAGTTTGTTAATGGTGTCTGTTACTGCTGCTTGCATTAATTGTAATTTATTTTTGTGGTATTATCTCAAACCCGTAGGCGTTACCTCCCGGAACATGACCGGCTTCAATCTCTTTAAACGCCAGATCTGTTGCTTCTTGTTTGGTAGTAAAGTGTCCTATAGAAATATGTATCAAGGTACCGGGCGCATCTGTTACCACACGCGGGTCGAGGCCATATTTTCTCATTCTTTTAATAGCTGTATTTGCCTCGGCAATGCTACCGGTTGTAAACGCATAAACCTCAAAACGGCGTGTACCCACAGCGTCTGACGGTTTAGCAATAAGCGATGTGTTAGTCACCGGCGCATTTGCAACTGTCGTTTTACTTTTTGTCACGGCCGTTGGTTTAGTAACGGCAGGAGTTGTGGTTTGTTGTGAAACAATGTTTTGTTTATTAACAACCTCTTTCTTTTTAGTGGTAGAGGGAGCCGGCACAACAGTTGGATTAACCGGATTTTTTGACACCACAATTTCTTTTTTGGTTATGTGGGTACCCGGGTCGACCGGTGTTACGGATAATATTCTTGACTTGGGTTTAATATCCTGCGTAACCGGTGTTGTTGAAATGACTTTTATGCTCCTGGCATTGGCCTGCACAGTATCTTTCTTAATAGCGGCTGTTTGGCTTAATTGCGCAGCTCCGGGTTTGATAGTATCGGTTTTTACCTCGTTGGTATCTGTTCTTAAAGTGTCGCTGCTTAACGTATCTGCAATTTTAACGGCCGGTTTGGGCTTTACAGGCAAAACAACCGGTTGCTTACGTTTCCAAAATGCTATCCGGGCAAAGGTATCAGGCTGATAGCGGTATAAAGCAAATATACCCAGGCCTATAATAACAATACCCATAAGCACAAACATTACTAAACGCAAAGGGCCGCTAAATGACGATGTAGTATGCTCTTCTTCCGGATCGAAAAACTCAGGAGCATCCTCATTTTCTGATGATGTTTCGTACGAAGGAATGTTTACCGGTTCTTCGTCAACTGGCGGCAACTGTACAAATTCCTGGCTTAAATCTTCATTAACTGCCGGTGTTGGCGGCACCGTACGTGGCGGAAAGTCTAGTTTAACCGCTGGTCGCTCTTCAACAGCCCTGGCATCGTTAATTTTACTAAGGCTCACGGGTTCAAATCCGTAAAAAATAGTATCATCAATAATTTTAGCCGCCGGTTTGAAGCTTAGCTGGGCCAACTCGGTATAAAACCAGCCAAGATTGCCAATTGGCACCTCGGTAATTAACGCCTGTTGTTTAAGATTAGTGATATACTTCTCGGCAAAATACCGTGCCGACGCTACAGAGATATTCTTTTTAACCGCGATATATTCCGCCAGCGCGTCGTCATCGATCGACTGCGGATCAAACTGCGCCTGGTGGTAGGGTGGATAAAATTTGCGTTCATTTTCATCGTAGTAACCACTAACGCGTGCCTGCACAAAGTAGCCCAATCCGGGTACACTTACTTCGCCCTGCTGCATCAGCAATTCGCCTAAATAAAAGCCTACATCCATTTCCTAAAAGTAACGGTTAATTAGTGAACTTCAAATATAAGTCTTAAGTCGGTAAGGCAAAGTTTTAAAACAGCAAAACTGAAATTTGCACTCTGCGGCTTTACAACGTCAGACTTTAGAAGCTATAACTTGCGCCGCCAAATATATTAAATCCGTAATCAGGATAATATAACCAGGTTTGATTTGTTGAATTTAAAATATTATTTACTCTGCCAAATATTGATATCTGTTTGGTGGCGCGGTATTCAACACTACCACTCAGGTCAATAAACTGACTGATTTCAGTAGTTACTACCGGGCCCGGCAATGTTGTACCATATGTTGCTGCAAACGCAGCTGCATTTGGCCTGTCGTTAGCCAAACCTCTAACCAGTAATGAGCCTGTTATTTTCACCTTGTCGTTAATATTCACTGCGGTACCGGCGGTTAGTTTAAATTTGGGCAGGTTCCACGGCTGTTCTTCAGATGCCATTTTGTAGCTCTTAAATTCCACACGGCCAAAAAGATTTATATCGCCCGATACTTTGTAATCCAGTTCACCGTCAAAGCCGCTTACAGTTGCTGTGCCGTTGTCATAGATCACAGCAAAGCGATTTTGGCCTTTGGCAAAATTAAAGTTACTTACAAACAGCGGCATGTCTTTAACAGTGTTGCGATAGATGATTGCTTTAAAGCCAAGACCCGGAGCGAGCGTGCCTTTTAAACCGGCGCTCAGGTCTAGTTTATCAACAGAGTTTTTGATGGTCAAATTCTGCCCCAGGAATGGGTTATAATTGTAAAAATCGCTTAGCGACGATTTGTTTACATCGCCTTTAGCCTCAACAAACAACCGTACATATTTGGGTATTACCTGATACTCTAACTTGGCGGCAGGGAATAGCGAGAAACGTCCGGCGAAGCCGAATTCATCAACGATATTGATACCCGCGTCAATTTTATAGTTATCGCCCTGAAACTTGATATAAGGGTTTAAACGAACGATGCTATTATTGTATGAATACAAAGAATCTTTTTGGGTACTCAGATCAAGCGATGCGCTTAGGCCGGTATAAAACTGGTTAATGGTTTGGTTTAAGAAGCCCGATAGTACCAGGTTATTTTCACGAGCCTTAAAACGATCACCAAATACGTAGCCCTTTAATTTTAAAGCATAGGTAAAATCGTTTTCTACATCTTTATAGTTCTTGGCTATCTCGCCTTCTGCGCTTAAGGTGTTAAAATATTGGTGTGCAATATCCAGGGTTGCAGGCGGATTGTCCTTATCATAACCATAAAAATAGTTGCCCTTATTCACAAAGTCAATACGGCCCGATAAGGTATTGGTTTCACCGATGTTTTTACCATAAACGCCAATTTCTTCTTTATTACTTTTTTGATTGGCATATGAGCTGCTGCTTTGTGCCAGATGCCTGAAATAACCACCAACCTGCATTGCCATATCCTGGCCATTGCCGAAATAGCCTTCAGCAAAGGTTGTTTTGAGGTTGCCTATGCCAACACGTACAATATTATTGTAAGGTACGGTATCAACAATAGGCGGCATTTTCATAGCATCCAGTTGTTTAATTTCAGAGTTCTGCTCCAGGCGTTTGTCTAATGGGGTATAACTAAGCGGAGCTTTATATGGGCTTTTATCGGTCAAATCAGGATTGCGACGTATCTTTACGGCGTCCGCCAGCAAAGGTTTGTAAGCCGATGTGATCACGATCTCTTCAGACAAGCTGCCACCATTTTGTCCGTTGGCGCCGTTAGCTCCACCGCCGTTTTTTGTAGTATCAATTGCGGCCTTGGTTGCAGACGCCTGGTCACCTAATGATTTGGTGTCTGCTTGTTTTTTTGTGGCAGCAGATTTTGTGGCCGCTTTTGAAGCCGGCTTGGTAGAGGTAGTTTTTTTAGCTGTTGTTTTTGTAGCGGTTTTCTTGGCCTTCGTACTTTTTTGCGCGCTAACCGGAACAAAGTATAATACCATGATCAAAGTAAACAGCGTGTAGGTGTATTTCAGTTTCATGTGCTTGTTCTCTTTATCCTTTATTAACCGGTTTATTAGTAGTTGTATCTGGTTTGCTCTGCGTCGAGTCGGGCTGAGCAATATTGTTTTCAAGAGGTTTTTTTGGTGGCGATATTTTGTCGAGCGCGGCTTGTGCGGTTGGCAGTATGTCGTCATCGCCCTTATAGTTGTCCAGTACTGACTGTAGCGTTGCTGTAGCCTGGAACTTGTCTTTCAAGGCTACATAATCATCGGCCAATAAAATAAATGTTTTAGCTACCCAATAATCATAATTAGGCATTTCTTTAGCCAGATCAAGACAGGTTTTTTGCGATGTTTTATACTGGCGTTTCAGGTATTGAACGCGGGCTATATTATACTTGGCCTCGGCTGCCGCAATTGTTTTGGTGTTTGCTACGGTGTAATCAAACTCGTTCACTGCTGCAGTGGTGTCGCCTTTTTGCAGGTAAGCCAAACCGGCATACAAACCTGTGCGGAATTTGTCCTCTTGCGATGATTTTTCATTCTGGCGAATTAATTTCACATAATTCAAGGCATCATCGGCAGCGTGCATCTGTGCGTAACACAACAACAGATTGTTAATAGCGAAGGTGTAATCGGCTTTATATTCTGAGTTAACTTCCAGCTTTTTCAGAAACACTACGGCGTCGTTATATTTCTTTTTGCCGATGTATAGCTTAGCCATTGCTATCAGTGATTGCTCGGTCGAACTGCTGGTCCAGTCGTTCAGGATCACGTTATAATCTACAATCGCTTCATCGTCACGTTTCAGATTAACCAAAGCCTGGGCGCGGATAAAACGCGATTGTTTTTCGTAAATAGGCTTGGTAGGGAACTTATCAAAATAAGCGCCCACAGCAGATACCACACCTTGCCAGTTACCCTGTAAATAAAGGTTATTGGCAGCGGTATACATAATGCTTTCCTGCTCAGATGTGGTATAGTTACCAATAGGTGTGGTTTGCGCGTAAGCAATAAAGGTTTGGGCATCGCCTTTATCAGTGTATATTTTCTCGATCTGTTTTAAGGCCTGTTTAGCTTCATCTGTTGATGCATAATCTTTAATAACCTGCTTGAATGATTCAACCGCCAGGTCGTCATTGCCGGCGTTGTAATCAATTAAACCAACGGTAACCAAAGCACGCGGAATGTAACTGCTGTTAGGATATTTCTGCATCATTTGCTGAAGCAGGGTTTTGGCAGTTGGGCCATCGTTTTTTATAAAATAGGTATAAGCTATCTCAAAATCAGCATCATCAGCATAATCAGAGTTAGGGAAGGTATTTAACAAGTCTTTTAAGGTAGATATCTTGCTGTCAGGAGCGCCTTGTAAGCCCTGAATCATCCCGCGCTGAAACAAGGCATAATCTTCGCCTTTGATATGTCCGTCAATAATGCGGTTGTAATACTCCAGCGCTTTCTCGTAGCTTTTCAGCACAAAGAAGCTATCACCGATACGGGTAATGGCATCGTTAACTGTGTTACGGTCCTTTTCCTCTCCATCAATAAAACGCTGGAAGTAAGTGGCCGCCGTACGGTATTTCTCACCATA
The DNA here is from genome assembly GCF_042686265.1 of Mucilaginibacter ximonensis. Lineage (NCBI taxonomy): Bacteria > Pseudomonadati > Bacteroidota > Sphingobacteriia > Sphingobacteriales > Sphingobacteriaceae > Mucilaginibacter > Mucilaginibacter ximonensis. Next base: position 173,205 of record NZ_JBHUPD010000001.1, read on the forward strand.
AAACGCTGCATACCCCAACGCGTAATTAGCATAGTTATAAAGGTTGGTTTGTTTGGCTTCAGGTAAATCCAAAAAGTCCTGAAATGTCTGTACAGACTCAGTGTATTTGCGTACCTCATACATGGCCTCGGCCATCCAATAGGTAGTTAAAGCTTTAATATAAGGGTCAACCGGATCTTTGAGCGAGCGCAGGAAAATACCGATAGCGTTTTCAAAAGCGCGCTCATTATAAAACTCTAAGCCGCGATAGTAAGCAACTTTTTGATAGGCTATTTTAGCGCTAGGGCTTTTATTGGCTATAGGCTCCAGAATGTCAACAGCTTCTTTATACGCGTGCGAATTCAGCAGCTCTTCGCCTAATAACACTTTCATTTCAGTGATACGCGGCGAGCGCGGATAGTTTTTCAGGTAAGTGCGGGTAGCCTCTAAAGCCTGGCTATTGAAGTCAAGCTCGTATGAGAGTTTGGCATATTGATACAAAGCGTCTTCCTGCAGTTGTTTATCAAAGCTTAGTTTTGAAGCGTTCAGAAAAGCGTTACGTGCACTTTGCTTGTTATTCATCTTCAGGAAAACCTCGCCCAGGGTATAGCTACCGCTTTGGCTGTAGGTATCCTGTTGCTCAATCAGCTTTTCCAGCTCACTTGCCGATTTAGCATAGTTACCCACCTTGTAATAGGCATAACCCATTTGGTAGCTATCCTGCGTGTTTTGCGTACGGCCCTGGTCGCGGGCCTCAAAGCGGTCATAGTATTTTACCGCATTATCATAATCAACCTTAGCAAAGTACGAAGCAGCAATTATGCGCAGCATCTCTGTCTCATTTTGCTGTTTGGTGTTGTTAACGATAGGCACCGCGTAGCTTAGTACATCATTATAACGTTTATCCAAAAAGTAAACCGCGGTGATATAATACGGATAGCTGGTTTCGTATTTTTTTGAGTTTTTAAGTTTTTCAAAGTTTACCAATGCTACATGGTAGTCTTTATTCAAATAGGCTATGTAAGCAAAATAATAAATAGCATCGTCAGTATAAGGCGAGCGGTAATCTTTTATCTCGCTAAACTGTAGCTGCGCGTTCTTAAAATCGCCTAAAGAAAAATAAGCGTAGCCTTTGCGGAATTTATACTCAGTATACTCGCCGCCGCTAAGCTGGCCTGCGGTGATCTTATCGAACCATAACATGGCGGTTTTATAGTCGCCTTTTTTTGAATAAAAACGGCCGATCTGAAAAATAGCCAGTTTAGCCAGCGGATTTTCGGGATGGTCATGTATAAATTTCAGGAACAGTGGCTCGGCATCGTCGTTTTGTAACTCAAGGGCACAAAGTGCCACGTAGTATTGAGAATTTTCTTTAAGCAGGGTTAACTCACTTTCAAACTGCGGCTGGTTGCTGGTTTTTAGTCTTGAATCCATCACCAGGTGATATTGCTGTGCAGCAGCCACATACATACCTTTCTCCAGCAAATCGCCGGCGGCCTGATAAACGCGGTTAATTTGGAAAGACGGGCTTTGCTGGGCCTGTGCGTTAAATGCAAATAATATGGAAAAGAGCAGTATCCGGTAGCTGATTTTTATCATAATGGGTAAAAATAGTTGCGCTAAATTAGTCAAACACAAAAAAGCAATTCACATTAGTAATTAACAATTTGTGGAAAACATCATTTTAACGCACTAATAAATGCCGACGTATAAGTGTGGAAAAATATTTAGCCTGTTTAACAGGATATGGTTGGGAATGTTTAAAACTTTACGTGTTTTTCGTAAAATAAAAAGTCCGGGCTTGGGGCCTCGGACGTTGGTATTTTACGCTACCAACTGACGTTCAACACTATTCAACAATATGTCTATGTCAAATGGCTTAGCTATGAAATCGTCCGGGTTGCCATTTTTGTGGAAGTTGCCGTGAACAGTATGGCTTGCCGATAGCAAAATAACCGGAATATCTCGTGTGTCGCGGTGAGATTTAAGCTCAGAACACAATTTTCTGCCGTCGAAATTGCCCAGCATAATATCCAATATGATCAAATCCGGGTGGTATTGCTTTATTGTTTCAAACAAGTGCCGGCCATCGGCTAAAGTTTCCACCTCATAACCCTTGTATTCAAGTATCAATTGCAGGATCTCTAAAATATCCTTATCATCATCAATCGCTAATATCCGCTGCATCTTCTAAAATTTTAAGCACCTAAACAAAAAAGGTATAGGAGTTTGTTAATAATTAACAATTCCTATACCACTTATTATTAGCGTATTAAATATTTACAACGACAGCGAATAACTATACAAAAGCATTATAGTTGTAAATAAAAATGTTTGTTTTAACATACTTTATATGCTAATAACCAAACAGTTGTTTCAAATCGGGCTTAATTAACTCCCCGTATTTTTTCAAATCATCGTCGCTTACACGTTTATCAGAGGCTACTATACAGTAGGTAAATGTTTTGCCTTTCAACTGTTCATCATGGAAGTTTTTAACAGTCTCAAAGTTCATTTTATCCAGGCTGTCAAACGTTACCTTACGTATATCGTAATTTATGCCCAGGCGTTGTGCTTCCAGGTAATTGAACAAAATGCCATCCTGTGTAACCCGGTCGGTCTCGATAGATTTGCGCATGTTCTCTTTGGCGTCGATCAGGCTTTTGTCAGACTGCGGCAGATCTGTCAATAACTCGTTCATGCTTTTAACCGCATCATTCAGCTTATCGGCCTGGGTGCCTACGTAACCTAAAAACAAGTTCTGATCGTCCTTTTTAACCGGCGACTGATAGAAAGCATACGTGCTGTAAGCCAACGCTTTTGATTCGCGGATTTGCTGGAATACTACCGTGCTCATACCACCGCCAAAGTAATTGTTAAAAAGTTCAACTTTTGGAGTTTGTTCGGGGTTATAGGCGCCTTCATTCCGTATCCAGTAAATTTCGGCTTGCACCATATCGTAGTTAGCAAACAGCACTCTATTACGGTCAGCATTAACTTTAACAAAGTTGCGTTTTTCAGGATATGGCGTAAATACAGCCGGCGTTTTGTGCAAGGTTGCCAAAGCAGTAGCTTCTTGTTGCGCAGTTTGCGGACCGTAGTACAAGATCATGTGTTTGTAGTTGTTTAATTTATGCAGAATGTCAACCAGGTCCTGGGCTTTCAAATTATCCAACTCCTCATCGCTCAACGTATTGTTAAATGGATTTGACGGACCATACTCGGCATAATTAACCAAAGCCTGGGCTAACGCAGTTTTATTTAGCTTGGCATTTTCGCGGCCCTTTTTCAAACGGGCTTTTAAGGCTGCTAATGCTTGTTCGTCAGGCTGGCAGTTAGCCAATAAATCCTCATATAATTTAATAGTAGGGGCAAAGTTCTCTTGCAAACCGTTAAAACTAACGGTGCTGATTTCAGTACCTGCCGAAATATTAAATGAAGAAGCTAGTTTATAGAAGGCTTTGCTAATATCTTCGGCAGTTTTGGTTTTGGTACCCAGGTACTGAATGTATTGCGCTGCTATTGGCAATAGCTTATTGTTCCAGCTACCCATATCATAACGATAGTATAAACGAAATATACTATTGTCTTTATTCTGTACACCCAATAGTTCAGCCCGGCCTGATTTAGCGCGCTGAATATCTTTCTGGTAATCTATAAAAACAGGTTTAACTGCAGTTGCCGGCATAGCATCAACACGTTTTAAAAAATCAGATTGCGCGCCTGCATTTACATCAACCGGGGTGATAGGCGGTTTTTCAACTTTGACAATATTTTTGTCTGCACCCTGGTGTTTGTAAACAATAACATAGTTGTTGTCATTAAGATATTTGTTTGCAAACTCTACAATTTGTGCTTTGGTAACTTTTGAGAGCTCGTTAATACTGGCTACATCTGTGCGCCAGTCGACGTTGGTTACAAAGTCGTTCATCAAATTATCGGCACGGTTTACATAGCTTTCATTGTCAACGATCTTTTCTTTTTTCTCGTTGTTGACGATAGAAGTGATCAGATCTTCAGAAAACTCACCTTTACGAAGCTTGCTGATCTCGCCCATCATCAAATCGCGCACTTCGTCTAACGATTGCCCTTTAATAGGCGTACCGCTCAATAGCAAAACGCTGTAATCTTTCAAAGCATAATCATTAGCTCTGGCACTCAGTAATTTTTGTTTTTTAACCAGGTCAAGGTCAAATAAACCTGCTTTGCCATTGGTTAAGATTGAACCCATTAGGTCAAGCAAACGGGCGTCGCGGGTTGAAGCGCCCGGGAAACGGAACGCGATAGTCAGATTTTCAGGATTTGGCCCGTAAACGTCACGCCTGATGGGGCTGGTTATGGGTTTTTCAGGCTCAAAAGTGTAAGGCGGAATAGCTTTTGGCTTCATGTAAGCAAAGTGCGTGTCTACCTTTTTGATCATCACATCCGGATTAAAATCGCCCGATAAAACTACAGCCATGTTGTTAGGTACATAATAGGTGTAGTAATAATTGCGTATGGCTTTTAAGGACGGGTTTTTCAAATGCTCAATAGTACCTATAGTGGTTTGTTTACCATAGTTGTTGTTAGGAAACAGCGCAGCAAACATCTGCTCAAAAACTTTGCGGCCGTCATCATCAAGCGTGCGGTTCTTTTCTTCGTACACCGCTTCAAGCTCGGTATGGAAGATACGCAGTATCGGATTACGGAAGCGTTCAGCCTGCAAGGTCAGGAATTTATCAACCGATGAGCTTGGGATATCTTCAGTATAGGCTGTGCGCTCAAAAGAGGTGCTGGCATTACTGTTTTGACCACCCATTGAAGCCATCATTTTATCATACTCGTTAGCGATCGAGATTTTGGCGGCTTCGCCAGATGTTTTGTCAATTTCTTTGTAAATTTCTTTACGTCTGGCCTCATCTTTAGTACTGTTATATTGCTCGTACAGCGCATCAATTTTATCAAGATAAGGTTTCTCTTTAGCATAATTTGTCGTGCCAAACTTGTCGGTACCCTTAAACATCAGGTGTTCCAGGTAGTGTGCCAGGCCGGTGTGATCGGCCGGATCTGTATTACTGCCGGCTTTAACCACAATGTAGCATTGAATGCGTGGCTGCTTGTTGGTTGGACTTAAAATAACAGTTAGCCCGTTCTTTAACTTGTAAAAGCGGGAGTGTGTTGGGTCGCCGGTTACGTATTTGTAGGGATAACCGCCTGAGGTAGCTTGTTTCCAGGCAATAACACCCTGCGCCATCATACGTGACGTAAAGGCAACGAACACAAATGAGATCAGTAATAATTTTTGTTTCATGTTAGTTGTTTGAACAATAAAAATATTTAAAAAAATTGAGCAATAAAAAGCAAGGAAGCAGAAAATGGGTTTTGTTTGGCATAGCCAAACAAGTGTTTTGACGATATTTTTTATGAGTTGTTACAAGGCTTTATCAACTAAAAACCAGGAAAAATAATCTTGTAAATAAACCTTTGCCCAATAAGCCGCTCTAAAAAGCATCATTACAAAAAAATTACTACTATGAAAAAAACTCTCTTTTTTGCGATATGCCTGCTCATTGCAGGCTCAGTAAGTGCGCAACGCCGTTATTATCATTCGCCGCGCGGCGGCGGTTACCGGGACGATGCCGATGGATTTTATACACCCAAAATTGGTGTGGAAGTTGGCGCCAACGTGTCAAACCAAATCAGCTCAAATTATGACAACTACAGTACAGGTAGCATAGCGGGCCTTAACGCAGGTTTAACTTTTGATTTGCCTATCATTTATCCATTTTCATTTGCTCCCGAAGTTTTATACTCACAAAAAGGCTATGAGGCTACAACTGCCGATGGTATATTTACCCAGCGCACCCATTTTATTGATGTGCCTTTGTTGGCAAAATTCAGGGTAGGGCCGGTATTTAACTTCTACATCGGGCCGCAGTTGTCATATTTAATATCTACTACCAATACCTATGATAATGGTTTTACCGTAAGTCAGGAGCATTATTATGAGGATAACAACGGCCATAAATCTTACCTTGACGGTGTATTGGGTATAAGCTTTGATTTAGGCCGATACGTAGATTTGCACGCCCGGTATACAGTAGATCTTAATAAAACAGATTACAACGGTTACACTTATGTACCAAATTACCGTAACCAGGTTTGGCAATTTGGTATAGGTTTCAGATTGAATTAACTAATAACATCATGCCGAACATGTTTCGGTATCTGATTTATTTATATAAGCAAAAAGCCGGATCAATTGATCCGGCTTTTTGCTTATAAGCTATTATTAATAATTATCTCTGTTTCCGCGGCCATCCCTATAGTTGTCATTGCCGCGCTCACGGTTAAAACCACGCTCGCCGCGCTCTTTGTTGTAGCCGCCGCCACTGCTGTTACGGTCGCCCCCATAGTTACTGCCGCCGTTGCCGCCACGGTAACCACCGCCGCCACTATTGCCACCGCGATAGCCGCCACCGCCGTTGCCGCCACGGTAACCACCGCCGCCATTGCCACCGCGAAAGCCACCCCCGCCCGGGCGTTCAGTTCTTTCTTTTTCTTTAGCCTGACTTACGGCAATCTCTTTATCTAAAATTGATTTGCCATCCAGATTGCTGATAGCTTCCTGGGCCTGATCATCGTCAGGCATTTCAACAAAGGCATAGCACTTGCTACGGCCGGTTTCACGGTCCATAATTACGTTAGCCGAACTTACTTCGCCGTAAGGCGCAAATAACTCAGAAACGTCGGCCGACTCATACTGGTAAGGCAGCTTAGCGACAAAAATTTTCATTTAAAATAAGTTAAGAATGTTTTAGTTATAAACTTTAGCATATCTGGATCAGTAAAAACACGCCTAAAAAGCGATTTTTAACCAAACACGTATTAAAAGGCTAACAATGCCCGGTAAACATTGTTTGCAAATTTAAAACTAATATAAGTAATATTAACCTTAGGATATCAGACTGTTAACTTTTTCAACAAGTTCAGTTAAATCAAATGGTTTGCTGATTACTGCATCGCAGCCGTAGTCAAATAACTCATCGTCGTGGTTAACGTAAGCTGAAAAAATAATGACGGGGGTGTCCTTATAGGTGGGATGACATTTGATTTGCCTGCACAATTCGCCGCCGTTTACGCCGGCTACCCTATAATCGAGTATTACCAATGCGGGCGAGAACTCTTCCAGCATCGGCATAACTTCATCCGCTACGGATAGGCTTTTCACCTCAAATCTTTCGTAAGAAAGCGTTTCATGAACGATTTCCAGGATATCCTGGTTATCATCTAAAATTAGAATCCGTTTTGACATAGTAGAAGTTAAGTATTCGAAAAATTTAAAGAGTCGTAAATAGAACGTGCTTAAAAGAAGCTAAAGATGCGAGGCTGAAATTTTTTTTCGAATTGTTTGTTAATCAAAGGTACTTTAAATTTTTAATATAATATATTAATTAGCAATAAAATGATAGGTTTAATGTCATTGAAGTTTAAAAACAGCTTTTAATGCGTTTAAAGGCTTTTTTATTTAAAATGCTTCTCCAAGGTTAACAATGAATGCCGAGTAATTATGGCTTCGGCCATAATCAAAACCAATATTAGTACCCGACTTTTTATTAAACTTAACGCGTAATCCGGCACCGCCTGCCGGGTTCCAGTATACAAATTTGTTGCTATTAATCTGGCTTGCCGAATTGACATTAACAAATGCTACAAAACCAAATAACCCATCTGCTGTTACGTCGCATCGATACTCGCTTTCAAAATATACCAGGCTTTTGCCGCGGTAACGGTTTTGGGCAATGCCACGGCCCGAGCGTTGGTAGGGGTCTGTGCCAATGGCGGGCAAACTTAAATAGGGCGTGCCTGATGATAGCGACGTCCAATAATAGGTCCAAAATGCAAGCATGTTTTTGCGATTTGAATTGGTTAACGAAAGATATTTTCTGAAGTCGATATAGAATGATTGCCAGTTATTGTCGCTCCCAAAAAATGACGAGCTGTATCGATAGATTACGTTGCCATACCAGCCCGGTAAAGGATTAATAAGGTTATTGCGGGTATCATAAAGCAAGTTTAAACTTGGCCCCGACGAAAATGAATTTCGATCTGACGCAGTGCCGAATTTGTAGTTGGTAAATTCGGTTAGTGTTTTAGGGCTTCCGCTATCACTTTCAATATCCATATAATAATCAATGTTATAACCTATGCCTGCAAAAAAATAGGGTTTAATGCGTTTCAGGACACTTTGGTAAAATCGCAGATATACAAAATCAACTAAAAACTTGTTATTTGCCGGTTGGCCCCCGCCTAAACCCCAGGTGTATAGCGGGTATTTCAATAATCGTGTGTCGCCCTGAATGTTATAGCTGTTGTTATTGAGCCAGATATTGGTATGTATAGGTAACCCGTATCGGCCTTTGAAATTAAAGTAAGGCGCAAAGTTGGCAGTTGAAATATAGGTTGTAGCCGGGTCGCCCAGATAATACCCTGCGGTAGTTGATGTAATTAGCATTCGCTGATTGTTTACCCCTGGGTTAGATATCGGGAATATCGAAAAATATATCTTTTTCTTTTCTTGTTGCGAAACCTTACGTGGGCTGAGGTCAACGAAAGATCTGAGAATGTCAATCAGATCTTTTTTTTCAATTGTATCTGCAGGTGGGCGGTACTTGGCAGAACTGTCATTATTTTGTGCCATCAACAAAAAAGGCATTAAACAAAATACAATTACAGGGATAGCTTTGAGCATTGACTAAATAACGAGCATTGAAAGCTTTTAATATACCTTTTTAAAACAAAAAGCCCGCAATACAAATTGCGGGCTTATGCTGAGTTTAATCAAGTTATCTCGTTGGTTTCTTATATACATAAGCATTTGGGTAATGCCCATGTTTGCGATAATAAGCCGCCCGATAAGCCGCTCTTCTTTTCTTTTCGACAGATCTGCGGTGTTCGTTACCAATGATGTAGCCACCGCCGGCGCCAATTGCACCACCTATTAGTGCGCCACCTACATTATGGCCTATAATACCACCTACAACGGCGCCGCCGGCGCCGCCGATAATTGCACCCTTGGCTTGTGAGCTCATGGGTTTATGTTCTTGTGCTTGAGTAGCACTTACTGATGTCAATAATACTGCGGCTAAAATACCTGTGCTTACGAATAGCTTTTTCATGATAAATACTTTTAGTTGTATAATCTAATCAAATAGTACGCCAATTAATTTACCGTTAATTAACACGGCATTGACACATATAACTGTATAGTTTAATAGTCATATTAATAACAGGCATCGATAATTGATATGTAAAACCGATCTTTGGCCGAAAATTTAGAGGTAACAACCTTTATATATATTCATGACAAAAAAACGCTATTTTTTTACCGTACTTATATTGGGTTCGCTGACAGCACTGGGGCCATTTTCTATAGATATGTATTTGCCCGGCTTCCCGGCAATAGCCCGGTCACTTCACACCACCACCGCCGAAGTTTCATTATCCCTGTCTAGTTTCTTTATCGGTTTAGCTGCCGGTCAGTTGTTGTATGGGCCTTTATTAGACCGGTTTGGGCGCAAAAAACCGTTATATATAGGTTTATCAATTTACCTTATCACTTCGGCTGGTTGTTATTTTTGTACTGATATCAATATGCTCATTATACTGCGCTTTATACAAGCTGTAGGGGCATGCTCAGCCAGTGTGGCATCTATGACAATGGTGCGCGATATTTTTCCGCTTAACCAAAACGCAAAGATATTCGCCCTGTTGATTTTAATCTTGGGTGCGTCGCCAATGATTGCTCCCACGGCCGGTGGTTATATTACTGAAGCCTGGGGATGGCATTTGATATTTGTGGTATTGGGCGCAATGGCACTGGGCATTTTGCTCACCGTGATCTTTTTCCTGCCGGAAAGCTACCAGCCTAATACTGCTTACTCCTTAAAACCGGGCCCTATCATTAACAGTTTCTCAACTGTGATCAAAAATCCGCAGTTTTATACTTACGCTTTTGCGGGGGCTTTCTCATTTGCCAGCTTGTTTATATATGTAGCAGCCTCGCCAATAGTTTTTATGGAGGTATTTAAAGTAAGCGCTAAAACCTACGGCTGGATCTTTGCGGCATTATCAATAGGTTTTATAGGCGCCAGCCAGGTAAATAACCTGCTGCTTAAAAGCTACAAAAGCGAACAGATTATTTGGGTGGCTTTAGTCGTGCAGGTTATTACAGCCATAGCTTTTCTAATTGGTAGCTACTACGGTTGGTACGGCCTGGGCGGAACTATCGGTATCACTTTTATAATGTTATGCTGCGTAGGTACGTTAAACCCTAATGCCTCGGCCTTATCACTGGCTCCGTTCGGGCATAATGCCGGAACGGCTTCGGCTCTGCTGGGCGCAATGCAATTGGGCCTGGGCGCGTTGATGACCCTGGGCATTGGTATATTTAAAAGCCAGTCATCAGTGCCCATGGCCGGCATTATGTCGTGTACGGCTATTATTGGTATGCTGATATTAATTTATGGACGCAAACGTATTTTGAATAAGGTAGGAGTGAGCGGGGCTGTCGCCGGGATGGTGCATTAGTGCCCGCTAAATCTCTGAGATAAAGACTCCATATTATTAGTTCTTCCCCAATATGAGATGATCGGGCGGAGCCCTATGTCAACACCTCATCAATCACTCCAAACTCCTTAGCTTCGGCAGCCACCATCCAATGGTCCCTGTCACAAACTTCGTGTACCTTTTGGTATTCCTGACCGCTATGTTTGGCTATAATGTCATAAAGTTCTTTCTTAACCTTTAACACCTGGTTGGCGGTGATTTCAATGTCCGACGCCTGGCCTTGCACCCCACCTAAGGGCTGGTGAAGCATAACGCGCGAGTGGGCGAGTGCGCTGCGTTTACCTTTAGCGCCGCCGCAAAGCAATATTGCCCCAAAAGATAAAGCCATGCCGGTACAAATCGTCGCGACGTCGGGCGTAACCAGTTGCATGGTATCATAAATACCAAATCCGGCATACACCTCACCACCAGGCGAATTGATATACATGTGTATGTCTTTTTTGGCGTCGGCAGACTGCAGGAAAAGCAATTGAGCCTGCACTATGTTAGCTATGTTAGCCTCAACGGGCGCGCCCATAAAAATAATACGGTCCATCATCAGCCTTGAAAATACGTCCATTTGCGAGACGCGCAATTCGCGCTCCTCGGTAATATATGGCGTCATGGCTTGCGGAATGTTGCTGCGCTCGACGGCCGAAATATACTTGTCGACCCCTGTGGACGAAACATAGCAATGCCCCACCGCAAATTTGCGGAACTCATTTTTGTCAATCTTCATAAAATTTAAAGGATTATAGTCTACTAAAAAGCTGCCATATTTTTTGACTAAAGCTTTGGTTTTCGGGCTTTGTAAATAGATGCTCATGCACAGCCTCAATTTCGGCTTTTAGTTCCCGGCGGCCATATTGCTTAATCAAAGCATAGGTTTTTTGCTGCCATATTACTTTGTCGGAGAGCTCATTATCCAGCATCAGTTTGGCTTCAAAAAGCAAAGCGTCGCCTGGGGAGGCCGTACCCGTTAGCACGGCCTCAATTTGCTGGGTTTCATTCCATGAAGTCGTCATAGGCCAATGCTTTTTCTTTAATGGTTTCTCTTACTTTTTCCAAACATTTGTATTTCTGCACGGTTGCGCTGCGTACGCCCGAGTAGCCAAACTCTTCAGCTATCTGGTCGAGGGGCAACTGGTCATAATAAAAGCTTTTGAGCAGATCCATACACTTTTGGCCGGCTTTAGTCAAAAAACGCATCAGGCGCTTATTTGATGGGCTTTCTTCCTGTTCTTCAAAAGCTATCTCCATATTATTTAATGGTAGATTTGGTGCCGATTGGCGGTATCGCTTTAGCCACAAGTTTTTGGCTACGCCAACCAGGTAAGCGATATCATTATCAGGTGCCGGCGATTGTTTAATAGTTTTCTCATAGTAAATCACCAGTGCATCCTGAAAAACATCCTTTGCCTCATCAAAACTACCGCCCAGCCGGCTCACATACCTGGCCACCGCGGGGAAAGCGCCTTTGTAAAGCCCTGTAAAAAGCTCCTGCCGCTGCGCTAATTTGCATGTGTTACTGATACCGTGCATAAATCAATGTCTTTTTATACTATGTGTAAACTATAACGTAAATATCACCTTTTAATTAAAAAAAATATATTAGCGAACAGGCAGTGTATCATAACCGAACGAAAGGTATCTGTGGTTTTACTTTTAACTTCCAGTAAATCAATTATTTAGTTTGGTGGCATCTAAATTGGAACTGGATCAGAATAAACACAAGTATCATGTTTAAAAACTATTTTATCAGCGCCATACGCAATATCAGAAGGTTTAAATTATTTACTTTTTTAAATGTATTTGGTTTGGCCGGCGGCATAGCATGCAGTGTACTGATTATGCTTTGGGTTCAGGATGAATACAGCTATGACAAGTTTAATAAACATGCAGAAAGTATTTACAGGCTGGTAGTAAAAATAGATGCCACTGATGCCGCTGTTACACCGGTGCCTATGCCAGATGCTTTTAAACAATTGCCGGCAATTAAAAATTACGCCCGTTTATCGACGCTAGAAGCTGTGGTGAGCGTTGGAATACAAAAAATTAATGAGAAAGGTTTGTACTACGCAGATCCTTCCTTTTTAAAATTATTTAATTACCCGTTGTTGCAGGGAGATGCTCAAAGCGTCTTGGCAAGGCCCGATGCCGCAGTACTTACCGTATCGACAGCAAAAAAATATTTCGGCACCACCAACGTAATTGGTAAGATTTTACACATTGGCGATGATATACATGGCAATAGCTATCAGGTTACCGGTTTAATGAAAGATGTGCCTCATAATTCGCATTTACAATTTAATATATTATTGCCCTTCACCGCGTTTGAACATTCAAGCAATTATAGTTATGATAATGGTCGGGCGTGGGGCAGTTTTGACGTTTATACCTATATACAAACCAGCGAATCTTTTAACGCAACGCAAGCGTCATTGAATGCTTTAGCGAAAAAAATTGCAGACATACGCTATGCAAATGACCCGGACCATACAAGAGCCGATATTTCATTACAACCGCTTACAGATATTCATCTCAAATCGCATTACCTGCTTGATGTTGACGGGCAGGGCAATGTACTTTATGTAAGGATATTTTCAATTGTTGCCGCGTTTATATTGCTGATTGCCTGCATTAATTTCATGAATTTGTCAACCGCTATAGCCAGACAACGCGCTAAAGAGGTTGGCTTGCGTAAAACCATCGGTGCACAGCGCTTTCAATTGGTCGCTCAGTTTTTAACAGAATATCTATTTGTTGCGGTAATTGCCATGTGTATTGGAGTAGTTGCCGCCTACCTGCTGCTGCCCGTGTTTAATGAGCTTTCGTCAAAAAACATCAGCTTCAATATATTGGATCTTAGAACCTTTTTGGGTTTACTGGCTATAGCCGTTATGGTTGGTTTGGCATCGGGGAGTTACCCAGCTTTTTATCTGGCGTCATTTAATCCTATTAAAGTTTTTAAAGGAATAAAAACAGGGAGCCAGAAGGCTTTTTTCAGAAACGGATTGGTGATTGTTCAGTTCAGTATTTCCGTAGTATTGATGATAAGTACCCTGGTTGTAAACAGTCAGCTCAGGTTTATCCGCAACCGGGATATAGGTTTTAACAAAGAGAACCTGATGTATTTGCAAATGCCTCGTACAGGCGACTTAAAAAGCAACTATCAAGCCTTGAAAAACACTTTGCTGCAAAACGTCCGCACCTCGAATTATACCATAATTGAACATTTGCCTACCTCATTAACCACCGGTACGCTTGATGTTAAATGGACCGGCAAAGATCCGGAGAAACAGATACTTTTTCCAGGCATTGGGGTTGATGGTAATTTTATCAGAACCTTTGGTATACACCTCATTGCCGGCCGTATGTTTGACGAGAATAACGATGCCGATAAGCAAAATTTTGTGGTAAATGAAACCACTTTAAGGATAATGAATTTTAAGCCCCAAAATGCCATTGGCCAAAAAATTACCATGAACGGCCACACCGGCGAAATAATTGGTGTGGTTAAAGATTTTAATTTTAAACCTGTACAACAAACGATAGAGCCGCTAATTTTATGGTATACAAAAAGGGGCGGATTTGTGGTGATAAAAACCAGCCCTGCCGGTATGCAGCAGCTTATAGTTAAATTAAAAGATATTTTCCAGCAAGTTTACCCGAATGCGCCATTCGCTTATGGTTTTGTAGATCAGGATCTGGCTCATTTATATATTGCTGAGCAGCGTATGGCAAAGCTATTTAATGTATTTTCGGTAATATCCATTATCATATCATGCCTTGGGCTGTTCGGACTAGCTACTTTTGCTACACAGCAACGTGTTAAAGAGATAGGGGTGCGCCGCACGCTGGGTGCCAGTCCGCAGCGAATAGTAGTGTTACTTGCTAAAGATTTTGTTAAACTGGTTGCAGCAGCCTTGCTGGTAGCCTTTCCATTGGGCTGGGCTATCATGAGTAAGTGGCTTCAAAACTATGCGTACCGTATTAGCTTAAGCTGGTGGGTTTTTGCCGTGAGTGGTTTGGCCGCCATTGCGATAGCTGTATTAACTATTAGCTATCAATCAATTAAGGCAGCTTATACTAATCCGGTTGAAAGTTTAAGAAACAACGAGTAAACCATTATTCTTTTACCGCGGTAACCTCTGAGCCATCTTTACCGGCGGTTGAGAATATGAGCTGCTTATCGCTGAAATCTTCGATATGAAAAGGGAAATCGCGGGTTTGGCCGTCGCCCAGTATTTCTTTGTATTTAATATCCAGGCCATCAAGCTTAAATGTGCCGTGCGATAAAACTTTACCATCCCAATTAATGATCAGGCTGTCTTGTTTAGTAAATTCTATATACGGTTTCTCTGATGCCAGGGTTTGTTTACCTACGCTGTCGGGCGGGTCGGCAAGCGGATTACGCACACGGATGTAGTTCCATTTGCCATAAAGTTTCTCAGAAGTTGCTGATGGTTTGCAGGCAGCAAAGCCTGAGGTTATTGCTAATAGAAAGAATAGCTTTCTCATAAAAACATCATCCCCTTGGTTTGAGGGATTATCAAGCTAATTTACAAACTTCGGGTAATAGCCGGCTATTTATTTGTCTTGCTTCTTTTGGTTTTTCTGCAGCTTATGTTCCGCGGCTTTAACTTCATCTTTTTCACTCAGCGGCAAGTCGGTTTCTATTTTTGCTGGTTTGGTACCTTTTCTCAAAAATTCTGTATCGGTAGGGGTTTGTTTCGGCGCTTTCATGGTTTTTGTTTTAATTGAGTGTAGCTGCCAGGCAGCTATACTTGTTTAACTTTTTAAACCCAAAAGTTGTTTGCCTTAATTTTTTGTAAAGTTAATAGCTATTTACTGTTTATCTAACACATAATTAGCCTCAACATCCTTGATGATCATTTTTTTACCGGCCAAATCAAAATCAAAGAAAAAGCCAAATGCCTTGCTGAAAAATTCATTATTGCCCAAAGCTATCAGGTCAATTACCTGGCCATGTGTTTCAGACTGCAAATGATTGCCTGCTTTTTTTACTGCAACCTGTATAGCGGGCACTTTAGCAGTGTAGGTACCTATGTAAACATCTAATTCGTTATTCTTTAATTCAATGGGCTTAAATGTTGGGATAGTATACGGTTTGTTGAAACATATACTTAATACGCCGTTAAGAACATTTGCCTTGTGATAGACTTCGGCATTGGTGCAATACGCTATGGCTAATCCATCTGCCGGATAGTAGGTAAGAGACGAAGCAAAGCCCTCCGTTTTTCCATTATGGCCAAAACCTTTGTGCGTATCAAAATCAAACCCAAACATACCCATGCCATAATCATCAACAAAAGTTTGCATTTGGCTAAGGCTTGATTTGCTGATTAATTTTCCGGTAAACAATGCCTCCATAAACTTTAACATATCAGCAGGAGTAGATATAATTGCACCGCAGCCCGAAAAATTGTCAAGCCATACTGCTTTGTCCCGATGCCATTGGTTGTTCATGTACTTGTATGATATGGCTTCTTTTTTAATGTCAGGCAGAGTTTCGCCGTAATAGGTTTTACTTAGCGATAATGTTTTGATAATGCGTTCACTCAGTACTTCTTTGTAAGGTTTTTTGCAAATATTTTCGATGATATAACCCAGCAGCAAATAGTTTGAGTTATTGTAATCGGCTGCGGCGTTTGGCTCAAAGTCGGGTTTTTGTTTGGCTATGCGCTCAAGTAATTGCTCATGTGTTTGCGGTTTGTCGCTCCAACGGTCAAAGTCTGTATTCTTAGTGAAATCGGCCAGGCCGCTTCTGTGATAAAGCAGGTTGCTAATTGTAATATGATCTGCATTGGGTAAGTTCGGAAAATAGCTGCTCAGCCTACCTGTCAGACTAAGTTTATGCGCTTCAATAAGCTGAAAAATAAGAGTAGCTGTGAACATCTTGGTAATGGAGCCCAGGCGATACTCGGTATTTCCGGTGGCTTTTACAGTGTCTGATGGCGACATGACCGCGTTACCAAATGCGCGCTGATAAATTACTTTGCCGTGTTTTGATATGGCGATACTGCCCATATCCATATTGTTTGATGCCAGGGTATTAAACAGGCTGTCTAACTTTATTCGGTTTATTGCTTGCGCATTAACCGAATAAACCAGGGTACAAAATGATAAGGTGGTAAGGATGCGTTTCATCAATAAATGTATTTAGCAGCTATGACTACCTCAGCAAAAATAAGGTTACAAAAAAAGTCCATTGAGTTTACCCAATGGACTTTTTGAAATTTATAATCTCTTTGTTAGTTCTTATTAGCTTTTTTAATACTGTCTGCCTTAGCTTTAGCGCGATCTTTGAAAAACCCGCGAAGCAAAAAGTTATGCTGAGCGGCTTCCAAATCATCATTTAATTTAATTGAACCCTGTTGCAGGTTGTCAAAGGTGCTCTGTAATTTAGCTGCCGATTTAGGGTCATTCAATAAAACGCCGATAGCATTATCAGTACGGTTCATTTTGTCAGACGCTGTTTTCAGGTTCTGGGTAAGCACATTGGCATTATCGGCCGCAGCCTTTAGTTGTGTGGTAGCTGCTTTAATGGTAGCAAAGGTTGCGGTATCAGTCAATAGCTTATCTGCCAAACCACCTTTTGTATTCATTTTAGTGCTGAACTTTTCAAGCTGGCCGGCCAGCCTTGATGCCGAAGCGCTGGTATGCTCAAAATTGTTCATAGCGGTTTTAAACTGGTTGCCCACAACACTATCGGCCATTAAAGTACCTACAGTACCTTTACCTTGCAATATTTTACGACTCAGCATTTTAAAGTCGCTGGTTATTGAAAGTAAGTTTTGATTGTTTTGCTGCAATACTTTGAGCATATCATCTGTCGAGGTCATTTTTTCGGCCTGCAAAACATCGCCATCTTCAACAATAGGAGCCTGCGGGCTACCGCCGTCAATCACAATGATCTTATTACCAATTAATCCGTCCGACCCGATATGTACGCCTGCATTGCGGTGAACATATTGCTGGCTGGCTTCATCAACCGCCATAACCACGTTAACCTGGCCCGGGCCAATAAACTTGATTTTGGTAATGCTGCCAACCTTCACCCCTGAGAACCAAACGCTGTTACCGGTTTTTAAACCGGCAACGTCGTCAAAAACGGCGCTTATATGTATGCTTTTAGAGAAGCTTTTTGACTGGCTGCCCAAAGTGAAAACGCCAAGAAGAAATACAAGCAAACCTAATCCTAAAAACAGGCCTACTGTAATTGCGCGTTTATTTTCTGCTTTTTCCATTATGGTAATATTGTGATAATCTACTTTATAAAATTGTAATCAAAAAACGGTTTCACCCGCTTATCATCGGTATCAAACACTTCCTCGAAAGTACCCTGGCGTTGAAACTGTCCGTCTAACAGCATAGCAATCCGGTCGCCGGTTTGTTTGGCGCAGGTCAAATCATGTGTGATGATGATTGACGAGGTTTTGTATTGCTGTTGAACCTCGTTAATCAGCTCATTAATCTCAATGCAGGTTATAGGGTCAAGGCCGGCGGTAGGCTCATCGTACAGCATAATCTCCGGGTTTAATATCAAAGTCCTTGCAATACCAATACGTTTACGCTGCCCACCAGATAGTTCAGAAGGCATCTGGTTAATAGTTTGGCGCAAGCCAACCGCTTCCAGCACCTCATGTACCTTGGCATCAATTTCTTTTTTGCCTATACCTTTACGGTTGCGCACCAGTGGGAACTCCAGGTTTTTACGCACGGTCATACTATCGTACAAGGCGCTGTTTTGAAACGAGAAGCCCATGCGTACGCGCAACTCTCTGAGGTCTTTCGGGCTGATGTTATTGATGTCGCAACCCAAAACTTTAACCGAGCCATGATCGGCAGTAAGCAAACCCGACACCACCTTGATCAAAACCGACTTACCGGTGCCTGAACGGCCAAGCACCACCAGGTTTTCGCCCTGATAAAGTTCAAGGTCAACACCACGCAGTACATGATAATCTTCAAAAGATTTTTTTAATCCTTTAATGGTGATTACCGGGTTGTTATAATCTATAGGTGCCTTTGGCTTGTCCATATTTATTTAGCGAAACCAGCTGGTTATCTGCACTATTACTATTTCTTCAATAAAAATTAAAAACATGGCCGTTACTACCGCACCATTTGCGGCCTTGCCTACTCCCTCTGTACCTTTGTTTGAAAAATAACCCTGGTAGCTGCCTACTATGCCGATGGTGAAACCAAAAACTATTGACTTAACAAGCGACGACGTAAAGTCAGTAAATGTTAACGGATCAAAAAATTGCTGTACGAAAGTGTTAAAACTGGTGCCTTCATTTACAGCAACGTTAATATAGCCACCCAGCATGGCAACAAGGCCGGTATAAGTTGCTAAAATTGGTATGGTTAAAGTAGTGGCTAAAACACGTGTACAA
The DNA here is from genome assembly GCF_042686265.1 of Mucilaginibacter ximonensis. Lineage (NCBI taxonomy): Bacteria > Pseudomonadati > Bacteroidota > Sphingobacteriia > Sphingobacteriales > Sphingobacteriaceae > Mucilaginibacter > Mucilaginibacter ximonensis. Next base: position 192,194 of record NZ_JBHUPD010000001.1, read on the forward strand.
ACTAAAAATTTAAATGGGTTTGTGCCCGACACCTCCATGGCGTCAATCTGCTCGGTTACACGCATTGAGCCTAACTCGGCACCTATACTTGAACCCACTTTACCCGCGGCAATCAAAGCTGTTACCAGCGGCGCAAGGGCACGCATAATGGCAATTGATACCAGCGAAGGCAGCCATGAAGTAGCCCCAAACTGGCCCAGCGAAGGGCGGGATTGTTTGGTGAAAATTAAACCTACAATAAAGCCGGTGAGCGATATCAGCGTGAACGAACGTACACCTACCTCATAGCACTGTCTTACAATTTCCCTGAACTCAAAAGGAGGTACAAAAGCCTCTTTAAAGAACTGTATAATAAACTTGTGGATTTTGTAAAGCGATATGAAAAAGTTAGTAAGCCAGCCGCTTTTTTTGGCTTTTGTTTGTGTCTGAAGATTTGTGCTGCTTGCGTTGTCCATTAATTGCGGGCAAAGGTATCACTTATCAAATATATTTCCTGACTATTTAATACAAAAAGTTAATAAGCTTTGTTTGGTAAATGTCAAAAATTAATCATTTGATTAATTAGACAAATGTACAGTAGTTAATGTTACGGTAAAGTCAAATTATAATGCTGTTATTTGTTGGCGTACTTATTGCTTTTAAAGTAGATAAAATAGCTGATACGATGAATATATATCAACAAAAATGGCTTGAGATTTTGCAGGGTGCAAATCTGCCGGGATGGGATGTGAAAGCAGTAGAGGATGGCATTTATATTGAAATGCCACACGTAACCGACTTGAAACTGATACGTGATATTTTACCGGAAACTTTGGCGGCACTTTCGCTTGATATTGCCGTACCCAAATCAAGGCTGAAATTTCACTTTCATAATGGGTACGAAAATTTTGAATATGTTTTGAATCCGAATGTGAAGGATTTGAATGAGGAATGAGCCAAATCTAAAAATGTCATCTCGAACGGAGTAAGAGATCTATACATATGCGAAGCACCTTGCTTGCCTATCTGTGTATAGATTTCTGCCGTTGGTCGAAATGACATTTTTGTTAAATAGCTCGTATACCCTCGGCTCCTGCTGCTCAGCAATTTCCGTTTATATCACAGCTATCGCCTTCAACTATCTCCAATTTGGCCGGCTTGTTTACGGTCCATTCGCTGTAAGCTTTTTCGATGGTCTGGGTAAACGCATCAACCGGTTGTGCGCCCGACACGGCATATTTCATATCCATTACAAAAAATGGAACACCGCGAATACCTAATTGCTGCGCTTGCGCGATATCCTGATTGACGTTGATGGCGTATTTATTACCTTTCAGCGTGTGTGCCACCTCGTCTTTATCCAAACCGATAGACGCGCCCAGTTCCGCCAATGTTTCATGGTCGGCTATGTTTTTACCTTCGGTGAAGTAAGCTTTAAAAAGCGCTTCTTCGGCTTCGTCGCCTAAGCCATATTGCTTTGCCAAATGTGCAAAGCGATGCGCATCGAAACTGTTGGCCACAACCGCTTTATCAAAATCGTAAGTCAAGCCAACTTCGGCAGCCATTTGGGTTACATGGTCGTTAAGTTGTTTGGCATGATCAAGGGTGATACCTTTAATATCGGCCAGGTATTGGTTAATGTTGATGTCAGGGTCAGTAACCAGGTTAGGGTTAAGCTGAAAGCTCTTCCATTCAACTTCAATTTCGTCTTTATGTTCAAATTGTTCAAGGGCCTGCTCAAAACGGCGTTTACCAATGTAGCAGAACGGACACATTACGTCACTCCAAATTTGTATTTTCATCACTATAATTTATTTTTTTAAGGTGATGAAGCTATCATGCTTTACATGACGGTTTCATAATGCAAAGTTACCATACCCGTTTTTAAGCATGGTAACCGCAAAGTAAAATATCAGCCCCGCTGTTTGGGCAAACCCTAATTTGTCATCCTGAACGTAGTGAAGGATCTTATTTAAGCGATATGTAAATGCGCAGTTAATTTCAACGTATAAGATCCTTCGTTTCACTCAGGATGACAATTGAACTTATTTATCCTCATCGCGTTCCACCAGCTGCATACCACATTTGGCGCATACGCCGGGTTTGTCCTTGCCAATGCTGGGGTGCATAATGCAGTAATATTTATATTGTTTTTTGGCGATGGCTTTCTGTTTAGCCGCATTGCCACAACTGCTCAATACAAAACCAATAAACGCTATTGCTATTAAAGTTGATTTCATAATCACTTGTTTTTTATAAAGGATGCAAAACCCAGTAAAGAGGTAAGTAACACCGTTAAAGCAGCCAGTATACTTACCATATCGCGAATATCTTTCCCGGCCCAGGTCATCCAAAAGAATTTATGGAGAAAAATAAAACTCAAACCCTCGGCACGGTCAATACCCGCAACTTTGGTAGCCAGCTTGGCCGATGTGGTTTCGATATACCAATTCTCGCCGTTAGGGTAAGCTATTTTTTGTACCGGCAATCGCTTATTGATGAACCCATACTCATTATCAAACTGACCAATGCGGCTAATCTTCGGCTCGCCCGTAGTTTTGCCATCGCCATAATAATTACTTAAAAAGCGGGCAAACTGCTCGTCGCCGTTGGGTAGCCCGGCGCCGTTAGCGGCATCTACATAAATGATCTGTTTCTTTTTATTGGTGATCTGATAATAGGTGTGTCCGTTAAACTTAGCCAGTCCGACACGTTTGATTAAGCTATCAGCTACTGCTGGATGCAGATTGGATATTGTTAGTTCGGGGCGATTGATCACCTGCCCAAAATCAGCTTTCTGCGGATCAGTTTCGCGTAGCTGAACAATGATGTGAAAAGCCCCGCTTACTAAAAACATAAAGAGAATGAAGGATATGGTCAACCCCGTTTGCCGGTGATAGCGGTGAATAAACCGTCGATCAGCGATACCTTTTTGCTTGTGCTTTTCGATAACCGATTTGAAGTTTTTCCAAAACAGGCCGTAAACGATCAGGCCGCTCAGCATCGCCAAAAACATACAGGTTACCAGCACCAGCATTATCACCAGGCGGAAGGTATTGCCGCCAATAGCTACCAAAAATTGCCAGGTATGAAACTGCTCGAATAACCACAAAAAGTTTTTGCGCAGGTTATTGTTGAAGGTACCCATACGGCTTTGCGCGGTCTCTACATAAACATCCATGCCATTTGCGCGGTTAAATGACACCTTCCAAACCGGTAGCAGGTGGTTAATGGGCTGGTATTGCCCGTCGAACGTTTTTTGCAGCTTAATGCTTTTTATGGCCGATGTACTGTCTTGTGTAAAATAGCGGGCCAGGTAAATGGCATATTGCTGGTCGCCGCCGGGTAATACCCGGCCCGTGAGGGCCGAGTAATAATTATAGGTGCTATCTGTGCCGATAACCTGATAGTAAGGCGTCTTATTAAAGCCTATCAAACTAAAGTTTCTAAGCTGCGCGATGTGGTTTTGATCCAACACCTGCTGAATGCTCAGCGTGGGTTTAATCTCGCTCTGTAGGGGCTGCTTATAAACCTCGACCGGTATAAACGGCCTGAACCAGTTTGACATGAACGGGTGCGACAGCCCGCTCAGTGTCCAAAAAATTACCGGTACCAAAGCTGTTAAGCCAATAATGCGGTGCCATTTATAAAACTTACGTTTAGCGGCCCTGTTGGCCGGCGCTGCAGCTTCTTTCATATCAGTTTTTTGTAAATGAGTAGTTAATGCCCAGGGTAAACGTGCGTGGCGCACCTGCGTTGTAGGTATCGCCATATTGGTTGCTGGTTACCGTGGTTGCGTATAATTTGTTGGCGATGTTCAGCGCATTAACCCATATACCTGCACCCTTTAACATGCCGCCTTTAATATCGTAACCTAAACGCAGGTTGTAAATGTTATAGCCAGAATAGGTTTTGGTGTTTGCCGGATTGGTGTAATACTTGTCAATATGCTGCCACTCGCCGCTGATTCTGAAACCTGGCAGGTAGTAAGGTTTATAAGTAAGCTCTGAATTAGCAATCCAGGCTGGGGCGTTGTTCATGCGTTTACCGTCATAGTTGATGGTGTAGCTGGTATTGGTAGCATAATTGGTTCTAACCTCACTATAATCAACATAAGTATGTTTGGCATTGGTACCGCTAAAGCGAAAACTCAGGCTGCTTACCGGAGCATAAGTTACCGAGTATTCAATACCCTGATGGCGCGTAGCACCTGCATTTTGATTTTGCGTGGTGTTATCTGGCAGCAACTGGTTAATAATCTCGTTGCGGCCCTCCAGATCGTACAAGCTTATTTCGATATACATCTTCTTATCCAAAGCCGATAGCCAGCCACCAATTTCATAATTGTTGAAGGTGGCTTGTTTCAGAGGCCGCAGTTGGCGGGCGCTGTACAAATCGCCGGTTTCGGGCGGTTGAAAACCGACGCTGTAATTTGCATACAGGCCTTTGTTGTGGCCGAGATCATAAGTCAGGCCTAATTTTGGCGCAACGATATTAAAATCATTACTTTCCTGCTGTTTGTATTTGGTCCCGGCGGTTAATCCGTTTTGGAAGTTGTAATGTACACGGTCATAACGTAGTCCGGCAACAATGCGCAGCGGATCAATAGGGTTGATCTCATACTGGGTATAAGCTGCCGTATTAAACAGTTTAATCGTATAATTATCAATATAGGTTCCGGTATTGCTAAAGCCCGTGTAAAAATTATTAGCTACATCTTTGGTAATATTTAAATACTGCGCATAATATGAACTCGGACTGTCGTCCAAATACACCCCGGCAATCAATCTTGAGTTCAGGAAATCAAAATTACTGCGGTGCTGTGCCAGTAAACCAAAGCTGTGAAAACGCTGATCGTTCACCTGGCCGTTGCTGCTTACGTAATTGCCCTGGTTGTCGCGCACATCGGCAATGTAATAACTTGGTAACTGGGCGGTCGAATTATCGCGGTAAAAAGCCGTTATGAAGGTGCTGTTTTTCTCATTCCAGGCATGTTCCAGTTTCGCGCTGGCTCTAAAGGCCCAAACTTTACGGTAGGTGAAGCGCTGATTTGCCCCATAACTGCGGCTGTAAAAATGGGCACTATCCAAACTACCCGGCGTTTGGGTGTTCAGGTAATTGTATGCCGCTCCAGCAGTAATTTTGGTGCGATCAGACATCGCATAAGTTGATTTGAAATTGACGGAATGTTTATCAAAATCTGAATAGTCCTGCCAGCCATTTTTCAGGTGCGACGTGTAGCCACCAACATACAAACCAAATTTGCCCGAGGTAAAGCCCGCATTGGCATCTAAACGGCGATAGTTGTGGTTATCGCCTTGCAAACTGATATTGCCAGATGGTACAGCCGGCGGGTTCTGTGTGATGAAATTCACTGCACCACCAATGGCATTACTGCCGTAAAGTGAAGACGCCGGGCCTTTGATCACCTCGATATCCTTCACACCGCTCATGTTGATCTCATACAATGAGTTGTGGTTAAATATGCCGGTAGGGCGTATGGGCAAACCATCTTCCATGTACAAATACAAAGCATTGTAAGTTATAGGCTGACGGATGGCCATAGTATGCTGCTCATTTCCCAGGTCGACCATGTAAACGCCGGCTGTTTTATTTAAAAGCTGATATAAAGCAGTGGCTTTGGTTTCTGTGATGGTGGTTGAGTTGATCTTGCTGATGGCGATAGGAGCATCCTGTCTCGCCTCACCTTCGCGACTGGCAGATACAATCACCGGTTGCAGGTCGACTGCTGAGGGTGTAAGCTCAATGACGGTATTATTGGCAGAAATAGTCAGCGTTTTGCCGTTATAGCCAACCAGGTTAACATGAATTGTGCCCCGGGCAACGGTAAACTGACCTTTAGTGTTTGTTTTTTTTGTGATGCCGTTATCATTGCTGATGATCGCGCCGGGTAACGGCTCGTGCGTGATAGCATCGGTAACAGTACTCGTTACGGTCTGGCCAAAAGCCGCGGACGTAAACAGGCTGAGTAAAAAATATATAAAATATTTTTTCATAGAAATATGTGGTCGGGTGCGGACCGAATAGCAATTGGCGAATCAACACTACCAGATTGTTATCCTGAGCGTTAGCGAAGGATCTTATCAAAATGATAGGTAAAGCGTATAAGATCCTTCGCTATCGCTCAGGATGACAACGGCTTTGCGGAGTGGTGCTGATAATTGCTACTAAGTACCCCTGATTTATTAAAAATGAATAGATCTGTGAGTTATGACAGTTTATAGCGATGACCACAGCACGCACCAATGGCGTATAGCATCGTCATCAAACAAAATAAAACTGTAAAGAAAAAGGAATTAACCCACTTGAGGAGGGCGGAAGATGGTGCTGGTGTCGGTTATGCCTTGTGGAGCTTTATAAGGCGTTGAAATAACCTCCAGCAGTTGGGTGTGGAATGTCACGTCGAGAACAGCAGAAACGAACACCTCCTGGAAAAGGTTTTTCTGCGACTCGCGGCTGTCATTCTTTTCGGCATCCTGCGCGGCCTTGATTTTTTTCATGAAGTAGCAATGCCCGTTACAGTGCAGCCAGGGTTTGTCCCGGTTTTCGCAAAGCGTGGTGGCAATGTACTTCTTGTTCAACTCAAAACCCGCATAGATAAAGTAGCGCGACAGATTTACTGAAACCAGTGCAACTAACAAAACTATGGCAGTTATCTTTCTGAGCATATTGCCGCAAATGTAGTGGCTGGAGGTCATAAAAGCAATACCTCTCCCCAAAGGGGAAGGCTTTTTTATAAGACTGGTTTGTTCACCTCCCGCTCCTTTGAAGAGGGCCGGGGAGAGGTCTTATTTATCACGTTTAAGGGTAGCCTTAAAGGTTTTGCCTTCAAGGTCGGCGGCTACAATTACCGAGTCGCCGTAGTATTTGCCGGTGTGGTTAATGGTGTATTTGCCGGCTTTAACAGTAAAGGCAAACTCATTTCCCTGTAAAACGCCGTCGGCAATAGGCAAATCGTTACCGTCAGGCGAAAGGACGGTGCCTGACAGTTTATCGCCCTCAACTTTAAAATTGTAAACTAGCGGCAGCTCGTCGTCCTGGGTGATTTTAACGGAACCGGCCCATTTGCCGTTCAATCCGGTAATTGCTGCAAAGCAGGCAATAAAACTACAAAATACTAACAGTGCGGTGGTTAAGATCCTTGTTTTCATAATCTTGGGTAGTTTTATTTAAAAGTAGCCGCACTTTGTAAATAAAAAATTACCGGTCGATTAAGTGAACAATAAGTTAATTTAAAATTATCTGTTAATATTAAGTTTATGTTTTTTGAATGCTACCTTACTTTGAAGCAGCTATTCTAAGCAATTTGGAGTGTAATTTATCTCCGCCTAAATTGGCTTCAACAATTACAGAATCGCCGTAATATTTGCCTTTGCTTACTACGGCTTCACCGCTAACGTCAACCTTAAAAGTAAACTCTTTGTCGCTCGTTATTTTGCCGTCGTAAATTTTAAGATCGTCCTGTGGGGTTTGTATTACGCCGTCCAGTTTATCACCGTCTACCTTAAAAATGTAAGTTAAGGGTACTTCGTTACCGTCGGCGGTAACGATAGAGCCTTTCCATTTTCCGGTTAAATCTGTAATGGCTGCAAAACAAGCCCATGCGGTACTAAACAACAATGCAGCGGTCAGTATTTTTCTTTTCATATCATAATGGGTTATAATTCTAAATTAGGATTTTTTTATCCAAAGCAAACGCTCTTTGCTGAAAATTAAAAACTTAACTTAAGGAACCCGATAATAATATACCGGCGAAAACACGCCTTCGCTTACTGTGTAAAAACCGCGTCCGTCGGGCGTAAAACCAATTGCTTCGCCTTGCTTTTCCTGCTGATAGTTAGGTTCGGCGGGTATGCGCTGCAGCGTTTGCCAGATTGGCTCGTCGCCCTGCCGTTTCCAGTAGTAAACTTTCTGATAGCTTTTTACCAATACTTGTGTGCCATCTTTAGAGATATCGCCGGCGGTGATCCACTTAAACGGTTTGAAGCCCTTAAAAAATAGCTTTGCGCGGTAGGTCATTACTACTGTATCGTTAGGTTTATAGTTTAGCGGTGATGTGTAAACACGAACGGTGTCTGACCTTTTAGAAATAATGTAGAATAGTTTTTGTACCGGATCAACCATTAAAGTCTCTGCATCTTTTGGTCCGTCGGGGTATTTAAGATGAACAGGGGCCGCAGCTACATTAATATTACCGCCTTTGGTCCACGCGGCCTGCTCTTGTATACGATAAACCGTCAGGTATTTGCGTACGGCGCCGTTATCGCCGATGTCGCCTACATAAACATAACTTTTATTTTTAAGCGGGCCGGGCCCTACCGCAATGTCTTCGCAGTCTCTGGCGCCAAGCGGCTCTTTGGGGTCGCCTTTATAATAAAGGGTTGAGATGAGTTTGCCTTCCGGCGATATGGCAAAAAAACGACTCGTATCACCGCTGTCATTATGTACATAATAAACATCTTTATTGATGCCTGATGCCGCTATGCCTGAAGTTTCATCCATCACCTTGTCATTCAGGTTGCCAGACAATACAATTTGATGAATCAGGTACCGATGCCGTGCATATGCGCCGGCGAACAACAGGAATATAATGGGAACGAGTATGTTTAACTTTTTAGCTCTGCTCATTTTGGGGGCTGAGTTATTTTTGGCAAAGTTACCGAAAATAAGTTTAACGCATTGGTTAAGTAATTATTACGGTTTTTGCGTTTCGCGAAGGCTTTGATATTATTTATGAGTGATTTTTGCCCGTTTTAATTTGGCATTTCTACGCAGCATGGCAACGAAGGATTCAAATTTTTCTTTATCTGTTTTATTCAAGATCTGCAGAATTCGCTCTTGCCCAATTTCGGTTAAACTAACCGTTGTCGAGCTATCATTTGAATATGCTTTTTCAGACGCAGACATGCTATTATATTTAATGCAAGATACAGAAAATAGTTTGTAGAAATAACAAAGGCTCCGCTAGGAGCCTTTATCTTATTGTTAGTTTAGTTTTTAGTTTGTTGCCATTTCAGCATCCGGCTTTGAAATGTCTGTGAGCGCTACCTTGCCCCGCTCTTTGCGCAGGATACGGTTAAACAGCGATATTTCTTTATCAAACAAAAAGCGGAAGAAAAGTTTGGTCCATGATTTATGATAGTAAAGTGTATCATAATATTCAGGCGCGGTTTTTCTGATTTCAGGCAGTTTGTTCCATGGGATAGAAGGGAAGTCATGGTGTTCATTATGGAAGCCTACGTTGAATGATACCGTATTCAGTGCTCCATAATAGCTATAGGTCTCCTGCTCAACACTATGTGTCAGGTAGTGTTCCTGAATCCAGCGGGCGCCAAGCGGGTGTAAGCCTACCGAGAACGAGAAGCTTAGCAACAAATAAGCTAAAGCATGCCACCCCCAGAAATAATAAATAGCCGCTGTGAATACAACCTGCACCGCTATATTAGCTACAATCCAGATATCAAAAGTTTGAATCTCGCGCAATCTTGATAACCGGAAAACCTGGAATAAGGGGTAAAATAAAAGCCAAAGCGCTTTACCTATAAATGAATTATTAATCATTTTAGCTTCCCAGCGGTTAGGCAGGTCTGCGTCCAGCTCATGCACACCCTGAAAAGAGTGGTGTTTGATATGATATCGTTCAAACGAAATTGAACTCGGAAAAATTTGTGGCATGTTTGCCAAAATACCCGCCCAACGGTTTGCCGAGCGATTTTTGAATAATAATTGGTGCGCACACTCGTGTATCATTACAAATAGCGAGTGATCTGCAAAAGCTCCCAGTAAATAAGCAGCGCCAAAAACCAACCACCATGATTGATCGCGAAGTAGCCAGGCCAATACTAACTGAAACGATACCAGGCCAACAATGGCCCAAATGGTGTTTGGATTTTTGCCGATCAGTGTCCGCAAACCGGGAAACTCTTTTAAAATTTTCTTCGTTCGGATACGGTGCGGCTCTGATGCCTGCGAGTAGACAAAATCTGTTCTTTTAGTCATAAAATTTTATACAATCTATAATTTAAGTTGGCCCAGGGGTTTTTTATAATAACTCAATTCCCCAATAATAATTATAAAATTTTACATAATAGTTATAAAACTGTTAATTCGGTTTATAAATCAACAGCCTGAAGGTGCCGGGTAAGGGCCTGCGCGTACCTGCTTCCATGGTAGCTACGCTTAAATATATTTTATGTGTTTTGGTGTCCAGTGCCAGTGTTTTTGCACGGTTTTGGGTAGCCAGCGTTTGTACAACCTTATATTGGTCAGCACTTTGTTGCTTGATGATAGTTGTGGTTCCGTCGCCGTTTGAGCAGAAGATCAGTTTGGTTTCGGGGTCATAAGCAACGGCGTCGACGCCGCCACCAATTGGCACGGTAGCCACTACTTTGCCCGTAATAATGTTAACAACTTCCATGGCCTTATTTTCGCGGCATACTGAAAAAGACCGCGAGTTTGCCAAATCAAGCGCCAGGCCGGTAGGTCCGCCGCCCGGCGCAAGCGGAAAGTTTTTAATCACTTTCATAGCTTTTACGTCGATCACGTTAAGGCTATTCTTGTCTTCGAGATTGTTATAGATAAGCCCTTTGCCATTGCTTACGGCAAATTCAGGTGCGCCGCCGAGAGCGATAGTGCCATCTTGTTTTAACGTATTCGGGTTAATTACCGACGAATTATTGCTTTCACCATTAAAGGTATAAACACGGTCAAAATATGGGTCGTATAAAATAGCGTCTGGTCCGTTGGCATTGGTGAGCAAAATGGTGGCAGTTTTCTGTAAAGTTTTCAGATCAAAAGCTACCACGGCATTGGCCCGGCCGTCGCTTATAAAGCCTGTATTTGCTTTATTGTCAATGGCGATGCCGTGCACGCCTTTCATGTTTTCAATTACGCCAATTTGTTGTTCAGTAGCCAGGTCGACCACGTTCACCATAGTGCCGTGCGAAACATACAGGCGGTTGTTCACTTTGTCTATTGACAGGTAGTCATACCCACCGTCGCCGGTAAGGTTTACAGTTTTGTCAAGCACGTAGGTTTGTGCATGGGAAAGGCCGGCAAGCAAGAGGGCAGCGCAGCCGAGAAAAATCTTTTTCATGATTATTTTTTAAGGTTTTGTACCGATGATAAATATCCGGGGTAATTCTGTAGAGACCTTGTATTTATTCGCTATCAATATGAAATTATCACAGCGATCATAACGACAAATAAGATTACGTCCCACGCTCTTCTAAGTGATGATGTGGATTTACATCGCCTTTTTTATACAGTATGCGCAGCATACTTGGCAACACAATCAACAACAGAGGTAAAGCAGCTAAAAATCCACCGATTACCGCAATAGCCAGCGGCTGATGCAATTGCGCGCCTGCGCCTATCCCCAGCGCCAACGGCATCAAGGCAATGATGGCGCCCAACGCCGTCATTAATTTAGGGCGAAGGCGTGTCGAAATAGAATAAATGATGGCATCGTCAGCCTTGGCGCCGTCTATCACACTTTGTTTAAACTGCAGGAAGGTAAAGATGGCGTTCTCGCCGATAATACCCACTATCATGATCAAGCCGGTATAGCTGCCTACATTAAGCGGTGTATTGGTGAGCAATAACGACAGCAAACTGCCTGACACGCCAAGGATAGATATCAGCAGTATTAAAACTGCTATCCTGAATTGTTTGAACAGGAACAATATTACCCCAAAAACCAGCAGACTTGCAGCTATCAGAATCATCAATAATTCTTTAAACGATTGCTGCTGCTCGGCGTCAGCGCCGCCATACTCAACATGGTAGCCTTGCGGCAGATTGATTTTGGCTACAGCAGCTTTAATAGCCGGCATAACCGTGCCCAGATCGCTGCCCTCCAGGCGGGCGCTTATGATACCCATTGACTGAAGGTTTTCGCGGTTAATCTCTGCCTCGCCGGCTTTTAGTTCAACTTCGGCCAGGCGACTGATCGGGATCATATTGCCTTTGGGTAAAAAGATATTTAAATCTTTAACACCCGACACGGTAAGCCCACGGTTACCCGGGTATACCATGCGTATAGGAGCCAATTGCTGTTTGTCAAACAAATTGCCCACAAGCGTACCCTGCAAGGCAGTTTCAGTTTGCGATTGCAAATTGGCCGGTGTAACGTTATACTGCGCCAGTTTATCATAATCAGGCACTATACTTACTGAAGGGCCGGCAATTACAATGCCGTCGAAAACATCGGCAGTACCTTTTACCGAATTTAGCGCAGCGGCTATTTGTTTAGAGAGGTCTTGCAATACACTTTGACTGCTACCGTAAACTTTTACCTCGATAGGTTGGGCCGATTCCATTAAATCGCCCAGCATGTCGCCGATAACCTGTCCAAAGTCTATTACCAGGGCCGGTTGGGTTGAAGCAATCTTGTTTCGGAGTTCGCTGATTACTTCTTCAGTGGTTTTATCCCGTTTCTTTTTAAGGCTTATCAGGTAATCGCCACGGTTTGGCTCAGTGATAAAGAAACCCATTTGTGTACCCGTACGCCGCGAGTAAGCGGCGACTTCAGGTTGTTTAATAATGATCTTCTCGATCTGGCGCAGCATGCGGTCGGTTTCCTCAAGCGAGGTGCCCGGCGGCGATGAATAATCAAGTACAATACTACCTTCGTCTATATCGGGCAGGAAACCGGTTTTTAGCAATTTAGGTACTACGGCAATGATTACTATTAACCCGGCTACAATAGTTAAACTTAGCCATGGGCGCAGTATAAACCAGCGCACCCAGCGCTGTTTGCTGATATGGTGAGCTTCCTGATGCTTGTTTTTGTCTGATGATGTGAATTTTGGCTTTGGGGTAAGCAGCAGGTAAACTACCGGCAAACCAATCCAGGTGACAAAGAATGAGCATATCAAAGTAATGATCATGGTATTAGTCAATACCTGGAAATAGGCGCCGGCTACGCCCGTCATCAGTAAAAAAGGCACAAAGATTACGATGGTGCTGATGGACGAGCCAACCATAGCCGGGAATAAGTAGTTTAGGGTTTTTTGTATCAAAACCCGGGTTAGTTCGTCCGGATGTTCCTCGTGTGTACGATGTATTTGCTCCACAACAACAATAGCATCATCAATAATTAAACCTATGGCCGCGGCTATGGCGCCCAACGTCATAATGTTGAAGGTATAACCCACCCAGTACAGCACAATGAGCGTGAGCCCTAAAGTAACCGGGATAGTGATTAATATAGTGGTGCTGGCTTTTATGGAGCGCAGAAAGATTACGGCTACTATAATGGCCAGCAGCAGGCCAACCCAAAGGCAATCGCTTACGCTTTTTATAGAATCGTTTACAAAATCGGCCTGTATATAATAGGGTTTAATGGTAACATCAGCAGGTAACAGCTTTTGCAGCTCTTTAACTTTAAGCGCCATAGCGTCTGACAGATCTACCAAATTGGCATTTGGTTGTTTAATAACGGCAATGAGCACGCCATCATGCCCATTGGCGTTAATACGGGTGTACTCAATCCCTTCATTTATCTGTACCTCTGCAATGTCTTTGAGTTGGATAATACGTTTACGGTCATTACTGACGATTACGTTTTCAAGTTGTGCTTTGTTGGCAATGGTGGCATCGGTAACCGCCAGGTACATCATTTTGTAATCAGACAGGTATCCGCCCGATCTGACAAAGTTAGTGTTAGACAACGCCGCGCTAATGACATCAGGCGTTACACCCAGGCTGCTCATTTTCTGGCGGTTCAAAATCAGCCAATACTCTTTAACCTTACCGCCAATGATCCTGATCTCTGAAACACCGTCAACCTGCGACAGAAAAGGCTTAATGGTATAAGTAGCCAATTGCCGCAGCTCAATAGGCGAGCGGTTATGACTCTCTAAAGTATAGCCGCTTACCGGTAATATGGAGGGGTTCATTTTTTGAACCGAGATATTGACGTCGGCCGGCAGGTCATTTTTTATCTGGTCAATAGCCGACTGGATGCGTTGCATGCTCAGATCCATGTCGGCATTCCAACTCATAAAAGCAGAAATCTCGCAGCTGCCCCGGCTGGTCGTGCTGCGCACCACCTTCAAGTCGGGAACCTGTTTTACTACATTTTCCAGCGGCTTGGTCACGGTCACCATCATCTTGTCCACAGGCTGCAAACCTTCATCGGCGATGATCTTTATTTTGGGGAAGGTGATTTCGGGGAAAAGCGAAGTTTGTAGTTTGGTATAGGCAAAAATCCCCCCGGCTATGACCAAAGCCAGTACCAGGGCCAACGGCTTACGGTGCGATATGAAGAAGTTTTTTGGCCCGGTCATTATTGCACAATTTTAACTTTAGCGGTGTCAGCCAGTCCGTAATTTCCTGTAACCACAATCTTGTCGGCAGGCGAGAATTTTGGTGAGATGATCTCTACACGCTCACCTACGTCAATGCCTTTGGTAACGGGTACTTTTACCGCTGTATTGGCATTAATGAGCTTCATTACCCAAAAATCCGTCTGTGTGTCGTTGGTTAATACCGCCGATTTAGGCAGTGACTGTGTATGGGGCTTTGATGTACTAACTATGCGCGCTTTAGCTATCAAATTTTCGGGGATGGTATTGTCCCCACCAATCCTGATCACAACGCCCTGTGTCTGTGAAGTGGTATCAACCGAAGGCATGAAAGCGCTAATTCTGCCGTTTATCTTGCGGCCGTCGGGCAGGGTGAGCACAATGTTTTGATTGCTTTGTACCTTTTGCCGCATCTCGTAAGGTAACTGCATAATGAAGGCAAAGCTTGAGCGGTCGCTTATTACAGCCAGTTGCTCGCCGTCCTGTACGTAGTCTCCGGTTTGGTGGTTTAGTTGGGTAAGGTAGCCGTGCTCGGGGGCCTTAATCTTGTTTACGCCCGAAAATCTGAATGTAGTATCCAGCACGTTAATGGTATTGCCAATAGTTTGGGCTTCTTTTGTTTTGATGGTAAACATTAACTGACCCTTACTAATGTACTGACCCGGCTGAATGTTGATATTTCGCACATAGCCATTGGCGTTAGCCTTTACAATATTTTTTTGCTGATAGGTTGAAGTGGCGTTAAGGTTAATATAGTCAATCAGTGTGCTATCGTTAACGGTTGTTACTGTAACTGGGGTTATGGCTTCAACTTTGGCATCTTCCTCGTCGCCTGCATCGGTTTTGCCCTTGCAAGCCGATAAGAGTACCAGCACGCTCAGCGCCCAGTAAAAGGGTTTAATGGTGGCATGTTTATAAAATATCTTCATGTTTATTTATTCCAGTAGTTAAGTTGGTTTACCAGTTGCAGGCCGGTTATAGTAGTTTGTGTAAACAGGTTTTTTACTGACAGGTAATTGTTGATGGCCAAAATCAGATCGGCAATTTTCAGGTCGCCGGTTTGCATGAGCTGCGTGTCTACCTTAATCAGGCTTTCAATGTATTTCATCTGGTCAGTCACCTGGTTCAACAAGGCGTCGTTCTCAGCCAGCTGCTGATTTAGCTGCGCCAATTGCTGCCTGTATTGTTTATCAAAAAATGCTTTATAATTCTGCCGGGTGTCCTCCTGCAGATTTATTTTTTTTAGTGCCAGTTTGCGCTGGCCGCCATCATAAATAGGCACAGACAGGGTAAAGCCTGCGCTTAAGCCAAAGTTTTTATATTCCTGCCCGGTGAAGTCGGTATTAAAACCGGCATCTGCCAGCGCGTTTAATTTGGGCTTGTAGGTAAAATCCAGTAGACGCCGGCTATTGATGATTTTTAAACTATCTGTTTCAAACTGCTTGAAATAGATACTGGTTAACGGATCTGCAGCTATTGCACGGCGAATATCCGGCTTGCTTAAAGTCACCATTACCGTATCGGTAACTCCCGCCAGGTAATTTAGCGTCGTGTAGTCGTTTTTGTATTGCGCGCGCGACTGAGCCAGTTGCAATTCGGCCTGTTTCAGGGTCACTAAAAAGGTCAGGTAGTCGCTTTGCCGGTAAACGTTTGCGCGGGTGAGCTTCTTTAATACCTCGTTTTCCTTAGCTAACAGCGCAACTACTTCTTTATTGAAATTGTATGACTGCAGGCTGCCGTAAGCGGTGATGTATTGTGCTGTAACCGACTTTTTTAAATCCTGCTCAGATATTTTGATACTGTTAATTACACTTTGGGTCGACAGTGTAATGGTTTGTACCTGCTCGTTAATATTTTTACTCCCGATGATGGCTTTATTAACGCCAACCAGTCCATCAAGTGTATGCTCATTGGTAATAGCGGGCGCGTAGCCGTAACCATTAATAACCGGCGCATATAAACCGCCGCTGTTCAATGCTACCTGTGGCCGAAGGCCTGCGCGCAGGCGCAAGCTGTCCAGTTGGTTGGAAGCTATCTGATTGTTTAAATCTTTAAGTAGCGGACTATTACTGCGTGCAATTTCCAGATAACTATCTAATGAAAAGGTTTGTGCCAGCGAGGTAGAAGCGATTAAAATGAAGAGTGTAATGCTGAAAAGCCTTTTCATGCTGTGATTTAGTAGTTTTGACCTTGCCACCGTATGGACCCACCCCGACATTGCTTCGCTCGTCGACCCTCTCTTCGCCTTTGGCGTAAAGAGGGTTTGCTCCCAAATTCATAATCCCTCATTACTGCTTGCGGAAGAGGGTGATGCAGCGTAGCACAGATCGGGTGAGTCATCGCCGCGTTGGCAATGGTTTTTTTATGCTAAAATAGCGCATAATTCTGTATTAATTTTGTATGCCGCAACAAGTTTTAAACAGATTTGTTGTCGAACTTTACTTGTATAACATAATTAAAATCAAAAAACTATGTGGTGGATATATGCTTTACTGTCGGCGTTGTTTGCGGCTTTGACAGCTATTTTTGCGAAAGTAGGTATAAAAGGGGTAGATACAGATCTGGCTACCGCTATACGCACCGTGGTGATTATTGTAATTGCCTGGGCGCTTGTTTTCATTAAAGGTGCCAATGTGGGCATAAGCAATCTTACTAAACAAAACTGGACCTTCCTGATTCTGTCGGGGTGCGCCACAGGTTTATCGTGGATATGTTATTTTAAGGCTTTGCAGTTGGGAAAGGTTTCGCAGGTGGCACCTGTTGACAAATTGAGCGTGGCGCTGGCCATTGTTTTAGCAGCCGTTTTCCTGGGCGAATCTATCAGCCTGAAAACCGGTATTGCCGCCGCACTTATCATCAGCGGTACGCTGGTGTTAATATTTTAAATTTATTTCATGAAATGTGAAGCGAGCATCAGTCCGGTTACATCAATAATAAAGTGAACAATAATAAGCGGCTTGATATTGCCGAAGCGTTGATAATGGATGCTAAAAATGACACCGATAAGAAAAGGAAAGATATACTCGCGCGGCATATTGTATTTATAATGGAGGGCCGCAAACAACAATGAGGAAAGAAGTACCGGGGCCCATTGATTTTTAAACAATAATGATAATCGCGTTAGCAAATAACCCCTGAATATTATTTCCTCACATACACCGGCGGTTAAACTGATAAAGAAAATTAATACAGGGCGCCCTTTTACAATATGAGCTATTTGCCGCATTACCGTGGTGTCTTCATGATAACCCATTAAAACGGGTATAGCTGATAGAATTTGCGCCGCTATAGTAAGCAGGTATAAAATTACAACCGCTGTTACCACAAATTCAAAACCGCGTTTTTTTTCGGGCAATATCAGCAATGATTGTTTCTCTACCTTGCGGGCATAAAGCCAAAGCAACAAAACCTCTGCCCAAAAAACAATACGTGAAGCATAGATCTTGGTCCAGTAGCTAACCGGCAAATGTGCTACACCAAGTGATAGCAGAAGCGGAAGCAGGAAAGCTATTACTACACCGGTAATAATTTTAGCTTTTGACAGATTTTGTTCCTGACTGTTTTCTTCAATACTTTCCATTCTTCAATTATAATTAAACATTATGAGCGTGGCAATGCCTAAATTTACCGGTTTGTATGACAGCGACATTAACATCTCATAGCCGCACGCCGAGGCAATTGCGTTTAGCCAACGCTGTTTTCTTTTTCTTGTCCGGGTTTGGCTATTCATCCTGGGCGTCTCGTATTCCGTCTATTAAAACTCAATTGCACCTTAATGAAGCCCAGTTAGGTGGTTTGCTGTTTGCAATGCCGGTGGGTTTGTTATTAACGTTGCCTGTTACAGGCATTTTATTAAGCAAACATAGCAGCCGACGTGTTATGTTTTTGGGGTGCTTATTTTATGCGGTCATGCTGGGTTGTATAGGCTTTGCCAATAATACATGGCAATTGGTGGCTGTATTATTTTGTTTTGGTGTATCGCGCAATCTGTTTAATATCTCCACCAATGCCCAGGCGGTTGCGGTACAGGCTTTATACGATAGGTCTATTATGGCTAATTTTCACGGTATTTGGAGTATGGCCGGTTTCGCAGGTGCGGCATGCGGCTATTTTATGGTTTATTATAACGTCGGCACCCGGTATCATTTGCTGGGTGTGAGTTTGATATTAGTTATTTTTACTTTACTTTTTATTAAGGGCACTATTTATGAGCCGCCTGTACCGCAGCCAAAAAAGAAACTGTTTACGCTGCCGGATAAATCGCTGCTGGTATTCTCGCTGATCTGCTTTGCCAGTATGGCCTGCGAGAACACCATGTACGACTGGAGCAGTATCTACTTCAACAAAGTAGTGCATGTACCCAAATCAACTGCAACGGGCGGATTTGTAGTTTATATGATTGCCATGACATTTGGCCGTTTTGTAGGCGATGCCGGGGTGAATCGTTTCGGTATTAAGCATGTTTTACGGTTTAGCGGTATTTTTATTTTCTGCGGATTATTAATGGCTGTCTTTTTGCCTTACACGGTTCCCTGTATGGTTGGCTTTATTTTGGTTGGATTAGGTGTATCCTGCATTGTACCCATGGTGTTCCAGATGGCGGGACGGTCAACTACCATGAGCAGCGGCACGGCGCTGGCTTCAATATCGTCTATCGGTTATTTGGGTTTTTTGGTGGTTCCGCCTTTTATTGGCTTTATTGCGCAGGCGGCCGGGCTGCAACTATCCTTCGGGTTAATTGCCTTATTGGGTGCTATGGTAGTTATATTGGTGTATAATATCAAAGATAGCGAAGGCTAACTTGCAAACAATATAGCGTCACAGGCGTTGCTGTAATAGGTAAAGCCGTCATCACCAATGAAAGCTGCGAAAAAACATTTTAAGTTTATTAATAGTAAAACAGGGTATGTTATTCACCATTATACCCTTACCGGTAATCTGAACGAAACTGATGCCAAAGCCGAACTTGAAAAGGTAAAAGCAGACGTCGCAAGTAAAAACAGCTTATTTGTAGATACTATTTATTGGGAAGAAGACAGGGACACTGAGTAACTACCGGCTTATTAGATACACTTTATCTAACACCTGTTGCCGTGTGGCGGCATTAACAAATTTAGGCAAGATCCTTTCCTGGGGATAATTAGTAAAACTTTTAATTAGTTGATAAGGGATGTGGTTATTGTTTAAGTAATCAAGCAAATACTGCGTTACAAACATTACCGAGCCAGGGGCATTCATCTGCTGAAAGCGCTCAACGGGTAGAAAATCAACCGGTTTATTGCATTCAAACTGAAATACGTTGCTTTCCATCCGGCCCGAATAAATGTGTTTATAGTTGGCTGTGTTAACGTATTGAGCAGCGCTGATCTGTCCGTTATAATTGGTGAGTATAGGATAAAGCACCGTCGCCAGGTAAAAATTGGCAAATAACACTGCTGCGCAATTAATGAAGAACGCTTTACGATGCAGGTTGCTAACCTGCTTGCCGACGATAGTTATCAATCCTAAAAACAAGATACAACCAACCGCAAAAAACAACTGACTTGCAGGCTTCAGGAAAAAATTGATGACGAAAATTGCTGCTGTAAAAAGCGTAATATATACCCACTGATTAATTAACCTGAATTTACTGGCCCGTACAGATAGCCGGCGATAGCAATATGGTGCCGTAACTATGGCAAACAAAGGGAAAACGGTATTGGTGTAAAAAGGCAGTTGAAATTTAGAAAATGAGAATAACAACAACAACAATAATCCGCCGCTTAACGTGTAATATTCAGGCAGCCCGGTTTTGAAATATATTTTACGGACAGATTTGTAAACAGCGTAGTAAAACAGCAAGCACCAAGGTGCAAAGGCCCAGAGCAGGGTATGCAGGTAAAAGAAAATGTCGCTGCCTTTAGTACGGCTAATGGGGCCGTTATTTACAAACCGGCCAAACTGGCTGTCCCACAAAAACCAGCGAATGCCTGATACACCATGCTTATCAAACACCAGCTTTTCAGGGTGCAAATCAAATTGCAGATACAGTGCATAGAGTTCAGGAAGGGTGAACACCAGTGTCAGTAAATACAGCAGCAAAAATCTTGGTGCAAATATGTAGGTAAAGCGTTTGGTAAAAATAGCCTCGCCTAATAAACTGCCATATATGGCCACAATCACAAATATGCCTTTGGTCATGATAGCGCAGGCAGTAAATAGTGCGGCTAACAGCAGGTCTTTTAATGTAAATTGTTCTGACAGGTTACTGATATGATAAATGGCCGCAATCACCAAACCCATTAAATAAGGCTCGGCACGAACGTCGGTGTTCGACATGATGATGTATTGTGCCGTCATCATAATAAGCACTGCTGTCGCTGCGGCCTCCCAGTCGTAATATTTTTTTGCGAAGAGATAGGTATATCGCGCAGCTAATAAAAAAAATAATAGTGCCGGTAAACGGTAGGCCCAAACGCTTATGCCCAACAATTTGAAGCTTAACGCTGCCATCCAGAACGGAAAGTGGGGCTTGTCCAGCCAGTCCCGTCCGTAAGTAAATAGTTGAAGCACATCATGCTTATATAACATATTTTTGGCGATGGATGCATAAAGCCCGGGGTCGTCGGTAAAGAATTTTACGTTGATACCGGCAAGACTGACGGCAAAAGCCAAAATAAAAAACAGTAAGTAAATGGGCTTGTCGTTATGCTTCATCCCTGCAAATAAAATGTAAGTATAAGGCTTTTGGGTGTGATGCTAAAAACGGGCATAAAAAAACCCTTGCCTTATGCAGGCAAGGGCCAACTCACAACAATTGTTTAACCTTGGGCTATGAATCCCTCAGTCAATTCCTAACTGCAATGTGAATCACTGTTATAACATCTTAAGTATTAACTTAGTTTGCCTGGTTAAGCGAAAATTTTTTCATTTTAGCCGGTAGTTGCATCTATCGAAAAACGACTTATCTTTACCACTAACAAACCAAAAAAACATGAAAACATCTTTCACAGTAAAAGCAGTTGCAGTTTTTGTAGTTGCATTTTTAATCTCGACAGTTTCATTTGCGCAAAATAAAGCTCCACTCAGTCCGCGCGACAGCACTTCAGGTGTGGTACACGGTGCGCATATCACCATTAATTATGGCGCTCCATCTGTACGCGGCCGTAAAATTTTTGGCGGCCTGCTGCCATACGATAAGAACTGGAGAGCAGGCGCCAACGAGGCTACCACTTTTAGTACCGATAAAAACATTACTATTGGTGGTAAAACATTGCCTGCCGGCAAATACAGCTTGTTTGTAACTCCGGGCGAAAAACAGTGGAAAGTTATTTTTAACTCACAATTAGGCGAGTGGGGTATTAAACATAACGGCGAAGCTAATGACGACCCGGCTAAAGACGTTGTTGTGGTTAGTGTAACACCTAAAACTGTACCTATGACCGAGCGTTTAAAATACGTAATCACTAAAACCGGTTTTGATCTGGTTTGGGAAACTACATCGGTATCGGTAGCTATTAAATAATTAAACGATATTAATAATTTTTAAAAAGCGATGGATCTTACGCCCATCGCTTTTTTTATTACCGCCTTGGCACTTAAATTAGGGCTCAGGGTGATACCCCCCTTTATGGCAATCTGTTGTAATTCTGTCCATCCATAATATATATTTGTACAGATGCTTAAACGCTTCAATCAAATACAAAAACGCTTTCTTACCATAGGCATATTGGCTATAGCGTTGTATCTTTTAAATGTATTTGAAGATTATCCTGAGGCGGTCGAGAAATATTACGCTCAGGGCCTTTACGTTTTTATTTGCAAGATATTCCACCCTGTATTTAACCTCATCCCGTTTAGTGTTGGCGATGTGTTGTACAGCGCCGTGGTTATTTATCTCGCTTATTTGCTAATAAAGTTTATTTCGCTGTTATTTAAAAAGCGCTTTAAGCAGGCCGGTAATTTAATGCTAGGTGTTATCATTGGCATACAAACAGGCATATTGATATTTTATTTGTTTTGGGGACTAAATTATTACCGCCCCTCAATGAACGAGCGTTTGGGCCTGCGCGATACCAATTACACAACCCAACATTTACAGGATATTACCTGTATGATGATTGACAGCGCCAATGCCACACGTGCACGCCTTACGGCTGCCGACACGCTGCAAGAAAATAAGGCCGTCTTTGAAACCGCTGTAAAAGCGGTTAACAAAATGTCGGCAGCATCTGCCGGTTTTCGCACTTATTACCCGCATATAAAGCCATCGCTTTTAAGCTGGCTGATGAATTATTTAACTACGTCAGGCGATTATAATCCTTTCACCAGCGAGTCTAATATCAATTATCGTATACCGTATTTCGAGCGGCCGTTTGTAGCCTGCCATGAAATGTCGCACCAGATTGGGTATGCGTTTGAAGATGAAGCCAGTTTTTCAGGCTATCTTATCGGCATTAACTCCGGCGACCGGCTGCTGAGCTATTCTGCCTATCAGGATGCGCTTGATGAATGCATGCACGCCATGCGTCGCCGCGATACAACGATCAATAATGAGCTTAAAATGCATATCTCAAAAACCGTTAAGTTGGATTTTAAAA
The DNA here is from genome assembly GCF_042686265.1 of Mucilaginibacter ximonensis. Lineage (NCBI taxonomy): Bacteria > Pseudomonadati > Bacteroidota > Sphingobacteriia > Sphingobacteriales > Sphingobacteriaceae > Mucilaginibacter > Mucilaginibacter ximonensis. Next base: position 215,082 of record NZ_JBHUPD010000001.1, read on the forward strand.
GGCAGCGCGACTATTGGCTATATTATCGCGGGCAGATGAGTACTATCAGTGGCATATTTTACGACGATTATTTGAAAGCCAACAACCAGCCTCATGGTTTAGATACCTATAACCAAATGGTTTTGTTACTGATGGCCTGGTATTCAAAGCACTAAAAATATTTTCGCAAAAATTATTAATTTTAACACCGTAATTCCCCGGTAATTAAAGGACATGAAAAAGTGCCTGCTAACTATTGCAATTTATTTGTGCTGTGCACACGCATTCGGACAAACTATTAATTTGATGAATATCATTAACCTGACCGGTTTAAATAATGACCAGGCAAGCAGCATACTAACAGCAAATAAAGTTTGGGCGCTGCAATACGGCGAGGATATAAAAGGTTTTGTAGTTGAGCATTACCAAAATATGGCCGTACCACCCAAACAAAGAGAAACGCTGATAGTAGGGCAGGGAACCAAAACTGCAAGTGGCGGCATATTACGCACCGTTAGCTACGTCAGCCCGAACGTGCAGGATGTTATTAACCTGGTGGGGCAGGCAAAGGGGCAGGGATTAGTACAAAACTTTCGCGGGTCTGACAAAAGTGACAATATCTATATTTACGAGAATATATTATACCACATGGTAGTGCGTATAAGCCTAAATAATGACAAGGCAGTGATTGATATCAACCAAAAACAGATATTTGTTGAATAAGCCTTAAAAAGCGTACGAGTAATAATGGCTGATGTGTTCCTCAAGCTGCTGCATAAAGCGCTTTTTAAAACGGCCTTTATAAGCAATAACCTTTTTTTGCGGCGTGTAAGCCACCTCGCCTAAAACCTCGCCCTGTTTAATTACCTTGAAGTTGCCTTCCTGGCCGGGCATCATAGTAATATTGTGCTCCTCATTTGCATCGTTAATTAATATGTGAAACTGGCGTTGCGGATTAAATTGTGATTGATGTGACATGACAAACCTCCCCCTGTGTTTTCTGTGTACCTGGTTGTAATTGGTAGATATATTGATAACAGTTTGATTAAACAAATAGTATGCTGTAACATACTTTTTGCTTAACCGGCTGTGTATACTCAAATCTAAACGAGCTATATAAACTGTTAACTAAACTGGTGTTAACAAATTGATTACAAATACTGAGTAAGGATCTGCTGTAATTGGTTGGCCTGTATCACACCGCTTTGGCGCCATTTGGTTTCGCCTTGTTTAAAAATCATGAGTGTGGGTACGCCCTGTATGTTGTATGCATTGGCCGCCGCTGGGTTTTTGTCCACGTCTATTTTAATGACGGTAACTTTGTCGCCCATTGTGCTTTTTAGCTGCTGTAAAATAGGAGCCATCATTTTGCAGGGACCGCACCATTCTGCCGAAAAATCAACCAAAACAGGTTTCTCCGATGCAATAATTTCCTGAAAATTAGCCATGATACCAAGTGTTATTAAATATTATAACCAATAAAACTCAAATGTGTTTACCGGTCCAGCTAAATTTTTTGTGTTAATCCGGCTATTATCAAAAAGCCGGGGGGGATTTTTGATTTTGGTAAAATATCCCTGAATACAGATACGCTTACCGCGCCAGTTTCCTGGCATAAAATGGCTTTTTGCATTTTGCACAAAAGTATTTACGCACAGGTATGAAAAAGAGCAATGTTCTCAATAACCAACTTCTGTGCAGTTGGTAATGGTGAGGTGCCCCGCACCTTGGACAATATTGAAATTTTGGATCAGGTAGTGGTTTAAAATCAGTCAACGTTATACTATAGAATTCGGCTTAAAAAAATAGATTTGTACGTGTTATTTTAAGAGGGGGTTTCAAATATAAAAAAATTAATATAAACGATAAAGATTTACGTTAGTTTTTTGATTTTTGCTAGTAACTCATTCATTTCAAATGGTTTGGCCAGGAAATCGTCGGCACCCGCAGCCATGGCTGATTCCCTGATATCTCGACTGGCAGATATCATAATTACAGGTATATTCTTCATGGTATCTATTTTTTTTATTTTTTTGCAGATATCGCGGCCATCCTCGCCCGACATCCAAATATCCAATAACAACAGGTCAGGCAGGTCATCTGTCAGATCCAGCACGTCGGCTCCATCAACTGTAGATGTAACCTGGTAACCTTCAAATTCAAGTAGCATTTCAATAGCATCCACAATACCCGGATCGTCGTCAGCTATCATTATTTTTTTAGGAGTGGGGGTCATTATAGTTAGAAGTTGATAGTATATTTCATAATTAGCAGCTTGCAAATGTTGTTGAATGGTAAAGCGAAGCAAAAATCAGACCCTTTACTGTCAACGCTGTACTTACGCTCACCTCATCATGTTATTATGTTTTAAGTGTTTTAAAGCCGGCTCCTGTATAGAACCCGATAAGTGTAAGCGAATGCTGTTCAGCGTTCGATAAATATGCTCGTTTTGCGAAAAATGAAAATCAGAGGTAGCGTTCATTTTATTGGTAAACGTGGCTAAATATAAAAATTATTAATCCTAAAATATGCGTTTGGTTTAGCCCAATGGCGTTTTTTATCACTCAAAGGAGTAAAATATCATGTTAATTTTAAACTTGTATTTTTAGGATATTTATTTAATTTGATAGTTAATTTTTCGCGATAATAGCTCGAAAAATCAAATCTCCGGACACTGTGTATTCCCAATAGTTTTAGCTAACCGTATAAATACGCCCCGGCGATTTCTACCGCGAAATTTGTGTCCGAACACTTATGTATTGAAATGTTCTGTTAACTTGGTGCTTCCAACTTTGCTAATCCACACATACACCAAGATATGCGTAATAAATACTACTTGCTTTTGATGCTATTTTTTGGATGCAAGGGCTATGCCCAGCAACCTGCTTTTTCGGGCGCTTTAAAAGAGACATTTAAAGGCCCGGCTAGCGCCGGGCAGCGCGCGCAATGGCTCGAAGATCTGAAAGCCTGGCGCGATAAACAGAAAGCCGACATTCATTATAATGATCAGCTTTACAATAACTGGGCATTAAAATGGATAAACCACACTTTTATCTACGTGCAAATGATGGCACATGACCGGTTTTTTTATGATCCGCTAACCCGTAAATATACTGTTGACCGTTACCTCGCCGACTTAAAAAAGCGCTATGGCGGTATTGATGCCGTATTGATATGGCCAACTTATCCAAACATAGGTGTGGACAATCGTAATCAATTTGACCTGACGGCCGATATGCCTGGCGGACAAGAAGCTGTGAAGCAGATGATCAAAAATTTTAAAGCCAGGGGTGTGCATGTGTTTTTCCCGATCATGATTTGGGATCATGGTACCCGGAGGATACAAATACCTATGGCCGAAGCGCTGGTTAAAGAGATGAAACAATTGGGGGCCGACGGCATGAATGGAGATACCATGACGGGTGTATCTGAAGACTTTTATCAATATGCCCGGGATGAGAGTTATCCCCTGGCATGGCAGCCAGAAATGTTTATAAGCAATTATAAGATGCTGGAATGGAATAGGCTTAGCTGGGGATATTTTTGGGGCTATGAGCAAATGCCGGGCGTAAGCGTTTATAAATGGATAGAGCCAAGACACCAGGTTAATATCACTAACCGCTGGGCAGTTGATAAAACTCCTGACCTGCAATGGGCATTTTTTAACGGGATAGGCTATAACTCGTGGGAGAATGTTTGGTCTGTCTGGAACCAGATTCCCGAACGCTATGAGGAAGCCATACGCCGGATAAGCGCTATTTATCATGCTTTTCCAGACATATGGAGTAGCAAAGATTGGGAGCCTTTTGTACCGGTGTTGCAAAAAAATATCTATGCCACTAAGTTTCCATCCAAAGGCAAAACTGTTTACAATTTTATTAATCGCAATACCATTGCCATAAGCGGCAGGCTAATTAGCCTGCCTTATCATAAAGGCGATGTTTATTATGATTTATGGAATGGCCATAGGCTTAAACCTGAAATCAAGGACGGGAATGCTGTTTTAAGCCTTGATATGGAAGGATTAGGGTACGGATCGATATTGGCTACCGGCGCAAGTTTAACACCTGCAGAGCAGGCCTTTTTGACTAAAATGGCTGTAATGAGTAAACGTAAGCTCAAAAGCTATTCGGCCGAATGGAAGCCCATTCCGCAGCAAATGGTTGCCATTGCTAAAACCAGGATTCCATTAAAAGCACCCGAGGGCATGATCAGGATACCGGCAGCAGATAACTATGAATTTGAGTCGGTAGGCGTAATGATTGAGGGGAATGAGTTACCCACAGCTGTTGGCGTGCAACACCCGTGGGAGTCGCATCCTTCACGGTCGCAAAAACATCAAATGAAGGTGCCTTCGTTTTATATTGATAAATACCCGGTGACCAATAAGCAGTTCAAAAAGTTTGTGGATGCTACTAAATATCATCCGGCAGACGATCATAACTTTTTGCATGACTGGGTCAAAGGGACCTACGCTGCCGGCACTGAAGATATGCCGGTTACATGGGTATCTTTAGAAGATGCACGGGCCTATGCCAAATGGGCCGGTAAACGGCTGCCGCATGAGTGGGAGTGGCAGTATGCCGCTCAGGGCACTGATGGACGCAAATATCCGTGGGGAAATGAAAATTTAAAGGACAATTACCCGCCGGCCGATACTGCCCGGATTATGCGCAAGCCCACCGCCGTTGATGCGTATCCATCAGGAGCGAGCCCGTTTGGGGTAATAGATATAGTTGGTAACGTGTGGCAATGGACGGATGAATACACTGACCTGCATAGCCGTACAGCCATTGTAAAAGGCAGCAGTTACTTCCATGCGCAAACGTCGGGCTGGTATTTCCCGCCGGCTTTAGAGGTTAATAAATACGGCAAATACCTGCTTATGGCCCCAAGTCTTGATCGTGCCAGAACTATTGGCTTCAGGTGTGTTATGGATGCGGAGTAGATAAAAGAACTGTCATTTGATAAGACGGCAATAATTTACCCGTGAAGATAAAACAACCACAACGAAAAAGGCGACCCAGATCCCGGGTCGCCTTTTCTTATGATATTGATTTGCTTATTGCTGCCTGAACAATACCGCAAATTTACCCTCGTAATTTTTGCGCTCGGTATCAAACTTGTTGGCAAGCTGGTCTTGGTGTGCGGCTTTGGCTGCCTGGCCCATGTCATATAACATTTGTATACCCATTTGTACATCGTTACCGCTAAACATGCCGGTATTATCCTGCAACTGGCGCGAAGCATAGTCGAGCTGGTCGGTCACGTAATCATTAATGCTGGTTATGTATTTGTTGGCCAGGTTAATGTCGTTCAGTTCATAAGCGGCTTTGGAAATAAAGAACCTGCCATAAGTTATACGCATGTCAACATGCAGGTCGGGCATTTCCTGGTCATATTTGTGCAGCACCTTTAAAGCCAGGTCTTTATGACCCTGATTGATCAGATTTTGCATTAGGTCAAGGAACGTGGTGTTCATTACCGGGTAGAACATGGTGGTCGACTCATGATCCAGGTATTTGGCTGTTTTAAAATGGCCGAATTTAAACTTGGTCATCAGGTTGTTATACATGGTCATGGTGTTTACGCGCGAGTCGCCGTGAATTGCGGTGTCCACTTTCAAAGGCATCAGGTGGTAAACAAAACCTTCTTTGTAAAGGTAAGGCTGCATGCCGATAAGGTTTTCATTACCTACGGTGATAGCAAAGCAGATAGGCCTTTTCCAATTATTATGAGCCAGAATGTCAATCATGGCCAGGTTATCTTTCATCACATATTTTGAAGTGAATTTCCACTTCATAGTATCAGTGATCATCGGCTGCAGTTCTGCAGGCACCACGTTGTTTTTCAAAACATCATCTTTGTTTATGGTGATCTTGAAGTTTTGCGTAGGCAGGTAATTGTCGGTTTCGCCGTTTGGATAAGTAGCCTTTACACGCGGATCGTCTGAGGTCAGGAAATCAAACAGATCTTTAACCTCAACGCTGCCCGGTAATTTAGCATCACGGAAGTACAACACGTCGCGTACACCGTCTTTGTATTTATCATACGGCATGGTGATTGGCAGTGCATCGGCCTCATTCATCTTACGCTGCATCTGCCGTATATACCAGTCGCCGGTAAACAAACTCAGGTTTACCAAGCGCACATCAGGGCGAATGTTTTCAACCTCCTGGTCATACCATAACGAATAGGTGTCGTTATCGCCATAGGTAAACAGAATGGCGTTTTTAGGGCAAGACATCAGGTAATTATAAGCCATATCATGCGCAACCGTTTTAGTCGAGCGGTCATGCGCTTTCCATTCTTCGGCCGCCAGAATGGTCGGCACGGTCAGCAAGCAAATCAATGTCGCTGCTAAGGCCGAGGTGCGCGCATCCAATTTCTTTCTTAAAACATCGGCAACAGCCAAAACACCCAAACCAATCCATATAGCGAATGCATAAAATGAACCTACGTAGGAGTAATCACGCTCGCGCGGCTGTACCGACGGCTGGTTTACATAAAGCACAATGGCCATGCCGGTAAAGAACCATAACAGCGCAATGATCAGGGCATCGCGTTTTTTGTTTTTGAAGTGATACCATAGGCCAAATAATCCTAAAATTAATGGTAATGCATATAGCGGCGTATGCGTACGGCTGTTCATTACTGCTTTTGGCAGTTGTTTGCCGCCGTCCAGTATACCGGTGGTCCAATCACCATCGGCATACCCTTTAAAGCCGCCCATTTGCTGCTGCCCGTCGCCATCATTAACCCGGCCGGCGAAATTCCACATAAAGTACCTGAAGTACATCATGTAGCTTTGCCAGCTTACAAAAAACTTAAGGTTGTCTACAAAGTCAGGTTTTTGGTCCTGGCTCATGCGCAGCCACTCGCGGTAAAACTGCGGGTCCTGACCTTCGGTACTGTACATACGCGGGAAAACGGTCGTATGGTCGTAAACATAATTCTGTTTTTTACCCGAAACCTCGTATTTTTTGTCGCCTTTGCGGTATAGTGTCGCGCCTTCAGTTTGATCAATAATTTGCGCATCAAAATATGGGCCGGTTAGTAACGGGGTTTCGCCATACTGAATACGGTTTAAATAGCCGTTAAGGGTAAAGGCGTTATCAGGATGTGAATTATCTAAATTTGTATTTGCTGCCGCACGAATTGGAATATAGGCAAATGAGCTATAGCCAAAATACACAAACGAAACGCATAAAAGCGCCAGGTTTAATATCGGTTTTTTGTTGCGGATGCTGTAGAAGATACCGCCAACCAATGCTCCAATCAATAGCAGGAAGAAGAATATCGAACCAGAACCGAAGCCCAAGCCTAAGGTGTTTACAAAGAAAAGATCAAAATAGGCTGAAAGCTGGATGGTCCACTGGCGGATACCAAATTGTACCAAACCCAGGATAACTATACCGGCAAAAAATGCCAGCCACGCTCCCTTGGTATTAACCTGTTTACCACGACGGAAGTAATAAACCAGCGACAGTGCAGGTATGGTCAACAAATTAAGCAAGTGAATACCGATTGATAAACCGATAACGTAAGCTATAAAAACGAGCCATTTGTCGGCGCCAGGTTCGTCGGCATGAGCGTCCCATTTTAACATTGCCCAGAAAACCAGCGCGGTACATAGTGATGACCATGCAAACACAATAGTCTCAACCGCCGAAAACCAGAAGGTGTCGGTATAAGTAAACGCCAGGGCGCCAACCAAACCGGCACCCATAATCAGTATCGTGCGGGTTGTATCCTGATCGTCGTCTTGCGCAGGCATCAATTTTTTGGCAAATGCAGTAATGGTCCAGAACAAAAACATGATAGTGCCACCACTGGCAAGCGCCGAACCCATGTTGGTAAAAAATGGCACTTTGGCGTTGTTGCCCATAGAGAACAATGAAAAGAACTTGCCCAGCATAGCAAATAAGGGATAGCCGGGCTGATGGGAAACCTGCAACCGGAACGCGCATGAAATAAACTCGCCGCAATCCCAGAAACTTACCGTAGGCTCTAAGGTTAAAATGTAGGTTATTGACGCTATAACAAAGCAAAGCCAACCTAACAGGTTATTGATCTTTTTGTACTGCATGGATAATAGTATAGTTATATTCGATTGGGTAAATATCTATAATTTAAGTGTTAAATCTGCAAAAGCATATATCTGCTTAACATCTTTTAACACATTTGCCGCAAAGATGATAAAATTACTTAAAGTTTATAAACTATAGGACGCTTTGTTAACTTGAGGAATCTGTAATAAAAAAAGCGGACGCCTGAACTGGCGCCCGCTTTTTTAGCTACACAGCGAGTGTGCGGTACTTTATATTTTGATTATTCGATTATCTTTTTTGGGTGGGTCTTTATGATGATCTAAAAGTTCAGGCACTAATTTAATAATGCTGATCAATGCGCCCCCAATTATGGCCATAGCCTTAAAACCAAAGCGAACAAATGGTTTCATTACCTCCCAGTTGTGTTTCCAGGTTTCGGTTTGGTTTTGATGGTTGTTTTTCTGATTGCGATTATATTTTACAGGATGATTAGCCATAGCTTTTGTTTAAACGAATCTAAGCTATAATCGGGCCAAACTGACAAATACTTTAAACCGTTTTTCTTTTTAAAGTAATAACGGTAATTTCTGGCCATATACCTAGCCGGCCCGAAAAGGCAAGGAAGCCAAAGCCGCGGTTTACATACAGATATCTGCCCTGCTCATGCGCCAAGCCCGCCCAGTCTAGGTAACGGTATTGTACCGGGCTCCACCTGAAACCATTGGTTTCTACGCCAAATTGGGCACCATGGGTATGGCCCGATAAAGTTAAATGAATATTGGCCGGGTTATACCGCACCTGTTCTTCCCAATGGGTTGGATCATGCGAAAGGAGGATCTTAAAAGCCTTTGGGTCGACGCCTTTAAGCGCTTTATCTAAATTGCCGATCTGAACAAAACCGCGCCCCCAGTTTTGTACACCGATGAGCGAGATCTTCTGGCCGTCTTTTTCCAGTTCCAGGTTTTCGTCCAAAAGCAGGCGGTAACCCAGGGCTTTGTGATGTTCTTTCAGTTTATCCAGATTAGCGGCTTTTTCGGCTTCGCTGTCCCATTGTATATAGTCGCCATAGTCATGATTGCCCAGTATAGAAAACTGCCCGTACGGAGCTTTTAGTTGACTGAAATTGTTGATATATGGCTCAATCTCAAAGGCGGCATTATTTACCAGGTCGCCCGTAAAAACAAACAAATCGCTTTTTTGTGCCTTAGCCAGATCAATGCCTTTTTGCACAGCATGGATATTGTCAAAACTGCCCGAGTGTATATCTGACAACTGTGTGATGGTGAAACCATCAAAAGCCTGCGGCAAGTCATCAAAATATATCGTTTGGCGATGCACACGGTAGTCATACTTCCCCCTAAACATCGCATAAAAAAAACCGAAGAATGGAAAAGCCGCCAGCAGTACAGCCAGCTCGCTAACAAACACGCGGCGCGCAGGAATGTAATGATGGCTTACCGGATCTTTGTGCTTATTGACGACATTAACCACGCCTGCTATACCACGGCCTATATCTCCCAAAAATAAAACCAACACAAATATTAATTTGGTTATAAAAAAGGTCAAAAACAGGCTAAGCATCCATTCATGGTAAGGCATCATCCCTTTAGGATTACTAAAACTGCCAAAGCCAATTAAAAACACAATGGTTATACCAGCCGAAATAAACAAAAATCCCCAGCAAACTATACCACGCGCTATGGGCCAGGGCCAGTTATTGGTCAAGGTTCGCAGGCCTTTAAAAACGTACCAGTCAAATAAAAAGCTGATTGCAGCCAGAATAAAAAAGACTCTTAGAAAACCGCCTCTATGCATGTTGTTTTATAGATAAGACTGCAAGTTAGGAAAAAAAATTACCCCCTCTAAATATCCCCAAAGGGGGAGACTATGAAAAAATACGAAAGCCCCGATTGATGGATCGGGGCCGGGGAAAGGTTTCTTTAATAACGATGATAATCGTTGTCGTAATGGTGATCATAGTGATCGTCATGATTGTAGCGTCGGTCGTAACCATCATGCCAGTCGCGGTTGTGCCTGTAAGTGCTGCGTTCGCGGTACTGTACCTCGCAACTTGATATAGTTACCGCTGTAAACAATAACAGCGTTACTACTTTTATGATGTGTTTTTTCATGGTCTTAAATTTTATAAATGTTATATTACAAAGACCTTGTCAACACTAAAAGGTTTAACGCTTTTTAGCTAAACGCGATATGCCTATTAGTGCAAAGCCAATTATCAGAAAAGTTATGAGTAGAAAAACGAAGTTTATACCTATGCGTTCAAAGGTAAGCTTGTTATGATCGAGAAAGCTATAAGGATAGTAGCCGGTAAGTAACCCGCGACCAATTACATACACAAAATAGATGAGCGGATAGATAAGCCATGTAAAGGCTTTGCTCCAGGGCAAATTGCCTTTGGTAATAAATACCAGCCAGAAAATCAAAAACGCAGGCGGACTAACAGAATGAAATACCTCGTCGCAAAACCTGAATAAGCCATATTGTGTATGCTCTTTACGTAATATCACCTGGTAAACAATACATACAATAATAATGTACAGCGACAAGGCGCCAAGAACCGACGGCCTTGAAAAGAAGCGCCCCCAGTTTGATTTTGGAGCCACCAGCAGCAGGGTAAGCGCCAAAGCAATTAAGAGGTTGTTTTGTATGGTAAAGAAAGTTAATAACTGAACAATGGCGCCGCCAAAGGTGCGGCCCTCATTCATATATTTAATGGTAGATATGTAGAACTGAATGCACAGAGCCAGCCATATCAAAATGGCCAATGCCACCATGTAAATATTCTTGGTGCGTTGTTTCATGGTTTCTTTTTAGATTGGCGATTGGGCTTTTTATTCATCACGGTTTGGTAGGCTGTGCTAATGGCGTCCTCAAGCATTTCCGGGGGCACCCGGTCAAGCTCAAAAAGCGTTGCGCCATGATGCGACCCCCATTTGTTGGGTACCGGGTAAACAATATCAGGGTCAAAGCTGCAAAACACCGACCGGTCGATTTGCGATAAAATTATATTCATGCGCCTGTCTGTAACCCACATGGTAGCAAACGTGCGCCCATTGGCCCGAAAGGCTGGGCGGCCTACATGGTCATATTCCTCTGTGCCGGGTAGCGCCAAGGCAAACCGGCGGGCTTGTTCAATAGTTACCATTTACAATTGATTGTGAACTAATTTATTAAAATTATGATATAAAACAGGTGGTGTACGATTTTAAAAGCAATACCTTTATTAAACACATGTACCAAATAACATTATGACTGATAACCCAAACGGTAACGTAAGCCTGCAATATACCGACAACGGCATCGCTACCATCAACTTTTATCACCCGGCACAAAATTCATTGCCGTCTGCGTTGCTCAGTTTGCTTGCAGATAAAATAGATGAGGCCGGAAAAAATGCTCAAACGCGAGTCATTGTACTGAAAAGCGACGGAGATCGTACCTACTGTGCCGGTGCCAGTTTTGACGAGCTGATGCAGATTAAGGATAAAGAGACCGGAAAGAAATTCTTTTCCGGGTTTGCTAATGTTATTAATGCCATGCGCAAATCGCCCCAAATTATTATTGGCCGTGTACAGGGCAAAGCAGTTGGCGGAGGCGTTGGTTTAGCGGCAGCAGCCGATTATTGCCTGGCTACTGAGGCAGCGTCGGTCAAATTAAGCGAGCTTGCCATAGGTATTGGTCCGTTTGTAATATCCCCGGCGGTTGAGCGTAAGATCGGTATATCGGCCTTTGCGCAGTTAACCATCAAGGCTACCGATTTTCACTCGGCACAATGGGCAAAAGAAAAAGGTTTGTACCATGAGGTTTATACGGATATTAATGCCCTGGATACTGCTGTAGATGCACTGGCGGAAAAATTAGCGTCGTACAACCCTGAAGCGTTAACCGAATTAAAAAAGATATTGGTAGCAGGTACTGAAAACTGGGATGAGTTACTTGCTGAGCGCGCCGCCGTGAGCGGAGAACTGGTGCTGTCTGAATTTACACAACAGGCTTTACATAATTTCCTGAACAAAAAGTAAAAGCAAAAGGCCCCGAATTTTCGGGGCCTTTTGCTTTTACCAGCGACGGTATACTACGTGACGGTAAACTACCGGTCTTCTGTAATAACCGTAACCATGATGACGGTAATAAACCGGATAAGCCGGGGCAACAACTACCGGTGCAGGTTGTTCATAAACCGGAGCTGGTTGTTCGTAATATACCGGACGTTCAACCACTACCGGGCGATAATATGGGTGATAATAAACCGGGCGGGCAGGATAGCCAAAGCTGACACCAATGTGTACTTGTGCGTTTGCCACGTTAAAACCTAAGGCTAAGATGGCAGTTGCTATTGCTAATTTTAAAGTTTTCATAATCTCAATTTTTATGCGATATCAAGTATCGCTGTTGTTGTAATTGAGACAATTGCCGTGCCACAGGGTTTAGTTGACTGTCGGATTTTAAGTATAATTTATTGATTTTCAATAGGAAAAAATGCGTGTAAAAAGATGATTAGGGCGTCGCCCTATATAAGGTTTATTGATCATTTATATATACAAAAAAGCCCCGCACTTGGCGGGGCTCTGTATTAATAATGTCTTCTGACAACAACTACTCTATGCGGTCTGTGATAGTAATGACGTCTGTATTGACGTGTAACCACTACTTCGCGATGAACAGGGCGGTGAACTACTACAACCCGGCGCGGCGGAGGGGGAGGAGTACCTACATGTACACCAACTCTGACTTGTGCGTTTGCAGCCTGAAAAGTAAAGGCTAATAATAATGCTGCTATTGATAATTTTAAAGCTTTCATAATTGTGTATATAAACAATTTTAATGATGTTGTTTATGTCTTTAAGACAATAGCAGTGCCAGCAGGTTTAATGGTTTTATAGGTGATGTATAATATTTATCTATTTAATTAGATAAATCGAACATTTACAATTAATTACAAATTGTAACGAAAGTGATATAATAAAAAAGGCTGCCCCAAATTCATATAGGCAGCCTTAATTTTTTATTAGTGTATACTTAATAGTTCATTATTGCTACAACGGGATAATGGTCAGAAGGAGCTTTGCCTTCGTACGAATTGGTTAATATTGCGTACCGTTTTACTTTGAATTGTTTGGTTACAAAAATATGGTCAATACGGCTGTCGGTCTTTGTGTTCAAGTTAAAGGAGTTGAAAGTGCCATTAGTAGCCAGCTTTATCGGCGCCAGGTTATAGCAATCCTGCAACACGCCGGTGCTTAACACTTCTTTGTAGCTTTCGTTATGCTGGTCAACGTTAAAATCGCCGGTGAAGATGGTAGCCTGGTTTGACGCCATTTCTTTGATTTTCTGCAATACAAGGTGGGCGCTTTCTTTTCGTGCCACAACACCTACATGGTCCATATGCAAGTTAAAAAAGTAAAATTTAAAGCCGGTTTTGATATCCTGAAACTGTGCCCAGGTGCAAATGCGTGGTAATACGGCATCCCAGCCTTTATTCGGCCGGTCGGTGATGGTTGATAGCCAGAAATTGCCTTGCTTTAATATTTTAAAACGGGTGGTTTTATAAAAAATGGCAGAGTACTCACCCTTGGTTTTACCATCATCGCGGCCTATACCGATGTAGTTATAACCGGGTAAACTGTCCACCATATTTTGAAGCATATTGTGTTTACCTTCTTGTGTACCAAAGATATCCAGATCACTAAACTGAACAATTTTACAGATCACCGGGAAGCGGTAACCCCAGCCGTTACCTTTTAGTGAATCTTCTTTGTTGTCATTACGTAAATTGTAGGTGCCAATACGCAATTCCTGGCTGTAAGTTAGTATACTAAAGCAGCAAGCAATTAGCGTGTAGATGAGTTTTTTCATATAGTTTAATTGGTTTGGCTAAATATATGAAAAATGTTAACAACCGGTTGTTGGATGGGTTAAGCTTAATATTAAGTTAATACAAAAAAGGGCTAATGGCATGCTGAGCTGGTAGAAGCATTGCGGGTAATGGCCTCCACCTACCTTTCGACAAGCTTAGGGTGCTCCCTTTTACTGACTATTCATAAGCCTTCAGGCTATTACGCAACAACCGCATCTCTTCCTGAATATCCTCAATACGGTTAAGCAGATGTGTGATTGCCTCTATACCGGCAATGTTAATATCCAGATCGGTGTGCAGGCGTATCATGCGTTCCAGTTTCTGCAGTTCAGTATCTGGTATATAGGTGGTGTTATTAACAATCTCAATTTCAATGAGGCCGGCTTCTTGAAGGTCGGCAATAAAAGAATGCTCCAGATGGTGATAAACACAAAAGTCGGTTGTCGTTATTAAATGCTTGGTACTCATAACCCAATAATTTATGCTGACGATTTAGCCAGTTCTTCAAATAGTTGTTTCTGTTTTTCTGTAAGGTTAGTAGGTAATTGAATATCATACGTGATAAACAAATCACCAAATTCGCCATCTTTTTTATATACAGGCAAACCCTTTCCTTTTAGTTTCACCTTTGTGCCGTTTTGCGTTTCAGGCTTAACTTTAACTTTTACTTTGCCTGTAAGGGTGTCGACGGTTATTTCGCCACCAAGTACCGCGGTGTACAGATCTAATTTAATATTTACATACAAATCGGCACCTTTACGTTTAAACCTCGGGTCGTCGGCTACTAAAAACTTAATATATAGGTCGCCTGCCGGTCCGCCGTTAGCTCCCGGACCGCCATGTCCGGTTATTTTAATGGTTTGTCCGTTCTCAACACCTGCCGGTATGGTTATGCGAATATTTTTGCCATTTACCGTAAGGGTTTGTTTGTGTGTCTCACTGGCATCAACCAAACTTAACTGCAATTCGGCATTATAGTCCTGGCCACGGTATTTAGCCTGTCGTCGACTGCCACTGCCACCACCAAACATCGATTGAAAAAAATCAGAAAAATCTTCGCCACCTGCACCACCAAATCCTTCAAAATCAAACGACTGTCCGCCGCCGTTGCCGTAGCTGTATTGCCCCCGGGCCTGTTGCTGCTGGCGCGCTTGTTCATAAGCTTCGCCATGCTGCCAGTTCTCGCCATATTGGTCGTATTTTTTGCGTTTGTCGGGGTCGCTCAAAACCTCGTTAGCCTCGTTGAGTTGCTGGAATTTTTTATGCGCCTGCTCGTCGTTAGGGTTCAGATCGGGGTGGTATTTGCGCGCCAGTTTGCGGTAAGCCGCCTTTATTTCTTTTTCGCTCGCTGTTTTGCTGACGCCTAAAATTTGATAATAATCAATAAATGCCATGCCAGAGTATATCGTAGAGTCGCGGTACTTCGCGTTTTAATGAACAACCGTAAAAATAATAGATGGTTTTAATGAAATATAAGCCATTGTCAATATTGAGAATGATATTTATCATTTCCACATATCGCTCAATCAGTTTATATATCAGCCTTGCTAATATGGCGTATGATGGTGACATGACGAGTTTTTTTTTACAAAAAATCGGTGGTGCGGGTGTGCTTAGGTCTGAAGTAATTTCTAAAATCAAGCACAATGCCGGCAAAGAAATACACAATCAGCGGGAAGCCAACAGCCAAAAAAGAAGTATAAATAAAAAACAGGCGCAATTTAGATGTCGGGATATTAAAACGCTCGCCCAGATAGGTGCAAACTCCGAAAGAGTTACGCTCAAAGAAAGTTAATATTCGTTGTAACATATCTAAATTAAATTTGCTTGAGTATTTTATTACCAACGCTGCATTGCAGGCATTTCTTATAATTACAGTAATAGTTTTTTAGCTCCAGCAGGGCCTGCGATTCAAATGCCGAGCCGGCTTTTACGCCCAAACTGTCAAAATCTGCAATAATATTATTTTGTTCGCCCGGCAGGCTTTCCAGCAGTTTAAGGCTCCTGTCAATAAAATACTGTTGCTGGTTATACTTGCCGTAACTAAACAAAAATAACGATAAGGTATTTAACAACAATAGATTAGCTGACGATTGCCCCATGTTTTTTGATGCCGGTTTTGAAAGCTTGTCAAACTGGTAATGGTTGTCCCAATACTCGTTAACCTTAATATCGGTAAAAAGTTTTTGCAAAATCTTAACGTCTTTAATATCCAGCACTTTTGAAAACAGGTGATTGGAGTTAACCACCAAGGCCGCAAACTGAGCCAGCCTTACCGTGGGGAAATTTAGCGGACGCATCCGCATAAACTTCCAAAGGTGATTATCGACAGCAGTGAGGCTGAATTTTTTCTGTAGAAAGTCATATTCGGTTTTTAGCTTGCGCGGATATTCATCCTGCAAATCATCACTCAAAAAACCAGCCTGGCCAAATATCAAAGCCTCAATTTGCAACGGATTGTTTTTATGTTTTGCCAGGATGTTTTGTGGCAGCAATTTAGCCAATAATTCAAACGGAACGGCATTTACTTTGAAGCCAAAATTAGCCGCCATAAACTGATAAAAAGTTTCCTCCCAGTCGCCGCGATTAAGTTCAAGCGCTTTGATTACTGCTTCTGATTTCTTTTCCAGCCTTTCTATTAATATTCGGGTAAACCAGGTTTTCAATGTAAAATCGTCCAGCTGGCCTATGCTGTTTTCGCACGGAATGATGGTTTGTTTGCCATAAATTAACTGGTGATAGCGGTTATACAAGTTGTCAGATATCCGGCTATTTAGTTCAAGTGTGGGTATAATCCGGCCCCGGGTATCGCTCACCGGTTCGTCATCACGATATACTACATGGAGAATGACGTTGTCGTAAGCATTATCGGTGGTGTGATTATGCTTTTTCCAATCGGACGACGACAAATGCAGCTCGACGTTTCCCGCCCAGATAGTATCGCCGATTTTGATACGGGCATTGCTAAAGTCGGGACCTGAATCAGTGTTATGCAATCCGGCCGAATGCACCTCAATAGCTTCACCTGTGGTGGTACGCAAATCAGCCCGATCAAACAGGCGAAATTTCCAGATGTAATGCAATAGGTCTTCGGTTAAAAGCATGAACTAATGTAAGCAATTCGGCGAAATTAGAAAAGACCAAAATACGTCCCATCACGTCATCGCGAGCGAGGTACGAGCGTGACGATCTCAGGACCGTTTCGCTTTTACAGAGATTGCCACGCTACGCTCGCAATGACGCTTTAGTTGTGGCAGTAATTATAAACTTTTTTTATTTTCACCGTTCAATATATGCAAACCAATTTACCAACCACGTCTATAAAATCTCAAACCACTGCCCACCGCGTCCGCTCTATTGTCGGCGGCTCGCTGGGCAATTTAGTCGAATGGTATGATTGGTATGTGTATTCAGCATTTACGCTTTATTTCGCCGGCGCTTTTTTCCCCGATGGCAACCAAACCGTACAATTACTTAACGCTACCGGCGTTTTTGCCGTAGGCTTTTTAATGCGGCCAATAGGCGGGTGGCTAATGGGGGCTTATGCCGATAAACATGGCCGTAAAGCGGCGCTTACGTTGTCGGTAATGATGATGAGTATTGGCTCATTAGTTATTGCCATTTGCCCGGGCTATAAACAAATAGGTATAGCTGCGCCGATAATTTTAACATTAGCAAGGATGATTCAGGGCATAAGTGTTGGTGGCGAGTACGGCACGAGTGCAACGTACCTGAGCGAGATGGCCGGCAGAAAGCGCCGTGGCTTTTATTCCAGCTTTCAGTATGTTACTTTAATAGCGGGGCAGTTAATTGCCCTGGGTGTTTTGGTGTTGCTGCAACAGGCTTTTTTGAGCGATAGGCAACTGCATGACTGGGGGTGGCGCATTCCATTTGGTATTGGCTCTGTGTTAGCCATATCTGTCATGTATTTAAGGCGGACCTTGCAGGAGTCGGTTGTGTTAACCAGTCATCAATCTATATCTACCCGCGGGACAATCCGGGAATTAGCAAGGCACCCGAAAGCAGTATTCACCGTAGTTGGGCTGACTCTGGGCGGCACGGTAGCCTTTTATACGTTTACCACCTATATGCAAAAATTCCTGGTTATTACTTCGGGCTTCACTAAAAGCCAGGCGACAATGATATCGGCCTTAACGCTGGTAATGTTTATGTTGATACAGCCCTTATTTGGTATTTTGTCAGATAAGATTGGCCGCAAACCTATGCTAATGGGTTTTGGGGTATGTGGCACATTGGCTACGGTACCCATTTTGATTACGCTGGGGCACACTAAAGACTTCTGGACAGCTTTTGCGCTCATTATGGCGGCCTTAATTATTACCAGCGGCTACACCTCCATTAATGCTGTTGTAAAGGCCGAATTATTTCCGGCACATGTCAGGGCATTGGGTGTTGGCTTCCCGTATGGATTAGCCGTCTCTGTTTTTGGAGGCACCGCCGAGCCGCTGGCGCTGGTTTTTAAACAAGAAAATCATCAGGAATGGTTTTACTGGTATGTAACGCTATGCGTGTTTTTATCGCTTGTAGTTTATGCATTGATGAGAGATACGAAGCGTCACTCGAAAATTGAAGAAGAACAGCTTTTAAATCCTCCCCAAAGAAAAGGACTTTAAAAAGTCTGACGGCATTAATTTTTTAACAAATCGGCGTTTTAAGCCCTCTCCCTCGGGGAGGGTTGGGAGGGGTATTACACCAAACTTGACACCACATTAATACTTAGCGCCACGATAGCCGTATTAAAAGCAAACGAGATTAAAGCATGTAATAAGGCTAAGCGACGAATTTGTGGCGACGATATTTCTACATCTGATACCTGGAAGGTCATGCCGATAACGAACGAGAAGTATACAAAATCCAGGTAATCCGGTTCCTTTTCATCTCCGGGAAATTCCAGTCCGCCTAATTTGCTGTTGGGGGCCTCGCTGTCAGGACTGTAGTAAAAATGTGCATAACGCATGGTGAACAAGGTATGCACCAGCCACCACGATACAATTACCGAGGCCATGCCCAGCAATATATGGGCAGTAGCCTCTGCTTCTGAATGTCCTTTGGTTGATTTTAGTAGGAAAAGTATAGCTCCCAGACTTATAAACGACGCAACAATAACAAACAAAAATATAAGCGCGCGACTGGAGTCTTGCAGTTTGGCAATCTTCCTGATTTCGCGGGGATGGGCATTAAGGATGATGATCCAGTCCATAGCAATAATAGACAATGCGCAACCCAGCCAGGTTATCAGTATAACTGCAGGCCAGTTAAATTGGGTGCGGGCAATCAAAAAAGAAATAAATGCTGCAACTATCGATATCAGAAACCGAAAATGCGCATCAAACTTAAAGAAAGCGTTATTGGGTAGTTTGGTTATTTGTTTCAGTGTTTTCTTTGCCATAGGTTTTGATCAGCCGCAGCAATATACACTATTCCTCGTCAACAATAAAGGCCACGCGGCCAATCTGGCCATCTTCTAATCTCACCTTAATGCCGCGCGAATGATAAGCGGCGCTGGTTAGCAGATTTTTCACGATACCGCGCGTTAAGGCGCCGCTGCGCTGATCTTTTTTCAGGATGATATCGACTTCAAGGCCGGGATAGATATCTTTTCTGTTTTGTCCGTTCATGGGATTGAATAATAGGGCGTCATGCTGAGCTTGTCGAAGCATGCGGGCGGCCATCGCACGCCCTTTGACGGGCTCAGGGTGACACCTCTTTTTACGTATGTTACTTCACTAACTCACTCACCGCTTTGTCAACAGCCTCAAAATTAAACTGACCAACAACCTTATTCATCGCCTCAGTGATCTGTGCGTTCATTAAGTTCCCTATGCTGCCCTCGTGAGTGTGGCTAACAGTTTTGTCGGGGTTAAATTTACCTTCTTCAATTGCCAGCCCCACCTGTTTGTAAGCATCGCGGAATGGCGTGCCCTCAAGTACCATGTTATTTACTACCTCAACACTAAACAAGTAAGCATATTTCGGGTCGTTCAGGATATCAGTATTAACGCTAACATTTTGCAGCATGAAAGTTGCCATGTGCAGGCAGTTTTTAATTTCGGCAAAAGCCGGGAACAGCAGCTCTTTCAGCAACTGCATTTCGCGGTGATAGCCTGATGGCAGGTTAGTGGTTACCATAGCTACGTCGGTTGGCAAAGCTTGCAGCCTATTGCATTTGCCACGCATAATTTCCCAAACGTCGGGGTTTTTTTTGTGCGGCATAATACTGCTGCCGGTAGTCAACGTATCAGGGTAGCTTACAAAGGCGAAATTCTGGCTCAGGTATAGTGCCTGATCCATAGCCATTTTACTTAAAGTGGCTGCTATTGATGATAATGCCTGTGCAATGATACGCTCGGTTTTACCCCGCCCCATTTGTGCATAAACTACGTTGTAATTCAGGCTTTCAAAACCCAATAATTGGGTTGTCATGGTACGATTTAACGGAAACGAAGAACCATAACCCGCAGCCGAACCTAACGGGTTTTTATTAGTGATCTTATAAGCGGCTAAAATCAGTTCCAGGTCATCAACCAAACTTTCGGCATAAGCGCCAAACCATAGGCCGAACGACGATGGCATGGCCACTTGCAAATGCGTATAGCCGGGCAGTAAAACGTCTTTGTATTTTT
The DNA here is from genome assembly GCF_042686265.1 of Mucilaginibacter ximonensis. NCBI lineage: Bacteria > Pseudomonadati > Bacteroidota > Sphingobacteriia > Sphingobacteriales > Sphingobacteriaceae > Mucilaginibacter > Mucilaginibacter ximonensis. The sequence continues at coordinate 235,634 of NZ_JBHUPD010000001.1, forward strand.
CGCTGAGCGTGATCAGCTGATTGAATAACAGTTGCGTTTCTTCAACAACCTGCTGCAATTCGTGTCTGAAGAACAGTTTTAGATCAACTAAAACCTGGTCATTTCGTGACCGGCCGCTATGGATTTTTTTACCGGCATCGCCAATGCGTTGGGTAAGCAGCATTTCAACCTGCGAGTGTACGTCTTCAACACCCGGCTCGATAGTAAAATTACCTTTCTGTATATCGGCATAGATGTTTTTAAGCTCGCGTTGCACCAGTTCCAGATCTTCGGTACTCATCAGGTCGATACTTTGCAGCATGCGCGTGTGTGCTAACGATCCCAGCACATCAAACGCAGCCATTTGCGCATCAAATTCGGTATCTCGGCCAACGGTAAAACTTTCTACCAGCTCATTAACATTGGTGGTTTTTTGCCATAGTTTGCTCATCTCAAATTACGATTTGCGATTTACGATTTACGATTTGTCGGATGACAGTATAAACCAAAATCAGTTATTCCGCAATGTATTTATTGCGGCGACAATTATAGAAAGAAGTTCATTACCTTCTTTATAAATTGGTGTTATTTTTTCTTTTAATTCAGGATTTAATTCGATCAGCAATTCATTAAAGAACAATGTTTCGTCTAATTCTTCCTCTACAATCTTTAATTTATTAATAAAATCTGCTTTCGATTTAGCTCTGCAAGCTGCCCGATAGTTAGCTCCTGTCGAACTTGCGCTACGGGCTAATTGATCGGCATAGTTACGGTTCACTATATTATTGGGAATGCTTAAGACTAATTTTGCGTTAGCTATCGCATAGTTTTTGGTTCTTAACAGCAATTCTTCTTTTTTCATTATCTAAGGTTTCACCCAAGATACATTCTAAATTCATAAATCGCAATCAGGCGAAATGGGATAAACTCAAATCGTAATTCGTAATTCGTAATTCCTTACACGATCTGCTCCAGCATCTTTACGTACAATTCAATACCCTCACGAATTTCATCTACATAAACAAATTCGTCAGCCGAGTGTGATCTGGCTGAATCACCAGGCCCGATTTTGATAGATTGAATGTCTAACAGCGATTGATCTGAGGTAGTAGGAGAGCCATAAGTATTACGACCCAGTGCAATACCTGCTTTTACAATCGGGTGATCCATATCTATGGATGATGGTTTTAGGCGGATAGAACGTGGCGTTACATCGCAGCTTACGTGCTGGCGAATGATCTCCAAAACTTCCTCATTACGGTAAGCATCGGTTACACGAACGTCTACCACAAAATTACAGCTGGCGGGCACCACATTATGTTGCGAGCCGGCATTGATTACCGTTACTGACATCTTTATCGGACCGAAAATTTCGCTTTCCTTAGGGAACTTAAAGGTGCGGAACCACTCGATGTCCTGTATTGCTTTGTAGATGGCGTTGTCGCCCTCCTCGCGGGCCGCATGGCCGGCTTTACCATGTGCTACACAATCCAGCACCATCAAGCCTTTTTCGGCAACTGCCAGATGCATTTGGGTAGGTTCGCCAACTATGCCGAAGCTCAGTTCGCCTAGGTCGGGAATAATAAGTTCAAGGCCGTTAACGCCCGATATCTCTTCTTCGGCAGTTGTAGCCAGGCAGAAGTTATATTTTAAATCTGTTTTGTCGTAAAAGTACAAAAACACCGCAATAAGCGATACCAGGCATCCACCAGCATCATTGCTGCCCAGGCCGTAAAGTTTACCATTTTCAATCACCCCGTCGTAGGGGTCGCGGGTATAGCCGGTATTTGGTTTTACAGTATCGTGGTGCGAATTAAGCAGGATAGTAGGCTTCGAAGCATCAAAATGCTTGTTGTAAGCCCACAGGTTATTCATTTTGCGATGCGGATTAATGCCATGCATCTTCAAAAAATTCTCGATCAGATGCGCGGTACGATCTTCTTCTTTGCTAAATGAAGGAATTGAAATTAATTGTTGTAAAAGCTGTACAGCCTGCTGGTATAAAGTGTTAGTGTCTTTCATAAATGTTAATGGCAAAATTACAATTTTTTCACACAGGCTATCACGTACTGCTCCGGGTTAACCGAGACTTAATGAATACTTAACACAGACGCTTGCTTTATTTGATGGTTTAACTGTAACCAACAAAATACAAACTAAGCAAACAGATTTTTTGGCGGCTCTATAAATTGAGGACGACGCAGGTTTAACCCTAACACCTCATTCAATTGTTGTACGGTGTAGTCGGCTAATACAGGGGAGTATTGCTCATCGTGCTGGTGCATAAAGAACCAGCATGTTTGCAGGCCCATGTCGCGCCATTGCTTAATACGGTCAATCCACGCATCTACACGGGCGTAGTCGCCGGGTGTAAGGCCGTTACCCACGTAGCGGATAAAAGCGTGCGGGGTGGGCAAGGTCATGTGCAGGCAATCGCGCCGACCCGATGCATCTGTAATTACGGCGCCCATGTTTAAATCGCGCAGCATATTAAAAAGAGCGTCGCGTACTTCTGTATTGGCAAACCATTCTTTATGGCGCACCTCAACATAAACCGGAATGTCTGTAGGCAAATGCGCTAAATAAGCTTTTAGCTCCGGGAAACTTTTAGGCGTGTAGTTATCGCTTAACTGCAAAAACAACGGACCCAGTTTTTCGCCAAAAGCGGTAACTCCTTCATAAAAGGTCGTCGTTACCTCTTCGGCATTTTTTAACCGTTTGATATGGCTGATGCTTTGCGAAAACTTAGGGCAAAATTTAAAGTTAGGGTTACTCTCTGCTTTTTCCTTCCATTTGGCTATGGTTGCAGGCGGGTATACGTTGTAGAATGTAGCATTCAGCTCAATGCAGTCGAAATGCTTTACATACTCGTCTAAAAAATTAGCGTCTTTAGTTTTTGGCGGATAAATCTGACCAACCCATTCCTTACGTCCCCATTTAGCGCAGCCAACATGTACCTGCATAGGCTGGTCGTTTTTTGCCGACGTCAGGGTTTTGACGGTCAACGGTGCGTCGGGCGGGAGTGTGAAATCAATATTTAATAGTTCTTCTGGAGTAACTCTGCCAAATTCCATAGTGTTGTGTTTGCGGCGATGTTGTTGTAACAAATTTAAGATAATAAACGTTGAACACGCCAGCGAATGGTATATTTATATGGTTGACACATATTGGTTAAACCGTTTGCAATTTAAACTATCCAAGACAAGGTACGGTATTATGTATGTGTTAGTTTAAAAGGGAGTTATGACAGCAAAGAGCTCAAGGTATTTTATTTACATTATAGTATTTGGAGTGGTTATAATAAGTGCCTGCCACAGCAGTAAAAAAGTATACCTGAGCGATTGCGATGCCAGCATTGCTTTCAAAAAAATAAGTTATGCGCATTTGCTGGATAGCCTGAATTATTACGACAAGAAATATATTGACGTTGAGGGCAGGTATGAGGAAGGTAAAGAGGAGTCGGCCTTATTTAATGATAGCCTTTATGTGCATAAACCCAATGATGCGTTATGGGTAAATTTTAGCCAGGATTGCCCCTTATATTTGGCCGGTACGCGCACCGGTTTCTTCCAGGTTGACGGCGGCGGCTCTGCGCATATCAGCAATAAAAAAATCCGCATCCGCGGAAAACTCGATTTGAATAACCACGGCGCTCATAAATTATACAAGGGCTGTATTGACCACGTAAGTTTTATCGAGCTTTAATTGGTTTGACTTTTTAAAAGATAAACTGACATAGATCGTCCTAAAATCTTCTATATTTCTAGCTGCAATCCATCATACGCCAATTTAATGCCGGCCGGTAACTCAGGTTCAATCTCGGCATGTTTGCCCAGCCGGTGGCTTATATGGGTAAAATAGGTGGTTTCGGCGCCAATTTCCTGCGCAAATGCTATCGCTTCATCCAGGGTGAAGTGCGAGATATGCGTTTGTTTTTGCAGTGCGTTGATCACCAGTATTTTGCTGCCTTTTATTTTTTCTTTTTCTTCTTCAGATACGGTTTTGGCATCGGTGATATAGGTAAAGTCATTGATACGGAACCCCAGCACAGGCAATTTATAATGTAAAACCTCGATCGGGATAAAATGTATGCTGCCTATATCAAATGGATCTAAGCCGATTGGGTGAATATTTATCTGCGGAATGCCGGGATATTTAAACTCAGAAAACACATACGGAAACTCGCGCATTAAAGCAGCTTGTACACGCGCATCAGCATAAATATCCATGGGTTGTTGTTGCTTAAAGTTAAAGGCGCGAATGTCGTCCATGCCCGCCACATGGTCCTTATGCTCGTGGGTATAAACTACAGCGTCGAGGTGCTGCACATTGGCGCGCAGCATCTGGTACCTGAAATCAGGGCCCGAGTCTATCGCCACGGTTTTATCTGGAGCCTCAATCAAGATAGATGATCGTAACCTTTTATCGCGCGCATCGGCCGATTTACATACCTCACAACCGCAGGCAATTACAGGTACGCCTTGCGAGGTGCCGGTGCCTAAAAAAGTTACTATCACAGCTGTAGTTTGGTTTGTTTAAGTTGTTGTAAAAAGGCAATCTGTTTATCGTCAAGTAGGTTATGATCAACCTCCAGCTCGCGCAACAGCTCGGCCAGCGACAGGATTTTACTCTCCAGATTCGAAAAACGGTTTACCACAATCATCTTGCTGTTCAGCAAAAGGCATGCCCCGGTTTTGAAGTTCCCTTTTTCATAACGCACCTTATAGCCTGCTGATTTTAACAGCAGTTCCATCTTCTCCAGCGTATGCGTTGTGAAAGTGAGCATTTTTCAAAAATAAGGATATTGCGCGCAAGGAAAAAGGTTGTTTTGAAAAATAGCTTATTAATAGCGTATCAGAAACCTTTTATTGCGTTTTCCCGATATAACTTATACTCATGCCACATTCAAGGCATTAATTTGGCCAACCAGGTTTGGCTATTTGCTTCGGGATTTTTAAGATATTTTGGATCGTACAATCTTTTTTCCCAAATCTGCTCACCGATATGAAAATTAAATATATAAAAGGGAACTTCGGAATGTATGTAACGTTCTGGTTTCAAAGGTTGGTGGATCATTTCATCAGCATGATTGATCAAAATGTTGTGTAGCGTATCGTTTTGTATTACTAGCGGTTTATAAACGACCTGATCAAAAAATTAAATCTTAATTTTAGCTTCTGTAGTAACTGAATACTACTTCAAGTTAACTACCTCAACACCCGGGTGGGCTTTGGTATCAAAAGTAAAAGTGCCGGCTGGTGCGTTTGTCAGGCCGCTTAAGCTGCGCAGGGTATAATTATAACGTGCGCCGCTTTTATCAAAGATCAACGCGCTATAGATCTGTTTTTTTACCTTGTCAATTTGCAATCTGATTTTAAAGAACTGCGATTTATCGTTCTCGGGCGATAGCTCGATGATCTGGTACAATTTGCCGCCTGCCTTTTGAGTGCCCACGTAAGCGTATTTGTAGCCACGTTCGTAAATAGTAAATATTTTGGCCGGGTTAAAACTCTGGTCGCTGTTGTCGGCATCGGTTACCTGTACTTCTTTGTCCTTTTTAAGGTAAGTCCACTGGCTTTTACCGTCACTAATAATCTCTTGTTCCACATCGCTTTGGCTGCCGCCAGCATAAACATCAACTTTATATTTATTAGCTTTTGATTGGGTAATCAACGTGCCGTAACGGGTTTCTTTCATGCCGGCCTGCGGATTTTCAACCGTAAAGGTAAAATCGCTTTTAATAACGTTGTATGAGCGATATTTCTGGCTAACGGCGCTTAATATAGGTTTAGCCGCCGCATCTTTTTGCGCAAAGGCCGGTATAGCTGTTAGTAAGAATAGAGTATAAAATAATAGCTTTTTCATGTATATGGGACTCGATATAGTCCAAAACGTTTAGTTATATGTTTGGTTTAAAAAGTTGTGGCACTTGAAGCATGTGGTTAAAGCTTATGCTTACCCTTCGAGAGCCTCAGGATGACACCTATCTTTATTTGGCTTAATCCTTATCCATCGCCTCCAGATACTGCATCAATGAATATTCATCCGGATACAGCACTTCGCGGGCCTTACTGCCTTCAAACGGACCGACGATACCGGCGGCCTCTAATTGATCAATAATGCGGCCTGCACGGTTATAGCCTAGTTTAAGTTTACGTTGTATCAACGAGGTTGAACCTTGCTGGTGCATTACAATCAGGCGTGCTGCCTCCTCAAACATCGGGTCGCGGTCGTTCGGGTCAAAATCTTTGGCGCTGCTTTGTTCACCTTCGCCTATGTATTCAGGCAGCAACAGGGCAGTAGGGTAGCCGCGTTGGTTACCAATAAAGTCTGATATCCTTTCAACCTCAGGCGTGTCCACAAAGGCGCATTGCAAGCGTATCAGGTCGCTGCTGGTACTGAACAGCATATCGCCTCGACCAATTAGCTGGTCGGCCCCACCTGCATCCAGGATAGTACGCGAGTCGATCTTGGACAATACCCTAAACGCCAATCTTGAAGGGAAGTTTGCCTTAATAGTACCCGTAATAATGTTAACCGACGGGCGCTGCGTAGCAATAACCAAATGTATACCTACTGCACGGGCCAGCTGTGCCAAACGGGCAATAGGTGTTTCCACCTCTTTCCCGGCAGTCATCATCAGGTCGGCAAACTCGTCAATAACCAGTACAATGAATGGCAGGTAACGATGCTTTTCTGGGTTGCTGATCTTACGATTGATAAATTTGGCGTTATATTCTTTCAGGTTACGCACCTGCGCGTCTTTGAGCAGGTCATAACGCTGATCCATCTCGATACAAAGCGAATTGAGTGTATTTACTACTTTTTTGGTATCAGTAATGATGGCATCTTCCTCGTCTGGTAACTTGGCCAGGAAGTGACGCTCAATTTTGCGGAACAATGTAAGCTCCACCTTTTTAGGGTCAACCAATACAAACTTCAGCTCGGCAGGATGTTTTTTGTAAAGCAGCGACACCAATATGGCGTTAATACCGACAGATTTACCCTGACCGGTGGCACCCGCCACCAATAAGTGCGGCATCTTGGCCAAATCGGCTATAAATACTTCGTTTGATATGGTTTTACCTAAGGCGATAGGCAGATCCATGGTGGTGTTTTGGTATTTCTCGGTAGCCAGGATGGAACGCATCGACACCATCTCCGGGTTTTGGTTTGGCACCTCTATACCAATGGTACCTTTACCAGGCATAGGGGCGATGATACGGATGCCCAAAGCCGCTAAACTCAATGCAATATCGTCTTCCAGGTTTTTGATCTTGGAGATACGCACACCCGGTGCCGGGATGATCTCATATAATGTTACTGTCGGGCCGATGGTTGCTTTGATCTTGTCAATCTCGATATTATAATGATTCAGCGTTTCGACGATCTTGTTTTTGTTGGCTTCAAGCTCCTCGGCGTTTACGGCAATTTTGCCGGTGCCATAATCTTCCAATAATCCCAGCGTAGGGTATTTGTACGATTTCAGGTCGAGTGTGTGGTCATAGGTACCAAACTCTTCAACCAGCGCCCGGGCTTTTTCGTCGTCAGCTTTTTCGACGTTTAGTACCGGGCTTGGGCGCTCTGTTTCTAAAGTCAACGGAATATCTTCACCCAGGTCTGGTTCGGCATTTTCGTCATCAGGTGTTAGCACCAGGGGTTCATGGGCATGATATACCGGTTCGGGCATTACCGTTGGCGGCGGCATAACAATAGGCTGATTGAAAGCCTCTGGTTTAATGTTATTACTGTTTTTAGGCCACTCAACAGGGTGCGAAATATCTTCGTCTACCAGCTCAACCGCTTCGTCATTAAAGGCGTCAGTGGCCTCAAAATCGGTAACGGGCGGGATAGCGGCCTCTTTTGGCGCGCGCTTGGGAATTTTAAAGTCGATGTTATAAGCGACGATCAATACGGTGAGTGCCGCAAAAATTAATAAACCGGCAGTGCCCGATTGGCCTATTTGCACATCCAGCAGACGGTTTGTCCAAAACCCAAAGTTGCCTTCCAGAAAATGTGGCGTATCGTACAAAAACGCGTGGAAAAACCCCAGCGCTATTGAGGTAAATATGAGCCCGAAAAATGAATAACCCAGCGTGCGCACTGCCGAGAAAAGGCGAACTTTAAACAGCATACGGTAACCGATCACAAAAAATACAAACACAAAAAGGAAGGACGCAACACCGAACCATTCAAAGATAAATTGGTTGGATAACAGCGCACCAAATTTTCCCAGCCAGTTTTCAACAGGGTCAATGCCCTTTAGCTTTAGCTCGGCCTGGCTGGTAAACAAATTATGCCAGCCGCCATTGGCTGCCGAAACGTAGCTTTGGTCTTGCTGCCAGGTAAACAGATAGGAGGTAAAAGCAATCAAAAAGAAAAGCGACATCAGCAGGAAAAATAACCCGGCTATTTTGATGGCGCGGCCGTCTTGCAGGTTGAAGGCAGGCATGCCGCGCTCAGGTTTTGGCTTCGGCACGCGCTCTTTCGACCTTTTATCTGACGAGTCGCGAGGTAGATTTTCTTCTCTGAATGTATTCGATTTAAACTGATTTCCTTTTACCGGCATTCCTACTAATATAGATTATATTGCAAATATAAAGGTAATAGATTAAACGCAGCGTTGCCTAAATATTTAGTAAAAGTATTGGGCGCAGGGCTATCCCTGGTGAATATAAAAAATGTGTCCGTTTAAATCTTTAATAGCGAATTGGCGGATGTTCCAGGGTTTATCTTCGATGTTTTCGACAATATCCGCACCTCTGGCTTTTAACTCTTGATAAGCTTCATCAACCGTTTCTGTAAAGATCCAGTGGTAACACGGCGTTATGGGTTGGGTGGTTTTTGCGAAGAAAATCACCAGATCACCCCTGCCCACCGCACCAATGTATTTGTCAGGGTAGGTCCACAATAGTTCAAAACCTAAAATATCGCAGTAATATGTTTGGGCTTTCTCCACCTCAACTACCGGCAATTGCGGCACCGCCGCACCTAATTTTATGTTTTCCATATAACTAAAGCTAGCTGATAAGGCAATATACGACGATTGTTTATAAACTTAAAAATCAATGCGCTGGCTATTAATATTTTAATTTTTTTGTTAATATTGAGATAAAATGAGCGTCGACTTAATTGAACAATATATAACCGAAGGCAACGTGCCCGCATTGAATAGTTTGCTAAGCCAGCAGCCCGAACTGGCAACGGCTATGACCAGCCATAACGTATCGCCGCTGATGTTGTCCTGCTATTTCAAAAAACCAGAGGTAACTGCATTATTGCTTAAGTTTATAAATGAGATCAATTTATTTGAGGCCGCTGCCGCCGGGAAATTTGATGTGGTAGCCCATCTCATCGTTACCAATCCAGACGCTGTAAATTTATATGCCGATGATGGCTTTACGCCTCTTGGCCTGGCCTGCTATTTTGGGCAGTTTGAAGTGGCGCGCTACCTGGTATTAAAGGGTGCAGATGTAAATCAACCTTCAAATAATGGGTTTAATGTTTTCCCCCTGCATTCGGCTGCTGCCGGTAACTACACCAATATAGCCCGGATGCTTATTGAAAACGGCGCTAAAGTGAATATCCGTCAGCAAGCGGGCGTTACGCCGCTGCATTCTGCAGCGCAAAATGGCAATCTGGAGCTGTTAATATTGTTGCTGGAGAATGGCGCAGATGTTAATGTGCGCATGGAAGGCGGTAAGTTGCCAAGTGACGTCGCCAGAGAAAAAGGGTTTGAGGAGATTGCGGATATTTTGGCGTGATGACAGTATTAGACGAGGGTTCGAATCCCTCCGGCTTTGCAAAAAAAAAGCGGCAGGACACTACCCCCGCCGCTATTAACGAACTCATCACACATATAACACTTGCCCCACGTGACCGGGACAAGCTAAGCCATTTAATTTGACACGAACACGGTGTAATTTGGCGTAGCCAGATTTGCAATTTTTGCAGTAGCGTTGGCCAGCACTACAACATTGCGTTCGCCGTATTTAGCAATCAGGTTTTTTACATATAACCATTGCTGGTATTTAACAGGGATCTTAGTCTCTTTATGTTGCGTAAAAAATATAGGGTCGGTAGCTACCATTTCTTTAAGTGCGGTATAAAACTCAGGGTCGTCAGGCGCTGGCGAACTCATGGTAGGGTAGGCTTGTCCCCATCTGTCATAAAAGTCCTGGAAAAGCTTTTCTTTTTGCAAATTGGTATGGAAAATCCAGGGTGTCGAGGTGTTGTAAATGTAATCTACATAAACCCTGAAGTTTTGATACTCGGGGTTTTGTGTTAATGCCTGGCGCAGGCAATCGGTATTGTTTTCAATAAGTGCAGCGATAGCCTGCGGCTCTTTGGTGGTCAAAATTTCACTGATGGGGCATTGGGCTCTCGCAGCCGCGCCAAAACCAAAAGCTACTAAACAAAATAGTAGTGCTCTTTTCATGATTTAGCCTCCTTTACAAATTGGTTGATATAAAGCTAAAAATAAATTATAACAAATTTGTTACAATTTTAAAAAATATTTTCAGCGCTGCAATTCCCTGGTCTGCACTTAAGGTTTTAGCTTGGCGTTAGCCGTTTTTGTAATTAAATGCCTACCTTTCATCACTTACAATTCGCATGAAAAAGCTCGCCATAATTATTTTATCGTTCATTAGCTTACAAACAGCCTGCGCACAATCGCCCGGTGCCGCCGCCGCATACATTAAGGAAAATTACACCAAGTATGAGTACCAGATACCCATGCGCGATGGTAAGAAGCTGTTCACCTCGGTGTATGTACCTAAAGACCAAAGCAAAAAGTATCCTATTATGATGGACCGCACACCTTACAGTGTAGCGCCTTATGGCGATGGTCTGTATAAGTCGGCTTTGGGCCCGTCAAGCCATTTTGTGCATGACGGATTTATTTTTGTTTATCAGGATGTACGCGGCCGCTGGATGAGCGAAGGTATTTATGAAGAAATGACACCCGAGCTGGAAAATCATAAAACCAATAAAGATATTGATGAAGGCACCGATACTTACGACACTATCGATTGGCTCATCAAGAATATCCCCGGTAACAATGGCAAAGTAGGGGTATGGGGTATTTCGTATCCTGGTTTTTATACTACCACCGCCTTGCTGAGCCGTCACCCGGCTTTGGCTGCAGCTTCGCCGCAAGCGCCCATAGCTGATTTGTGGCGAGATGATGGCTGGCACAACGGTGCATTCTTTTTGGTGGCCAATTTTGGTTTTTATCCCGGGTTTACCAACCGTCAGGACGATAAGCCGACACAGCGCAGGGGCATACAGTTTGATCCGAAGACCGATGATGGCTACGACTTTTTTATGAAAATGGGGCCGATGAAGAATACTAACGACAAGTATTATAAAGACACCATCCGCCTGTGGAATGAAATGATAGATCATCCTGATTACGATCAGCATTGGAAAGACCGCAATGTATTAACCCACCTGCACGATATTAAAACTCCGACACTGGTTACCGGTGGCTGGTATGATGCTGAAGATTTGTACGGGGCCATCAATACATATAAAACCCTGGTAGCTAAAAATCCGCAAACGCCGGTTTACTTTGCCATGGGGCCATGGGTGCACGGCGGCTGGTCGCGCGGCCCCGGCGATCATCTGGGTGACGTGGATTTTGGCGGACCTCAAGGTCCGCATTATCGCGAAGATATTGAGTTTAATTTCTTTAGTCATTATCTTAAAGGGACACCGCTTAACCTGGCTCCGGTAAATACTTTTGAAACCGGTAAAAACGAATGGAAAACTTATAATACCTGGCCGCCGAAAAACGTAGTCGATAAACAATTATACTTTTTGCCCGGCGGTAAGCTATCGTTCGAGGAGCCGGCAGGAGCTAAGGATAGCTATGATGAATATGTGTCTGACCCCAACAACCCGGTACCTTTCATAGCCGACCGCAACAAGACCATGGACATGCAGCGTGAATATATGACTGCCGATCAACGTTTTCTGAAAGACCGAAAAGACGTGGTCAGCTACCAAACAGATGTGCTGACGGAGGATGTAACTATCGCAGGCAATATCTGGGCAAACCTTAAAGTATCTACAACTGGTACTGATGCCGATTTTGTGGTTAAGGTACTTGATGTTTACCCGGATACTGTATCAAACAATAAATTTACTGCGCCTAACGTGAAAATGGCCGGTTATGAACAAATGGTGCGCTCTGAACCCATCCGCGGCAAATACCGTAACAGCTTTGAGCACCCTGAGCCGTTTGCGCCTGACAAGGTAACGCCGGTAAATTTCGAGTTGCAGGACATACTTCATACCTTCAAAAAAGGCCATAAGATTATGGTGCAGGTACAAAGCACCTGGTTCCCGCTTATTGACCGCAACCCGCAAACTTTTGTCAATATCATGAAGGCTAATGAAAGTGATTTTAAAAAGGCAACAGAGCGTATTTATACTTCAAAAGAGCATCCAAGCTTTTTGAAGGTGAGGGTGCTGGAATAAATTAGTAACTTTTATAGCGGTGGAATGGTAATTGTCAGAAGAAATTCGGGATTAGCCTTATAGTAGAGTGACAACATGTATGCTTTATTTTGCTATATTAGCATCAATATTGATTAAGCCTTACACACAATTAATGAAGTCTATTCTCTTTACAACAGCACTTTTTTGTCTGCTTTTTAACAACGTGTTTGCCCAAAACACTACACCACTACACTGCGAAAAAATGATGGCCGGGAAGTTTTTTCTTTAGATAGCGCCGATTTTATCAGTGTGATTTCAGAGCCGGATCAAGACTCGCGCTTATATAACGTTCAAGAGTTTTATAAAGATAAAACGCCAAAACTTATCGGCAAAAGTAAAACCAATAAAGAAATAACTTATGAGGGACTGGTGAAAACCTTTTACCCATCAGGAAAAAAGCATGAGTTAATAGATTATCTTGACGGGATTAAAATTGGCGATAGTTATGAGTATTATCCTAATGGTAAAATATATACACATACAAAGTATATTGCTGATAAAAATAACTATAACCAGTTGCTTTTAGATTGTCGTGACAGTACAGGTAATGTATTAGCCGCGGACGGTGAAGGTAAATGGAGGATTTATTCCGGAAATTTTGCCTTTGTTTTTGAAGAAGGGCCAGTAAAAGGCGGTGCAAAGGAAGGTGAATGGAAAGGCAATAACGGCGATAAGTCACATAACATAACTTTCACGGAGCAATATAGCAATGGAGAGTTAAAATCAGGTAGTTCTGTTTATGCCGACGATAATCAAACATACACGTATAATACGCGATATGTTGATGCGGAATTTCCTGGCGGACTAAAAGCCTTAGATAGATATGTTTCTGATAACGGGAGATACCCTTCAGCCGAGCGGGTAAGCCATTCTGCAGGAAATGTAATGTTGGAATTTTCTGTTTCAACAGATGGTACAATTACTGACTGTAAAGTTACTGAAAGCCCCAATCTGGCATTTTCTGAAGAAGCCAAGAGGTTATTTAAAGCCTCACCCAAATGGAAACCGGCTACAGCTTTTGGCAGGCCCTTAACGCAAATAAGAAAGACACCCGTAACATTCGGCTTTTCAGCCCGTAATGACTACTACATAACCATTGGCGAAATTGATAAGGGGAATTTTGTGTTTCATACCTATTAACCTAATCAAACAATTCCTGGCATCGCTCACAAAAATACGAATGCCGCTTGGTCTTGCCGGTATCAGCTTTATGAAAGGGTATTAAATTACGCGGGCAAATATCTTTTTGGTAAGCCTCCAGGTGTTTAGTAAGCTGATTGATTTTGCGCCATTTTAAAAAGTCACGGGTAAAGTTAACTACCTGTTTTATTAACTCATTTAAATTATCGTCGGGTATTTGGCCAATAATGCTTTCGGGGTGCAGCCGTGCTCTGAACAGCGCTTCGTTTTTAATAATATTGCCAGAGCCCGCAAATATCTTTTGATCAAGAAGCGCATCGCAAATCATGGCTTTAGGCTTTGATTTTAGTCGGCTTAGCGCCTTGGCGCTGTCCCAGCGGTCGCTCATAATATCGGCCGACCAATCATATAGCTCGTCAAGCGGCTGCTCAATCAACTTAACCGCCGTAATCGAAAAATTTACATAGCCATTGGTAAATTCCAGGTGTAATGCCGCGTTCTTTTTTACAGGTTCATTAATGCGGTATGAACCGAAAAGCCCCATATGCAAACGCACCGAAAACTTAGAGAAGATCAGCAAGGTGTGCTTTCCCCAGGTTTTGATACCCTTTAAAGTTTTTCCAATTAATAGCGTAGCATCAAAATCTTTGGCGTAACCATCAGCATTAAGCACGCGCTTGCCAATAAATGGTTTCAGTTTTTCTTTAAGTATTATGATAGAAGGACCTTCAGGCATTCGCTAACTTATTTGTCGGTATTGGTGCAAAGAGTTTGCCAATTCATGGCTATTATTATTACATTCGTGTATTATAAACCTTAACAAACCATAAGTTAATGAAATCCGCCGTCCTTACAGCAGCGCTGTTCTGCCTACTTTTTAGTACTGCTATAGCGCAAAAATATTATACTACAACGCTTCGCAAAACCAATGGCCAGGAAGTATTTACGTTAGATAGCGCCGATTTTATCAGCGTGATCTCTGAGCCAGACTCAGGCTCTAACCTGTATAATGTCAAAGAGTTTTACAAAGACAAAACGCCGAAACTTATCGGTAAAAGCAAAAATTATAAAGAGATCGAATACGAGGGTTTAGTACAAACCTTTTACCCGTCTGGCAAAAAACACGAAATGTTTAACTATGTTGACGGTGAAAAAGTTGGCGACAGTTATGAATATTATCCTAACGGTAAAATATATGTTCACAAAAAATATACAAGCGATAAAAAAGGCAGTGGCGAACTACTTTTAGACTGTCGCGATAGTACAGGCGCTGTTTTAGCATCAGGCGGCGAAGGCAAATGGCGGGTATATGGCAACAATTTTTCTTATGTATTTGAAGAAGGCACTGTTAAAAATGGTTTACGCGACGGCGAATGGAAGGGCAGTAATAATGATAAGACGCATAACATAGCCTTTGTTGAGCAGTATGCGGAAGGGGCGCTAAAATCAGGCAAAGCTACTTATGCCGACGACGGTAAAACCTACGACTACACGGTACGCTATATTGATGCACAATATCCGGGAGGCCTGCCGGCTTTTAGCAGGTATCTGGAAAATAAAGTAGTGTATCCGCCAATGCTGCGCTCAAATCGTACCCAGGGCAGGGTAATAGTTCAATTTTCAGTATTGCCTGATGGTAGCCTGGACGAGGAGAAAATTGTTCAAAGCCCTGACGTATTGTTCTCTAACGAAGCAATAAAAGTGGTTAAATCATCGCCGAAATGGACGCCGGCCTATGCTTTTGGAAAGCCAACAAAGGCTACTTACACCGTTCCGGTAAATTTTTCAATGTAACATGCTTTTAATCATTTACTGTTGATTATTTGCTTATGTAATAAAATGCTAATTCCGTTTATCTTAGTAGTATACAAACATTATAATGAAACCTATAACCTTTATTGCCATACTGGCGTGTTTAACAATCAGTAACATTGCCACGGCCCAGTTGGGGCACTTCTCCAGCAAAACCACATTTTTTAAAAATAACGGTCATGAGGTGAATCAGTTAGACAGCGCCGATTTTATCCGCGTTGTGTCTGCGCCCGACTCAGGCTCAAAGCTTTACAATGTTAATGAGTACTATCCTGATAAATCCAAACGCACAATAGCTAAAAGCTGGAACCCCGATAATATGCAATTTGAGGGTCAGGCAACGTGGTTTTTTCCAGACGGGAAAAAGAAAGAAATGTGTAATTATCACGAAGCCAGAAAGAAAGGCGACGACTACCTGTATTACCCTAACGGTAAAATTTACCTGCACAAAAAGTACTTAAGCGACGACGAGAAAATAGCCGGTAACGATGTGCTGTTTCTGGACTACCGCGACAGTACCGGAACAGGCACCAACCTGGCTACCGATGGCAACGGTATTGTAAAAGTGTACGACGATAAGTTTACTTACGTTTTTGAAGAAGGACAGGTGAAGAACGGACTGCGCGATGGCGACTGGAAGGGCGAGAACGGCGATAAGGATACGCACATGTCATTTAGTGAAACGTATGATAACGGTACGCTAAAAACCGGTAAAGCATTTTACAGTAAAGAAAACAAAACCTATACCTATACCGTACGCGAAGCGATGCCCCAATTTTTTGGTGGGATAGCAGCTTTTAGCGCCTATCTGGGGCAAAATATTAAATATCCCGGCGTATCCAGGTTTAATAAAACACAGGGTAGGGTGATAGTGGCCTTTGTTGTAGAAAGAGACGGTAAACTGTCTGATTTTAAGGTGCTTCGGTACCCGGATATGCTGATGGCAAAAGAGGCAGTCCGTGTATTAAGTGAGTCGCCTAACTGGGTGCCGGGCTACCAGTTTGGTAAAGCGGTTAGGGTAAGTTACACGGTGCCAATCAATTTCACGCTTTAATTAATAAAAAGGCCGAAGTTTAAACTTCGGCCTTTTTGATGTAAATATCCTGCCTCAGGGTAGAAGCTATGTGACCCGCAAAACCCGGCCCCACCTCCAATGGCGATAAATAATAATGCTCACCCTTATAAATCACCTCATCGCTTGATACATTAATAGCTAGCAATGGCGTATAAACACCGGTGCCCACAGCTTTGAGTACGGCTTCTTTACGTGTCCAGTATTTAAAAAACTCGGTTTGTTGGTTTTGGGCTGCGCGGATGTTTTGTTGTTCAGTATTGGTGAAGTAGTCATCATAATTAATATCGATAGGTTTAATCACCTCAATATCTACGCCTATCTTGCCTTCCATGGTTCCGCAGCATATAACACAATTGCCTGAGTGCGATATGTTGAAGTCAAACCCGGCATCAAAATAAGGCCTTTGATACGGGCCGTACCCCAGGTCATCCAGCTTTAAATCAAGTTTAAAATGATCTATCAGTTTCAGCAATAATAAGTTGCCTGTTATAGACAGATGTACATCAAGCTGTTGCCGTTTGGCTGCGATTTTATGTTGCAGAAACTGCGGCAATAAACTAAGTTTATGACCCAGGTCATTGTTTGCCCGGTTTTCAGCGATTTGCATGTAGAAGCCAGCTATCATTTGTAATATTGTTGTTTCATTGCTAACAGACTAAACCAAATGCGCATTTTTTTATCAGAAACCCAAACAATGCCTGCTGTGTGCGTTGTTAGGTATTCACCAATATAACTGAACCCCTAAAGTAACTATATATTTTATATGAATTCACTGAGTATTGTACTCGGAGCTAACCGACCGGACCTGATTCGCGAAGAAACACTAGCCAACCTATTTGCTGATACCGCTACTAAATACGCACACAAAACCGCCGTTATTTTCCATGATCAGTCACTTACATATGCCGAGCTTGATCGCTGGAGCAATGCGGTGGCCGAATACTTAAATAAAAAGGGTATAACGCGCGGAAGCAAAGTCGGCGTTTGGTGGCAGCGTGGCTTAGAGCTGCATGTAGCTATTCTGGGTATTGTAAAAAGCGGGGCAACCTACGTACCTGTCGACCGCGAAATACCGGCCGAACGTGTCGAGATCATCCTGGAAGAGGTTGGCGCAGATGGTGTATTCAGTCTGCAAAAATTAAACTCGCCCTGCCCCAGGCTTTTAGTGCCTGACATGCCGGCGGCGGACAAACATATCGAATTGTCACGGGGGCCGCAACCTGACGATATAGCTTATGTACTTTATACCTCGGGCAGTACCGGCAAACCTAAGGGCATCCCTATCAGCCAGAAACAGATTTGCCATTTGGTACGGTCAGAACAGTCAGTATTCAATATCCGCGAAAGCGACAAAGTTTATCAGGGTTTTTCGGTGTCTTTTGATATGTGGTGCGAAGAAACCTGGATCAGTTATTTTGTGGGCGCCACAATCTGGGTGTCAGACAATACCACCTCAAAAGCTATTGACGAACTGGGCGACATAATTCGCGAACAACAAATCACCATTCTGCACGCCGTGCCGAGCCTGCTGGCGGTTATGGACGACAGTAATAATTCCCTGCGCCTGGTGAATGCTGGTGGCGAGGCTTGCACCCCGCAGGTACTGGCCAAATGGGCCCGGCCCGGAATTGAATTTTATAACAGTTATGGCCCTACTGAAACTACTGTAACTGCTACGATAGGCAAGCTCAATAAGGGCGATAAGATTGTCATCGGCGACCCGCTGCCTAACTATAACCTTGCCGTAGTTGACGAAAACCTGAACCTGGTACCTGTAGGAGAAGAGGGCGAACTGGTGATTACCGGTCCCGGCGTGGCCAATGGGTATGTGAAATTGCCGCAGCTCACAGCCCAGAAATTTGTACCAAAACCGGCAACGCTCAATGTTTTACCGGGCGATGTGGTTTACCGCACCGGCGACGCTGCCATGATCAATGAAAATGGCATGGTCGACCTGCGGGGCCGCTTTGACGACCAGATAAAACTGCGTGGTTTCCGCATTGAGCTGGGTGAGATAGAGGTGCGCCTCAATGCCATTACCGGCGTTGCCTCGGCTGTAGTTGCGGTTAAAAAAGACGGTAACGGGCAAGATCAATTGGTGGGCTATGTGGTGATGGATGGGATTAATGACATTGAGGAGAATTTGTTTCGCCTGGAGCTTGCCAAAACCTTACCATCATACATGGTGCCGGGCACCATAGTCAAGCTCGACGAAATGCCACGTATGCCCAGCGGAAAGATTAACCGTAAAGCTTTGCCTGTTCCTGAATCTTTAGCTTCTGTAGATATCGCCCAAAGCGCTATTGATTTGAATGCGCCGGCATCTGAGCGCATTTTAGCCGTTTTACGCAACGTATTTCCCGGTCGGGAGATTACCCCGCAAATGGATTTTTTTGACGACTTGGGCGGCCATTCGCTGCTAGCCGCGGGTTTTGTATCGCAGCTGCGCAGGGACGCTAATCTGCCGGGAGCATCGCTCAAAGATATTTACATGAACAGGCCACTAAGCAAGCTCATTACTGCCTGGGAGCAACAGCCCGATATAAAAGCCAAGCCTAAAAAGTCTTATAACAAAACGCCCTGGTATAGGTATATTGCTTGCTGGGCGGCGCAAACGGTGGCCTTACTGCTTATTTATGGCTTGTTTGCCTTCCAGATATTTATCCCTTACCTGGGCTATTATTATGTAGATCAGGAGACCAGTAATGTGGCCTATTCTATCATCACATCGCTGGTGCTGTTCTCGTTTATCCCTCCTGTGTTTACGCTGCTGTCTATCGGCACCAAATGGGTAGTTATAGGCAAAATGAAAGAAGGCGACTACCCGCTTTGGGGTTCATACTATTTCCGCTGGTGGTTTGTTAAGGCTATGCAGCGCCTGCTGCCCGCGCAGTTTTTAAACGGTACGCCGCTCTACCCAATTTACCTGCGCTGGCTGGGTATGAAAATAGCGCCCGACGCTCAAATGAGCGATTTCAGGTTCGGCGCTGAAGATTTAATCACCATTGGCTCTGACGCCAGCCTAAGCTCGCAAACCAATCTTAATAACGCCATAGTAGAAAATGGTCTGCTCAAGCTGCGTCGCATTCATATTGGCAACCACGCCTATATTGGCAGCAGTGCTTTTATTTCAGGCGATACGCGTATTGAAGCCTGGGGCGAACTGCAGGATCTGAGCCTGCTGCCTGAAGGTAAAATTATTAAGGAGGCCGAGGTTTGGCAGGGCAGCCCTGCGCAGTTGAAGGAGACCAAACAAATTGCCGATCTGCCGCATCCTGAGCCGATATCTGCATTTACGCGCCGCAAATACAAACTCATCTTTATTTTCTGTATGATGATCTTTCCGTTCATCATCCTGGCGCCGCTGTTGCCAACCATCATCACCATAAACCGTATGGACAACAATGCGCCCGACTATAACTTTAACTACATGGTGCATGTGCCCGAGCTGGCCATACTTTATATTGTGTTGTTTATGGCCGAAACTATTTTGCTGACGCGCTTATTGCAGCGCGGCATAAAGCCTGGCAAATATTCTGTTTACAGTATGTTTTATGTGCGCAAATGGTTCTCAGATCAGTTGATGTCATTGAGCTTAATTGTAATGCACCCAATTTATGCTACTGTCTATGTGGCAGGCTATTTCAGGCTGCTGGGCGCTAAAGTGGGTAAAAATACAGAGGTATCTACCGCAAGCAGCGTAACGCATCCGCTGCTGGAGATTGGCGACGGCGCTTTTGTGGCAGATGCCGTAACTTTGGGCGAAGCCGATATACGCGCGCAGCAGCTCATTTTGAGCATGACAACCATAGGCAATAATAGTTTCGTAGGTAACAGTGCACTTATACCGCAAGGATATAAGCTGGACAGCAATATGCTGATTGGCGTATTATCAACCCCGCCCGACGAAAAACAACAAGCCGAAAGCACGGCCCGCGACTGGTTCGGTTCGCCGGCCATCCCGCTGCCGCGCAGGCAGGAGAGTACGCCTTTTGGCGAGGAATTGACCATTCGCCCCAATATCCGTCGTAAAATAACCCGGGCTGTTGTAGAATTTATCCGTATTATTTTGCCTGAGAGCGTGGTTATTTGCTGCTCCATATTTTTCATAGCTTACGCACACGATTTACTGGTTGACGACCCACTGTGGAAGATCATTGTACTGTTTCCATTCTATTATTTGTTTTTTATGGGGATACCGGCCTTTTTAGTTCCGCTGGTACTAAAATGGGTATTTGTGGGCCGTTATAAAGCACAGCAAAAACCCATGTGGAGTTGGGCCGTGTGGAAAAGCGAAGCTATTACTTCGACCTATGAAGCCTTGGCTATTCCGTTTCTACTGGATCAGTTGCAGGGCACCCCCTGGCTGCCAAATGCTTTGCGGTTAATGGGTGTGAAAATGGGCACCCGCGTGTGGATGAATACTACCGATATTACTGAATTTGATATGGTGACCATCCAGGATGATGCTGCCCTGAATCAGGATTGTGGCCCGCAAACGCATTTGTTTGAGGACAGGGTGATGAAGATTGGTCCGGTAAAAATAGGCGCGCGCAGCAGTATTGGCTCGGGTACTATCATTTTGTATGATAGTGAGCTGGGCGATGATACGCGTGTAGAATCTTTATCTTTGGTGATGAAGGGTGAGCGCCTGTCGCCGGGAACCGACTGGATCGGCAGTCCGGTGAAACCGGCTTAAGGATTTGCAGATAGGGGGATCCCCAAGATTGAATTTGTCATCCTGAGCGATAGCGAAGGATCTTATTCACCTATAAAGTTTGCGAACTATCGCACGTTTACCTATCAATTAGATAAAATTCTTCACTACGTTCAGAATGACAGGAGCTTTTTTAAATCTGCGCTGTTGTGGTGACAACATTAACAACGGTGGGCGACGTTATCGATGAGACTACAAATACACTATGCCTGTAATGCTATCGCTATAAATAATTGGTTCAAAGCCCTCATCAGCTAATTCGCAGGCTGTGGCGATTGCGGTAAGGCTGGTATCTCCAAAGATGTTGGCAATTGCAGCTTCTGCCGCGTCGAGCCCTGTAGCTATTTTAACCATGCCATTTAACGGCACCAGCTTGGTGGCGTCAAAAAGTATCCATTCGCCGTGTAAATAGGCTTCAAAACAAGCATGAAAGTCCGGCGGATTCAGCTGATAGGCGTAGCCGGTAAAATATCTTGCCGGTATGTTTAAGGCCCGGCATAGGGCAATACCTACATGCGCAAAATCGCGGCAAACGCCCTGCTGCTCGGTAACAGTATCAAAAGCCGATGTTTCTGTACTGGATGACCCGCTTAAATATTTTACGTTTTGGTGTATCCAGTCTGTTAGTGCGGTAACTTGTTTAAAAGGGGTTTTAATATCGCCAAACAGGTTATGCGCAAAGTTATGCAGTTTATCGCACTGGCAGTACCGGCTGGGGTTAAGATAGGGCAATACAGCCGGGTCAAGCTCTGCAAGGCTGAGTTCTTTATCGTCTGAATAATCTACCGTCCTGGCGAAATTATCAACCAGGGCCTCATAGTGTATTTTGTAGGTACCGGGCTCTTTAATGTCCAGGCGCCAAAGCCGGTTTTCGCCGGTAGTAACAATATCTGTGGGGCCGGTATTGGGAATAATGCTAAATTGTTCACTTAACACCGTTTGATGTGAAGTATTTAAGGCGTGTATACTTAAAATCAAAGTACTTGCCGACCTGACTTCATATTCCATATCGGTAGATACTTTGAATTTCATAAGGTATTATTTAGTTAGTTTATCAAATGCTGTGTTTACCCAGTCTTCAGATACGTTTTCTAAGGCCGATTTCAGTTGCTCGGCCCATTGAATTGATACGCTCTCCAGGTCCTTTTTCTCATACCGTTGTTGAACAATGTTGAAACTGTCTTTTTTATAAATCGCTACATCAATCGGGAAGTCAACATTGTTTGAACTTACCCTGGTTGAATCAAACGATAAAAAGCCAACCTTAAGTGCCAGTTTAAGGCTTGAGTCTTCAGTAAGCGTACGGTTCAATATGGGTTTGCCATGTCCTGAGTTGCCAATAATTACAAATGGCGCGCCCTGACCCAGCTCAACCCAATTACCTTCAGGATAGAGCAAAAACAGTTTATGTTCCTCATCATCTTTTAGCTGTCCACCTATGATGGTATGCAAATCAAAGGCGAAACCGGCTTTCTCCAGGGCGACCTTATCTTCGTCAACAGCACGTTTTACCTGTTGGCCAAATGCATTAACCACCTTATATAGCTTATTATATTCGGTGGTGTCTAACAACTCCTGGAAATAAGTTATCGCTTTATCCCGGATTGAGCGCAGACCGCTGGTCATGATAAAAAGCGAAAAACCGTCTTTTTGTTCTACAGTAATCTTCTTTTTTACGGTAGTGTCGGTGCCTGAAGTAATGCGTGTATCAGCAATGGCCAGTAAGCCCTCTTTAACCTTTATCCCGAGGCAATAAGTCATATCAGATTCTTAGTAATTTCTGCCGGCAAAATAAAGAAATAATTGAGCTATTGTGCTAAATTGTTGTAGTATTTGTTTGGCATAGTGCCACTAAAAAAATTAACTTAGCCCCCATACGCATCACCAGATATTTACCAAACATGTGGTGTATATATAAATGAGACTACGTTTTAGCCTTTGCGCCTTATTTTTTGTGTTAGCTGGTAATCAAATTTTTGCGCAGCAAAATCGTGAGATTCCTATTGCCAAGATACATGCAGATACGTCAACCAAAAAGCCGAAAGTTGATACCACTATTCTTTCAAAAAAGGGGAAGCCGCAAACAGACCTTTATGAAGTTTTAAGCCGTTTGTTGAACAAAAATGCAAAGCCGGCGGCCGACTCGGTGACTTCAAAACCGGTAATATCGGTAGTGCCTGCCGTGGGGTACACACTCGTATCAAGACTAGCTATAGTACTGTCGGGTAACGTGGCTTTTCGTACCGGGCCTCAATCAAGAGTATCTACCATTGTAGCCAGCACGTCGTATACACAAAATAAGCAGTTTAGCATCCCCATGCAAACCAGTATATGGAGCAGAAACAACAATTGGAACTTTATCGGCGATTACCGCTTTTATAAATACCCGCAAAGCACCTACGGGCTGGGTAGCGATTCAAGGATACAGGACGACGACCCGATGGACTATAAATTCATCCGCTTTTATGAAAATGCCTACCGCCGTATCGGGGGTAACTTTTATGCCGGTATTGGTTATATGCTCGATACGCATTATGATATTACTGACAAAGGCAATATCGATGGGACAGTGTCTGATTATGAGCGGTACGGCAAATCGGCTCATTCCATAGCGTCGGGCTTTAACATAAGTACACTGTTTGATTCGCGAAACAACGGGCTGAATGCTTCAAAGGGCGCTTTTGTTTCGCTAACCTATCGCTCGGCGTTAACCGCTTTGGGCAGCACCGAGCGCTGGAACTCGCTGATGGTTGACGCCCGCAAATATTTCAGGTTTCCGGCAAATTCTGAAAACGTTATCGCCTTATGGAACTTTGACTGGGTGATTTTGAATGGCTCGCCGGCTTACCTCGACCTGCCTAGCCTATCCTGGGATTCAAACTCGGCCACAGGCCGCGGTTATATACAGGGGCGTTTTCGTGGTGCGCAAATGTTTTATGGCGAAGCCGAATATCGCTTTAGGGTAACCGGCAACGGTTTAATTGGCGGGGTGGTGTTTGCCAACGCCTCCACCTTCTCGGCTCAACAAGGTTCAAAATTACAACGCATACAGCCTGGTTTTGGCCCGGGATTGCGGGTTAAGCTTAACAAAGTTTCAAATACCAATATTGCTATCGATTATGGTTTCGGGATGCAAGGCTCTCGCGGATTGTTCATTGACGTGGGCGAAGCATTTTAATGTGTGATTAACTTGTGTATACATTTAATCGTTATATTAGCTTAGCGAAATTTTAAAGATGCAGGTTCATTTTTTTAGCCGGATTAACCCCGCTTACCGGGGCATTTTCAGAAACTACAGTACATTACAGAACCTCAAAATAGTCAAGGTTATTAGCCTTGTTAATTTTCTGCTGAATATCTCACTGAGGCTTATTGTACTGACATATGACATCCCTACAGATCGCATTAAACACTATGACGAGTTTAATGATGCCAATATCCTTGCGTCTATTTTAAACCCCATTTTTTGCTTGCTCAGCATAGTGCTGATTGCGCAATATGAGCGGGGTAAGCCTAAACATATTTTGAGCCAGATACTGGTATTGTTATTTGGGTTGTTTATTCTGTTTTCAGGTATGCGGGCTACTTTTTTTGCCATGCACAACCCGCGCAACACCATGCTGATGTATTTGATTGGTGTGGTAATTACGGGCGCGTTTTTTACGTTTGAGTTTTTTGAGACCATTTTAATTACGGTTGTCGCCGGTATTTGTTTTAACGTGCTGCTGCCTCATTATCAGGAGGGCGCCAGCGAGATAATTATGAACAACCTCGGGTCATTGGTGGTTTTGGTGGTATTTTACTGTATATCAAGGTTTTCCTTTTCATATCGGGCCGATAATTATCTAAAACTAAAAGCCATTGAAGAAAAAAATGTAGAGATTGAAACAGCCAGTCGCCTTAAAAATGAGATACTGGGTATCGTAGCGCACGATTTACGTAACCCGCTGGCGGCCATCCGGGTTTTAGCCACTATAATGGAGGATGACCGTACCATCAATGCCGATAACAAGGAA
Organism: Mucilaginibacter ximonensis; assembly: GCF_042686265.1. Lineage (NCBI taxonomy): Bacteria > Pseudomonadati > Bacteroidota > Sphingobacteriia > Sphingobacteriales > Sphingobacteriaceae > Mucilaginibacter > Mucilaginibacter ximonensis. The sequence continues at coordinate 260,880 of NZ_JBHUPD010000001.1, forward strand.
AACGTCCAGATGATCAAAGCATCGTGCGATAAAGCAAATGCTATCATTAACGACCTGATTGAAACGGCTCATAACGACAAGGACAATGTTTTTGATATAGAAGAGGTCGAACTGAATCAATATTTATTGAAGATTGTAGACGAGTGGGCCAAAAACAAAACCGGCCATACCAATATACTTTACTACGGCACCAATAAGCCCATTTATACCCATATCAATACCGAAAAGATGCAGCGCGTGATGGATAACCTGATCAGTAACGCAGTTAAGTTTTCGAAAGATGGCGACCATGTGGAAATCAGGCTGCGGGTGGATGATTTTGGACAGATATTTATAGATATCAAAGATTTCGGAATGGGTATCCCTGAAGCTATGCTGCCTTATATATTTGACCGTTTTTCAAGAGCAAGCCGTAGGGGCCTGAGGGGCGAAGAATCTGTCGGACTTGGCCTGAGTATTGTGAAGCAAATAGTAGAGAAACACGGCGGCAGTATAGAGGTGTCGAGTGCCGAAGAAAAGGGTACTACATTTACCATTCATATGACGGCCGTGCGTCATAACAACACAGAAACAAGATAGCACTATGGCGGGCGAGATTTTAACATTAAACGATATCAAACTACTGGTTGATACCTTTTACGAACGGGTTAGGGAAAATGCTTTGCTGGCCCCGATATTTGACGAACGGATACAGGACAACTGGCAACATCACCTTGAAAAGATGTACCGTTTCTGGCAAACTGTTTTACTGGAAGAACACACTTACCTGGGCAGCCCGTTCCCGCCGCATGCCAAACTACCGGTTAAGCATGAGCATTTTGAAACCTGGCTTAACTTATTTAATCAAACTGTTGATGAGCTTTTTACCGGCCTAAAAGCCGAAGAAGCTAAATGGCGCGCTGCAAAAATGGCGCAGATGTTTGAGGCTAAAATTCATCACGTACGTAATAACCCACTAAATATTTTATAATATGGCACAAAGCTGCAAACACATCGACGAGATAACCGAACTAAAAACGGCAGAGGCCTATGTTTGCGAGGAGTGCATTAAACATGGCGGCCACTGGGTGCACCTGCGCACCTGCCAAACCTGTGGCGTAACCTTATGCTGCGATAGCTCGCCGCATACGCACATGACCAAACATTTTCATGAAACCGATCATCCTGTAGTGATCTCGGCCGAGCCTGGCGAGAAATGGTTGTGGTGTTATAAGGATGAGGCCTTTGTGGGGTATGAATAATTGCTAAGTTAAAAAGAGGGTGTCACTCTGAGCTACGTCGAAGAGTGAGCGTAGGCCTGGCAGCTTGTTTAGCCCGCGCTCATGCTTCGAGAGCCTCAGCATGACACCCCGTGTATAAAAATAACAATTAAAACGCTCCCTTCAACAAACCGCCCTCGGCGCGTATAGCTGCACCGTTGGTAGCCGATGCCAGCGGGCTCGCTACGTATGTGATCATATTAGCCACTTCATCAACAGTTAAAAAGCGTTGAATTAAAGAGGTAGGCCGCACACTTTTAAAGAAATCAGCCTCTATTTGATCAGTTGTTTTATTTTGACCTTTGGCCAGGCTTTCAATAAAACCGCCGACGCCTTCAGAAAGGGTAGGGCCGGGCAGTACCGAGTTTACGGTTACATTACTGCCTTTGGTAAGCTCTGCCAGGCCACGGGCTACGGCAATCTGCGCAGTTTTGGTCATGCCGTAATGAATCATTTCATCAGGGATCTGTATGGCCGACTCGCTTGAAATAAAAATAATGCGGCCCCAATTCTTCTTTAGCATTTTACCAAAGTAAACGCGCGACAAGCGTACCCCGCTCAAAACATTTATTTCGTAAAAACGCAGCCAATCTTCATCGCTGATCTCGGCAAAAGCTTTGGGCTCAAATATCGCTACATTGTTAATCAGTATATCAACCTCAGGTACTTCGGCAAGCAGGGCGTCAATTTGCTCTTTTTTGCCAAAGTCGGCAACAACGCCTTTTACCTGCTGGTTGCCGGTTGCCTGAATGATGTTTTTTACCGCCTCGTCCACACGTTGTTGGGTACGGCCATTCACAATCACCTGTGCACCTTCATGCGCCAGTTGCTTGGCTGTAGCATAGCCGATGCCGGCGGTTGAACCGGTTATCAGCGCTACTTTATCTTTTAATTGTAAGTCCATAAGTGTTATTGTTCAGGGTAAATTTATTGTTCGTCTTGCGGATAGTCGGCGCCAATGGTTGTTTCCTCCCAGGCATCAAAATCTCTTTTCAATACATCCAGTTTATTACGGGCTCCTTTTAAAGCGGCTACACCGAGCAACAAATGTAAGGGTGGATTTTCAGCCTCAACAGCTTTTACAATGGCTTTAGCAGCACGAACGGGGTCGCCGGGTTGTTTGCCGCTGTAGCCGCGGATGGCTTGCTTGTTAGCTTCGGCCGTTTCTTTATAATCCGGAATACTGATCTTGCTGTTATTAGCCGAGCGACCGGCCCAGTCGGTACGGAAACCGCTTGGGTTTATTACGGTAACTTTTATACCCAGCGGAGCGGTTTCTTTGGCTAATGCCTCTGAATATCCGTCGACAGCAAACTTTGTAGCGTTATAAAAGCCTACACCGGGGAAACCAACCAAGCCGCCTATTGATGCAATGTTTACAATATGCCCGCTGCGTTTAGCGCGCATAAGGGGCAGTACGGCCGTGGTCATGTGGGTAAGGCCCCAGAAATTGATTTCGAACATCCGGCGTACTTCGTCTTCTTCGCTTTCTTCAATTGCGCCGAAGTAACCAATGCCTGCATTATTTACCAATACGTCTATCTGCCCAAACTTTTCATTAACCTGCGCTACGGCAGCTTTAATTTGAGTTTCGTCAGTGACATCTAATTTAACCGCTACCGCGGTGTGTGGAAATGCGGCTATAATATCCTGTACATCGTCTGTATTGCGCGCGGCGATGCCGGCACGATAGCCCGCCTCCAGTACTTCTTTAGCCAGCTCCCTGCCGAAACCGGTTGAACAACCTGTTATTAACCAAACTTTACTCATTTTTTTCAAAGTTTAAATGTTTTATCAAAATAACAGCATAAGCCATAATTGTTTGTCATGCTTATGTTTAAACTGTGAAACAAAAAAAGGGCAGACACCCAAGCGATGCCTACCCTTAATTGAAATTATTAATATTAAACTTATTGGCCGGGGGTGTTATCCGGCGTTCCCATTACTTTGTATGCTTTTTTACCGTTCTGGTCATGTATCTCCTGGTAGTAAAAATCGTCAGGCGATACGTAGTAAACCTGTCCGGCTATCCTGATTCTGCGGCTGTCTGAAGGTAAGCTGTAAAAAATGTCGCCAATTTCAGGCATCGCTACTGCAGGTTGCTGCTGATTACCTGACGGCGGAGCCATCTGGCCGCCATCGTCCTGATAGCCGCCCTGATCCTGATTCTGATCAGGAGTATCTAACTGTCCGTCTTTGCCTGCTACCTGATAAACTACAGTGCCATCATCTTTAGTTACCGGTATATAATAAACACCGTTGGCTTCATAGTATTGCTGACCATTGATAACGATTGACTGCGCATTGCTCGGTAAACTGTTCACAGCAGCGCCTATAGGCGGCTCAACTACGGTATAGTTACCATTATCATAGTTATAAAAATAACCGCCACTGTAGTAAAACTGCATATCATTCCACCAAAAAGGGTAATATCCGTAAGGTAATACGCCAAGGCTAAAGCCTAAACGCGGATAGTACAGGCTGCCATAAAAACCGCGGTTATAATAATAGCCGTAATGCGTAGCCCATGGGCTGTAACGATAGCCGTAATAAGCACGGCCACCATAACCGTAACCACCCGGATAATAACGTCCGTTACGGCTATAACCGCCACGGAATGAACCGTAACCGCCTCTGTAACCCGCCCCGCCTCTAAAAACCGGAGATGTTGCATGAGCGCCGCCACGAACAGCGCCCGGAGTGCCATAAGCGTTTACCCTTGGAGAAGAAAAACCATTAACCCGGGGTGAATAGCTGCGCGGAGAAGAAAATGTGCCTTGCGGACGGCTAAAACTGCTGTTGCCGCGAGAAAAACCGCCGCCAGACGAATGGCCAAAACTGCTGCCACCGCCTCTGGAAAAGCTGCCGCCACCGCCGCCGTGGAAACCACCTCCACCGCCACCACCATGGAAACCGCCACCGCCGCCACCACCAGAATGTCCGCCGCCGCGCTGGGCGTCAGCAGGGATGGCTAAAAACAGGCATAATAAACCACTTAAACCTGCTAATGTTAAATATTTCGATATCCTTTTCATAATTTGTGTTTTCCAACGGCTTTATGCTGTTGTTATTAGTATAGACTAAAAAAGTGCCAGAGGTTTAATTGCACATGGATATATTTCAAAAACGCTGCCAAGTTTACCATTGGTTGACATTGTGAGCGCGATGGGTGATCTGCGATGATTTGGATTCACTTGTAATCACCGGGATTAGATACCGGCTTTACCTAAACGGGCTTATTTGGGTTCATAGGTGAACGGCAATTTATCGCCAACTTGCAACCATGACCAGTAATCGGCGCAATAAAAGCTGCGATAGTCGGAATAATTGCCGTGTGCATCTACCAGGGTATGGTCAACAAACATTTGTACCGTAGAGGTCCCCGTCATCGAAAACCTTTCGGTGCTGCTTGCAGAGGCGCCATCATCGTTAGTTATGATAGTATAAGACGTTACCGAAGGTTTAAACGGTGTATAAACTATTTTTAATTGTTTAAAAGATACCCTTACAAAATTACTGTCAATGCGGGTGACATGATGCCTCATATCTGTGGTGCTATCGTTTACTATTAATTTCTTCAGGCTGTCGTTATAGGTCACTTCATAGGTTTTAAAACCCTGTTTATCGCTGTTGCCGGCGTACAGGCTTCGCAAGTAATGCATTAATGACCCGTAATAAGCTTTTTTGCGGTTTTCGTCCCATTTTTGTTTTTCTCTTTTACTGCCCTGCAGTTGTTCAAATATACATTCGCCGCCGTAGCCCGTAACCCGTGTGGCAATATCATACCTGAATAACTTGAGTCGGTATTTAATGCGATAACCAAGTTTTGGGTTTTCAATGATCAGGAAATCAGGTGTGGTAGCTGTTAAAACATTCTTGTTAAGCGTAAATTCAATAATATCAGGGTTAACTATTTTACAACTTTGTGCATTATTGGTTATCCCTAAAAATTTAGAGATAAATATGGTCATCAATGTTTTTCGCTGCCGGTCTTCGATTTTGTTGCTTAGCTTGCCTTTTTTTGTCGCATCTATGACAACCTCTTTCAGCACGGTCAACTTTTCTTTCATTACAAAATCTACCCTTTGCGGTCCATCAGATACCATAAGGCTTTTTTGTTCAGCGTTGTAGCCAACTATGCTGGCGGCTATATTATAGTTACCCGGCTCAATGCTTGTAAAAAAGAAATTTCCTTTATCATCTGTCACAGTATATTTTTCTGAGCCGTCGATAAACACGGTAACAGCTTGCAGCGGTTCGCCTTTCTCATTTTTAATATTCCCGGAGATAGGGTAGGTGTGCTGAGCACTGGCCGTAACGCGCAATAACAGCAGGAGAGCAACACAGATAATATTTTTCATTCGGATAATGGTAGGTTTTCATTCTAATATAAAAAATATTTGGTTAGTCTGTATTTTAAGCGCTGAAATCGGTATTAATTTTCTTCGCAAAGCTCTTTCAAACCTTTCAGTACCTTGTCCCATCCTTTAACAGATTTGCGGTAGCGTTTCTCTGCGCCTTCGCCACTGCCAACGTCGTCGGTTATATGTATAGTGGTAATGCCGTTTTTATGGGTTAGTTTATCTGTAACTACAGATTGGCTGCTGTCTTTACGGTTATGGAGTGTGTATTGCAGTAACCAGGGTTGGTCAACTTTGTCAATCACTCCTCTTAGCTCAATAGGGATAATCCAAAACAGCCGGCCTTTAAAGGTTATCTGGCTTCCGGGTTTCCAGGTGGACTTAACCCGGCAGTGAAAAAAATATTTCTTCGTTTTTTCAGGATTAGTTAATGCATCCCACACTGCCTCTATGGGTGCGGTAATATCTATTTGTTTTTTTACAATGTGTTCTTTCATAGCGCGATATATTATAAGTAACCTTTGTTTTAATAAAAAGTTTCGATGGCGAAAGTGCGGCAATTGTCATGAAAAAATAAGATTTCATTATTTCTGGAACGATTGTTCCATTTTGTATATAAATTTGGAACGTTCATTCCGAAATAAAACAATGAACACCCTTTTAACATGAAAAAATTAGAAAATAAAGTAGCAGTAGTTACCGGTGCATCCAAAGGAATTGGCGCCGGCATAGCCAAAAGCCTGGCTGCAGAAGGAGCAGCCGTAGTTGTAAATTATGCTTCAGCCAAAGAGGGCGCAGAAAAAGTAGTGGCCGACATAGTAGCTGCCGGTGGCAAAGCGGTTGCCGTACAGGGCGACGTATCAAAAGCAGCCGACGTTGAGCGCCTGTTTACCGAAACTAAAAACACCTTTGGCGACGTGGATGTACTGGTAAATAATGCCGGTGTTTATGAATTTGCTGCCATAGAAGCCATTACCGAAGAGCATTTTCACAAGCATTTTAACACCAACGTACTGGGCTTGCTGCTGGTAACTCAGGGAGCCGTGAAAAGCTTTGGCGAACGTGGTGGCAGCATAATCAATATCAGCTCAACCGTAACCCGTATTACGCCTCCGGGCAGCGCCGTTTATACCGCAAGTAAAGGCGCTGTTGATTCAATCACACAGGTATTGTCAAAAGAATTGGGCCCTAAAGGTATCCGCGTTAATGCAATAAATCCGGGTATGGTAGAAACCGAAGGTGCGCACACCGCCGGCTTTATCGGCAGCGATTTCCAAAAACAAGTGGAAACTCAGGTGCCACTGGGTCGTATAGGGCAGCCTGATGATATTTCGCCAATTGCCGTGTTCCTGGCTTCTGACGACTCTGGCTGGTTAACCGGTGAAACTATTATAGCCAGCGGTGGCATGCGTTAAGCAAACGCTGAAAAAATTAGTAAATTTGCCCCGCTAACAACGGGGCTTTTCACATATATGGCCAGAACAAAAGATTTTGATGAACAAGCGGTGTTGCAGAAGGCTATATGCCTTTTCTGGGACAAAGGCTACAATGGCACTTCAATGCAGGATCTTGTAGATGGCCTTGGCATTAGCCGTTCAAGCCTGTACGATACTTTTGGCGACAAACATCAGCTGTATTTGAAAGCACTCGACGCCTATCAGCAGCAATACGGTACTCAATTATGTAAATTGACCGCGCAGTCGGGCTCGGCTAAAGATGCAATCAGGCAGATTCTTGATTTAGTGATTAACGACTTACTGAATGACGAGCAGCGCAAAGGCTGTTTTATGGTTAACGCAGGCATTGAGCTGGCCAGTCATGACCAGGACGTAAACAATATGATTTGCCAGACCGAGCAACAACTGGAGCAAGCCTTTGCCAAAGCGATAAGAGAGGGGCAGGAAAAAGGTGAAATAGGAAAAGATAAAGATTCGCAGGCCCTGGCCCGTTTTCTTAATAATACCGTAAAAGGGATGCAGGTTTCAGTAAAATCTACTACTGACCGCAGCTTTTTTGACGATATTATCAATACCGCAATCGGAGTACTCGGATAAGTTTGTCAAATAATCACAATCTTCAACTTACTATTTCATATATTTATTTAGCGCGCCGCTAAACCCTTAAACGGCTTGTCGCTCTAAATGCCATGTTCTCCATTAAGCGTCAAAGTGTTTTCGCCGCAATAATTTGCGCAATGTTTTTATTCGTCAGTCTGGCTGTAAAAGCCAATAACGGCGATTCTGTAAAAGTGATGCACTGGCGGGTAGGCGATGCCGATCGCGAAGCCATGATTTATATACCTGCCGGCGCAACCAGCAAGCCAACACCAATAATTTTTGTATTTCACGGACATGGAGGCACCATGCAAAATATGTTTCGTGCGCGTGGGTTTGACAAACTTTGGCCTGAAGCTATAATCATCGCCCCACAGGGACTAAATACACCGGGACAACTCACTGACCCAGCCGGTAAATTGCCCGGCTGGCAAAAAGCCCCGGGCGATATGGGCGACCGGGATTTGTTGTTCTTTGACGCGATGCTGAAAACCATGCGCAAGGATTACAAAATTGATGATAAACGCATTTACGCCACCGGCCACTCCAACGGCGGCGGGTTCACCTACGTGCTTTGGGCCGCCCGGGGTGATGTATTAGCTGCAGTGGCGCCCTCGTCGGCCGCCGCTTTGCGCTTGCTGCCCGATTTGAAACCAATGCCCATGCTGCATATTATGGGTGAGAAAGACCCGCTGGTTAAACCTATATGGCAGAAGATGATGTATGAGAAAGTGATGAAGATCAACAGCTGCTCGGCCACCGGCCAGCCTTATGCGCCGCAAGCTACGCTCTATCCATCGCCAACAGGCACGCCTGTAGTACTTTACATCCATCCCGGCGGGCACCAATATCCGCAGGAGGCTAATGAGGTAGTGATTAAATTTTTTAAGAGTATGGCAAAGCGGTAGGCAAGTGGCCAGTTAAAAGGTATACATTATCCTTACATCCAGGGCTACGTTTGGCAACAGGTCGTCGCCTGGTTTGCTGCCTTCACTATCAAAGTTCATATCGATGCCGGTGTAGCGATATACCGCGTTGGGGTTACTCATTCCCGTATATTTAACTTTTCTGTAGACGCCGCCAACCCCGGCGGCAAAATCAAATACAAAACGTTTAAGCGCTATTTGCATGCCATATTTTGCATTGCCGGCCAGCCTGGTTTTAAGCACATGGACTTTCTCTGAATAGGTAGGTGTATTACGGCCGGTATCAGCCGCAAACGTCTCATTGTGGTTGAAATTTACGTTTAGATAGGCCAGATCGACAGCCACATAAGTACGAAACTTAAGATCGTCGGTATTAGGAAGAAAATACTTTTGTTCGAGCTGATAACGCCAACCCTTATAATCAGCGTAATAGAAATCGGGCGTTATTTGCGTCATACGTGCAACCTCAACCACAGTCGCCCACTTTTCGGCATAGTTGCGCTGGTAGCCAATCTGAATGCCCGGATTTATAGGATCGATTAGACGAATTGGGGAAACAAAAATTTGATTAGGATGCGTGTCAGGCTTATTTTGAGCTAAGGCGAAATCAGCCTGTAATATAAATAAAAATAGCAGGAAAAGTTTGTAGTTATTGTTTAGCATGATAAGGTTTATTGACAACAAGATATAAAATAATCAATTCATACCCACATGCCCTTTAACTGAGTCAAAGATCTTCTGCGAATCGAAACCAATACCATTCTTAAACACCAGTTCGGTTTTGCGAATGTTTTTGATATCTTCTGTAATATCTCCGTCTGTTAAAACCAAATCAGCTTTTTTACCCACGACTATGGTGCCTATTTCCGCATTGCGGCCCAGGTATATAGCTCCGTTAAGCGTACATATTTTGATGGCTTGTTCAGGTGTGAAGCCGGCATCAACCAATAATTCAATTTCGCGATGATTGGAGTATCCGCTTACTACGCGTCCGGCCCCGGTTGGGTCAGTGCCGGCAACCAGTAAACCGCCCATATCATAATACATTTTCTCCCAGCGCTGGTTCTTTTTAAATAATACAGCGCTCGCCTGGTCGCGGTTTTGTGATGCCTGCCATATTTTTTGTACTTTGTCTTTTGCCTCAATGATCAGGGCATCTTCTCCGCCCCCGGGTACCATTTCGTGTCCGGTATAAGGTTCAAATACCGTTAAAGTGGAGGTAAGCGCCACATGTTTGCTGATCATAAATTGCTGCAAACTTTTCATTTTAGGGCTGTTTACATCCAGTTTTAGCAATGACAGGCGCTCGTCGTTGTCATTTGTTTTGTCGTCGGTTTTAAGCGTGTCGAAATCGCCGCTTGCCATAAACCCGTGTTCCAGGTCGTCAATACCAAGTTCGGCAGCTTCGCGGTAAGTTACCGCACCAATATGGCCGGTTACTTTCATGTGCCTTTTATGCGCTTCTTTAATAACAGCGGCCATATCGGCTTTGGTAGCATGAACATACATTTTGAAAGATGTGCAGCCCCTGTCGGCCCAAAACTTAACTGTCGCAAGGGCATCTTCAGGTCCTTTAACCGTATTTAAAGCCGGGATATCATAACCTCCTGCTTCTTCAATATAAGGGGCGGTGACGTCCATATCAGGGCCAAGCGTCTTGCCTTCGCTTATTAATCTTTTTATAGTCAGGTCGGTTTGTGGTTCTATGCTACCTGCGGTACGTATGGTGGTAGCGCCTCCTGCAAGGTATAAGCGTGGAAATGAAAAAGGCATTTCGGCAATATTGAAAAAGCCGCCGTCCATTACCGTGTAATACATGTGCTCATGTAGCATCACCAAGCCCGGTGTAAGGGTTTTGCCAGTGCCATTAATTACCTGGGCATCACTTGGTACAGCTATGCGCTTAGCATCGCCTACCTGCTCTATTTTGCCGTTATTGATGATGACAGTTTGATCTGCTTTTGCCGGATTGCCCGTGCCGTCGATCAGCTTTACATGGGTTATGGCCACCCGGGGCGCATTAACTTTTATAAAAGGTGTTACCTGCGATGAAAATTGTTGAGCAAAAGTATTGGCAGTAATACCCAATAATAGCAGGCTAAGAACTAAGCTTGTCTTTTTCATTGAGTAAACTTAATAAATTATCGGAGCAAATCTAAGGCCCTGTTTTGGGTAAATTAGCGATGTTTTTAAGACAAACAACATAAAAAAAGCCTTCAGACTAACGACTAAAGGCTCTTGACTTAAAGGTGTGCTCCCGACGAGATTCGAACTCATATCGATGGTACCGGAAACCATAATTCTATCCATTGAACTACGGGAGCATTATTTAATGGCAAATATATAAAAATGCTTTTAAGCGATGCCTTAATTGCCTGTTAAATGTAAACATCTGTTACAAAACGTCTCATAACAGGGCTTTTTGCTAATTTGCGGCGCCAGCCCAAAATATTTGCTGAGATTTTTAAAATGTTTTAGCGGGCCGGTCGTCTATTGTTTTATAATGAGAAAAAGAGTTCTGTACATATTGTTACTTTGGCTGTTTGCCGATGTTTATTTCTTCAGCGCTGTTACTACCCTAACAGCAAATCCTATAGCACATTTGGCCTATTGGTCTGTTGATATTCTGATAGTTTTAGGTGTTGTTTTTACCATGATGGTACGTTCGCGCGGTGCGGCACCCAGAGCCATATCACGGGTAATGGGGCTGATGTTGCTTTCTGCTGTGCCTAAAATAGTCGGTACGCCGGTTTTATTGATGGAGGACATTGTTCGTGCTTTTAATGGTTTCCCGCCGCGCAGTGCCTGGGTGAGCGAATTGGCGCTGATTGTTGCTGCTGTTCCGTTTTTGGGTTTGGTGTTTGGGTTAACTAAAGGCCGTCATCATTACGTAGTACATAAACACACCCTTTATTTTGACGATCTGCCTGATGCGTTTGACGGTTTTACACTAACGCAACTGTCAGATATCCATGCGGGTAGTTTTACCAGTGAGAAAGGTGTAAACAAAGGCATTGAGATGGTGAATGCACAGCACAGTGACGTTATCCTTTTCACCGGCGATCTGGTAAACAACAAAGCTTCAGAAATGACGCCCTGGATTTCTTACTTCGCCAAACTACAGGCGCCTATGGGTAAATATTCCGTGCTGGGTAATCATGATTATGGCGATTATGTGCAATGGGAAAATGCCGGTGTAAAAGCCGCCAATTTGATTAGCCTGAAAAATGTCCATAAACAAATTGGATTTCGATTGCTGTTGGACGAAGCTGTTACACTTAGCAAAAACGGCCAGACGATCTCGTTAATAGGTGTTGAAAACTGGGGTAGCACATTCCATAAATATGGCGACCTGGAAAAGGCCGTAAAAAATGTTCCTGACGATCAGTTCAAGATCCTCATGTCGCATGATCCATCGCATTGGGAGGCAATTACTTTAAATCACTTGAAACACATCAATCTCACCCTGGCGGGGCATACTCATGGTGCACAGTTTGGTATTGAACTATTTGGCTTTAAATGGAGCCCGATAAAATACGTTTACAAGCAATGGGCCGGCCTGTACAAGCAAAAAGACAGATACCTGTACGTGAACCGGGGGTTCGGTTTCCTGGGCCTGAAAGGTAGGATAGGAATATGGCCTGAGATAACGGTGCTTACGCTGAGGAAGAGCCAAGAATCAAGAGCCAGGAGTTAAGAGATAAGAACCAAGCGACAAGACGTTTAAATAAGCCAGTATAAAACAAAAAGAGCCAACAATCAGATGATTTATTTATCTTGATTCTTGGCTCTTGATTCTTGTATCTAAAGAAACTACACGTTGAAACGGAAATGCATAATATCGCCATCCACAACTACGTAGCTTTTACCCTCAACGCCTAATTTACCGGCTTCTTTTATAGCTGCTTCTGAACCATTGTATTTTACAAAATCGTCGTATTTAATAACCTCTGCGCGAATAAATCCTTTCTCAAAATCGGAGTGAATTACGCCTGCAGCCTGAGGGGCGGTGAAGCCTTGTGTGATGGTCCATGCCCGAACTTCCTGCACACCAGCAGTGAAATAGGTAGCCAGGTTTAACAGCTTGTAAGCAGCTTTGATCAACTTGTTAACGCCCGATTCGGTAAGTCCCAGATCGCTCAAAAACATCTCACGCTCTTCGAACGATTCCAATTCGGCAATCTCAGCCTCAATTTGCGCCGAAATGATTAATACGCCGGCATTTTCATCCTTCACGGCTTCTTTAACTTTCTCTACATAAGCGTTGCCTGTATTTACCGAGGCCTCATCAACATTGCAAACATAAAGCACCGGCTTGGCGGTTAATAATTGTAAATCGGTAATATATTCTAGGTCTTCTTCGGCAACTGGCGCAGTACGGGCTGATTTTCCTTTTAGCAAATGCTCTTTAACCACGGTCAGCACTTCAAAGGTTTTTTTAGCCTCTTTGTCGCCACCGGTTTTAGCCATCTTTTCAACCTTCTGTATCTTTTTGTCGATACTTTCCAGGTCTTTTAATTGCAGCTCGGTATCAATGATCTCTTTGTCGCGAAGCGGATCAACGCTACCGTCAACGTGGATCACGTTATCGTTATCAAAACAACGCAGCACATGCAAAATTGCGTTGGTAGCGCGTATATTGCCTAAAAACTGGTTACCCAAGCCTTCACCTTTACTGGCGCCTTTTACCAGGCCGGCAATGTCAACAATCTCAATTGTGTTTGGAACAATAGCCTTTGGGTTAACAATTTCCACTAGTTTGGTCAGGCGCTCGTCCGGAACAGTAATTACGCCTACATTCGGCTCTATAGTACAGAACGGAAAGTTAGCCGCCTGTGCCTTAGCATTTGATAAGCAATTAAAAAGAGTTGATTTACCCACGTTTGGCAAACCCACAATACCACATTGTAAAGCCATTTAATAGTTATTAAGTTGATTAAGTGAGTAGTGGGTTAGGTTTATAACTGATAACTCAGCTAACCATGCAACCTGATAAACTACTCACCAAAATTTGCGCAAAGATAACAGAAAATACTGCCTTGTTTTTTGAAAAAATAAACGACTTTTGCACCAGCAAAAAAAGGAACGATACACCCATGTAAAATTTAAGCCCGATATGATGGAAGAAATGGTTGAACAAATTGAATTGTTGCTGGAGCACAATAACGAACAGCAGCTTCGTGAATACCTTAACAACCTTAATATATCAGATGTCGAAGAACTGATAGATGAACTTCCGCAATATGGGCCGCTTTTTATAGAGACGCTGTCGCTTAACCGAGCAGCCAATGTGTTCCGTATTCTTGACTTCCCTACGCAAGAGCGCATCATCAAAAAACTTTCGGGAAAAAAGACTGCCGAGATCATCAACGAACTACCGCCCGATGACCGTACTGCATTTTTTGGCGAACTGCATGGCGACGCCGTAAAGGCACTTATCGCTCATTTATCGGCAGCCGACAGAAAGGAAGCCTTAATATTATTGGGCTATGAAGAAGATAGCGTAGGCCGGTTAATGACACCCGATTACATAGCCGTTAAAAAAAGTTGGGATGTTAACCGTGTACTTGCACATATCCGTCAATATGGTAAAGATTCTGAGACCATTGATGTTATTTATGTTTTGGGCGATAGGGGCGTCTTGCTCGATGATATACGTATCCGAGAAATATTATTGGTTGACCCAAATACCAAAATAAGCGAGCTTATGGACGGTCACCTCATCGCCCTGAAAGCTACTGATCCGCAGGAAGAGGCGATTAACGTGTTCAGAATGAACAATCGCACAGCGCTGCCGGTTACCGACGACCAAGATGTGTTGCTGGGCATTGTAACCGTCGATGATATCCTTTGGATAGCTAACGAAGAATACACTGAAGACATACAGAAAATAGGTGGTACCGAAGCCCTGGACGAGCCCTATCTGGATATCAATCTCTTTAAACTGGTTAAAAAACGGGTAGGTTGGTTGATCATCCTGTTTTTGAGTGAAATGCTAACGTCGACCGCGATGCAGTATTTCAATGATGAGATTGCGGTAGTCATACAGCTTACTTTCTTTATACCGCTCATTATGTCAAGCGGTGGTAATAGCGGGTCGCAAGCCTCAACCTTAATTATTCAGGCTATGGCACTGGGCGAGGTTACTCTGGCTGATTGGTGGCGGGTAATGCGCCGCGAAATATTATCGGGTTTAATGCTTGGCGCTATATTGGGAAGTATTGGCTTTTTAAGAATTGTGCTCTGGAGTACTTTCAGCGATATTTATGGTGCGCATCCATACCTGATTGCGTTGACTGTGGGTTTATCATTGATAGGTATAGTTTTGTGGGGGTCTTTAGCGGGCTCTATGCTACCGATATTAATGAAACGCTTAAAGCTCGACCCGGCAACCTCATCAGCACCCTTTGTAGCTACCCTGGTTGATGTAACCGGTCTGATCATTTATTTCAGCATGGCGCTGGTGGTGATGCATAGCGTGCTACACCCTGTTTTAAAGCATTAGTAAGCCAACGTTAGTTTCCTGATAATTTATTGAGCTAATCGCATAATTATCGCACTGTTGTTTTGGTTAAATAAATTATTGTTTAGCTTTAAGGAGACTTATAACGCTATTATTAACGAACTTAAATCTTAACAAATGGAAGAAACTTTTACTAACGCGCCGCAACCGGCTGCAGAACAACCACAAGGCATTATTTTATTGCAAGACGCGCAGGCTTACCTGGTAACGGCTGGTAAATGGGCCAGGTTTTTAGGAATATTAGGTTTTATTGCAACCGGTTTTGTTACGCTTGGCGCTTTATTTATAGGCACAATGATGTCGGCAATGTCCACTATTGCGCCAAGAGGCCCCTTTTTTATGCTGGGCGCCGCTGCCGGGGGCTTCATGACTGTTTTTTATTTGCTGATAGCCGTACTTAATTTTTTCTGTGCCCTTTACCTGTATCAATTTGGTACCAGGGTTAAAAATGGTGTTGCGTTTCAAAACTCGGGCGAGGTTACCAGTGGTTTAGGTAAGCTGAAATCGTTGTTTAAATTGGTAGGTATTGTAACTATAATAATACTGGTGTTGTATCTGCTAATTTTCATTGGTGCTATTGCCTTCGCATCGCACATGACCCATGCCACAACTCCTGATTTTGGTAGCTAATAATTGAATTACCAACAGATAACAGCAAAAAAGCCCTGCCGGTAAGGCGGGGCTTTTACTTAGGTTTATAATTAAAGTTCCTGGTTGCTTATTATAGGTTCTCAAACGAGAAATCATCGTCGGCTGTAGCTTTTGCAATTTCTGGCGAGTCGGTGTACTCGTAACGTTTCTCTACAACTTCCTGATGCTCTTTAATATAATCGATTGTGCCGTTCAAGCCTTCAATAAATTTTTCAAAATCTTCTTTATAAAGGAAAATTTTATGCTTGATAAAAACGTTGTCCTCCAGTCTCTTCTTGCTCTCGGTAATGGTAATGTAGTAATCGTTTGATCGTGTAGCTTTTACATCAAAAAAATAAGTCCTTTTACCCGCTCTGACTTTCTTTGAAAAAACCTCTTCGCGCTCTCTGTTGTCAAAATCTCCCATGCTTAGTGTTGTTGTAGTTTAGTTTTGTTAGGCATAAATATAAATAATTTTTTAAACCACAAGTATTAAAACAAATATTATTAGCTTTTTTTATGATTTAAAGGTAAAAGTATTAGTATTTTTTAACTGCCCGATACTTCTTCTTCTTCAAGCAACTGTTTTTCATATAATTCAAAATAGCTACCCCGTTGCTGCATAAGCTGTTGGTGATTACCCTGTTCAATTATTTCGCCGTTATCCATTACCAGAATGTTATCGGCGTTTTTAATGGTTGATATACGGTGTGCTATAATAATATTTGTTTTGCCCTGCATGATACTGCCCAGGTTGTGCAGTATCTCTTCTTCTGTACGGGTGTCTACTGCCGACAAACAATCGTCAAAAATTAATATCTGCGGATGCTTGAAGATAGCCCGCGCTATAGATACCCGCTGTTTTTGCCCGCCGGATAGCGTAACACCGCGTTCTCCAATCAAGGTTTTAAAGCCATGTTCCAGCTCTATAATATTACCATAAACCGCAGCATCTTTAGCCGCTTGTTCCACTTTCGGCATATCCATTACATCAGCACTAAAAGCTATATTATTAGCTATGGTGTCTGAGAACAGAAAAACTTCCTGCGGTACAAAGCCAATCTGTGAGCGATAGCTTTCCAGGTTAAGTTTCTTTACAGATTCATGGTCTACCAGTACATCGCCATCTGTAACATCATACATCCGCAGCAATAAATTGGCTATGGTTGACTTGCCCGAGCCCGTGCGGCCGATAATTGCCACCATCTCACCCGGATTGGCTGTAAAAGTAACATTCTTTAAAGCCTGTATGCCGGTATCAGGATAAACAAAGGACACATTTTTAAACTCAATTAAACCATTTATGGTACGCTTGGGTACGTCGGGCGATATGATCTCAGGTTTTTCATGCAGAAACTCATTGATGCGTTTTTGCGAGGCTGCCGCCCGTTGAATCAGGGAGGTTACCCAACCTAACGCCATTACCGGGAAAGTAAGCTGGTTCAGATAAACTAAAAACTCTGCGATGTTACCAGGCGTAATGGTTCCTTTCATCACTTCAACACCACCGATATAAATGGTTACTACGTTGGCAAACCCTACCAAAAACAACATCAGCGGGTAAAACGCAGCTTGTACCTTAACCAGTGCCATGGAGTGCACTTTATAATCGTCGCTTTCTTCGGCAAAACGTGCGCGTGCATGGTTTTCACGAACGTACGATTTCATGATACGGATACCCGAGAAATTCTCCTGTACAAAGCTGGATAGGGCAGAAAGGCGCTCTTGTATTTTCTCGCTGCGGAAATTAATAATATTGTTGACGTAGTAAATAATTACAGCCAGAATAGGCATCGGTGCCACCGAAAATATGGCTAGCCGCACATTCACCGTTAACATAGCGTATATCACTAAAACGAATAAAACTATGGTATTGATGCTGTACATTATACCCGGACCCAGATACATGCGCACACGGCTTACATCTTCAGTGACACGGTTCATCAGGTCGCCGGTATTGTGACGACGGTAAAAGGCCAGCGATAACTCCTGGTAATGATTATAGATCTCGTTTTTCTGATCGTACTCAATATGGCGCGACATGAGAATGATGGTCTGTCGCATAAAAAATAAAAACAACCCTCGGATGAGGTATAGCACGAGGATTAACAGGCCAAATAACAGCAAACTGTTACCAAAAATGTCGTAAACCATATTTT
Source organism: Mucilaginibacter ximonensis (assembly GCF_042686265.1). NCBI lineage: Bacteria > Pseudomonadati > Bacteroidota > Sphingobacteriia > Sphingobacteriales > Sphingobacteriaceae > Mucilaginibacter > Mucilaginibacter ximonensis. The sequence goes on from NZ_JBHUPD010000001.1 coordinate 278,792, forward strand.
GCCTGTCAAACCCTGCAAAAAGATGATAAACGCTGATGTTTTCCATCACCAGATCAAGAGCCACGCGTACCACCTGAGCCGGTAACACAATGAAAATGTTGGATATAATTACAAACAGTACGCCCGGAATAAGACGCCAGCGGTATTTTAAAAAATATTTATTGAGATGAGCGAGATCTTTCATAGATAGTAACCGCAGCGCGAACGCCCGGTAAGCAAAAATACTTTATTTGGTTTTGATTTTTTGTAAGAAAACTGTCTAAATAGATATTCTTCATAGCCGTTAACTTTAGTCAACGGCTATGAGTTTTAATAGTACAATTACTTTGATAGTGAAATTTTTATGGCAATTTAGTTTGACTTATCGCTTCAAACTAAAAAAGGCCAGATCATCTTCGCCGCGCTTTAAATTACCTTCGCGCACCATTCCTGCTTTTTTCAGAACGCGCTGCGATGCCTCGTTTTCAAACGTAGTTACAGCCACTATCTCATTAACCGCCGGGTCAGTAAATCCGTGCGCTATAATGGCTTCTGCCATTTCAGTTGCTAGTCCGCGGCCCCAATATTTGTGGTCTATGCTGTAACCCAGTTCCATGATAGCATCGTCGCCATTAAAGGGCCTTAACAGACAGCTTCCTATAAAGTCGCCGCTGTATGCGTCAAATATGCCCCATACGCCACAAGTTTTAATCTGTTGATATTGGCTTAAGGCGATGTTGAATATTGTGATGCGCTCATCACGGCTGCGTTTCGGGATGTGTTCAATTACCCGCTCGTCGGTAAAATGATTGAGGTAGACGTCAAGTTCTTCGGGTTGAAACTCGCGGATAACCAGTCGGGGGCTTTGGGCGATGATTGTCATATTTCAAATTTACTTTTAAATATCAAATCATAAATTTTGAATGTCGAATATCGAAGTATAAAGTACCTCATCATTCATTATTCGAAATTCGATGTCCGATATTTTTAGCATCTACTTTGTTGCATAAAAAAAATAGCTACTTTTGTTACGCCTTTATACTAATAATGCCAGTCGCCAGGTCCACCGATTCTATATTTAGCCAGCTTGCAGATTGCGGGCATAAAAAAGTTGTATACTGCAGCGACCCTGAAACCGGGTTAAAAGCCATCATTGCTGTCCACAATACTGTGCTGGGCCCTGCTTTGGGCGGTGTACGCATGTGGACCTATAAAACTGAGGCCGAGGCTTTGGGTGATGTGCTGCGCCTGTCAAGGAGTATGACCTATAAGGCCGCCATATCGGGCCTTAACCTGGGTGGCGGCAGTGCCGTGATCATCGGCGATTCGCGTAAGGAGAAGTCTGAAGTTTTGATGCGTAAATTTGGCCGGTTTGTAAAAAACCTGAATGGCGAATTTATAGCAGGTGAGGATGTAGGCACCAATCCGCGCGATATGGAGTATATCCGCATGGAAACCGAGCACGTAGCCGGCTTGCCTGAAACGATAGGCGGCAGCGGAGACCCCGCGCCAATTGCGGCTATGGGTGTGTTTATGGGTATCAAAGCTTCGGTAAAAGAGGTGTTTGGCACTGACAGCCTTACCGGCAAACGCGTAATAGTACAGGGCATAGGCCACGTAGGTGAGCACCTGGTTAAGTTGCTGCGCGATGAAAACGTAAAGGTGTATGTAAGCGATATTAATGAGGACCGTACGCGCCAGGTATCAAAAAAGTATGGCGCCGAGGCGGTAGCTAATCACAGTATATTTGATATCGATGCGGATATTTATTCGCCTTGCGCATTAGGCGGAACTATTAATACGCAGACTATTAACAAGCTAAAATGCGGCATTATAGCAGGCTCGGCCAATAACCAGTTAGAGGACGAAGAGCAACATGGACAATTATTACTTGATAAAGGTATTATATTTGCGCCTGATTACGTTATTAACGCCGGCGGTGTTATTAATTGCTATTCTGAATTAATGGGTTTCACTAAAAAAAGATCATTGCAGTTAACCGAAAATATTTATGAGGCAACCCGGAATGTTTTAAGGCTCTCAAAAGCCGAAAATATTTCGACCATAATTGCGGCAAACAAAATCGTTGAAAAGCGTATTAGCAACATTGACAAGGTAAAATCGGGCTACTAAAAAAAAGACAATAAAATAAATTAAACATCAACCACAGGACCTGAAAAATCCTAAATCGTTCTTACAAAATGTTAAACAGAAGGCACCTACGGGTAAAAGTACTACAATCATTATACGCATACCACCAAACCAATGCGTCTAATATTAAACAACAGGAAAAAAGCTTGCTGGCAAGCATAGACGAGGTATATGAAATGTATATCTGGATGCTGTCGCTGATATCAGAAGTTGTTGATTATGCCTCAATTGATGCCAACGAGCGCGCAAATAAACATTTACCAACCAAAGAGGACCTTAACGCTAATCAAAAGATTTTAACTAACCGCTTTGCTGTTTCTTTGTTACAGAATAAAGAGTATTTAGCCGGGTTAAAAAAATACAAAGTTGAATGGTCATTTGAGCCCGAGTTGGTTAAGACCTTGTTTACCGTTCTGAAAAACTCGCCTGAGTATACTGAGTATCTGGATAAAACAGGCGACACCATCCAAACGGATAAAGACATCATCAAATTTATCTTCAAAAAAGTTATTCTCAAATCAACCCTGGCCGACCAGGTATTTGAAGAGAAATTTATTTTTTGGCCGGTAGATAAGGATGTGTTGCAGGCTTTGATAGCCAAAACATTCAAAAATTTTCAGTTTGATGAGCCTGAGAAAAATAAGCTGGCCGAGGTAACCGGTAATTGGGAAGAGGACAAAGAATTTATTGTAAAGTTGCTGGAAACTTCTATCCGTTATGACAAGGATTATCAGGAAATGATCACTGCCAAAACCCAGAACTGGGAGCCTGAGCGTATTGCAATGATGGATACCCTGCTCATGAAAATGGCCATTGCCGAATTTATTAACTTTAATTCAATCCCGGTAAAAGTTACCATTAATGAATACCTGGAGATATCTAAAGAATACAGCACACCAAAAAGTAACTCGTTTATAAACGGTATATTAGACAAAATTTTGGCTGAGCTTAAAGCTGAAAAGAAAATTAATAAAGTTGGCCGCGGACTAATAGAATAACAACGATATATGAAAAAAATGTTTTTTGCAGCTTTGATGGCGGGTACGCTGATGGCCTGTCACCAACAAGAAAAAAAAGCTGCTAATGTAAATTATACTACAGATGGCTCAGATATCAGATATGAAGCCTCAACTTATGATTTCGGTAAAATTAAACAGGGCGATAAAGTATCACACAGTTTTAAATTTACGAATACCGGAAAATCGCCGTTAATCATCACATCTGCGGTAGCATCATGTGGCTGCACAACGCCGGTTTGGCCAAAGTCGCCGGTTATGCCTGGCGATACCGGTTCAATTTCGGTTACTTTTAACAGCAGGGGCAAATCAGGTTTACAAGATAAGCTGATCACGGTAACTGCAAACACACAACCCGCACAAAGCATTGTGCACTTACTTGGCGAAGTACTTACACCTAACAAATAAAAATGACAGCACTTATTTTAGCACAAGCCGCAGGCGGCGGTTTTGATACCAGATTATTGATTGTATGGGGATTGATTATTGTGGTATTTTACATGTTTATGATCCGCCCGCAGGTAAAAAAACAAAAAGACCAGAAAAAATTTGCCGACGAGCTGAAAAAAGGTGATAAGGTGATCACCACTTCAGGTATGCACGGTAAAGTAATTGATATAGCAGATAACACTGTTTTATTAGAGACTGAAGGGGGCCACAAAATCAGGTTTAATAAATCGGCAATTTCTATTGACGAATCAAAAGCTTTGAACGCGCCCGTAGTAACTAAGTAAAACTAAAAGCATAAAGCTGAAAGGAGGAAGCTAAAAGATATTAAATCGCCTTTTAGTTTTCTCCTTTTGGCTTTTATCTTTATCAAAACATTGGCTTTTGGCTTTTTGCATTCAGCTTTTAGCTTCTTTTAAATGGCAATATTAAAATTATCGGCAGCAGAGCGCAGGCGCATATCGGCATTTTTTACCTGCCTGGTGCTGGCTTTAGTTGCATGGGTAATTACCGTATTGTCAAGCTCTTACAACTACACGGTAAAGGAAATCATCACTTTTAAAAATGCACCGCTTAAAAGAGCATTTCATTCATTACAGTCAGATACAGTGAATATTACCGTAAAGGGTACCGGCTGGCAAATGCTGCTGTCTAAAATTCGCGAGGCAAACCATCAGATAAAGATTGACTTAAGTCCGTTGGATTATGAGGATTTTGTAGTAGTAAGTTCACAACTGCCGGCCATAAATGCAGAAAAGGCTATTCATAACCAGATTATAGCCATCACTCCCGACACTTTGTATTTTGATTTTACCAACCGCAGCGTAAGGCGCGTACCTGTCAGGCTAATCAAATCCATTAAATATATGCCGCAGTTTACACAGTCAGGTTTATCTATTATTAAACCGGCTTACGTAACCATTAGCGGGCCCAGTAATTTAATTGATAAGATTGATGTTTGGCATACCGACTCGCTGGTGCTTAAAAACATCAATGAGGATGTAACTACTGCACTTAACCTGAGGGTACCTGCCGAAGGCAACATCAGCGTATACCCCAAAACAGTACAGGTAACTATTCCGGTTGAGGAATATACCGAGAAGACCCTGGAGCTCCCTGTGAAGCTGATTGGCAATGTCGACTATTACAATGTGAAACTGTTCCCCCAAAAAGTGAAGGTGACATTCACTACCTCGTTAAACCGTTATGCCGACATTGATGAAGAACTTTTTGAAGCCCAGGCCGATTTGAATTTGTGGCGAACGTACGGCATCAGTACTTTACCCGTAAAAGTTGTCCGCATGCCGGCTTTCTGTAAATTGGTGAGCGTTGAGCCTGGCAATGTTGATTTTATAGTTAAAAGATAATGCTCAGGATAGGTATCACCGGTAATATTGGTAGCGGCAAGACTACTGCAAGTAAAGTGTTTGAGGTGCTGGGTGTCCCGGTTTTTTATGCCGACGCAGCTGCCAAAACTATCATGACCGACGACCCGCAACTGGTTGCCGGTATCAAAAAAACTTTTGGCGACGAGGCTTATTTTACGGATGGCAGCCTGAATAGAAAATATATAGCCAATATAGTTTTTAACAATGACGCCGAGCTAACCAAACTGAATAACCTGACGCACCCCGCTGTTTTCAGAGCGTTTGATAACTGGGTGGCCGGGATCAATAATGTTCCGTATGTAGTTAAGGAAGCAGCACTGCTATTTGAAAGTTCATCTTATAAAATGTGCGACTACTCGGTGCTGGTAACCGCCCCGCTTGAATTGCGGATTGAGCGGGTAACCCGGCGCGATAATATTACCGCGGCCGAAGTGCAGGCTCGCGAAGCCAAACAATTTACCCAGGAAAAAAAGCGCGAGCTGGCCGATTATATCATTGAAAATGATGAAACGCAATTGCTGATACCGCAGGTGTTGGCATTGCATGAAACGTTTTTACAATTAGCAACACCATAAATAACCCATTGTCATCCTGAGCGTAGCGAAGGATCTTATACACTCTGCTTGTAAACTCAATAAGATCCTTCGCTACGCTCAGGATGACAATCTTGAATTTAATGAACATCCTCGACGATTTCATCACTATAAATCCTAATGGCATTTACTGCAAGTATGGCGATTTTTACCTTGACCCTCAGCAGCCGGTACAAACAGCTATCATCTCACATGCGCATGCTGACCACGCGGTAAGCGGTAATAAAGAAGTTTACTGCACGCAGCCCACTAAAGAGTTTATGTATCTGCGTTATCATCGCTCGGCAGCGCAGGCTTTTAATATTGCGGGATACCATCAGCCGTTTAAGATCAAGGATATTACGTTAACCTTTGTACCTGCGGGGCATATGTTAGGTTCAGCAATGATATTAATGGAATACGTAGGCGTAAGCTATCTTTATACTGGCGATTACAAAATACAGCCTGATGCCACCTGTGAGCCTATTGAATGGGTCGGAGCTGATGTGCTGATCACCGAAAGCACCTTTGCCGATCCGAACATTATCCACCCTAACCCGGTTAATGAAATAAAAAAGCTTAATAGTATTAAGAGCAATATACTTTTAGGCGCTTACGGCATGGGTAAAAGCCAGCGATTGATTCAAATGATCAACCAGTTTGCTCCGCAGAAAAAGGTGCTGGTGCACCATAAAATTATGCCCATAAACCAAATTTATGAGCGGCTGGGTTTTAAATTGGGTAAATACCAGCTTTACGGCCGTAAAATGATGAAAGCCCAGGATGAATTTGTTTATCTGGTACCGCCGTTTACTTTCAACAGCTACATCAAAGCAGTGGGGGTGAAGCGCCTGTTTGCGTCAGGCTGGAACAATTTGCAGGTAAACCAGAACGATACGCTTTTTATATCAGACCATGTTGACTGGAATGATATTTTAACGGCAGTCGAAAAAGTTAAACCGCAGCAAATATGGACCTTGCATGGAAATGGCAGACACCTCAAAGAACACTTTGGCTATAATATTGTAGTCAAAATATTGAATCAGACGCAATGAAAGAGGGTGAGGATTATTACATTAACGAAAGTGGCCTTTGGGTTTTAACTGAAGCCTATCATTTAAAACGTGGTTATTGCTGCGAAAACGGTTGTAAACACTGCCCCTGGGAATACGGAAAAACTAAAGAAGGTAGTAATTCAGAGAAAAAATAGGATATTTGTACTCTCAATAAATTTTGTTTATGCGGATAGACGACGAAATACACTCTAAGTTTGAAGATAACTACCAAAAGGCGGTTATCAATATCGCGTTTACAGACGGATGGTTAAGAAACACTTTTAACTGCCATTTTGAGCGTCATAACTTAACGCAGCAGCAATTTAATATTTTGCGCATACTACGCGGTCAGTACCCAAAGCCAGCCACCGTGAACCTGCTTAAAGAGCGTATGATTGATAAGATGAGTGATGCCTCACGTATTGTCGATCGGCTGGTTCAGAAAGAAATGATAACCCGCTGCACCAACAATAAAGATCGCCGCGCTGTCGACATCCGCATCAGCGAAAAGGGACTGGAGACGCTGGCGATTATGGACGAGGAATTTAAAACAAAAGATTTCGTTAAGAATAATCTTACTGACGAAGAGGCTGGTTTATTGAGCGATTTGTTGGATAAGCTGAGAGGGTAAACATATACGTTTTCAGGATAACAAAAGGGCGATTTTTCGCTTTATAATTGCCCTGTCTCCTTCAGCCTTTGCTAGTGCCAGCGCCCTTTCAAAATTCCCCTTAGCACGCTGCTTGTCAATCCCCAGATACAATTCACCCAATAACATAAAATAGAATTGGTTATCAGTAAGCGCTAATTTCTCTACTTCAACAATCGCCGCTTCATTTCCCTCAACTTTCGATAAAACATAAGCTCTATTCAATGCCGCAACAGGCGTGTAGGCTATCTGCAATAGCTGGTTGTATAAGCCTAACACAGTTTGCCATTGCTCGCGGGTGTTAAGCCTTTGTGTGCGCCAATAAGCAATGGTCGCTTCTAAATGAAATTGCGTCAGCTCGGTACCGGTAGCTGCACAATGCAGAAAATAAGCACCCTTGCTAATCAAATCAGTATCCCAGAGTGAAGTATCCTGGTCATCGTATAAAACCGGCTCGCCACTCGCGCCAACCCGCGCGTCAAATCGCGAAGCATGGAAACACATCAATGCCAATAGCGCATTTACCGGTGGTTTATTGGTTTCGGGGTTTTCAATAAGCATGGTGCACAATCGCATGGCTTCTAAGCAAAGATCTTTGCGCAGTGGGGTATTGCTGCTCGCGGAGTAATAACCCTCGTTAAACAGGAGATAAATGGTGGTGAGTACCGGCTTGAGTCGTTGATTAATTTCTATTGGGCCGGGCATCTCTATTTTGATGTTTTCCTCGCGAAGTTTTTGTTTGGCGCGGTAAAGGCGTTTATTAATGGTTTCTTTGTTAGACAGGAACGCGTCGGCTATTTCATCGATTCCGAACCCACAAAGAATACGTAGCGCCAAACCTACCTGCACTTCGGTTGATATCGCCGGATGGCAAATCGTAAACATCATCTGCAACTGGCTGTCATTAATACCTTGCGGCGACATGTCTGGTTGGTAGTTATAAAGCGAGGCTGCAGTGGTCTGAATTTCGGGAGTGATCTTGCTGGCAAATAAATTGCCCCGCCGCAACTGGTTCTTTGCCTTGTTTTTGGCGACGGTGTACAGCCAAGCCACTGGATTAGGCGGCAGGCCCTTAACAGCCCAGGTGTGACTAGCCGAGAAAAAAGTTTCGCTGGCAATGTCCTCGGCCAATTCAATCCGGTCGATGCCAAAATAGCGACAGAGTACCGAGACAATCTTACGGTACTCTGTCCTGAATAAATGCGGGATAAGTTGCTGATGCTCCATTACCGATAGCCGCGTTTAGTTTTACTGATGTACGCCGTCGTCGGTAGTTAATAAGCGTACCTCGATGGTATTGCCCGGGCCGCCTAAAATTGGGCTGCCTTTGGCAAATTCAACTGCTTCTTCAACCGAGTCGGCTTTTACAATAACGTAGCCCCCCAGGGTCTCCTTAATTTCTCCAAAAGGCCCGTTAGTAACCACGCCACCATGGTGTACTACTTTGGCGTTATCAAAAATAAGCCCCTGGCCCTTGCCGTCAAACTTGCCCTGGTCGGCAATGCCTTTGAGCCAGTCCATCGTGGCTTTCATCCAAATCTGCATTTGTTCGGGCGAGGCGATCTTACTTCCGTCTTCATGTCTGAAAATTAGCATGTACTCTTTCATGGTGTTTCGTTTTTATGTTAGTGGATAAATTGTTTGTACCCACACTACAAATACAATTCAGGATATTGGACATGTGTCCGAAATTTTATTTAACTGTCATCCTTCGCTACGTCCATGATGACAAAAAGGTCAATCAGCAATCCGCACCATACAAAGCATATCATTTTGCCCGATATACTGCTCAACGCAATAACCTTCAGGGTCGATATCCGGCAGCGCGATTAGCTGGCTAAAGGTTCTTTGTATGGAGGGGATATCCTTCATATAATCGCGAAGCGTAAGCGCGTGATAGTCGCCCTTTTTAAGTACAATAGTTTGCAGGCCATATTTTTCGGCTTCGCCGGATTCCATAATTTCGGCAGCTGCTTTGTACCGGATTATGCCACTTTCAGGGCGCGATAAACCGAAATACCGACGCACGGTAGTAAACGGGAAATACGAATGCAGTTTTTGGTGAGCAGCCAAAGCGCCGTCTGGAAATGAAGTAGCCTCGACATACATCACCCTAATGTCCTGATCAAATTTGATAGTTTCCATGGTCTGTTGTTTAATGGTTAATCAAATTTAGCTTGCGATTTTCAGCATCATAGGGGGATTAAGCGACAAGTTAGGGTGTTGAATGAGACAATCATTTATAGTCCGTCAACAAACCACCGATAAAACGCCTCAAAATCAATACGCCATTGTTTCTCGTCGTGCTTACCGCCTTTTGCCACAAATGGGGCTGGTATGTTTTTAGGGTTAATCTTTTTTTGCAGTAAAAGATCAACCATTTGGCTTATATATTCATTTTCATTACCCTCGGCATCACCATAGGCAAAAAAGAACCTGGTTTTTGGGTTGATGTTTTGCTTAGCAATGTCGTCATAAACAGGCTTTGCATACCAGTAAGCCGGCGAAAATAAACCGACAACACCAACTACATCACTATATTTTGCGGCGATATAGGTGCTGATCAAGCCCCCCATTGAGCTGCCTACTACAGCGGTGTGTTTAGCGTCGCTTAGTGTGCGAAAAGTAGTGTCTATATAAGTTTTGACATCTTTAACCACATAAGCGGCATAAATGGCTGCATCGTTGTCGCCGGCATACGGATTATATTCCTGCATACGCGCCGAAGTAATGCCTGATTGAATGGCCACTATGATGCACTGCTTATTGGTAGGCATGAGGTTAACCAGCGAATCGGCATACAGGCTTTCGTTGTTTTCAGCTCCCTCAATAAAGGCGGTCTGCCCGTCCTGCATGTAGATAACCGGGAACTTCTTACGTGTGTTCCAATAACTTGGTGGGAAGTAAATATGCAGCGTTCGCTGACGTTTCAGTTGTTTGATCTCGAGCTTAACAATGTCATATCTCGGTGTATCAATTGCGGTGGCAGCATACACCTGATCAGCCAGTGGCAGCAATAACAGCAATATGGCTATTAACCTAAATTTCATAGCGAAAATTAGGTTTTATTTTCCAGAAGGCCCAACCCAGCATTAAGCCGGTTAAAGTGCCGTATATGGCGCCGCAGGTAACGTCAATAGTGTAGTGCACACCCACATAAACCTGCGCAAAGCTTATTGCCGCAGCCCAGGCCAAACTTGCAGGCAAAACCCATTTGTATTTGCGGTAAAACACTATGCTTAAGAAAACTGCAATAGCAAAGTGGTCGCTGGCATGGCTGGAGGGGAAGCTGTAGCCCGTACCGCAAGGTACACGGCTAACAACGGTTGTTGCCATTGCCGGGTCATTACAAGGCCTTACCCGTTTATAAGCCGATTTAAGGATGGTAGCGCTGCCGAAATCGGCGACACCAAAGGTCAGCGCCAGCCCCACAATGATCATTGCTCCGCTCTTTTTATATCGCCAAAGGCAAAACACAAATATGAATACGTAAAGTGGTATCCATACCAGCCGGTTACGCAAAACAGGCATCAGCACATCAAAAAAGCCATTACCCAGGTCGTGGTTAATGAAATGGAACAAGTGCCGGTCAAGTTGCAGCAGGTAGTCGGGCATGGATGTTTTGTTGAGGATGGTAAAGATAGAAACAATCTTTTAGTATGTGTATATCAAGCATATGTTCTTGCCAGTGTAATCAACCCGCACAATTTTCAACAATGACTTTAATTTCATTAATCCTTCACTTAATATCATTAATTTCGCCGGATATTAACTATTAAGACAGGGTTTTGACTTTAATAAAATCAATTTCGGGTATACGCGGCACTATTGGTGGCGCTGCAGGCGATGGTTTAACACCATTGGATATAGTAAAATTCACATCGGCTTATGGCGCCTGGGCAGTTAAAAAAAGCGGTGTAAAGAAAATAGTAGTAGGCCGTGATGCCCGTATTTCAGGCAGCATGGTTAACAACCTGGTGCTGGGTACACTACAGGGGCTGGGCATTGATGTAGTTGACATTGGCCTGTCTACCACACCTACAGTTGAAATTGCTGTTCCGCTGGAAAAGGCGGCAGGCGGTATAATTCTGACTGCAAGCCATAACCCTAAACAATGGAATGCGCTAAAGCTGTTAAATGCTGACGGCGAGTTTATTAGTGATGCCGATGGTAAGGAGGTTTTAGAAATTGCCGAAAGCAGCGATTTTACCTATGCTGAGGTTAATGCTCTGGGCAAAGTAACTGCCGATGACAGCTACCTGAAAAAACACATAGACCAGATATTGGCGCTGCCATTGGTTGATGTTGCCGCTATTGCGAACGCAAATTTTAAGGTTGTTATTGACTGTGTAAACTCAACCGGCGGTATTTTTGTCCCTGCTTTACTGGAGGCATTGGGTGTTAATACCGTACATAAATTATACTGCGAGCCCGATGGCGAGTTTCCGCATAATCCTGAGCCGCTGCCTGAAAACCTGGTTGCGCTTTCAAAAGAAGTGTTGGCTAAAAACGCCAGCCTGGGCATAGCTGTCGACCCGGATGTTGACCGCCTGTGCTTTGTGTGTGAAGATGGTAATATGTTTGGCGAGGAATACACGCTGGTTGCCGTGGCCGACTATATCCTTAAAAGCAATAAGGGCAATACGGTTTCAAACCTGTCGTCAACCCGCGCCCTGCGAGACGTGACCGAGCAAGCCGGCGGCGAGTATCATGCCGCTGCTGTAGGAGAGGTTAACGTGGTAAACAAGATGAAAGAAGTTAAAGCTGTGATAGGCGGCGAAGGTAATGGCGGGGTAATTTATCCTGAGCTGCACTATGGCCGGGACGCATTAGCAGGCATTGCCTTGTTTTTAACGCATCTGGCTAAATATGGCAAGCCGATATCACATCTGCGTGCTTCTTATCCTAACTATTTCATCTCCAAAAATAAGATTACTTTGACACCGGAGATGGATATTGACGCCCTTTTGCTGAAGGTAGAGGCCAAATATCAGGATCAACCCCACTCAACTATTGACGGATTGAAAATTGAGTTCGACAAACAATGGGTACACCTGCGCCGTTCAAATACAGAGCCGATTATACGCATATATTCTGAAGGTGATTCAGAAACAGTGGCGAATAACCTGGCAAATAAGATTATTGCCGATATAAAAGAAATCTTACAACTACGCTAATTAGTGAATTAGTGATTGAGCGAATGAGTGAATGTTTTTGAATGAATGTTTTTTGTAGATTCAGAAACGGAAAATGAAGCTAAATCTGAATTCGTAGAGAAATTTCGTGACAGGACAAAGAAGTTTGTTGTCGATAACATTAAACTGTATCGCTTGTTGCCAAAAAAATATCTATTGTAGTTGAGGAGGCTGACGAAAGTCTTTTCTGGATGGAAATATTGATTGAAGCGGAAATAATAACAAAAGATAAAATAAGTGGGTTAATGACAGAGGTGATCGAAATATTAAAGGTCACGTCATCAGCCAGAAAAACAATAACTGATAAAACAAGTAGCGGTAAAGATTGAATTAGAGACGATTGTATTGGCGCTAAACAAAACATTCACTCAATCACTAATTCACTCATCCACTCATTAAAAAGCCATGCGTGTCTATTTAGATAACGCTGCAACCACGCCGTTGGATGCAGAAGTAATGAAAACTATGTGTAACGTGATGGAGAGCCATTATGGTAATCCGTCTTCTATCCATGCGCATGGGCGCGAGTCGCGGGCCTTGATTGAAAAGGCGCGTAAAACAGTGGCGAACCTGTTGCATACCTCGCCTGCCGAAATATTTTTTACCAGTAGCGGCACCGAGGCCGATAATACAGCCATCCGTTGCGGTATGATTGATAATGGCATTAAACACGCCATTACCACCCGCTTAGAGCACCATGCCGTATTGCATACCTTTGAGGCTATGGAAAAAGCCGGCGACATTAAAGTGAGTTACCTCGATGTCGATAGCAAAGGAAATATTGATTACAATCAACTGGAAAGCTTGCTGCAAAATAATGAGCGTAGCTTTGTGTCGCTGATGCAGGCTAATAACGAAATTGGTACGCTGACTGACATTGTACGCGTGGGCGATCTTTGCGAGCAGTATAACGCTATTTTTCATTGCGATACGGTGCAAACCATGGGGCATTACCCGCACGACCTCGGCAAGCTTAAAATTCATTTTCTGACCTGTGCTGCCCACAAATTTCACGGACCCAAAGGTGTTGGTTTTTTGTATATCAACCATAAAATAAAAATTAAACCTTTTATTTACGGCGGTGCGCAAGAGCGTAATATGCGCGGCGGCACCGAGAATCTATATGGCATCGTAGGCTTGGCTAAGGCTTTGGAGCTGGCTTATGCCCATATGAGCGAACATCAGGCGCAAATACAAAGTTTAAAAAGCTACATGATAGCGCAATTAAAGGCTGATATCCCCGGCGTTGAGTTTAATGGGGAGATTGCGCCTGATACCAGTTTGTATACGGTACTAAACGTTTCGTTCCCAGAAACAGACATGGCCGACATGCTGCTGTTTAATCTCGATATTGCCGGTATTTCGGCATCAGGAGGCAGCGCCTGCAGTTCAGGTACCGATATTGGCTCGCATGTGCTTACAGCTATAGGCGCCAGCAGTACACGTCCGTCTGTCCGTTTCTCATTCTCTAAGTATAATACTCAACAAGAGATTGATTTTGTGATGACTAAATTGAAGGATTTGTTTGCGGTAAAAGCATAATACCCACCCAATATTTCACTATCTGTCATTTTGAGCGGATGCGAGAAATCCATACATTGCACAGCAACACCATGATAAGCGCGTGTATAGATCTTTCGCGTTGGTCGAGATGACATTTTTGCTTAAATATATTTTCTTTATTTTGGCACGGTTTTTCGAATTAGTTAAATAACTAAATTCAAAAACCTATGAAATTCGACGAAAGAAAATCCGGAGACGGTAATAGCAAACGTAACACACACGAAGTGGAAGCTGAGGGCACAAACTACGCGCCTAAAAGCGAGCAACAGCAACATAAGCAAGGTGCTAATGCCTCTTACAGCGAAAAGTCGGACGTAACGCCGCCAAATCATAAAGAAGTTCCATCTGGCCCAATTAAGGCCGACTTTGAAGCTAAGCCGCTTGGCCGTCGCACTGCGCGTATGGTAGGCCATGAGCCCGGCACCGAGAGCTTATAATGTGCTACATAACTGATTTATTAAATACCAAGCGACCGTCTGGCAAAAGATAGCGCTTATTAAAAATTAAGGTCATGAAAACCAGCAATCAAAACTGGGACAGTAACCAGCCCCGTAAAACAGGTAAACAGCAACAAGCTAATCAGCCGAAGCTGAATAAGCATAACAATACCGAAAAGAAGGGTACTTATATTAAAGACATGCCACCTATCGATACCGATAGGCCAGGGGTGATATAAAATTAGTTTGTCATTCTGAGCATAGCGAAGAATCTTATCAAAGCGACTGATAAAGCGCATAAGATCCTTCGCTATGCTCAGAATGACAAACGTTGGTAAAAAGAAAAGGCTGAACATTTGTTCAGCCTTTTCTTTTTATGTTTCAAAAACTTAATTCTTCATCATTTTCAAAAACGCGGCCAGCTCAGCTTTCATTTCCCTGCGGTCGACAATAAAGTCAAGGAAACCATGTTCCTGTACAAACTCGGCAGTTTGGAAACCTTTTGGCAGGTCTTTTTTAATAGTTTCCTTAATAACCCGCGGACCGGCAAAGCCTATCAGCGCACCCGGCTCAGCAATATTAATGTCGCCCAGCATAGCATATGATGCGGTTACACCGCCCGTAGTTGGGTCGGTTAGCAATGATATGTAAGGCACCTTAGCTTCGCTCAGCAGCGCCAGCTTAGCCGATGTTTTAGCCATCTGCATCAGCGAGAAAGCAGCTTCCATCATGCGTGCACCGCCCGATTTTGAGATCATCAGAAAAGGAACTTTATGCTCTATCGAGTAGTCGATAGAGCGGGCAATCTTTTCGCCGACTACAGAACCCATGGAACCGCCGATGAAGTTAAAATCCATACAGGCTATCACAATGTCCTGACCATCAATTTTACCAACGGCGGCGCGGATAGCGTCCTTCAAGCCGGTTTTAAACTGTGTTTCGGTAAGCCGGTCGGTATATTTTTTGGTGTCTACGAAGTTCAGCGGGTCGCCCGATACCATGTTGGGGTACAACTCGGTAAACTCGTTGTTATCAAACAGTATTGAAAAATATTCTTTTGAGCCTATACGCAGATGAAAACCGCAGTAGTGGCAAACATATTGGTTTTCAACCTGCTCAGAATAATGTAAGGGTTTTTTGCATTGCGGGCACTTGTTCCAGATGCCGTCCGGGGCTTCTTTCTTCTCCTCGGTTGTGGTAATTATACCTTGTGTTTCACGTTTAAACCACGCCATATATGATGTATCTCCTGTCGATGTATCTCTATAAAGATGTACCTGCAAAGAAACGAAAAAAGTTTCGAATGGTTTACACGATTGATTGATTTAATGATGTGCAGATATGCGGATGTGCAAATGTGCAGATGATTATGGTGGTGTGTGGAAAATTGGTTGTTGAAGAATAAAGGTTAGGCCACGTGTGATTCCCTCCCTTGGGAGGGGCAGGGAGGGGTTTAACCAAGCGGCAAGCATCGCTGTTCTGTTTCACGCTGATGTAAAACAAGTGAAACAGATGAAACAGGGTTTTGGCGTATATTTTTGTTAGTCAGTGCTTTATGATATTATAGTGAAACAAGATGAAACAGAATGATTAGATGAAAAGGTAACCCATTTGTTGAAAAGTTTCGAATAATAGCATTCCCGCCAGTTGGCGGGTCGCGCTATACGCTCATACTGCGCAGGCCTTATTCACTATGGCCGGTGCCCGCTGCTATCGCTAATGCGGTTGTCTGCACCTTGATTTTGGGGATTATGGGATTTAAGGATTAAGCTTTTTGCCTCTTATTTCAACCGCGTCATTGCAGGGACGAAGCAATCTCTGCATGTGCTAAGCTAATTTGTAGGGTCACAAGTATCCTGCGCACGGGCTTGCGCTACATACTCGCGCCAGTAGGGGGCAATTCTTGTTTCTCCCCAAAACCTCACTATTATTCTGCCATCCCGCCTGTTCATGCAATTAAAGTGTACATTAAACAATAAGTGCGCAATTTATCTATCACTTTTATAGACTTTTTTTACCAAAAACCGATAATGTTTTTTACCTTCGGCCTCCACAAAGTAAAACCAAATGGATTTAAAAAGTTATAAAGGAGTTTTGCACGGCGACCAGGTGCAGGCACTATTTGAAGCAGCTAAAAAGCATCAGTTTGCTTTACCTGCTGTAAACGTTATTGGTACTAACTCAATAAACGCGGTAATGGAAACTGCTAAGGCGGTTAACTCGCCGGTGATTATTCAGTTATCGCATGGTGGTGCGCAGTTTTATGCCGGCAAATCACTGGATAACTCAAAATTGCAGGCTTGTATTTTAGGCGCTACATCAGCCGCTAAGCACGTGCATTTATTGGCCGAGCATTATGGCGTTGCGGTGATTTTACACACCGACCACGCTGCTAAAAAATTATTGCCATGGATTGACGGCTTATTAGATGCCGGCGAAAAATTCTTCGCTGAAACCGGCCGTCCGTTGTTCTCATCGCACATGCTTGACTTGTCTGAAGAGCCAATTGAAGAAAATATCGAAATCTCTGCTCAATACCTGGCCCGTATGGCTAAAATGGGTATGACTTTAGAGATTGAACTGGGTGTAACCGGCGGTGAGGAAGACGGCGTTGACAACAGCGACGTTGACAGCTCACGCTTATATACACAGCCTGAAGAGGTTTCATACTCGTACGAGCATTTGTCGAAAGTTAGTCCGCGCTTTACCGTTGCCGCTGCTTTTGGCAACGTGCACGGTGTTTACAAACCGGGTAATGTTAAATTACAGCCGGTTATCCTGCATAACTCGCAGGAGTATGTTAAACAGAAATTTAACCTTGCTGACGAAAAACCGATCAACTTTGTGTTCCACGGCGGTTCAGGTTCAAGCCAGGAAGAGATTCGTGAAGCTATCAGCTATGGCGCTATCAAAATGAACATTGATACCGATATGCAATGGGCTTTCTGGGAAGGTATTAAAGATTACTACCAGGCTAAAGAAGCTTACCTGCAAGATCAGATTGGTAACCCGGAAGGTGCAGATTCGCCTAACAAAAAATACTACGACCCACGCGTATGGTTACGCAAAGGCGAGGAAAACTTTGTTAAGCGTTTAACCGCAGCTTTTGAAGATTTGAACTGCTTAAACGCAACAGACAAATTGTAATTACAGCTTAGTATAAATACTTGAAAGCGCCGATGTGAAAACATTGGCGCTTTTTTTTAGTTATCATGTGAATTGTCGTGCTGAACTTGTTTCAGCATCCCACACGCTTAGCAATTATGCTGCGATGGGATACCGAAACAAAGTCGGCATGACGTCCCTTTATTTAATTGGTAAATTCAACTATGGCGACTAAGAAAAAGAAAAACTTCTTTGAACGATTTTCAAACTGGGCAACAGCGGCGACGGGCAGCTCGGCAGCTTTTTTTACGGCGATAACCGTTATTGTGATTTGGGGGATTACCGGCCCGGTGTTCAACTACTCAGACACGTGGCAATTGATTATTAATACCGGTACTACGATAGTGACGTTCCTGATGGTGTTTTTGATCCAGAAAGCACAAAATAAAGATTCAAAAGCCATACATCTGAAATTAAACGAACTGCTGGCCTCGCACCAGGGCGCCAGTAATCGTATGGTTGATATCGAGGATCTTACAGAGGTTGACCTTGACCAACTGCATCGTTTTTACGTAGCCTTATCTGAAATGGCTGAGAAGGAAGATGATTTAACTTGCACGCACTCTATTGATGCTGCCGAGGAAAATCATAATTTTAAACTCTCAAATTTTAAGAGCAAAAAGCACTATAATGATGCCCGGGCAAAAAAGGACAGTAGTAAAAAAAGTTAGTGAACAGGCAGACCTGGATAAAGTATTCGCCATACGCCGTGAGGTGTTTGTAGGCGAACAAAACTGCCCGCCCGAGTTGGAGTGGGAATACGAGGATGAATCAACGCACTTTTTAGCAACTGTTGATGGCGAACCGGCCGGGGCTTGCCGCTGGCGCAAAACCGATAAGGGTTATAAACTGGAGCGGTTTGCTGTGCTGCAAAAATTCAGAGGCCTTGGCGTAGGGCAGGAGCTGGTGCGCACAGTGCTGGCAGATTTGCCTGCCGATGCGGACTATGTTTACCTGAACGCGCAAATACAAGCCATGACGCTGTACGCTAAATTTGGCTTTATAGCCGAAGGCCCGCAGTTTGAAGAAGCGGGGATACAGCATTTTAAAATGGTAAAGAGATAATTTAATTTCCCGTCATTGCGAGCGTAGCGTGGCAATCTCTGCACATGCTAAGCAGGGCGTAAATGTAAACATTGTCCCGCTCAATCGCCGCGGGTAAGCTCTGTACTTTTGGCTTGATCCAAAAGTACCAAAAGATCAAGTCATTCGCGATGCTTCTTGCGCACATGGCGATTGCGCTGCAAAGCAGACAAAACCGGGGGAGGGGCCTGTTGCCGCCGATTGTCGCACAAGCTTGCGCTTCAGACAACATTCCCAACACCCTGCAACCACACTGCCCTGCATCGTTTTGTCTGCTTTCAGCCGAAGCGGCGCGCCTGACGGGGGCAACACTCCTAAATTTTTTATTACCCAAATATCCGTCCTGAATAATCCAACGCTTCCTTTAATTTATCGAAATTAAGCCCTGTAAGCGCGTTTTGCTCTGCGAGGTAGCCAATTATGTTTTCGGTGGCGATGTTGCCTGTAAGCTCGTCTTTGGCCATCGGGCAGCCGCCATAACCTTTTAAGGCACCGTCAAATCGTTTGCAGCCGCTTTGGTAGGCTGCTTCTACTTTTTCGTGCCAGGTTGTGGGGGTAGAGTGCAGGTGAACGCCAAACTCTGTTTTATTGAACGATTGGTTAAGTTGTATATAAACAGAACTTATCTGTTCAGGAGTAGCTATGCCGATGGTGTCTGACAACGCAATAATTTTGATGCCCTCATCCACGAGCCGCTCTGTCCACTGCGAAACAATGTCGACGTTCCATTCATCCCCGTAAGGGTTACCAAACCCCATAGACAAATAAACCAGCAGTTCTTTGCCTTTGGATAAGCTTAATTCGTGAACGCGCTTTACGGTGTCAAATGAGTCGGCGATAGACGAGTTGGTATTACGCCTCTGGAAGGTCTCAGAGATGGAAAAAGGGTAGCCGAGATAAAATACCTCCTCAAAAACGCAGGCCTCTTCAGCGCCCCTGTAATTGGCTATAATAGCCAGTAGTTTTGACCGGGTGCTGCTCAGGTCCAGCTTGCTCAGCACCTCGGCAGTATCCCGCATTTGCGGTATTGCTTTTGGTGATACAAAACTGCCGAAATCAACAGTGTCAAAGCCTACCTGTAAAAGTAAGTTGATATACGCCGCCTTCACATCCGTCGGCACAAAATTGTGCAGCCCCTGCATGGCATCGCGGGGGCATTCGGTTAGTTTGATGTTTGCGTTGTTCATTAATTAAAGTTAATCAGCTTTTGCCGTTTGTTTGTCTTTTTTTGGCAATTCTTCGCGCTTAAATCTGCGGATGATTAAACGGCTGCCGCCATTATTGGCTATATAGTTGCCAATCCAGTTCACAAACACCACCACTTTATTTCTGAAACCTAATAAGGAGATCAGGTGCACAAACATCCAGATAAGCCAGGCAAAAAATCCCTGAAACTTTATCTTGCCCAAGTCGGCAATGGCTTTGTTGCGGCCAATAGTAGCTAATGAACCCTTGTCGTTGTATTTAAACGGCTCTGTTGGTTCGCCTTTTATAAGGTGCGCAATGTTTTTGCCGGCCAGTTTGCCTTGTTGTATAGCTACCTGCGCTACTCCAGGGTGACCTTTGGGTGTTTCATCGCTGATCATAGCTGCGACGTCTCCGATAGCAAATACATTTGCTGAGCCCTTAATACGGTTTATGGAATCAACACTTATGCGGTTGCCGCGCTCTATCTTATCTTTGTCAATTCCCTCCGGGATTACACCCTGCACACCGGCGCTCCATATCACATTCTTGGTTTTAATTGTTTTGCCGCCTTCAAACTTAATTTCTTCGCCGTTATAACTTTCAACTTTTACGCCCAGCATTACCTCGACGCCCATATCGGTCAGGAAGCGTTTGGCGGCTTCTGAGCCTTCGTCAGAAAAAGGCCCTAATACTTTAGGCAGAAAATCGACCAGGTAAACCTTCATGTGTGCTTTTTCCAGCTCGGGGTAATCGCGGTCAAGAATGTGGTTGCGCAGCTCGGCCAAAGCGCCGGCCAGCTCCACACCCGTAGGGCCTGCACCTACAAGTACAAAGGTCAAATAAGGCTCACGTTCTTCTTTAGTGGCTTTTAACGAAGCTTCTTCCAGATTTTGCAATACCAGATAACGTAAGTTCAAAGCCTCAGGTATGGACTTCATGGGCATGGCAAATTGCTCAATGTCTTTATTGCCGAAAAAGTTGGTAGTTGAACCCGTTGCAATTACCAGGTAGTCGTATTCAACGTCGCCTATGTTGGTGACTACTTTATTATTCATCATATCAACCGCTGATACTTCAGCTACGCGAAAGCGGAAATTTTTTTGCCCGGCAAAGTTCTTTCGTAACGAAAAAGCGATGGATTCTGCTTCAAGACTGCCGGTGGCTACCTGATAGAGCAGGGGCTGGAAGGTATGGTAATTATGCTTGTCAAGCATTAGTATATCTACCGGTTCATCAGCAAGCTGTTTGGCTACTTCCAGTCCGCCAAAACCGCCGCCAATGATAACTACTTTAGGAAACTTCGATGTTGATGGTGTGTGCGTCATACACTATTTGTTTATGTTTGATAATGTATAACAAAAAAGGCTCCAAACATTGTCTGGAGCCTTTTAATATTTAATTTATTAATCTCGATTAATTATCTCAGATCGTTCTTGCCGAAATCGACAATTACCGGAGTTGCTACGCAAATTGATGAATAGGTACCGAAGCACACACCAATCAATAACGAGAACGAGAAGCCGCGCAATACGTCGCCACCAAATACAAACAATACGATCAATACAAACAATACGGTCAATGCTGTAATTACCGTACGGCTTAAAGTATTATTAATAGCGTTATTAATAACCTCTTTCTGATCGTCAGTTTTAGCATGATGAAGTCTCAAGAACTCACGGATACGGTCAAATACTACCACGGTATCGTTAATTGAGTAACCAATTACGGTCAAAATGGCAGCGATAAACGCCTGGTCAATATCCAGGAACGGAAGGATGTTTTTAAACAATGAGTAGAACGACAATACCATCAAAGCATCGTGAGCGGTAGCAATCATAGCGGCTAAGCTGTACTGCCATCTGCGGAAACGGATCAGGATATAAGCCGAGATCACGATAATGGCGAATATTACTGTCCAGATTGCTGATTTTTTCAAACCGTCGGCAATAGTAGCCTGTACTTTTTGTTGCGCAAGGATATCTTTTGCGGTGATCTTAGTAACAGCTTTTTTGCTCAAGGCCTCAATCAACGTATTTTCAACTTTGGTATCTGCCGAGGTCGAGTTATCCTCGATCAGGTAGTTGGTAGTGATATTAATTTTGTTGGTTCCCAAAGTTTTTACTTCGGTACCATGGCCTAATACACCTTCAACTGCAGCACGTGCGTCCTCAACTGTTGCATTTTTGTTAGGGAAGGCAATAGTATATGTACGGCCGCCCTGGAAGTCGACACCATAGTTAAACCCTTGAGTGAACATAGAGATCAAACCGGCAATGATAAACGTACCTGAGAAGATATAGAATCTGGCACGTTTTTTAACGAAGGCAAAATTTGCGTTTTTGAAGGTGTGTGAGCTCCATGGGTTTGAGAATTTGATATCCCAGCCTTTTTCAATCATCCACTCAAAGATCAATCTTGAGATCAACAGTGAGCAGAACAATGAAGTTACGATACCAATCATCAAGGTAGTTGCGAAACCCTGGATAGGGCCGCTACCGAAGACGAACAGGATAACACCGGTTAAGAAGGTTGAAATTTGTGAGTCAAGAATCGATGATAAGGCGTGTTTGAAACCATCGGCTACGGCTATACGTACTGATTTACCTAAAGCAAGCTCTTCACGAACGCGCTCATAGATCAATACGTTGGCGTCAACCGCAATACCCAACGTTAACACGATACCGGCAATACCTGGTAAGGTTAACACGGCGCGTAAGCTGGTCAATACCCCCATCAGGAAGAAGATGTTGATTACTACCGCAACAACCGCCACGGTACCTGCACGGTTGTAGTAAGCAATCATAAACACCAATACTACCAGTAAGCCCATTAAACATGATAGCAAACCGGCGTTTATTGACTCGGCACCTAACGACGGGCCTACAACGTCTTTACCCACGATATGTGCCGGAACTAATAAACGACCGGCTTTTAATACGTTGGCTAAGTCTTTAGTGTCTTCAACTTTAAAGTTACCAGAGATCGAAGATACACCACCAGAAATTTCGTTTTGTACAGCAGGGGCAGAGTAAACATTATCGTCCAAAACAATGGCGATAGCTTTTTTACCCTGAGCCGCTTCGGCTGTAACTGCGCGCCACTTTTCAGCACCTTGCGAGTTCATCACCATACGTACCTCAGGGTTGCCTTTTTGGTCAACGTCGTTTTGAGCGTCAGTGATAACGTCCCCGCTTATTACCGGTCCGTTATCGGCGCCGGCCAATTTAAGCGCGTATAGCTCAAATACCTTGCTTTTTTCCATTGGTTTTACGCTCCATGCAAATTTGATGTTACGTGGCAATGAAGCCACAACATCTTTGCTGTGCAGATAAGTGTTTACCTTGGCAGTATCTTTTTGCATGGCCCAGCCTACAACCGGTCCCGGGCGCAATTGCTGCTGGCCGGTTTGGTCCTGGTAAGTTGGCGGCGTAAGTATTGAGAACAGTGGGTGAGAAGCTGTAAGCTTTGATTTAGCCAAAGAAGTGTCTTTAGC
Source organism: Mucilaginibacter ximonensis (assembly GCF_042686265.1). Lineage (NCBI taxonomy): Bacteria > Pseudomonadati > Bacteroidota > Sphingobacteriia > Sphingobacteriales > Sphingobacteriaceae > Mucilaginibacter > Mucilaginibacter ximonensis. Next base: position 302,173 of record NZ_JBHUPD010000001.1, read on the forward strand.
TGCGTTGCTTTGTACTTTGTTCAATAATGCTAAAGCACCTTTCTTGGTGGTGTCTTTTTTAGCGTCAGTTGTTGTAGTTGCTGCCGCCGCAATTTTTGTCGAATCTTTTGCAGCTGCTTTGGTTTTTGCAGACAACAAGTTGTCTACGTTAGCTAACATCGGGTAAACATCCTGAATCTCGTAAGTCTGATAAAACTCCAGTTTTGCTGAGCCTGACAACAATTTTTGCACACGCTCCGGATCTTTTACACCAGGCAGCTCGATCAAAATACGGTTGGTGTTCGACTCTAACGAGATGTTAGGTTGAGTAACGCCAAACTGGTCGATACGGGTGCTTAATACGGTGTAGGATTGTTTTACCGCTGCATCAGCTTCGTCTTTCAGGTATTTTTCAACCTCGCTGTTCGAAGCATTGAACTTTAAATGTGCTGCGTTGTCTTTAGTTGCAAAGATGGCTGCCAGTTTTCCGTTAGGGGCCAGCTTCTCATATTCGTTCACAAAAAGTGTGATGTAGTCAGACTGGCTGGTTTTGGTATCGTTGGTAGCATTTGCCAAAGCCTGATTGAAAGCAGGGTCAGGATTGTTGTTTGACAAAGTTCTTACCAGTTCATTCAATGACAGCTGCATGGTAACGTTCATACCACCTTTAAGGTCAAGACCCAGCGCAAGCTCTCTATCCAGACAATATTGATAAGTATGGCCAAAAACAGGATAGGCCGGTAACTCGGCTACCGAATCCAGATAAGCTTTAACTTTAGCAGTATCGCCTTTTGCATATGTTTCTGCATCTCTCTCAACTTTGTGTGCTACCCAAGTAAATGATAGCTGGTATAAACACACAAGCGTTAGCACTACGGCGAAAAATTTAATAACCCCTTTACCTTGCATTGTAAATTATAATATGTAATTAATTAGTTTATAAGCATTTTAAACAAGACGGCAAATCTAACAAAATTTTGCAACCCTGAAATTTAAATTAAAACAAAATTTAAAGCCTTGTTGTTAAGCGCGTTCAAGTGTGATGAATGAGAACGGAAACGCATTTTTTTCGTCAGCTTCGTGATCGGTCCGCTCGGTTTCCTTCCATGTATCCGGCTTAATTTCAGGGAAATAAGTGTCGCCTTCAAAGTTTTCATGTACAATAGTCAGGTAAATGCGATCGGTTAAGGGCATAGCCTGCTTGTAAATTTCAGCGCCTCCCACAATAAAAACTTCTTTATGGTCGCGGCACAGGTCCAGCGCTGCCTGCAGCGAGTTTGCTACCTCGCAGCCCGCAATTTCAATTTGTTGCCGTGTAATAATGATGTTGCGGCGATTTGGCAATGGTTTGCCCACCGAGTCATAAGTTTTGCGCCCCATGATAACAGTACCGCCGGTAGTGATCTCTTTGAAATGTTTTAAATCTTTGGGCAAATGCCACAAAAGCTGATTGTCTTTTCCAATAGCGTGATTTTCGGATATCGCTACGACGATGGATATTGTCATTGGGTCATTTTACGCTCCGCGCGTCATTATGGCTTTCGCCGTCATTGGGGCATTAGGTCATTCAACCTTCCCGATGTTTTTGATGTAAATATTTAGTTTTAGATGGATCGTTTCTAACTTCTTGATCAATGATTCATAAACAGCATCATTAATTAAGTTTCTATCACGCGATTTTTTTATCCACGTTTTAGTTTCGATAATCGAGCCCCGGCTAAAATAGCAGAAATTTTTATTTTCCTTGAAATGATATCTGCCAAAACCCTCGGCAATATTGGCGCCTATTGAATCGGCTGCTCTTACCAGTTGTTTACCGATAGTGTCTTTTGCAAAGTAATCCCAAGTCAAAACAATTTTCCAAACCTCATTGGAAAACGATTCAGCAAGATTATAAATTTCTAAATCTTCAATCCGATTACTCATGACAAATTTTTCAATGACTCAATGACACAAAGCAAATGACCCAATGACGGCAACGCCAAATGACGCAAAGCAAATGACCTAATGACGAAACTACACCGCCACTTCCCCCTTAATATGCGGCCACGGGTCATAATTTTCCAGCGTGAAATCCTCAAATTTAAAATCGAAGATGTTTTTCACTTCCGGATTTATTTTCATGGTTGGCAGCGGGCGCGGCTCTCTGGTCAATTGTAACTTCACCTGCTCAAAGTGGTTATTGTAAATGTGGGCATCGCCAAAGGTGTGGATGAAGTCGCCCGGCTCCAAATCGCACACCTGGGCCACCATCATCGTCAATAAAGCATACGACGCGATGTTGAAAGGCACGCCCAAAAATATGTCGGCACTGCGCTGATACAATTGGCAAGACAGTTTGCCATCGGCCACGTAAAACTGAAATAACGAGTGGCATGGCGGCAAGGCCATCTGGTTAACGTCGGCAACGTTCCATGCCGATACAATGATGCGGCGCGAGTCGGGGTTATTTTTGATCTGATTGATGATTTGACTGATCTGATCAATATGGCCGCCATCGGGCGTTGGCCATGAGCGCCACTGGTAGCCGTACACCGGACCCAGGTTGCCGTCGGCGTCGGCCCACTCGTCCCAAATGCGCACGCCGTTATCTTTTAAATATTTGATGTTGGTATCGCCCTGCAAAAACCAGATCAGCTCGTGGATAATTGATTTGAGGTGCAACTTTTTTGTCGTCACCATCGGGAAGCCATCGGCAAGGTTAAAACGCATCTGGTACCCAAACACGCTGACGGTGCCGGTGCCGGTACGGTCGTGTTTCTGGGTGCCGGTTTCCATGACATGGCGCATGAGGTCGAGATACTGTTTCATATTTTTTGAATGAGTGAATTTTGAATGATGGAATGAATGAATGTCTTTCCAGCGTACAAATAAAAAAAATCTATTTTTGACGTCCTACCGGATGTTCATAAAATCATCGGTTGTTAATCATTTTGTCATGATCAATTTTCCAAACGCAAAGATAAACATTGGCCTCAACATCACCGAGCGCCGCGCCGACGGTTATCATAATCTGGAAACCATTTTTTACCCCATTCAAATTAAGGATGCCCTGGAAGTGATTGAGGCGGGTGAGCTGAGCTTTGAGGCCTCGGGCCTGGGCATCCCGGGAAGGGTAGAGGATAACCTTTGCATCAAGGGCTATCACCTGCTCAAAAAAGATTTTGATTTGCCGCCGGTAAAGATTCATTTGCACAAACACATCCCGATTGGTGCAGGGTTGGGGGGAGGGTCTTCGGATGCGGCTTTTTTTATCCGGCTGATGAATGACAAATTTCGTCTGGGTCTTACCGTTGACCAGATGCAAACTTACGCCCGACGACTGGGTGCCGACTGCGCTTTCTTTATCGAGAATAAACCAGTGTTTGCTTTTGAAAAAGGCGATGAGTTTGAAACCATAAAATTAGACCTCTCAGGCTACGCAATTGTTTTGGTGATGCCGGATATCCACATCTCCACCTCTGAGGCCTACAGTGGCGTAAAACCGGCGCCAGTAAGGCAATCTCTTTACGACTTGATATACGAGCCAATTGAGGATTGGAAAAAACTAATCAAAAATGATTTTGAGGAAAACATCTTTCGCAACCATTCTGCCGTTCGCGGGGTAAAGGCTGCCTTGTACGAAGCGGGCGCTATTTACGCCAGCATGAGTGGCAGCGGCGCATCGGTGTTTGGTATCTTTCGCCAAACGCCAGACCTGAGTGCCTTGGAAGCCGGCAACCAGATTTTCTACAACGTCTAGTCCGCGGCTACAGGCCTGCGGTTTTATGGGTGACTGATGTACTCTCGGTCTTCGTCACTTAGTGTATCGTCGCCGTCATTGTTCTCACGGTATTGCGGAGTGTCTCCGGCAATACTGCGCGCCTTTTTTGGGCGGCCCACCAAAACGCCTAAAATAAAACCCACCACGCCAAAAGTAAGCAGTGCTGCCAGTTTTGAAATATAGAACGTACCGAACAAAATATTGAATCGTACGGTTTCGGTGTTTTGCATCAGCACTATCGTGAGCAACACGGTGATGATGATAATTAGCATAGTTGTTATCCGCATATCTTTTTAGGGTTGGTTTTGCTTTTTACCAATATCCGTTTTTTCTGTCGCTATTAAAAATCTGTTTCTAAAATGCGAGGAGCGATGGAACTGAAAAGTCAGAATTAAAAAGTAGAAAACAAGGAGGAGAGTAGCATCTGTTCGATTGCTGAAAATTGGCGAGTTTGCCATCAGTGCCGTTCGTTTGTTTGGTAGGTTCTGCCGATGCTCCTTGTTGATTTTCGCTCCAAAATCTATCTCCTGAATTTTTCGGCTTTTTTGCTCTTATTTTCTTGAAATTCCAACTCCCGTCAACACCCTTCAATTTTTAGCGATTTATAAAAATGCCATTTCAGTACACTAACTGCACTTAATTTTTGGCAAAAAACAATAACTGAATTTTTTGTTTAATTAAATCATTTATTTATACTGAATAACAGGTTTTTATGATACTTAAAATAGTGTATTTTGTTTTTATGCTAAAATATTTAGTATTTATACTGATTTTAAAAGTCGTCATTTCTAAATTATTACTTTATATAAGTTTTATAAGTATCTGATTTTGAATTATATATTTAATTTATATAAATCTATATTTTAAATTTTTTATTCATCTATGTTACTAAAAATAAGTATGTTTTTGGCTTTTCGTGTGGTGTTGATAATTATCGGATTTCAATACACAAATAACCTTTTAAAATTTGCTCTAAAATCGCTCTAAATTTTTGAAATGTATATAGAGGTGGTTTTTTCGCAGAGTGCCCTAGAGGGGCTTAAAATGCGTTTAGAGCATAATTGGTTTTATCCCCTACCCTCGGGTAGATGGGCGAAGCTAGTAAGAAATGGTTGGTAAAATGAGCGGATTTCGGATTGAAAATACTAGGCTTTTCTACGCTTTTGGATCTGCGTTTTGACCACCGGAAACAGGAAGATAGTCGACAAAATAATAACTGCACCGGCCCAGAATCCAGGTGTCATTTTGTTCATGTCGCCAAAGAAAACGAACGACAAAAGAATGCCGTAAACCGGCTCAAGGTTGGTGATGAGTGCTACCCTGAAAGCCGAAAGTTCGCGCATAACCGACACGCCGGCTACGTATGCCAACGAGGTGCAAATGGTCCCCAATATCAGTAAATACCCGATGTCAGACGGTTTTAATAGCATGCTTTTATTAAATCCACCAGTAAAAAGCAGGTACAATGAGCACCAGAAAAGCGCGCCCAGCAGCTCAAAAAATGAGATCACCGCAGGCTCAATTTGCTTAACTTGCCGGGAGTTTATGATGGAAAAAGTAGAGGCAAACAGAGCGCTTAACAGACCCGCAATGATACCCTTAGTGTATTGAGTTTCGAATTTGAAGATTAAATATATGCCCAAAATGATCAATAATCCGGCGATAATTTCAAGTTTTGAGATGCGGTTTTTGTTAAAAACCGGCTCTAAAACTGCCGTAAAAAGCGTCATAGATGACAGGCAAACTAACGTAACTGGTACGTTAGATAACTTTATAGATGCAAAGAAAAGTATCCAGTGACCACCTACCAAAGCCCCTGTAAAGAACAATTTCAGGAAATTTTGACGGCCGATTTTGAAATCTGTGCGCCTGAATTTAAAGTATAAGAAGAGAGAAATTAGCGCTATTAGCACCCTGAACCACACCAACTGCACCGCAGAAACACTAATAAGGGCCCCTAAAATGCTCGTAAAACCCCATATAAATACCGTAAAATGGAGTATCAGTAAGTTTTTGTTCAAATATTCGATTCTCGCAGGGCCTGTTTTTGGCATTATTTAGGTGCTTTATACAGTAAATATGCCCCAAATACCCCGAATATTACGTTCGGTAAACCCGCCGCGACAAAGGAATTGAGGCCGCTTTTTATGGCAAAAACCAGCGCAAACTTATCGACGACAATGTAGGCAAAACACAGAAAAAGGCCTATCCCCAGCGGTAAGCCAATGCCCCCGCGCACCTTCCTGGACGAGATGGAAACCCCGATTAGGGTGAGAACAAACGCTGCAAAAGGGTATAGCCAGCGGCGGTATTTTTCGTAGGTCATGTCCTTTAAATTGCCGGCTCCGCGTATCTTTTCCTTCTCGATATTGCGGTTTAATTCGCGCATTGACATGGCAGAATACACGTTGTCATGCGCCTCAAAATCGCTTGGGTAAAGCTCTAAAGTAGTATCTTTTTGTGGTTGGTTCATCACCAATTTTTCGCGCAAACCGTTCACATAACGTACCGAATAATCACGCAAGGTCCACTTCTTTTTCACGGTATCGTATACTACTGTACTGGCAATTGTACGCTCTCTGAGCTTGTCGCCATCAAACTTTTCGAGCACAAACTGGTACCCGGTATGCGACTGATTATCGTATGAATCTACATAAACATAAGTACGGTTGTCAAGCTTTAAATGCACCTGGCTTTTCTGCTCGTTACCGTTAAAATCGTTATTGTTTTCAAAGGTTACTTTGAGGTGATTGGTATACGGAATGACAAATAAATAGCCTATCAGCCATACGATAAATATTAAGCTTGAAGCTATAAAATAAGGGCGCAAAAAACGGTTAAAGCTGGCTTTTCCACTCAAAATCGGGATGATTTCCGTCTGGTTGGCCATCTTCGCGGTAAAGAAAATTACGGCCAGAAACACAATGAGCGGGGCCAGCAGATTCATGTAAAAAGGTATGAATCCGGCATAGTATTTAAACACAATATCCTGCAAAGTATCATGGTGGGTGAGGAAGTTGTCGAGGTGTTCTGATACGTCAAAAACCACCGAAATGCCAATTACAATACCCAGGGTAAATATAAAGGTGCCCAGGAATTTCTTGATGATATACCAATCAATTATCGTTATGTATCGGTCTAAAAAGCGCTTCATTATAGTCGTTGTGCAAGGCGGTTTACCATGGTTTTTTTCCAATCATAAAACTCTCCGCTCATAATTTTATTGCGGGCCTCTTTAACCAGCCACAGGTAAAAATGCAGGTTGTGCAGGGTAGCAATCTGGGCTCCCAGCATCTCGCCGCTATGTATTAAATGGCGCAAATAGGCCTTGGTATAAAATCTGTCGGTTGCCAGATCGCTGTCATCTTCAATAGCCGAAAAGTCGTTTTTCCACTTTTCATTTTTGATGTTAATGATACCGTTTTTGGTAAATAACATACCGTTGCGGGCGTTACGCGTCGGCATTACGCAGTCAAACATATCAATCCCTAAAGCTATATTTTCCAATATATTAACCGGTGTACCTACACCCATTAAATAACGTGGTTTTTGCTCAGGCAATATGTCGCACACTATTTCTGTCATGGCATACATTTCTTCAGCAGGTTCGCCTACTGAAAGGCCGCCTATAGCGTTGCCTTCGCGCTCGAAAGAGGCGATAACTTCGGCTGATTTTACGCGCAGATCTTTATAAACCGAGCCCTGCACAATAGGGAAAAGTGTCTGGCTGTAGCCGTACTTTGGCTCAGTGTTATCAAACCTTTCGCAGCATCTTTTGAGCCAGCGATGGGTCATTTCGATCGACTTTTTGGCGTAAATGTAGTCGCACGGATAGGGCGTACATTCATCAAAAGCCATGATAATATCGGCCCCTATGGTACGTTGAATATCCATTACATTCTCGGGGGTAAACAGGTGTTTTGACCCGTCGATATGCGAGCGAAAGGTCACGCCTTCTTCCTTAATTTTGCGTACTTCGCTCAAACTATAAACCTGGTAACCGCCGCTATCAGTTAAAATAGGTCCGTTCCAACCGTTAAATTTATGTAGTCCGCCTGCGCTTTCCAGCACGTCAAGCCCAGGGCGAAGGTATAAATGATAGGTATTTCCAAGGATAATTTGGGCCTGGATATCGTCTTTCAGCTCATGCTGATGAACCGCTTTTACTGTCCCCGCGGTACCCACCGGCATAAAAATAGGGGTTTGTATTGTACCGTGATCAGTAGTGATTTCGCCCGCGCGGGCTTTTGAAAGCTTATCTTGTGCTTGTAATTTGAATTTCATTCGTGGGTGCAAAGTTAGTCATTTTTGTGCTTCGCGCGTTACTCGGCGTTGTGTCACTGATCATTAGCTTACAGCCGCTATGTTAATGGTGTTCATTATACCAATACCGAACAATTTTCTGTATCAATACCGAACAACCCATATTTTTGATGATTATTTAACTGTCTGATAAACAGTATGATAAATAAAAGGCATGTAGTTGGTTTAACGCAAATAATAAATTGCCAACATATCATGATCAAAACATACGTTAAAATAGCCTGGCGCAGCCTGCTTCGGCATAAAAACTACACCATTATTAATGTTACCGGTTTAACGGTGGGTATAGCCGCCTGCCTCCTTATATTTTTGGTAGTGCGTTATGAGACGAGTTTTGACGCTTTTCATCAAAAAAAAGATCATATATACCGTGTAATTGAAGTAAACACGAAGCCGCAATTAAGTTATAGCACCGGTGTGGCCTTCCCAATGCCCCAGGCACTCCGTGCCGACTTTCCGCAATTGTCAAAAGTGGCTACCATATTGCGAAACGAGGGTTTCTTTTTCAGCGTGGGCGAAAAGAAATTTAAAGAAGATGAAACCTACTACGCTGAACCCGAGTTTTTTGACATGTTTGATTTTAAATGGTTGGGGGGCGACAAAAAAACTGCTTTAGCCGAGCCTAACGCTATTGTTCTTACCCGCGGAGAGGCGGAGCGCTTTTTTGGCGATTGGCACAACGCTATGGGCAAAACAGTTAAGTATAAAAATAAAACTACCATGCGGGTAACCGGTATTTTAGATAATATGCCTGCTAATACCGATTTCCCTTTAAAGGCGGTGATCTCTTATATCAGTATGCGCTCAAAAGGCGGTGAGAATTATGAAGCCACGCAGAATTGGGGTGTTACTTTTGGCGAAAACTATTGCTTTTTGGTGTTACCCGACGGCACAAGCGTTAACAGCTACGCAGGGCAATTAAATGCTTTTATACAGCGGCATAGCCCTATTGATTATAAAAAAGGCTTACGTATGCAGTTACAGGCGCTTACGGCAATGCACTATGACAGCCGCACGGATATTTTTACCGCCCGCCATTTTAGTAAACAGCTTATCAATGTAATCAGCATAATTGGCTTGTTCCTGGTTATTATTGCCTGCGTCAATTTTATCAATCTGTCAACGGCACAGGCAGTTACGCGGTCTAAAGAGGTGGGCGTACGCAAGGTATTAGGAAGCGGAAGGCAGCAACTGGCGCTTCAGTTTATCAGCGAGACAGCTATTATTACGCTTGGTGCCATCATATTATCAATGGTAATCAGTTGGTTGGCATTACCCTTTGTGAATACTTTGCTTGAAACAAACCTGACGCCGCAATTGGTATTTACCCCCGTGGTATTTGCTTTTCTGGCTCTGGCATGGGTGTTAGTTACTTTGCTGTCAGGTTTATATCCGGCTTTGGTTTTATCGGGTTTTAACGTGGTGGCGGCTTTAAGAAATAAGCTTTCAACTGCAAATACCGAAGGCCTGTCGTTACGCAGAACATTGGTTGTTTTGCAATTTTGCATTGCCCAGGTGCTTATAATAGGTACGCTGGTTATGGTGTATCAGCTCAATTATTTCAAAAACAAATCATTGGGCTTTAATAAAACGGCAGTAGCGGCGGTAAGCATACCGGGCGATAGCGCGAGCCAAAGTAAATATAATTACCTCAGAGCCGAGCTGCAGCAGCAGCCGGGTATAAAGGGAATGAGTTTTAGCAGCTATAGCCCTGTTGACGAAAACGCCTGGTACACAGGTATTCATTTTGACCACGCACTTAAAGAAACCGACTTTGGCGTTAGCCTGAAATGGGCCGATGCCGATTTTTTTAAGCTTTATCAACTGCATTTCATCGCAGGTAAACCTTATACAGCCGCCGATACAGTTAACGGCTATGTGGTTAATGAAACCCTGGTAAGGAAAATGGGTATCACCGATCCGCAACGCGCTATTGGTAAGTATGTTGGCTTATGGAATAACAGATATTTAGATGCACCTATTGTGGGGGTGGTGAGCGATTATCATGTCGGCTCATTCAAAGACGCTATAATGCCCGTGCTGATGGCCGCTAAAAAGAATGCCTATGGCGTACTCAATATTAAGATAGATGAGGCAAATATGAAACAGACGCTATCTGTGATTGAAAACAAGTGGACGGCAACTTTCCCCGAAGCCTTGTACGAGTATCATTTTATTGACGATCAGGTTGCCCGCTTTTATAAGACTGATAATCAGCTGACTTTATTGTACGAAGTGTTTGCCGGCATAGCTATTCTTATTTCATGCCTGGGTTTGTTTGGATTGGTATCTTTTATGGCAGTGCAGCGCACGCGCGAGGTGGGCATTCGCAAAACCCTCGGCGCGTCGGTTGGCCATATTGTGTATTTGTTTTCAAAAGAGTTTACTTTACTTATAATCGTAGCTTTTGCTATTTCGGCGCCGTTGGGTTGGTATTTAATGAACAAATGGCTTCAGGCTTACGCATTTCGTATTAAGCTGGGGCCTGAGGTATTTGTTTTGGCGATGGCTTTGTCGGTAGTTATCGCCTGGTTAACAGTGGGGTATAAGGCAGTACAGACCGCGTTGATAAGCCCGGTTAAAAGTTTAAAAAGCAATTAATTAAGAGCCATGATCAAAAACTTTTTCAAAATAGCCTATCGTAACCTGTTGCGTAACAAGGGCTTTTCGTTCTTAAACATTACCGGGTTGGCTATTGGTATGGCTGCTGCGATATTGATTTTGCTTTGGATACAAAACGAAGTGAGTTATGACCGTTTTCATGAAAATAAGGACCGCATTTATGAGGTATGGAACCGCTTAACTATGGATGGTAAGATAAACACCGGTAATTCGGTGCCCGACCTGGTTGCCCGTGCCGCCGAGAAAGATATTCCGGAGGTTGAGCGCGCCGTCAGGATCAAGGATATCAATAACTTACTGTTTACGGTAGGCGATAAAAAGCTCAGCATATCAGGTGGTTTGGTCGATACCGGATTTTTGCAAATGTTTAGCTATAAAATGCTGAAAGGCGACCCAAAAACGGCACTGAATGATAGGCATTCCATAGTGCTGACAGAGAATGTTGCTAAAGCTTTGTTTGGCGATGAGAACCCGATTGGGAAAATGATCAATATCGAAAATAAAGACAATTTGCTGGTGACGGGAGTGCTCAAAAATATGCCGCCAAATACCCGTTTTGCTTATGATTATCTGATACCGTGGGCATATATAAAGGTAGACAAAGCGCAGGATCTGGGCTGGAACAACAACAGCACCGCTACCTTTATTATGTTAAAAAAGAACGCCAGTTTTGCATCGGCATCGGCCAAAATAAGACCACTGAAGCAGCATTACAGCGATGAAGCGCGGCAATTGAAATGGACGTATTTTCTGTATCCGATGGAGCGCTGGAGGTTGTATTCGAGCTTTACCGATGGGGTCGAAGATGGTAACGGGCGCATTAAAACGGTCAATTTATTCAGCATTATTGCGGGTTTTATATTGCTGATTGCTTGTATAAACTTCATGAACCTAAGCACAGCCCGCAGTGAGAAACGTGCCAAGGAGGTAGGTATACGTAAAGTTGTTGGCGCAGGTAAAGGCTCATTAATCGGTCAGTTTATAGGCGAATCAATATTTATGGCCCTGCTGGCCGGCATTATTGCGATGTTGATTGTATTTGGTACTTTGCCCGCCTATAACCGGTTTACACAGAATAATTTATATATTGATTATAGTAGCCCGAATACCTGGGCGGCCTTTGTAGGTTTTATATTATTTACGGGGATTTTGGCCGGTAGCTATCCGGCGTTTTTCTTGTCGGCATTGCGGCCGGTTAAGGTTTTAAAGGGCACGTTTAAACGCATTAATGCCTTGATAACACCGCGTAAAGCCTTGGTGGTTTTGCAGTTTACCTTCGCTATAGTGTTGATTACTTGTACCATTATCATCAAACAACAAATAGACTATGCGCGTGACCGCGAAACGGGATATAACCGCGACCACCTGGGTTATTACTTTATGACTGGTGATATTCCGCAAAATTATGCGGTGATAAAGAATGAGTTATTGTCGCAAGGTATAGCTACATCGGTTACTAAAACCAACTCGCCGCTTACTGAGCGCTGGAGCGACGGATGGGGCCAAAATTGGGAGGGTAAGGATCCAAATAACAAGACATCATTTGACCGGTATATGGCCGATGAGGGCCTGGGCAAGACCGCCGGACTGCAATTTGTACAGGGGCGTGATTTTAATTTAAAAGAATTTCCGACTGATTCTACCGGCTTAATTATAAATGAATCGGCATTAAAAATCATGAAATTTAAGGATCCGATTGGTAAAAAAGTGAGCGATCTGGGTGTTGACTGGCACATCGTTGGGGTAATAAAAGACTTTATTTTAACCAGTCCGTACGAGCCAACGCGGCCCATATTAATATGGGGAGCTAAGGGTGGTTTTATGTCATTTAATACAATACAGATCAAACTCAACGGCAAAAATTCAACAGCCGATAACCTGAAAAGAGCCGGGGTGATCTTTAAAAAATACAATCCGAAATACCCTTTTGACTTTAAGTTTGTGGATGAAGCCTATGCCAGGAAATTTAACAATGAGCAGCGCCTGGGTACTTTAGTAGCGCTGTTTGCCGGCTTAACCATCTTTATTTCATGCCTTGGTTTATTTGGTTTAGCCGCCTACACGGCAGAAAACCGTATAAAAGAAATCGGCGTACGTAAAGTACTGGGGGCATCGGTAGCGGGTATTACCACTTTGTTATCAAAAGAGTTGATTACACTGGTGATGATTTCCTTTGTCATAGCCTCGCCGATAGCCTACTGGGGTATGCATAAATGGTTGCTTAATTACAGTTACCGCGTTAGCATAAACTGGTGGATATTTGTTATTGCCGGTGGTTCGGCGATATTGATTGCGCTATTGACTGTAAGTTATCAATCGGTAAAGGCAGCCTTGGTGAATCCGGTTAAAAACTTGCGGGCGGAGTAGGCATCAGTTTCGCTGTCATTCGTCATTTCGCTTCGCTGTCATCTGTCATTGAAAGGTGAAATTTCTGCCGATTTTTTACACCTTATCTATAATGTATAGAATTCGGGTATTTTCTAGCCGACTAGTTATGAATGACAGCATGGCGTAGTGACGTGCAAAGCACATAATGACTAAAAAAATGTGCCATTTTTTTAGCAACTTTGCCCGACATTTTTAACGCGTGTTGGAGACATATATTCGGCTTACTTTATTTGTTTTGTTTTTGCTGGTGTTTATTATCCAGCTCTACTATCTTATCAGCAACTATAAATCATTGTCGGCTTATGAGGTTACTGATGAGCAGCCCGATGTTAAAATACCGGTTTCGGTAGTGATAAGCGCGCGTAATGAGGCTAAAAATCTGACCGAAAATCTGCCTTATATATTGGAGCAAGATTATCCTGATTTTGAAGTTGTAGTGGTGAATGACTGCTCTTACGATAACTCGGACGAGGTATTGGAGGCTATGCAAAAGCAGTATCCGAGGCTTAAAGTAGTCACCATAACTGAGCACGAGCGCTTTAAAACCGGCAAAAAATTCGCCCTTACCCTGGGGATCAAGGCAGCGAAAAACGAGCACCTGTTGTTCACCGATGCAGATTGCAAACCTGCATCTAAACATTGGATAAGCCGTATGGCCTCACGCTTTACAGGCAAAATCCAAATAGTTTTGGGGTACTCGCCATACTATAAGACCACTGGTTTTTTGAATGCCATAATTCGGTTTGAAACCTTACGCACTGCCATAAGTTACCTGTCGGCGGCTTTAAATGGCAACCCTTATATGGGCGTAGGCCGTAATTTGGCGTATACTAAAACTTTGTTTTTTGCCAACAAAGGTTTTGCCTCGCATATGCATGTATTATCGGGCGACGATGACCTGTTTGTGAATCAAAATGCTACATCAACCAATACTGACATCGAGATACATCCGGATAGTTTTGTATATACCGAGGCCAAATCAAGTTTTAAATCACTTTATCGCCAGAAAAAAAGACATATGGGCGTGGGTAAAATATATAAACCCGCACACCAGCGCATGATAAGTTTTGAGGTATTAAGCGGGCTTTTATTTTATCTGCTATTTATTTGCTGCTTAGCATATTACTTTGAACCGTTATTGGCACTTGGTTTGTTCGTTTTTAGATGGATTGTTCAAATACTGGTTTTTCGCAAAACTTTTAAGAAATTAAATGCGATGTCACAGATCTGGTATTTGCCTTTTCTTGATTTTGTTTACTACATTTATATCAGTTTTTTTGGCCTGGTAGGCACCTTCGTAAAAACGACCCAATGGAAATAAATTCCAATTTTACCGAGAACGCAAAGAACGATTTTCACCTGGTAGTTAAGGCCCGGGAGGGGAATCAAAAAGCGTATGCCGACCTGATGCAACGCTATAAAGATTCCATTTATTTTATGGTTTTGAAGATGGTGAACAATAAGGAGGACGCTATGGACCTTACTGTTGAAACCTTTGCCAAAGCCTTTGAAAAGCTGGATAAATACCAACCTGAATTTGCCTTTAGCACCTGGCTTTTCAGGGTAGCAACCAATAATTGTATCGACTTTATCCGCAAGAAAAAGCTGCATACAACCTCTATTCATGGAATGACTGATGACGAAGGTGAAGAAATGCCGCTGCAGATAAAAGCTGATACACTGAACCCCGAGGAGTCGTCTATCAAAAAACAGCAGACGGAAGAGCTTAAGCTGCTCATACAAACCTTGCCGCTACGTTATCGTAACCTGATCACGCTACGCTATTTTGACGAATTATCGTACGAAGAGATTGCCCAACAACTCGACTTACCTTTGGGTACGGTGAAGGCGCAGTTATTCAGGGCCAGGTATTTGCTTGGTAATATCATAAACCGTTTAGACAGGGATGACATCTGAACAACTTTTTACTTATTTCCCCAACCTTACCGACATACAGAAGCAGCAGTTTGAACAACTGCCCGCATTGTATGAATTTTGGAATAACCAGATCAATGTAATATCCCGCAAGGATATTGACCAGCTTTTTGAACGTCATGTATTGCACTCATTAGGGATAGCCAAAGTGATGCCTTTTTTACCGGGCGAAAGCGTACTTGATGTAGGCACAGGCGGTGGTTTTCCGGGTATTCCGCTTGCCATCATGTTCCCGGAAACTCAATTTTACCTGGTTGATTCAATTGGCAAAAAGATCAAAGTGGTACAAGGTGTGGCCGATGCCCTGGGCCTTAAAAATGTGCGAACCGCCCATTCGCGCGCCGAGCAGATCAACGAGCAATTTGACTTTATCGTATCGCGTGCGGTAACACGCCTGGGTGAATTTTACCCGTGGATAAAAAATAAATTCAGCAAAAACTCCAGGAACAAACTGCCCAACGGCATTTTATACCTTAAAGGCGGCGATTTGGCCGAAGAGATTGCCGAGTCGGGCCTTAAGGTTACTCAATATCATCTGAAAGACTATTACTCCGAAGAGTTTTTTGATACCAAACAAGTTATTTATGTAAAAGGATAGTTCTTTCTACCCCGTAAGTAAAAAAAGAGACGCAACATCGGCGTCTCTTTTTTTATGCCCCCTCATTGCCGCCAACGGGTGGGGGCGGAGGTGTCTTCTTTTTCTTAATCAGGTCGATAGGGTTTGGCGGCGGCGGTGGCATGCGTGGGTCGTCAGGCGTTATCGTATCGTCCTTGGCCGATTTGTCTTTCCTGGTTTTAGCCTTTTTATCGCTTGTCTTTGTTTTCTTTTTAAAAGGATTTAGCTTTTCAAGCAATTCGCCCGGTGGTGGTGGCGCTTGTGGCGGCGGCGGAGCCTGGGCAAAAGCACCCACTGCGCCAAAACTTAACACGCCGGCCAGCAAAACTTTTGCTGTAGATTTTTTGAAGGATCTTTTTTTGTCGGTACGCATAGCCATTGGTTTAAAGTGATTACTTTATTAATAACGCAATTAAACATGGTTTGGTTTAATAAAAAAATAGCCCGGCAAAATGGCCGGGCATTTTTTATGGAGACAGGTGTAGGTTTGGATATCTTAAATTTGCGAATGTTGTCGTTCGCTTATTTTTGTTCAGTAACGGGGATTACCTTAGTAACCGTGATCTTTATCGGTTTCTCTTCACCCCGGGCTAGTTCGCCAACATAGCCATCCTTTTTAAAGCTATTGCTTACTATTGGCCTGGTACCGTTAACTGCATTACAAAATACAATGGCAATGGTGTGTTGCCCGGCTTTGTCGTTGATGGTGCCGTTAAATGACTTTATTGCGTCTATGGCTGCGTTATCAAAATCTTCGCCGCCGGTTTTAGCTATGCCAACGTTGCTGATTGTCCCTTTATCATCAAGATCAAATTTTGCCAGTACTACCGCAGTTTTACCGTCTGTCTTTGCCTGTGCCGGATATTGAAGCTCGTTGTAAACATGGTCGTAAAAATCTTTGGTGTAAGGTGCGTTCAAATAGGAGTTTACCGTCATGGAGACCCAACGATATTTGTTGCCATCTACCGGAGGCAACCAGCCCATAGCGCCATTTGAATTTGAGGGAAACACATAGCCATATTTGTCCTTCAGTACTTTTGTATCTTGGTCGGTAATTGTGTTTTTATTATAGTATAAAGCGCTGCCGTCTTTCAGATATATCCAGGTCCAGTCGCCGCCTGCTTCGTCAAACTCGTAGCCTGTGAGTGTTAACTTAGCTTTATAAGGCGAATCAGTAATTGCCACGGCGCCAGCAGGGTCGGCCATGTTAGGGAACTTATAATTGAAAATATCGTAATTGTCAGTAAAGAAATAAACGGCTATTTTTAAATATTTTCCCGCGTCGTCATTGACAGTGCCTTTATAATTTTTAAAGGCATCAAGTGCCAGTTTATCTAATTTATCGCCGGCGCTGATCTCAATTTTAGGTTCGGTAACCTTAAGGTCTTTATCCAGCGTAATACCAACCACAACCATCCCGCCTTTATCATCGGCAGCGGGTTTATAGATAATGTTTTTCCGCAGGTAATGTGCCAATACGGTATAGCCGCCGTCATAAACAAACGGAGGTAATGGTTTGTCTTTATTGGTAATGTTTGCTGCAGGTTGTGTAATTACTTTAAATGTTGGTGCAGCGTTA
Organism: Mucilaginibacter ximonensis; assembly: GCF_042686265.1. Taxonomy (NCBI): domain Bacteria; kingdom Pseudomonadati; phylum Bacteroidota; class Sphingobacteriia; order Sphingobacteriales; family Sphingobacteriaceae; genus Mucilaginibacter; species Mucilaginibacter ximonensis. Next base: position 319,378 of record NZ_JBHUPD010000001.1, read on the forward strand.
TTGCTATCAGGCAAGGTGGTTTCAATTTTTACCGGTTGTATTACATTGCCGGCGTTTTGCTGAAACTGTGCTGCCGGTTTAGGATGAACGATTTTATTCGTAAAAGCCTTCACCGCTTTTACCGGGTCCAGATCGATAAAATTATAGCTTTTAGTAAATGCCAGTGTTGATACACAAAGCAGTGCAGCGCAAATAGGTGCGGTTACCAGGTATTTCAGCCTTGCTGAATTGCCTGAGCGTTTTTGGTTTAGCATAGTGATACGTTTTTTTAACAGGTTGTAGTTGAAAAAAGAATGGGTTATAGGTGAGCCGCCAACACCATGAGCGGTGCTGACTAAAAAGGAGGCATAAGTGTAGGCGTCATTTTCATGCGATGCGGTGTGTTCATCGGCAATGTATTCGTGTACTGTTTTGAGGCTGTTTTGCAATAAATAAACAAACGGGTTGAACCAGTTAACAATTTTTAGCAACTCCAGGAAGATCACGTCTGCCGAGTGTTTTTGCCGGATGTGTACCAGCTCATGCGTAATGATAGTATTGGTAGCCGGAGCGTTATCGCCCAAAAACAAATAATTGAAAAAGGAGAAGGCGATATTGGTACCGGGCAGTTGCACAATTTTATAACGGCCGTGTTTCACGCTCACGGTGCCTTGCGTGAGCAATAACAGCGAAATTAACCGCACTATCAGCATAACCAGTAAAACGGCCGAACCTGCTAAATAAGCATACCATAAGTAATCAAATAAGCTTAACTGCGGTTTTACGACAGGTGCAGCTGCGGTTATGGCAGGTGCTTTTGGCTGGGCTGCGTATGCAGATGTTTGGTAATCATTTACCGTTTGCAGTTGCATCTGCATGGGCGTTTCTTGTACAGCTTGCGCAGGCATGGCGTACACCACCGGCTTTTCAATAGCTTGTACCTTGGTTTTCAGAGTGCCGATTTGCAGCACAGGCAAGGCAAAAGCAGCTACGCAGCTAAACAGCAAATAAGTGCGGTTAAGCTGATAATGGGTCTCGCGGCTCAGCAGCAGGCAGTAAGCCAGGTAAAAGACAGCCAGGTATAAGTTAGCTTCGGCCAGATAGTGTAACCAGTTCATACGGTTTAATTTAAGTGAGATAGGTTTTTGTATAAGGTTTAGGTTGTGATTAAAAAATTCGCTATTCCTGTATCTTTACGTTGGCGCTATCGGTTGGAGGCTGGCTTTTAACAGGTTCCTCTATCCTTATTCTTTCTGATTTTTTAGGCGGCGCAGGCGGTGGTGGCGGTGGCAGCTTTTTATCGTTAGGTCTTACAACAGGCGGCGGAAATTTAACCATGCGCGCTGGCATTTTTGCAGGCAGCGGAAATTTAACCTGTGATGCGCTAGGGGTAGGCGGTGGCGGCGGTGGTAACTTTTTATCGTCAGACCTTACCACAGGCGGCGGAAATTTTACTGGCCGTGCTGATTTTTTAGCCGGCTGTGGAAATTTAACCTGACTTACGTTTGGTTTAGGAGGCGGCGGGGCGAGGCGCGTACCTGTTGCTTTTGTTTTTTTGGCGGTGTCAATTTCTATTTTTTGTTGACCAATGTCAATAACTCCGTAAGATTTACTGAAGCCCAAAGTCGACTCGGTTAACAAAGCAGCGCACAAAGGCACGGCCACCAGGTATTTTAGCCTTGCTAATTTGCCTGAACGTTTTTGATCTAACATGATAATTCTCTTTTTTAATAGGTTTTGGTTGAAAAATGAATGTGTTATTGCGGGGGTTACATCGCCATAGGCGTGGTCTACCAAAAATGATGCGTAAGTTATAACGTTACCGGCCGCTTGTGCAGTTTGTTCGTCAGCAATGTATTCGTGGACGGTGCGAATACTGTTTTGCAGCAGATACACTACCGGGTTAAACCAATTGATAGCTTTTAATATTTCAATAAAAACCACATCGGCAGAGTGTTTTTGGCGGATGTGCACCAGCTCGTGGTTGATGATCAGCTTTTCGTCGGCGTTTTGTGTACCAATGAATAAATAGTTAAAAAACGAGAAAGCGGTATTGCTGTCTTTAAGTTTGATGAGGTGATGATCTGCAGCGTCAATTCGCTCGGCGCCGCGGGCCAGCCTTTTTAGCTGTATCAGTTTCCAGGCAAACAATATGACCATAAAAAAAACACCGGCTAAATACCCATAGTACAGTACTGATTGCCATAGCGGTGCAGCTGACACGGTTGCTGTCACAAAGACCTCATTACTTACATAGACGGCTGGCTTTAAAAAGTTTAACTGTATTAGCGGTAGCGCAAAGGCCGACGCGCTGCTTGCCAGTAAATAAGCGCGATTAAGCTGATAATGTGTTTCTTTTGCCAGTATCAGGCTGTATACTCCGTAAAATATTACCAGATACAAATTGGCCTCAGCTATGTAATATAACCAGTTCATGACTTTTTATTTTTAAGTTCATCTAACAGTTTGGTTAGTTCATCCAGTTCTTTTACACCAAGCTTTTTCTCGTTAGCAATAAACGACACCAGGCTTTTGTAGGAGTTGCTGAAATAATTATTCATCATCTTATCAAAAGTGAATTTTCGGTATTGTTCCTCGCTTACCAGCGGAAAATAAACATGCGAGTTACCATAAGCTTTATGATCTACAAAACCTTTACCCTCTAATACCCGCACAACGGTCGACACGGTGTTATAAGCAGGCTTAGGGTCAGGCATTTTCTCAATAATGTCTTTTACAATGGCCTCATTTAGCTGCCACAGTATCTGCATTACTTGTTCTTCGGCTTTCGTCAATTCTTTCATCATTATTTACTATTTATATAACAGGTATTAAGGTTAACATGACTAGGGGAAACTCATGCTATTTGATCCAGGTAAACTATTTTTCTAGTTGCATAAGATAAAGGTAAAACTATTTTTATAGTTTGCAAACTATTTTTGTAGTTTTTTTTAAATGTTTTTGATTTATAGCTAAATATAGTGCGATTTGGGTTTGCTATTAATCAGTTATGGTTAGGGAATGATAAAGAGTAGCTAATTTATTTGCACATCATCAGCCCATGTCTTATTTTGCGTGCCTTACAAACCAACACCATGTCACAACTTCACGAGGTTGCAATTACTTTTCTTAAAAATATCGGGGCTACGCTGGGCAGGGTAGTAGTTAGTCATTTAGGCAGCGCAGAGGCGGTATTCAACGCTTCGGCTGCTAAATTGCTGGCAGTGCCAGGCATTGGCGATAAAACTCTCCGTGAGCTTAATTTTGAAGAGGCCTTGCAAAAGGCAGCAGCCGAACTTCAGTTTGCCGAAAAAAATAATATTGATATTTTATTTTATACCGATCCGAGATATCCCAAACGGCTAAAAAATTGTTTTGATGCACCTACCTTATTGTATAGCAAAGGCAACGCCGACCTGAACGCCCGAAAAGTAATAAGCATAGTTGGTACCAGGAATGCAACCGATTACGGCCGGGCGCTTTGCGAGGAGTTAGTTGCTGAGTTAAAGCAATACAATGTATTAATAGTAAGCGGATTAGCTCATGGTATTGACGTCATGGCTCATAAAGAATGTTTGAAACAACAAATGAGCACCGTTGGGGTGCTGGGCCACGGGTTGGATAAAATGTACCCGGCGGCTAATAAAAACACTGCTGATAAAATGCTGGAGTATGGCGGCTTATTAAGCGAATATCCATCGGGCGTACCGGCCGGCCCGGCAAATTTTCCTGAGCGGAACCGTATAGTAGCCGGTATGGCAGATGCTACCATAGTTATAGAGGCCAGTATTAAAGGCGGCGCGCTAATTACTGCCGAAATAGCTAATTCTTATAACCGTGATGTATTTGCCTTCCCCGGTAGATTGACCGATACCTATTCGGAAGGCTGTAATTTTCTCATCCGTAACCACAAAGCCAGTTTGCTTACCTGTGTGGCCGATCTGGCCTACAGTATGGGTTGGGAAAAACCTACAGACGTCAAACCTGTCGAGCAGTTTTTGCTACCCCTTGATCTGACCGATGATGAGCGTACGATATATTATATGCTGCAGCAAAATAACGCCCCAATGGCTATTGATGATTTGACTATCAAAACAAATATGCCCATGAGCTTATTAGCCATGAACCTGTTGAACATGGAAATGCAGGGTTTTATTAAAGCATTTCCAGGCAAGCTATATAAAGCATCTTAATCAGAATCAAGAAGCAAGAGACAAGAATTAAGATTTATCACTTAGCTTTAAAAAAGAAAGAGCCGGGAAAGTTCGATACGATAAGTATCTGGTTTCCCGGCTCTCTTATTAAGCAAAAAATCAAGAGCTGAAAATCCTGATTCTTGTCTCTTGCTTCTTGATTCTATTGAATCATGCTCTCCTGATAACGCCTAACAGTAAAGCTATAACAGCAATTACCAGTAACACGTGGATAATGCCGCCTGCTGAGTAGTAAAAGAATCCTAATGCCCATCCAATGATCAGGATAACTGCGATGATGTATAATAAGCCTCTCATAATTATATGTTTTTTATTGTGAGTAATTATGAGGCTACAACCAAAAAGTATTCCAAAATGGTATAAAAACTAAAAACCCCGTGCCAAATACTTGGCATGGGGTTTTTTATATCGTTTTTTATCGATTAATATTCGTCTTCGTTAAAAAAGAAGTCATCCTTTGTAGGGTAATCAGGCCATATTTCTTCAATGTTCTCATACGGCTCACCATCATCTTCCAGAGCCTGCAGGTTTTCAATCACTTCAACCGGAGCGCCTGAGCGTATGGCATAATCAATTAATTCGTCTTTAGTAGCTGGCCATGGTGCGTCTTCCAGGTGAGATGCTAATTCAAGTGTCCAATACATATTCTTATCTGATAGTTTTTAGTTAATTTTTATAGATGTCAATTTTGGCAAAAGTATAATATTTTTTGTTTGATTATCAATATATTTTTTCACATTTTTTATAGTCGTGTTATCCATTGATTTTCAGGTATTTTTTTGTCGTTTGCTATTTTGCGGGCCAGGGTAAACAGGTAGTCGCTTAATCTGTTCAGATAAATAATCACGCTTTCATCAACTGTGCTTTCTTCTGCCAAATGTACGGCCAGTCTTTCTGCCCTACGGCACACGCAGCGCGCTATGTGGCAGTAAGATATCGTGGTATTTCCACCCGGTAAAATAAAATGCTTAAGCTCTGGCAATTGGGTATTCATCTGGTCCATTTCGTGCTCAAGCGCTTCAATATCCCCTGCATGCAGATCGGGGATTGCCATTTTTGATTTTTGCGGATCAGCAGCAAGGGATGACCCGAGGACAAACAGTCTGTCCTGAATGTCTTTTAGAAAATCCTTGTCGTGCAGCGCTATGTCCTGATCGCGTATCAGGCCTATGTAGCTGTTCAACTCGTCAACGGTACCATAGCTCTCAATACGCAAATGATATTTAGGTACACGCGTACCGCCGATTAACGATGTAAAACCTTTATCGCCCGTTTTGGTATATATTTTCATATAAGGAGGTATGGCAATTTAAAAATATTGATTTAAACAATCCAATAAATACAAATTAAATTATGGCTTGCCTTTATATTTGTTTTAAGTTAATAAAAATTAAAATCCACACGTTGTGAAAAACATCATTATCTCAACCAAGTTTATATTGTTAATAGCTACTGCAACAATACTGCTTAGCGTTAGTTGCGGTAGTGCGTCGGCGCCTTCAACTACAACCGATGCTCCGGTTGTGTTTAACTTAATTACAGAAAAACAGTTTAATGAGTTGTTTCCGCAGCGCGATAAATTTTACTCCTATCAGGCTTTTATCAAAGCGGTAAAGGAATTAGGGCAAATCAAGATGAAAATTACCCGCCGTGCAGTATCTGTTTACCAGTTTATGCGAACAGATAAAGCTACCGGAAAAACCACTATGATACGCCAGGACGCCGATTGGAACGAAGCCTGGGCTAAAGTAAAGCCAGATAGTATATATTATATAGACTACGGCGCTTTTTGTACCGGCGGCGACGCGCTGACCAATAAAAAAGAGCTTGCCGCCTTTTTTGCTATACTGGCCCACGAAACCCGGCACGGAATGAATGGCACCTATACCGACGGTTTGATGCTTACCCACGAAGCCGACACCACGGCAAACTACCTGGGCGACAGCGACGAATATCCGCCGGTAAAAGGAAAAAAATATTATGGCCGCGGGCCGATGCAATTAAGCTACGCGGGAAATTATGGCTATGCGTCCGACTGTATTTTTGGCGATCATAAAATCCTGCTTAACAACCCCGATTTGATAACACAAGACCCCGTGGTAGCTTTTAAAGCGGCTATTTATTTCTGGATGACGCCGCAAACTCACAAACCATCGGCCCATGATGTGATGATTGGCAAATGGCAACCCAATGCAATCGACAAAGCGGCTGGCCGTACACCGGGTTTTGGTATGGTGATTAATATTGTAAACGGTGCTCTGGAATGCGGTTTGGGAGAGAATAACCCTGGTATGCTGGACCGGATTGGTTTTTATAAGCATTTTTTAACCAGGTTGGGTATTAATGATCCTAACTGTGCTTGTTCTTGTGCCAAGATGCAGCATTATTAGACACTCTAACTTCGCCACGTCATTGCGAGCGATAGCGTGGCAATCTCTATACAACAAGCTGAGTCGTTTTGCCGGAGATTGCCACACTCGTTCCTCGTTCGCAATGACGCGGTTGGTTTGCTATTCCTCAAAAGAATTTTTTACTTTAGCAAAAACCGCTAACCTATGCTTATGGAAAACTACCCATTTGATACTGAGGGCCTGACCGACGACGCCATAAAACGCTTTGCGGAAACCCACCAAAAACTGCGTGAAGAATTTAATATTTTACCTACCGGCCATATTGATTTTGACTTGCATCAGTTCAAAGCGTTTGGCAAATGCTCAGATGTAAACGTTCGCGGGTCATACGTGATCAAGCGCGACTGTGGCGACTCCTATATTTTGTTTGTACAGGTAGTTTATAAAATAGGCGACAGGCACGTAACGCATCACCAGGAAGCGCAGGTGTGGGGTTTGACTTATCTGAAACATAATTTTGGCGGTGTGGTCATTCGCCGTGAAACATTAACTGACAAAATTCTGGAACTCATACATCCGCATGAACTGGATTTTGCGGAAGATAAAGCCTTTAGCAATACCTTTTATGTGGTTGCCAATGATTACACCAAGGCTACCACCTGTATGACCCGCGATTTTCGGAATGCGGTTATGGATATCCGCGACAACGATTTTATGATCGAAATTGTCGACCACACTTTATTAATAGGCAACTATGACCCGGTTGTCCCTGAAAAGTCATTACATATCGCCGAGTTTGTAGAACGCATTGCTGAGGCTTGCTGGGGCGGGGTGGAATAGGCGATAAACTTGCAAAGTAACAAAAATCGTAAGTTTAGGATAAAATTAGTCTTAGTCATGAAAAAGCTGATCCTTCTTCTCCTCCTGGCTGGTCAATCGGCATTTGCTCAAAAAGAAGCTGCAGATTTTAAAGCCATCCAACTTAACAATAAAGCTTTCCTGCCCAATGAATTTAAGGCGCAATTTGCGGCTACTGATTTTTCTTCTCTTTTTACTAAAACCGAGAATGAAAATGTATTCGGTTTTATTGGCGATGATTACCAGCGTATCCGTATAAAAATAATATCGGTTAGCAAAAGCAAATCGAAGCCTTATACCTACCATGTTTACGGTAAATCAATGGTGAAAACTAATATCGACCAATTCAGCGGCACTCTTCAGATAACCAACATCCTGAAACAAAAGGTAATGTCTTATGGCATTGACGATATGTATAAGAATAGAGGTGATAAAGGTGAATATGTTATAGTTGGCAATTACATGTTTTCAGAGCCCCGTAATGAAAAGCATTCAGGAATTTTCAAGGGTGTGTTTAGGTCGTTTTTTTACCTGGATAAGCATAATCATATGCACTATGATGATATACAGCTAGGTGATAGTTATAATAACAATCAGTTTGTAGGTATATGGAAATCCTACGATGGGAAATTTGTACAGCGCTGTAATTGGGGCGATTGGCGCATACCTGATTCGGGAGATTTTGATAGCGGAGCCGGAGATTTTTCACCAGGTAAAAACATACAAAACGGTTGGACGACTTACGTAGACCAGTTTAACAGCAGCGATAAAAAACTTAAGGAAAAAGCTAAAGCAGCAGAAAAGGCTAAGTGGTGGTTATAACTTAAAGTCTCGCAGGCCTTAGTTGAAAACTAATGATACGCAGGGCTTGCTATACAACCCCGCTTCTGTCCACAATCTGCACGTTGGTGTTAATATAATCGCGCTCAACCAACCCGTCGCGCATACGCACAATGCGGTGAGCGTGCATGGCTATGTCTTCTTCGTGAGTTACTAATATAATGGTGTTGCCTTTAGCATGGATATCTTCCATCAGGCTCATAATCTCTATGGACGTTTTGGTGTCAAGGTTACCGGTAGGTTCGTCGGCCAGTATAATGGAAGGATCATTGATGAGGGCGCGGGCCACAGCTACACGCTGGCGCTGACCTCCCGAAAGTTCATTAGGGCGGTGGTCGGTACGGTTGCCCAGGCCCACATTTTCCAAAGCCTTCTTGGCGCGGGCCTGGCGGTCGTCTTTACTTACACCGGCATAAACCAGGGGCAGGGCCACATTGTCTAAAGCGGTGTTGCGCGGCAGCAGGTTGAAAGTCTGAAACACAAAGCCAATCTCAGAGTTTCGCACTTCGGCCAGCTCATTATCCGTCATATGGCTTACATTGATGCCATTCAGGATATATTCGCCTTTAGAGGCGGTATCCAGACAGCCTAAAATGTTCATCAAAGTTGATTTGCCTGATCCTGACGGGCCCATCAGTGCTACAAATTCACCCTTATTGATAGTAAGCGAAACCGATTTTAGTGCATGAATCACTTCAGTACCAATCACATATTTGCGTCCTATATCTTTAAGGGTTATTAATGGCTCCATGCGTTTTTGATTGTTTGACTGAGGCAGGGGCTTTTTGTTACAGATTTTTTGTAGTCCGAAAGTCGGGAAGACCGAAAATCTGAAAGATTTGAGTTAGTAGTTTTAATAAAGAGGCCAATCATCTTTCCGACTTACGGACTTTCCGACTTACAATTACCCAATCACTTTCGCTACCAAAAAGTACTTGTCGTCGTGCTTTGGGGCGTTTTTCAGGCCTTCTTCAACGGTAATCTCCTGCTTTACTATATCCTCACGCAAAACGTTTATCTCTTTTGAAAGGTAAACCAAAGGTTCAACACCAACAGTGTCAATTTCATTAAGCTTAGCCATAAAGTCCAGGATCTTGTTCATATCGCCAATCATTTCCTGCTGTTCGGTTGCTGAAAGTTCAAGGCGGGCAAGGTGTGCTATCTTGTCTACGGTTTCGCTATCTATGTTCATGGTACTATACTAATTTTTGTTGGATGATGTCATGCACGCGATAACGCAGCGCATCAGCATCATCAACAGTTAAATGGGCCGTTTCAACGGGCTTATGTACAAATATATGGCAAATTCCCGGTTTGCTGCCATGCTTCAGACCATTGTCCCACAAAATTTTCCAGGTATTGGCAGATGAAACGGGAATAATCGGAACTTTCATCTCAATTGCCATGCGGAACGGGCCATTTTTAAAATCATGCAGATGCGGTGGGTATTGCTCAGGGATGCGCCCTTCAGGAAATATTATAACTGATACGCCCTCGGCTAATGCCTCCGACGCTTTTTTAAACGCCCGGTATGACGACATCTTGCTTTCGCGATTTACCGGGATATCCACCGTTTTAAAAAACAAACGGGTGATAAAGTTATTTAGCAGCGCCTCTTTACCCATAAAAGTATGGTTGTTATTGCGTACCAGTATGGTCATGGCTGTAATATCCAGATTTGAGGTATGGTTAGGGCAAATAATATAAGTTCTGTTCCAGTCGATGGGCTGTTCGTAATCAAAACTATAAAAAATGCCCACCAATAGCGAACTTACAAAACCCCATGAGCGCCGTATGGCGTTCATGTATTTATAATTGCTTTTTTTGCGTGATAACAAATATAAAAAAGGGAAAGCTACTGCATAAGTTATAGCTACCGAGGCTATGTACAGGTAGCAGTGTAGTTTCCTCAATATTATTTTCATCGCGCTCAAAAATATAAAAAATCCTTACTTTCGCCGCTATGGAAACTGTTGTTAGCGGAATAAGGTCAACCGGAAATTTGCACCTGGGTAACTACTATGGTGCAATACAGAATTTTGTGAAGATGCAGCATGAATACAACTGCTATTTTTTTATTGCCGATCTGCATTCGCTCACTACCCACCCAACTCCGGATAACCTGCACAGTAACGTAAAAAGCGTGCTTGTTGAATATCTGGCCGCCGGCATCGACCCAGATAAGGCTACTATCTACGTACAGAGCGACGTGCCGGAGGTGACCGAGCTTTACCTGTACTTAAATATGAACGCCTACATGGGCGAACTGGAGCGCAGTACTTCATTTAAGGACAAAGTGCGTGCGCATCCTGATAATGTAAACGCCGGCCTGTTAACCTACCCGGTTTTAATGGCTGCCGATATTTTGATCCATCGGGCTACTAAAGTACCTGTGGGTAAAGACCAGGAGCAGCATCTTGAAATGGCGCGTACTTTTGGTAATCGCTTCAATCGTTTATATAAACACGAATATTTCCCTGAACCATATGCCTTTAACTTTAGCAGTAACCTGGTAAAAATTCCGGGACTGGATGGTAAGGGCAAAATGGGTAAATCAGAAGGAGAGGGCAACGCTATTTATTTAAGCGATAGCCCTGAAGCCATTCGTAAAAAAGTAATGCGTGCCGTTACTGATAGTGGCCCGACGGTTGAGAACCAGGAAAAACCGGATTACATACAAAATCTTTTCGACCTGATGAAGGTGGTTTCAACACCTGATACCATAGCGCATTTTGACAACCTATATAACACTATGCAGGTGCGCTACGGCGACTTAAAAAAGCAACTGGCCGAAGATATGATTGTAGCTACGGCGCCAATACGCGAGCGTATCAATGATATTGCTAATAATGCTGACTATCTGCGCAAAGTAGCTCATCAGGGCGCTGAAAAAGCTCGCGAAAGCGCCTCTAAAACAATTCGGGAAGTAAGGGAAATCATTGGGTTCAGAGAGTTCTAATTAGTCGATAGTCCATGGTCGATAGTCCATAGCAAAGAAAAACTATGGACTATCGACCATGGACTATCGACTTGTTTAATTAACATTCAAATTATATCTTTAGCCTATATGCACATAGCTATTGTTGGAAATATTGGAGCCGGTAAAACTACATTAACAGAGTTGCTGGCCAAAAATTACGGTTGGGAACCTTTATACGAAGCCGTTGACAATAACCCTTATCTGGAAGATTTTTACAGCGACATGAAACGCTGGAGCTTTAACCTGCAGATATATTTTCTGAACAGCCGCTACCGTCAGATTATCGATATCCAGAAAAGCGGTCGCAATATTATTCAGGATCGTACCATTTACGAGGATGCCTACATTTTTGCAGAGAACCTTCACGATATGGGCCTGATGACCACCCGCGACTATGAAAATTACGAATCGATTTTCGACAATATTACCGAGCATATCAAACCACCCGATTTACTGGTTTACCTGAAGGCTTCGGTGCCTACACTGGTGAATAATATCCAGCGTCGTGGCCGTGAATATGAGATTGGTATCCGTATTGATTACCTGTCGAAGCTTAACGAAAAATATGACAAGTGGATCAATAATTATAAGCTTGGAAAACTATTGATATTGGATAAGGATAATCTTGACTTTGCTAACAATCCTGAGGATCTGGGCAACATAATTCAGGCGATAGAGCGGGAGATAAACGGGTTATTTTAATTTTAGAATTACGATTTACGAATTACGATTAAGGGTGATTAAATCGGAATTCGTAAATCTAAAATCGTAAAATATGCACATTCTCGGCATCATACCTGCGCGTTACGCATCATCACGTTTTCCCGGCAAACCATTGGTTGACATTGGTGGTAAAAGCATGATACGGCGGGTTTATGAGCAGGCTAAGAAATGCAACCATCTTGCTGAGGTTATTGTAGCTACCGATGACAACCGCATTTATAAGCACGTAGTTGATTTTGGCGGCCTTGCGGTGATGACTAGTGCCGACCACCAAAGCGGCACCGACCGTTGCGCAGAGGTTGCTGCTGCGCACCCCCAATACAATGTTGTAATTAATATCCAAGGCGATGAGCCTTATATCGACCCAGAGCAGATCAGTAAGCTGGCTACCTGCTTTGATTCGCCCGAGGTGGAGCTAGCTACGCTGGTTAAGCGCGTGAAAGATGTGCAGGAACTGCATAATCCCAACACTCCAAAGGTTGTTGTTACCAAATTGAACGAGGCCGCTTATTTTTCACGCTCGGCTATCCCACATATCCGGGGTGAGGAAGGGCAAAATTGGCTGGAGTTTTATCCGTACTTTAAACATATCGGTATTTATGGTTATAGGGCGGATGTTTTGCAACAGATTACCAAACTACCAATATCAAGCCTGGAAAAAGCGGAAGCTTTAGAACAACTGCGCTGGATAGAAAACGGCTATCGCATAAAAGTTGCCGAGACTGATCTGGAAACTTACGCGGTGGATACCCCTGAGGATTTGCTGAAGCTGAAGTTTTAACTGCTCTTAGTTGGGCTAAAGCCCGGTGTTCGTATTTTCGAATCCGTTGACTAAAGTCAACGGCAATGAATTTTATTTCGCGAAAAAAGGTATTTACGTTACGTTTATCTGTCACATCAATCGAACTAAGTTTATTTAACTCATTGAGAACGAACAGTTGTGACTGTGCTGATATTCTACCACATCAATCAAGAATTCATTGCCGTCCCATTTATGGGGCGGACTAATCAACTAGGTTAATTGGCTTTAGCCAAACCCTTAGTACGCTATTTGATTTTACTATACAAAGCCGCAACCTTACTCCGGCATTCATTCAATAAAATCACACCTTGGGTAAGATTATCAATCACATTATGTTTAAAGGCTTTGTTGCGGCGGTTTTGCGTCGCCTGACGCAGCAACTCATCGTTTTCGTACGCTTTGAAATCCAGCGGACTGTAAACTTCAACAGTGTTAATGCTATTAATTTTCAGGTTGTCAAAGAATGGGCGGTTATCTAGCAATATCTTTTTTATATCAGCCAGGTTTTGCTGCATGATTCTGTAGGTATTCGGGAAATGGTGGTCTTTAAAACCGCCATGCGTTATGAGGTTAATCAAGTTATTTTGATTGACGATGAGTATGCCCACTTTTCTGTTGAAATTAACGGCGAAGGCTTTTATCGCTATTCGGTCAGGGCGGTGAGCGATGGCGTCTGCATTATCGGTAAGTTCAGAGCATAATTTGGATACCAGGTTCCATGAATGCAGGTAACGTGAGTAAGGCGTACTGGCAAAGTTTGTTTGGGTTATTAATACAAAAGTAAGCAGCAACAGTATCTTTTTCATGTGACTTTTTATCGCTTGTTGATAATGTACAAAGTAAAAAGCTGTCGTTTTGTTTAATATGATGAATTTATTAGCCGTTCCATATCATCCGTTCTATATCAAAAACTTTGGCCAATGGTCAGGTAAACTGTGATGGTTTTCATCTGGCTCGCATCAAACCCTGTATAATTGTTTCTGAGGATATTGGTTAAGCCAAATTCCAAATTGCCGCTTAGAGACCATCCTGACTGCCCCTGAAAACCTATCACAGAGCTTATGCCATAATCAGATGACGAGAAATCGCCATTGTTTCCAAATGTTAATTTACGAGATATATCAGGGCCTGAACCCGTGCTTTGTTTGAATTTTCCATTTAATGCATATGAGTAATAAGGCCCAGCCCCGATAAATATATTTGCTCCATCACCAACCGGTATATGGCCAACTGCTTGTAATGGGATTTCAAGATAATGCAGCGTGTATTCGTTATCTGCATCTACATTGGTGTTTGCGCCTTTATAGGGAGGGTCAATAGTGTATGTCGCTGTCATGGATCCGCCTTTACCGGCGTAAAAAATTGCAGGTCGTAAAGAAAAATAATCGTTGAATTTAAAATCGGCGCTAAATCCTAACGAAAACGGACTGGTGTTATTCGTTTGAACCAAATCCCTATGTGCCGATTTGATTTGCAAAAAAGCCATGTCAGAGCCACCCATCAATCCAAAAGTTATAGGATTGTCATTGTCTCCAAAACTTTGTGCAAATGCCGTATAAGTTATTAAAATAAAACACAGACTTGAAATAATTTTTTTCATAATGATAAGGAGTAAAGTGAAATCTAATATAATGATAAATATATCTAACGCCGTAATAATATAGTGGATACAACTGTATGGTTTTCCACAATATCCAGTATGTCAACGGCTTTTCCACAATTGTAAATTCATCCGCTAAACCCCAAAAAAATTGTTACTTTTGTATCCCGTACACAAACAATTGGTGCAGGCTAAAACCGGTACCGAAATTCAATTTTCAGATGACTAAATACATATTTGTTACGGGCGGTGTTACCTCTTCGTTGGGGAAAGGCATTATCTCAGCTTCACTGGCAAAACTTCTACAGGCGCGCGGCTACAGCGTAACCATTCAAAAATTCGATCCTTATATCAATATCGACCCGGGAACATTGAACCCGTATGAGCATGGCGAATGCTACGTTACCGAAGATGGTGCTGAAACCGATCTTGACCTGGGCCATTACGAGCGTTTTTTGAATGTGCCAACATCGCAGGCTAATAACATTACCACGGGCCGTATTTACCAAAATGTCATCAATAAAGAGCGTGAAGGCGCTTTTCTGGGAAAAACCGTGCAGGTTGTTCCGCATATTACTGACGAAATTAAACGCAACATCCGTATACTGGGCGAGGGCGAAGGTAAATACGATATCGTAATCACCGAGTTAGGTGGTACCGTGGGCGATATCGAGTCGTTACCCTATATCGAAGCTGTACGCCAGTTTAGATGGGAGATAGGTTCAGGCAACTCATTGGTTATCCATTTAACCCTGGTACCTTTTCTGGCTGCTGCGGGCGAGCTGAAAACCAAGCCTACACAGCACTCTGTGAAAATGTTGTTAGAATACGGTATTCAGCCGGATATCCTGGTTTGCCGTACCGAACATCACCTCAATATGGATATCCGTAAAAAGATAGCCCTGTTTTGTAACGTAAACATTAATGCAGTTATCGAGTCGATGGATGCTTCGACTATTTACGATGTGCCATTGCTGATGCTGAAAGAGCAACTGGACAAAACGGTACTAACGAAGCTGAAGCTTCCGCATAAAGTTGAGCCTGATCTGGAAAACTGGAAGGATTTTCTGGGCCGGCTGAAAAACCCGACAGCTGAAGTGAAAATAGGCCTTGTAGGTAAATACGTTGAATTGCCTGATGCCTATAAATCAATTATTGAATCATTCATTCATGCCGGGGCTAAAAACGAGTGCAAGGTACGCGTAATTTATATCCCCTCAGAGTCGCTTACTCCGGGCAATGCTATTGATAAATTAAAAGGTTTGGACGGTGTATTGGTTGCCCCGGGCTTTGGTGAGCGTGGTTTTGAAGGTAAAATTGAAGCCATCCGCTATGTGCGCGAAAATAATATTCCGTTTTTTGGTATCTGTTTGGGTATGCAGTGTGCGGTAGTTGAATTTGGCCGAAACGTATTAGGGTTAAAAGATGCCAGCAGTACCGAAATGAATCCGGAGACGCCAAACCCTGTTATTGCCATGATGGAAGAGCAGAAAAAAGTGGTGAACAAAGGCGGCACCATGCGTTTAGGCTCATACCCATGCGATATTAAAAAGGGTACTAAAGCTTACGCAATTTATGGACAGCAGCATATTACTGAGCGCCATCGCCATCGTTATGAGTTTAATAATGAGTACCTTAAGCGATATGAAGATGCTGGCATGATCCCTTCGGGAGTTAATCCGCAAAATAATCTGGTTGAAATAGTTGAGCTTAAAAACCATCCGTTTTTTGTGGGAGCTCAATTTCATCCCGAATTAAAATCAACAGTTGCTAATCCGCACCCACTTTTTATTAACTTTGTCGCCGCTTCAATGGCTTATGCCCGCAAGAAGTAAGTAATTGAGTACGAATAGATAGAAATGGATAGAAATACATTTACAGGATTATTCCTGATCATGATCATTATCGGTGTTTCGGTTTGGATAATGAAACCAAGCGACGCGCAGATCAAAAAAGAGGCCGAACTACAGGCTCAGCTTAAAAAAGGCAAAAAGCCTGGTGCTGCTACAAAAACAGTTAACCTTGATACGGCAAAATTAGGCCCTAAGCCGGTTGACTCAGCCATGCTGAAAACCCCCTTCGGCGCAAGCTTACAAGGTGTTGAAAAACTGGTGACCATTGAAAACAAGGATTTGAAAGTGCGTTTGAGCACATTAGGTGGTCGCATTTACTCGGTTGAGCTGAAAAACTATCAGACTGCCGATAAAAAACCTTTAGTTTTATTTGAAGGTGACGATAATAAGTTCGGCTTTAATTTTGCTGCCGGTGTTGCCAGTATTAATACCAGTGAGCGCTACTTCACGCCAAGTGCCCAGGGCTTACAGGTTACTGGTCAGGATTCGTCGGCCATTACCATGCGTTTAAGCTACAGCCCCACACAATATATCGACTATATTTATACGCTGAAAGGTGAGGGGTATAAAGTTGGTTTGGTAATTAAATCGACCGGCTTGGATAACATTGTTGCCAATGCCGGCAGCATTACCCTTAACTGGCAAAGCAGTCTGCGTCGTTTAGAGAAAAGTATTCAGTTAGATCATCAGTATTCAATGATCCAATACTACGATACCGACAAAGACTTTGACTACTTTGGCGATACTAAAGATGATGCCAAAGAAATCAATGATAAAAAGCTACAGTGGGTATCTTTTAAGCAGCACTTCTTTTCTAGTGTCCTTTTAAGTAAAGATGGTTTCAGCAAATCAAGCCTGTCTGTTAGTACCGATACCAGCAATCATAAAGACATCAAACAATTAAAAGCCAACTTAACCGTAGCACGTAATAGCGATGGTACGTATCCGTTTGACTTTTACTTTAGCCCTAACCGCTACTCGCTTTTAGCGGCCGAAGGCCATGGCTTTGAGAAACAAATTAACCTGGGCTGGGGGCCGTTAAAGTACATTAACCGTGTAGCGGTTATCCCGGTCTTTAATCTGTTAACCAAGTTTAACTGGAACTACGGGTTGATCATCCTGGCGTTAACTGTTATCCTTAAATTGGTGTTGTCGCCGCTTACTTATAAATCTTACCTGTCAATGGCTAAGATGCGGGTATTGAAGCCTGAGATGGACGAGATCAAAGCCAAGGTGGGAGAGGACAACCCGACGTTGTTACAACAAGAATACCTCAAGCTCTATAAAAAAGCCGGAGTGAACCCACTGGGTGGTTGTTTGCCGCTGTTGCTGCAAATGCCGATAGTTATCGCGTTCTTCCGTTTCTTCCCGGGCTTGTTCGAGCTGCGTGGTCAGAGTTTTTTATGGATGCACGACTTATCGACCTACGATTCATTCATTAATTTTGGGTTCAACGTTCCATTCCTGGGCGATCACCTGAGTTTAATGTGTGTGTTGATGACGATATCAACATTGATCTATACTTATTTTAACAACCAGATATCGGGCGTAACCGGCCAGATGAAATATGTGGGCTACATTACCCCAATCATTTTCCTGGGTGCTTTGAACGGCTATCCGGCAGGCTTGAACTACTACTACTTCCTGGCTAACATGTTCACGTTCTTACAACAATACATTATCCGTTTAATGGTTGACGATAAGAAGATCCATGCGCAGATTCAGGAAAACAAAAAGAAACCTGAGGATCCGAAGAAAAAGAAAACAGGCTTCGCTGCCCGAATGGAAGAAATGATGCGCCAACAACAACAAGCGCAAGCATCGGCTGCTAAGAAAGGTAAATAGAGAATAGAGATTAGGAAAAGGCCCGCCATTTCGCAGGCCTTTTTTTATTAATAGGATTTACATAGATTTTTTACCGACTATATTTGTAAATTATGAAGTCTTCATACCACAAAGAAGCCGCCTATTTCTTAAAGAAGGTGACACGTCAGCGAAGTGAGCTTGACGTCGCTAAATGCGATAACTATCTTAAACGGATTAGAGAGATAATGATAAAAACAAGCTATTAAGTTTGACATTATTTATGCCATTGGTGCTAAGCCAATGGCATTCTTATTTTATAGTAAATAATTAATTGACAATTAAACTAAAATAATTAGCAAAATCCACTACATTTGAATTGTGTACGCCATTGTAGATATCGAGACGACGGGGGGGCATGCCAGCGCGAATGGCATCACAGAGATTGCTGTTTGCCTGCATGATGGTAAGAAAATTACCAAACGTTACAGCACGCTGGTAAATCCGCGCCGGGAGATACCTATTTACATTCGAGCACTAACCGGTATTACTAACGAGATGGTTGCTGAGGCGCCGCCTTTTGAGGATGTAGCTGCCGATATATATCATCTGCTGCATGGCAAAATCTTTATCGCCCACAACGTTAATTTCGATTATTCTTTTGTACGGTATCATTTGGCACAGGCAGGGTATGAGCTGCAGTGTAACAAATTGTGCACCGTGCGTTTGTCGCGTAAGATATTAACAGGGGCGCCATCTTATAGCCTCGGTAAGCTGTGTCATCATTTAGGCATAGATAACGAGAGCCGCCACCGCGCCATGGGCGATTGTGAGGCTACAGCTGAGCTTTTCAGCATGCTGCTGCTCAATGACCGTAACGACCACATTAAACAAGCCCTGAAGCAAAACTCGAAAGAGCAGGTGCTGCCGCCTCATTTACCCAAAAAAATGGTTCAGGATCTGCCTAGTTCGCCCGGTGTGTATTATTTCCACGACCAAAAGGGCAAGGTGATTTATGTAGGTAAAGCTAAGAATATTAAAAAGCGGGTAAGCAGCCATTTTACAGGCAATAACCCCGGCCAGCAGCGCCAGGAGTTTTTGAAGAATATTCATCAGATAACCCACCAGGTTTGCGGTACCGAGCTTATAGCCTTTGTGCTTGAAGCCGTCGAAATAAAACGCTTGTGGCCCAAATATAACCGTTCGCTCAAACGCTTTGAACATGCCTATGGGTTGTATATGTATGAAGATCAACGTGGTTACATGCGCCTTGCTGTTGATAAATACCGCAAGTATACCGGTGCGCTGTATACGTGCAATACCATGCTGGAAGGCAGGGCAGTGCTTAATCAACTAATCGAGATGTTTGAACTGTGCCCTAAGCTTTGCTTTATCCAAAATAATACTGAAGAATGTACCGGTACTGCTAAAAACCAGTGTGCTTGTACCGGCACAGAATCGGTAGGCACCTATAATGAGAAAGTGAGCCGGGCCATCGCCGAATTAAACAGCGCCCTGCCGACTTTCGCAATACGAGATGAGGGCCGTACCGATGATGAGCACAGCTGTATATTGGTCGAGAAAGGCAAATTTTATGGCATGGGCTATATCTCCCATTATTTTCAGGTTGAAAACCTACAGCAACTTAAAGATTATATTACGCCGTACCCGGGCAACGATTATATTAAAAATCTGGTAGCTAACTACGCCGATAAGTTTCCGCAGCGGAAAGTGGTGTTCGGGTAATTGTTATCTCTTTCGTCGTTATAGCGAGCGGAGATTGGCAAGTTCTGCACACATTTAATATACTCACAATTTGTAGATCGTCCCCCTCAGTTCCCGCGGGTAGGCTTTGTTCTTTTGGTCCTTTTTCATCTAAGGAAAAAGGACTAAGCCCTCCCGAGAGTAATAGCCCATGAATTGACAAGTAGCAATAATAATGACTCTGCCTGTTTAAAAAAAGCGATGGATACGAGCGATTCCTTCCTCTGGGAGGGGAAGGAGGAGGAAGGGGTTGAAGCTGCTAAACCCCTCCCTGCCCCTCCCAGAGGAGGGAATCGCACTACCATTACTCCTTGTATTGTCTAATGATGGGTATTACTCTCCCGCGGCCATGAGCGGGTACGACGTAAGCTTATAAATAGAAAATCTTTCGGCATCATAATTGGTAGTTTATCACATAAAACTATACTACCATGAACAGCATTAATCAAAATCAACCAGAAGACAATTTAAAAGACCTGAGCGGCCATGATGCTATTGCTAAACTGAAGGAACTGGCAGTAAGCGCTGCCACCTGTTTCTTTGTGACCAATATAAAAACCGGTGTACCGGTATCTGCCCGCCCCATGACTGTGCAGGATGTAGATGACGACGGCAACCTGTGGTTTTTATTGGCTAATGACAGCGGCACTTATCATGAATTGGAAGCCGAGCCGCTGGCACAGTTATTCTTTCAAGGTTCAAAATATTCAGACTACCTCAACGTATACGGATTAGTAAGCCTAAGCCGCGACGAGGAGAAAATCAAGCAATTTTGGAAGCCGGTGCTTAAAACCTGGTTTACCGAAGGGGAGAATGACCCGCGCATAGCCGTGGTAAAGGTTGAGCCCACCGAGGCGCATTACTGGGACAATAAACATGGCAATGCTGTAGCCTTTATTAAACAGTTAGCAGGCGCGGCCATCGGCAAAACTTTAGATGATTCGGTAGAAGGTAAGCTGGACGTTTTGAGATAGAATTAAGAAGCAAAATCAAGAAACCTTGTTCATCATATATATCATCACGTCATTGCGAGCGTAGCGTGGCAATCTCTAGTCGCGTTGCCGGAGATTGCCACACTCGTTCCTCGTTCGCAATGACGTGGTTTTTTGTTTTCGGTGTTATATAATCCCTGCTTTCTCCAACTCCACAGCCATTTGCTTTTGTAGGCTTTTCGCTTCCTCACGAGCTGCATCGGCAAAATCTTCGCCATTACTCGCGTAAATGATGGAGCGTGAGGCATTCACCAGCAAGCCACAATCTTTGGTGATACCGTATTGGCAAACATCTTCCAGGCTGCCGCCTTGCGCACCCACACCTGGAACCAATAAAAAGTTATCGGGTGCATATTTGCGGATATTGGTAAACTCAGTGCTTTTGGTGGCGCCTACCACGTACATAATTCTATCGGCGCCGGCCCAGGTGTTGGCTTTTTTGATCACGGCTTCGTACAGGTAATCGTCGCCTGTATTTAAATATTGAAAATCTTTACTTCCTACCGATGAGGTTAGCGCAAGGATGATCACCCATTTGCCCTCATATTTTAAATAAGGTGTTACGCTATCATTACCCATATAGGGAGTAACGGTAATGGCATCAAAGCTCATGCCTGATGCGGTCTCATCAAAAAATGCACGTGCATATTTGTCTGACGTGTTACCGATGTCGCCACGTTTTGCGTCGATGATGTTCAGCGTTTCTTTAGGTAAATATTGCCAGGTATCAATAAGACTTTGCAGGCCCTTTACGCCGTAGCTTTCATAAAAGGCAGAGTTTGGCTTGTAGGCCACGCACAGATCTTTCGTGGCATCTATAATTCGTTTGTTAAACTCAAAAACAGGGTCGGGGTATTGTTTTAAAAACTCGGGTATCTTATCAAGGTCAGTATCCAGTCCAACACATAAAAATGATTTTTTTTGTTTAATCTGGTCTATAAGTTGCTGGCGTGTAATCATAAGAAAAATAAGAGCTGAATTTTATTCGCCAAAAAAACTAAAAATTAGTTGAAGTGTTGAATGTGAAAAGATTTTTTTTTTAATAGTTTGTTTTTTTAATTTTAATGATTACAATTGCACTGTTTTCCTTTGAGTTTTTCTTGCACTAAAGAGAATAAATTACATTCCCGCGTTACATATCTTGAAAGTATACCTGGTCTGACTTTAACGGTGCAAACAAGCTGCAAAAATTTTCTTTTTCAAAATCATTATCTGAGCAATAATTGTAAGCCTCAAATATAACTATTATAATAAAACCCCTTTTTGAACCCATAATTCATATCATGTCTGATACTACCGAATTGAACGATAAGCTCGTTTCTGAGTTGCGCGAAATTGCCAAAAGTTTAGGTATCCCTGATGCAGACTCGCTGCGCAAGCCTGAGCTAATATCTAATATTGTACAAATGCAACAGCTTATTGATGCCGCCAGGGCTCAGCAAGCAATTGTTGAAGATAACTATACTCCTGTCGGCGATAAAAAAGATGCCGGCGAAAAAAAACAACGTACCCGTATACGTACCGCCGGTGGCAGCACTAAGGTTAGCAAACCGCGTATTGAAGTTCCGCTAGACGATACCAACTTGTTTGATATGCCCGAGGATGAGCCTCAGCCTGAAGATGAGGTTGTTAGCGAAAATGTAGCACCTGTAACTGAAGATGAAGGTCAGTCGCCGCAACAAGAGGGCGAAATTGCTGCTAACCCAGCTGAAATTGTTGAGCGCCCTCAGAAATTTGAGCGCAGAGTGCAGCAGCAAAAGGCGCCTGAACCTGCTATTAACCTTGATTTTGATAATGTTATTGTCAATGAAGGTGTATTGGAGATCATGCCTGACGGTTACGGTTTCCTGCGCTCGTCTGACTATAACTACCTGACCTCGCCTGATGATATTTACGTATCGCAGTCGCAAATAAAATTATTCGGCCTTAAAACCGGCGATACGGTTCGCGGTAGCATACGCCCGCCAAAAGAGGGCGAAAAATACTTCCCGCTGGTGCGTGTTGAAGCCATTAACGGCCGTATTCCTGCCGAGGTTCGTGACCGTGTGCCTTTTGATCACCTGACCCCGCTTTTCCCTTCTGAAAAATTGCATTTGTTTACTGATCCGGGTAACTACTCAACCCGTATCATGGACTTGTTTGCACCTATAGGTAAAGGTCAGCGTGGTTTGATAGTTGCGCAGCCAAAAACAGGTAAAACTATGTTATTGAAGGATGTAGCTAATGCTATTGCTAAAAATCACCCTGAGGTATATTTAATTATTCTGTTGATTGACGAGCGTCCAGAGGAGGTTACCGATATGGCCCGCAGCGTACGTGCAGAGGTTGTTTCGTCAACGTTTGATGAGCCTGCAGACCGTCACGTAAAAATTGCTAACATCGTGCTTGAAAAAGCCAAACGTATGGTTGAGTGCGGTCATGACGTTGTGATCTTGCTTGACTCAATAACCCGTTTGGCTCGCGCCTATAATACCGTAGCGCCTGCATCCGGTAAAATCCTATCTGGTGGTGTTGATGCTAATGCGCTGCACAAACCAAAACGTTTCTTTGGTGCCGCCCGTAATATTGAAGACGGCGGCTCGCTTACTATCATCGCAACTGCATTGACCGAAACAGGTTCAAAAATGGACGAGGTGATTTTCGAAGAGTTTAAAGGTACAGGTAACATGGAGTTACAGTTAGATAGAAAACTTTCTAACAAACGCGTGTTCCCTGCAATTGATATTACAGCTTCAAGCACACGTCGCGATGATTTGCTGTTAGACAGAGACACCTTGCAGCGTATCTGGATATTGCGTAACCACCTTGCTGATATGAACTCAATAGAGGCGATGGAATTTTTACAAAGTCAGGTAAGAGGTACTAAAACCAACGAAGAATTCCTGATTTCGATGAACTCGTAGGTTGGTTGTTAGCTATTGAAGATTAAAGATTAAAGATTGGTGATTGGCGTGTACATGCTAATCACCTTTTTTGTTTCCAATGATTATATCTAATCTTCAATAGCTAATCTTTAATCTTCAATTACTAATCTTTAATCTTCAATCCCCAAAAAATAACTACCTTCACCCCTTGAAAAAATGAAGAAGCGGGTAAAAAAGCACGTTCCTAATGCCATCACCTGTTGTAACTTGTTTAGCGGTTGCGTGGGGATTGTATTTGCCGTTCAGGGCGATCTGATAAAAGGTGCTTATGCTATTTTCCTGGCAGCAATATTTGATTTTTTTGACGGATTTGCGGCCCGGGTACTGAAATCATTCTCAGGGATAGGGAAGGATCTGGATTCACTTGCAGACGTAGTGAGCTTTGGTGTTTTGCCTTCGGCGATATTATACCAGTTGTTTTTACAGGCGCCGCAAATTGATAAGGTAAGCCAGTTTTTAAACTTTAGCGCTTTTTTGATCGCCGTGTTCTCGATGCTGCGTTTGGCTAAGTTTAACAGCGATACCCGGCAAGCCGAAATCTTTATCGGTTTACCAACACCGGCAAACTCCATATTAATAGCCTCCTTCCCATTAATTATCGACCAGCATCCTGCTGCGGCGCAGTATATATTAAATCCGTACGTGCTTACTGCTTTTGTAGCAGTAATGTGCACATTACTTGTAGCGGAGTTGCCGCTCATATCCCTTAAATTTAAGAATGCCGACTTTAATAAAAATATTTATCGCTATTTACTGCTGTTGTTTTCGGCAATATTGATATTGTTTTTTAAATTTGCGGCCGTTCCGGTGATCATATTTTTATATATCGCCTTGTCAATAGTTCAATTTAAAATAGCTAAAGACGACACCCCGGGCTTTCAAAAACGAAATGTTTAAGCGCTTGCAGACGTCGTCTAAATCCAAAAAAATAAAACCCACTTCATGAAAACGTTTCAAGCTGAGATTGATGTAATGCCTAAAAAAGAAATTCTTGACCCTCAAGGTAAAGCCGTAACCGGCAGCATGAAAAATCTGGGTCTGGCTGAAATTCAGAATGTTCGCATTGGCAAACACATCTCTTTGCAAATTGAAGCCGAAAACGAAACGATAGCTGCCGAAAAGGTTGAATTGGCCTGTAAAAACTTATTGGCCAATTTAATTATGGAAAGCTATACCTTTAAATTGGAGCAAATCTAAGAATCTTTATAATAATGACAGTCGGTTTTAGTCGGCGGTCGAAGGTAAATAAGAAAGGCTTTAGCTGGATACCTAAGTGGTATTTGGCTAAAGTCTTTTTATGATGCGTTATTCCGTTGGCTCAGGCCAATATGAAGATGGTTTATTAAGAATCGGCTTCTGCCTCAGCCTTTATCTGCTCGAGCGCAGTGGTGTTGGTGTTTAATATGCTTTGTACCTGATCAAATTTAGCAATCAGGTCCATTACATTGGGCGAGCCGGCTTTGCAGGCCAATTCAATATGCTGAATGAGCGCCTGGCAGTTCAGCATCCCAAAAAAGCCCAGGGTGGCTTTCATTTTATGCGCTGCAGATGCGGCAGTAGCCCAGTCCATGTTCTCAAAGGCATTACTTATATCCTGTAATGACATAGGTGTTTGCTGTAAAAACATATCAATCGACTCAACAATAAACTCGTTGCTGCCGTCAGCAATTTCGTTTAACAGCGAAAGATCAAGATCTAAATTAGTAATGTCGACCGGCATATTGGTTAAGTTGTACATTCAAATTTATAATTTTTTCACAATTAAGCCGTCTCGCAATTCAATTTTTAATTGCAAGTTGCTCTTTTTTAAAACCGGATGAATAAAATCGGGCGCCAGCTCGACTAAAGGTGCTAAAGTAAACTTGCGATTATGTAATTGTGGGTGAGGTATATGCAAGCCCGGCACATCAATAACCTCCGCATTATAATATAAAATATCGATGTCTATAGTTCTTGATCCCCATTTTTCCTCACGCACCCTGCCCATTACTTTTTCAATATTTAATATTCGCTCCAGCACGGTTTGTGCCGGTAAGCTTGTTTTTACCTCAATAACCATGTTAAGGTAGTCGGGTTCGTCGGTCTTACCCCATGATTCGGTTTCGTAAACGGATGATATACGTATGTCCGGCGAGATATCGTAAGAAATATGCATAATGGCCTGCTGTAAATATTCTTTCCTGTCGCCCAGGTTACTTCCTAAAAGCAAAAAAACGTTATTCATTGTTGTAACAAATATTATAGATAGCGCTCTTAATATTTAACCGTGAGGTTTTATTAAGTTTGCATAGATATAAAATATTTATAACAAGTAAATGAAGCAATTTTTCAAATTTGTGCTGGCTACCGT
Source organism: Mucilaginibacter ximonensis (assembly GCF_042686265.1). Lineage (NCBI taxonomy): Bacteria > Pseudomonadati > Bacteroidota > Sphingobacteriia > Sphingobacteriales > Sphingobacteriaceae > Mucilaginibacter > Mucilaginibacter ximonensis. The sequence continues at coordinate 345,411 of NZ_JBHUPD010000001.1, forward strand.
TGTCGGTATAATTTTATCTACCATTATTATTGTGCTTGTGGTAGCCGGGTTGATAGCAGGGGCGGCAAGCAGTGACAAGACTACCCAGGTTGATGCAAACTCTATCTTACATATTGAAATAAAATATCCCATATCTGAACGTACACCTAATAATCCTTTAGCTAACCTGAACTTTTTAGGCTTAGACGGCGATAAATCTGTCGGCCTTAAAGATATTTTGGCCAACATCAAAAAAGCCAAGACCGACAGCAATATAAAAGGCATCTTGCTTGACGAAAGTTACATGCTATCGGGCCAGGCTACTACCGAAGAGATTCGTAATGCACTGATTGATTTTAAAAAATCAGGAAAATTCATCATTGCTTATGCCGAGGTTTATACCAAAGGCTTCTATTATCTGGCCTCGGTAGCCGACAAAGTTTATATTAACCCTAAGGGTGTATTTGAGTTTGACGGTTTTAGCTCGCAAACCATGTTTTTTAAAGGTGCGCTTGACAAATTGGGCATCGAAGCACAAGTTATCCGTGTAGGCACGTTTAAAAGTGCCGTGGAGCCAATGATACTGACTAAAATGAGTGATGCCAATAAATTGCAGGTATCGTCATATTTAAACTCCTTGTATGATCACTATCTTACCGGTATCAGCAAAGCGCGGGGTATTAACAAAGATTCATTGTTTAATTACGCAAACCAAGCTCGTGTACAACAACCAGAGGACGCTTTAAAGTTGAAATTGGTTGATGGTTTGAAATACCGCGACGAGTTATTGGCTGAGGTGAAAACCAAATTAGGTATTAAAGAAAAAACCGACATCAACAGTGTTGAGATCAGCGAGTATACCAAAGCTAATAATGATGCCGATACTAAAGATGTTTCAACAAACCGTATTGCAGTGGTTTATGCTTCGGGCGAGATTGCCGGTGGAGAAGGCGATGACAACAGTATCGGTTCAGAAACTACTGCAAAGGCGCTGCGCAAGGTACGCACAGATGATAAGATTAAAGCGGTAGTATTACGGGTAAACTCCCCGGGTGGCTCATCATTAGCCAGCGATGTGATTTGGCGGGAGGTGATGCTGACTAAAAAAGTGAAGCCTATTATTGTTTCCATGGGCGATGTTGCAGCATCCGGCGGTTATTACATCTCATGCGCAGCTGATTCAATTATTGCCGAACCAAATACTATCACCGGGTCCATAGGCATCTTCGCTATTTTACCTAACATGCAGAAATTGTTTAATGACAAGCTGGGCATTACCTTTGACGGTGTAAAAACCGGTCAGTATGCCGATTTGGGTAACACCAGTCGACCGTTAACTCCAGCCGAAAGGCAGATTCTGCAAAACCAGATTAACCATGGTTATGACGACTTTACAAAAGCCGTAGCAGACGGCCGGCATAAAACACAAGCATATATCAATAGCATTGGCCAGGGCCGCGTATGGACCGGCGAGCAGGCCATTAAAATTGGCTTGGTTGACCGTTTGGGCAATATTGACGATGCGGTAAAATCGGCAGCTAAAATGGCTAAGTTGAAAAACTACCGCACGGTAGCTTATCCTGAGCAAAAAAGCGTGTTAAACAAATTAGGCGAAAGTTTCAGCATACAAATGAAAACCCGCATGCTTAAATCTGAACTGGGCGAAAACTACCCGGTTTATGAGCAAATCAAAAACATAACCTCTATAATGCGTACTCCTCTGGCCCGCATGGAGTACGATGTGGTGATAAAATAGTTTTTGGGCCAATAGTTGATGGTTCATGGTTGATTGTTTAGCGTATATGGCTAAGAACTGTCGACCCATGAACCATTATCTATTCAAACCTTTTTGTATTTTTATCGCTTAATCTAATTATGGAAAATAAAACCATAGCCCGTAAACTTCGTTTGCTTTCGCAGCTCATGGAATTACACGAGGTTAATCCATTTAAAATTAAGTCGATAGCCAACGCTGCTTTTAACGTTGACAAGTTTAACGGCAAAATAGCCGGCAAAACTTTCGAAGAGCTGGAAAAGATACAGGGTATTGGTAAAAGTGTTGCGGCTAAAGTAATTGAGCTGGTGCAAACGGGCACAATGCTTGAATTAGATGAGCTGATAGGCAGCACGCCTCCCGGCGTGGTTGAGATGATGGGCATTAAAGGTATAGGCGCTAAAAAGGTAGCCACCATTTGGCATGAAATGAACATTGAGACGGTGGGTGAGCTGTTTTATGCCTGTAACGAGAACCGACTGATTGAGGCTAAAGGTTTTGGCTTGAAAACCCAGGAAGATATCCGCAAGGCCATCGAGTTTAAAATGGCAAGCACCGGCAAATTTCTGTACGCACAGGTAGAGCCTGAGGCCGATAAGATCACCCAAAAACTTAAGGATACATTTACCAATATCTTGTTTGAATTTGCCGGCGAATATCGTCGCTTGTGCGAAGTGGTAAATGAATTGATCGTGGTAGTTGGGAGCCGCGATTGTGAGATGGCTTTCAATACAATCTTAACGTCTGACCTGGTAAGCGAGATGAAACCCGAGGATGGCCATATTGTCGGTGTAACTGAAAATGGTTTAAAGGTGATCATCTACGTAGTTGAGAAACGTTTTTATTTTCAAACCCTGTTCGAAAAAACCGGCAGCGAAGAGCATGTTAAAATTGTGTTAGAACGCGGCGGCAGCGGAGCCGACCAGCCGGAAAATGAAGAGCTGATCTATCGCAAAGCGGGACTGGATTTTATCAGGCCCGAAATGCGCGAGGGAGATACCTTCATTGAAAAAGCTGCAGGCAACAAGCTTCCCGCATTAATATCTTATAACGACCTGCGCGGTACACTGCACAACCACAGTACCTGGAGCGACGGTGTGAACAGCATTGAAGAAATGGTAACCTATTGCCGCGATCAGTTGAACCTGCAATACCTGGGTTTGTCTGACCATAGCAAAAGCGCTTTTTATGCCAAAGGCTTGAGTATCGAGCGTGTACTACAGCAGCATGAGGAGATAGACCATCTGAACAAAAAGTTGGAAGGCTTTCATGTGTTTAAAGGCATTGAATCGGATATTTTGAATGACGGCTCCCTGGATTACCCGGACGAGATCTTGCAACGTTTTGATTTTGTGGTGGCATCTATCCACAGTAACTTGAAAATGAGTGAGGATAAAGCTACCGAGCGCCTTATAAAAGCCATCGAGAACCCATTTACAACCATACTGGGGCATCCAACCGGCCGGTTATTATTGAGCCGTAACGGATATCCTATAGATTATAAAAAGGTAATTGATGCTTGCGCAGCTAACGGCGTAGTTATCGAGGTGAACTCAAATCCCCTTCGGCTGGATCTGGATTGGCGCTGGCACCAATACACTTTGGATAAAGGCGTATGGCTGTCTATCAATCCGGATGCTCACCGCAACGAGGGTTTTTTGGACATGCACTACGGCGTGATTGTTGCCCGAAAAGGCGGCCTGTATAAAGAGCGTTGCTTAAATGCGCTATCGCTCGAAGAAATAACCAAATTTTTTAAAGACAAAAAGAAATAGACCAGTGATCATACAACAACTCAAAGATCATCAGGAAACCATACAGAGGGTTATCGACACCTTAGTGCCCGATATTGAGCGCGCCTGCGATTTGATGACCTCGACCCTGCAGCACGGTAAAAAGGTTTTAATAGCAGGTAATGGGGGCAGTGCAGCCGACGCACAGCACATAGCAGCTGAACTGAGCGGCCGTTATGTTAAGAACCGTAAGGCTTTGCCGGGTATCGCTCTAACTACCGATACATCGGCATTAACAGCTATAGCTAATGATTATGGTTATGACTACGTTTTTGCCCGCCAGGTGGAGGCTTTAGCTCAGCCGGGCGACTTGTTCATCGGTATATCAACCAGTGGTAACAGCGAAGTTGTTTTGCGCGCATTTGCTACGGCCAGAGAAATGGGTTGCCAAACGCTGGGGCTTTCTGGTCGTGACGGCGGACGGATGAACGGTCTTTGCGACTTGAATATCGTTGTTCCGTCTGAATTGACGGCACGTATACAGGAGGTGCATATTTTGATAGGGCATATACTTTGCCAGGCAATTGACGATTTGTACTAAACCTTTATAACATGAGCATAGATTTAGAACGTGCACTTTTAGAAAAAATAGGCGACCTGCAGGCTACAAAAACCAAGATAGACTTTTGGCAAAGAGAGGGTGATAAGGTGGTGTTTACCAACGGTGTGTTTGATTTGCTGCATTTAGGCCACATTACCTATATGGCTAAGGCCGCCAACCTGGGTGACCGGCTGGTAGTAGGATTAAATGCTGACAGCTCGGTAAAGCGAATTAAAGGTGAAAGCAGGCCGATCAATGATCAGGCTAATCGCGCGGCGTTATTAGCTGCGCTTTTTTTTGTGGATGCCGTAGTGATTTTTGAAGAAGATACGCCGCTAAATCTGATCAGCGCTTTGCGGCCAAATATTTTGGTTAAAGGCTCTGATTATACCGTCGATACCATCGTTGGCGCCAAAGAGGTGATGGCCAATGGGGGTGAGGTGAAAACGATCGACCTGGTTGAGGGCTACTCATCAACTTCTATCATTAAGCGCATTCAGGGTCAAAGTTAAAGCAAACGAGATGAAAATACTGGTGATCCGTTTCAGTTCAATGGGCGATATCATTTACACAACTCCTGTTGTGCGTTGCCTCAAAAAACAACTGCCGGATGCCGAGGTTCATTTTATTACCAAACCGGCTTTTAAATACATCTACGACAATAACCCATACGTCGATAAATTGCTGTTGCTTAAACCGACCCTAAAGGAGACCATTCAGGACATTCGGGCCGAGGGCTATGACTATATCGTCGACCTGCATAATAACCTGCGCACGGCCCTTATTAAGCTGCGTACGCGGGTGCCGTCGTCAACCTATCATAAACAGACTATCCTTAAGTGGCTAAGCTTGAAATTTAAGTGGAAGCTTGTGCCGCCCGTGCACCTGGTTGACAGGTATATGAAAGCTGCAGAAGTACTGGGCGTCAAAAATGATGGCCAGCCCATCGACTACTATATTAAAGCTCAACATCAGCTTAATACGCTTTTACCTGCAACCCACCAAAGCGGTTTTGTAGCTTTTGTGATAGGCGCCACGCACTTTACCAAGCGTATGCCCAATGATAAGATCATAAGCATCTGCAAAGAAATTAATTTGCCGGTAGTTTTGCTGGGTGGTAATGACGTGAAGGCGAATGGCGATGAAATAATCGCCGCTACAGGCGAGAAGGTCTACAACGCGTGCGGCATAACCACACTGGATGAATCGGTGTTCCTGGTGTCAAAAGCTCAAAAGATCATTGGCTTTGATACAGGCCTCACCCACATAGCCGAGGCTTTTGACCGCCCTATAGTATCTGTTTGGGGCGGCACAGTTCCTGAGTTACTAGGCGTACAGCCTTATAAAGTTAAGGATGTTTTAATAGCTGATATTGAACTAGAGTGCAGGCCGTGCTCAAAATTTGGTTTGGCAGCGTGTCCGCTGGGGCATTTTAAATGTATGCGTGATATTGATGAGAATCAGATAAAGCAATTTGTAAACAGTTAGTTTATGATGAAAAAGACATTATCAATGTTGTTGATGGTTAGTATAACCTGCTTGGCAGCCAACGCACAAAAACTGATTGTTGGCGGCAAGATAGATGGCGGTATCGCCTACCAGCAAATTAAGGGTCCGGATATACTTTCAACCGGCAGCTTGAAGACCTTTAATATCAAAGGAATAGTGCAAATGCCATTAAAAAGTGGATTCTGGCTGGAGGCCGAACCAGGTATTGCCAATAAAGGCGGCGTGTTTTATCAGGATGCGCTAACCACCACCACGCATATTACTTATTTGGAGCTACCGGTGAACTTGCTACACAAATGGAATTTTACCAACCTTGGTAAGTATTACCTGGGAGCAGGTGGTTTTGGAGCTGAGGGTATAAAAGGTAATATTAAATATGAAACACCAGGCGTTGCAACTACTGATAAGTTAAAGTTTGGTGCAAATAACGATCTGCGCAGATTTGACGCCGGGCTTGATTTTATAACCGGGTTTGAGTTTCGTAACCGCGTTACGTTTAATATGGGTTATAAACTTGGTTTAAAAGATATTGAATCAATACCTGAACAAGATGCGGGGACAACTGTTATGAAAAACAAGGAGTTCACTATCGGACTGGGATATATTTTTAAATAATAACTTATGAAAAAGCTGCTGTTAATTCGCCATGCCAGGGCCACCCACGAAAGCGGATATATTGATTTTGAGCGTCCGCTAAAGCCTTCGGGATTGCGGGATGCAGCAATTATGGCTGGCCGGTTAAAAGCTCATAACATTATCCCTCAAATATTGGTTGCCAGTCCGGCGTTGCGCACCCTGGCCACCGCCGATGTTATTGCTGAACACATGGGTTTAGCTAAGCCGGAGGAAATAAAAGCTATTTACGATGCCCGTACGGATGAATTACTGGAGGTGATCGGTAATTTAGATGATCAGTATGATTTTATCGGGTTGGTGGGCCATAATCCGGCGATAGGACAGATACTGTACGATCTGTCTGGTCAGACCAAAGATGTGCCCCCCGGAGCAGTTGGATTAATTGAATTTGATATTGATAGCTGGACCGCCGTGCGCCCTAATACGGGCAAACTTTTGTTTTATGATTCGCCCAAAGATGAGGATTGATAATTAACTTACCGCGTTTTTTATCAGCAATTCCATAATCGCAATATCTTCAGGAAAAGTAATCTTGATATTTTTGTGGCTACCATCCACCAAATGAATAAGCTGGCCCATGGCTTCAACTACGCTGGCATCGTCAGTAAATTTAGGGGTATAGGCCTGTTCATAAGCCTTTTTTAGTTGTGCCGATTGGAATGTTTGCGGTGTTTGTACCAGGTAAATTTCATCGCGCGTAAGCGCTACCGAGGTGTTGTTTTTTAATTGGCGGATAGAATCGCGGCTTTTTACGGCTACTACGCCATTGCCGTATTGTGCAGCACTTAGGTAAGCTGCATCGATGATTTCGGCACTGGTCATGGGTCTTACGGCATCCTGTACAGCAATCAGGCTAGGTTCATCCGCAGAAATTAAATCCAAGCCATTTTTTACGGAGTGAAAGCGGGTTTCGCCACCGCTAACCAGCTGATGAGCGATCTCAAAATTATGCTTCTTGCAAAGCTCAACCCAGTATTCATGATAAGCAGCTGGCAGTACCAAAATCAAATCAGGCTTTGACCGGCTGTTTTGAAAGGCCAGCAAAGTGTGCATCAAAACCGGTAATCCGTTTAATAACAAAAACTGCTTGGGTATGGCGGCGCCCATTCGGGTGCCTGAGCCACCAGCCACGATGATAGCGTATTTGGGTATGGATGTGGGATCTGGGATTTGAGACATGTGCTTGATTTGGTAAATATCTTAAAATCATCATAAAACAAAAAAGATGTGAGACCATTTCTGATATCACATCTTTAACCTTGCTTCTTAATACCAAATATTAGATAATAAGCATGGCATCGCCATAGCTGTAGAAACGGTATTTTTCTTTAACTGCCACTTCGTAAGCGTGCATTACATTTTCGTAACCGCCAAATGCAGATATCATCATCAACAGGGTTGATTCTGGTGTGTGGAAGTTAGTGATCATTGAATTAGCAATGCTGAAATCGTAAGGAGGGAAGATAAACTTGCTGGTCCAATCATTAATTGGTTTTAAAGTTTTGCTTGCAGATACCGCCGACTCGATAGCGCGCATTGACGTAGTGCCTACGGCGCAAATACGGCGTTTGTTTTCGATACCTCTGTTTACAATGTCGGCTTGTTTCTGCTCAATGATAATCTGTTCTGAATCCATTTTGTGTTTGGTAAGGTCTTCAACCTCAACCGGGCGAAAGGTACCCAAACCAACGTGCAATGTAACTTCAGCAAATTCAACACCTTTAAGCTCCAAACGTTTCATTAGCTCGCGGCTAAAGTGTAAGCCAGCGGTAGGAGCAGCCACAGCGCCTTCATGTTTGGCAAATATGGTTTGATAGCGCTCTTTATCTTCGGCGGTAGCTTTACGTTTAATGTATTTTGGAAGCGGTGTTTCGCCCAAAATCTCTACGTTACGACGAAACTCCTCGTCGGTGCCGTCAAATAAGAAACGGATAGTACGGCCGCGGGAAGTAGTGTTGTCAACAACTTCGGCAATTAACAAATCGTCATCGCCAAAATATAATTTATTACCTACACGTATTTTACGGGCAGGGTCAACCAGAACGTCCCAAAGGCGAAGCTCCTTATTTAGCTCGCGCAGTAAGAATACTTCAATGGTAGCGCCGGTTTTTTCTTTATTACCGTACATGCGTGCCGGGAACACTTTGGTATTATTAAGGATCATTACGTCCTTGTCTTCAAAGTAATCCAGTACGTCTTTAAATACTTTATGTTCAATTTTTCCTGAATCTTTATGCAATACCATCAAGCGCGATTCGTCGCGGACGTCTGATGGTGTGTGTGCAATTAGCGATTCTGGTAAATTGAATTTAAATTGAGATAATTTCATGCTTGTGTATATGAATGAATTTTCAAGGGCGCAAATGTACAAATATAATTGCGGATTGCGCCGAATTATTGTATACTTTACACCGATATGTTATTTGATTACATTGACTTACGCAAAGCGTATCAGGTTTATTGTTTTTTTGCTGTAACTTAAGTGCAATATAAACATCTAAAGCTATATAACACCAAATTTTTATTTGGGTTTAAAATCAATTTAAATAGGTGTTATCATATAAAATCGGCGAAATCACCATAAATGATATTTTTAAAACTTTTCCGCGAAAGCTTTTTGTTTGCCTTTGACGCGTTGCGCCAAAACCGCTTGCGTACGCTTTTGTCATTGCTGGGAGTGACTATTGGTATTTTTACCATTATCGCCGTTTTTTCGGCGGTTGATACCTTACGCGATAACCTGCAGCAAAGCGTAGATAAACTGGGCAACAACAGCGTTTACGTAGAAAAATGGCCCTGGACATCAGACGGCGAATACCCCTGGTGGAAATACATGCAGCGCCCGGTACCCAAACTACGCGATTTTTACGAATTGCAGCGCCGCAGCCAAACCGCAGCGGCCATATCTTATGAAATAGGTATTGACAACCGAACCATAAAATATGGTAGTAATACGGTTGATGGCGCTCAAATTGACGCCTGTACCCAGGATCATGATAAGACCTGGTCGGTTAATTTTCAGGATGGTCGTTATTTTACTGAAATGGAGTCGCAAACCGGTGCGCCGGTCACTATAATAGGTAATGATATTGCTGAGAATTTATTTCCGAGCGGTAATGCGGTAGGGCATAAAATTAAAGTGCTGGGGCGATATGTTACCATCATCGGCGTGTTTGCCAAAGAGGGTAAGGATATGCTGGGGATATCGGCCGACAAGGAGGTATTGCTGCCCCTGAATTTTGCCCGAAACCTTATTGACGTGCAGAATGAGAAGTACCGCCCATCCATTATGGTAAAAGGTAAAGCAGGCATCCCTGTAGCTGATGTAAAAGGCGAATTAGGTGGGTTGATGCGCTCCATACGTAGCCTTTCGCCCGGCGAGGACAATAACTTTGCTCTTAATGAAAGTACCATGCTTTCTGATCAATTGGATATCGTATTTAAAATTATCAACGTCGCCGGCTTAATTATTGGCTTGTTTTCCATTCTGGTGGGTGGGTTTGGTATTGCTAACATTATGTTTGTGTCGGTAAAAGAGCGTACCAATATCATTGGGATTCAAAAATCGCTTGGCGCTAAAAATTATTTTATCCTTCTTCAGTTTTTAATTGAATCGGTTGTGCTGTGTTTAATGGGGGGAATAATAGGGTTGCTTATGGTATACCTGGGCACATTTTTGGTTAAATGGACGACACAGGTTGCAATTGTACTGTACCTTAAAAATGTTATTATCGGTATAGGTACGTCTGTAGGTATTGGTATAGTGTCGGGTATAATTCCGGCTTGGTTTGCTTCAAAACTAGATCCGGTGGAGGCGATACGATCAAATTAAGATCAGCGTTTAACTAACCTGCTTATAAAACTTCGATACTTTATCAAATAAAACAGCCGGCACAAACGGCTTGCTCAGGTAGTCATTCATACCCGCAGCCAGCGCCTTGTCGTACGTTTCGGGCATGGCATCGGCAGTCAGCGCAATTACCGGGAGTTCAGGAAACAGGTTTTTGATATTTTTGGTTGCTTCGAACCCATCCATTACCGGCATCTGCAGGTCCATTATGACGAGATCGTAAGTTCTGCAATTTACCATTTCAATGGCAACTTGACCATTCAAAGCTTCGTCAACTTGTGCGTGCCATTTTTTCAGGAAACGTGAAGCTATAAGAATATTCATTTTATTATCGTCGACAATAAGAATGTTCATGCCCCGCAAATTAGGCTGACTGCTGATTTGATGTGTTGCCGCAGGTTTTTGCGGCGCATCGTCCGGGCGACCGAAGGCGATGGCAAACTCAAAAGACGTACCCTGACCTACAATACTGTCCACAGAAATGTCGCTGTTGTGCAGATTGATCAAACGCTTGGTAATAGCTAATCCTAAACCCGTGCCGCCATGATCCTGGTTATTATTCAAAACAACCGGCTCCTGTGTAAACGGATCAAAGATCATCGCCAGGCTTTCAGGTGAGATGCCGACGCCCGTGTCTGCTACTTTGAAATTTATCGTTACCTGGTCATTGTTTATTTGCTTGGTTTTTAGGCTGATATTAATGCTACCCTTTAGGGTAAACTTAACCGCATTACTAATCAGGTTGTTTAGTATCTGGCTTAAACGTATCTGGTCGCCAATTAAAAACTCAGGAATATCTTCGTCTATACTGAGCTCGAGCGCCAGTTTCTTCTCCGCGGCTTTTGCCGCAAAGCTTTGTTTAATTTTTTGGACAAGGTTATGGATGTTGAATTTTAACTCGTTCAACTCTAATTTACCGGCCTCTATCTTATTATAATCCAGAATGTCGTTAATGATGGCCAGCAAGTTTTCGCCAGAAAATTTTAAGATATTCAGATACTCCATCTGCTCAGGCCGCGGCGAATCGATTAAAAGCAGGTTGGTAATGCCTATCACTGCATTCATCGGCGTGCGTATCTCATGACTCATAATAGACAAAAAATCCGACTTGAACTTAGACGATTTTTCTGCCAGTTCTTTAGCAGATATCAGCTCCATGGTAGCTTTTTGCTGGTCAGTAATATCTTCGCCGACGCTGGTGGTTTCTTTGAGTAAACCGTTCTCATCATAAGTCATCGTATTTTGCCAGCTAATGATGCGTTGCTCGCCATTACGGCAAACAACCGGATTTGTATATTGCGATGGTATGGCGTTTTGCGTGAGCATGTTACCCACAGTTGCTTTTAACTCGTAGGGTATAAAGTTATCAAACCAATGCATGCCAATAATTTCCTTTTGGTTATAGCCTAACAGGTTGGCCAGGTGTTGGTTGCAAAAGGTAATGTAGCCGTTGTTATCTAAAGATACCGCCGCCAGTTTTATGGTTTCTAATACCAGCTTATACTTATTTTCAGTACGTTTATAGTCAATTTCAGCGCGTTTGCGCTCGGTTATATCCTGTAAGGTGCCAATAATTTTGCGCGGGGCATTATTTTCATTATACAACACTTTACCAATAATGACGCTTAGATATTTTATGTTACCAGCAGCGGTAACGATGCGGAAAACGCAGGTATAATTTGCAATGCTGGCAGCACTTTTAAACAGGTGCTGAACCACAAACTTATCGTTTGGGTGAACATGCTTAAGTAAAAAGCGCTTAATGCCTAACAATTTTAAAACTGCAGGGTCAATTTCAAAAATATTGATGATTTCATCAGAAAAATTGACCGACTGTGTTTGAATATCCAAACTCCAGTTGCCTATTTTGGCTATAGTCTGCGCTTCAATCAATTCGGTCCGGCCTTTTCTAACCGCCTTTTCTGACAGTTTAATATCCGTAATGTCTTGTATAACTCCGGCAATGCGCTTTATCAAACCGTCATCATCCAATATCTTATTACCTACGATAATGCGTATGTATTTAAGGTTACCATTAATTGTAGTGAGTTTGTGCTCAAATTCTTTTAACTCAGAAGTTGGGAGATTTAGCAGAAAGTCGGCGCATGCCTGCCTGTCATCAGGGTGTACAAGGCTAAGGTAATACTCATATTTGTTAGTCCCTTCGGGTAATCCGTCTATTTCTAATATCGAGAAAAGGTTATCCGATAAATAAGTTTGCTTCTGTGTGTCATCATAAAACCAATTGCCTATGTGGGCTATGGTTTGTGCTTCAATTAAAAGGCGCTCTTGTTCTTTTAGCGTTTCTTCAGCTAAATGCTGTTCAGTTATATCAGACAATGCCGCCGATATACGGTGCGTATAATTGCCTTCGCGGTCAAAAACAGGAGTTACCCGGGCATTTAGCCAACGGCCCGTACCGTAGTCAGATATATATTGTAATGAGGTTGGCTTTCGATTAGCAATTACGTAATCAAGCGCTTTGTTAAATTTTTCGGCTTTTTCAACAGATAATATATCCTCTATATGTTTGCCAACCAATATTTTAGGATCAACAATCAGTTCACGAAACTCATTGAACCAGGCGTTCAGGCAAACTTTGTCCTCATTAAATTCAAAAATGATATCGTTCAGCGAGTTTAGAAGCGAATTAAACTGTTGTGAGCTTAATTGCTGCGAGTTGTTCGGAACGCTATCTGTGTACTTTTTTACGGCATCACGAATATGGCGTTTATAACTGGCCAGCATCCACACCACAACCAGCAACAAGACAATTAATGGCAGCCCGACGCTATAGTAAAAAGAGATAAATAATAACGGCCCAGAGAAAAATGCCATCAAACAGTTAATTTATGAGTAGATCTTGACTACGAATATAATCAAATGGTCCGTTTTGTTAAAAATAGTTTAATAAGACAACTTTTTTACAATTTCACCACTTTAGTTACGGCTGAATTATACGCAGATTGTATATATTTGTTGCACATACAAACAATCTTTCTATGTCTGCATCAGCACAACTAACTATAGGTGATAAAACATACGATCTTCCAATAATTGAAGGTACCGAAGGCGAAAAAGCCATTGATATTTCTAAGTTAAGAGACCAAAGCGGTTTAGTTACATTAGATATTGGTTATAAAAACACCGGAGCTACGCAAAGCTCAATCACTTTTTTAGACGGCGAGCAGGGCATATTGAAATATCGCGGTTACGCTATTGAAGAGCTTGCTGAGAAGTCAACCTTTATTGAGGTTGCTTATCTGCTGATTTACGGCGAATTGCCAACCACACAGCAATTAAAAGATTTTGAGTATGAAATAAGCCGCCATACCCTGGTGCATGAGGATATGAAGAAGTTTTTTGACGGGTTCCCGTCAAAATCTCACCCTATGGGCCAGCTCTCTTCTTTGGTGTGTTCATTATCAGCCTTTTACCCGGAGTCGTTAAAGCCTAACCAAACTAAAGAAGAACAAAACCAAAGCATTATTAAAATGCTGAGCAAAATGGCTACTATAGTTTCGTGGATTTATAAAAAGTCATTAGGCCATCCGGTTATGTATCCGTTAAATAAATATGATTACGTAACCAACTTCCTGAACATGACCTTTGGTCAGTTAACTGAAGAGGTTGAGATTGACCCGGTGGTGGTAAGCGCCATGAATACTTTATTGATATTACATGCCGACCACGAACAAAACTGTTCAACGTCAACAGTACGTATAGTAGGTTCGTCTGAGTCAAATATTTATGCGTCGGTATCGGCGGGTATTTCAGCGCTATGGGGCCCGTTGCATGGCGGTGCTAACCAGGCAGTTATTGAGATGCTGGAGAAAATTAAAGAAGACGGTGGCGACACCGACAAATGGATTGCCAAAGCGAAAGATAAGAATGATCCTTTCCGTTTAATGGGCTTTGGCCACCGCGTATATAAAAACTTTGATCCGCGAGCCAAGATCATCAAGAAAGCCTGCGACGATATCCTGGAAAAATTGGGTGTTAATGATGAAGTTTTGGAGATTGCCAAACGCCTTGAAGAAGTTGCCTTGAAAGACCCATACTTCGTGGAGCGTAAACTGTATCCAAACGTCGATTTCTATTCGGGTATTATTTACCGCGCCTTAGGCTTCCCGACTGATATGTTTACCGTGTTGTTTGCCCTTGGCCGCTTACCGGGATGGATTGCGCAATGGAAAGAAATGAAAGAACATAAAGAACCAATAGGCCGTCCGCGCCAGATTTATACCGGCGCCGTGAACAGGCAATACGTGCCGATTGAGAAAAGATAAGCTGAACTGACAGCTCCCGAAGCCCCTGATTGATCAGGGGCTTTTTTGTTAGCGGTGTTTCATAAAATATGAAACACTTTGAAACACCATTTTTACATAAGATGCTATTAATCAGTTGTTTGTTGAATTAGGGTGAAACACTTTGAAACACTTGTTAAATTTCGGTCGGCTTTTAATCTTTTGATTATGAGTTCATTATATTTTTCGACTTTTTGACCAGATGCGGTGAAACATCCAAAGTGAAACAGTAAATTAAAAATTTTCATCCATCATCACACAGATATCGCTTAACTCATTAAACCCAAATTTGCCGTAAAACGATGTAAGCTGCCTGTAGGTGAAAAGTAAGGCATTAGTAATACCTTTCAGCTTCAAGTCGTTTTTAACAGCTGCCATTAATAACGAGCCTATGCCGGTTTGTTGATGGTTTACGTCCACAAATAATTCTCTTAAATAAAATATATCCCCGTCAAAATAGGGTTCTGCATTTCCCGCAGCGCAGCCCACTATTTTGTTGTCTTTTATAGCAACCCAGCCCATAAATTCAGGCGTGTGGTAATAGCATTTCAAAAGCGCTTCAGCCTTGCCGGGCGTCCACTGGTTATTCCAGGGCGGGTTGTTGTAGGCGGTTATCATGATATCAACACATTGTTTAAGCGTAGTAAATGAAGTTATCGCTTCTATAATGACAGCATCTTTCATTATTTAATATTTACGCTTTAGTCGCGATTATGAGTAATCCTTACAACAAAAGGCCCGCTCACTGAGCAGGCCTTTCCTATATATCAAACGGCAAAATTAGTCGCCGTCCTGTGTGCCGTATAAGTAAGTCTCCATATTACCTATTGGCAGGGTAACGCTTTCGCCATGAGGTTGCTGCCACCAAAAGCGCAGGCGCAATTTTTCATGGTTGCCAATTTCATTCATGGTTTCAGAATCATAGAGGCGGCCATTTACCATTACATATTTAATGTTATTGCTGTTTTTAATATCGTCCAGCGGGTTTTGATTGAGCACAATGAGGTCGGCAAGTTTGCCGTTCTCTAACGAGCCTATCTCTTTATCCATACCTAAATAGGCAGCGCCGTTTATGGTTGCACAACGGATGGCTTGCAATGGTGTCATACCGCCCTGGGCAAGCATCCAAAGTTCCCAATGTGCGCCAAGTCCCTGTAATTGTCCGTGCGAACCCAGGTTTACTTTAGTGCCGCCATCAGCAATTTGCTTTACATACTTTGAAACCTCAAAGTGGCCGTATTCGCCATATTCAGACGTCGTGCGGCGGCGCGAACGTGCATCTACGATTGATTTAGGCGTAAAATTGAGTAAGTGCTCATCTTTCCAAACCTCAGTGCGGTCATACCAGTAATTTTCGCCAAATTGGGTGCCATAGCTCACAATAAGCGTAGGGGTATAGCCTGTTTTGCTTGCATTCCAAAGCGACTTTACATCTTTATAAACCGGCCAAACCGGTATATTGTGTTCAATACCGGTGTGCCCGTCCAGGATCATGTTCATATTGGTGAAGAAGGTCGATCCCCCTTCAGGTACCACCTGCATCTGCAACTGGCGTGCTGCTTCAATAACCTGCTGGCGCTGCTCGCGGCGTGGCTGGTTATAGCTTTTTACTGAAAATGCGCCAACATCTTTTAAACGGCGTATGGCAGAGAGTGCATCGTCAAGACTATTTATTACAACTTTAAAATCGCCGTCTGCGCCATAAAGTACTGAGCCGGTCGAGTAAACCCGCGGACCCACCATGCGGCCGGTCTTCAACATTTCTGACTGGCTGAAAACCATTTCAGTATTGCTTGACGGATCGTGAGCTGTGGTAACACCGTATGACAGGTTTGCAAAATAGTTCCAGTCTTGCTGCGGCGAAATGCCATCAGGGCTAGGGTGCAGGTGTGCATGCACGTCAACAATGCCCGGCATAATGGTTTTGCCCGGTATGTCGTAAACTTTAGCATCTTCAGGCACAGGCACATCGCCGGTTTTGCCCACGTTTATTATTTTGTTATGATCAATGATGATGGTACCTTTTTCAATCACCTGGTCGTCTTTCATGGTGATTATACGGGCATTGGTGAAAGCAATTTTGCCATCAGGTACATCAGTTTTTAATTTAAGGTTGATGTCAACACCCGTGGTATCCAAAGCCGGGGCCTGCCCGTCAACAAAAGAGAAAACATTATGGATATCGCGGCTATAATATTTAGGGCCCAGTACCCACATGAGTTTCTGGCTGTCTTTACTCCAGTGTAATGAGGTGCCGGCATCTTTGGTTAGCCTGGTAAGCGGCAAAGCTTTATTGCCTGCCGATAGGTCTTGCGGTGCCCCTGTGCCTACCAAAGGCGTTACGTAGCAGTTAAACAGCTCTGTAAAAGCCATCCATTTACCATCAGGGCTGGGTGCAAATTGGGTGGCATAGGTTGAAGTATATAGTGTACGCTGGTTGCCGCCGTTGGCATCCATTACTTTATATGCTTTTTTACCGCCTTCATGACTCTGGTAATAGATCTTACTATCGTCCGATGAAAAAACAGGGTTAATGCCGTTGTCAAGAATAAGCGTTGGCGTGCCGCCGCTGGTAGCAGGTATGGTATAAATACCAGGGTTTACCCCAAAGGCAAAACCCAGCACGTCGTTACCCTCGCCTTTGCGGTAAATAATCTTGTCGCCATGGTTTGAGAATTTTGGCGTGTAGTAATAGCCTTTTTCGGCAGTAATACGGGTTACTACGCGGGTAGTCAGGTCGACTGTATTGATAGAGGCCTTAAGCGCATCGTTCCATGATACATAAACCAACTGCTTGCCATCCGGGCTAAAAGATGGATCGTACTCAAAATCACCCAACGTATCAATGCGGGTAGGTACGCCCGATGGGAGATCTTTAATATAAACAAACCCCGCGGCGTTAAAGGCAATCCTTTTACCGTCAGGCGATGTGGTTACCTGCCTGATCATACGGGCCGTAAACTCATCCTGATAAACACGTTGCGGAAAATGCAGCGCATCAGTTATACTTTGAGTAGCTGTGGCCTCAAACGGTATTTGTACAGCCTGCAGTGAATTAACATCCAGGTTCCAGATTTTCCCTTTGGCATAAAATATAATATTTCGGCTATCGGGTGTCCAGGCAAAGTTTGGATAAACGCCAAAAATTGCCCAGGTTTCCTGCTGGTCATGCGACAGGTCATCATATACCGGCCATTCTTCACCGGTACCTAAATTATGCAGGTATAAAACTGACTTTAAACGTACGCGCTTAACAAAAGCCAGCAACTTGCCATCGGGCGATATCTGCGGGCGGCACGCACCACCGGCATCGCCGGTTACGGTTTCAATATTACCGGTTTCGCGATTTAAGCGTTTAATAGCATAAATGCCCTTATTGGGGTCTTTACTATATTCAAAGTTGGGGCCGGGAGTTACGTCCTCGCTCCAGTAAACATATTTGTTATCGGGCGATATGATCGGCTCGCCGGCGTCTTGCTGGTCGTTTTTACGTTGGGTTAATTGTACGCCGTCGCCGCCATTTTTGTTATACAACCACATTTCGCCGGCGCCTAATGAGCGCGAAGCGGTAAAATGTTTACGAGCCACCAGGTATTGGCCGTTGGGCGCCCAGCTGGCGTTGTTTAATAGTCTGAAGCTTTCGTGCGTAATAGAGTGTTTGTTACTGCCATCGCTGTTCATTATCCAGATATTGTCGCCGCCCTCCTTATCGCTGGTGTATGATATTTGTTTACCATCAGGACTAAAACGGGGCTGTACTTCAAAAGCTTTACCACCGGCCAGTAATACGGCCTTGCCGCCGCCTATAGGTATTGAATAGATATCGCCCAGCAAATCAAAAACAATGGTTTTACCGTCGGGGCTCACATCCAGGTTCATCCATGTACCTTCATCGGTAGTAATGGTAACCTTTTTTTGGTTACCCGGCGGGGTTTCCACGTTCCACTTAGGGGCCTGCGCCCGCGTGGCTGCGGCGGCAAACAATAAAAATATAAACGTTAGTTTAAGTAGCTTCATGAATTTGTGTGTTTTACAAGTGCTAATTTAAAACTATTAGCGCATTTTAGGCTAATCCTACTTAAAACCCATTATTATTTTAATAGTTTTGACACTGCCGCGATATTTAAATGACGATACAGGAGATACTCAGGACCTACTGGAACCACGATGCTTTTCGCCCCATGCAGGAAGACATCATACAATCTGTTCTGCTAGGTTACGATACTTTAGCGCTGTTACCCACAGGTGGCGGCAAGTCGGTTTGTTTCCAGGTGCCGGCTATGGCTAAAGAGGGTATTTGTATTGTAATATCGCCGTTAATAGCCCTGATGAAAGATCAGGTAGAGAACCTCAGAGAAAAAGGCATTGAGGCTATAGCGATAACTGCCGGCATGAGTAAGCGCGAGATAGACCTGGCGCTTGATGCTTGCGTATACAATCAGGTGAAATTTCTGTATTTATCTCCTGAGCGATTACTTTCTGAACTGGTGCAGGAGCGCATAAAATACATGCAAATTAACTTGTTTGCGGTTGACGAGGCTCATTGCATATCACAATGGGGTTATGATTTCAGGCCGGCGTACCTGCATATTTCCAACCTGCGCGAAATACATCCTGAAGTGCCCATGCTGGCGCTGACCGCAACGGCTACAGCCGAGGTTCGCCAGGATATTCAGGATAAATTGCGATTTAGGGATGCCCGGGTTTTCAAAAAAAGCTTTGAGCGTAAAAACCTGAGCTATGTGGTACAGAATGAGGAGAATAAGTTCAAAAAACTGTTGGATGTAGCACGGGGTGTTAAAGGTAGTGGTATTGTGTACGTGCGCAGCCGGCGCGAGTGTGCTGAAATTGCCAGGTTTTTTATAGACAATAATATTAAGGCTGATTTTTATCATGCCGGTTTAACACCCGATGAGCGCTCAAAAAAACAGGAGAGCTGGAAGGGTAACAAAACCCGTATTATGGTAGCCACTAATGCTTTTGGGATGGGGATTGATAAACCTGATGTGAGGTTTGTGATTCATAAAGACCCGCCTGAAAGTTTGGAGGCTTATTACCAGGAAGCAGGCCGTGGCGGTCGCGATGAGCAAAAAGCCTACGCAGTATTGTTATATAATGACGCCGACCATGCCAGGCAGCAAAAGATATTTGAATTAAGTTTTCCATCGGTAGATGAGATTAAACAAGTATATCATCATCTGGGAAGCCAGTACGCTGTAGCTTACGGGGCAGGCGAGGGCTTAAGTTTTGACCTGGATTTGGGTGCCTTTTGCGCTAAATATCAACTGGATGTGATCAAGACGCTTAATGCCCTTAAGTTTTTAGAACAAAGCGAATATCTTGCATTCAGCGAAAGTGTGTTTTTGCCCTCACGTTTCAGGTTTGAGGTAAGGCACGATGAGTTGTATAACTTCCAGATACAAAATGCCGGCTGGGACGCTTTTGTAAAAACCCTGCTCCGGTCGTACGGCGGGGCTTTTGAGAATTACGTTCGCTTAAAAGAATTCGACGTGGCGCGCCGGGCCAACTTGAGCGTTCAGCAGGTTATTGAAGGGCTGAAACAGTTGCAGCAACTTAATGTGCTAACCTATTTGCCGCAAAACGACCAGCCACAGGTTACCTACCTGCGCCCGCGGCAGCAAAACAAAGAACTTTATATCGACCAGCGGTTTATAGCGCAGCGCAAAGCCATCTATCTTAAAAAAATTGAAGCGGTATCTGGGTATTGTACAATTGAACAATGCCGCAGCCGGCAGTTGTTGGCCTATTTTGATGAGCCTGATGCCGAGAAATGCGGTATATGCGACGTTTGCCTTGAAGAAAAGCGCCGCCGCGATGCTGCAGACTTAACCGATGATATTACTACTGAACTGGTACAGCTGCTAACCGATGGTCCATCAGATATTAATACGCTGATGTCATCTCTTAAAACCGGTACTGAAAAAGAGCGCCTGCACACTATTCGCCTGTTACTGGATGCCGGTAAAATCAAATTTAACGGCGAGCTATATTATTTATAACACCGTATAGCTCATCCCCTCAAAAAATTTCTTTCCGTTTTCACCGATGTATTTGCGGCGTTCACCGAGTAAAAACGGCCATGTGTCGGTTTTACACTAAGTAGCTGTAACCTTTCATAACCGCTGTCGTCTTATGGATGTATTTAAAATAATTAAACAATAAGATTCACAACAAAATATTTAAAATCATGAAAACTAGAATAATAACTCTGATCACCCTGTTAACCATCGTATTAAGCGTATCTGTTAGCAGTGCCGCAACATTAAAAAATGACAATGGTGTGCAAACTCCGGTAGTAGTAGCTACCAATAATATCAACAAAATTGAAGCTTCAGGAAACGTAGAGGTTTACGTTACCAACGGCGATAAAGACCAGGTAAAAGTTTATGATAAATACTACGCTCAAAATGCTTTTGTGCAAGATAAAGACGGTGTATTACGCATCGCATCTTACAATGCCGAAAAACTGGTGGTTTTGGTAACCGTAACCGACCTGCACGCTATTACCGCTTCTGACAACGCTGCAATTAAATCATTCGGTAGATTATCGCTGACTGATTTTAACCTGGTATTAAATAACCGTGCATCTGCTCAGTTAAAAATTGATGCTATTGCTGCTAAAGTAACTTTAAACAACCGCTCTACCGCCGATATTTCAGGTAGCGTAATTGATTATGAATCAGCTTTCAGTCAGTCATCAACCTTAAATAAAAGTAACCTGACTGCAGTTAACAGCGTTGAAAAAAATACGACCAAAGCTGCTGCAGCTACTCAGGCCGAAGAAAAAGTAGCAAGCTTGTAACCCGGCACACTTTTGCAAAAGTTCAATATATATTTTTAAAAACAGGAGCTAAAAACTCCTGTTTTTATTTTATAACTTTGAGTAATAATTGTCTAAACTGTTAAAAATCAACATGAAAACGTTTCTTAAAACTGCATTGGTCCTGTTTGCCGGGATGTCTTTAGCTATCTCATCATGCAAAACAACCTGTACAAAGGGCTCGGGTCATGTAGTTTCTGAAAATCGTAAAGTAGGCAATTTTAGCAAACTTGACTTGTCGGGCATGTACAACGTTGAGTTGGTTCAGGACAGCTCAATGAATATCTCTGTATCGGCTGATGATAACCTGCTTAAACTGATAACTACCGAAGTAGACGGTGATAAACTCAAAATAAAAACTCAAAATATTTGTCCGAGCGGTCAGATTGTTGTCACCATCGGTGTCCGTAATCTGGACGAAATTGACCAAACCGGTGCAATAAGCCTTACTACAAAAAGCAAACTGGTAACTAAAGACCTGGCTCTTAACCTTGCCGGCGCCAGCAATGTAACTCTGGATCTTGATGCAGCTAACTTACATACTACGGCCAATGGCTCAATTGAAATCAATCTGAAAGGTCAGGCCACTTCTCACAGCGTTAACCTTAGTGGCGGGGGCAAAGTACACGCTTTTGATTTTGTAGTAGGTAATTACGATTTGGAAACATCTGGTGCCGCCGATTTTGAGATCAATGTGCTGCATGCGCTCACTGTTAACAGCAGCGGTGCGTCTGAAGTTAAATACAAAGGAAACCCTACAACTATCAATAATAAAAAATCTGGAATATCAACTATAACTAAAGTTAATTAACACTTAGCGGGGAAGATAGATTTGCCCGCAGGTCCCTATCACAATTTCATGAAAAAAGTAGTAAAAATTATCGCCTACGCAGCGATAGCAATCGTGGTGCTTATTATAGCAGGCGCCTCTTACGTAACCCTTGCCCTGCCAAACGTTGGCGATGCCGAAAATATAAAAGTTGATATTACGCCGCAGCGCGTAGCACATGGTAAATATCTGGTTAATAATGTAGTGGCTTGTCTTGATTGCCACTCACCACATAACGATGCCAGATTTGGCTCACCAAGTGATACAACCATGTGGGGTGCCGGCGGCGGTAAGTTTACTGCCAGTGATGGCTTCCCGGGCGATGTGACCGTGCCTAACATTACGCCGTACAAATTAAAAGACTGGACAGACGGCGAGCTATTCAGGGCAATAACAACCGGTGAGCGCAAAGATGGTTCGGCAATTTTCCCGCTGATGCCCTGGCCTTATTATTCAAAAATGGATAGGGAAGATATTTATGATATCATTGCCTACATACGTACCCTGAAACCAATTAAGGCAGATTATCCGAAATCAACACTTGATTTTCCGCTTAATATCATTGTACACACCATGCCGCAAAAAGCTACATTGGGTAAACGGCCTGATCCGAAGGATAGCGTTGCTTACGGCGCTTACCTGGTGCAGTCGGCGGCTTGCCAGGAGTGCCACTCGCAGGATGATAAAGGTGTGTATCTGCCTGGCTTGCAGTTTGCAGGTGGTAAAGAGTTTTTAGTTAACGGCCACAAACTGCATTCGGCAAATATTAGTCCTGATATGACTACCGGCATTGGTAGTTGGAGCAAGGCGGCGTTTCTTGCCCGTTTCAGAGCCTTTAAAGATCGCAGCAAAGCTGCTCCGGTAGGCAAAAATGATTTCCAAACCATTATGCCATGGTACAATTATGCTCAAATGAGCGACAGCGATCTGGCATCTATTTACGCCTATTTAAGAACAGTTAAGCCGGTTAAAAACCCTGTTGTTAAATTTACGCTGTAACAAGTTTAAAGAAAAAATATTGCGATAAAGTTTATGGATGATTGATATATTAGCCGTAAAGTTTATCGCACTATTTATGAAGAAAATTATTCCTGTACTAGCCTTATTTATTGCCGCTTTTGCAGCTTGCAAAAAAGATAAGGCGATAGTCCCTCAACAGTCTGTAGTTGGAAAATGGAAGTTTACCAAAATGGAAGAGCGGGATTTTAACAACGGCACGGTAGTGTTTGATACTACATTAATAATCCGGGCCACCAACGCCTTTCTTCAATTCAATGCTGACGGTACAGGGCATGCCACAGTGTGGACAATGTCAACCGCTGCCACCCCAACCTCCACCCAGCCTATAGGTGATTTTAATTATACTGTGTCTGGCGATGTATTGACCATAGCCGGCAGGGTGGCCGATGGTATCACCGATCATTTATCATTTAACGGCGATGAAATGCTGATTACGGTGAGGATTGAAGATAATGAAGTGCCAACGCGCTATGCTGATATCATTGAGTATTATTCAAAGCAATAACCGTTTATCAGCCGCCGCAACAAAACATACTTATTAGTCTGATTTAAAAAAAGTGGCGATGAAATTTAGATACTAATTAATAAATTGGATTTTAAACTTTATCGCATTACTTATGAAAAAAATTATTTCTGCATGCTTTCTGCTTTGTTTTGTTTTGGCGAGCTGCAAAAAAGATAACGCCAATGGCAACGTGTTAACCGGTAAATGGATATTAAAGGCGACCGGCTACACATTTAAAGTAGGCAGTCAAAACCCCTATCGCGACACTGTTGTAAATGACAATAGCGGGCAAAAATTTATCCAGTTTGGCTTGAACGGAAAAGGCAATACCAATATTTATGAACCTTCGCCAACTGCGACAGGCTACACTGATGTATATGTTGAAGGGGAATTTACCTATAAAATAGATGGGCAAACTTTAAGTACCCTTAACAATCCTGACGGTTATCCGCTTATAAGAAATGTTGCTTTTACCGGCAAGGATGCAATGCAACTAATACTAATAATGAAAAATACTGTTGCTAACACCAGCACCACCATAACAGAATACTATTCCAGGTAATATTTCGCCAACGTTATAACTTAACCTAATAGCTTTCTAAAATTGAGTTAGCCCGCCGTAACTATTACTGAAACTATAACCCAGTATTTTACCAGGTAACTAAGCCACCTTATTGTCATATATTAAATTACAAACTATAATCACAAACACCTATGAAGAAAATCATTTTTGGCGGGCTGTTGGGCCTTACTGTTATTACCGCCTGCACTAAAGACAAACAAACGTCAATTGTTGGTAAATGGACGCTTACCAAAACAAAAAGTAAAATTACCGTTAATGGCGCTTTGCTACAAGATACCACCGTCACCTCTTCCAGTGCATCGTCATATTTGCAATTTAACGTAGATGGTACAGGTAGCACCACACTTGCAACCTACGTGGGAAGCGAACCGGGTACAGGCGCCATAATAGGTGCAACAGATTTCTCTTATCAACTATCGGGAAATGCTTTACATGTAAACTATAAAAATAACGGTGGCGGAACAATAGATGAAACTGCACTAATTAACGGCAACCAGTTGCAAATAAATTTTAAAGTTAATGACACTGTTCAAACTACCGTATTTAGCGCTGAGGTTACCGAGTACTTTACAAAGTAACAACCAGGCAGGTTAAAACAAAAAAGAAGCCCGTGCTCCATGAGCACGGGCTTCTTTTTTTTATATGAAGTTTATATTATTTATATAATCTGAACTCTTCGATCTGGAATGCAGATTGGAATGTTGAAATAATTCTCCATCTGTAGTAAACATACGGTTTTGGGTTTGCTATCGGATAGTAGAAGAATCTTAAATAGCGGGTTGAATATTGATTAACCGCAGTCAGATAATCAGCAAAGCCCTTGCCTGTTATCGGCGTCATCATTGTATTCGGGTCTGTGCTGTCTGCGCTTCTATGATCTATTATATCCCAGGTTCCGGTATTAACACCGTCGGTCGAGTCGTTTGAGCCTTCAATAACCCATTCGCTAGGGTCGCGGTCGCTCTCAGAGTCATTACCGTTCTCGATAGCATACATTTTCACTGTTACCGGCGAAGCAAATTGCAACCAGAAAATCTCCGGAGTAGGGAAAGCCGAATAAAATCCAAATTTAGTATTCGGATTACCGTCAATCAATTTAGGAGCGTTTTCGTTAGAATTATCCAAGTTATCATTGGTTGAACCAAAATTTATACGCGATTGGGTAATGTCACTAACTATACCTTCAGGTGTTACATTTTTGCTTACGGTGGCCTGGCTGCCTTTGTCTGTAGTAATGGTTACAGAGAAGCTGTTGAAACTACCAAAAGCAAAAGTAGGCGTAGGAGACAAGTCGCTGCTGGTGGTTGTTGTAACAGCGCTTGTGGATGGATCGACAGCGTTAAATGTCCAGGCAATAGTTTTAATGTGTGCTTTTACCTTGGCGCTAAATTTAAGCTGGCCATCAACGCTGGTTTTTTCAGTAGACACTTTTATAATGCTATCTGGAGCTATATTGATAACTATCTGTTTATGCGAAGTTTCGCCGCTTTTTGAATAGCTCTCTAAGTCTACTGTATATTGGCCTGTAGTTAAATAAGTGTGGGTGGGGTTGGTGTCGGTATTCAGGGTGTCGTCACCAAAACGCCATTCCAGTTTAACAAAGTTTTCTGCAAGGCTGTTAAATTTAAAAGTAAAACCATCTGTAGAGTCTGGAATTACTGTGTAATCGGCGATTGGATTCTTAATAACCGGATCGCTTGGCACCGTTACGCTGTTTGTTTTCTTACAGGCGTAGATAGCGCCCATACAAAACAGTACGGCAAGAGGTTTGAAGAGTTTTTTCATAAGAGCTGGTTTTTTAATTTTCATGAATGAGGGTTATAATTATTGATGGTTTTTAAGTTGCTTATAATAAATTTTGGCGGCTATCAGATTCTTGGAAAAAAAGAAAACAGGCCACCCGTTCAGACGCAGGTCCAACTTTAATGAATAGTGTAAATTAGAGGGGTAGGTAGTATGCCTATGTAATCCGCCAGTTAAGCAGATGTTAATAATAACACGCCAATATTAACGACATGTTTTGTCTTATTATATATAATTCCCGTTTATAACAAAAGAATTACATAAGCAGGTTATCCAAGGTTCAGATATTTAAATATAAAAAGGTTTGTTAGGTTTTGATTTTCTTATAGTTACACTTTCCGGTCGCTTGGTTTAGTTATTAAAATGTAGCTCAATAATAAATAAATTTTATGTTAATTGTTTAGCTTTCATAACCCAATAATTGAAAATCTGACGAATATGTCAGTATCAATCGAATTGTTGAGGCAAAAAATGTTAGGTTTTGATTTTCTTCCGGTTACAGCTCAATCTGTTTAATTAAAAATAAAATTAGTACCTTTGCACCTCTAAATTTTATGGTTGCATCGACATGCTGCTGTAAATCAGATACTAAATAATAAAATTATCATAAAAGATGAATATTACACAGGAGAAAATTGACAACCTGAATGCTGTTCTGAAAGTTAACATAGACGCTGCCGATTACCAGGCCCGTGTTGATAAGGCAATTAAAGACCATGCTAAAAAAGCAAAAATGCCAGGTTTCCGCCCGGGAATGGTTCCGCCTTCGCATATCAAAAAAATGTATGGTAAAAGTATTTTGGTCGACGAGGTTAATAACTTGTTATCTGATACCTTGAATAACTACATTACCGAGCAAAAATTAGATATCCTGGGCCAGCCGCTGCCAAAAGTGGATGACAAACAAGAGTATAACTGGGATTTTGCCGACAATTTTGAGTTTAACTACGAAATTGGCTTAGCTCCTGCGTTTGATATCGACTTTTCATCTAAAGATAAATTAACCCAATACGTAATCAAGATTGACGATACTACCCTGGCCGAGCGTATCAAAAATATTCGCCGCAGTTATGGCAAAATGACAAATCCTGACGTATCGGCAGATGATGATGTATTATATGCGCAATTAACGCAGCTTTCGCCGGATGGTTCTGTTTTTGATGGTGGCATAAGCAATACTACATCAGTAAGAATAGAGCAGATCAAAGACGCAAAAATCAAAAAGTCGTTGATCGGCTTGAAAAAAGACGATGAAGTAACACTGGATATCCAGAAAGCATTTGGTAACGATGCGCCAAAAGTTGCTGCCATTTTAGGTATCGACGAAAGCGAAGCGGCAGATGTGAAGTCAAACTTCAAACTGACCGTTAAAAATGTTAACCGTTTAGAAGAAAGCGATCTGAACCAGGAGTTCTTTGATAAATTATTTGGTGCAGGCGTTGTAACAGACGAAGCCGGCTTTAAAGCTAAAATCACTGAAGAGCTGGAATCAATGATGAACCAGGACTCTGACCGTAAGTTGCAAAATGATATCTATCAATACAGCTTAGATAAAGTGAGCTTTGAATTGCCTGACGAGTTTTTGAAACGCTGGTTAAAAGCAACTAACGAAAATCTTTCAGAAGAAGAGTTGGAAGGTGGTTACAAAGATTTCGCTCAAAACTTAAAGTGGACGCTGATTGAAAATAAGATCATTACCGGTAATAACCTGGAAATTAAATATGATGAAGTTTTCGCAGCAGCAAAACAAAGCTTAGATGCACAGTTCAGAATGTACAGCCCAACTCCGCTAACTGAGGAGCAATTAGGCCAGTACACTGTACAATACCTGCAAAACAAAGAGAATGCTAACAAAGTATTTGAAGAAGTAAAGGCCCTTAAAACTATCGACTATATTAAGAGCGTAGTTACTTTGGATAAAAAGGATATATTCTACAACGATTTTAAAGAATTGGCGAAGTAAGATAGATCCACTTTACTTTAATAAGAAAAAGCATCCTCAAATTGGGGATGCTTTTTTTTTGACCTCTCCCAAACCCTCTCCAAAGGAGAGGGCTTTTTGAAACGCTTGTTTGATAAATTAGTTAAGGAAGCTAATCAAAGCCCTCCCCCTCGGGGAGGGTTGGGAGGGGTGTTGCAATTTTTACTTTTTCCAAACTTTATAATTAAAAATATATTCAACTAAAAACTATATTTATTGCGGACAATATGCCGCATCTTAACCAAAAGCAAAATACATATACACATGAACAGTAATCCAGATAAAAACGAATTCAGAAAGTACGCTGTAAAACATCATCGTATAAGCAGCACTTACGTAGATAAATTTATTGGCGGTGTAAACAGAAGCAATATGCCTCATGGCATTGCTCCGGGCATCACCGGCATGACCCCTTACATCATCGAGGAACGCCCGATGAATATTGCACAAATGGACGTATTCTCGCGTTTAATGATGGACCGTATCATCTTTTTGGGCGATGCCATTTATGACCAAAATGCTAACATCATCCAGGCGCAGCTATTGTTCTTGCAATCGGCCGATGCTAAGCGCGACATCCAGATCTACATCAACTCGCCCGGTGGTTCGGTTTATGCAGGTTTAGGTATTTATGATACCATGCAGTTTGTATCAAACGACGTAGCAACGATTTGCACCGGCATGGCCGCATCAATGGGCGCCGTATTGCTTTGCGCAGGTACTGAAGGTAAACGTGCTGCGTTGCCACACTCACGCGTAATGATCCACCAGCCGTCCGGCGGTGCTCAGGGTCAGCAGTCTGACATTGAGATCACGTACCACGAGATCACTAAGTTGAAAAAAGAACTTTATCAAATTATAGCAGACCACAGCCATCAGGACTTCCAGAAAGTATGGGATGCGTCAGACCGCGACCACTGGATGATTGCCGAAGAAGCCAAAGAATTTGGTATGGTTGATGAAATTTTAAGAGGTACAAAAACAAAATCAAAATAATTTGATTAGGTTTTATTGAGTGGTTGATTAAGTTGATTGCGTTAATGGTTATGTTTAGGTTAAAATAACTATTCACCAACCAACATAATCAACCACTTAACCAAAATTGGTTTATATAAACCAATTGTTTAATTTTGCATATTAACATTTATATCACAATGAATAAAAACAGTAAAGAGATAAGGTGTTCATTTTGCGGCGCAGGCAAGCAGGATTCACTGATGCTTATAGCGGGGTTAGATGCGCATATTTGTGATAAATGTGTTAACCAGGCCAATGAAATACTGGCCGAAGAATTGAAAGTGCGTAAGGTTAAAGCTTCGCCAACTTCGCCGGCCATATTAAAACCAGCCGAAATCAAAACGCATCTTGACCAATATGTAATCGGTCAGGACGATGCCAAAAAGATCTTATCGGTTGCTACCTACAATCACTATAAACGTCTGAATCAGCGTATTGATAAAGATGAGGTAGAGATTGAAAAATCTAACATCATTATGGTAGGTGAGACCGGCACAGGTAAAACCTTGTTAGCGAAAACTCTTGCCAAGATTTTAAATGTTCCTTTTTGCATCTGCGACGCTACTGTATTAACAGAAGCCGGTTATGTGGGCGAGGACGTTGAAAGTATATTAACCCGTTTGCTGCAATCTGCTGATTACGATGTAGCACTTGCTGAAAAAGGCATTGTATATATTGATGAGGTGGATAAAATAGCCCGTAAAAGCGATAATGCTTCTATCACCCGCGACGTAAGCGGCGAAGGCGTGCAACAGGCTTTATTAAAAATATTGGAAGGTACTATGGTTAACGTACCACCTCAGGGTGGCCGTAAACACCCCGACCAAAAAATGATCACCGTTAACACCAGCAATATCCTGTTTATCTGCGGTGGTGCTTTTGATGGTATTGAAAAGAAAATTGCCAGCCGTTTGCGTACGCAAACTGTTGGTTACAAATTAAAAGGCAATGATGGCGAGGTTGATTTGAAAAACCTTTACAAATACATCACCCCGCAGGATTTGAAATCGTTTGGATTGATACCTGAGCTGATTGGCCGTTTACCGGTATTGACATATCTGAATCCGCTGGATAGAGAAGCGTTGCACAATATCCTGACCGAGCCAAAAAATTCATTATTAAAACAATACAAAAAGTTATTTGAATACGAAGGCGTTAAATTAGAGTTTGATGACGAGGTGCTCGACTTTATTGTTGACAAAGCGATGGAGTTTAAACTGGGCGCCCGCGGCTTACGCTCGATATGCGAGGCGATTATGATCGACGCTATGTTTGAGTTCCCATCTAAAAAAGATGTGAAAAAATTGAACATAACTTTAGATTACGCACATGAGAAATTTGATAAATCTGACCTTAAAAAGTTAAAAGTAGCTTAATAACAATTATATAGCCCCAGGCTATTTTTGTTATAGATAAAACTGCAGCCCTGGCCTATGCCGGGGTTTGCTGTATAAAAAGGAAATATTATGAACGATGAACTAAATGTAAAAAAGGAAGGTGGGAACCTTCCGAAAGTTAAAGAGGTAAGTAGCCCGGTAAAATCAGGACTAAAAACTAAAGATGCCATAGTAGTTAACTGGCTGCCACGGTATACGGGCAGGCCGCTTGAAGAATTTGGCGAATACATTATCCTGACAAACTTTTCAAAATACATTCAACTATTTTCTGAGTGGAACGATAATGCGCCAATCATGGGCTTAGACAAGCCCATGCAAAGCGTAACCGCAAACGGTATTACTATCATCAACTTTGGTATGGGTAGCCCTGTAGCAGCCACGGTGATGGATTTACTGACAGCTATCCACCCAAAAGCCGTTATTTTTCTGGGTAAATGCGGTGGTTTAAAGCGTAAAAACAATGTAGGCGACCTGATACTGCCTATAGCGGCTATCAGGGGTGAAGGTACGTCGAATGATTACCTACCGCCAGAGGTTCCGGCGTTGCCGGCTTTTGCTTTGCAAAAAGCTATTTCAACTACCATCCGCGACTTTTCGCTTGATTACTGGACCGGTACCTGTTACACCACCAACCGTCGCGTGTGGGAACATGACAAGAAATTTAAAAACTATTTAAAAGAGCTGCGCGCTATGGCTGTCGATATGGAAACTGCAACCATTTTTACCTGCGGTTTTGCCAACAAAATACCAACCGGTGCGTTACTTTTAGTATCAGACCAACCAATGATCCCAGAAGGTGTGAAAACCACCGAAAGTGATTCAAAAGTTACCGGCCAATACGTTGAAACACATCTCAAGATCGGTATTGAATCATTGAAGCAATTGATTAACGGTGGCTTAACAGTGAAACACTTACGTTTTTAATTTGGTGAATGGTTGATTGAGTTGATTAGGTTAAGTTGTTGTTTATTTTAAAATGATAACTTATAATGACAATTCACTAACTCACCATTCACCCAATCAACCAACAATATGTGGTACAACAATATACTTGAAACCATTGGCCATACCCCGCTGGTTAAACTAAATAAGATAGTCAAAGATATACCGGCAACGGTGTTGGCTAAGATAGAAACTACCAACCCCGGTAACTCCATTAAGGACCGCATGGCGCTTAAAATGATTGAGGATGCTGAGCGGTCAGGCAAACTGAAACCCGGCGGTACTATCATCGAGGGTACATCGGGCAATACCGGTATGGGGCTGGCTATTGCGGCGGTTATAAAAGGCTATAAATGTATTTTCACCAGCACCGACAAACAGTCAAAAGAAAAGTTTGATGCATTGCGCGCCTTTGGTGCCGAGGTTATTGTTTGCCCAACCAATGTTGATCCGGAAGATCCGAGGTCCTACTATTCTGTATCCTCTCGCCTTGAGCGCGAGGTGCCCAACTCGTGGAAGCCTAACCAGTATGACAACCTGTCTAACAGCCAGGCACATTATGAATCTACCGGCCCTGAAATATGGGAACAGACGGAAGGTAAGATAACGCACCTGGTGGCCGGCGTGGGTACGGGCGGTACCATTTCAGGCATCGCCAGATATTTGAAGGAAAAGAATCCTGCCATACAAATCATTGGTATAGACACATACGGCTCGGTATTCAAAAAATATAAAGAGACCGGCGAGTTCGACAAAAATGAGATCTATCCATACATTACTGAAGGTATAGGCGAGGACTTTCTGCCTGCTAACGTAAACTTTGACCTGATAGACCATTTCGAAAAAGTAAGCGACAAGGACGCTGCTTTAATGACACGCGAAATTGCACGTAAAGAAGGTATTTTTGCCGGTAACTCCACAGGCTCTGCCATTGCGGGTCTGCTGCAAATGAAAGACCGCTTTAAAGAAGGGGATGTGGTAGTCATTATTTTCCCTGATCATGGCACCCGCTACCTGGGCAAAATGTACAACGACGACTGGCTGCGTGATCGCGGTTTCCTGAAAGAAGAAAAACTAACCGCCCGCGATATCATTCGCAAAAAAGAAAGCCGGGAAATTGTTACCATCGATATTGAGAAAACGGTACTGGAAGCCATAAACACTATCAAATCGCTCAATATTTCGCAAATACCGGTTACGCAGGCCGGTATGGTGATAGGTAAGATTACCGAGAGCGATATACTGAATGCGCTGCTGGAGAATCCGTCGCTTAAATCGCACCCGGTAAAAGATATTACTACTGCGCCGTTCCCATTTGTGGATGCCAATGCGTCGATTGATAAAATATCAGCCATGATCAATAACGATAACATTGCTGTACTGGTTGAGCTTGACGGCGAGATAGCCATTATTACGCAGTATGATATTATTAATGCGATATCGGCGTAGCGCAAGTAAATCTAAAGAAGAGGGTGTCACCCTGAGCCAGTCGAAGGGCGCGCGAAGGCCAACGACGCCTTGCAATGGACGAATATGGTATTAGTTAAATAATCTATGAAACAATATCACGTTTACATTTTATTGTGTGCAGATGGCTCTTATTATACAGGTGTCACTAATGATATTGATCGCAGATTTATTGAGCATACAGACGGCTTAAATAAAGATTGCTACACTTTTAAACGCCGCCCCTTAAAACTTGTTTTTGCAGAGCCTTTTCCGGATATCAATCAAGCTATCGCTTTTGAAAAGCAAATAAAAGGTTGGCGGCGCGCAAAGAAAGAAGCACTTATAAATGGTGATTGGGGCGCACTGCCAATATTGTCAAAAACTGCTAAATAATAACCTGTCAGCCCTGCGCAGAGATGCTTCGACGGGGCTCAGCATGACAACGCACTTTGCATCTTACAGGAAACGGATGTCACCCTGAGCACGTCGAAGGGCGCGCATCTGGCCTTTGCCCGCAGATGCTTCGACAAGCTCAGCATGACAACGCTCTTTTTATTTGTTTAAACATTCCCAATCAACCATCCCCGAAAACAAAAATATATTTATAATCTTTGTACAGCGCGCGGATTTACAAAACCGCGACTGTAAACTACTAAATATCAGATATCAACCCATGGTAAACGCATTTGAAATACAGGGTGGCAAGCCGTTAAAAGGCGAAATTACGCCGCAAGGCGCCAAAAATGAGGCATTACAGATCTTGTCGGCTGTACTGCTTACTGAAGAGAAAATAACGATCAGCAATATCCCTGATATTAAAGATGTAAACAAGCTTATTGAGCTTTTGGGCGATATGGGTGTAATAGTAAACCGTGTAAACGAAGATACGTACACCTTTGAAGCTAAAGATATAGATCAGGATTTTTTCCAGTCTGAGGCCTTTAAATCAAAAGGCGGTGGCTTACGCGGATCGATCATGATCGTTGGTCCGTTGCTGGCTCGTTTTGGTAAAGCATCAATCCCAAAACCGGGCGGCGATAAAATTGGCCGTCGTCGTTTGGATACCCACTTTCTGGGCTTTGAAAAATTGGGCGCACAATTTAATTACAATCCGGAGGATGGCTTCTATAATGTAGATGCATCTAATTTAACAGGTACTTATATTCTGTTAGATGAAGCTTCAGTAACCGGCACTGCCAACATTGTGATGGCTGCTGTGTTGGCTAAAGGCGTTACCACTATTTATAACGCCGCTTGCGAGCCTTACCTGCAGCAGCTTTGCAAAATGCTTAACCGCATGGGTGCAAAAATCAGCGGTATTGGTTCGAACTTGCTAACCATTGAAGGTGTTGAGCGCCTTGGCGGTACAGAACACCGCATGCTGCCCGATATGATTGAGATAGGTTCGTTCATCGGACTTGCGGCAATGACCGGTTCTGAAATCACCATCAAAAATGTACATTACCAGGAACTGGGTATGATACCGGATGTATTCAGGCGTTTGGGTATCAAATTAGAGCTTAGGGGCGACGACATCTACATCCCCGCCCAAGAACACTACGAAATAGAAACTTTCATTGACGGCTCTATTATGACCATTGCCGATGCACCTTGGCCGGGCTTTACCCCCGACTTGCTGAGCATCGTTTTGGTAGTAGCTATCCAGGCAAAAGGTTCGGTACTGATCCATCAGAAAATGTTTGAGAGCCGTTTATTCTTTGTGGATAAACTATTGGATATGGGCGCACAGATCATTCTTTGCGACCCGCATCGCGCTACCGTTATTGGTTTAGATAAACAAGTTCAATTGCGGGGCATTTCTATGACCTCGCCTGATATTAGGGCCGGGGTATCGTTACTGATCGCAGCTCTATCTGCCCAGGGCAAATCAACCATATATAACATCGAGCAAATTGAACGTGGTTATCAGCATATCGACAAACGTTTACAGGCGCTGGGGGCCGATATTAAGCGTATTTAATCAAAGCTGAAAGCTAATGGAGCTTAAAGCAGAAAGCTAAAAGGTTAAAGCTTTGCCGGGTGCATTGATTTAACCTTTTTGCATTTAAAAACGTTCCGCTCAAAAAAGCTTTAAGCTTTAGTCTTTCTGCTTTCAGCTTAAAAAAACTATTTAAAAACATTCTGCTCAAAAAAGCTTTAAGCTTTAGTCTTTTTGCTTTCAGCTCAAAAAAACTATCTTTATACTAACCACTTATTAACCTGCATGTCTTACCAAAACCGGAAATCGAGTTATACCAACTTTATACTCGTTTTTGTGCTCATTAAAATAGGCCTCAATTTGCTGGCTATTTCCAACTTTGGTTTTCATAGGGATGAACTGCTTCATTTGGCGTTGGGCGATCACCTGGATTGGGGCTATAAAGAAGTTCCGCCCTTTATAGCCGTGCTGGCTAAACTTACAACCTCTATTTTTGGCAATTCGGTTTTCGCCGCCCGCATATTTTCAACGCTTTGCGCCGGATTGATCATTTGGTTTACTGGCAAAATAGTAGTGGAGTTGGGAGGGAAAAAGTTTGCTATAGCGCTGGCTTGCCTCACCATGATTTGCTCGCCGGCTTTTATTGCCAGCGGATATTTGTTCCAACCGGTAGTATTTGACCAGTTATGGTGGGTACTTACAGTTTGGCTGTTGTTGCGGTATATTAACACATGCGCCGTAAAGTACCTGTATTTTACAGGTATCGCCATAGGCTTTGGGATGCTTACCAAATATACCATGCTATTTTTTGCCGTCTCGTTGATATTGGCCTTAATTATCAGCAAACAACGCCGTTTGCTGTGGAATAAGCACGTTTTAGGTGCCATAGCGGTGGCAGTGCTTATTGTCCTTCCTAATCTTATATGGCAAGTACAGCATCACTGGCCGGTGTTTAGCCATATGGCAACATTGCAAAAACAGCAGCTTGACTTTATAAGCCGTGCCGATTTTATCGGGCAGCAACTAATGGTGCACGGTGTTGCAATATTTGTATGGATGACAGGCTTTTTGTTTTTGATATTCTCTTTTAAACTTCGCAAATATCAATCGCTGGCAATAGCTTTTGTGCTTATATTTTTGTTTTTACTACAGATGAATGGCAAGCCCTATTATCTTTTTGGCGCTTTCCCGATGCTGTTTGCTGCCGGCGGATACGGCTTTGAGCGGTGGATCAAGAATAACGTTGCGTTACGTACCGCAGCCATTACTTTATTTACGCTGCCAAACCTGATTATCTTCCCGACGGTGCTGCCGGTACTGCCGCTAAAACCCACACTTTCTTTTTTTGAGTTTATTAATACACACACCCATTTTATTAATTTCATAACCGTTTGGCAGGACCATAAACACCACGCCACCACCCAGGATTATGCTGATATGTTTGGCTGGGAAGAAATTACGCAAAAAGTGGCTAAAGCGTATTACGAACTAACCCCCGAGCAACGTAAAAATACCCAGATATTTGCTGATAATTATGGCGAGGCCGGAGCTTTACATCACTTTGCTAAACAATATCATTTACCTGATGTTGTTTCGCTAAGCAGTAGTTTTGCGTTGTGGGCGCCAGATAGCCTGGATGGCAAATATATCATTTACGTAGACGACCAAAACGGCGATAAAATAAAACGCTTTGCACCGATAACCGATAGCTGTACCAAATTGGGCGAGGTGACAGATACACTTGCTGTAGAACAAAGGTCGGCTATTTTGTTATTAGTAAACCCTAAGCCACAACTTAATGAAGTTTACAAAAAAGAACTGGCCGAAAGGCGTTCTCAATAATGTTAAAAACTATGCGCGGACTAAAGACCATTATTTTTTTACTCATATCAAACACCTTTATGACCTTTGCCTGGTATGGGCACCTTAAATTTAAAGAGTACGATTGGGGCAAGAACCTGGCACTCATCTCGGTCATTCTTATCAGTTGGGGCCTGGCTTTTTTTGAATATCTGTTTCAGGTCCCTGCCAATCGTGCAGGCTTTAAGGGCGACGGTGGTCCGTTTACACTAGTGCAGCTTAAAACCATTCAGGAAGCTATAACACTGACTGTGTTCATGGTTTTTTCCATTCTATTTTTTAAAACCGAACGTTTTGGCTGGAACCACCTGGTTGGTTTTGGTTTGATTGTGCTGGCCGTGTTTGTGATTTTTAAGAAGTGGTAATTCGATAAAAAACGTAGGGTGTCATGCTGAGCCTGTCGAAGCATAGCGGGTAAGGGCCAACGCCCGCACTTCGACGGGCTCAGGGTGACGCCCCTTCATATAGTTGTTGTAAACAAAAAAGGCCGCTCATTGCGGCCTTTCATTTATCGTTTACCCCCGTTATTACGGTTACGGTTGTTTTGGTTGTTGTTATTGTTGCGCTGGTTGTTATTGTTATTATTACGACCACCGCCACCACCGCCGCCGCGGTTTTGGTTGTTGTTATTTTTGCGTGGGTTGTTATTTTTTTCCTGCGGGCGGTACTCAATCTTATTCAGGTTCATCGACTCGTCTACCTGCAATTCGCCGCGCGACATGGCTACCAGGTCGGCCAGTATGGTTTCGTCAGATACCGAGTCTTTATTCCATTGTACATAAGCCATTTTCATAAAGTTGGCTATAGCTTGTACCATATGTTTACGGCGCTCGGGCTCTTCAATACTTTTGGCCTTGTCAATCATCAGCTCGATGGTTTTACCGTAGTGACGGTAGCGGATACGCTGATTAGGGTAACGCAGCGGCTCGGGTTTAAAGTGGATAGCGTCCTCGCTTGGTTTGGGGTATGGAGAGTCAACATCGATCTGAAAACCTGAAATAATATGTAGGTGATCCCATAGCTTGTGCTTAAAGTCGGCCACATCGCGCAGATGCGGATTCAGGAAACCCATCAGGTCAATCACCACTTGTGCGTATCGGTTGCGTTCCTCTTTAGTCGGCAGGTTTACAATGTACTTAACCATGTTTTGTACGTTGCGGCCGTATTCAGACAGGATGAGTTTATTCCTGGTTGAATTATAATCAAAATCTTTAGGCGTGTTATCTGTTGCCATATATCAATGAAATGTTTTTTTAAGAAAGTTTTAAATCAGCCAGGCGACTTTCTTCCGATCATCAGAATACAGGCGGCTAAAATTGAAATATTTGTTTACAAAGACAACGATGCGCCTTTGCGAAGTGGTTAAGCAAATATAGTGCAAAATTTGCAACATGCAAATTTGGTTGCTGTAGAGACGCGATACTTCGCGTCTAAAATAAGATAGGTTAATAAGGTTCCACCTCATACATTCATCAGACGCGAAGCATCGCGTCTCTACAAATAATGAAAAAACGCGTCATTTTTTTTCCTTATTTTCGTTTATGGCCGCACCATTAATTATTACCCATACAGATATTTACCGTTTCAGCATCCCGATGGAACCATTTACTATCGCGACGGGAACAATGACACACGCGCAAAATGTATTTATCCGCGTATATACTGATGGCGGAATTTATGGTGTGGGCGAATGCTCAGCTTTTCCGATGATCGTCGGCGAGACGCAGGACACCTGCCTGGCGGTAGCGCGCGACTTTGCAAATTTGTGGAAGGGTAAGGACGCGCTGGATATTATAGCCAGATTGCAGCAATTGCATGACGCCACAGCCGGCAACAGTACAATTAAAAGCGCTTTTGATATGGCTTTGTATGACATTGCTGCAAAGCATGCCGGTGTGCCACTTTACCGCTACCTGGGCGGCGAACCACGTGTTGTGGAGAGCGACATCACCATCGGTATTAATACACCTGAAACCATGGCCCGGCGTGCTATCGAGTTCCAAAAATCGGGCGCTAATATTTTGAAGGTTAAGCTGGGGAAGAAAGCTGTGGAAGATGTACAGCGCATTAAACTGATTAGGGAAGCCGTAGGACCGGCAATGAAGATCAGGGTGGATGCCAACCAGGGCTGGAGCTTTGACGATGCTGTGTTTGCTTTACAGGCCCTGGGAAGCTACGATATTGAGTTTTGCGAACAGCCCATGCGCACCTGGTTTGATGACAAACTACCGGAATTAATGAAACTGTCGCCGGTAAAAATTATGGCTGATGAAAGCGTGTATAATCATCATGACGCACGCAAGCAGATTGAGAGTGGTTCATGTGATTATATTAATATTAAAATGGCTAAATCGGGCGGAATATTTGAGGCGCGCCAGATACATGACCTGGCGGCGCGCCACGGTATTGCTTGCATGATGGGCGGTATGCTGGAGAGCCGTATTGCGCTTAGCGCCAAGTTACATTTTGCTTACAGCAGCCCCAATATCCGCTTTTATGATATGGACACCTGCATGCTGGGGCATTTGGCCGACCCGTGCATTGGCGGCGTAGCTTATGACGGTTATAAGTTGAATATTGATGATACTCCCGGCGTAGGAGCAGATGCCGATGAAGGTTTTTTGGAAAACTGTGAAAGGTTTACTATTTAAGTATTGAAGAATAAAGATTGAAGATTAGAGGTATGCTGCCAATCTTCAATCTTTAATAACTAATCTTTACTTTCCATTCAGCTCTGCAAAGTATTTATG
Organism: Mucilaginibacter ximonensis; assembly: GCF_042686265.1. NCBI lineage: Bacteria > Pseudomonadati > Bacteroidota > Sphingobacteriia > Sphingobacteriales > Sphingobacteriaceae > Mucilaginibacter > Mucilaginibacter ximonensis. Next base: position 384,716 of record NZ_JBHUPD010000001.1, read on the forward strand.
AAACAATGGAATGGTCTCAATCCCTTTGTAATAATTGAAGATGTCATATTTTTCATTCGGCGAATGCAGCGCATCGCTATCCAGCCCGAAGCCCATTAATACGGTTTTAATGCCCAGTTCAGCCTCAAATAAGGCTACTATGGGTATACTGCCGCCGCCGCGGGTTGGGATAGGGGCTTTACCAAACGATTCAGTAATGGCTTTCTGAGCTGCGCGATAAGCAACGCTGTCGGTAGGGGTAACTACAGGTTCGCCGCCATGGTGCGGGGTTACTGTTACTTTTACTGATTTCGGTGCAATTTTCAGAAAATGATCGGTAAATAACTGGGTGATCTTTTTTGAGCTTTGATCAGGTACCAAACGCATTGATATTTTAGCATTGGCTTTTGAAGGCAATACCGTTTTCGCGCCTTCGCCAATATATCCACCCCAAATACCATTTACCTCAAGAGTTGGGCGGGTGCCTGTACGCTCAAAGGTTGTATAGCCGTTTTCGCCCCAAAGTTCGGCAACATCTAAATCTTTTTTGTACTCGGTTTCGTCATAAGGGGCCGCGTTTAGCTCTTTGCGTTCCAGCTCAGTAAGCTCAATCACATCATTATAAAAACCCGGGATAGTAATATGATTGTTTTCGTCATGCAATGAGGCAATCATTTTAGCCAAAATAGTAGCCGGGTTAGCTACGGCACCGCCATAAACCCCAGAGTGCAGGTCGCGGTTAGGGCCCACAACCTCAACTTCAAGGTATGATAAGCCACGCAGGCCGGTTTCAAGCGATGGGTTTTCCATGCTGATCATAGAGGTGTCTGATATCAATACTACATCAGCCTTAAGTTTTTCTTTGTTTGCTTTAACAAAAATGCCCAGGTTGCTTGAGCCCACCTCTTCCTCGCCCTCAATCATAATTTTGATATTGCAAGGTAGGGTACCGGTTTGCATCATTAGCTCAAAAGCTTTTATGTGCATATAAAACTGGCCCTTATCATCGCAGGCGCCCCTTGCGTAAATTTTGCCGTCGCGAACGGTTGGCTCAAACGGTGGTGTTTTCCAAAGTTCCAACGGGTCGGGTGGCTGCACGTCATAGTGCCCATAAACCAATACGGTTGGTTTATCAGGATCGATGATCTTTTCGCCAAATACAATGGGATATCCCGCAGTTGGGCAAACCTCAACATTGTCTGCACCTGCATCGCGCAGCTTTTGGGCCACGTAGTCGGCTGTTTTTAAAACGTCGTCTTTATATTTAGGGTCGGCACTTACTGATGGGAAGCGTAACAGCTCGAAAAGCTCATCCAGAAGGCGCTGTTTATTTTGCGCTACATATTGTTTAATGTCTTGCATAATAGATCTGTTTTGGGCAAATATAGAGCTATTTAACAATTATGTTACGCTTGTTGATTTTTAACACATTAACCTTTTAACCTTCAGGTTCTGTATTGATATGCGGCTTTTGCTATATTTGCTTTATACAATTAACTACAACGCTTAATAAATGGATTATCGTAAGATAATTTTTATATCATTTGTATTTTCTATTCTGATTTTAGCGGCGCATGCACAGGCGCCTGTTTGTAGTGCAGCATCCAAATTTTACGGTAAGGATAGCATCAACGTCACAACTTTTGGCGCCAGTACGGTGGCCGGAGTGGGCGGTTTTTCTTTCCAGGAGGATTTGCAAGCCAATATAGAAAGTTGCTATACCGGTGTTATCGTAACAGTTACCAAAAATGGTGTATCCGGGCAAACAACCACAGAGGGGCTCCCCCGGTTCTTACCTGCTATAGCGGGCCGTACAGGTTTTATTGTGATACTGATGGGGGCCAATGATGCCCTTGCATTGGCTGATAAAAAGGCCGTTATGGCTACCACCGAAAAAAACATGCGGTATTATATTGAAACATCGCTTAAAAACAAGCTTATACCTATTATTGGTACCATACAGTTTTTTAATGATAAAGGCGACCAGCGGCTCAAAACAGCCAACTTATACGTCAGCCAGATCAATACCATTTACCGCCGCCTGGTGCAGCAATATCATGTCTACCTTGCAGATGTAAACAGGGCTATCGGGCGCGATTATTCACTTTACCAGGATTACGTCCATCCAAATGCTGCCGGTTATAAATTAATAAGCTACGTATGGTTTGACGCTATCAATCGTGCTATCGAAGATAAGTTGCTGGTAGTGGGGCTCAATCAAAATTTTCCTAATCCGGCGGTTGATCGTACCAGTATCGGTTTCAGCTTATCGCAAGCGGGGCATGTGGTTATTAACTTGTATAATATTTACGGTCGCTTTGTTAAAACCTTGTACGATTCTTATCAAAACGCAGGTTATAGCGTAGTTAATTTGCCCCTGGTAAATCTTGATCCGGGAATCTATATTTATAGTATGCAGGTCGGCGGGCAGATACTTAGTAAAAAAATGATCGTTACGCGGTGAGTGAGTGAGTGAGTGAGTGAGTGAGTGAGTGAGTGAGTGAGTGAGTGAGTGAGTGAGTGAGTGACAAGTCCGGGCATTATACCCGCAAAACTTTATGCTTAATCAGAATTGTTTGTGAGTTAAGTAAAGGCTCAGCCCTTGTATTTGGGGTTGTTAGTTAGCTTCGTGTTTTTCGCTGGCGCGATGTCTTAGTGATGGTGTAAACTAGGGGAGTATGGTTAAGAACGGTCGGCGGTACCCAAAGTGTTTTTCTCGCCATTGCGGTCAGCGGTGCCTAAAGTGTTTTTCTCGCCGTTTCTGTCAGCGGTACCTAAAGTATTTTTCTCGCCGTTACAGTCAGCAGTACCCAAAGTGTTTTTTTCGCCATTACGGTCAGCAGTGCCTAAAGTATTTTTCTCGCCGTTGCGATCAGCAGTACCTAAAGTGTTTTTTTCTTTTACGGTGGTAGCAGCAAATGAAGTTGTAGATATAGCGGTTGAGAAGATGATAGCTGAAGCGATGATTAATTTTTTCATGGTCTTTATAACTTGTATAGATACTTTCTTTGGGTAGGTTAATTTGTTGTCGTAGAGGTTGAATTAGAATCTGTCAGCAGTACCCAAAGTGTTTTTCTCGCCATTACGGTCAGCAGTGCCTAAAGTATTTTTCTCGCCATTACGGTCAGCAGTACCTAAAGTGTTTTTCTCGCCATTACGGTCAGCAGTACCCAAAGTGTTTTTCTCGCCGTTACGGTCAGCAGTACCTAAAGTGTTTTTTTCGCCGTTACGGTCAGCAGTACCCAAAGTATTTTTTTCTTTAACAGTAGTAGCAGCAAATGAAGTTGTAGATATAGCGGTTGAGAAGATGATAGCTGAAGCGATAATTAATTTTTTCATGACTTTATGTATTATAGCGTGTTGTTGTGATCTGTTTGTTATTTGTGTTTGTTATTAGAATTTGTCGGCGGTACCTAAAGTGTTTTTCTCACCGTTTCTGTCAGCCGTGCCTAAAGTGTTTTTCTCACCGTTTCTGTCAGCAGTACCTAAAGTGTTTTTCTCGCCATTACGGTCAGCAGTGCCTAAGGTATTTTTCTCACCGTTACGGTCAGCAGTACCTAAAGTGTTTTTTTCGCCATTTCTGTCAGCTGTACCAAGCGTATTCTTTTCACCCCCTTTTCGTACTACGGTAGCAAATGATGAAGTTGAAATGCTGGTTGATAAAATGATTGCTGAAGCTATAATTAATTTTTTCATGATCGTATGGATATAAAGAGGGTGTTATTTACTTTTTAATTGTTAGTATTTATTGATTGTATTTACCTGTTAATGTTGGTCTTAATTAGTCGGCAGTTGCCAAAACGTTTGCTTTTGCGCTAACCATAGCTTTTGCTAATGATTCTGTAGCTGGTTTTTCAACTACGTTGCTTGGAGTTGAGGTTTTTAACAGTGACAATACTCCAACTGATAAAACGATTGCTGCGGCGAAGATTACTTTTAACATGGCTTCTAATTTTTAAAACTTAAGGATATGGTTAATTCTAATAGGGTTAAATTTTGCTTAATCGGCTGTTGCCAATGTGTTATTGTTGATATAAGGATTGAAAGAAAATATCGACATGGTTTCTTTTATCGTCTCCTTTTTTGAGCACGAAGTCAAAATTCCGAGCGTTAAAGTGATAATTAGTAAAAATGTCGTTTTTTTCATAATCGTTAATTTTTTAATATAATATATTATTAAATATTTTAAAAGTTATTCACATTAACTATAGGTTAACCAATATAGCGAACTTATGGGATTTGCTTTTGCAATTACTGCGCTTTTACCCGGCGCTAAACTGTTACTTGTTTATACTACTTTCGTTAGCTTTTTCCTATACTTTAAATTATTTAATGCTTAATTACTTTTAGTTTCTTAATCTATATTTTTTTGATATTCAATTACTTAACAAGGCAAAGATATATATGTTTTGTTAATTACAAAGCAAACATTCAAAAACTTTTCAACAACTAAAATACTTTTTCCGGCGAATAGAAAATATGTAACGTATTATTTATAACTTTCACCATAATTATTCGTAAAAGGTATTTAATGAAGAAAGCCTGCGCAATTTTACTTTTTATCTTAGCTTCTTTCTCTGTATACGCAACTGATGCGCGGGATGTTACCCAAAAAGATACTACTGAGGTAATTACATTAAATAAAAATGCGTACGATAATCGTTTAACCAACTCCAGAGAAACTGTTGACGATGCAGAAAAGGCCCTGGCATTGGCCCGTAAGCTTGACTATAAGCGCGGCATAGCCGAAGCCCTGCGCGTAAAAGGTATAGGCGAATACTATTTGAACAAGCCCGACAGCGCACTTTCTCATTATTTTGAGGCAATCAGCTGGTTTGAAAAATTACCCGATGAACGTGGTATAGCCAAAGTCAACAATAACATTGGTAACTTATACCAAATGGTTGATTACGAAAAAGCCCTGAGTTACTTTAACAAATCGTTAGAAACGGCCAAGAAATACAAGGATACATCGTTAATTGCGTCGCTGTACCTGAATATAGGTAATATTTATAACCGCAAAAATATGTTTGTGGCGGCGCTTAATTATTATAATAAGAGTTATGAGCTGTTTACCAGGCTAAATAATACCACAATCCTGGTTCAATGTCTTGAAGACCTTGGGGTTATTTATTATAACCAGCGCGACTTTGCAAAGGCAAAAAAATATTTGCTTGAGGCCCACCAAAAGGCCAGGGATATGGATATGAATTCATCCGTAGCTGCTATAAACCTTACACTTACAGATTTATATGTGGCCGAAGGAAATTATGCCGAAGCTGAAAAATATTTGGAAGAGGGCCGCAATTACTCTATGCTGATACACAGCGATAAGGATATTTACGACTATAAGCACACCGCTTATGAAATGGAGCTGAAACGCAAAAACTATAAAGCCGCCTTAGACAACCTGAGAGGTATATACCAGTTGGATAGCGTGAATTTCCGATCGAACACCTCGGAGCGTTTTGCTTTTTTTCAGCAGGAAAAACAACGTGAGTTAGCCGCTATTTCACAGCAAAAAAGGGAGGAAGTTGCCAGAATTATATACTGGTCGTTAACCATTACTGCCGGTTTACTTGTGGTAGTAATAGTACTTTTGGTGGCCAATGTAAAACGTAAGGCCGCCACTAATGCGCAGCTGCAAGGACTGAACAGTGAAATATCCCGGCAAAAAGATAACCTGGACCGCATTAACCATCACTTGGAAGAAATCATCGACGAGCGTACCAGGGACCTGCAGATCAAGAACAAAAAATTATCAGAATATTCATCTTACCTGTCGCACCAGATACGCGGACCTATAGCGACGCTTAAAGGCTTGATGAACCTGGAAAAAGAGGGATTGGTTGACCAGGCCGAGTGTATTAATATGATGGATAAGTGCGTATCAGAGATTGATGAAAAGATCATTGAAATGAGCGATATGCTGCATGATCCCGGCCGCACAGGCCTGTAAAACAGGCTTACGACGCGATGGGTAATGTGGCATGTATCTGCGCCTCAACCCAGCCCATATACACACAATACCACGATATCATTTGTAATATTAAAAGCTGGCGATGCTTTTTATAGCCTTTAGTTTCAAAAGCCAGGATTTTTTTACCTATGGTAACGAAAAAGCTGATTTCGCCCTTAGCAGTTTTATAAGTTGATCTGGCCATTTCAACAGCTCTGACCTTTAATTTACTTTTTTGGTCATGTATAGTAGCCGAAACTCTTTTTGAATGTTGCGGTATGGATATCAGATAGTTAGACATATGACTGCTTTATTGTTCAGACATATACAACAAACCTTGAACCAATTTAAAATTTGAAAGGCAGAAAGATACTTATTCGTCAGTATTTCGAGTGTTTATTAATCGGAGTCTAAATAAATTAACTTAAGGTAAAATACTCAGACCCCGGTTATTATAAATAGCACACAAACTGTTACAATTATCAAACAATTAATATGACGTTACCTGCAGCGGAGACTTCGTATTGCGCAACTCCTCATAAAGCAATATCACTTTGCGTTGCAGGTTCACTATCTCCGATTCGCGGTCGGTTAGCTTTTTCTGCAGCATGATCAGATTCGACGGGGTCTGTTCCACATCTTCCGATTCAAGCGCTATTATCTGCACTACGTCGATTTCATAAATATCCGCAATTTGCTCAAGCCTTGACAAGTTAATGTCAGTAACACCGGTCTCAATTTTAGAGAAAGCCGGGATTGAAATTCCCAAACGGTTAGCTACATCTTCCTGGCTCCACCCGCGCTGATGGCGCAGTGTCCGAATGTTTTGGCCGATGGTTTTGTTGGTCTTCTTTTTTTGTGTGTCAGTCATTTCAGTAATAGTTAATTGTAGGGTAAAAGGTCAAAACCAGTTATCCAAAACCTATGCCACACAAAAAAGGGCGATTATTAAGCTAATATGAAATGAATATTTATTATTTGTGGATTTAAACGGGGAATTGCTTCCCCGAAACTGGGAAGCGTAGTTAATTATAGGTTTACTATACTTAGTTTAGCAAACTTTAAAAGCAGTTGTTTCTGGCCAATTTCTTTAAAGAAAATAGTCGCCTTAATATCAGGTTTGTTACCTTCTAAACTAATTACCTTACCAAAGCCAAAACGCTCGTGCTCCACTTCCATGCCTACCTGCAGGTTTGAAGTATCTGACGGTTTAAAGTTGGCCGACGGCACATGCGCCTTAGCCAGTATAGACGTAGTTTTAGGTGGTGCTGACACAGTTTTTGGCTTAGGTTTGCTAAATTTATCATCGTTGCGGCTCCATGAGGTGCGCTCGTCGTCATAATTCAAGCTGCCTACCGATGGTTCTTTGCGGGCCGTGAAATCAAGTTCCAGATATTTAGCATCTATCTCGTCTAAAAAACGACTGGGCTCGCAGTTAATCAACGTGCCGAATTTGAAACGCGATGTGGCATAACTAATGGTTAACTTATGCTCGGCGCGTGTTACAGCTACATAAAATAAGCGGCGCTCTTCTTCAAGATCCGACCGTGAGTTTAAAGACATTTGCGAAGGAAAAAGATTCTCCTCCAGGCCTACCACATACACGTGCGGAAACTCCAGACCTTTAGAGGAGTGTATGGTCATCAGCGATATGGTGTCGGCGTCCTTGTCTTTATCCTTATCGTCATTGGTTAGCAAGGCAACGTCCTGCATAAAAACATCCAGGCCTTTCTCTTCAATGTCCTCGCGCTCGCTAAATTCTTTGATACCGTTTAGCAGCTCCTGTATATTCTCGTAACGATTCAGTCCCTCTACCGATTTGTCTTCATACAGATCTTTTAAAAGCCCTGAATGCTGTGCAATGTACAACGCGGCTTCATAAGCGGTCTGTGTTTTGGTAAGCACCTGGAAGCTTTGTATCATCGTAGCAAAGGCGTTAACAGAGCCGGACACGCGGCCTTCCAGGTATCTCTCGGGCGATATGATTACTTCCCAGGGTGTAATACCATGCTGGTCGGCAGCTACAATGATTTTATCAATGGTTGTGTCGCCAATACCGCGGCGCGGATAATTGATTACGCGTTTTAGCGCCTCCTCGTCGTTGGGGTTAAAAGTCAGACGGAAATAAGCGATTAGATCCTTGATCTCCTTACGCTGGTAAAATGACAATCCTCCGTAAATTTTGTAGGGCATGCCCAATTTGCGCAAGGCCTCCTCCATGGAGCGCGACTGCGCATTAGTGCGGTACAAAATGGCAAAGTCGCTCCACTTCATACCCTTCGAACTGCGTTGCTGCATAATATCTTCGGCAACGCTTTTGCCTTCTTCATTATCGCTGAAAGCACGCAGCACTTTTATTTTGTCGCCCTGGTCTTTCTCTGAAAAAACGTTCTTTTTAAGCTGATCTTTATTATTGGCGATGATGCTGTTGGCAACATTTACAATGTTTTGCGTCGAGCGGTAGTTCTGTTCAAGTTTGAAAACTTTCAGGTCGGGGTAATCCTTCTCAAAATTCAGGATGTTTTGAATGTTTGCTCCGCGAAAGGCGTAGATACTTTGCGCATCGTCGCCCACCACACAAATATTTTCGTTAACAGCCGCAAGTTTTTTGACGATAAGATATTGCGAAAAGTTGGTGTCCTGATACTCATCTACCATCAGGTATTTAAACTTGTGCTGATATTTATTGAGTACTTCGGGGTACTGTTTTAATAGTTCGTTGGTTTTAAATAAAAGGTCATCAAAGTCCATGGCGCCCGCACGGAAGCAGCGCTGTACATAAGTTTGATAAATGACACCCATTTGTGGCCGGTTTGACGAGATGTCGTCGGCCTGTATCTGGTCGTTTTTCTGGTACTCCATCCACGATACCAGGTTATTCTTTGCTGCCGATATACGGTTAAGCACAAAGTTTACGCTATAAAGCTTGTCGTCCAGGCTCATCTCTTTTAAAATGGCGCGGATCACGCTTTTGCTGTCGTCGGTATCGTAAATGGTAAAGTTGCTTGGATAGCCAATTTTATCGGCCTCTACACGCAAAATTTTGGCAAAAACAGAGTGGAAAGTACCCATCCATATATTTTTAGCCTCCGGGCCAACCAGGTTGGTTATACGCTCGCGCATTTCGCGGGCGGCTTTGTTGGTAAAGGTTAATACCAGGATGTTGAACGAGTCGACACCGCTGCGTATCAGGTGGGCTACCCGATAGGTGATAACCCGGGTTTTGCCCGACCCGGCACCCGCAATGATCATTACCGGGCCATTAATATGTTGTACTGCTCCTCTTTGTTCGGGGTTTAATCCTGCTAAATAATCCAATGCTTTTCCCTCGTTTCTGTGTGTTGCGAAATTAAGGTTTTGACATGAAAGGCGAAAGGTTTTGCTATTGTTTTTAGCGTTTGATTTTAAACATTTGATAAGATAGGCGGCACCTACGGAGCCTTACACAGTTTATGTTGTTGGCTATAAACATGGGACTCCTCTGGAGTCTTTAAATCGCTAAATCGCTCCGTAGGGGTTTCGTGTTTATAGAAGCAAACAAAAGAGAAAAAAGCCTTAAGAGAGGTCCCTAAAAGCATGATTATATTGCTACAAATCAGACAGAAGAACTATCGCCCATTGATGAAAAACATGATTATTCTCGCGATCATGGGTATTGCGAACGATAAAATGCAGATGTATAAAACAAGATTTATTGATTGTCTTTGACTAATGCGCAAACTGCTAAAAGGCCTTTCTCCGTGAAGCATTTTGGCATATCGCCCTTGATTTATATAGATGTATTGATAAAGTTGTATAAATAATAACCCTAATATTATATATACTAAACCAGGAATTTGCCATTGGGTAAACGAATTGGTTTCTAAATATTCGACGATTTTAACAATGAATAATATTTGTATCATTGAAATAATACCCAAGACATATGCGGCTCTTTCCTGAGGGGTTCTTATTCTATTTGCGGTTTGAGAAGTAGAAAACCACATAGTCAAATAATAATACATGAAATCGAATATTCCCATTTACCTAATCATCATCGGACCTCAAAAATTATCCATCGTGTATATATATTTCAAGATTAAATAATTATTTTGACATTTTAAGTTCCTTTAAAATCTTCAGCTGCTCATCTTAAGTGTAGATATTTGTAATCAAACTCCCGCCTGTTAGCTCCGTAGGAGCTTCGTATTTTTAGAATACGCCAGAAATAATTCAAAGGCGCCGTAGGTGCCTCCTAAAAACGCAGCAATTTTATACATTTACAGAAAGCTATAACCCAACAAGCCAATGCGTCATTTTACCTTTAAACAATCAGCACTGATCCTGTCGGTTGTATTTTTTATGGCGATGACTGAAACCTCATCAGCCCAAACCAGTTACGAATTAAAAGCCGGCTGGAAATGCAAGGCAGCTACTGCTGTTAGTGAAACCGGCGATAAAATATCTGCCGAAGGGTATCAGCTAAATGGCTGGCAGCCTGCAACCGTGCCAGGTACCGTGCTGACTACGCAGCTCAATAATAAACAGGTCCCTGATCCTTTTTATGGGATGAATAACAAACAGATTCCGGACATCTATGTAACCGGGCGCGATTATTACACTTATTGGTTCATCAAAGATTTTAAAGAAGTTAAGCCTGCCGGCGATGGCCAGGTTTACCTGAACATGCGTGGCGTAAACTATGGCTATAACCTATTTTTAAACGGGCACCAGTTAAACGATAAAGTGTTGCAAGGCATGTTTCTGCGCCGAAGCTTCAATATCACTAAATGGCTGGCAAAAAATGGCAATAACCGGTTGGCTGTAATTGTTTTCCCGCCCGACCCGGTGGGTAACCCCAACGGCGGCCAGGGCGGCGATGGTACCATAGCCCGCAACGTAAGTATTCAATACACCCCGGGCTGGGACTGGATACAACCCATACATGACCGCAACACCGGCATCTGGGACAAAGTAACCATCGAAAAAACGGCCGGTGTACGCATAATCGATCCGCATGTGGTAACCCTGGTTCCGGGTGTGCGTCAAAGCAGCGGTGTACAGAAACCTGCTACCATACAAGTATCGGCACAACTGGAAAATGCAACCGGCAAAGCTATAAGCGGCTACTTAAAATATAATCTGGATGGCAAAGCGGTAAGCAAAAAAGTTACCTTGCAGCCGGGTGTCACAACAGAGGTTAAGTTAAAAGATTACACACTTCAAAATCCAAAACTGTGGTGGCCAAATGGTTACGGTCAGCAAAATTTGTATCATTTAAATCTGCAGTTTGTTACTGCGGCTAATAAAATATCCGACCAAAAAAATATAGAGGTAGGGGTGCGCCAGCTAACCAGCGAATGGAACGCACATACCCAAAGCCGGCAGATTAATGTTAATGGCCAAAAAATATTTATTAAAGGCGGCAACTGGATTGTGAGCGACGAAATGCTGCGCTTTAGCAACGCCCGTTACGATGCAGAGGTGCGCTTTCACCGCGATATGAACCTGAACCTGATACGTGTTTGGGGCGGCGCTTTGATTGAGCGGCCTGAGTTTTATGAAGCCTGCGATAAGTATGGCATTATGGTGTTTCAGGACATGTGGGGATCGGGCGATTGTAACGGCCGCTGGCAGGACCCTAAGAAACTGGACGACCAGGCTACACGCCGCAAATATCCGGACGATCATGCCTTGTACATCCGCTCAATAGAAGACCAGGTTAAAATGGTGCGTAATTATCCCTCGCTGGCTATATGGTGCGGCGGTAATGAGATTACACAGCCCGATGATATTTTAAAAGCCGTGCGCGACACCATTATGCCTGCGTTGGACAACACCCGCTGGTTTGTTGATTTCTCGAACTCGCTTGATATGTCTAAAACCGAAAAAGGTACTAATGGTGACGGGCCTTACGGCATACAACCCTTATCGGCGTTCTGGGCGCATAAAACTTATCCCTTTAATTCGGAGGTAGGTTCGGTAGGTATTGGCGATTATGAATCGCTGAAACGCATCATTCCTGAAAAAAATATGGTGGTGCCCGAGTATGATCCGGCGACGCATAAAGAAAGTATCGACTCGGTTTGGCGCTATCATACCTACATTGGTTATGATGATTTTATTGACAAATACGGTAAAGCCAAAGATGTGCGCGACTTTGCGGAAAAAGCCCAGCTGGTAAACTACGACCAATACCGCGGCTTAATGGAAGGCTTTAGCTCGCACATGTGGGACTGGTATACCGGTACCATCATCTGGAAAACCCAGAACCCGTGGAGCGCCATGCGCGGGCAGATGTATGATTATTACCTCGACCCCAATGCTTGCCTTTACGGCTTGCACAATGGCAGCGCACCAGTACATATTATGTTTAACCCAACCGATAGCACTGTGAAAGTGGTAAACAATACATTTGCCAATCTTAAACACTTAACCGCTACTGTTAAACTTTACCAGATAAACGGCGACGAAAAACCTATTACCACGCTGTTTCAAGACATAAACGCCAGCAGTGTTGCCGATGTGATCAACATCCGCAAGGAATTGAAAATCATAGCGGCCGATCATGGCGCTTTCCTTGACCTGCGCTTAACCGACGACCAGAAAAATATCGTCAGCGATAATATTTATTGGCTGGCCGATAAATATGGTCAGTATTCGGGATTAAACGAGATGCCGCCATCAACAGTAATGGTAAGCGCCAAACAGGTAGCCAAAGGCAAAATAGCCGTAACGCTAAGTAATCCAAAACAAGCCCCGGTAGCATTCTTTAACCGGGTGTCGCTGGTAAATCCTACAACTAAACAGCGTGTTATGCCGGTATTTTATTCGGATAATTATGTGTCGGTATTGCCCGGTGAACAGAAAACCGTGGTGCTGGATTATGACCTCAATATCACGAAGCCAAAAGTTGCTGTAAGGGGATGGAATTTGGTTGAGGAGTTGGTGGATGTGAAATAAATTATCGTTTTGTCATTTTGAGCATAGCGAAGAATTTCATTAAAGTGGCTTAAGAAATCGTATAAGATTCTTCGCGATGCTCAGAATGACAAATCAATGAAATTCAATAGTTTAATAGCGTTTAAGGTTTCCGCGGCGAATTGCCGCACCCCCTTCGCAATGATAAAAATAAACTTTTCAACACAAGGGTTACCCGTCCTGACTTATATGTTGTTTCATTTTCCGAAAAAGTGTTCCATGGTTATTGGTTAAGTATTTTATAATCAGTATTTTATTATAAAAAGGTGTTTCATAGTGTTTCACTTTTTTTGAAACACCTCGATAACAAAAAGCCCCGGTTCAACCAGAACCGGGGCTTTTTAATTAGCTTTCAGCTTTAGTCTTTCAGCTTTTCGCACCTAATGCTTACTCCGCTTTATAAACGTTGTTTTTCAGATCAACATCCGGCAGTTTATGTTCAGGGTCGATGATGATTGATCTGATGGCCTGGGTTGATGGGTATTTGAATTTCCATACGCCATTACGTTGGAAAACGTTAACCGGTAAATCCAACATCTCAACTTTACCATTAGCCAGGGTGATCTTTAACTCAACCGGCATGGCCATTTTTTCTTTGTTAGATATTTCGATGATTGCGCCGTTTGCCGGGTTGCCGCCCGGGTAGGTAACGCCGTCAATAGCCTGATCCAATTTCCAGGTGGTGAAGAACCACGGTTTGAAGAACCAGTTCAGGTCCTCACCGGCAGCATCGTTCATGGCACGGAAGAAGTCGTATGGCAGCGGGTGTTTCATAGCCCAGTTTTTAATGTACTCATGAAAAGCATAGTCAAAACGTTCAGGGCCTAAAACCACATCGCGCAGCAAATCTAAACCTAAGGCGGTTTTGTTATAGTATTGGCCATAGTCGTTCAAGCCGATAGCTTCAGACGGGGTCATCAATGGGTCGTTGCTTCTGATATAGCTTCGCAACACCTGTTGCGCATGGCCGGCGCCATACATCGACGGCTGGCCGTTCGGGCCTTTAGGGGCATATTCGCCATTGTTAAACATCATCGTTGAATATTGGTTGATAAAGGTATTGAAACCTTCGTCCTGCCACATGTATTTACGCTCGTTGCTGCCTACAATCATCGGGAACCAGTTATGGCCAATCTCATGGGTGACATCGCCCCAAAGGCCGCCGTCTTTCAAACCGCTTAAGCAAAAAATGATACCCGGATACTCCATACCCAAAGCCACACCAGATACGTTTACAGCCGAGTTCCATGGATATTCGATATAAGCTTTTGAATAGATCTCAATACTGTTTTTCAGATACTCAGTTGAGCGTCCCCAGGCGTGGATACCGGCGCTCTCAACCGGATAAACCGATTGCGAGATACATTTGCGTCCAGATGGCAGGTTAACCTTAGCTGCGTCCCAGATAAACGCTGTTGAAGCGGCCCATGACACGTCGCGGGTGTTTTCCATTTTAAAGTGCCAGGTTAGTTTGCCTTTCGCCGGGCGGGTCTCAGGCGCGCCAACTTCGCTTTCAGAAACAATGGTTACAGTTTTATCGCTGTTGCGAGCCTCTGCCAAACGTTTTTGCTGGGTTGAGGTTAACACATCTTTCTCATTCAATAAATCGCCTGAGCCTGCAACAATCATGTTAGCAGGGGCAGTGATATAGTAGTCGTAGTCGCCATAATCGCAGTAAAACTCACCCAGGCCCATGTAAGGAAGGGTGTTCCAGCCTTCGGCGTCGTCATAAACGCACATACGCGGGTACCATTGCGCAATCTCATATACATAGCCTTGTTTAAACTTTTTGCGGCCCATACGGTCGGCGCCATAAAAAGGTATGGAGAACTCGTAGTTCACTTTAACCTGTATCTTGTCGCCATTGCCACCTAAAGCTTTGTTCAGACGCACCTGCATACGCGCATCAGTAATAACCGGGGTAACAGTATAGGTCTGGCCTTTGTAAGTAACGGTAACTGACGATACCTTAACACCGCCGCGGCTAAAGCCTTTTACGTCGAAACGGTCACCGGTATATGGAGTTACCGCAGCGCCACGAGAGTCAGGGCGGAACAAGTTCTGATCCAACATCAGCCACAGGTAATCCATATTGTCGGGGCTGTTGTTGGTGTAAGTGATGGTAACATCGCCGGTGATAGTAGTGTCCTGGTCGGCTTCATTTAAAGTAGCATGAATCAGGTAGTCGGCGCGGTTCTGCCAGTAGTTAGGCCCCGGTTTGCCGGCTGCCGAGCGGGTGCCGTTGCTGGTTGTTGGCCAGGTGATGGGGCCAAAAAGATCTGAGTGATTGTATTTGACAGTGTCGCCCGGTGTCTGTGCCGACGCGGTAAACGCAGCAGCCAGCACCCCGCATGCCAAAAGCAAGTAGTTTTTAAAGTAATGCATTGAATCAGTTAATTAATTAAGTAACAAATAAAGCGAAATAATTGCGTATTGCATAATGGGCTTTAGCAACAAAATCAGTGAACGTTGCCTCGGCTCGTTGCTTAGCAAGCGGGAGACGCAAAATGTTGCGTCTCTACGTTTCGGTTATGGTAGAGACGCAATATTTTGCGTCTCAGCTTGATGCGGGGGATAATCCCACATTTGTCAAAACTTTCCACTTGACAATGGATTTATTTTATAAGTATTATTATAATCGCAACTTTACCGCATGAATCGTTTAGCCAACTCAACGTCTCCATATCTGTTACAACATGCCAATAACCCGGTCGACTGGTACCCATGGGGGCCTGAGGCTTTGCAGAAGGCGCGCGATGAAAATAAGCTTATCATTGTGAGTATTGGCTACTCGGCTTGCCACTGGTGCCATGTAATGGAGCATGAAAGTTTTGAGGACGAGCAAGTGGCTGCCGTGATGAATGAATACTTTGTCTGCATTAAAGTGGATAGGGAAGAACGGCCTGATGTAGACCAGATTTATATGAGTGCAGTGCAGCTAATTAGCGGTAGAGGTGGCTGGCCCCTGAACTGTATTTGCCTGCCCGATCAGCGTCCGATATACGCCGGTACCTATTTTAAAAAGAACGACTGGACGAGCCTGCTTTTTAACCTGGCCGATTACTTTAAACAAAAACCCGAAGATGCTTACGAATACGCCGAACGCCTGACCGACGGCATCCGCAAATACGAATCCATCGGTTTTGTGGCTGAGCAGCCTGAATATTCAAAATCAGACCTGGAAATCATTGTCAATAACTGGAAAAAATACTTTGACGCGGCGGAAGGCGGCATGGGCCGCGCACCTAAATTCCCGATGCCTAATAACTGGCAGTTTTTGATCCGCTATGCTTACTTGATGCAGGATGAAGAAATAGCCGGATTAGCCAAACTCACCCTGCAAAAAATGGCAGAGGGTGGTATCTACGATCATTTGGGTGGTGGCTTTGCACGATATTCGGTAGACGGCCTTTGGCACGTGCCGCATTTTGAAAAGATGTTGTACGATAATGGTCAGCTTATTAGTTTATACTCCGAGGCGTATACCTGGCAGCCTGATGAATTGTATCGTCAGATCGTAGATGAGATCATTGAATTTGCAGCCCGCGAACTGTTATCGCCTGAAGGTGGTTTTTAC
Source organism: Mucilaginibacter ximonensis (assembly GCF_042686265.1). Lineage (NCBI taxonomy): Bacteria > Pseudomonadati > Bacteroidota > Sphingobacteriia > Sphingobacteriales > Sphingobacteriaceae > Mucilaginibacter > Mucilaginibacter ximonensis. The sequence continues at coordinate 401,191 of NZ_JBHUPD010000001.1, forward strand.
TCAGCGCTTGATGCCGACAGCGAAGGGGTGGAAGGTAAATTCTATACTTTTGACAAAGGAGAAGTAGACAGAATATTGGGAACCGAGTCGCAGTTATTCTGTATTTACTATCACATTACTGACGAGGGTAACTGGGAAGAAGAACAAACCAATATCCTGTTTAAACGCGGCCATGATAATGATTTGGCCGAGGCTATCGGTATTTCTGTACCTGAAATGCTGGAAAGCATTACAACGTCCCGCAAAAAACTATTTGATGCGCGCGCCAAACGCATCCGCCCGGGGCTGGATAACAAGATCCTGGCGTCGTGGAACGGTTTGATGTTAAGAGGTTTGTGCGATGCGTATCGCGCTTTTTATCAGCCGAAATATCTGGAGCTGGCTTTAAGGAATGCTGGATTCATTGTCGATAATTTATTGAATCATGGCCGTATCATCCGCGTATACCGAAATGATGCTGATACTGAGCAAAACGGTAAAGAAGCGTTTCTGGACGACTATGCCAACATAATTGACGCTTTCATTGCTTTATATGAAGTAACATTTGACGAGCAATGGCTGCAGCATGCTGTACAATTGACTGATAACGCCATCGATCATTATTTTGATGATGTGAGCGGCATGTTCTATTTCACTGCGGATGACGATGAGCTGCTCATCGCACGTAAATCTGAAATTATGGATGGGGTGATCCCGTCATCAAACTCGGTCATGGCGCGCAATCTGCAAAAGCTGGGTTTACTGTTTGATAACCAGCAGTACACCGAAATAGCAGAGCAGCAATTGCGTAATATAATGCCGCACATAGCTAAGTATGGTTCGGCATACTCAAACTGGGGGATGCTGTTACTTGAACAGGTTTTCGGAACTTCGGAAGTGGCTATTGTAGGCGACAAGGCCGAGGCCTTGCGTATCGGCATGGAAAAAAACTATGTACCTAATAAAATAATATTGGGTGGTACAAAAGGAAGTTTACCTTTGCTTCGCGATAAGTTTACCGGCCGTACGCAAATATTTGTCTGCAAAGACAAAACCTGCGGACTGCCTGCCGATACCATCGATGAAGCCTTAAAACAAATTGAGGCCTGAAACCTTAAATAAATAAGCAAGCACTCATGGGTGCCAATATATTACACAAATAGCAAACAAATGAAAATTGAACCACAACATGTAGTGTCACTTACTTATGACTTGTACGTTGACCAGCCCGATGGCACCGAAGCTTTGGTAGAAAGCGCTACCGAGGAGCAACCGTTAACCTTTTTATTTGGCGTTGGCCAGATGCTGCCTAAGTTTGAAGAAAACCTGAGCGCATTGTCAACCAGTGATACTTACGACTTTAAATTGACTGCCGAAGACGCTTATGGCGAGCACGACGAAGAAGCAGTGGCAAACCTGCCACTTGAGATGTTTCAGGGTGCTGATTTGCCTGAAGTTGGCGCTATATTGCCGTTGCAGGATAACCAGGGGCACCATTTTCAGGGGCAGGTTGTTTCAGTTACCGAAGATTCAGTAATTGTTGATCTGAACCACCCGATGGCTGGTCAGCCGTTACACTTTAAAGGCAAGATACTGAACGTACGCCCGGCTACTTCAGAGGAACTGGCTCACGGCCATGCTCATGGCCCGGACGGTCATCATCATCACTAAGATATATTTCCAAATATTAGAAAGCCTCTGCCGGTTGGTGGAGGCTTTTTGTTTTAAAAAATGAAAAGGCCGCTTTTTATCTTCGCTTGTCATTCTGAGCGATAGCGAAGAATCTTATACGTAATTGCTTTTCGCTTTTATAAGATTCTTCGCTATCGCTCAGAATGACAATGGTTGTGAGAATATTTACTTCAATAAAAACGATGGTCCCGTCCTCAAAATAGACTCGCCCGGCTCAACTATAGTAAGTTCACCATGATCGTCCGACTTGCAAAGTATCGTAATACGGCAAGCGGTTTTTTCGCCGTTTAAGGTGGCAGGGATAAAGGTTTTTTCGCTGTTAGGCAAGCTGTCGATGTTTATTGGGTAATCAATTTGTTGGTTATTGACAGAACAGCTAAGCTGCACGCGCAGATCTGCAAGCCGGCCCAGCGGACTAACCAATAAGGTTAAAACGGCCATGCAACCATCATCGCTAATACCGCGCAAAGCATGTATTTTACGGGCAAGTTGCAGATAAGGCAAATAGCCAAAATACCGGCCACCAATTTTAATGGGTTGGGTAGTTATATCTTTCGGCGTAATAACCTGATCCATCAGGTATCTGAAATTAGAAGGCTCCTGTTCGGGCGCTTCAAATAGTAAGTGGTTTTTGTCAAAGTCATACTGCTGCATGGCTTTTCCCGCGTGATCATAAAAATACCAGACACCTGTACGTTCGCCATTAGTGTATTGACCTTTAACAACGGTTTTTCTGTGGGCTAGAACAAGATAGTTGCCAACGCGTGTTTCATTACCCAGGCTGTCAACCCGGGCCTGGTAGCGTTCAAAAACATCGTCAATAAGCGTATTTTTTCTTTCGACGGTCTCCTGGGCCAGGCAGGTATAAAAACAAAGAAAACAGGTAAAAAAGGTTATCAGGTTTTTCACAACAACAGCGTATTTCAGGGCAATTTAAGTTTTCGTAAATATGCACGCAAGTAAATGTTTTATATTGCAGCATATTTACAGCTATGACCACATCGCCTGATATCTCATTTTATAAGCCCGTCAGTTTTTCTGAAACCACTATTACTGAGTTGATGATTCCATCATACTCCAATTTTGGCGGTAAGATACATGGCGGTATTTTGCTATCGCTGATGGATAAGGTGGCTTACGTTTGCGCTGCCAAGCATGCCGGGAATTATTGCGTTACAGCATCTATTGACACGGTAGATTTTCTGCAGCCGGTTGAGGTGGGAGAGCTGGTATCGCTAATGGCATCGGTTAATTATGTGGGCAATACATCGCTGGTGGTGGGTATCAGGGTGATATCTGAAAATGTAAAAACCAACGTCGTTAACCATACTAATACCAGCTATTTTACCATGGTTGCCAAAGACGATGATAATAAGCCTGCACAGATACCCGGATTAATCCTGGAGAACCGTACACAGGTGCGCCGTTTCATTGAGGCTAAACGTCGTAAGGAGATCAAACAAAATTATAAAAAAGAGGTGGATCACGTCGCCGTCCCCGATGAGATCGAGGAATGTGAGGTACTATTGTCGGGTGAGCGGGCAGTGCTTGTAAAATAGCTCATGAATTTATAAATACAATCGATTGCGTAATATCTTTATGTCATTAGGTTTTTTATCGATAAAGTTATTATGTTTGGTAAACCTGTTATAAGCTGGCTTTTATACCCCTGTTTAAATACGGTTCAGATAATTATCAACCAATAAATTATAACACTATAAATTAATAACCAATTTGTTAACATCTGGCATGTTATGCAGTTGCTGACAGATTTATATACTCACAAAACACAATGAAACTAAGATTAGGAATGATAGGCGGCGGGCAAGGCGCGTTTATTGGCGCCGTACACCGCATAGCTGCCCGTATTGACGGCGATTATGAATTGGTTTGCGGCGCATTTAGCAGCAATGCCGAAAAATCAAAAGCAAGTGGTATCGCGCTTGATCTGTCGCCCGACAGATCGTATGCTTCATTTGAAGAACTGATCGAAAAAGAAAAACAGTTGCCAGAAAACCAGCGTGTACAGGTTATTGCCATTGTTACGCCAAACCATATGCATTTTGGCCCGGCTAAAATGGCCCTGGAAAATGGCTTTCACGTAGTTTTAGATAAACCGATGACCTTCTCATTAGCCGAAGCTAAGGAGCTGGAAAAAGTTGTAAAATCAAGCGGAAAATTATTTTGCTTAACCCACACTTATACCGGCTACCCAATGGTAAAAGAGGCTAAGCAGTTAGTAAAAGCTGGTAAAATTGGTAAGGTGCGCAAAATTTATGTGGAGTATCCGCAGGGTTGGCTTTCAACAGCTTTAGAAAGCGAAGATAACAAACAGGCCTCATGGCGTACCGACCCGGGCAAAAGCGGTATAGCTGGCGCAATGGGCGATATCGGTACCCACGCTTTTAACCTGATGGAGTATATCACCGGTTTACAGGTAACGCAAATGTGTGCCGATATCAATATTGTAGTTGAAGGCCGTAAACTGGACGACGACGGTGCTGTATTGATCAAACTAAACAACGGCGCCAGCGCAGTTTTAACCGCAACTCAAATTGCCGCCGGCGAAGAAAATAATGTAAAAATCAGGGTATACGGAGAAAAAGGCAGCCTGGAATGGCAGCAATGGGACGCTAATACGCTAATTGTTAAAATGCTGAACGAGCCATGGCAAGTCTATCGTACAGGCAGCGGCTATCTAAGCTCGTTTGCGTCGCATAATACCCGTACGCCGGGCGGCCACCCGGAAGGCTATCTGGAGGCTTTTGCTAACCTGTACCACAACTTCGCACTGTGTGTAAAAGCGCAGATTGAAGGTACGCAGGCATCACCAGAGGCGCAGGATTACCCGGGCATTGACGAAGGTGTGCGCGGTATGGCTTTTATTGAAAATGTAATCGAGTCTGGCAAATCAGACCTAAAGTGGACTAAATTCAACGTGTAATATTTATGAAGACAATAAAAGGACCCGGTATTTTCTTAGCGCAGTTTTTAGGCGATAAGGCACCGTTTGATACTTTGGATAACATCTGTAAATGGTCGGCAAGCCTGGGCTTCAAAGGCGTGCAGATACCGAGCTGGGCAACCAGTTATTTCGACTTACAGAAAGCAGCAGAAAGCAAAACTTACGCTGACGAGATAAAAGGCGTGGTAAATAGCCATGGCTTAGAGATCACCGAGCTGTCAACCCACTTACAGGGCCAGCTTGTAGCAGTAAATCCTGCTTATGATGACCAGTTTGATGCTTTTGCCCCGGCAGAAGTTCATAAAAACCCTAAAGCGCGCCAGGAATGGGCCGTACAGCAGCTGAAATATGCGGCTAAGGCCTCGCAAAACCTGGATTTGAAGGCGCATGCCACCTTTAGTGGCGCTTTATTGTGGCCTATGGTTTACCCTTGGCCCCAGCGTCCTGCAGGTGTTGTTGAAACCGGCTTTAAAGAACTGGCTAAACGCTGGCTACCAATTCTGGATGTGTTTGATGAGAACGGCGTTGACGTTTGCTATGAGGTACACCCGGGCGAGGACCTGCACGACGGTATTAGCTATGAGATGTTCCTGAAAGAAGTGAACAATCATAAACGCGCAAACTTGTTGTATGATCCATCGCATTTTGTATTGCAATGCCTGGATTATCTGGAATATATCGATATCTATCACGAACGTATCAAAGCCTTCCACGTAAAAGATGCTGAGTTTAACCCGACAGGGCGCCAGGGTGTTTATGGTGGCTACCAGGGCTGGGTTGATCGCGCCGGACGTTTCCGCTCATTAGGCGACGGTCAGGTTGATTTTAAATCGGTGTTCAGCAAAATGGCGCAGTATGACTTCGGCGGATGGGCCGTTATGGAGTGGGAGTGCGCGTTGAAGCATCCGGAAGACGGCGCTAAAGAAGGCGCGGTTTTCATCAAAGACCATATCATTCACGTAACAGATAAAACTTTCGATGATTTTGCATCGTCGGGATCAGACGAAGCCTTTAACAAAAAAATATTAGGCATCAGTTAATAAACTGATTACTATTTTTTTATAAACCAATTACTATATTTAACAAACCAATTATAAACTTAATTTAAGAAGTAAATGCAAATTAATCGTGAACAACTGTTCAGGGCAAGTTGCTTGTCGCTGTTAGTTACCTCATTGTCTTTTGGTATTCGCGCCGGTATTTTAAACAAGCTGGGTGTCGATTTTCAACTGGACAAAGCGCAACTGGGTTCAATCACCGCAACCGCATTCTGGGGTTTCCCATTAGCTGTAGTTATCGGTGGTTTTATTGTGGACATTATCGGTATGAAACGCCTTTTGGTATTAGCCTTTGTGTTTCACCTTGCCGGTATTCTGTTAACTATCTTCGCTCAGGGTTTCTGGACACTGTATATTTCAACCTTATTGATAGGTTTGGCTAATGGCACAGTCGAGGCTGCCTGTAATCCGCTGGTTACCTCATTATACACCGACAACAAAACTACCAAGCTTAATCACTTTCACCTTTGGTTTCCGGGCGGTATTGTGATAGGTACGCTGATTGTATTTTTCTTCACCAAATTAGGAATCAACTGGCAAGTACAGGTGGCTATGATGTTGATTCCGACGTTGATCTACGGTTTTCTGTTTTCAAGATTGGATTTCCCGGTTACAGAGCGTGTGGCTTCAGGTGTCAGCACCGGCGATATGTATAAAGCAATAGCTAATCCGCTGTTTATTTTTATGTTTATCTGCATGTTTGGTACGGCTATCACAGAGTTGTTCACCGGCCAGTGGATAGATGTTTTGCTGAAAAACGTGACTGATAATGCGCTGTTGATCCTTACGTTAGATACCGGTATTATGGTTATTGGCCGTGGTTTCGCCAAACCGGTATTAAAGAAAATAAGTCCGCAGGCGTTATTGCTGATATCAGCTATTCTGGGTGCTTTGGGCATTTATTTGTTAGGTACAGTAACCGGTGTAGCTATATACGGCGCAGCAATTATTTTTGGTATGGGCGTATGTTTCTTCTGGCCAACTATGCTGGGTTTTGTAAATACCAATATGCCTGAAACCGGTGCTTTAGGTTTGAACCTGATGGGTGGCGCAGGCATGTTTGCTGTATCTGTTTACACCATGTTTATGGGTTCATACTACGATCAGATTGTAAAAAGCTCAAACGGTAACGAAACACTTGCCGGTCAGCAAATTTTGCATACTACCTTAATGATTCCTTGTGCTTTGGTTGTAGCCTTTATAGGTTTAAATATTTATATGAAAGGCCGTGCTAAGAAATCTGCGGCAGCTGTGCAGGTGTAACTTTGCCCGCTGTTAATTGAAAAAGCGATAGAGGAGCCTCTATCGCTTTTTTGTTTTTAAATCATGCTTCAAATTTTAAGCATATCATTAAATTAGCCACTTAATCTTTTTATAAACCAATAATGAATATTGCTACTAAAATTAAATTGTCGGTAATGATGTTCCTCCAGTTTTTTGTGTGGGGAGGATGGTACGTTACTATGGGACCGTTTGCAGGCACTAACCTGCATGCAACAGGCGCACAAACCGGGGCGCTTTATTCAACGCAGTCATGGGGTGCTATTATTGCGCCATTTATTGTGGGCATGATTGCCGACAGGTATTTTAATGCAGAAAAAATATTGGCTGTATTGCATATTATCGGCGCTGTGTTGATGTACCAGTGCTATCGGGCTGCCGATATCTCGGCGTTCTATCCTTATGTGCTGGGCTACATGATCTTATATATGCCGACGCTGGCCCTGGTAAACTCAGTTTCGTTTAATCAGATGAAAGATACTGAAAAAGAGTTTTCGTCTATCCGCGTCTGGGGCACTATCGGCTGGATCGTTGCCGGTTTAGCCATTAGCTTTGTGTTTCATTGGGATGCCGCTGAAAATCTGTCAAAAGGCGCTTTAAAATATACCTTCCTGATGTCCGCCGTAGCTTCGCTGATATTAGGCTTATTTAGTTTTACCTTACCGGCTACGCCGCCTAAACCGTCAACCGGCGAAAAGCTGAGCATTGTGCAGATTTTAGGTTTAGATGCCTTGAAGTTATTAAAGGATAAAAACTTTTTGGTGTTTTTTATAGCATCTATTTTGATCTGCATTCCATTGGCATTTTACTACCAAAACGCTAACAGCTTTTTAACAGAAATTAAGGTTGACAACCCAACCGGTAAAATGACAATTGGGCAATTCTCAGAAGCGGCCTTTATTTTGGCGCTGCCGATATTTTTTAAACGCTTTGGTTTTAAGTGGACGATATTGGTAGGTATGTTTGCCTGGGCCGCGCGTTATATTATGTTCGCCTACGGTAATGCCGGCGAATTAAGTTTCCTGTTAATTATAGGCATCGCGCTGCATGGCGTGTGCTACGATTTCTTCTTCGTATCGGGACAGATCTATACTGATTCAAAAGCTGGTTCACAATACAAAAGCGCTGCACAGGGAATGATCACCCTGGCTACTTATGGTGTAGGTATGCTGATAGGTTTCTATATTGCAGGCGTGATATCTGACGCTTACAACGCAGGGGGTGTTCATGACTGGAAAATGATCTGGTTGATCCCGGCAGGTATTGCGGCAGCGGTATTAATCCTGTTTTTGCTATTCTTTAACGACAAAAGCAAAGCTAATACTAGCGTAGAGGCTTAAGCTATATAACTGTTTTTAAAAGCTATGGGGTTTAAACCCATAGCTTTTTTTGTGTCTTTTAATAGGCATCCTCCGCAGATATTACTAATTTTAGCCAAACTAATTATAAATACAATCAAATGACAACAAGAAGATCGTTCATAGCTCAGGCGGGTCTGTTATCGGCAGGAGCCATGTTTGCGCCTAAAATGCTATCGGCAAAACCAATAAAAAATGTAGGTCTGCAATTGTACAGCTTGCGCGACCAGCTGCCAAAAGACGTAAAAGGCGTTATTGCTAAAATTGCCGAAGCCGGCTATAAAGAAGTTGAGCCTTTTGGCTACAGCAAAAAGGCTGGTTTCTGGGGATTGGAGCCAAAGGCATTCAGCGACCTGTTAAAAGCTAACGGACTAACTACAGCCAGCGGGCACTATGATATGAACCAGTTTTTTGGATCAGGCAAAACCGAAAATTTTGAAAGCTATATTGAAGCTGCTCACGCAACCGGTCAGAGCCATATCATTGTTCCGTCAATAAATGGCGAGTTTATTAAAACTGTTGATGAGTTTAAAAAAGTTGCCGAGCAGCTGAATAAAGCCGGCGAGATTTGCAAGAAAGAAGGCTTGAAACTAGGCTACCACAACCACAACTTTGAATGGAGACCGGTTGACGGTACTACTTTTTACGATACGATTATTGATGGTACCGACCCTAAAGTAGTGACCATGGAAATGGACATTTACTGGGTAGTACGTTCAGGTAAAGATCCATTAGAATTATTTGCTAAACACCCTGGCCGTTTTGAGTTTGTACACATTAAGGATATGGATAAAACCCACAATAACCTGAATACGGAGATTGGCACCGGCACAATAGATTTTGTTAAGATATTGGCAAAAGCTAAAGAAGGTGGTGTAAAACACTTTATTGTTGAGCAGGAAAACTATACCAATATTGATCCTTATGTAAGTATCGCACAAAGCGCTAAATATATTAAGGATAAGATAAGTATTTAATAACGGTTGGCGTAAGCCCAACTTTCCCCACCACGTCATTGCGAGGTACGAAGCAATCTCTACACTGCTTAGCAGCAATAACTGTCGCGCAGAGATTGCGTAGTGGCCGCGCAATGACGTCTTTATAAGTAAAACGTTTGACATGATCCAGATAACCAACCTCTATAAAACCTTTAATCGTGGCAAGGCCAACGAGGTAAATGCGGTTAACGGCGTTGATCTAACCATCGACAGCGGGGAGTTTGTGGTGATTGTTGGGTCGAACGGCTCGGGTAAAACAACGCTGCTTAACCTCATATCAGGTAGCCTCACACCGTCATCAGGAACTATCAGTATTGATGACAGCGATGTCACCAGGCTGGCCGACTATCAGCGCAGTAAATGGATAGCTCGCGTTTTTCAGAACCCGCTGAGTGGCACAGCATCTGAATTGAGTATTCTGGATAACTTTCGCCTCGCCGCCATCCGCACCAGGGCTAAGGGCCTGAATATTGGCGTTACTGACACTTTTAAGCGTGATGTAAAAGAAAAGGTATCCCTGCTGGGCATGAACCTCGAAAACAAGCTGGAGCAGCCTATGGGTACGCTATCTGGCGGACAGCGCCAGGCGCTTACTTTGCTGATGAGTGTAATAGATGAATGTAAGATACTGCTGCTTGACGAACCTACTGCCGCGCTCGACCCTAAATCGGCAGACATTGTGATCAAAATAGCCGACAAGCTTACGACAGAGTTTAAGCTGACTACAATTCTAATCACACATAACCTCAAAGATGCCTATAATTACGGAACCCGCCTTATCCAGATGGGCGAGGGGCGGATAATTAAAGACATCGACACCAAACAAAAAAAGCATTTAAAGCAAAATGATCTGTTTGAGTGGTTTGGGTAGGATGGGCCGTTAGCTTCACGGCATTTGGTCATTTGCTTCGCGGCATTGCGGCATTAAGTCAATAATTTTTGCCGAAAACCAATCGAGCGTAAGGCCGTGCGATACCCTCCCCTGGGGGCAGGGAGGGGTTTAGCCAGTATAATTCAATTAACCCCTTCCTTCCTTTTCCCGGGGAAGCGCGCAGTTCCCCCACTCTTTTGAGAGGCCCAGAAACTTTGGCAAACTTATTGCAAAGGTCTAAGCACTTATGAAAAACAATAATTTCCAGAATATATTTGATGCGTACCAGCTGGTTAGCGGTGCAAAGATCAAAGGCAAACAAGAGGACGAACTTTTTGAATTGGGCGACTACGATGCCAATAAAAGAGGTTATACCATTTACCCCATTGATAACGGTGTACGTTACGACGATTTTGCTATGGTAGTGGCCGAAAAGGAGCTAAAGAACAATTTCATGATTGAAGCGGTGAAGCAAAATATAGCCGCTTAATAAAAAAGCCGCTTTACATTTACGCAAAACGGCTTTTTTATTAAGCTGACACAACTATTTGTTATAGGTGATTTTATAAACTGTACCCTTGGTATCGTCTGTCACATATAATGAGCCGTCTGGGCCTTGTGCCAATCCACATGGGCGGTGCTGAGCGGCTCCCGATGCTTTTTGAGCCTCGGTACCTGCAAAGCCGTCTGCAAATACTTCCCATTTACCGTCAGGCATGCCGTTTTTAAACGGCTGGAAAACTACAAAGTAACCTGCCTGCGGAAGCGGTGCCCGGTTCCATGAACCATGGAAAGCTATAAAAGCGCCGTTTTTATACCGGGCCGGAAACTGGTTGCCGGTATAAAATAACAAGCCCGTAGGCGCATAATGCCCCGGATAAGCCGCAACCGGATTTATATATTTCGGATCGGCGGTTTTCACGCCGTCGCCGCCGTATTCAGGCCCTAACATATTTTTATGTTTTTGCCAGTCGTAATAAACATATGGCCAGCCTGCGTTATCGCCTTTCTTTAAGGCAAACATACATTCTGCAGGTAACTCTGCCGATTGTGCGGCAGTATACATTTTGGGATATAGATCATGTAAGGCGTCGCGGCCCATTTGTGTTACAAACAACTGGTTGTCTTGCTGATTCCAGGCCAGGCCTACCACGTTACGAAGCCCCCAGGCATAGTGTGAATCTTTACTGTAGGTTTGATTAGGCACATTAGCCTTAAACTGCCAGATACCGGCCGTTGAATCAAGAATAGGACAGCCGGTATGTTTTTTATCATATTCCTCGCAGATGTTACTTGGTGCGCCAATGTTTACGTAAATGTTACCATCGTTATCTAAAGTAAGCGCTTTAGGCTGGTGGTGATCAATTTCAACTAAACCACGTACGATGGTTTCAGGATGGTTGGGGTCGATCACCTGGTTATTGGCATCGAGTTTATAACGAAAAACCGAATTTTTTGATGAAGCGTATAAGTAGCCATTTTTTATAGCAATACCCGTACCGCCATAGTCGCCAAAGCTGGTTTTAACCGTTGCTATGCCATTTTCTTCATGCAGCACCACTATGCCTTTTGTTTTACGTGTACTGGCCATGTGGATATAAATATCGTGCTGAGGCGTTACTACCAGATGGCGCGCGCTGGCACCCGTTTCGGCAATTATGCTGGCGTTGAAACCTGCTGGTAGGGTTAGGCCGGCATCAGCAGGCTTTGGGTCGTTCTTTAGCGCGTTAAGGGTGAAGAAGCCGCCTACGGCTGCTAAAGGCAACAGCAGCGAAAATATTCTCTTACGTTTCATAATGTTAGCATGTGGTTTAGCTCAAATTTAGCAGAATAAATTTTAATGCCCTAAACCAAATAAAATATTAGCGAAGGTGTTACAATTGCTTAGCTAATAAATTGGATTAAAATTTTATTTTTAATATTTTATAAAAATCAGAATTAAATTTTATTAATAATAGATTACTCGAACTATTGAGTAAATGTCGATTAAACCTTGATGCTTTTGCGTCGTCCTAATGATATAAAATTTAAAACAATGAAAAAGATAGCTTTAGTATCAGCAATAGCATTAGGCAGTTTATTTTATAACCAAGCAAATGCGCAAGTATTACAGATAGGTTTACGTTTAGGAGGAGGTCGCCCGGTAGTTGAAGCATCTTATGCAACCCCGGTAGCGGTAAGTTACAGTAACGCAGACGACTATTATTATCTGCCAGACGTAGATGCTTATTACAGTGTACCTGAAAGAGTTTATTACTATAACAATGGATATAACTGGGTTTCGGCTGCTGCTTTGCCAGGCGAATATTGTAACTATGATTGGAGAGCCGCCCGTCATTATGAGGTTAGAGCGGTGCGCCCATTCTTAAGAGCAGATTTTTACCGCGAACGTTTTAGCGGCAGAGCATATGACTGGAGACGTTATAACGACAGATACGATAACCGTTACGATGGCAGACGAGACGATCATTTCGACAACCGTTATGATACCAGACGCGACGACCGTTATGACAGACGCGATGACCGCAGGGACGATAGATTTGACGACCATCGTGATAACCGCATGAACCAGCAACCGGTGTTTGGCAAACCTTACAATCAGCCAAGAGGTGGTGAACATGCCCAGGGTAACTGGAACCGTGACGACAACCGTAATCAGGGTGGCAGAGGTAACGACTATCATCAACAAAATGATAACAGATCTCAGCAACAACGCAATGACGACCACTTTGCCAGCAACCGCGACCACGGCCGTCACGGTTTTGGTTTCTAGAAAATTATTTCCTCCATTATATAATTAATTAGTGAAAAAGCCACCGTGAGGTGGCTTTTTTTATATATCACTAGTATTCTCAATCACGTCATTGCGAGGAACGAGCAATCTCTACATTGCTTAGCAACGGTAACTGCCGCGCAGAGATTGCTTCGTTCCTTGCAATGACGATTTTATTATTTTTGCGATACGGGTACCTTTTAATACCTACTCGCTTCCGTCAACAAGTCGATAGCGCTCTGCTCTAAATTTAACCTTACTGCTGCGGTAGTATCATGCAATTGCTGTAACGACGTAGCGCTTGCTATAGGTGCAGTGATGCTTTTACGGGCCATCACCCACGCTAACGACACTGCCGCCGGCGTAGTTTTGTATTGCGACGCTACCTGATCCAGCGCATCCAGAATTCTGAAGCCACGATCATTCAAGTATTTTTTTACAGCCCCGCCCCGGGCGCTTTGTGACAAGTCGGCTTCTGAGCGGTATTTGCCTGACAGGAATCCACTGGCTAATGAAAAGAAAGTGATGACGCCCAGATTGTTATCTAAACAGATCTGCTCGTACTCTTTTTCATATTCCTCGCGGTCATACAGATTGTATTCAGGTTGCAGGGTCTCGTAACGTGCAAGGCCGTTGCTGTCGCTTACTTTTAATGCCTCCTTCAAACGGGCAGCGCTAAAGTTTGAAGCGCCTATGGCACGCACCTTTCCTTGCTTTATCAGATCAGTAAAAGTCGACATGGTTTCGTCAAGTGGCGTGTTGGCATCGTCCTCGTGCGATTGGTACAGATCAATGTAGTCGGTCTTTAATCGCGTTAGCGAATCTTCAACAGCTTTAATAATATAAGCTCTCGACAAACCCTTTTTATCCTCGCCCATGGGTTTACCTACTTTGGTCGCCAGTACAATGCGGTCGCGTTTGCCCGTTTGTTTCAGCCAATTACCAATGATAGTCTCGCTTTCGCCACCTTTGTTTCCAGGTTTCCATTTGGAGTAAACGTCGGCAGTATCAATAAATTCCAGTCCTGAGTCTACAAATGCATCCAGTATTTCAAATGATTGCTTTTTATCAATTGTCCAGCCAAAAACATTTCCACCAAAACAAAACGGACTCACTTTAATGCCTGAGCGTCCTAATTCTCTCTTTTCCATAACCAGATAGTTAAATAATTAAGCAGGCAATTTCGGGATTTGTGCCGCCATTTCATCAATCCAATCTAAAAGAAAAGGCTCAGTTGCGTCAAGCTTGTGCCATTTTCCTGCATGATCAGGTGCAATAGTCAGGTGCAGTGTTTTGTTCATCGAGTCAAAACGGTAGGCTTTTTCATAGCCGTTAAAATTGGTGGTTTTTATAATACCGGTAACCGGTCCTTCAGCACCTGTCAGGCTTGCTTTAAATTGTTGCTCCATCCGTTGGCAACAACCAATGCGGGGCAGATGTTTTGTCACATTTTACTGTCAACTAGTACATCGATTTCGAAATTCAGTATTTATTGATTCGATATTAATCTTTCTATCTTTACCAGCATGGAGCCCATCAAACCCGACTCGAGAATACTGGTAGACATCGTCCGCACGCGTATGCCTTTTGGTAAGTACAAAGGTACCTTGCTTAGCGATCTGCCAGTTTACTACCTCGAGTGGCTCAAAAACAAGGGTTTCCCACCGGGCAAAATGGGGATGATGTTGTCAAGCGTTTATGAGATCAAGATCAATGGCATGAACAGCATACTTACTATGGTTAAAAACGCGCTGAGCACCGGACAAATTAAAGTGTGAGGTTTTTGTTTGACTTATGGTTAATAAGCTTATTCATGAAATTCCTATTTTTAATTTGGGGTGTGTGGGCGATCAACTTCCTTTTGAGTATAATCCCGATTAAAATATTTTATCTTTATCCTTAATAAATCAAGCAACACCTAAACTTATCTATGAAATACTTCTTCAGTCTGATTCTTTTCTGTTTGCTGCAATTGAGCGCCTGGGCGCAAATGTATGACATCACCGGCACCGTAAAGAACATCAAAGGCGAGCCTATACAAGCTGCCAGTGTTTTTATAGCAGGCTCTGAGCAGGCCGTAGCTACTGATGCCGAAGGCCGTTTCAGGTTTGGTAACCTTACACCGGGTACCTATCAGCTGGTGGTTAACATGCTGGGCTTTGAGCCCGAAAAGCGGAATGTAATCTTAACAGATAAACCAGAAGCCATCGACGTGATATTAAATGTAAAATCGGTAATGCTGGCCGAGGTGAATGTCGGCGATAAATCACAACGCGAAAAACAGGTGAAAACCTTTATCCAATATTTTATGGGCGAATCGTCAAATGCCAAATATTGTAAAATATTGAATCCTGATTTACTGGAGTTCTCAACTGCCAAAGGTGTTTTAAAAGCTACCACGTCTGATTTTCTGATTATTGAAAACAATGCTTTAGGATATCGCATCAAATATCTGCTTAAAACATTCTCGCACGAAGCAGCCAGAGATATCACCAATTATGAGGGCGATTATACCTTTGAGCAAATGAAAGGCACGCCAGAGCAGCAGCAAAAATGGGAGAAGAAAAGGCAGGAAGCTTATGAAGGGTCGCTAATGCATTATCTGCGCGCGTTGTACGCTGGTAAGTCGCGCGAGGAGGTTTTTTTGGTTTATAAGATTTTGAGTCCGGTGTTCCCGCTGGTGTATGAATCGATACCTATTGTTGCCGAGCAGATTATTAAGCGCCCTGAAAAAAGCTTGATCACCTTCAGGTACGATAAGCGTTTTTATATTGTATATGATAAAAAAGCAGCCGCCCGCACTGACCCAAAACATGCCAACGAAGTGCAGTTAGATAATTTAGACTATTACGGTTCTATTTTTAATACAGACGCCCGTGTGGATAGCCGCGGGGCTATGACCAGCTACGATAAGTTGCTGATACAGGGTTTTTGGGGCCGCAAGCGTGTAGCCGACCAATTGCCATTTGAGTATGTACCACCGGCTGTAGCGGCAAAGTAATTGCTGTTTCTACCATATGTCATCTCAACCAACGGGAGAGATCTATACACATATTAAGCTCGCCAAAATGCCGGTGTATAGATCTCTTGCTATGCTCGAAACGGCAATGCGCTTGCGGGTTTGTTACAACCTGCTAAACCAGCCCTTCTTCCAAAATACAATCACCTGTATAATGCCTATCAGCACCATACCGCCTAAAGCATAAATATAGCCATGCGGCGAGTAAAGCTCAGGCATATTATCAGGCATTACTTTATTGGTGGCCGGGTCAACACGGGCGAAGTTCATGCCGTAGATACCGGCAACAAAGGTTAGCGGAATGAAGATGACCGATATAATGGTAAGCACCTTCATAATCTCGTTCATGCGATTACTAACCAGCGATAAATAAAGGTCAATGATGCTGCTGGCAATCTCTTTATAGTTTTCAATCAGGTCCATCACCTGAATAATGTGGTCGTAAGCGTCTTTTAAATAAGTCTTTACCTCGTTAGATATCAGTGTATTATCCGAGCGTAGTATGTCGTTTATTTTATCGCGCTCAGGCCAGGTAATGCGGCGCAAAATAATAAGTGTGCGTTTTAGTTGCTGTGTATCATACATGATAGATTTGTCGGCATTGCTGTACATACGGTCTTCAACACTGTCCAACTCATCGCCGATGCGGGCCAGCAGCACAAAATAGGTGTCAATAATGGTATCGTTCAGCGCATAGGCCATGTAGCCGGGCCCGGCGGTGCGTATGGCGCCTTTGCCTGCTTTGAGGCGTGCCTTTACACCTTCAAAATGCTCGTCGTGCGTCTCTTCAAAACTTATGATGAGGTTTGGCTTCACGATGGTTGAAAATTGATTGTTGCACAGTTCGCCTTCTTCATTAAAATATACCTGGCGTGTTACCATGAAAACATAGTCGTCGTATTCATCAAATTTGGGGCGCTGGTGTGTGTTAGCTATATCCTCCAAAACAAGCGGATTCACTTTCAGATAGGTGCCTATATCTTCAATAAGTTTTTGGTCATTCAAGCCGCGAATCTGTATCCAATGGGTATGGTCAGTACATTTTTTAAACTGATCCAGTATTACTTTCAGTTCGTGCCCGTCTGCGCAAACCAGTTCTTTTTCGTTATAAGAGTAAACGGTAATGATAGGTTTTAGAGCATCGTCGGCTATGTTGATGGCACCCGGGCGTTCGCCCACTTTCTGGCGCTTAACGGTTCTGTACCTTACTCTTTTAATATGACCCATTTACAGATAATTTATAGTTTGCGGCCCCTGGTTAAACAGCAGGTCGATAATGCTTAGATTTTTAATAAAACCCTGGCGTTCTTCAAAAACCTGAAAATAAGGTTTTTGTTCAATATTGTAGGCTGTTTTGGCACTCATGGTGTTACGCAGGTCTTGCAGTTGGGGGTATTGGGCCTCGTAGGTTTCAGTATATTTTAATTCGAGCGGTAATTTGGTGAATTTTAAAACCAGCTGTAATAGCTGTTCGTTAAAATCAAACAGGTATTCAAATTGCTTTTGGTAAAAAGGAGCAAAATCATCTTCATAATACTCAAAATAAGCCGAACGACGGTAACAGGTTTCCAGGCTCATCCAGTGCAGGCGCTGCCAGTTAAAATCGTAACTTATTTTGACGTCTTTAACCTTGGTATGCATTTTGGAGCCTTTTATAACCGGAACGGTAAGCGATAAAACACCATCGGGCGAGTAGATATTGGCCCGGTTACGGTAGGTTTGTTTTGGAAAATGCTCTTCGCGTTCAAATATAATATCCGGCCGCAGGTTCTTAATAGCCGAGAAATAGGCTACCGGCGGAAGATAAAATAGGGGCATTAGAGCGCCTTTGTCAATCATATAAATTATGTTTGTGTAACAACCCCCAAAACTAATGATAAATAAAGGGCTTTCAAGGCTGGGTACTTTCTTTTTATACCTGATATCGCTACTGCCGTTTTGGTTACTTTATTTATTAGCTGATGCCTTATTTGTGGTTCTTTATCACCTTATAGGTTATCGGCGAAAGGTAACGCAGGAGAATTTACGCAATTCATTCCCTGAAAAGTCGGACGGCGAGCGTGCCGATATCGAACGTAAATATTACCGCTACCTGGCCGATTTAATGCTCGAGATCATTAAAATGACCAGTATCTCAAAAAAACAACTGCAGCGCCGCATGGTGTGCACCAACCCGCAGTGGGCCGATGAACATAAGGCTGCAGGTAAAAGTATAACGGCTGTTACCGGCCATTACTGTAACTGGGAGTGGGTAAGCCTGGAGTTTAGTACGCACACCCGGCTGTTTGTGGTTTACAAAACGTTAGCCGATGAGGTTATGGATAATTATTTTTTACGCATGCGCACCAGGTTTGGCGCTGTAGGCGTGCCCATGCCGCAAACGCTTAAAACCTGTTTGGCTCACAAAGATGAGTTTACCGTATCGGCCTTTGCCGGAGACCAGACGCCGCCGATGGCCACTGCAAATTATTTCACCGTTTTTTTAAACCAGCCGACAGCCGTCTTTCTGGGTATTGAAAAGATAGCTAAACGGGTAGATTCTGCCGTAATATTTTGCGATATGCGAAGAATAAAACGGGGCTATTACGAATATACAATGGTGTCATTGATTGAAGACGCTAAAAATACTGCCGAGTACGAAATTACCGAGGCTCATACAAAATATCTCGAAGCGATGATACGCCGCGAACCCCAATATTGGTTGTGGTCGCACAAGCGGTGGAAACTTAAACCTAAAACCTAACATTCAGGTAAAATGTAATTAATGTAAAATTTACGGTATTAGTAAGCCGCCAGCTTTAACTTTTGTGCCGATGTTTTAAGTTTGCAAAAATTGCATTACCCGTGTTAAAAAACCTGTCACAGCGCATCGGCATTTTCTTGCTTTACCTGTTTTCATTGCTGCCTTTTTGGGTGATGTATGCTGTTGCTGATTTATTGTACCCGCTGCTGTACTATGTTTTTCACTACCGGCGGCGGGTGGTTTATCAAAACCTGAAAAACTCCTTTCCCGAAAAAAGCGACCGGGAAATTCATGAAATTCAGCGCAAATTTTACCGCCATTTATGTGATTTGATAGTTGAGACAATAAAATCAGTTTCCATCTCGGAGAAACAAATACGCAGAAGGGTGATTCTAACCAATCCGGAAGTTATTACTAATTATCATGCGCAAGGGCGCAGTCTGGTAGCTATAGGCGGGCATTACTGCAATTGGGAGTGGGCCGGGCAAAATTTTCCGTTTTATACTGAAAATAAATTTCTGATAGTGTATAAGCCACTAACAAGTGCCATTTTTGATCGATTTTTTCAGCAGGTACGGGCCCGGTTTGGCACCGTACCTGTGGCCATGAATAAGGCTATGCGTGAGTTGGTTAAATTACGCAACGAGCAACCCGCAATAGCCTTACTGGGCGACCAAACGCCATCGCGCGAGGAACTGGATTATTTTACAGATTTTTTAAACCAAAAAACTCCTGTATTTTTGGGCGTCGAAAAAATAGCGCGGGCCACAAATAGCGTAGTGTTATATTACGACATGAAAAAGGTAAAAAGAGGTTACTATACTTACACTCTTTATACCTTATTTGAAGATCCAAAACAAACAAAAGAATACGAGATCACTAAAGCACACGTGAAGTTTCTCGAGAATATTATTAATAGAGAGCCGCAATACTGGCTATGGTCGCACCGAAGGTGGAAGTTTAAGCCGGAACACGTGAAATACAAAAGATGAGTCAATATCCCAAAGTAGCTATAGTGATATTAAACTGGAATGGTATCAAACACCTGCAACAGTTTCTGCCCTCTGTACTGTCATCAGTATGGCCCAATCTGGATATTGTTGTAGGCGACAATGCTTCTACCGATGGTTCGGTGCAGTTTATCCGCGAAAACTATCCAGGCATCCGCATTATACAAAATGATCAGAACTACGGTTTTACCGGCGGTTATAACCGGGTGTTGGCACAGGTTGATGCCGATTACTACATCCTGCTAAACTCTGACGTCGAAGTACACCCCGGTTGGATTGATCCCGTTATTTCACTAATGGAAAGCGACCCGCTGATTGCCGTAGCTGCGCCTAAAATTAAAGCATACAACCAAAAAGGTAGTTTTGAACATGCCGGAGCTGCCGGTGGTTTTATAGATAGCTTTGGTTATCCGTTTTGCCGGGGGCGCATTGTGAATGAAATCGAGCCGGATCATGGTCAATATGAAGAGTCGGGCGAGGTATTCTGGGCATCGGGTGCATCCATGTTCATCAAAAAGAAATACTGGGATGAGGCCGAGGGTTTTGATGAACAGTTTTTTGCGCATATGGAAGAAATTGACCTTTGCTGGCGACTAAAGAATAGTGGCTATAAAGTGATGTATTGTGCACAATCGGAAATATTTCACGTAGGGGGGGGCACCCTGACTACTGAAAACCCTTTTAAAACTTATTTAAACTTCAGAAATAACCTGCTGCTTATCAAAAAAAATCTGCCATTCTGGAAAGGCTTTATTGTCATCACGGCGCGTTTCTTTTTAGATTTTGCCGCATTATTGCGTTTTCTGACCGAGGGAAAACGCAAAGATGCCGGCGCGGTTAGCAAGGCGCATCGCTATTTTGTGCGACATATTTTTGATAGCGGAGACCACGCATCAAGTACGCACCTTAAAAAATACAACTCAAAGTTAACCGGTATGTATCACGGCAGTATTATGTGGGCATTTTTTGTCAGGAAACTTCATAAGTTTACTGATCTTGACCGTCGCCGCTTTTATTAGGATTTTCTGGTGGTGCTGATATCTGGCTGTTTTTATCGTTAGCCAATAGCTCTTTCACGTCAGCTGATAATAACTTTACGTTTATATCGCGCGTTGGATACGGAATTTCTATCCCTTCGTTATTCAGGGCCCTATAGATGTCGCTCAAAACCCGGCTCTTTAATTCAAGCCATTGGCCAATATCCCCGGCCCAGAATAAGATTCTGAAGTCTACCGAACTCTCGCTCAGGTTATGCAGAAATACCAACGGCTCCGGATCATTCATAATATCTTCGCGATTACATAATATGTCTTTTAGCAGTTGCTTCACCTTTTCGATATCGCTTCCGTAAGCTACACTAATAATTAGTTCAACCCGGCGATTATTGTTACTCAATGTCCAATTGATAACATGGTGCGATATCAGGTCGCCATTTGGAACGATCACTTCAGCACCGTCGGACGTAGCTATTTTGCTGGCGCGGATGCCGATTTCTTTAATAGTTCCTGACCGGTTATCAACCTCAATAATATCACCTATCTGCATCGGCCGTTCAAAGGCCAGTATCAAGCCTGATACCAGGTTATTGACTATGTTCTGTAAACCAAAACCAATACCTATACCAAAAGCGCTAATGATGATCGTAATTTTATCCAACGGAAAGTTTGAGGCAAATACTGCCAGGAAAAAGCCGAGTGTGAATACACCGATCCTGATTAACAGGGTGGAGGTTCGGTTTTTCTTTTTTAGCGATTCGATATCTGAGCGTTGCGCCGCAATGTCATAAAAGTAACTGATGATATTTGACAAAACAGACGATAGCCAGATCACCGCTACAAAAATTACAAAACCACCAAAGGTAAATGAGGCACCCGCTACCGTATGTGCCTGGTTTAACAAATCGCTGATATAATCAAGAGCGGCATCGTCTATATTAAGGTTTTGGAACAGGAAAAACAGCCATAACAGCGCTGCGCCTACGTTTAATATCTTTCTGAATTTGGCCTGCAGCAAAGTATGATCTATCCAGCTTATAATGCTGTCATCATCTTTTTTGGTATGGAACTGCAACAACAAACCCTGACTAATAATTTGTACCACAAAATGCAAGGCTAGCAAAAGCCAAAGATTATAGGTTGCTGTAATAGCGAGAATTTTAGCTAAGCTGAATCTGCCCGATAAATCGCATGTTAAGGCAAGCGCCTGCACGGCAATAAATGTCTTTAAAATGAATAAAGTGTTTTTAGGATAGCGTGCAGGTTCGTGATATACTTTTTTATGAAAACGGTGCGCGATGATTATTGCAGCCACACTTAGAGCCAGTATAATAAACCGGTCAAGATTGGTGATCTGCACCAGCAGGTTGCTGGCGCTGTAAACTAATGTCAGGTAAAATAATTGAACCAGTGCCTTAAACTGTTCTGGATCAAACAGGCGTTTTACCAGCATCATTACCAGTATTAGTGAGGTCAGAAAAAAGCCCTCTAAAAATATTACCGGCGGGTGGTCATAAAAATATGGAACTATCACGGCTGGTACCAATAAAGCCGATAGCAACGGGTATTTATATATTAAATTAGCCTGTCCGGCAAGCAGTTCAGCGGCTTCGGTATCTCGTTTTGTTTTTTCGCGGTTATAAGCAATCCACAGGGCAACCAGTACAAAAAATACAATACTTATAAAATGCCTGGTGGTTTGTTTGCTAACGAAATAGTAAAGTAACAGCCGGTTTAGTTCAATGGTTCCATTTACAGCAGTTTTTATGTTATTGTAGCTTGGGTCTACCTGCCATATATAGCCAAATTCGCCATCAAACGCGCGCTGTGCAAATTGCTTCACCTTGTCATCTATCTGGTCGGTTTCATCAAGCGCGTTTGCGTAAGTTACCGCTACCTTGTTTTGCAGAATATTTATTTTAAACAGGTTGCGCCGGTTTGCGCTGTCTACGTTTAACCACAATAAAATAACTTCTTTCCGGCGCTCAAAAAAGCGTTGCCGCAATGCGCTGTCGGTAGGTATGGTTTTAACCAGCAAAGAATCATTGTTAAATTTGATCAGGTCTTTTTGGTTTTGAACCAGCCTGCTGTTTATTGCATCAAGATCATCCTGCCAATTGTCGAGAACACCTTGTATATTATCCAGATTGTTGCGCAAAACAAAAAGATACCGGAGCGTACTGGCTTTGTGTGTATTGGCCTGGTCTTTTATTTTATTAAGCCGTTTTACAATTGCAGGTACGCGGGCACTAACCTCTAGCGTGTCCAGCCCGTCGGCGAAACTGTTTTTCATTTGCATAAAACCGGAATTGTATCGTTCCAGCGTTTGCAGCAGGTTGTTTACAGATGTATCGGCTTTGTTAAATGTACGTAATAGCGAATCGCGAGAGCGCTGTGCCTTGCGTTGTCTTGCACTTTCAGATCTTAGTTTTTGCGCATTTCCATCAAAATAAAAAATGGAAAGTATAACGGCAATTAAAAATATCGGTTTCAGTGATCTCTGCATTTTGACAGGGGTAAAGCACAAATTTTTGACGATGACCAAACGCATCGGCTTGATTGCTACGGCAATTACAACGGAACGCTAAAAATGTTTTATTGAGCTATCAAACTCTCAATAGCCAGGCGATAGCTGTCCATCCCGAAACCGGCGATAACGCCTTTGCAGTTGGCGGCCAGCATACTGTGATGTCTAAACTCCTCGCGTTTGTAAACGTTGGAGATATGCACCTCAACAACTGGTGTCTTAACAGCTGCAATAGCGTCGGCAATGGCAACAGAGGTATGGGTGTATGCGCCGGCATTCATCACCACGCCGTCAAAACTAAAACCAATTTCATGCAGTTTGTTAATAATTTCGCCCTCAACATTGCTTTGATAATAGGCAATGTTAAGTTGCGGGTAGCGTGATTTTAGTGTTTCCAGGTAGCTTTCAAAGCTGCTGTCGCCATAAATAGATTTCTCGCGAACGCCCAGCAAGTTTAAATTTGGGCCATTGATAATTTGTATATTCATTAGTTCAAAAGTATAAAACATTAATTTAAAATCAATTGAACTGGCCATCAGCAATAAAAGGATTTCAGGCTTATTTAAAATTAGAGCGTTCGCTCTCGTTAAATTCTATCGAGGCTTATACCCGCGACATACAGCGATTGTATGAATTTGCCGAGATACAACCGACTAAGCTTACTGCTGAATGTGTTACCTTAACTGATTTGCGCCAGTTTATTGTTTGGATTAATGAATTGGGTATGATACCCTCGTCGCAGGCGCGCATACTTTCAGGCATTAAAGCTTTTTATAAATATATGCTGATGGAAGATCTAATTAAAATTGACCCGTCAGAGCTGCTTGAAGCGCCCAAAATAACCCGCAAATTGCCCGATACGTTAAGCTACGAGGATATTAATAAACTGATTAATGCTATCGATTTATCCAAACCTGACGGCCCCCGCAACAAAGCCATTATGGAAACCTTATATGGCTGCGGACTGCGTGTATCTGAATTAACTGAACTGAAACTATCTAACTTATATCTCGAAATTGAATTTATCAAAGTGACCGGCAAGGGCAACAAAGAGCGACTGGTACCCATCGGTGGCGCGGCTGTAAAAGCCCTTAAGATATGGATAGACGAAGTACGCGTACATGTGCCGATTAAAAAAGGAGAGGAGGATTATGTTTTCCTGAATCGTCGCGGCAGCAGGCTTAGCCGGGTTTATATTTTTATGCTGATTAAAAAACTGGCAGAGCAAGTAGGATTGAAGAAGACGATTAGTCCGCACACATTCCGGCATTCATTCGCCACACATTTGGTTGAGGGCGGCGCCGACCTGCGTGCCGTGCAGGAAATGCTGGGCCATGAGAGCATTACCACGACGGAGATTTATACGCATTTAGACAGAGAGTATTTGAAGGGGACGATAATTCAGTTTCATCCACGCAATTAGGACCTTGATTTTTAGGATTTAAGGATTATCTTGATTTTTTAATGAAATACTTATAAGATTTAAAGAGATTACTTTTGAGGTTGAATCGATATGAAATAATATCAATTAAAGGTAATCTCTAAATTCTTAGGACCTTGATTTTTATCTAATAAGATTATTAAATGGTGTTAAATAGAGATTGGTTGCTTTAATCAAGGTAATCCTTAAATCCTAAAAATCATGGTTTAGACGCCCTTATCATTCTATCCCTACCGCTCAAATCCTTCCTTATTTCCACATCCTTAAAACCTTTGTCAAGTAGCAACCGGGCAGTCTCCCTTCCCAAACTCTCATTGATTTCAAAAAATAGCAATCCATCTTCGTTCAGGTTGGTTAAAGCAAAATTGGCTATTGCTTTATAGAATATCAGCGGATCATCTTGGGGGACAAATAGTGCGGTATTCGGCTCAAAATCGGTTACATTGCGGTGCATGAGTTTTTTGTCTTCAAGTGTAACGTAGGGAGGATTTGATATGATGATTTCGGATTTCGGAATTTCGATTTCTGATTTTAAATTTAGAATGTCAGCCTTAATAAAATTTATTTCAACCCCACTTAGTCGGGCATTCTCTTTAGCCGTATTCAAGGCATCGACAGAAATATCTATGGCAGAAACCTGCGCATCTGGTAAATTATTTTTAATACTGATGGCAATGCAGCCGCTGCCAGTACCAATATCCAAAATATTTTGATGGCCTGTACCATAAGCTAATGCCCACTGTACTAGTTCCTCGGTTTCAGGCCGGGGGATAAGCGTTGATGGATTCACCAGAAACCTTAAACCATAAAACTCAGCATAACCCAAAGCGTATTGCAATGGCTTGCCTGTTTTTAGCTGGCCAAGGATGTTGTTTAGTTCTTCCTGTTGTGTTAGGGTTAGCCCGCGGTCGCCAAATGCTTTGATGGCGGCTTTGCTGGTGTTGAGTAATTCGGTTAAAACCATTAGAGTGATAGCTTCGGTTTCCTGCGGGTCGTAAATGGTCGTAAGAGACTGTTTATAGGTCAAAAAAACGTCATTAATGGTTTTCATTGCGGCGAAGTTAGCTATTAGCCACCAATCTTTAATCTTCGATAACCAATCTTCAGCGCACTAATCACTATCTTAGCTCCGTGCCACATCACGAAAAATATATGCAGCGTTGCCTTGAT
Organism: Mucilaginibacter ximonensis; assembly: GCF_042686265.1. Taxonomy (NCBI): domain Bacteria; kingdom Pseudomonadati; phylum Bacteroidota; class Sphingobacteriia; order Sphingobacteriales; family Sphingobacteriaceae; genus Mucilaginibacter; species Mucilaginibacter ximonensis. The sequence goes on from NZ_JBHUPD010000001.1 coordinate 427,071, forward strand.
CTGGCCATATTGGGTGCAGGCAAGGTGAGCCCTAACCCTATGGTAGGTGCCGTGATAGTACATAACAACAGGATAATAGGTGAAGGCTATCACCAGCAATATGGCCAGGCACATGCCGAGGTAAACGCGGTGAACGACGCATTGACAAACTCTAATAACGCCGGAGATTTACTGCAGGAGTCGACTATTTATGTATCGCTTGAGCCCTGCGCACATTATGGCAAAACACCACCCTGTGCCGATTTGATTATCAAGCATAGCATACCACATGTGGTAGTAGGCTGTCGCGACCCTTTTCCGCAGGTTGACGGCAAGGGAATAGAGAAACTGCAAGCTGCGGGTATTGAAGTAACGCTGGGTGTTTTGGAGGATGAATGCAGGTTTATAAACCGTCGTTTCTTTACTAAGGTTCAGCAACACCGGCCGTATGTGATATTAAAATGGGCCGAAACGCAGGATGGCTTTTTTGCGCCAGACGATAGCCGTCAGTTCTGGATAACCGGAACCGAATCGCGCAAACTGGTGCACCAATGGCGGGGCGAGGAGGATGCTATATTGGTAGGGAAAAACACCGCTGCAATTGATAACCCTCAACTGAATGTTCGCTTTGGCACGGGACGTTCGCCAAAACGTGTTGTAATTGATCGTAAACTTGAATTAAACCATGAACTGTATATATTTGATCAGTCAGTAGAGACCTTGGTTTTTAACGAAATCAAGACTGATATTGACGGTAAAATCAAATACATAGCGTTAGAGGATTTCGATCGTTATGTGCCACATTACATCTTGTATCAGTTGTATTTGCAGGACATTCAATCACTAATTATTGAGGGCGGCGCGTATACACTCAACGCCTTTATCGAAGCCGGGTTATGGGACGAAGCGCGGGTATTTACCGGCGCAATAAGTTTAAATTCGGGCATTAATGCTCCAAAAATTAACGGTATAATTGCCGACGAGATTCTGTCAGGCACAGATCGTCTACAAATCATCTACAAAAAATAATAAAGCCAATGCTTTACATTTTATTAAGTATTTGTTGCAGTGTGGCGGTTTCCATCATGCTAAAGCTGGCTAAGCGCTACCATATTGACGTTTTGCAAGCCGTAACCTGGAACTACTCGACCGCCATTTTACTTACCTGGATAATTTTTAAACCGCATTGGGTTAGCCTTAGCGTTGCCCCGGTTAACAATTTACTTGGTCTGGGCGTATTATTACCTGTTTTATTTGTAATACTTGGCGCTTCGGTGACGGCTAACGGCATAGTGCGTACAGATGTCGCGCAGCGGTTGTCACTATTCATTCCTATACTGGCATCCTATTTTGTTTTTGGCGAGAACCTGCATCTCATCAAAATTGTGGGCATATTGCTAGGCGTAGTGGCTGTGTTGTTTTCAATTCCCTGGGGTAAAAGCGGTGGTAAAGCAGCCAAAGGCGGTTGGTTCTATCTGCTAATTGTTTTTGTTGGAATGGGAGTGATCGATGTTTTATTTAAGCAATTATCGGCGTTCAAGACGGTGCCTTATACATCGTTACTGTTTATGGTTTTTGTGTTATGCTTTATCTGTGCGGTTATTATGCTTGTTATTAAAATCGCCAGCAGCAAAACCAAATTTTCATTCCCTCATATTTTAATAGGCTGGGCGCTGGGTATAGCCAACTTCGGTAATATCCTGTTTTACCTTAAAGCGCACCAGGCTTTGGCTAGCAAACCGTCGATTGTATTTACGGCGATGAATATCGGTGTGATAGCGCTGGGCACTTTGGTCGGCCTGTTTGTATTTAACGAAAAGTTGAGTATGCTCAATAAAATAGGCATCGCTCTGTCGCTGATTGCTGTTATTGTGATCTTTAATTTTTAAGCGGCGCGTATGCTGTTTGACGATACTTATAAAACTATAGCCGAGCCTGCCGAAGCTATCTTTCGCGACCGCGGCAGTAAGTTTCTGGCCTTTGCTTATCCTATACAGTCTGCAAGCCAGATCAAGGAAGTCATCGCGAAGCTAAAAACAGAACACCCAAAAGCCAATCATCATTGCTGGGCCATGCGCTTAAGCGTTGACCGCTCTGTTTTTAAATTGAACGATGATGGTGAGCCCTCAGGCAACGCCGGCCGACCGATTTTGAATACTTTATTATCTAAAGATATCACCAACACGCTGGTTGTTGTAGTGCGTTATTTTGGTGGGACGTTGCTCGGTGTTCCCGGATTGATCAACGCTTATAAAACCGCTACAGAGGATGTTTTGGCTGTCTCCCAAATCATTGAAAAGACGGTCAATGACATTTACACTATCAGCTTTGATTATTTGCAGATGAATGATGTAATGCGCCTGATCAAAGAGGCCGATTTGCAGATCATTGAACAAACTTTTGATAATGATTGCAGTATACAGGTGTCTATCCGTAAAACGCACGTAAATGCGGTATTGGCTAAGGTGGATAAAATAACCGGTGCTAAAACTAAGTACGATTATAGCCTTTAAATAATTACGAATTACGAATTACGAATTACGAATTACGAATTACGAAATTTTTCTAAGCAACAAATCATAATTCGTAAATCTAAAATCGTAAATCAAATTGCCTTTTTCCCGGCTTAAATGCCTAATTTAGTCGGTGTATGCAATCGTTCGAGGTAGATAAAAAGGACTTCCTGCGCATCAAAACCGCGTTAGAAGGCGATGATGCTGAATTAGAGTTAGTTCTGAAGGAGTATCACCCTTCAGAGATTGCTATCCTCTTCGAAAAGCTGGAGCCTGAGGAGCGTGAGCGTATTATTAATATCCTGCCGTCTGACCTCGGATCGGAAGTTATTGCCGAAATGGACGAAGAGCATCGTCCCGGCGAACTCCTTATCAACCTTGATCCGGAGAAGCGTTCGGAGATCGTTGAGGAACTCGATTATGATGATGCTACAGACATTATCTCGCAATTAGAGGAACACGAACAACGGGAAATTTTGGAGGACCTCGACCATGAGGACGCCAGTAATATCCGTCACCTTTTAAGTTACGACGAGAATACTGCGGGTGGTTTGATGAACCCGCAATTGCTTTGTGTTAACGTCAATTCCAACAAAAAAGAAGCATTAGATGAGATCATTCGTCAATCTGAAGAGATGGAGGAGTTTTACACCATTTATGTGGTTGATGAATATGATGTACTGAAAGGCGTAGTTTCCATTAAAGATATTATTAAGGCTCATGCCGACGTCAAAATCAAAGATATATATAAAGATGATCCGATTTTTGTAAAGGCAGACCTTGACCAGGAAGAGGTAGCCAAACTCATTTCGCAATATAATTTAACTACCATACCCGTTGTAGATGATGAAATGAGGCTCATAGGCCGCATTACTGTTGATGATATCATCGACGTAATGGAGCAGGAAAATACCGAAGACTTATTAAAGATCTCCGGTGTATCCGAAGACGAGGAACTTAGTGGTAATTGGTTGGAAGCGGTAAAAAGCCGGTTGCCCTGGCTCATCATTAACCTGGCGACGGGCTTTCTAGCAGCGGGGGTAGTAAGGCATTTCCCGACAGTGCAGGTGGCTATTCCGGCAATTGTAGCATACATGACCATTGTTACCGGGATGGGCGGTAACGCAGCTACACAAGCTTTAGCGGTAACCGTGCGCCGTATTTCATTGAGCGACCTGACCGATAACCAGGCTTACCGAACGGTATTAAAAGAATTTTCGGTAGGAATGATCAATGGCGCGGTAAACGGCATTATTGTGGGGGCATTTGCCCTTTTTTATGACGGCAGCGCCATGATGGGGCTGGTACTGTTTCTGGCTATGACGGGTAATTTAATAGTTGCCGGATTGACCGGCGCAGGCATACCGTTAATATTAAAAAGACTAGGTATCGACCCGGCTGTGGCATCATCAATTATCATAACAACATTTACCGATTGCGCGGGCTTTTGGCTTTCGCTTTGGTTGGCAACAAATCTTTTATTGCATCATTAACACTTGTGGTGTATTTTTGAAATCTTAAAACTGATCAACATGATGACAGAAGTTAGACACGACTGGACGAAAGAACAAATCTCTGAAATATATAATACCCCCTTGCTTGACCTGGTTTACCGCGCAGCAAGCATTCACCGCGAAAATAAAGATTATGCCGAAGTGCAGATCAGCTCACTGATCTCCATAAAAACAGGCGGCTGCCCTGAGGATTGTGCGTACTGCCCGCAAGCAGCACGGTATAATACCGGTGTTGATGTGCACGCCATAATGCCTAAAGAAGAAGTCATTGCCGTTGCTGAAAAAGCTAAAGCTGGTGGCGCCTCACGTTTATGTATGGGCGCAGCATGGCGCGAAGTGCGCGACAACCGCGACTTTGACAAGGTAATTGATATGGTGAAGGCTGTGAACGGGCTGGATATGGAGGTTTGCTGTACCTTGGGTATGCTTACCGAAGACCAGGCACAGCGCCTGGCTGACGCCGGTCTGTATGCTTACAATCATAACCTCGATACTTCAGAAGACGATTACAAACGTATCATAACCACTCGCACTTACGATGATCGTTTAAAAACTTTAGAACACGTTCGCAAAGCTAAAATTTCGGTATGCAGTGGTGGTATCATCGGTTTGGGCGAAACTACCGAGGATAGAATTTCAATGCTGAAAACGCTGTCAAACTTACCTCAGCACCCGGAGTCAGTGCCAATCAATGCACTGGTACCGGTAAAAGGAACGCCGCTGGCCGAGCAGCCACGTGTTTCAATCTGGGATATGGTACGTATGATTGCTACCACACGTATCATTATGCCTAAAACGGTAGTACGCCTTTCGGCAGGCCGTACCGAGATGAGCACCGTTGAGCAGGCTTTCTGCTTCATGGCGGGCGCTAACTCAATCTTCGCTGGCGAGAAATTGTTAACCACACCAAACCCGTCATTTGATGAAGACATGGCAATGTTTGAGTTGCTGGGTTTAACTCCGCGTAAAGCTTTCAAAAACGGTCGCCCTGAAATAAAAGAGATTAAGGAAATGAGTATTAATGAGGTGATATAAATAGAGAGATTACTGGTTAGTGATTAGAGATTAGTCGCTGCCAATAATATTGCCTTAAAATAGAAAAGCGTTGTCATATTGAGTGACGACGCTTTTTGTTTTTAAATTTATCCACCACGTCATTGCGAGGAACGAAGCAATCTCTGCGCGATAGTTACACTAGCTTCGTTGATAAGCACGTTAGGGATTGCTCCGTTCCTCGCAATGACCGCTTTTTTAATATCAAACCTTTGCACCCAAAATCCGCCTCCACGCAAACCTCGTCAAAAAATTAAAGCCTTTCCAGCTATCCACAAACTCAATAATGTCATCCAGGCAGCGCTCAGCAAATTTTTGTTCAAAGTTTTTTGAAGCCAGTTTAAATACTTGATCGGGGTTTGATAAGCCGATACGCTCGTAGATCTCACGCTTAACGTACATAGTGCGTACAAATAGGATATTGAACAGAATTACATAACTGTAAAGCGTCCGTTTAATAAATCCGGCCTTTTCAGAATAGCTTTTTAGCAGCGCCTTGGTAAACAAAATATGGCGGCCTTCTTCAATATTATGCAGGTCGAACATCTTTTTGAGTACCGGGTAAATATTCGGCGCACGGCGGGCGTAGTTGCCGTAAACATCAGTCACTAGCTCAACCGAAACACTACCCATAAACAGGTAATCGGCAGGTAGATATTTATTGCTGAATTCGCCAAAAAATTTATGAGCGCGACTTTGTTTTATCGGCTTACCGCCAATTTTCGCTATCGCCTGCGCAAACATTTCCTGGTGACGAAATTCTTCGATGAGCTCTCGGATCAGGAATTGATGTTCAACATTATCTGCTGGTAGGGTGATCAAATGTCGCGTCATAAAAACGCAGAACAGGCACTCGCCCCAGGCATAGGAGGCGATAACCTGTACCAATTCATGTCGCCCTAGCTCAAGTTTTTGGGTAGGGGTAAGTGTCTCGTAAATATCAAGGCCCTGTAATGACGTTAACGTTTCCGGCAGGAAAATATCATTAGCCTCGGGCTCTAGTTGCCAGGGGATATAGGTCTCCGGCATCAGCGGCCTTTCTCTGCTGATTTTAATTAAACGCTCAATTTCCCCGATATTCATACTTAAAGATACGCAAAGCGACGGCAATACGTTGCTGCCACTTGGTTTAAACTTAACTTTTCTAAGTGATAATTGTTTAGAAAGATCATCTTCGATATAACCTGAAGGAATAATAAAAACTTTCTTAATAGCATTAAAATGCTAAAAATATTAGTATTTTTGGTTTGATATGAATGCAGAAAGGATTACAGAGAAGTTAAATATTTTGGCCGATGCGGCTAAGTATGACGTATCATGTGCGTCCAGCGGCAGTAAGCGCAAAAACGAGAATAAGGGCTTGGGCAACGCCAGTAATGGTATTTGCCATAGTTATACTGAGGATGGGAGATGCGTGTCGCTGCTCAAAATTCTGCTTACTAATCATTGCATTTATGATTGCGCTTACTGTGTGTCGCGTAAAAGTAATGACATTCAACGCGCAGCTTTTACCGTGCAGGAGGTGGTTGACCTGACCATTAATTTTTATCGCCGCAATTATATTGAAGGGCTGTTTTTGAGCTCAGGTATTTTTAAAGATGCTGATTTTACTATGGAACGGTTGGTGCTGGTGGCTAAAAAACTGCGTACCGAGCATAAATTTAATGGCTATATCCACCTTAAATCTATCCCGGGGGCCAGCGACGAGTTAATGCGCGAGGCCGGTTTATATGCCGATCGCCTAAGCGTCAACCTCGAAATGCCCACCGAGGCCGGCCTGAAATTGCTGGCACCCGATAAAAACCGGCAGGATATGATAGACCCGATGCAATTTTTAAAAGAAGAGATTATACTGCGAACCGAGGAAAAAAAACTCTTTAAAAACGCGCCTCTATTTGCACCGGCGGGGCAGAGTACGCAGGTAATTGTGGGCGCCACGCCTGAAAGCGATCAGGAGGTGCTGCAATCGGCTAATTACTTTTATAAGTCGTTTAAATTAAAGCGGGTGTATTACTCGGGCTATGTGCCGGTTTTAGCCGATAAGCGTTTGCCGGCCTTAAATACAAGCGTACCCATGGTACGCGAGAATCGGCTGTACCAGGCCGATTGGCTGATGCGTTTTTATGGCTTTGATGTGAACGAGATTGTTAACCACGAGCAACCCTTGCTCGATCTCGATATCGACCCCAAACTAAGCTGGGCCATACGCAATATGCAGGAGTTCCCGATAGATATTAATAAAGCAGATATAAAACTTATTCTGCGCGTCCCCGGAATCGGCATTTTATCAGCACAAAAAATAGTAAGCGCCCGCCGACATGGCAAATTAAACTGGGATCAGCTAAAAAAAATAGGCGTATCAGTGAATAGGGCGCGGTATTTTATCACGTGCAACAGTCCGCAGTTTGAGCGGCGCGATTTGACAGGTAATAATATCAAGCAGTTTATTCTGGCCGAGTCACAGAGTAAATATTTAAAAAATAAGCCTAATCAATTAAATCTGTTTTAAATGACGACGCTGTTTTACGACGGAACCTTTGAGGGTTTGCTCACGGCAGTATATGAAATTTATGACCGCAAGCTTGCGCTGGTGAAGCTTTTTAAAGGCCGTCGGCAGGCCGGGGCTATGTTTGAAGAAACGTTAGACGTGATTACCAACGAAGCTTATGCCACGCGTGTTTTAAAAGGTTTACGCAAAAAGCTGTCGCCCAATGGCGTACAGCGACTGTATATAGCGCATATGGCCGAGATGGATGATGAGGAGAATAATTTGGTGGGATATATCCGTTACGTATTTGATAGCGCCGAAAATATTGAGGATGATTATGGTAACCGATACGTGATGCGCCTTTCAGAAATCATTCGCATGATGCGCCGCGAAAAGCATAGGATGGAAGCCTTTGTGCGATTTCAGAAACTAAAGGATGGAATCTATTATGCGGCAATAGAGCCGGATTTTAATGTGCTGCCCTTACTCATCAGGCATTTTAAAAACCGCTATGCCGATCAGAGATGGATGATCTATGATATTAAACGAAGTTATGGTATTTACTATGACACGCATGATACCCAATTTGTCACGCTTGATTTTGCAACGGTAGCTAAGCCTGACGAAGTGATATCGGCATATACAGAGGACGAAAGCATTTACCAGCACTTGTGGAAGAATTATTTCCATAGTGTTAACATACCCGCACGTAAAAATACTAAGCTGCATGTGCGCCATATTCCTAAGCGTTATTGGAAGCATTTAACCGAAAAAATTTAACTATCGCTGGTTTTTAGCCAGGTTAACATTAGTCTCAATGAAAAAATATTTGAAAATTGTGAATAATCCAGATGTGGATAACCTGCGGTATAATACGCTTATGTTGCTGATTTTTATCGGTTTTAATGTGTTGATAACTGCCGTTTTGGTGTTAGTTACGCGTTAATAAAAACAGTAAGAAAAATTTGCGAAAAGTAGTGTTTTGTCCCGATATTGATTTTATCAAGAACGACGTACTTTGACAGCCTTACAGGAATAACAAAATTGAATCGGGTGAGCTTTCGGGCGAACTAAAGATCAAGGGAAAGCCTGAGTTATATGGAAACAAAAATCGCTACGGTGAAGGAAACCCTATGTAACTAGCGAGGTATTATAAGTTTGCTCATTTTTTACGGAGAATGGCAATACGAATTAATGACCTTGAAGCAATCAGTGTCAGCGATGATGATCATATCTGCAGATCCTTTTAGAACGGAAGCGCGATGTATCTTTATTTGAGCGCAAAACAGAGGAGTTAAAAACCCGCGAGGGTTAGTTAACAGAATCGAATTTGCAGCGATATAATAATGTTAAGTCAATGTCCACAAAGAGGGGCGAGATTGAACAGCCTTGCATAACGACACAGAGGAAATCAGGTCGGTCAATTTTACACAAAACTTGATGCTTTAAGCGGCGCTACGGCGCGGCATAAAGTCAAAAAAACGGGTGATCAAATCGAAAGAGGCGGCACCCGTTTTTGTTTTTAATACAAGTCTCTCCCGCCATGCTGTCTGTCAGCAGACGAATCAGGATCCCACGTGCTAAGTGGACTATACCTATCTCTATCATGTTATTGCCAAAAGTCAAGTCATTTGGAATGCTTCTTTGCGCTCACGGCCCATGCCCTGCAAATCAGGTAAAACCCGGGCAAGGGACTGTTGCCGCTATTTGTCGCGCAAAGGCCGGCGCTTCAGGCGACATTCCCGACAGCCATGCAGTCGCACAGGGCCCTCATTGTTTTACCTGCTTCGCCCGAAGCTGTCCAGCTGACAGGCCACCCCTCTTTTTATTTGTTTGCCTTATCTGCCTTTTTTATTCAACCCTATTTGCGCAGCAGAGAGGGTCGACAAGCGTAGCGATGTCGGGGCGAGTCACTTGGCGCTCACTCTGCGTTAATGATTACAGCGCATACCGTCCGTCAGCTGAAGGATAAGGCCTTGCAGGCGTATGAGCGGAAAGTACGACCCAAAAGGGGAACGCCCATTATAAAATTTTACGCACTTTTATTTTCGTAACGTTTCTGTAATCTGTCTATTATTGTTAATAATCAGCCTGTTAATAACCGGTTCTCAATAAATAGCTAAAATCTCAAAAACCTGCCCACAATTATTAAAAACACACTTTTTGACTAGCTTATAAACTCGTCAACCTGTTAATAACCAATAAATTATTGTTCAAAACAGGTTAATAAAAACCATCCAAAAAACTTGCAGAATCTTGATGCTGTCCCGATATTAGAATCATCAGGAACGACGTACTTTAACAGCCTTACAGGAATTACAGGAAAGTGAATCGGGCAAATCTTCGGAAGCGCTAAAGATCGCAGGACTGCCTGGGTTATACCGAACAGAAACGGGCGTAAGCCACAGAAATACGGAATTAACGCAAAAAGGGGCATTACAAGAGCTGTAAATTTTTACGGAGATAGGCAGCCTAAACTAATGATTTTGACGCAACCCAACCCGCAAGGGCACATGGCCAGGGCAAATCGGTTGAGTAACGAAAAGCTTGAGGCTTTATGGTAACTACGGTTAACATAAGGAGAAAACGGGAGACCAGATCGAAAGACGCGGCTCCCGTTTTTGTTTTTGGCGGATATGCTAAAATGTGCCACTCAGGGCATCTTTGGTTAACAAATAGTTTAATTTTTCGCTAATTTAGCGAGGTATGCAAAAGGACGATAAAAGCAGACCCGCCCCAAAAAAAATATTTGTTCTGGATACTTCCGTGATCTTGTATGATCATAACGCTTTCGAGAACTTTCAGGAGCATGATGTGGCCATTCCCATCCAGGTGTTAGAAGAGCTGGATAACATGAAATCCGGCAACGATACCCGCAACTTCGAAGCCCGCAGCTTTATCAGGCTGGTTGACGATATATCGCGCAAAAAGCTCATTAATGAATGGCATCCGCTGGGTAAAAATAAGGGGAACTTTAAAGTTATTATCGACATTAAAAATACCGATACTGATGCCGAGGCTATTTTTGGCTCGGATAAAATAGACCATCGCATATTGAATGCAGCGCTTGGCCTGCAACAGGAAAACACCGATAAAAATGTGGTGCTGGTATCCAAAGATATTTGTCTGCGCCTGAAGGCCAAAGCCCTCAATATTCATGCTGAAGACTATGAAACCGGCAAGATTAAAAATGTTGATGAGCTGTATAGCGGCAAAACGGTTTTAAATGCCACCGATAAACAAATTGCCCAGCTAAACCGCAAAAATACACTACCCGGCGTCGATCTGGAACTGAGTAAAGACATAGCCAACCATTTTTTTATTTTGGAAGGGAAGAAGGGCTCGGTTTCAGCATTTTACAGCAGCCAGACCGGCATGCTGGAAAAGGTTACCGAGCAGCCAATATTTAATATTCAACCCAGAAACATTGAGCAGGCTTTTGCCATACATGCTTTGCTGAATCCGGATATAAAACTGGTAACCATTCAGGGAAATGCCGGCACGGGCAAAACGCTGCTGGCGCTAGCCGGCGCTCTGGAGCAGCGTCGTAATTACCGGCAGATATTTGTCACCCGCCCAATTGTGCCGTTGAGCAACAAGGATATCGGCTTTTTGCCGGGTGATGTAAAATCAAAGATCGACCCCTACATGGCGCCCATTTGGGACAACCTGAAGTTTATTAAAGACCAGTTTACCGAGGATGAAAAGATGCAGGCCAAATTGGATGAACTGGTGACCAATGATAAGATCTCTATCGCTCCGCTGGCCTTTATTCGCGGGCGTACGCTGGCCAAAATATTTTTTATTGTTGATGAGGCGCAGAACTTAACGCCGCACGAAATTAAGACCATCATATCGCGCGCAGGCGAAAACAGCAAGTTTGTATTTACCGGCGATATTTACCAGATAGATACCCCATACCTCGACGCTGAAAGTAACGGCCTGTCATACCTGATAGATCGGGCTAAAGGGCACCCGTTGTACGCACATATTACCCTGCAAAAAGGTGAGCGGAGCGAGCTGGCTAATTTGGCTACGGAGTTATTGTAGGACAATCTGTGACAAGCCGGTGATAGTTTCTATTTCAATACATCATCTGTAATCTTCGCTATATCAGTACTGATCTTATTAATAAAACCTAACTGCTCTTTTAACAGGTTGTCAGTCACGGTGGGGGTGGCTACCTCGGTCGGTTCGGTTTTTTCGCCAGTAAACTCAACGCGTTTGCCGCCCAATTTTGCAGCACTTTCATTAAGCATAGCTATACTTTTTTTAACCAGCTTCAATGTTTCGGGCGTTGCTTTGTGCATGCCTTTAACCGTGATCTCTGACGCAACTGTGGCGGTGTATGATGACAGAATATGATTCAATACCACAAACTTATGTATGTCTTTTATATTGCGCTGCTTGCTTTTAGGTTCAGATGTCATCCGCTCAAAGGCCGCAGATAAGTTTGCAGCCTTCACAAATACATCTTTGCGCGCCAGCTTGTACTCAGTAATGGTTACCTGTTTGCCGGTAATGCTTTGAGCTATTTTTACCAGGTAGTTAAGGTTACTGCAAATTACATCTGCCAGGCTATGTTTTATCTGCTCAAACTCCCAGGTTGGAAAGATGAGGTAGCTGGCAATAAAAGCAATACTTGAGCCTATGATGGTATCAACCACACGCTCCTCAACTATGTTCAGGTGCCCAACGCCTAAAAACTTAAATAGAATGAGTACGTAAGGCGTCATAAAGATCACACTTACCACGTAGTTTAATCGCTGAAAACTGTAGGCACCTAACATAAAAGCCAGCATTAACATAAATTCGGCTTTGGTGTTAGGTATGTAAATGAGTATCAGTATACCGGCCACGCCGCCAACGATAGTGCCGGTTAAGCGTTGGTAATTGCGCTGTTTTGAAAGACTAAAGCCCGGTTTCAGTATCACGATAATTGTTAGCAAAACCCAGTAACTATGGTGACCCAGTGAAAATGCTTTGGCCACAATAAAGCCTATTAGACAAACCAAACTTACCCGCAGGGCGTGTTTAAACGCGGCCGACGCTAAAGTGAAGTTGTCAAAAAAGACATGCGGCTCAAAGTCCTGATGCGGCGCAAATTTTGAGTATTCCACCTCGTTATTGTTTTCCAGCAGCATTTTTGACGACCGCGAATTATAATAGTTGAAAATATTCTCGATTTCCTGGTTCAGATCGCGCAAATTGATGAGGATCTTTTTTAATACCAGGTTGCTGGTTTCGTTTTCGTCGCCAATCAGGTCAATATGCAGTTTCAGCTTTTCCAGATCATTACTAAAATCAGTTAAATGTTTATATCGCGTGTTAGAGAGTATAGCAAAGCCGATATTTTCCAGTTCGTCGGCCATTTTGTGAATCAGGTTGGCAATTTCTGTCAGCACACCTGTTCCATCAAATTTTTGGCGAATCTGGCTGTAGTCATAATGCGTAGCCATAATCTGTTCAAACATATCTACCAGATCAACAAACGTCAATACCAAGATGCGGCTGGCATTGGTTGATTCTTTGGCCATCACACGGCTTTTAAACAGCAATTCGCGTACAACATCCTGGTTCTGGCTAACATGTATTTGTTGCGATACTAGTTTGTTATAATTTTGATCGATGTCGGTGCCTGGCATATAGAAATCGGCCTTGATACGCAGAAATTTAACAATGTCGGCCACATTTTCTCCCAGGGCTTGCTGCGCCGCGCGATAGGGGCGGATACCAAAAAATACAAGGCTAAATACCATGTACCATACGCCACCTGCCAAAATAATAGCGCTATAGTTTAGTATCTCGTCGGGTTTCAGTTCTTTATCCATCACAAATATCATGATGAGCAAGGCTGCTGTGCCTATTGAGGCGGCCCGGTTGCCGTAAACAGTGAATATGGAAAACAGAAAAGAAAAAAGCGTAACCTCAAGGCCCAATGTCACAACATTTTGCCGCGCAAAGCCTGTAATAATCGCTACAAAAAATACCAACAGGTTACCTATGGCCATACCATTACGCTTATGAACGGTGGGGCCGGGGCTGTCAATTACGCAAATACAAAGCGCTCCTAAAGAAAGGGTTATGCCAAGATCAAATTTGTCCAGGTACAGGCATACTATCGCAGGTAGTAAGATACCCAGTGTAATACGCAGTCCGTCAGAAAAATACTGGCTAAAGAAGAAGGTTTTGATCTCTTTTTGTTGAAGCATCGTCTGCAAATTTCGCAAAAAAATGCCCGATAAATGAATTTGCAAAAATTTTATCGGACAATGATTTTTGTAATCAACTTTAATGTCAATCTGTATATTTTTTAATAATTATATAATTTTTGATGATTTTATTTTAAATTCACACCGATTTTGATCTACTCTATAGACTAATCAGCCTTTTATACATTTTTATACAACCCGTTATGTCCTCTACGTTAAAACTCAGCCAAAGAGAAACAGCTTTCAATAATGAAGTTGTAACCCGCTTTGAGTTATATAACAGCCTGTTTCAAACTTTGCCTTTTTACCAGGTAAAAGAAATAGGCATTTTGCTACCCTTTTTCAGTTCGCACTGCGATAAGGGGGCTATAAAGGAGGAGTCGCCGACTGAAATTATCGAATCATTCTTTAAAAAATATGTGCCGGACATTGACCATCGTGAGCAGCTTAACCGCATGTTCAGGTTTATTCAGTACATCGAGCGCCAGGTGGTTTTGTTTGATGCTATTGAAGATTCATCATTCGGTAAAATTGGTCGCCCTGACGAAGTAGGTACCCTGTCGGGCTTACTGCAAAATGCTGCGGTCAGTGACGACATGCGCCACAAGATCAGTCAAAAACTAAAAGATTTTTCGCTGCGTCTGGTACTCACCGCGCACCCAACCCAGTTTTATCCGGGTACGGTATTGGGTATCATGAACGACCTGATCGAGGCTCTGAAAACTAACGACATTAACACCATCGACGTTTTATTGCAGCAATTGGGTAAAACGCCGTTCTTCAATAAAAAAGCACCAACCCCGGTTGATGAAGCGGTAAGCCTGGTATGGTTTCTTGAAAATACGTTCTATCATGCCGCCTCAGCTATCCAAACCAAACTGGAAGAAGAGTTTGACATTATCGACGCCAACCCGGTTCTGGAGCTGGGTTTCTGGCCGGGTGGCGACCGTGACGGTAACCCGAACGTTAACACTAAAACTACCTATGATGTAGCCTGCCTGCTGCGTCAGATCATTTTCCGTTGCTATTACCGCGATTTCCGCGTATTGAAACGCCGTATTACTTTCCGCGGTATTGAAACTACCATGGCTACTTTGGAAGGCTTGTTGTACGAAAACGCTTTTAACAAGCATCAGCACAATGCCAAAGACCTTCAGGGTGAATTGCTCACTTTACTAACCGGTATTCGTGAAACGCTGATCAGCAACCACGATAGTTTGTTTGTAGATATTGTAGATGATTTTACGCGCAAAGTACGCTTGTTTGGCTGTTTCTTTGCAACGCTTGATATTCGTCAGGACAGCCGTGTGCTGCGCAGCGTATTTAATTATTGTGTAGATAAAGGCATTGCTACCGGCTTGCCGGCAAACTATGCAGAGCTTGACGAAGCCGAAAAGCTGGGTGCCATTACATTTAATGAACTTAATTTCCTTTGCCCTGAAGATGCTGATGATTTAACCCGCGATACCCTGAACACCATTATGCTGATGAAACATATTCAGCATACCAATGGCGAAAAAGGTTGTCAGCGTTTTATTATCAGTAACTGCCAGCAGGCATCTGATATTTTGCAGCTGATTGACCTGTTTTTGTGGAGTGGTTGGCAGGCGGATAGCCTAACCGTTGATTTTATGCCATTATTTGAAACAGTGAACGATCTGAAGGTTGCAGCTGAGGTAATGGAGAGGTTATATATTCATCCGTTCTACAAACAGCATTTGAAACGCCGCGGTAATAAGCAAAGCATTATGCTTGGCTTTTCTGACAGCACTAAAGATGGCGGTTATTTGATGGCTAACTGGTCTATCTACAAAGCAAAAGCAGAGCTTACCGCCATGGCGCGTAAATACGATATTGATCTGGCTTTCTTTGATGGCAGGGGTGGCCCGCCGGCCCGCGGAGGCGGTAAAACCCATCGTTTTTATGCTTCAATGGGTAAGGAGATTGCTAATGACCATATCCAATTAACTATTCAGGGTCAAACCGTGAGTTCTCAGTACGGCTCAATTGAAACCGCGCGCTTCAATATGGAGCAGCTTATCAACGCGGGTATCACATCAGCACTCAATCCTAATAGTAATGACTCTTTAACCGACAAACAAAAAGATCTGATTACTAACATGGCCGACGCCAGCTATGATCTGTTTATGAACCTGCGTCAGCAGCCTTTGTTTGTTGAGTATCTGGAGAAATATAGCCCGCTTAAATTATTATCAAAAGCCAACATCAGCTCTCGCCCAATGAAGCGTAATGCCGATGCACAATTACGATTGGAAGATCTGCGCGCTATTAGCTTTGTGACTTCATGGAGCCAGTTAAAGCAAAATATCCCGGGCTTTTATGGTGTAGGTACTGCTTTAAAGAAAATGAAAGCCGAGGGGCGTTGGGAGGAAGTGGCGCAGCTATATGCTACATCAGGTTTCTTCAAAACCATGCTTGACAACTGTATCATGTCTATGTCTAAATCAGATTTCCGTGTGACGGCTTACCTGGAAAAAGACGAAAAATTTGGTGCATTCTGGAAGCAATTGAAAGCCGAATACGAGCTAACCAAAGAGTTATTACTGGAGTTAACCGGTACACATATGTTAATGGAAGATTCTCCGGTTGATCGCCGTTCTATCGGCATCAGGGAGAAAATCGTATTGCCGCTGGTAATCATGCAGCACTATGCGTTAAAACTGCGTAACAATACCACCGATAAGGAATTGATAGAGATTTATGACAAGCTGATAATCAGAACAGTTTACGGTATTGTAAACGCCGGCCGAAATTTAGCATAATCACCCTTATACATAGTTTGAAGCGATAGTTGTTCAACCGGCTGTCGCTTTTTTTATATACGTATTTCCCCGTTGTTATTCTGAGCAAAGCGAAGAATCTTATGCGCTTTGCTAATCGCTTAAATAAGATTCTTCGCTTTGCTCAGAATGACAGATGATATAAGTGTTACGTTAATCGCTAATAAAAAATTATACTAATAATTAATAGTTTTAAACTTACAGGCGTTATATTTGTCAAAACCGGTATATAATCCCTAATAGTTTGCAATGAAGAAATTGACAGGTTGTTTGTTAGGAGTGTCTCTCTTACTCATAGTCGTATCGTGCGTTAATAATAAGCACGCGAAAAATTTTAATGATATGGTAGATGAGAGCGCTGTTTCATTTATTAAGCGGGGTTTAGAGGCCGGCCAAACCGCAATCAAGGCGTCAAAAATAGCTGAGGCAACTTCAAAAAACTCAAGGGTTATCAATTTCGCCCAAATGGAAATTGCCGATCACGTTAATATTAACGACAATTTGCAAAAAATAGCAATCACCAATAAAGTTGCTGCTACAGATTCGGTTAGTAACGTGCATCAGGCAGCCATTGAAGGTATGAGCAAAAATAGTAATCTTAAATTTGATCAGGCATATATCCGTTTAATGATTGATGACCATGAGGAGGCAATTAAGATATTTAACGTAGCCAAAACCGATCGCGACGAGGATATCCAGCGATTTGCCAGGCGTACATTACCTGTTTTGATGATGCATCTTGATTCGGCAAATGCGATAGCCGAATCTTTAAAATAACTTTAACTGCGTAGGTTTAGGTGGTTGCGCTTTGCCGAAAACAGTGCGTCCTCCATATTTCCAAGAGTTATTTCTTTCTTCTTCAATTACTTTGTCGAAATCAGCATTAGGCGTAAAATCTTTTTCTGCACGTTGTGCGACTTCCGTCAGACGCTTAATGGCCTCGCTTTTTTCGCTGTTGCCCATTTTGGCTTTGTGAATGGCTGTTTGCAGTGTGCCGATAGTTTCGTCATAAACCTTAATAGGGACCGGGAAGGGGTGACCATCCTTGCCGCCGTGAGCGAAAGAGAATCGGGCCGGATCTTTAAAGCGCGATGGCGTACCATGGATCACTTCGCTCACTAAAGTGAGTGACTGTAAAGTCCGCGGACCTAATCCTTTCAGCAAAAGTAACTCCTCAAAATCTTCAGGTCGTTTTTCATGTGCCAGCCAAAGCACTGATCCCAGGCGTTTCAGGTCGACGTCTTCGGCCCGCACGTCATGATGCGATGGCATGGTTAACTGCTGTATCTCGCGCAGCATTTTATCCGGGTTTTCGTTAGTTATCTGCATTACACCTGCTCTTGAAGGAGCAGCCTTACTATCAGCCATGTTTAAAATATAACCATGATTTTGCCCGTAGATAGAAGTATGCGGATCGTCAACAAAGCTGATGAGCGTATCTGAATGCCAGTGATATCGGCGGGCGGTACGCGAGGTGTCGCTCATGCCTTGCTGCACCACGCTCCACTTGCCGGTATCGCTCAAAATAAAGTTATGGGTGTATAGCTGGAAGCCGTCCTGTATAGCTGTATTATCAACCTTAGCGCTCAACTTGCTGCATTTAACCAGGTAGTTACCATCCAGGCCGGTGCGTTCACTTATGCGCAATAGTTCGTCGGGTGTTTGTTTGGAATATTTACCCTTCCCTCCGCAAATAAAAATACCCAGCTCTTTGCTGTGCGGATTAATAGCACGTTTCAGTGCTCCCATTACCGATGTTGTAATGCCCGACGAATGCCAGTCCATCCCCATAACCGCTCCAAGACTCTGAAACCAAAATGGGTCGCTAATGCGGCGCAAAACTTCGTCCTTGCCATAGTCCATCACTATGGTCTCCACCACGGCCAATCCAAGCTTGGCCATCCGTTCTGCCAGCCACTGCGGTACATAACCGTAATGTAAAGGCAGGTCTGCACTTCCCGAACGCTTCATGCTAACAAATTTAGCAAAATAGTTTAATTCTACAAGTGATTCACGTGATAGAAATTCTCATGTCGGGTGTCTGCATAGCGTAGGACTCACCCCGACGTTGCTTCGCTCGTCGACCCTCTCTTCGCTGCGCGTAAAAAGGATTGCAAACTGCTAAGTAAAAACCTTCTTTGCGCAGCGGAGTGGTGGTCCATCCGTCAGCCGGCGGAGTTGACCGGGTGAGTACCCCACCCGATAGACAAATCAATTAGCAACCTATCGCAAAAACAACTACATTAGCTAAACCAATGTAACCCTTATGAATAAACTGTTACTTACAGCCTTGCTTTGCGGCTTTGGTATGGCCGGTTTTAGCCAGTCGGTTCCAAAACCTTACGGACCTCTGCCCACTGAGCGCCAATTAAAATGGCAGGAAACAGAAATGTATTGCCTGATCCATTTTGGTCCGGATACCTATACCGATAAAGAATGGGGCTATGGTGATGAGGACCCGCAGATAGTAAACCCAACTAAGTTTAGTGCTATGCAAATTGTAGCGGCAGCCAAAGCCGGTGGGTTTAAGGGGGTAATTGTAGTGGCTAAGCACCATGATGGTTTCTGCCTGTGGCCGACCAAAACTACCGAGCATAATATTTCTAAAAGTCCATATAAAAATGGCAAAGGCGATATCCTGCGCGAATATCGCGAAGCGTGCAATAAGTTGGGGATGAAAATGGGCGTGTACTGTTCGCCCTGGGATAGAAATAGTCCGCTTTATGGCAAACCTGAATATGTAACCAAGGTATATCGTAAACAATTGCAGGAACTATACAGTAACTACGGGCCACTTTTCGAGGTATGGCATGATGGCGCTAACGGCGGCGATGGCTACTACGGCGGTGCGAAGGAGAAACGCACTATAGACCGCTCAACTTACTATGGTTGGGATGATACCTGGGGCATAGCGCGAAGGTTGCAGCCAGGGGCTACTATTTTTGGTGATGTTGGGCCGGATGTGCGCTGGGTAGGTAACGAGCGCGGTATGGCCGGCGAGACTTGCTGGGCAACTTATACGCCGCACTCACCAGAGGCAGGAAAGGCGCCGGGCAACGGCTTTGTACTAGACAGGGAAGGTACCGAAGGCCAGCGAGACGGCAAATACTGGATGCCGGCCGAATGTGATGTCGCCCTGCGTCCGGGATGGTTCTACCATGCCGATCAGGATGATAAAGTGAAATCGCCGGCTACTTTGTTGGATCTGTACTATAAAAGTGTAGGCAGGGGAGCGGCTTTAGACCTAGGCCTGTCACCAAACCGCGACGGTTTGCTGGCTGATGGAGATGTGCAATCGCTTACTGCTTTTGGCAATATCCTGAAAGAGACCTTTAAAACTAACCTGGCTAAAGGCGGGACTTTTACCGCCAGCAATATCCGCAGTAAAAACAAGCTGAAGTTTGGCCCGGGTAATTTGGTGGATGCCGACCGTTATAGCTATTGGGCTACTGATGACAATGTAACTACGCCCGAGTTGACCATCAACCTGCATCAGCCAAAAACCTTTAATGTTATCCGCCTGCGCGAAAATATAAAGCTGGGCCAAAGGATAGATCAGGTGGCTATAGACATTTGGAACGACGGCAAATGGCAGGAAGTAGCCACCGCCACCAGTATAGGCGGCAATCGCTTAATTCGTTTAAAGGATGATGTAACCGCTGCCAAAGTGCGGCTAAGAATTACCGCTGCAGCCGTTAGCCCCGCACTGAGCGATTTTGGGCTGTTTAAAGAAGCTGCAATTAATAATTAATAATTTCTACCCAATGATGATTTTCAAAAAAGCCATAGCACTAACTGCAATTACCTTAACCACCATGACCGCATCTGCACAACATACGCTGTTTGATACACTGATCAAACCAAAGCTGATATCTGACCAGTTTGCTTTTACTGAGGGATGCTCGGTGGATAAGCACGGCGATGTTTTCTTTACCGACCAACCCAATGATAAGATTTGGAAGTATGATATGGAAACCGGCAAGCTTTCGGTTTTTATGGATAAGTCAGGTCGATCAAACGGAACTTTTTTTGATAAGAAAGGCAATCTGATAACCTGCGCCGATGATAAAGGCGAGCTCTGGTCTATCAGTCCAAAAGGTGAGGTTACCGTGCTGATGAACGATCTGGATGGCAAACAGCTAAACGGCCCTAACGATATCTGGATTGACAAAAAAGGCGGCATTTACATGACCGACCCATATTACCAGCGCGATTATTGGACCCGCAAGCATTCCGCTTTGGATGGAGAGCACGTTTACTATCTGCCAAAAGGAAACAAGACCCCAATAAAAGTAGTGGGCGACATGCGCCAGCCTAACGGTATTGTAGGTACGCCAGATGGTAAATACCTGTATGTGTCTGATTTGGGTGGCGGCAAAACCTATCGCTACAAAATAAATAGCGACGCTTCATTGAGCGATAAAACATTGATGTTCAACCAAGGCTCGGACGGTATGACGCTGGACGAAAAAGGCAATATCTATATTACCGGTAAAGGTGTAACCATTTATAGTCCTGAAGGTAAAAAGATAGCCAACATTCCTAACAAAGATAACTGGACAGGCAATGTGGTATTTGCCGGGAAGAATCGCGACATTCTGTTTATCACAGCATCTAAATGTATTTATACTTTAAAGATGAATGTGAGAGGGGTGGAGTAGTATAACTATTCTTTTGTCATCCTGAGCATAGCGAAGGATCTTATGCGCTTTGATAAGATCCTTCGCTATGCTCAGGATGACAAGTTGTTATTAAGATGATGTTATAGTAGGCATAAGCCCGTGCTTATACTCATATTCCAGATACTTTGGCACATTCACGCTTGATACGATCTTCCAGTTATTCTTTTCTTCAATAAACTGCGGCTCTTCAAGCGCTGAAGCTAAAGCTGCCGCTGTATAAAACTCGCCTTTGGGTGGGTGCAATGGCGATACTGCATTATAGGTGTAGCCAAATGCCTGTTTATCCAATATCGCACTGCTGATGCCAATACAGTCGGTCAAATGGATCAGGTTTACAGGAGCATCGCCATTAGGGATAGCTTTTTTACCGGCAAAGAACCGGCCCGGATCGCGACCGGGGCCTATCAAGCCCCCAAAGCGGATAATAGTGGTGGTGAATCCCTTTTCGGCTTTTAGCAATTCTTCGGCGGCTAATAATATTTTGCCTGATTCGGTATCTGGGCTGGGAGCGTCAAGCTCTGTTACTTCAGTATTATTATCGCTGTAAACGCCGGTTGAACTGATGAGCACAACTTGTTTAACGGCTTGCGATTTGATTTGCGGTATCAGTTTGGTTAGACTGTCCAGATAAACCTTCCCGTTACCTGAGCGGGCTTTGGGTGGTATGCTGATCCAAAGCACATCGCATTCCAGGAAATCGGTGTCAATCGTGTCATCAGTAGCCAGATTGATCTGATAAGGCTCTATGCCAAGCTGCGAGAGTACCGCCAGCTTTTCGGCTGAAGTTGTAGAGCCTTTTACCTTTATCCATTTATTTACGAGTGTCTTAGCCAGTTCTGAACCATACCAACCGCAACCTAATACGCTTACTGTCATAAACCCAAATATCAGTGTTTTTATTTAACGGCAGAAACCTTTGGGTATTGCCGCATGTTATATTTGCATGAAACACAAGAAACAGATCATTGCCGGGACAGCCGCTTTCGGCATTACCAGCATAGCTGCGTTGGCCCTGTATACAAAAAACAAACCTTTATCAACGGTACAATACGTTGAGCTGGATAAATACCTGGGTAAATGGTATGAGATAGCTGCATTTCCGCAAAGCTTTGAGCGGGGCTGCAGTCACACTACCGCCGAATATAGTTTAAACGATGATGGCTCTATTAAAGTTGTCAATACCTGCGTTAAGGATGGCAAAATAAAAGTAGCAACCGGTAAGGCCACAGTTACCGACACCAAAACCAACGCTAAGCTGGCCGTGCAGTTTCAATGGCCGTTTACGGGCAAGTATTGGATCATCGGGCTGGCGCATGATTATTCGTACGCGCTGGTTGGACACCCTAACCGTAAGTACTTATGGATACTGGGCCGCAAGCCTGAAATGGACGACCAGACTTATAATTACCTGGTCAACCTGGCGGCCAACAAGGGTTTTGATGTAAGGGAGTTATTGAAGACCCGGCAAGATTAGTGTTTCACTTAAAATGTGAAACACTTTGAAACACTTATCTTAGTTAAGTTATTGTATATCAACAATATAATAAAAACGAGTGAAACACTTTGAAACAGTACAAAAGGTTTAGATAAACAATGTAAGCAGTTGTTAATAAGCAAGATAAATCATTTTGACGTTTTTTTGGCAGATGGAGTGAAACACTTAAAATGAAACACCTCATTAATAGATTTTTGTCAGGCGATACATTCTTGGAAAATCTTTATCGTAAATAAGTTCCAGGGTATCGCCTGCCTTATACGCCGGCTTTTTATCTCTTCTGAACCTGGCATCATAACTGCGATTGTTGGCCCGGTACGTAAAGTAGATCTGCCAATAATGCTGAAATGTGGTTGTTCTTGGCTTAACCGCCGAGATAATTGCTTTAGCGGGTACGCCGTCAGCTTTCAAATCATTTGAACTTGATGAATAATCGATAGAGGCACTTACAATACTTACTGTGATGTATATTAAAAATCCGTAAAGAATAAAAATGCCTTTAAAAACTCCTTTCTTTAATCTTAATAAAGCGACTGCTATAGTTGGGATAGCAATAAAATTGATCAGAAACGGAATGGCCCGGATAATGGTAATGTCTGAGTATCCAACAGCACGTGGTGTAAAAAATGAAAAGCCCAAAAGTAGGACTAAAACTATTGTCAGGCTATCTTTTAAGCGTTTATGAGGTTGTTGTTCAGGTTCAGGATTCATGAAATAAAGATAGGTGATTAACATGTTATAAAAAATTTAACACTGTTAAATTCATGACAAACGCATGGCAATTAATTAAAAATCTCGATATACATTTGTACCGTTTAACAGTGTTAAATAAATTTATGTCATAAAACACAATGGCAAGTAAAGACAGGATATTACGTTTAAAAGAAGAAACCCGGTGCAACATTCTGGATGCTTCTTTAAAGATCGTAAAAGAGAAGGGGTGGGATGCCTTGAGTATGCGTAAGATAGCCGACGAGATCGAGTACACTGCGCCTATTATTTATGAATATTTCGCCAATAAAGATGCCATACTAATGGAACTTACCCGCAAGGGGTTCTTGATGTTGGCCAAACAATTGGAAGTAGCGCGCGACAAGCACCGCGACCCGGCCAAACAGCTGGAAGCTATGTGGATGACCTATTGGGACTTTGCATTTGCCGAACGCGAACTTTATCAATTAATGTATGGTGTTAGAGTAAGCTGTTGTGAGATGGCCCGGATAATGCCCGAATCTGAAAAACCCATGGACCTGATCTGGGACGTGATTGTGGAGCTGATGCTGCCCCACGTAGGCACCGAAGAGGAGGTTTGTACTAAATATTACACCTTTTGGTCTGTCATCCACGGACTGATATCGATCAATATGGTTAACCGCGGTAACACCGAGGAAACCAATCAAGAGGTTCTGAAAACTGCCATCACCGGCATTATCCGTTCAATAAAAGGATAAAAAATTTCATCAAAAAATAACACTGTTAAAAAATCTAACAGTGTTAAGTTAAAATTATCAAATCGTAAAATCTACTAATAAATAAAACATCATGACAATTCAATCACATCCCTATTCATTTAACACTGTTAAGAAAATTAATAGTGTTATCGCGATCTTGATTGCTTTGGCAGCGTTGCTTTTAATAAGCAGTTGCTCAAGCGCACCGGCGGCCCAGCAAGCGCCACCGCCACCAACTTTACCGGTACAAACTGTACAGGCATCGTCAGTAACTACCTACCAGGAATATCCTGCTTCGATAGAAGGTACCGTAAACGTTGAGATCCGTCCGCAGGTTAGCGGCGCTTTAGACCGCGTTTTTGTTGACGAAGGCGCATTTGTATCTGCCGGACAGCCACTGTTTAAAATTAACGATCAGCCTTACCGCGCGGCTTTAAATAATGCACTGGCCAATCAGCACGCCGCCGAAGCGGCTTTGGTAAACGCACAATTGGAGATTGATAAATTAACCCCATTGGTGCAAAACAAAGTGGTGTCTGATTATCAATTAAAAACTGCTGTTGCTGCCGCCCAAATTGCCAAAGCAAATATTGAGTCGGCAAAGGCCAGCGTCGCGACAGCGAAAATTAACCTGGGGTATACCACTATCAGCGCACCGGTTGCCGGTTATATTGGCCGACTGCTGAAAAAACAGGGTAGCCTGGTTTCTCCGCAGGATGCAGAGGCTTTAACCCAACTGTCAGACGTGCATAACGTTCACGTATACTTCTCATTAGGCGAGAAAGATTTCATCGGTTTTAAAGATGAATATGCCGGTACTACTTTGAAAGATAAGCTAAATCACTTACCGGCGGTATCATTATTACTGGCCGATAACAGCGAGTACTCGTTAAAAGGCAAGATTGATATGATAGATGGTCAGTTTGACAAAACCACCGGGGCTATTACTGTACGTGCCAGCTTCCCGAATGCGCAAGGTTTATTACGCTCTGGTAACACCGGTAAAATCCGCCTCAGCCTGAATCATAACAATGCGTTGACGGTGCCTGAATCGGCTACTGTTGAAATGCAGGACAAAGTATTTGTGTTTGCACTGGCTGACAGCAACAAGGTTAAAAAGGTAGCTATCACTATAGATGGCAAAGACGGCGAAAACTACGTGGTTAAAGACGGCCTTAAAGCCGGCGACCAAATTGTTTTAAGCGGCATGGATCACTTGCAGGAAGGCGCCAAGATCGTCCCTCAAAAAGCTGCCGATAAAGTAGCTAAAAACTAATTACTTATAGAAACAAGAGACAAGAACCAAGAGACAAGAAATAAAAACCAAGATTTTGCGACATAAAATGTCTTGAATCTTGTCTCTTGATTCTTGTCTCTCCAACAACAAACAATCATGTTTAAAATATTTATCAAAAGGCCGGTACTGGCAACTGTTATCTCCATTTTATTGGTGATAGTGGGCGTGCTTGGCCTAAGCAAATTGCCCCTAGAGCGATTCCCTGATATTGCCCCTCCGGCCGTATTGGTATCGGCTACTTATCCGGGCGCCAATGCCGAAACCATTCTACGTTCAGTAACTCCTTCATTAGAAGAAGCGATTAACGGGGTAGAGGGCATGACCTATATGACATCAACCGCCAGTAACGACGGTACTTTGGGTATCACCGTATATTTTAAACAAGGTACCAACCCCGACCAGGCGGCGGTGAACGTGCAAAACCGTGTATCGCAAGCCTCAAGCCAGTTACCTGCCGAGGTGTTGCAATATGGTATTACTACCACCAAACAACAAAACAGCTTCATCGGTGCTATCGCAATCTATACCGAAGACCCTAAAAAATACGATCAGACCTTTGTGGCCAACTATGCGCAGATCAACATTATTCCGGAGATTAAACGTATCCCGGGTGTAGGTTCGGCCAGCATATTTGGTGGTATTAAAGATTACTCAATGCGTGTTTGGCTAAACCCAAGCCAAATGGCAGCGCACAAAATTACCCCTGCCGAAGTAATGGCCGCCATTCAGGACAAAAACCTGGAGGCTGCACCAGGTAAACTGGGTGTGCAAAGTAAGGAAGCCTTTGAGTACGTTATCAAATACAAAGGCAAGCTTACCCAGCCTGAGGATTACCAAAATATTGCCATCCGCGCCAATGCTGATGGTTCTGTACTGCACTTGAAAGATGTGGCACGGGTTGAGCTGGGCACTTACTCATACACCAGTGCCAGCCACCTTAACGGGCATGACGGTGTGATCATCGGTGTTATCCAGTTATCAGGCTCAAATGCTAACGATATTCAGATAGCGGTTGATAAGGTATTAGAGAAAGCATCTAAGGATTTCCCTGTCGGCATTAAATACAATCAGTTTTACCGTACCAAAACCGATTTGGACGAGTCGATCAAACAGGTTGAACACACTTTGATCGAGGCATTTGTGCTGGTATTTATTGTAGTGTTTATTTTCTTGCAGGACTTCCGTTCGACCTTAATCCCGGCTATTGCTGTGCCGGTAGCTATTATAGGTACCTTCTTCTTCATGAACCTCTTTGGCTTCTCGGTCAACTTGTTAACCTTGTTTGCCCTGGTATTGGCTATTGGTATCGTGGTGGATGACGCGATTGTCGTCGTCGAGGCGGTGCATGCTAAGATGGAGCGCAACCCGGGATTAAGCCCGCGGTCTGCAACTCAACAGGCCATGCATGAAATTACCGGTGCTATTATTTCCATCACTTTGGTTATGGCCGCGGTATTTTTACCGGTGAGTTTCATGACCGGCTCTACCGGGATCTTTTATCGCCAGTTTGCGTTGACTATGGCTATCGCGATCCTGATATCGGCTGTAAACGCATTGACTTTGAGCCCGGCGCTGGCCGCTTTATTCTTAAAGAACAAGCACACAGGTGACGGTCATGAAGCGCCAAAACAAAAATTCTCTGAGAAATTTTACGCAGGCTTTAACACCGGCTTTAACTACATGACCGATAAATACGTTGGCGGTGTACGCAAACTCATTTCAAACAAATGGGTGGCTATGTCGGGCCTGGCTGTGGTAATAGCTTTAACCGTTTTCCTGGTACGTACCACCAAATCGGGCTTTATCCCTACAGAAGACCAGGGCTTTGTGGCTATAGCGGTTTCAACACCGTCTGGTTCGTCATTAGATGCCACCAACAAAGTGTTCCAGCAGGCCGAAGATCAGTTGAAGCAATTGCCATCGCAACGGTTCGTTACGGCGTTGTCGGGCTTTAACTTCCTGACACAATCAAGCAGCCCATCGGCAGGTGTTATCTTCCTGCTGTTGAAACCTAACGAGGAGCGTGGCGCGGTTAAGAATATCGATGATATCCAGAACATAGTAAGGGGTAAATTAGCCGGTATTCCGGGCGGTACTTTCTTCGTGTTCAGTTTCCCAACGGTGCCGGGCTTTAGTAACGTGGAGGCGCTTGACGTAATGCTGCAGGACAAAACCAATGGCAGCTTAGCCAAATTCAGTGGTATCGCCAACGGCTTTATCGGCAAGCTGATGCAGCGTAAAGAGATTGCTTTTGCTTTCACTTCATACAAGGCCGATTATCCGCAGTTACAATTAGAGGTTGATGACGAAAAAGCTAACCAATTAGGCGTAAGCGTGAAAGATATATTATCAACCATGCAGGCCTACTTCGGTACCGCCCAGGCGTCAGACTTTAACCGCTTTGGTAAATACTATCGTGTAATTGTTCAGGCTGATATTGCCGACCGTACTGATCCGTCGGCTATTGACCGTGTGTTTGTGAAAAACAACAAAGGCGAGATGGTACCGGTGAATACGCTGGTAAAATTAACCCGCGTATTTGGTTCAGAAACTGCATCGCGTTATAACCTGTTCAACTCTATCGAGATTAACGCCATACCAAAACCGGGCTATAGCTCGGGCGATGCCATCAAGGCTATCCAGGAAACTGCAGAGAAAGAATTGCCGCAGGGCTTTGCTTACGAGTTCTCAGGCCAAACCCGCGAGGAGATTGCCTCAGGCGGTCAGTCGACCATTGTGTTCCTGATGTGTCTGGTGTTTGTATACTTCCTGTTATCGGCACAGTATGAAAGTTATATCCTGCCATTGGCGGTTATTCTTTCTATCCCAACCGGTATTTTAGGAACCTTTGTGGTGCTGGGCCTAACCGGTATCGAAAACAACATTTACGTACAGGTAGCGCTGATCATGCTCATCGGTTTGCTGGCTAAGAATGCCATCCTGATCGTGGAGTTTGCGGTACAGCGCCGCAGGGCAGGGCATGACATTGTGGCTTCGGCTATTGAGGCGGCCAAATTAAGGCTGCGCCCAATTGTGATGACCTCGCTGGCCTTCGTGTTCGGTTTGTTCCCGATGAGTATCGCAACAGGTCCGTCGGCTCAGGGTAACCACTCTATCAGTATCGGCGCCGCCGGTGGTATGGTGAGCGGTGTTGTGCTGGGTCTGTTCATCATTCCGGTGCTGTTTGTGATCTTCCAGACTTTACAGGAAAAAGTTACCGGTGTGCCATTTGCAATCGACGAAGAGAACGATGGCGATCATCACCACAAAAACGGCAAAGCTGTAAAAGCGCATGAACCAGAACTGGCTTAATTTAAAATTGACAACAATGAAAAACATGAATAAACTTCTTTTGATACTTACGCTGGCACTGAGTGCCTGCGGAGTATCGAAAGATTTACAAACACCGCAGGCCGCTTTGCCTGCAAACTTCAGAAATGCGGTGAGTACAGATACCACCAGCATTGCTGATATCCCCTGGAAACAATTTTTTACCGATGCCGAGCTGCAAAAACTGATTGACAGCGCCATCGTAAAAAACTATGATCTGCAACTGGCCGTAAAAAACATAGAAGCTTCACAACTGCTGGTAAAACAGGTTAAATGGAACTACGTTCCTGAAGTTGGCCTGAATGTTACCGCCAGCAGCAGCCGCCCGTCTGACAATAGTTTGAATGGCCTGAGCCTGGCTAACGCAGGTATTAAAACCAAACATATTGAGGATTATTCGGCTAATCTTTCACTTTCGTGGGAGGCTGATATTTGGGGTAAAATTCATAATCAAAACAAAGCTGCGGTAGCTGCCTACCTGCAAACTGCCGAGGCCCGGAAAGCCATTCAGACTAACATCGTGTCATCAGTAGCGCAAGGCTATTATAACCTGCTGATGCTGGACGCGCAGCTGCAAACCGCGCAAAGCAATGTACGTTTGAATGATAGTACTTTGAACATTATCAAACTGCAATACAACGCCGGCCAGGTTACTTTGCTGGCTGTACAACAGGCACAGGCTCAACAACAAGCCGCCGCTGCTTTGGTGCCGCAGTTTGAGCAAAACATCGCTTTGCAGGAAAACGCGTTACGCATTTTAACCGGCGAGCTGCCGGGTGCTATCGAACGCAACAAAAAGCTAAACGATATAAACTTTGCCGATAATTTACCTGCTGGATTACCGTCTGCCCTGGTAAGCCGCCGCCCTGATGTAAAAAGCAGCGAGCTGGCTTTGGTGGTTGCCAATGCTAATGTGGGTATTCAGCAAGCCGAAATGTATCCGGCTTTGCGCATCACCGCGCAAGGCGGTGTAAACTCGTTCAAAGCCAGCAACTGGTTCAATATCCCGGCGTCATTGTTTGGGGTAGTATCGGGTAGCTTAATCACCCCTTTGTTGGATCATAAAGAGCTGAAAACTAACTATGAGGTGGCTAAGATTAATCGTGAAAAAACTGTGATAGAATTCCGCCAAACCGTACTGAACGCAGTAGGCGAGGTGTCTGATGCTTTAGTGAAGATTGATAAACTTAAAGCCGAGCAGGACATTGCCGCGCAGCGAGTGAACACTTTACAACAAGCTACTTCAAACGCAAACCAGCTGTTTAAAAATGGCATGGCTAACTACCTTGAGGTAATTACCGCTCAAGGTAACGTACTGCAAAGTGAACTTGAACTGGCCAGCGTTAAAACCGAGCACCTGAAAGCAGTTGCCGAGCTATACCGCTCTTTAGGCGGCGGCTGGAGATAATTCCATTTTTAGATTTTCTGACTCTACATACTACCGAAAAAAGGCGATGGGTTTTAAACCTGTCGCCTTTTGTTATTACTGCTTATTATCTATTTGTCATTCTGAGCATCCTGTTGTAAAGAATAAGTTACGTGCAATCGATTGCTTTTTTGTAAAAATGTTTCAGGTTTTGTTTGGATTTTAAATACTTTTAGGGGCTGATATTTTGCAATGTCTGCACCAAACGATATAAACCCTTACAAAAGACAATGAGATTGAAATTATTTAGCTTTTTAAGTATGGGTTTGCTGTCTGTTTTTTCGACAGTAAACTTTGCGCAAGCCCAGGTAAAATCAAAGCCGCGGATACTGGTTTTTAAAAAGACCGCCGGTTTTCATCACGGGTCGATCCCCCTGGCGGCAGCAGCCATTATGAAACTGGGGCAGGAAAATAGTTTTTTGGTAGATACTACTACCGACGCCGGTAAAATCACCGAAAATAACCTGAAAAAATATGCTGCACTTGTTTTTGCCAGCACAACCGGCGACATTCTGGACGCAGCACAACAACACGATTTGCAACGCTACATGGAAGCCGGTGGTAGCTTTGTGGGCATTCACGCAGCTGCCGACGCCGAATACCGCTGGCCTTGGTACGGCCGTATGGTGGGCGGATATTTTGCGCATCACCCGGCACAGCAAATGGCCACTTTAACCGTTGTCGATAAAAATTTCCCGGCTACCAGCATGCTGCCAACCGAGTGGAAGCGCAAAGACGAGTGGTATCATTACAAACAGGTGTCTAAGGATATTCACGTATTGATAAACCTGGAAGAATCATCATTAACCTATAATAAAAACGGCGGTGATGATGCTTTTAAAATGGGCCCGAACCACCCCATTGCCTGGTACCATACTTTTGAAAACGGCCGCGTATTTTATACCGGTTTGGGCCATACCGATGAATCATACAGCGAGCCTTTGTTTTTACAGCATCTGTTAGGTGGTATCAAATATGCCATTGGCAAAAATGCGCCGTTAAACTATGCTAAAGCTAAAACGCCAAGAGTACCTGATGAAGACCGTTTTGGCAAAACCCAATTAACAAGCGGCACTTTTGACGAACCTACCGAGATGACCGTTTTGCCAAATCTGGACATCCTGGTTGTTCAGCGTAAGGGCGAGTTTATGCTTTATAACCACCTAACGCATAAAGTGACCCAGGTTGGCAAAGTGGCCGTTTATTCGCACACGCTTACCGAAAAAGGTAAAGGCGTTAATGCCGAAGAGGGTTTATTAGGCGTTCAGGCCGATCCTGATTTTAAAACCAATCATTACATCTACGCCTACTATAGCCGCCTCGATACCAATGTAAACCGTTTAGCACGCTTTACTTTTGTAAACGGCAAAATTGATCTGAAAAGCGAGAAGAAGATTATTGAAATACCAACCACCCGCGAGATTTGCTGCCACACCGGCGGTTCAATAGCATTTGGTAAAGATCATATTTTGTTTGTTTCGCAAGGCGATAATACAACGCCGTTTGACGAACCAAACGCCGGCCGCGGCCCGCATCCTCCAAATAGCTACTCTTTTGCCCCGCTGGATGACCGCCCGGGGTTTGAGCAATATGATGACCGCCGCGGTTCTGGCAACACCAATGATTTGCGCGGAAAAATATTACGTTTAAAAATACAGCCAGACGGTTCATACACCATCCCTGAAGGAAACCTTTTCCCGAAGGGTATGGAGAAAACTCGTCCTGAAATTTATGTAATGGGCGATCGTAACCCTTACCGTATTTCTGTCGACAAAAAGAACGGCTTTCTGTACTGGGGCGAGGTTGGCCCCGACGCCAGCAACGATAGTTTGGAAACACATGGCCCGCGCGGATATGACGAAGTTAACCAGGCCCGCAAAGCCGGCAACTTTGGTTACCCATACGTAATCGGTAATAACATCCCTTACCGTAATTATGATTACGCCACCGGTAAAGTAGGCGCCGCTTTTGATCCAAATCATTTGGTGAATGAGTCGCGTAACAATACCGGTTTAAGAGATTTGCCGCCTGCGCAGCCTGCTTTTATCTGGTACCCGTACGCGGCTTCGCCTGAGTTTCCGGAACTGGGTTCTGGCGGTCGTACAGCCATGGCAGGACCTGTTTACCATGCTGAGGACTACCCGGCAAGCGTTACCAAGCTACCGTCATACTACAATAATAAACTGTTTATCTACGACTTTATCCGCGGATGGATCAAAGCAGTAACTATGGATGCTGCGGGTAACCTGGTATCTATAGAACCATTTATGAACGGTACCAAATTCAATTCGATGATTGATATGGAGATGGGGCCAGACGGCAAGTTGTACATCCTGGAGTATGGTAATAGCGATGGCTGGTTCAAAAAGAACAAAGACTCTGGTATTGCACGTGTAGACTATAACCCGGGTAACCGCGCACCTGAAATTGCCGGCATTACTGTCGACAAAAACTACGGCGCCTTACCACTGAAAGTAACCTTAAAGGTTGACGCCATTGACCCGGACAATGATAAGATGACTTATACCTGGAATTTTGGTAACGGAATTAAAAAAGCGAGCGTGAAACCGTGGGTGACTTATACTTATCCCAAGGCTGGTACTTTTAATGCCTCGGTAACGGTTAAGGATTCAAAACTGAAATCATCAACCAGCAAAAAAGTTATCATCGCCGCCGGTAGCACTGATGAGCCAATTGATCCGTCGTCAAAATTTGCAGCGGGTCAGACATTATTTGCTTCGATGGATTGTAAATCGTGCCATAAAGCGCACGAGCATGTAATAGGCCCTGCATTTGATGAAGTTGCCGCCAAATACAAACCTAACAGAGCGACTTATCGCCAGCTTACTGAAAAGATAAGAAACGGTGGTAATGGCGTTTGGGGCGATGTAACCATGCCGGCGCATCCTGATTTAAAACCTGAAGATGCCAAACAGATTCTGGATTGGATATTCTCGTTAAAAAAACAATAGGCTGATCGCCCATCAGCGCTAAAGCCGGAGCAATATGCTTCGGCTTTTTTGTTTTAAACCCATATCCCGCCGTCTTGCCGAACTTGTTTCGGCACCCATCCGACAGGTAACCAAAGTGCTTAGCGATGAATGGGGCGCTGAAACTCGTTTAGCACTATAAATGGTAGTATAAACCATTTAACCAATCCTGTGTTATCTTAAAATAAACTTTATTTTATGGAACGATTTCCTGTACTAGAAAGTAATCAGGTGGCTATGGTTACTGCCAACGTAAATTCAGGTCAGATATTGAATCTGGACCTGCTTCCTGATAAGCAAAACGGAAGGGGTGTCTATGCAATTTTTAATAGCGCGCAGGATGCCCTGAACTATGCAAAATCGATCATAACCGAAAAAAAGTATATTGAATGTGTCATTCAGGGCCCCGACCAGGAAACGGTTTATTACGTCACGCCAAAAAATGTGCAGCAGTTTTAAATTCATCCACTCTTGACAAAAGAAGGTAATCTTCATAAAACCATTCCATCCCCTCATGGTTTTTTATAAAAACAACACAGCTTATGAGCCTGGAGAAATATGTAGAGAAGCGCGATTTTACTAAAACCCGCGAACCCAAAGCCGGATTAAGTAAGGATAAAGATCATTTAATGTTTGTGATCCAGAAGCACGACGCCTCGCGCCTGCATTATGATTTCAGGCTTGAAATGGATGGCGTACTCAAAAGCTGGGCGGTACCCAAAGGCCCATCGACAGACCCGAAAGTGAAGCGTCTGGCCATGATGGTGGAAGATCACCCGTTTGACTATCGTAATTTTGAAGGTATTATCCCGGAGGGCGAATACGGCGGCGGTACCGTGATTGTTTGGGACGAAGGTACCTACGAGCCTATCGAGGATATAAAAGGTAAGAAAGCGCAGGAAAAGCACCTGCTTCAGCAACTAAAATCAGGCTCGGTAAAAATAAGGCTGCATGGCGAGAAACTGGAGGGTGAGTTTGCCCTGGTAAAAACCCACGGTATGGGCGAAAATGGCTGGCTGCTGATTAAACACAACGACGAGTTTGCGTCTGATAAAGACATCACCAAAAAAGATAAATCGGTGCTCTCTGGCAAAACTATCGCTGGCATGGAGAAAAACAGCGATAAAGTTTGGCAAAACGGCCACGAGGAAGACCTGAAAAAGGAAAATACAAAATCTAAAAAAAAAGTCGCATCGCATGATGACGATGCCAAAGATGAATTGGGCGATGAGCAAGATACAACCAAAGATATTGATGTAGCCGCGCTGCTAAAATCGGCTCCTAAAACAGCCGTTCCCAAAAACATCAAACCCATGAAGGCTACCCTGGTTGATGCACCTTTTGACGACCCCGACTGGCTATATGAAGTTAAATGGGACGGCTACCGGGCGGTAGCTGTAATTAATAAAAATAGTGCTGAGCTAATATCGCGTAATAATCTCCCCTTTGATAAATATTATCCCATCAATGACATTTTAAAAAAATGGAATATTAACGCCGTGATTGACGGTGAGATACTGGTTTTGAATGATAAAGGGTTGTCTGACTTTGGTGCCCTGCAAAACTGGCGCAGCGAGGCTGACGGTAATCTGGTTTATTATGTGTTTGATATTTTATGGTATGAGGGCAAAAATTTAATGCATTTGCCTTTAATTCAGCGTCAGGCCATTTTAAAAGAAATTCTGCCGGCTACTGACGATAGCGTGCGTCAAAGCAAGGTGTTTGCAGCAAAGGGCATTGAGTTTTTCGAGGCGGCCGAAAAGATAGGTCTTGAAGGTATCATAGCTAAAAAGGCTAGCAGCGTTTATACGTCTGATCTGCGCTCAAAAGAATGGCTGAAGATCAAAGTGCAGCGCCGGCAGGAGGTGATTATTGCCGGGTTTACCAAGAACGCAGGTACAGCAAAGGCATTCAGCGCCTTGATATTGAGCGTTTATGACGGTAAAAAGCTGCGTTACGTAGGCAAGGTAGGCACCGGTTTTTCTGACAAGCTGCAAAAGGAAATGATGGCCAAATTTAAGCCGTTAATTACCGATAAAAGTCCGTTTGAGGTGGAGCCTGATGTTGATAAGCCTTCCAGGTTCCGTCCGCAGCGAATGGGGGCAAAGCCTACCTGGCTAAAGCCCGAACTGGTTGCGGAGGTGGCTTTTGCCGAAGTTACCAGCGACGGCGTTTTTCGTCAGGCATCGTTTAAAGGTTTACGCGACGACAAGAAGGCAACAGACGTTATTTTAGAAGTTCCAAACGATACCGACGAGACCGTTGAGGAAGCAGAGCAAAAAGCATCCCCCGAAAAAACAAAAACCCACGACGCTATCGATCCCCCGAAGGACAAAGACCGTAAAACACTGCTTAACCCTAAAGATGAAACCCAGGTGCGCAAAATTTGCGGCCACGAACTAAAGTTTACACACCTGAGCAAAGTATACTGGCCCGAGGATGGCGTGACCAAACGAGATATGTTTAACTATTACTACCGTATAGCTGAATATATTTTACCCTACCTGAAGGACCGGCCTATGTCTTTAAACCGTTTCCCTAATGGGATACACGGCTCCAGCTTTTATCAGAAAGACGTAAAGGGCAAGGCGCCGGATTGGGCGACCAAAACTTTCCCCTATACCACCAGCGATGGTGAACATAAAGAATACCTGGTTGGATCGGATGAATCGTACCTGCTATGGATGGCATCCCTGGGATGTATTGAGATGAATCCGTGGTTTAGCCGTTACACATCGCCCGATAATCCTGACTATTGTGTAATAGATCTTGACCCCGATAAAAATACTTTTGATCAGGTTATTGAAGCTGCGCAACAGGTGAAAAAAGTGCTAGATGCTATAGATGTTCCTTGCTATCCCAAAACATCAGGTTCAACCGGTATGCATATATATATCCCATTAGCGGCTAAGTATGATTATGATCAGTCGCAAATGTTTGCCCGAATTATAGTTAATCTGGTACATAAGCAAATACCTGATTACACCAGTTTGGAGCGTATGGTAGCCAAACGCGAGGGCAAAATGTATCTTGACTTTTTGCAGAACCGGCCCGGGGCCACAATTGCCTGTCCTTATTCATTAAGGCCTAAACCGGGAGCTACCGTTTCCATGCCGTTAACCTGGGATGAGGTAAAGCCCGGCCTTACCATGCGCGATTTCAACATCTTTAATGCTACAGACCGGTTAAAGGAAACCGGCGATCTTTTTAAAGGCGCCTTGGGTAAAGGCATTGATCTTGAAAAAACAATACAGAAGGCTAAGCAACTTTTTGGCGGGTAACGTATCGTTCGCGGACATTGTAAAGATTGTCAATAGCTTAGCGGTAGTTGGGTAGGCTTTGCCGTATTCAGTTTGTTCAGTTTCAAACACATGCGTTGTGAAATTCATTTGGTTTATATAATTTTAGTATTGCATCTAATTGTGGTCTGCGTTAGCCCCCTTAACGTATTGGGTCACTACGGCAGATTTTGCTGAATTGTATACCTAATTTAGTTTTTGTGTTGAGCAAAAAAAACGATTGTGTTCCGTTAAGTCAAAATTTTGACGACAGGCTTTTTCGCTTACTGGTAGCGAGCATAAGGGATTGTGCCATTTTTATGACCGATCCTAACGGCTATATTGTAAGCTGGAATCAGGGCGCTCAAAACATCCACGGTTATAGTGAAGATGAAATTGTCGGCCGGCATATTTCTATATTTTACACTGAGCTTGATAATAAAGCTAATGAGTGGAGCAGAAACCTGAATATGGCGCTCAAAAACGGATCGCGCGAAAGTAAGGGTTGGAGGGTACGGAAAGATGGCAGCGTGTTTTGGGCCCAGGCAACTTTTACCACCGTTTATAACGACCAGGGCCATTTGATTGGTTTTTCGAAAATGACGCGCGACCTTACGCTAGAAAAAGAGAAGGAGGAGCTGAAAGAAGAACGCAATGCCGAACTTGAAAAAAGGGTAGCAGAAAATACAGAACAGATACTGGCTAATGAGATAAAGTTCAGAAAACTGATTGAAAGCAGCCATGACGGCATAACCCTGCTAGACAAAAACCTCAATGTGCTTTTCAGGAGCTACTCGGCCGAGCGTATTAGCGGCTGGAGCAATGAAGACCGTGTAGGGCATGAAGTTTATGATACGGTGCATCCGCAGGACAGCGCCGGCTTAAAACAGGTGTTAGCCGAGGTGTTGCAAAGCCCCGCGAAATCTGTAATTACCAGTTACCGGGTTAAACATAAAAAGGGCTATTATATATGGATAGAGGCCATGTTTACCAACTGGCTGAAAGATGAGAACATACAAGCTATTGTTTGCAATTTCAGAGATATTACCACCCGGGTAACTTATGAGGACGAACTTAAAGCCAAAAACAAGCAGATTGAAAATATTTTAAATAGTATGGCCGATGGCTTTGTTGCGCTGGACAAAGACTTCTGTTTTACCTATGCTAACAAGCGTATCGGCGAAATGACCGGCCGTAACCCGGCAGATCTGATAGGAAAATATGTTTTTACTGAGTTTCCGGAAGCTGTTGGTTCAGCAACACAAAAAGCCTTTAATACCGCTGTTGCTAAAAAGAAATATGTATGTCACGAAGACTATTATGCACCATTAAGCCTTTGGCAGGAAAACCACGTTTACCCGCTGGCAGATGGGGGGCTGACAGTGTTTGTACGCGATATTTCGGCGCGCAAAAAAGCCGACCAGCAAATTAAACAACTGAACGAAAACCTGGAGAAAAAGGTCATAGAACGCACTAAACAGCTTGAGGCCGCTAACCAGGAGTTAGAGTCGTTCTCGTACTCTGTTTCGCACGATTTGCGGGCACCGTTGCGTGCCGTTAATGGTTACGCAGTAATGCTTAAAGAAGAGTTTCAGGATAAACTTGGCGAAGAGGGTAACCGGGTGATCAACGTTATCACGCACAATGCCCGTTTAATGGGCCAATTAATTGACGACTTGTTAGGCTTTTCGCGCATGAGCCGTAAGGAGATGGTGGGTATTAAGGTAGATATGGATGCTTTATTTAAAGTTTGCGTTCGTGAGGTTATGCAGCAGCAGCCTGTGGTAGCTCAAATGGTCATCCATAAGTTGCTGCCTTGTTATGGAGACGTCAATTTGCTGCGCCAGGTTATACTTAACCTGGTAGGTAATGCAATAAAATACAGTTCAAAAGCAGATGATCCTATTGTTGAAATAGGCTGTATAAAAGATACAGATAAGCGAATTTATTATGTAAAAGATAATGGCGTGGGCTTTGATATGAAATACAGCAAAAAGCTGTTTGGCGTATTCCAGCGTTTGCACAGTGCGCAGGAGTTTGAGGGTACCGGTGTGGGCTTGGCTCTGGCAAAACGTATTATCGAAAAGCATGGTGGTAACATTTGGGCCGAATCGGCACCGGGTGAAGGCGCCACTTTTTATTTTAGTATGCCGGTTAAATTAAATAAGGATGAGCGATAGCCAAATCGAGATTTTATTAGTTGAAGACAACATACACGATGCAGAGATGACCATTCGTGCACTTAGTAAAGTGAAGCTGGCCAACAATCTGGTACATGTAAAAGACGGTGAAGAAGCCCTGGACTTTATTTTTGGCACCGGCCAATATATACACAGAAACATACAACAGCGGCCAAAAGTGGTATTGCTTGATATTAAAATGCCCAAAGTTGATGGTATAGAGGTTTTGCGTCAAATTAAAACTAATGAGGCTACCAAATCTATCCCGGTAGTAATCATGACCTCATCGCGCGAAGAGCAGGATCTTATTACCAGTTACCAATTGGGGGTAAACAGCTACGTGGTGAAACCAGTGAACTTTGAGGCGTTTGCTGCGGCTGTTTCTGATTTAGGATTATACTGGCTGATTATTAATCAGCAACCCATATAACATTTAGGACTATAGATACAGTGAACAATCAAAAATTAAGAATTTTACACCTTGAGGATATGCCAACTGATGCAGAGTTGGTGGATTTGACGCTGAGAAGGTCGAAGTTGACCTACGAAAAAATAGTGGTTGATAATAAAGCAGACTTTACCAACGCTTTGAATGAGTACCGGCCTGATATTGTTCTGTCAGATCATTCACTGCCTTCGTTTGACTCTATCGAAGCTTTTGATATCCTGAAAAAAAGTGGGTTAAATATTCCTTTTATCCTCATTACCGCTACCATATCTGAGGAGTTTGCTGTAGAAATAATGCGTAACGGCGCTGCCGACTATGTGCTTAAAGACCGCATGCAGCGTTTGCCCAATGCCATTGAAAATGCGCTTGATAAATTCAGGATAGATACAGAGCGCAAGGAATACATGCATAAGGTAATCTCTAATGAAACGCTTTTACGTGAAGCCGAGGAGATAGCAAACATTGGCAGTTTGGACATTGATATCGAAACCAGGGCGGCACAATGGTCGCCGGGTTTGTACCATATTTTAGGGGTTGAAGTTGGCGAGATAGAGCCGTCATTCAACAGCCTTTTTAACCAGGTGCATGCAGACGATGCTTTGCGGGTTAAACGTGAACTGGATGAAGCCATTGCCGGCAGCGATAATTCAGTAAACCTTTATTTCAAGGTAAAGACATATACAGACGATCAGATCAAACACCTGCATGCCAGGTTACTTATCGAAAGAGATAAAAGCGGCGCCGCCCGTCACATCAAAGGTTTTGCGCAGGATATTACTGAGCAAAAAATAGCTGAACAAAAGATACAGGAAGCTTCAGAAATGCAGGCAGCAATTTTGAATGCCCTGCCGCCAAATATTGTACTCATTAATGAAAATGGCAAAATTATAGCAGTTAACGAGTCATGGCGAAGGTTGGCTTTGTTTAATAATTTGGGTATTCCTAATTATGGCTTAGGTTATAGCTACCTGGCTATATCAGAAAAAGCAACGGGTATTGATAAAGCTACCAGCGCTAAAATTGAGGCCGGAATAAGCGAAGTAATACAAGGCAGGCAGAAAGAGTTTGTGATGGAGTATGCATCATTGGGCGGTAAAGAGTGGTATATGATGGTGGTAGCGCCGCTGCATGATCATACCCAAAAAGGTGCGGTAATTCTGCATACTAATATTACCGACCGTAAAATAGCCGAAGAGTTGTTGCAGAAATCTGAAGCTAATTTGCGATCGGTATTTGAAAATATCGACTTATGTATCATCTTATTTGATACCGACCTGAAAGTGCTATCCTATAACAGTAACGCAAACGACGCCATGATGCGGCATTTTGACAAATCGCTAAAGGTGGGTAAGCCCATCATCAACTACTTTCCCAAACACAGGCGCGAATCAGTACGCCAGGCTATGGCCGAGGTTAAACAGCGCAAGGTGCCCACCTACGAGTCGAATTTTGCGCTGCCCAACGGCGAGCTGGAATGGTACGATGTGAAATGGGTAGGAGTTACCGATAAACAGGACGATTTGGTTGGCGTTATCCTCACTTTTAAAAATATCACTGAAAAGAAAAATCGCGAGTCAGAACGTGAGAATATGACCGCCGATCTGGCTCAGCGTAACATGGACCTGGAACAGTTTACCTATATTATATCGCACAACCTGCGCGCACCGGTGGCTAATATACAGGGCCTGGCCTCGCTGTTATATGATATAGAGCCGGGTACACCCGAAAGCAACGATACGCTAGAGGCGCTTGCCCGCTCTGTAAATAACCTGGATAAGGTGATACTGGACCTGAACCAGATATTGCAGGTACGCAGCC
The DNA here is from genome assembly GCF_042686265.1 of Mucilaginibacter ximonensis. Taxonomy (NCBI): domain Bacteria; kingdom Pseudomonadati; phylum Bacteroidota; class Sphingobacteriia; order Sphingobacteriales; family Sphingobacteriaceae; genus Mucilaginibacter; species Mucilaginibacter ximonensis. The sequence continues at coordinate 468,026 of NZ_JBHUPD010000001.1, forward strand.
AGGTGAATGATCAGATTGAGTTAGTATCACTTAGCGCGCTTATTGCTGAAATTAAAGCCGGCATCAGCCAGATGATTGAAAAAAACCGCGTTAGCATATACGGAAATTTCGACGCTGTTGATGAATTGTATATCCTGAAAAGCTACCTGTACAGCATCCTGCAAAACCTGGTGGTAAACAGTATCAAATATCGGCGGCCCGATGTTGACCCTGAAATACATATTACCAGCAAAATATTAGGCGACAAAATATTGGTAAACGTAAAAGATAACGGTAAGGGTATTGATCTGGACAAATACGGCCCGCATTTGTTTGGCTTATATAAACGCTTTGACTGGAGCGTTGAAGGCAAAGGGGTAGGGCTTTTTATGGTTAAAATGCAGATTGAAAGCCTCGGCGGATCAATCGATGTGAGCAGCAGCGTGAACGCCGGAACTGAATTTATGCTTGAATTCCCCATGGCTGCAAAGCCGGTCGAACTGTTAAATTGAATACGATAAATTCGTAATATGTTAAATATTGTTAATAATCTACGAAATATTCGTAGATTAAAAATAGATTGATTAGATTTGGTCAACATCAAAATTTATTGATGCCCTGACTTACTAATCACACCATGAAAAAAGCTCTTTTTATAGTTGCGGCCCTAACCACTACGTTAACCGCATCAGCACAAAAAGCCGATACTGCAAGGCTTATTGTCCACTACAAATTTTCGCACATACGCGATACAACCCAGCGTGATAAGCCTTATACCGAAAATATGGTGCTTTTTGCGGGCCAAAATGCCAGCGTATATAAAAGCTATGACCGTAATGTGCAAAATGCTTTAATGAAAAAGCAGATAGAAGAACAGGTTGCGGCGCAAAAGGGCTCAGGTAATATGCGCATCAATATCTCTAACCGTGTACCTACCAGCAATGCTGAATATTACATTTTTAATGTTGACGGTAAGTTAATCGATAAAGAAAACCTCATAGCCACCGCTTACCTGATAGAACAGCCTATACCCAAAATTAACTGGACAATTACCGGCGACACCTCAACCATTGGCGGTTTGCATTGCCAAAAAGCTACAGGCCCTTTTAAAGGTCGCGATTACACTGTCTGGTTTGCACCGGATGTGCCTTTTCATGTGGGCCCCTGGAAATTAAATGGTTTACCTGGCCTTATTGTCGATGCACATGACAAGAAGAACGAGGTTATTTTCAAATTTGATAGCATGGAAGAAGCAACACCTGCGGCTAAAGTTCACGCTACTGTTACAAACGCTGCGCCGGGTGCCAAATTGTTCGACGTTGCCGATGGTAATGCCGACCCGAATGTTATCGCTGTACCTGTGAACGCGGTAAAAACCACTCAAAAAGAATTTGATAAACTTAGTGAAGCCATGCGTAAAGATCCGCAAGGGTTCATGAAAAGTGCAATGGGCAGCTCAGGTGGCAGCTTTAGCCCCAGGCCTGATGGAGCCGGCCATGCGTCCGGGCTGGGGGCCATTACGTCGGTCAATATCGTAGCCGGCCCAAGGGCTGCTGTTAATAACCCAATCGAATTGCCTGAGAAGCCATGATTTACCTAAATAAATGGGTTGCAGTAGCTTTGATTTGGCTACTGTTGCCCTCGGTATGCCTGAGCCAAACTTTAAAAGGTACCGTTACCGACAGTTTGAACAAGCCGGTGGCAATGGCTGGGGTGAACCTCAAAAATAGTAAGGACCTGATTATCGCCTATACCACAACCAACAACAAAGGCGATTATGCTTTACAAATACCTGCCAATACCGAAAAAAATGGGCTGAAACTCGAAGTAAGCTGCCTGGGTTTTAAGAAAGCTACCAGAGAAGTGGTTGATTTGGCTGCGGCCTATAATTTTAAATTAACTAATGCAGTTAACCAGCTAAAGACGGTAGTAGTAAAGAATAACCGGCCCTATTTGCGTACCTCAGGCGACACATTGAGCTACAAGGTCTCTGATTTCAGCAGTCCGCAGGACAGGGTAATTGGCGATGTGTTAAAGCGGTTGCCGGGTATTGATGTAGATAAAGATGGCAAGGTAAGTTATAATGGTAAAGCCATATCCAACCTTTATATAGGAGGCGATAATTTGCTGGACGACCGCTATAACATTGCCACCCGGAACATACCACAAGGTGTGGTTGACGAGATGCAGGTTATCCAAAATCATCAGCCCATCAGGATGCTGCAGGGCAAAGTAAACAGCGATGCGGTAGCCATTAACCTGACTATAAAAAAGAACGCCAAAATGCAGCTGATAGGGCAGGAAAAGTTTGGCGCGGGCCTGCCGGGCAATTATGACGTTGATGTTAACGCCATGATGTTTAAAGACAAATACAAGGCTATTAATTACCTTAAAGGCAACAATATTGGTTATGATGTAGCATCCGAGCTGATATCGCACAATTCAGGCAGTTATATGTCGGGGCTTGATAACAATAAACCCTCGTCGCTGCTGTCGCTGGGTACGGCCGGCGACCCTGATTTGCCACGTAACCGGTATCTGACGAATCAGTCGGGTTTGTTTAATGTTAATAATCTTGTAAATGTGCGCAAAGACCTTCAGCTACGGGTAAACCTGTCTTACATGCGCGACCGGCAGTTGCAAAATTACTTTCGCACCAGCGACGTGTATTTGCCCGGCGACACCGTTCACTATACAGAAACCCAGCATAACAAAAACCGGCCAGACCTTTTGCATGCCCAGTTTACCGTAAACATAAATAATGATAAATATTACCTTAATGATAACCTGTCGACCGACTACAGCCATCGTACCGGCTACTCATCGCTGGTGACTAACAACGTGCCCGTGAACCAGGTGTTAAAGGATAATATGCTGGACCTTTCCAACGATTTTAATTTGATGAAGACGCTCAAAAATTCTAATATCATTGAGGCGTCCAGTTATATCAATCATACCGGCGAACCCGAAAACCGGGTGATTGACCCTGGGCTTAACCCTGATATCTTTAACAATAATGCAGCTTATGCCCAACTGATTCAAAACGTTAATATACCGGGATTTTTTACCAATAACTATCTCAATTACCGTATACCCAAACAATATGTTACGCAATCGTATCGCATGGGTTTTAGCAGGCAATCACAGCAGTTAAATTCAGACCTGTCAGTAATGCAGCTGAATAAAACGGTTAACCTGGTGTCAGACAGCGCAAAAAACAACCTCGGCTGGTCGCGCAATAAAATTTATACCGAGGCTGATTATGACATAACCGGACAAAAGTTGAAAGCAACTTTTTCGCTGCCGCTTACTTACCTGGACATTGCTTATAATGACCGGTTTTATAAGCTTGACAAAACTGTTAATCGCCTTTATTTTGACCCAAGCCTGTTTATGAAGTATCAAACCGGCGTTGAAAACAATCTGACAGCCACGTATAATTTTCACAACAGCATTGGCAGCATTACAGATGTTTATCGTGGATACATTCTGTCTAATTATCGCAGCCTTGGCGCTAACAACGCCGACCTGACCGAATCGCAAACACAATCAGCCAGCTTGGGGTTTAACTTCCGCAAAGCGATTATTCTATTGTTTTTCAACATCAACGCATCGTATACACATCAAAGCTCAAACAGTATTGCCTCGGCTGTGCTTAGTAACAATATACAACAACGCATAGTATTGCCATATGCCAACAGTATGAATGCCTGGGCGCTGAGCAGTAAGGTAAGTAAATATGATTTTGCTTTGCGTACTACCTTTAGTTTAGGCGGGTCATGGCAAACTGCCAGCACCAACCAAATTCAAAATGGGCTGGTGCTGCCTTATAATACCATTAACACCAACCTCAATTTTGGTATTGAAACCAAAGCTGCCGACAGGGTTACATTGAGCTACAACGGCAATTACAATGTAACCACCAGCAAATCATCAGCGGTAACCAGTACCAGCAAGTTTGAGCGGTTGATACAGTCGGCATCTGCAAATTATAATATTACCGATTACCTGTTTCTCAATGTATCCGGCGATCATTATTACACCCGTCAGCAAAACGCCGGCGACCTGAAATATATCTTCGCCGACGCCTCTATACGTTACCGTTTCAAAAAAACCAAGTTGGATGTGGAGCTTGATGCGCAGAACTTGTTTAATACCAAAAATTACACGGCGGTATACCTGTCGGCAAATATGTATGCGGCGAGTAGCTATACTATTCCGGGGCGCATCATCATGGCTAAGGCCACGTTTTCGCTGTAAAGACCTCTTGGCACCTTCTCATCCTGAGCACAGTGAAGGATCTTACGCGCTTTACCATCGCTTTTATAAGATTCTTCGCTACGCTCAGAACGAGCACTACGTCAGTGATGATCAGGACCCATGTAAAGCTCGAGTTTGCCGCCTGCTACCACGTCCTTAAAACTAATATCATTGCCTTTTAACAACCGGCCATTAAGCCGCGCCGATTGGATATAGATGTTTTTAGCTGAGTTGTTATACGTTTTGATTTCGAATAACTTCCCTTTATAAAAGGTGGGGTCAAGAGTTATCTTAACCGAATTAAAAATAGGGCTGCTCAAGTCGATACGTAAATCGGGGGATGTGCCGCCGTTCATTTCGAATAATCCTAATGAACTCATTACAAACCAGGCGCCCATTTGGCCTTCATCCTCGTCGCCACCCCATCCCGTGTAAGGCGAAGCATCGTAAAATGTGTTCAGGATTTTACGGGTATAATATTGAGTAAGGTAGGGTTTGTCTGTATAATTAAAAAGATAGGCGGCCTGCATATTCACTTCATTGCCGTGATTAATATAATATTCGGCCGATTGTCCCCACGTTCTGTCAAGTGCAGGTGCAGTAAACTTTTGTTTTTCTGATTTTTTAAAACCTGTTTCTAAACGGTTAGTAAACCGGCTTTTATCAACAAACTTTACCAGTCCGGGCACGGCATGCGGCACATAAAAGGAATATTCCCACGAGTTGCCTTCCACAAAATGCTCAACAGAAAACAGGTCGAAATTATCAATAAACCGGCCATCCTCTTTTTTGGGAACCACGTATTTACTTACCGGATCGAATACATTTTTCCAATTGTCTGAACGTTTGAGAAAGAAAGTGTAATCATTAGTTTTATGTAAATGATTGGCCATTTGTGCTACGCACCAATCATCATAAGCATAGTCAAGTGTTTTGGATGTTGCACCTTTTTCTACAGGCACATAACCATATTTGGCATAAGCAGATATCTGCGGATTTCCAGGCTGGCCACCGCAAACAGGTGTAGGTTCAACCTCGACGTTTTTCTTCATTGCAGCGTAAGCAACGTCTGCATCTTTTTTCATGATGCCTTTAAGATAGGCACTGGTGATCAAAGCCATTTCGTGCGATCCTTCCATAATTCCCGAGTACTCAATGCCTGTAGGGCCTTTAGAAAGCCAGCCGGTTTTTTCATACATTTCTAGCTGCGTACCTACCAAATCCTGCACTGTTTCAGGTGAGGTAAGGGTCCATAGCAAATTCAGGTTCCAGAAGGTATTCCAGAATGCATCGCCGCCAATCATTGCTTTTCTGTATGGTGGTAGTTGCTGTACCTGTTCGCAGGCATCGACATATTTGCCGTTTACATCGCTCATGGTCATTTTAGCGCTGAAACAGCGATAAAAGTTGGTGTAGAACTTAACTTTATCAGTTTCAGAATCACCTTCAACAATAATTGTCTTCAGGATATTGTTCCAAACGTCGTGGTTGTGCTTTACCAATTTATCAAAATCCCAGCTAAACCTCTTTAACTCGGTTGCCAGGTTTAGCCTGGCCTGGGCCACACTTACAAATGACAGGCCAGTGCGCAGTATAACCTGTTCCGTTTTATTGGTAGGATAAGTGACATACGCGCCCAGATCTTTACTGCCTTTAATCTCTTTTTCGCCTTTTATTTGCCGCTGATTTGCATAGCCCTGAAAACCGGTGAAAGGCTTGCTAAACTGCATTACAAAATACAAGGTATAATCGTTAAAACCTGCGGCAGATGATTTGGCATAACCTTCAATTTCAGTATCACTTACTTTGATAATGGCCGCATCTTTTAAATCAAGCCCATATTCAGAGGGCATGCTTAATTGTATCATGATGCGGTTAGTGCTGTCAGCCGGCAGGGTATAGCGCTGCACGCCGGTGCGCTCAGTGGCTGTTAACTCAGCCTTGATGTGCGAGTCTAATAAATAAACCGAATAATATCCCGGGGTGGCTTTTTCCTGATCATGCCTGAAACGAGAATGAAAACCTGCGTTGGCGCCCTTAAAAGGCTCGTCAGGTGTGCCCGGTTTTAGCGCCAGATCGCCATTGGTGGGCATGGTAAGTAACCCTGCCATGGTCCAACCGTGCAGGTGTGTAAAACCATGTATGCTGCCTACTGAATATTCATAGCCGCCCTGCCAAACGTCGCCCTGGTTATCAGGGCTCAATTTCACCATTCCGTTAGGTGCTGTTGCGCCTGGAAACAGCATCCAACGGCTATTAGATGTGCCGATGAAGGGATTGACGTAGTCAATAGGTTGTTTTTTCTGAGCGATGCAAAGACTTGATAGGCAAATCAATAAAGCGATATATCGGAGGCTAAGCATATATTTATTTTCACAACATAGTAAATACTTTTCAATCTATAAAAAAAAATGCGGGGCGCATTATCATGGCTAAGGCGACGTTTTTGCTGTAAAGTTACCTTTCTCACTTGTCATCCTGAGCAATAGCGAAGGATCTTATACGCTTTACCATCGCTCTTACAAGATTCTTCACTACGTTCAGAATGACAAATCTCCTATAAATAAAAAAAGTCCCGGACGTGCAGCCCGGGACTTTTCAATATTTAATAAGCAGTTATTACACGCCCAAATCCTTAATGATATTGTCAATCTTAGCATCTAGCTCAGCATCCACTTGTTTGTAATCCTCTTTGCTGGCCAGTTTGCCGTTTACGCTGCAATAAAACTTGATTTTAGGCTCGGTACCTGATGGGCGGGCCGAAATAATGCTTCCGTCGGCAGTAATAAACTGCAACACGTCAGATACCGGCAGCTCAATAGGCGAGGTGGTGTTTGAGCTTAGATCGGTTTCTATCCGGCGCTCATAATCTTTAACCGTCACTACTTTTGAGCCACCCAATGTTGCAGGCGGATTGGTGCGGAATTTCTCCATCATGGCCTTAATCTCTTCGGCACCGGTTTTACCTTTTTTGGTGATGGATATCAGCTTCTCTTTATAAAAACCGTATTGCAGGTACATGTCAATCATGGCCTCAAACAAGCTGCTGCCTTTATCTTTGTAAAAGGCGGTCATCTCGGCAATAAATGCTGCCGATACAACGGCGTCTTTATCGCGTACCAATTCACCAACCAGATAGCCGTAGCTTTCTTCGCCACCGCCAATAAAGGTTTGTTTACCTTCAAACTCGGTCATTAGCTGGCCAATGTATTTAAAGCCGGTAAGCGTGTTGTAGCAGGTTACATTTTTTGCTTTCGCGATGGCCTCGATCAGGTTGCTGGTCACAATGGTTTTAACAATGTACTCGTTACCGGTTAGTTTACCTTTTTGTTCCCAGGCGGTAAGCAGGTAGTTGATAAGTAAACTGCCGGTTTGGTTACCATTAAGCAGGATAAACTCGTTATCCGCATTTTTCACGGCGATACCTACGCGGTCGGCATCCGGGTCGGTGGCCAGCACCAGGTCGGCATCAATCTCGGCAGCTTTTTTAAGCGCCAGGGTCAAAGCTTCTTTTTCCTCCGGATTTGGATAAACCACAGTAGGGAAGTTGCCATCGGGGGTTTCCTGCTCCTGAACGATGGTTGTATTTCTGAAACCAAAGCTATAAAGTGCCTGCGGTACCAAAGTGATGCCTGTACCGTGGATAGGCGAGTAAACAATGCTCAGGTTTTTCTGGCGCTCAATGGCATCGGGCGATACTGAAAGTTCAGTGATTTTGGCGATGTACTCATGATCTATCTCTTCGCCAATGATCTCAATATTTTTCGGGTCGCGCTCAAATTTAATATCGTCAACACTGGCAATGGCGGCAACTTCGTCCATTACGGCTTTGTCATAAGGCGAGACAAACTGACCGCCATCGGCACCGTAGGCTTTATAGCCGTTATACTCTTTAGGGTTATGCGAAGCCGTAAGCATTACACCGCTTTTGCATTTTAAACGGCGCACAGCGTACGAAAGCTCAGGCGTAGGGCGTAAGGCGTGAAAAAAATAAACCTGTATTCCGTTGGCCGAGAAAACATCAGCAGTAATGTTGGCAAACACATCAGAGTTATTACGGCTGTCGTGCGCAATGGCCACGCTTACTTTTTCGCCCGGATAGGTTTTCTTTAAAAAATTAGCCAAACCCTGGGTAGCAGCACCGATGGTGTATTTATTCATGCGGTTAGAGCCAACGCCCATAATACCACGAAGGCCGCCGGTACCAAACTCCAGGTCGCGGTAAAATGAGTCGGTCAGCTCTGTAGTGGCCTTGGTATCAATAAGTCGCTGAACTTCGGCTTTGGTTTCAGCATCATAATTTCCGTTAAGCCAGGCTTGGGCCTTGCTCAAAACGTTTGCATCTAATTCCTGCATATAATTGGTATTGTGTGTTTAATATTATGATACAAAAATAAAATGTATCGCTTTTTTGTTTGCCGAAACTAATATTATTCCTTTAAAGTTGCCAAAAGTTTATTCTTCAAATCGTCATTACCGCCTGTCTGAAAATTCGGACTTACCACTTCGCCTTTTTTATTTACCAAAACATGGTGCGGTATGCCTGAGATATTGAATTTACTTAACAAGTAGTTCCATTGGTCGCTATTCACTCTATAATGTTCACCTTTAATACCCGGTGCCATGCTTTTGTAGGTTTCCATTGGCGATGAGCCATCGGTGATGTATACAAAAGCAATGTTCTGATCCTTAAGCGCCTCTTTCAATGGCGCTACTTCCTCAATATTTGCTCTGCACGGTGCGCACCAGGTGGCCCAAAAATCTACGTAAACCACTTTTCCTTTATATTTTTTTATGATGTCTGTGAATATTTGGTTGGCCGGCGAGTTTGGTAACTCGTTAGCCTTAAACTTGCTCAACTTATTCCGGGCTATCAGATTTTGCATCCCCTCATTTTCTTTGACGATAACCTTGTAGATCGACTCATCATTCAGCCTGTTTTTGATTTTAGCCAAAGCTTCGGCGTCGAGCGGTTTTGAATCCTGTTCTAGCATACCTAAATCATCCTGCGAATCCATTAGGTTTTGGCAAAGCAAAAAGTTGGTGCTGATCACTTTTTTCAACGCAGCCGTGCGATATACCGATCTTGGTTGTTGTTGGGCGCCTTCGAAGAAAGTTTTTCTGGCTTTTGCCGCTTCGTTAACCATCTTGCTTTTTTTGCGGAAGATCTGATAAGCTATTTCGGCGTCGCGCTTTTCCAAAGCTTCGGTAAACATGCGCTGCAGTTCGCGCTCATCGTCATTTACAGGCGGCGACTGTTTAAATGCATCAAGATAAAGGCGCACCACAGATTCATTAATTGTAAATTCTACCAGGCTCGAATATTTAATGCGGTTAATAAAGGTATCGAAATTTTCGGCCACCATTGATAGCTGATCATTAAGGGGTAACTTATCTAAAAACGTGTAGTATGACGGCGCTAATTCTACCGGTGGTGTGGCATACCCACGTACTGTATCAGGCACTTTATTTGCCTTGCGATAAGCATTGTCACGGCGCATATTATATTCCAGGCGGTCGTTAGCGCCATGATATAATATTTCCATTTTAAATACTTGCTGAGCTTTTGTACTCAGGTTATGTTCGGTGCTGTATTTGTTTAATTCGCCTAGCCCTTTAGCAACCAGGCTATCAACAATTGCGCTGTATCTTTCAGGGGTATTTTTAAAAGCCAGCTCATTCATTTGATCATAGCTTAAACTTTCATAAAACTTATTTGGCCTAAACTCCTCGTTTAAACACGCATCCTCGCCATAATACAAGCCCGATTCACGGCCTTTTCTAAAGTCCATATACTCAAATAGGTTTTTACCAGGCTCCATAAAAATGGTTTGCCATGAGCCCGGAAACTCTAAAAATCCAATGCCGGGATAAAGCATAGGTACTTTAGTAGAAAAGCTACCATCTGGAGCAAGTTGGATAACATAACTTTTTTGCTTGCCGCTGATTATATTATTTATGGTGATTTTACCGGTTTTATACCCTAGTTTAGGCGAATAACCGTTGATGAATCCATTTAGCGTAGCGCTATCTGTTTTGATAAGCGGTTCGGTAAATCCGGGTTCGTTTAATGCCGGATATTGATGATCGCCGCGCAGGCTTGTTAGTAAAATAGGGCGCTTGCCTAACTCGGTAATCTTCATTTCATTATTACCGGTAGGGGTGAGCGTAAGCGCTAATTTGCTTTTACCTTTAGCCAGGGCAACGTGTATGGTTTTACCGGTAGGCTTTACCGACTGGTATTGCCAAACCTGTCCATTATAAACGGCGCGTTTTTCAGTAAAGCTGGCTACCCATTCCTTACCACCTGTCGTTTTGAACCAGTTAGCATAAACGCCATCGGGCATTGCTTTTGGAACTGGAGGAAGCAGCGATATATCCAAAATCTTAAAGCAATTTTCGCAGTCGCCTTCCTGATAGTCAATAATCTTAGTGCCCGTTTTAATGGCTGGGAAAGTAATGCTAAAGAGTTGTTTTTCTTTATAAAACTGATTATAGGCAATCCCTATAATACGCTTAGCCAGTAGTTTTTCTCCATCGGCTACGATATAACTGTCAGACGAAATACGGAAGCTATCTGGATAGTAGGCTGAAAAGAAAAGCTGTGTAGCGGTATCTGTGAGTATAATCCTATCAATAGTTAAACCACCGGCGTTGCTGGCACCGCAATTAGGCGAGTTAATGATTTTTTGAGCACTGGCTGCTACAAAGCATACCAATAGCAGGATAAGGGCTAGTGATTTTTTCATGTATAGGTTTTAAAGGTTATCAAATATAATGGTTTAGATCAAACCAAATCAACGAATAGCAGGTAAATGCAAATAAGGTTGATGCTGGTTGCTAAACGTTTAAAGCAATTTGTTTATTATACTTGTGCAATGAAACCAATCATAACCGCACTGGCTCTGTGCCTTTGCATCGCGTTTTCTACCAAAGCGCAAACGGTACAACCCTTTAAGCAAGGCGACAGAGTAGTTTTTGTAGGCAACAGTATTACTGATGGCGGGCATTATCACGCTTACATCTGGCTGTATTATATGACGCATTATCCAGCGCGCCGTATCACCTGCTTTAACGCCGGTATTGGCGGCGATGTGATTGAGCAGATAGCCGACCGCTTTGATTACGATGTCCTATCCAAAAAGCCGACGGTTTTAACCTTAACCTGGGGCATGAATGACAGCGGTTATTTTGAATGGTACCGTAAAGATGCGCAGCAGTTTATGGACGATAGATTGGCGAAAAGCTATGAAACCTACAGTAAACTGGAAGACCGGCTGAAGGGTATGCCCAACATCCGGAAAATACTTATTGGCGGCTCGCCGTATGATGAGACCACTAAATTTTCTACAAAAAACTACTATCCCGGCAAGAGTGCGCAATTAGCCAGGATTGTAGCTCACCAGGAGCAGTCGGCTAAAAATAACCATTGGGAATTTGTGGATTTTTATCACCCCATGGATGCTATTAACAAACGCGAGCAGGCCAGGGATACGGCTTTTAGCCTAACGCCAAACGACCGGATTCACCCCGATAATAACGGCCATTTAGTAATGGCTTATTTGTTCCTGAAGTCGCAGGGGCTGGCCAATAATGTAGTGGCTGATGTGGCGGTAAACGTTGCTAATAAAAAGGTTGAAAAGGCTGTAAATAGCAGCGTAAGCAATGTCGCGTTAGCAAATAATGGTGTTAGTTTTAATTACTTGGCTAAATCATTGCCTTACCCGCTGGACACGTTGCCAAGAGGCTGGGGGAGCAGGTTCCCGCAGTCGGACGCGCTGAAGCTAGTGCCTTTTATGAAAGAGTTTAACCAGGAAACGCTGACTGTGAAAAATCTGAAAAGCGGCACTTACGATTTGCTGATTGACGGTGAGCGTATGAAAAGCTTTACCGCCTCGCAGCTATCTTCAGGTATCAATATGGCCGAAATACCGAATACGCCGCAATATCAGCAAGCTATCCAGATCCGCGAGCTGAATGAAGAGCGATGGGATATTGAGCGGCGCATACGCATGTATGTTTGGGTAGAGTACGATTTTTTGAAAGGCAAGAACCTGCTGCATAATGACAGCAACGCCGCGCTCGATTCGGTTAAAAAATACTCGGCCAAAGATATTTTCCTGAATGCAAATAAAGACACCTATACCCGTGCCCGCTACGCAACGCTGCGCGATGCCTGGCAACAGGAAATGGCCGTGCTGATTGATAAGATCTATGCCATTAACAAACCGGTGGTGCACAAGATTGAGCTGGTACCGTCGAAGTAGTAAACGAAAAATTGGACACTCCCTGCGTCATCGTGAGCGAGGAACGAGCGCGACGATGTCAGGATAAGCTATGTGTGATATACAGAGATCGTTACGCTACGCTCACGATGACGTGGTTGGTGAGGATAATGTGACTGCAAGGTTAGTTTACCTTTTCTCAAATTTCAAAACCAATCCAGGGTCTGACAAGTCGCCTTTTGTTTTGGCCGACAAGCCCACGGTGCGGATCAAATCACCCGGCAAAGTGATGCGGTTATTTTTGACGATCACTTTTTTGGTGATGTTTACAGGCGTATCGCCCGCCAGGTCCTGTCCCCAGATCTGGTACCCTTTTAATAAAGTGTTTTGAGGTAATATTAAGGTTAATGATAAGTAGTCGCCAAATACGCCAATAGGGTGTTTAACGTCATTTATTTGTTGCTCTACGTTAACTTTCTTAGTTATGTAGTCATGGTTCAAACCACGTCCGATAGTTGCTATAGCGATTGCGCCATTGGCATAGCGCGACGACAAAACAAATGGTCTGGCGGGGTTGTCAGACTTGACTATTGGTAAAGGCAAACCGCGGCTCACACGTGCAGGGGCAGAGGCTTTGAGGGTGTCGCCAATTTTCGCCGGTCCCCAGGTATCACGGTAACCTACCTTCCATTTGTCCTGCAGATTTTGATCGTCAATTTTATAATCATCGCTGCCTACACCAAACGGCAGGGCAATACGGTGCCAGCGCACGCCGCGTACAACCTCATCCAGGCGTAGTTTCAGGTTTCTGCCTACCGGCGGAAATACAAAATCAATGGCGCCATTTGGTAAATTGCCTACAAACGGGTGCCGCATCACACCGATAGCGCAACCCAATCCGGCGGCTATGTACGGTTCATCCTCGCAATTAATAATGCCTTTGGCGTCGCCTTCGGGCTTGTATTTTAGTACCCGGGCAATGCGGGCAATGGTTGTTGGCTGCGCGATGATATTCTCGACGTCATAGGTTCGGTATACATCGCCAATGCTGATAAAACGCTCATTTGTAGCATGTTCAATTACCAGATTAGGCGCGTATTTGCGGCCCAGACGAGTAAGCATTTTTCTGAATTCGGCGTTACGCGCTTCTTTTCCCCAATCAACTTTCCAATAGGCAAAACCCGATGCATTTGCCGTTAGCAAACGCTGTGTCCAATACATTTCGGTATCGTTGTCGCCAACTAACTGTGCCTGTTGTGCGCAAATCCAACCGCCTAAACCTTTCCATCCTGCTGCTTTAACGGCGTTCACCAATTTGCTCATTCGCTGGTTGGGGGGGCCGGTAAACCCGGGAAACCGGCTGGTGTCTACCTCAACCCAGCCCAGATATTTATTATCGCCCGAGTTTTCATTGGCCGGGATATCCCATGAATCGTCCATTACAAAAATGAGGTCCTTACGGATTTTTGGATAAAAGCTAACCCAGTTTTGAAACCGGCTTTTACCAAACATGTTGTCGCCGGTCATCTCGGCCCGTTGCGCCGGGCTTGTTACATAACTGCTTAAATATCCCTGTATGTTCCAGGTACAAAAGTAATCGTCGGCTTTTGACGGCGTGCCGGGTATAAGTGAGGAATGTTTTTGCGACCAGGCAAGTGTGCTCAGGGCTACAAGCCCAACGGTAATGCTATATCTCATTCTGTTTAAAGAAATATGTCAGTTAGTTGCAGCAATACTAGTAAAAACTGCTGATAACCACGAATGAACTGCTACACTTGCAGCCTTTTTACCAACATTTCGATAAACGCAATCAAATAACTTAACATTAGTGCTATAGCATAAACATCTGAATACTACAGCTGTGGTTTAATTTGGATAGATAAGCACAGGGATGGTTATATGTGATGGAAGCTTGTCAGGCAAACGGTCGCCCCAAAGTTGCTGAAAATGAAATTGACGATTTACACATACCAGCACATCAACACGCAATGTATTTATCAACGTATCGCTGATTTTTTGCATATCGGTATCTTTAATATGACTAAAAAATAGCTCAAAACGCGAGTTTCTTTTGCCAATTGTATCGGCAAAAAGCGCTTCGCCATAGGCCGGGCTTACATCAGGCAGGCCCTGTTGGCAAACATGCGCCAATAACAAACTTAAGCCACGGAGTTTTGATAAATTATTTAATACAGGCTGCTGACAATAACGAAGATCGGTTAAATAAGCCATTCTGCTTATTGGTATAGATGGCAATAGTTCAGGCAACAAAAGTAATGGGCAGGATAGCTGATTGAGTATATCCTGTAAATTGGGAGTTTCGGCACTTGGCGAACTAATTACCATCGCAAAGTTTTCTTTACGGATAAAAGCGACCAACTCATTTTCGTTAAAGCGTGCTGCGTCAATAATACGCGGCTTGACAACGGCTGAACTTTCATGTAATACAGCCTGGTTGGTCCAGTTGTTTACTTTATCACTTATATCTTTTGTTGCGCTCGCGTTTTGAACAAGTACAGGTTCAGGCTGAAAATTTTTTTGTTTTTGTGCCCGTGTATGTGCAACAACCAGCTTAAGCTGGTTTTGCGCGGCAAAACGTCCGGCGAACGCTATTTCTGCCGCTTGTTCTGCATCCTTAGTTATTAATAGTATTTCCTTCATCATATTATAAAGGAAACAACAAATATGGGTTGTAAGAGTTTTATGATTAAATACGCATTTTTATAAGATATTCCGCATTGCATTTCACAAGAAAATGCGAAATCTTCTGCAAAATAGACAAAATACATTACGCCGGCATGTGGGTAGCTGGATACTGAGGTAGCCCTTCCATTCTGATTTTTGGCAGGCTGCCGGCATAATTTTCCTGTAAAAATTTAATCAGGTTTTCGCGGATATAACAACGTAAATCAAACGCTTTGGACGAGTCAGCTGCGCTTACCAGCACTCTCAATTCCATGGTCTGTTCTTTTGAGTCGGTTACTTGCACAATACCCAGCCGTTTGTCCCATAAATCAGTTGCCGGCAACAGCCTGTTTAATTCCTCGCGAATGGCGGCTACAGGGCAAGTATAGTCTACGTACAAAAAAATGGTGCCTAATAATTGAGATGTGGTGCGTGTCCAGTTTTGAAATGGCTTTTCAATAAAATAAGTAATGGGCAGAATAAGGCGTCGCTGGTCCCATATATTCAATACCACGTAGGTTAGTGTAA
The DNA here is from genome assembly GCF_042686265.1 of Mucilaginibacter ximonensis. NCBI lineage: Bacteria > Pseudomonadati > Bacteroidota > Sphingobacteriia > Sphingobacteriales > Sphingobacteriaceae > Mucilaginibacter > Mucilaginibacter ximonensis. Next base: position 483,703 of record NZ_JBHUPD010000001.1, read on the forward strand.
TATCTTCTACTTTTCCCCACTCGCCTTCAACTACTAAAACATCATCAATACGAATAGGTTGGGTAAAGGCTATCTGGAAGCCTGCAAGCAAATTGCTCAGCGACTTTTGCGCTGCAAAGCCAATAATTATACCGCCGATACCTACACCTGTCAATAAGCCAGCGCCGATTTTTCGGACATTATCAAAGCTTAATAAAATAACGGCTACGGTTATGAGTATGATAAATACGATAATCACCTTACGGACAAACCGTAGCTGCGTCTGTACTTTACGTTCTTTCAGATTATCAGCCTTATTCAGGTCGTAAATATGATAGAAATGATCTTCGAATATCCTTACCGTGCTAATCAACACATTAGCGAAGGATATTATAAGTAATATTTCCAGCAGCTTTTTAAAATAGACAATATAGCCACCTTCATACATTAAAAAGGGGAGCAGCGTATTCAAAGTCAGCAGCGGAACGAATGCGTTTAACGGGACGCTCAGATGCATGAGTATGGTTTTAAAAAGTGAATAGTCTTTAGTGTTTTTGTAATAATGGAGCAGCGCAGTAATGATAAGCTTGACAATAAAACCTAACAAAACAGCAGCAGCAATTAAGCCGGTATTCCACAACCAGCCGGGAAATTGCTTTGACCATATATTTAACTGCTCTTGTAACATCTTATAAAAACACAGGCCGGTCAAGTTTAACTGCTATACGGTAAGCCGCATTCATTAATCCTACATGGCTATAAGCCTGAGGGAAATTTCCCCATTGGCTGCCGTCAACACCATCAACATCTTCACTAAACAGCAAAAGGTGATTGCAATACTTCAGCAACTTTTCAAACTCGACGATAGCTTCATCAACACGGCCCACGCAGGCCAGAGCCTCAACATACCAAAAAGCGCAGATAAGAAATGTGGTTTTGGGTTTACCAAAATCATCTGTGTGTATATAGCGATAAAATAAACCTGTGTCGGTTTTGAGTTCCTTTTCCAACGCAGCTAAATGATCGCGCGCTTTTTGGGAAGCCGGGTCGATGTAATTCATCATAATTAACTGCAGCGTACTGGCATCCAGGTACGGGCTGCCTACAGCGTGTGTGTAAACCTTCCTCACCGGGTCATAACAGGCTTCAATATGAGCTGCTGCACGCTCTTTTAACGCGCAGGCTCTTTCTTCCAGGGTTTTATCGCCTATGGTGCGGGCCATTTTTTCGGCAGCGTTGCAGCCGGCCCATTGAAACAGGTTGCTGTAACAGTGCATTAAAGCAATATTTCTGAATTCCCAGATGCCGGCATCATGCTCGTCGATGGTGCGCTCTATCTTGTCCAGTAATGAATTAATCCATTTGTTAGAGTCTTTGCGTTCGCTGTAAATAAAGCGATGATCGGTATACAAAGGCAGCAGCGAAATAGAAACCTGGCCATAAATGTCATTTTGAATATGCTCTGAAGCCTGGTTGCCTATACGTACGGGCTTGTTACCCATATAGCCGTCCAAATGTTCGGCAATTTCTTCTGTCAGGTTCTTTTTGCCGGTAATACCATAAAGCGGTTGATAACGGAAACTATCGTTCTCTGAAAAAGAAATGTCGGTAACATAGTTAAAATAGCGCTCCATTTCTTCAAAATGACCGATATGATTAAGCGATGTCAGCACGTAATAGGTATCGCGCAGCCAGCAATACCTGTAATCCCAATTGCGCCCGCTGCCCGGAAACTCAGGCAGGCTGGTGGTACTGGCAGCAATAATAGCCCCTGTATCCTCATATTGGTGTATCTTCAAAGCCAGGGCCGAGCGGATTACGTAAGGCTGGTAAAATAACGCTATAGATGAGTGCTTTATCCATAAACGCCAGTATTCTATAGTTTCACGCAAATATTGTTCGCAAGTGCTTGCAAGCGCTCCTTCCCAAACGTCGCCATAATTCAGTAATAAATATTTTGTTTCATTAAGCGAGAAGTATTCCTCGTCAATGAGATAGGTGATAGGGATGTTTGTAGACAGGCCCATAGATTCGCCGCACCCGGTAAACTTAATATAATCGCTGCCATGCAGTTTGTCTTGTGGTAAACGGCCGTAATCGCAAACAGGCGAACATTTTACTTTAATGCGTGGTACGCCCTCCAGTGGTTCTATTTTCCGAATGAGCATTAAAGGTTTATAAAAATGATCATACTGCCTGAAACGTGGTGCGAAATCAGTAACGCGGTATTTGCCGTTTTTGCAGGTGATATCTGTTCGTAATACGTTGGTATTTTCTGCATAAACCTGTTCAGATGTATAATCGCTGGCCGGCAGAATTGAAAATTCACCGCCTTTGTTTTTGTCGAGCATGCCGCCAAAAACAAACGGACTGTCAAACCGCGGCCAGCACATCCAATCAATATTGGTGTTTTTATTTACGTGTGCTAAAAAATTACAATTGCCAATAATGCCTGTCTGATAGGTGTGTCTAGCCATAGGTGATGTATTTGTTTTGATTGAACAACGTTTTTGCCGAATTGTTAGCGATTATAAAAACGTGTTAAATCCCGCAGCCTCGGCGATAATTGTTTGTTTAGTTGTTTTTCGGTCAACCGCCAGGTCCAGTTGCCGTCGGCTGATGAAGGAAGATTCATACGGTGTTCCCCGCCAAGTTCCAGCGCATCCTGCATAGGTAATATGGCTACCCCGGCAACAGAGGCATAACAAAGCCTTATCATTATATCGCATATATTTTTCGCCGACGTTTTTTGGCCGGTGTATTGATCTATGATTTGTTTACCGTTGACATCCAAATCTGTTGAATACCAACCTTTTAGTGTGTTGTTGTCATGGGTGCCGGTATAGGCAAAGCTATTTGGGGTGAAATAATGCGGAATGTGCGGTGAAACCGGCATGTTATCACCAAAAGCAAACTGTAGTACGCGCATGCCCGGCAAATCAAATTGATCTCGCAGGCTGTAAACAGGCGCGTCAATATCGCCCAGATCTTCGGCCACAAAGGGCAGGTTGCCTAATTCTGCCTTGAATGTATCAAATAATTTTGCGCCCGGGCCCGGCATCCACTTACCATTTACAGCGGTATGCTCATTTCCGGGAACTTCCCAGTAGTTAACAAATGCCCTGAAATGGTCAAGCCTTATCAAATCAACGTATTCCAGATTTTTGCGGATGCGTTGTAACCACCAGTGATACCCATCTTGATGGTGGGCTTCCCAGTTATAAACCGGCATACCCCATAACTGGCCTTCGGCCGAAAAGTAATCGGGCGGAACGCCGGCTATGCCTGCTATATTACCCTTATGGTCAAGTTTAAACAGTTCAGGATTTGCCCAAACGTCTGCTGAATCATAGCTGATGTAAAAAGGCAGGTCGCCTACCAGGGTTATTCCTTTCCTTTTTGCCTGATTATGCAGTGTATGCCACTGTTTGCTGAAAATATATTGCAGCCATTTTTCCAGATCGATTTCTTCGGCGTATTTTACCCGCGCATTTTGCAGCGATTTTGAATTGCGATTGCGTTGATCTTTTGGCCATTCGTACCAGGGCTTTTGGGCGTTTGCTTGTTTTAATGCCTGATACAGGGCGAAATCATCCAGCCACTTGGTTTCTGTTGATTTGAAAACCTCAAATTGGCGCTGAACCTCGGCATTGCTCTGTTTAAAGCGCTGATAGGCTTTAATAAATAATTTACTTTTTAATACCACAGCCTGCTCGAAGTTTGCCTGCTGCGTTACAGGCAATCTAGATGACCGTATTTCTTTGTCATTTAACCAGCCATCGGCAACCAACAGTTCCGGACTAATCAGCAAAACGTTGCCCGCCATAGCTGATGTGGAGCTATAGGGTGAGTAGCCAGCGCCCCGGTCAACCGGGTTTAGGGGTAATATCTGCCAGTAACGTTGCCCGCTGTTAAACAAAAAATCGATAAACTGATGAGCCGCCGGCCCCATATCGCCAAGCCCAAAAGCCGAGGGTAGTGAAGTAATATGCAGCAGCAAACCAGCGCCACGATCTGCCGGTTGGTCAAATTGGAGCAGTGCCAGGGGTAGTCCCTCAAATAAAGTTTTTATTTCGATACTTTCTGTAGCATATCCTTCGGTGCCGGTCAATAGGTTTTTCCAGCCGCGGGGCGTTGTCTCAGGTAAGCTAATGGTGGTATCTGCCCAATCAAATTTCAAAGGTACTTTACCATCTGCACCAAGCGCTGCCAGGTGTAACGGCACAGCTACCATATACCAGCTATTTGCAAATTGCCGGGCAAAGGCAAATATATTGTCTTTGTATTTACCTGCGGTTTTTAACGGGATGTAATCTCCCTGGGTAAATAAAGCAGGTTGATTAGCTCTTATTGTTAACAAACGTTGTGTTAAATGCAGTTTAATTTTACCGGTATAGCGTTCATCCCAAAGCTGCTGCCATGAATTTATATCATGTCTCGTTTCGCCGGCCAAATAGGATTGCCGTAATTGATAATCAACAGGTCTGCGGTTATCCGGATCAACCAAACTCAGGTCCCACAAATCGGCGCCCTGATACACGTCTGGTACACCGGGACATGCAAATTTTAACAACACCTGCGATAAAGAATTAATGATGCCGAAATCTGAAACACGTTCATGGAACGCCATAAAATTTTTTCTGAAATCACTTTTATCAGCTAATAAGTCGCTAATGAAGTCCTTGATCCTGGTTTCGTAATTTTCATTGGGTGAAGCCCAATCAGATCTTTCTTTACCTTCACGCAATGCCTTTAATAAGTAATCTTGCAGCCGTGCTGTAAAGCTGTCATCTTTGGTTTGCGGCATGGGGTGGGCGCCAATTATGGATTGATAAATAAAATAAGCGTCATTCTTGTCAATCTCTGCGGGCTTTGGTAATGATTCCAGAAATCCGAACCAATCTGCAGGTATATCAGTCAATACATTCAAACGCGCACGTACATCCTCTCCGCGTTTGGTGTCATGGGTAGAGGTGGCGTTTATGGCTAATGGGCATTGCGCTTGCCGTTGGCACATAAGCTGGTGAAACTGGTCGTGAGTCAACCCAAATGCAAACGGACTATCCCCAACCTCGTTATGGCCTATAAAACGGTTGCTGGTATACATCAAGGTATCTTCAACACCTTTAGCCATCAGCGGGCCGGTAAATTGCATACAACGCCGGTAAAAAACCAAGGCGCGCGAGTTATAATCTTTGTTCTCTTTATCAGGTTGCTCAGTAAATATCCGTTTAAGCGTTGCCAGGGCCGGATTTGCCGTTGGTATGTCATCTATTAATTTGGCAATTTCCTGAGCTTCTGCTTCAGCCAGGGGCATGTGCCGCCCGTAATAACGGTAAACCGGGCAATGAATCAAAAACTGTGCAATAGCCTCTTTGAGATGGCTGTTGATTTGTTGTAGTTCTTTGCTTGTAACCAGATTTGAGCGTAAAAAAAGCTGATACAAGTTTTCCAGCTCGCCAGCCATGTGGTGTTTCAGGATGTACGCTTTTTTTTCGGATGCGCTTTTTTGCGGTTGTTTTGTGTTGCCTGTAAGTTGCTGATAATTGGCGGTGAAAATCCGCCGGTTTTTGGTTTCAGTAAACAGATTGTTCAACTGGGCTAAAAAGTCATATCCTGTCGTTCCTTGCACGGGCCAATCGTTGGGTAATGCTTCATCTTCTTCCAGTATTTTTTCGACGACGATGTAAACATCGGGCCCGGCCAGGTTTTTTAATCTTTGTAAATATCCTTCCGGATCAGCCAATCCGTCGATATGGTCTACACGCAGCCCCTGAAAAATACCCTCGTCAATTAACTGTTTAATTAATTTATGATAAGCATCAAAGACCGCTTCATCCTGCATATTAAGGCAGATCAAACCATTCACGGTGAAAAAACGGCGATAATTAATCTGCTTGTCCGTTTCCTGCCAATGGCACAAGCGGTACGCTTGCCGGGCAGCGATGTCTTTTATTAGATTGGCATCATTATTTACCTGGTCAATAAACTTAGCGGTAAACTTTGGGCGGTTATCAACCGTTGCCGGGTATTGCTGATCGTAATAAGCCAGCTTTAGCTTGCCGCGGTTATCCACCAGCCGAATTTGTTTCTGATCAACAGCTTCGTCAAAGCTTGTGCCTAAGAAAGGCACCATGATTCGCTTATCCTCAAATGAGCTGTTCCATTCAATATCAAAAAATGGAGCATAGGCAGACGCATTGCCTTTCTCCAAAACATCCATTAACCAATTGTTATTGGGATGAAAAGCCATATGGTTAGGCACAATGTCCTGAAGCCAGTTGATTTGAAGTTCTCGTAGTGTTTTGCTTATTTCACGTAATTCATCCAGCGTCCCGATTTCGGGATTAATCTTGAGCGGATTTACCACGTCATAGCCGTGCATGCTCCCCGGTGTCGCTTCAAAAACAGGCGAGGCGTACAGTGTTTTTATGCCCAATTGCTGCAGATAAGGAATGATTTTTTTCAGGTGTTTGAACGTGAAATCCTTATGGAATTGGATGCGGTAAGTTGATATAGGGTTAAACATGAGTTTGCGTATATATAATTACCGATTCGGGTTGGATATTGATTTTTTGGGTTGTATCCTGACTGTCGGGCGCGTCAGCCGGGCCATTCCATTCAATAGCCGCCGAATCGAATAGTTTTTGCCAGTTGCCCGGATATTCGTCCAAGCCAATAGTTTGAAGTTGATTTGAAAAGTTGAGCAAACAAAGTAAAGTTTCCTTTTCCGTCCATCTTTTAACCAGCAATACTTGTTGTGCCGATAAAGCTGATGTCTCCATATAATGGCGGTCGCAGGTATTTAACACCATGTTGGTTTTACGCAACCGTATCAGCGTTTTGTAGTAGTTTACTAAGTTTTGGTGGGGTTGTTGGTTAATCAGATCCCATTGTAATTTTGACGTCTCAAAAGTTTGCAGTGCCTGAGGGTCCGGCGCTTCCTGGTCAGTGATGAATTTCTTGAATTCTTCTTTTCTTCCTTGCCTAACTGCTTCAACCAGTTCAGCATCAGTATGGCTAACAAAATATAAAAATGGGTTGGTTTCTCCGTACTCTTCGCCCATGAACATCAGGGGCAGGTAAGGGCTGATAAACACCGCAGCAGCCATCAATTTCTGCATGCTGAAGCTGACCAAAGTACTGGTTCGTTCGCCCAGTAAGCGGTTGCCCACCTGGTCGTGGTTTTGCGAGAATACTACAAATTGTTGCCCCTGCAGTCCGGCAGTTTTTGACCCGAACGTACGGTGTCGTTCTTCAGAATATTGTCCGTCGTACACATAAGCATCGCGGTAGGCTTTGGCCAAATCCTCCAGTCCGTTAAAATCAGCATAATACCCTTCGCGTTTTTGCCCGGCGGCAACGCGCAGGGCATGATGAAATTCATCTGTCCATTGAGCGTTTATGCCATAGCCGCCCTCAGCAGACGATTTAAGAAAACGGCTGTCATTTAAATCACATTCAATAATCAGGTAATGTTGCCGGCCTGTTAATGTAGTTAACTCATTAACGTGTTCTTGAATTTCCTGCAAAATATGTTTTGGGCTGAAATCTTTAATAGCATGTACGGCATCCAGCCTTAATGCGTCTATATGAAAATCACGAAACCACATTAAAGCATTTTCTGTAAAGTATTGTCTTACACCGTCACACCACGCATCGTCAAAGTTAATGGCACCTCCCCACGGCGTTTTGTATTTCTCGGTTATATATGGCCCGTAATGACTAAGGTAATTTCCTTCAGGGCCCAGGTGATTATAAACTACATCCAGTATCACAGCCAAACCTTTTTGATGACAAGCATCAACGAGGCGCATCAAGCCAGCCGGGCCGCCATAGCTATTTTGAACGGCAAATGGAAATACGCCGTCATATCCCCAGTTCCTGTTGCCGGGAAATTGAGCCACTGGCATCACTTCGATTGCGGTTATTCCTAAATCAAGCAGGTAATCCAGCTTCTGTTCAATAGCTGCAAAGTTGCTATCGTTGGTAAAAGTACCTGTATGCAGTTCATAAATTATATAGTTGCTCAGCTCATGATTTTGCCATTTTCCGTCGGCCCAATCAAAATCGTCAATTGTAAAAACCTCAGATAATTCATGCACACCTCCAGGCTGCGAGAGCGAGGCGGGGTCAGGCAACGCTTCTTCGCCATCAATGCTAAAACCGTAACGAGATCCCGGCTGCAGCTTGTCCGTTTTTAACGTCCACCAGCCCTTGTCATCATGGTTTAACGGCAAAGTCGCTGCTGTACCTGTCACCAGGCTTACAGACTCAGCCATTGGAGCCCACACGCTAACCTCAGCAAGTTTATCTTTATTGAAATTGACGCCAACTGACCGTTTAGAAATGCTTGCCATCCTCATTTTTGATCAGTTGATGCTGTAACAAAATAATAGACCGGCCCTCTACATGTAATAATTCGCCGGGCTGAAATACCTGATCTGTTGGCTGGAATTTGGGATTGGCGGTATTAATAAGCATTTTCCAATCAGCCGAATATTTTTTATCCGGTAGCTTGTAATCCAGCGGCTCGCTATGCGCATTAAATACAATGTAAAAATTGTCGTCAATTACCTTGTTGCCCTCTGAGTTTACAGCGCGTAAGCCCTGTCCGTTCAGAAAAACAGCTACTGATTTGGCAAATCCCTGCTGCCAGTGTTCCTGGTCCATTTGCGAACCATCTGGCAAAAACCAGGCAATATCTTCAATTCCACCTTCTTTAACCGGCTCGCCCTTGAACCAGCTTTTGCGGGAAAACGCAGCATGCTCACGTCTTAAATGAATTAGCTGACGGGTAAATTCCTGCAATTCCGTATCCTGATGCTCCCAGTCAAGCCATGATATCTCGTTATCCTGACAATAAGCGTTATTATTTCCTTGTTGCGTACGGCCCATTTCATCACCGGCTACCAGCATTGGCACACCCTGCGACAAAAAAAGCGTGGTCAGGAAGTTGCGTCGCTGACGTGCGCGCAGTTCATTGATTACCGGGTCATCAGTTGGGCCCTCGGCGCCGCAGTTCCAGGAGCGGTTATGGCTTTCGCCATCCTGGTTGTTCTCGCCATTGGCTTCGTTGTGTTTTTCATTGTATGATACCAGGTCGTTTAGCGTGAAGCCATCGTGAGCGGTGATAAAGTTAATACTGGCCGTTGGCCGGCGAAAATCCTCATAAAGGTCTGAACTCCCGGTAATGCGTCCGGCAAAATCGGGCAGCATATTTTCGGTTCCGTTCCAATAATCGCGAATATCGTCCCGATATTTACCGTTCCACTCGGCCCAACCCGGCGGGAATTTGCCAACCTGATAGCCGCCTTCTCCAATATCCCATGGTTCTGCAATTAGTTTTACCTGAGATATAATGGGGTCCTGGTGGATAATATCAAAAAAAGCGCTCAGGCGATTTACTTCATGTAATTCGCGGGCAAGCGTAGCCGCCAGGTCAAAACGAAAACCATCAACGTGCATTTCCAATATCCAGTAACGCAGGCTATCCATCATCAGCCTTAGTACATTGGGCAAATTGGCATTTAATGTATTGCCAGTACCGGTATAGTCGTTATAATAACGCTTGTTTTCATCAGTTAAACGATAGTAAGAAACGTTGTCTATTCCTCTGAATGACAGTGTCGGGCCCATTTCATTACCTTCGCCGGTATGGTTATAAACTACGTCAAGAATCACCTCGATTCCCGCCTTATGCAGTTCCTTAACCATGTTTTTAAATTCATTAACCTGGGCGTTAATCTTGTCGCCGGCGGCGTAGCGTGCGTCGGGTGCAAAAAAGCCTATGGTATTGTAACCCCAATAGTTGGTGCGTCCGTCGTCGCGTAGGTGCCGGTCGCTCAAAAAATAATGAACAGGCATTAGCTCAATAGCCGTAATGCCCAGTTTTTTTAAATAGCTGATGCTTGCCGGATGCGCAATGCCGGCGTAAGTGCCGCGCAACTCCTCAGGTATATCGGGATGTTGTTTGGTGAAACCTTTGACATGGGTTTCATAAATAATAGAGTTGTAATAAGCAATATTAGGTTTCTTATCGTCGCCCCAATCAAAATGAGGATCAATAACTACTGATTTCGGGATAAAAGCCGCGCTATCCGCTTCGCTAAAGCTCAGATCGCCCTCCGGATTGCCAACTTCGTAACCAAAAAGCGCATCGTCCCATTCTACGGTGCCAGAGATAGCTTTGGCGTAAGGATCTATCAATAATTTATTAGGATTAAAACGATGTCCGTTTTCTGGCTCATAGGGCCCATGTACGCGATACCCATATAGCTGCCCGGGTTTAATATCAGGCAGGTATACATGCCATATAAGGTTTGAATGTTCTGTTACCGGAATTTTTAATGTCTCCAGTTGATCGTCTGCATGATCAAACAAACATAATTCAACTTTAGTGGCGTTTTCAGAATAAAGTGCAAAGTTAACTCCTTTTCCGTCCCAGGTTGCGCCAAGAGGAAATGGGCCGCCGGGATATATTAATCGTTTCATAAGCTATATATCAATGTATAATGTGTACCCTATAACAGCATTGCTGATGGATAGTTTAGCCTGAAAGGTAATGAACTGGAATCTGCGGGCTAAATACGTATAAATTGCGTCCGGATTAGGTGTTTTTCCAGCTTATAAAGGTATAAGTTAGCTATACTGTTAACCCTTTTTAGGTAGCGTACAGAATTACGCCTGAGTAGTCGATATTCATTTTAAAAACTTAGTTGTAATGAGCTTGTTACAATAAGATAAACAACACTCAACAACTATGAAAAAAATTAATTTATTAGTGCTTGCTACAGCCGCACTGTTTTCTGCCCATGTTGCTAATGCGCAGGACAATGACACTTCAAAAAACAAAATTGAGGTAAAAAAGAAAGTGAAAACCGGGGTACATGGCCGCCAGGTAACAAAAATTAAGGTAGAAGGTAAAGGTACGCCCGAAGCGATAGGAAGCGTTGCTGCTACGGCTACTACGGGCAAAACCAACGTTGTGGTTGCGCAACCTGCGGCGCCGGCTCAGGTAGTGGTGGTAAATCCTCAGCCAAAGCCTGCTGCCACAACCGTCACAACATCAGTAACCAAGCCTGCGCCGACAGTTCATACCACTACCACCACAACTACTCATACAGCAACTAATGCGCGGGTAGTTGCCAAAAAGCCGGTGCATAGCCACATATATCATAAACCTGCTGTTACTACCACCACAACAACCACTGTAAAAAAAGAATAATAAGCCTAAAGCAAACTAAAAACCCTTAGCAGAAATGCTAAGGGTTTTTAGTTGAAGTGTAACAATAACTGCTTACCCGGCCTTGTTTGAAACTTCGCTGATAACCCTGTCTAACTCATTTGCAGTTTCCATGATATAGTCAAGTAATTGTATTTTATCATCCAGCGCTTGTTCATCTTTCAAAACAATGATCAGGCCCATAAGCCGGGCCAAAGGTGCCCGTACAAGATGTGATTGCATCCACGCTATATCAGACAGCTGCGACTCGGCAATTTTTGCTGCTGTAACGTCAAGACAGGAGCCGATCATCTTTTCCGGATTTCCGTTACTGTCGCAGATTACCCTACCCCAAGATTTAAGGTAACGTATTTCGCCGTCAGGGCGGATGATCCTTTCCTCAAATACAACGTCCTTTTGCGATTGCAGTGCATTCATAAGGACGTTTTGCACATAATCTCTGTCATCCTGGTGCAGCATGGTCATGTACTTTTCGTAGTTAGCTATATGGTGTCGTTTATCAACGCCGTATATGTTATACAACACGTCCGACCATTTAACAGAGTTGTTTTTAATGTCCCATTGCCAATTACCAAAGTTGGCAAGTTCCTGACCTTGTGTGATCAGCATCGTCGTTTCTTCAATAATTCTGGCGCGCTCGCGGTTTTCTAATATCACTTTTAAAATTGCAACCGCACGGTCTATAACCATTTGTTCTGTATCATTGGGCGCTTTTACATCATCATAGTACATACCAAATACTGCTGTAACCTCATTATCGCTATTAATAACGGGGCAAGACCAGCATGCTTTTAAATTGTATTTTAATGCCAGATCCTTATAGCTTCCCCATAACGGACTGGTCGATATATCGGCTACTATTACCTTTTTCTTGTAGTAAGCTGCTGCACCGCATGAGCCCACACGCTCGCCAATAATTAAACCATCTATTGAATCTGTGTACTCTTTAGGGAGCGATGGAGCGGCAAGTGTGTAAATGCTGTTATGCTTTACCTGCATTAATGAACATTTCATGTGTGGTAACAGGTGCTCAATCCCTTTCAGATAAGCAAAAAGGATATATTGTAAATCTTCCTCTTTGTTTGCTACCAGCTCCAATATATTTTTCTCAAGGTTATCCAGATCGGCTAGTAGTTTAGATTCTGTAACGTCAATCATCACTCCCCGCAGCAATTTAGGTTTATCGTTTTCCTCAATTACCGAAACAAGGTCCTTTATCCATACAATGCCGCCATCGGCTTTTACCATCCTGTAGTCAAAAACGTGGTTTTGAACTTCGCGCGTCTGAGTTTGGCAAAATTTTACAGCCCAATCGCGGTCTTCTTCATAAATATGGTTGGCCCAAAAATTAGGATCACTTAGCCATTGCTGGGGTGTATAACCCAGTATGTCGTTGATCTTATTGCTAATGTAGGTGAACTTAAAGGTAGCAGCATCGGCTTCCCAAACCACACCTTCCACTGATTCAATCAAAGCCTGGTATTGGTTGCGTGATTCTCTTAGTTCTTTTTCGGCTATTTTGGATGTCGTAATATCCTGAGTCACGCCGTATAATCGCACGCATGCATTGTCTTTCAGGTCGGCCTTACCTGTACTGCGTATCCAGCGGCTATTGCCTGCCGCTGTAATAATCTCAAGTTCTACATCAAATACGCTGTGTTTTTCAATGGCCTGGTAAACAGCATTTATAATAATTTCCCTGTATTTGTCATCTTTATAAAAAGCAAGCGAAGACTCAAAAGTTGGCTCATAATCGGCTGGTGCCTCATAAATGTCTTTTAAAACGTCAGACCATATAATGGTATTATTTACCATATCGACCTCCCAATTACCAATCTTAGCTATGCGCTGCGATTCAATCAGGAACTTTTCATGTTTTATAAGGTCTTCATGAAGCACTTTTTCTTTGTACTGGGCTTCTATAATATCCGTTACGTCGTTCAGCGTGCGAATAATAAATTCAACTTTATCGTCATCGCCAAAAAAAGGGGTGTTGATGATGTCGACGTATTTTATTGTTGATTCGCCAGTTTCCGGCGTACCGTATTCATACCGGGTTAGCGGTTGTTTTTGTGTTATTTTGTAAAGTAACACATCATGCAAAGCTTGTAATACTTCGTCTGTGCCTAAGTTGCTTTGATAGGTGTGCAACACGTCTGTCAGGTTGTTTCCTACAATATCTTCGCGGCGTAAATTGACGAATGATAAATAAGCGTTATTTGCAAAGACAATAGGATAGTTGGGATGCTCGGCCTGTAGTAATATGGTAGGGGTGGGCGTTGCATTAAGTAAATTACGCCAGTATTTATCTTGTATCATATATTCTATAATAAATACCAGATATCTTTAAAGCCGGATTAATAACGGTTTGGTATCCATTAAAGTTAATTAATATTTTATTAACCAACTTAAGTAAAATTGCAAAGTATTTTATTAGTTATAAAAAAGCCCTGAGACATTTAATGCTCAGGGCTTTTTTAGTGTAAATAACGGTCGACTATTCAAATTGAAGCTCCCATTTATCTTCGCCGGCGTCAACCACACGAAATATCGTCTTTTCGACCAATTGTGTATGATCTGTTGAGCTGAGCTGCACTACTTCATGATCATGAAATTCTTGTGATTTTGGAACCATAATGGCAGTCATGCCGTGCGGATCGCCAGGAATTACTAAAGTCTTCATAACGTTTATCGTTTTGGTTTATAGTTATTTAACAATATAAATTTAAATAAGTTTCAACTGCTTTTTATAGCTGAGGACGTTTTTTTTAGATTTCGCAGGCCACTGAACACAATAAATCAAATATCCGTTAAGAATCCGCCGGCTCATTTCGTTCGTTATGCCTTTCCGGCCTACGTGTTAGCGCCTGTAAATAAGTCACAAACCAGCCCGTTAATTGTCCTTATTGCACCTTACTGCAATTGCAGTTACGCTGTAGATTTGTATCAAACAAACACTCACTGTATTAAACAAACAATCATCATGAGAAAAATTATCGTAGCAACCTTTTTAAGCATGGATGGCGTACTTCAGGCACCAGGCGGCCCGCAAGAAGACCCAACCAACAATTTTACTTACGGCGGCTGGATGTTCCCTTATGGGGACGAGACAACCAATCAGGCTATAGGTAAACTATTTTCAGCACCGTTCGACTTATTGCTGGGCCATTTTACCTATGACATATTTGCTGCACACTGGCCTTATCAGCAGGATGAGATCGGCGAAGTGTTTAACCGCATTAATAAATATGTGGTGGCTACAAAGCCGGTCGATTTATCATGGCATAACTCGATTCTAATTTCGGGCGATGTTGTAGCCGAAATAAAAAAGCTTAAAGAGCAGGATGGCCCGGCCCTATTGGTACACGGAAGCAGCGTACTGGCGCAAACGCTATTACAGTATGGGTTAATAGATGAACTGCACACCTGGATACACCCGTTAACTTTAGGCACAGGAAAAAAATTATTCGGTCAGGGCGCGCAGGCGCAAGGCTGGAAATTAACCGATTCGGTTGTTTCAACTACCGGTGTAATCATAGCAAGCTACGCACCCGACGGCGAAGTTAAAAAAGGGTCATTTGTGCCTGATCAGCCGAGTGAAAAAGAGTTGGAACGCAGAGAAAAGATAAAAGGATTGTAGTAAATATGAGCGAAGACCAAATTGACGATTTGGCCTTCGCTTGTGGTTACAAATTAATGATCCGCAATGACCATCTTAGAAATTGCCGCATTTTTTGGCGATTTGACTACCAGTAACAACAAAGGTAAGGCCATTGCAAAAAGCAAGCCTATCATTGCAAAAGCATCAACATAGCTCAACATAGCCGATTGTTTAACAACGGTTTGCTCAATAACCGCCATGGCTTTTATTTTGGCGTCAATGGGGTTAATGCCTTTGTGCTCAAAATAGCTAATGAGCGAATTTAAACGGCCAACTGCATAAGAGTTTGTATTGGTTATATTTACCAATAAGTCTGTTCGGTGAACAGCCATACGGCGTGCAGTGAAGGTATTCACTGCGGATATACCAAAGGCGCCACCTAATTGACGCATCATATTATTTAAGGCTGCTCCCTGCGGTATATCGGCAGGGGGAAGGGATGATACGGCAAGCATGGTAAGCGGTACGGTAAGGAATGCCATACCAAGGGCGCGAAATATCAAATTTATGGTAATAGTATGTGCCGAGGTATCAAAATTAATGCCCGACATGTTCCAGTTAAAGTAAATGAAACACATAAACCCGGCCGCTACTACCATAAGAGGGGATACGCCGCTCTGTATTAATCGGCCGGATAAAATTAAACCCACTATGGCAATGATGGCACCGGGTAACAATAAAAAGCCGGTTTGGGTAGGCGAGAATCCCAGTAAGCGCTGTGCGATAACCGGTGTCAGAAAGACAGAGGTAAACATACCAATACCGGTTATAAAAGTCAGGATAGCTGCAATAGTTAATGATTTACTTCTGAATACCCGCAGGTTTACTACCGGATGCTCAATTTTTAGCTCCCAGATCACGAAACCGGTGAGCGATACTATGGCCGTTATAGTAAGCACGGTGATATAGCCCGTAGCAAACCAGTCTTCAGTTTGACCGCGCTCTAACACGGTTTGAAGCGACCCTATCCCTGTGGCCAATAACGCAATGCCGGTCCAGTCAATTTTATTTACCTTGGGTTTGATGGCAGGTTCTGTAAGCAGAAAATAACAGGCGGTTGCCGCCAGTATGCCGATAGGTACGTTAATGTAAAATATTAATGGCCATGAATAATTGTCTATAATAATACCACCCATTGTGGGGCCAATTGTAGGGCCTATAAATACACCTATACCAAATATGGCGCTTGCAACACTCTGTTTTTCTTTAGGGAACAACTCAAATATTACGGCTTGCGATACCGAAAGCAACGCACCGCCGCCCAAGCCTTGTAAGAACCTGAAAAATACCAGTGTCCAGATATCGCCGGCGCTGCCGCACATAAAAGAGCATACTACAAAAACTACGATGGAGCCGATGTAGTAATTACGCCGCCCAAAAATGGCAGTCAAAAAGCTGGTTATAGGGATGATGATGACATTGGCAATGGCATAAGCTGTAACCACCCAGGTAGTGTCTTCTAAAGTTGCTCCAAGGTTACCGCTCATGTGCGAGAGCGCGACATTTACAATGGTAGTATCAATCAGTTCCATTACAGCGGCCATAAGCACAGTGATAATGAGTAGCGATCTTTTTAAGTTGTTCATTGTTTTGCGATAAAAAAAATAGACCGATCGGTCTATTTTAGGATAAAAAAATTTATATAATATATAATTCCATTTCTTTTTTTAATACGTCCACCACCGTGTGCAAATGCTGCAGATTATTTTGCACTTTACTGATTAACATGGCGCCTTCAAGCATGGTAAAGGCTTTCAGGGCATACAGGTCGGCATTAAAATCGGCAGAGAATTCGCCGCTTTCCTTGCCATCATTAATGATTTTTACAAATCGGTTTTTGGCCCTGTTTATGGTTTCATTTACTTTTTGTTTAATAAGAGGGTTAGTATCATCTGCCTCTGTACCAAAGTTCAGGATAGGGCAGCCCCCTATGTTTCCGGCTAAAAGGCGGTTATCATAAAAATTTAACAAAGCATAAAGTTTATCCCGGGCAGTGGTAGCCTCACTGATATTTTTAGTTACTGCGTCATGTGTTAAATTGGTCAAATAAGTATATACCTCTATACACAATGCCTCTTTGCTTTCAAAGTTGCCGTAAAGGCCGCCTTTAGCCAGTTTGGTGGCCTCCATAATGTCGCTCATTGAAGTGCCTGCAATACCTTTCTGATTGAAAATAGGTGCAGCTTTCTCAATAATAAATTGCCGGGTACGTTCTGCTTTTGTCATTATGGTACAAATATAAACCGATCGGTCTGTTTTTCAATACGCGGTAAACAAACTGACAAAAAAATTGCAAACTTGGAAATGACTTAAAAATCTGCAATCAATTAACAGGAAAATTTATTTATGTTGTTAAATTTGTCTTGCGCCTTTATCTAACCGAAGTTCAAAACTCGTCTGCCGTAGATCGGTTTTCTGCGTAAGGCGAGCTAAATAAGGTTATGGTTTTTAAAGTTTTGTCTATTGCAAAAGTCCACTCCGAGGTCTGATTTTTCTTTTCAACCCGCACATCTTCGCAGCCAAAAGTAAAGCCAATATCTAATAATATTCTGAAACGGCCTTTGCCGGTAACATCATTGAATTTGACCCTGTCGAAACTCATTTTAACAATGTCCGGCGAACCTCCCTGTTTAAATTCCCGTTGTACTTCATAGGCCAGTTGCTGGTAGTTATTGCTACCGGGTTTTAACACCTCATTTATCAAACTATCAATATTTATCGGTTTTAACTGATTGTCATTAAGTGAGAATTGCAAAGTTTCCATCGCAATAAAGATCGGTAATTTTATTGCCGATGTTAAAGGGAAATTTAGAACGCATTATTCATGCAACACCAGGACCGCTTTCAAGGCCCGGTTCAAAACCCTGTTAACGGTACTGCGTGTAAATAGGCGATAAACCACATTATGGTGATGTTTTACCAGGCACAGGATATCGGTGTGGTCATTCTGCACAAAATCTATTATGCCATCAAGCGGGCTGTCGTTTTTTATATAATTAAAATTGAGGGTAGTATGTTTGATCAGGTCGCTCAAACGCTCCTCGTCCCGATGATGGGTGCGTTTTTCGGGGTCGTCATTTACGTACAGCACCTGCATCTTTTTGGAGCCAAAGGCCTTGATCATTTCGTTCAGCGTTTTAACGTCAATAGCTGAAAGGCGGGTTTCAAAATCAGTAGCCAGGGTTATCATAGGTGTTTCAGCAAACTTGCTCTCTAAGGGCACAATTAGTGTCGGGAATTTGATTCGCGTCACTATCGAGCTGGTATTGCTGCCCACAATACTGCTGATGCCGGTACTGCCTATTACGCCCATCACCAGCAAATCAACCGGGTGCGCTTTAATATATTGCGCTATTACCTTTTTCAGGAACCCGACGTTGCAAACGGTAGTAACTTTTACCTGCTTGTAATCTTGATTGTCTCGGAACTCGCTCACCCATTCTTCAAGCGCGGCACGTTTGTTATTATGGTAATCTTCAATAAAAATAGCGTTGTAGGTATTATTATCAACGCCCTCGGTAGGGTGTATGGCGTGTATAGCGCATACATCTTTGCCAAGCACTACAGCCAGGTTCATGGCATAAGCCATGGCGTTAGCGGCGCTCTTTGAAAAATCGGTGGCTACAAGTATCTGTTTCATTTTCTTAGATGATGGAATTTAAACAAATAAATGGAACAACTGAAATAATAAAAATGATAACAGCATAGCCGCCGGCAGCGTAAGTACCCAGGCTACTGCTATACTTTTAAGCGTGCTGTTGTTCAGATTCTTTGTTCCCCCGGATGCAAGCATAGAACCGGCAATCCCGCTCGATAACACATGCGTTGTACTCACTGGCAACCCAAACCAGGTACTTAAGCCAATGGTTGATGCTGCTACGATCTCAGATGTTGCACCCTGTGCGTAGTTCAAATGTTCATTGCCTATACGCTCACCAATAGTTACCACAATCCGCTTCCAGCCAACCATGGTGCCGAGGCCGAGTGAAAGCGATATAATGCCGATAACCCAAACCGGTGCAAAATCAACTACATGCTGCAGTTCGCCGGCCGATTTATTTAGTGTGTCTTTTTCAGCGTCGCTGAGTAATGCACCTTTATCAGCAACGGTACTGCGCAGGTTTTTGATTACACTTTCTACCTGCTTGCGGTACTGGTAAGTAGCCGAAACATTAGTTTCGCTCTTTTTAAGTAATGAAGCTTCAGTTTGATCAATGGCAGTTGCCAGTTCAGTAAATACCGGCTTATTTTCGCCGTCGCCTTGTAAATGTATTTGTATAATACGGCGCGATGCGTTTAGTTGGGACAGTATCTTATCAGATGTTATGTTATGATTTACCGCAAAACGCGCCGGTAAAAAAGCTATCAGTATCAGCATAAATAAACCAACACCTTTCTGGCCGTCGTTACTGCCATGAAAGAAACTTACCAGCGTACAGGTAGTAATCAACATCAGGCGAATATGAATGGGCGGACGATCATTTTCGCCTTTTGGTATATGAAATAATGCATGCGATTTGGTAACGTGCTTTAAAAATAGCATCAATAAAGCAGCGGCAGCAAAGCCAATAATTGGCGACAGCACCAATGACGAACCGATCTCACCCGCTTTGCTCCAGTTAACGCCAGGGCCATGATATCTGATGGTGAAGGCCAGCCCCGCGCCAATCATGGCGCCAATCATGGTGTGCGAGCTTGAGCAGGGGATACCCAGGTACCAGGTGCCTATATTCCAGATTATTGCGCCAAGCAGCACTGAAATAACCATGCAGGCGCCCACGGCTACCGGCAGGGTCATTAAGGTATCTAAAGGAACTAGTTTGAGGATACCCATGGCCACTGTTACACCACCCAGGGCAACACCCAAAAAATTCCATAAACCCGACCACGGTATGGCGTATACCGGCTTTAAAGCTTTAGTGTAAATAACAGTGGCAACGGCATTAGCCGTATCATGAAAACCATTTACAAACTCAAAACATACTACCGCAAACAAACATAGCAGGAAAACAGATAACAGGTAACCATTAAGGGCGATTGATCCTAAAAGGGGAAGTACAACGCCTAATACATTATGATACATAAATCAGGGCGATCAAATAATCATGGCAAGTTACCTGCCCGGTTTTAAGCTAACCTATTGATTGTGTTACTATAATGTTAAGTAATATTGAATTGTTGTTAGAAGCCGTATCGCTTAATAAGTTTAACTGTTAGTTGCTCGGTAAGAAGCCATATTTTTTATAAATAGCTTTAGCCTCAGCCGAACCCAAAAAATCGAGGAAATCTTTAGCGGCTTGCGGGTGTGGTGCGATCTTTAATGATGCCGCCACATATGTTGCTGTCACATTATCCTTAGCCGGCAGCTCAACACCTTCTATGGGGTTGCCAATCATTTGCTGGTACAAAACTTCGGTCGACCATACCGGGCCCGCATCGCTGTCGCCGTATAAAATGCGCATTGGTGTTTCGCGGTGGTGTATTTTGGTAAGATAGGTACTGTTAGCTTTAACTTTCTCCTCCATCACGGCTTTTTGCAATTTCTCGCCGCCGGCCCTGGCGTAGGCTTCCATTATT
This sequence comes from Mucilaginibacter ximonensis, assembly GCF_042686265.1. Classification (NCBI taxonomy): domain Bacteria; kingdom Pseudomonadati; phylum Bacteroidota; class Sphingobacteriia; order Sphingobacteriales; family Sphingobacteriaceae; genus Mucilaginibacter; species Mucilaginibacter ximonensis. The sequence continues at coordinate 504,165 of NZ_JBHUPD010000001.1, forward strand.
TGTGTGCCTATGCCTTCAGTTTGCAGGTTGGGCATGCTTACGCGGATATCTTTTTTGGCCAGGTCAGTCAATCCTTGTATGTGTTTTGGATTTCCTTTTCTTACCATGATAGATAGCTTGTTGGTAGCATACGGCACTATCCGGCTAAACAGATCTGGTGTTTTTTCGATACCGCTTTTACCTGCGGTATATACATCAGGTTTTAAATTAATACGCATATTGCCCACAACAATTGAACCGGCCTCAATTTGCCTGGCCAGGATGCCTGGCGGCAAGGTTTCGGCAAATACACGCTCGTATTGCGGATATTTGGCTTTAAAAGCAGCAAGCAAATCGTCAACAACCATAAACTGGTTGCCCGCAAAGAAGATAACTAACTGCGGGTCGTTAATGTCGCCATATAAATCAGGTACGTTATCAATGCCATAAACAGTAAAATACAATTTACTTACCGGCGGAGTGTTCCAGGGTGGGTCGAAGCGATGGTCCTGCGATTTAGCATTGACAGCTACAGCCAGCAACCCTAAACAAATTGCGGCTATTATATTAAATTTAAACATAGGTTGCAGTATTGTGGTAACGGTCAAATTTAGGGAATTTATGTTGCGGAGTATTTTTGAATTGTTTATAGTTAGTAACTGATTTATTCTGCATTAATTTATATTGTTGAAATACTGATGCCAAAATCATTTAATGAATAGACAATAACATAAAATTTAATACGGCTGCAATCTGCTTTCTTTGATAATTAACGGGTTTATAGCCGAATCCGGCAAAAAGCATTTATAAATTAACATGACATCAAAAAAATTAACCTTAGTGCTGGCCCTTGTATTAATGAGCTTACAGGCAACGTTTGCTCAAAAATCAGAGGTGACCGAAGTTGACACCAAAAGCGAACATTTAAAAAAACTGCAGCAGCAATTTATTGATCTGCGTTTTGGAATGTTCATCCATTTTAATATTCCAACTTATATGGATGCCGACTGGCCTGACCCGGAAGCGTCACCATCAAACTTTAACCCAACTAAGTTGGATTGCGACCAGTGGGCAAAAGCCGCAAAATCGGCTAATATGAGCTATGGCTGTTTGACCACCAAGCACCACAGTGGTTTTTGTATATGGGACACCAAAAGTACCGACTACAACGTAATGAACAGTCCGCTGCACCGCGACGTGGTGAAAGAATACGTGGACGCTTTCAGAAAAAATGGTTTAAAAGTAATGCTGTACTATTCAATACTTGACACGCACCATAAACTGCGCCCTAACCAGATACAGCCGAGCCATATTGAGATGGTGAAACAACAAATTACCGAATTGCTAACTAAATACGGCAAAATAGAAGCGTTGATTATTGACGGATGGGACGCACCATGGTCAAGGATTTCATACGACGATGTGCCTTTTGAGGATATTTATCATTTGGTAAAAAAATTGCAGCCTGATTGTTTATTGATGGACCTGAATGGAGCAAAATATCCAAAATTAGGTTTGTACTATACTGATATCAAAACGTACGAAATGGGTGCGGGCCAACGTATGGAAGCTGGCAGCAATACCATGCCTGCTTTAGCTTGCTTACCTATCCAAAGTTCGTGGTTCTGGAAGAGCGATTTCCCGACCACTCCGGTTAAAACTGCTTCAAGCTTAGTTAACGATTATCTTAAAAAACTAAATAGCGACCGTTGTAATTTCATCCTCAATGTTGCGCCAAATAAAGACGGCCGTTTTGATGATAACGCTATAGCCGAGTTGAAAGAAATTGGCAAGATCTGGAAAAATGATGGCCCGCTGGCGGCTTTGCCGGATAATGAAGCGCCGATCATCTCGCAAAACCTGGCTAAAAATGCGCCTGCCAACTCAAGCTGGAGCGACGATAGCGAGATAAGCGACTTTGCTAATGATGATAATTTTGGCAGCTCATGGGTTTCAAACCCGCGTGTCAAAGATCCATGGTACGAGGTAAGCTTTAAACGCGAAACAGGCCTTAATACCATTGTCATCGCCGAAAGAAGATCAAACATTAATAAATATAAATTGGAGTACTACTCAGACGGTTCATGGAAACCGATTCTGGATGGCGATAAAACCTCGGCGGTTAAAGTACACCGCTTTACCCGTATCTGGGCTAATAAAGTAAGAATACGTATTTTAGGTTCAGAAAGACAGCCGTCCATAGCTGAGTTTCAAGTTTACAACGAGCAGCGTTAATAGCTCAAGTTTTAAATTTTACAGGTTAAAGTGAATAACAATTCCGTTATTTGCTTTAACCTGTTTTGTTTTGGCAGGGACTGGTAAACCAAATGCGAATTCTTTTTTTTATCCTCATCTTTCTGAGCGGGCTAACAGCCTACGCCCAGGAAAGAAAAATACCTGCCGGTAATGCCGGAGCGCAATTGCGGTACGGGCGAGAACTGATTGCCCATACCGCTTTGTATTTGGGGCCGAAAGGCAGGGTGGCCCATTTAACTAACGGTATGGACTGTCAGAACTGCCATAATAATGCTGGCACTAAACCGTACGGATTAAACCTTAAAGCGGTGGCGGCTAATTATCCGCAGTATATGCCACGTACCGGCAATGTACTGTCTATAGCCGGGCGTATTAATGGTTGTATGCAGCGCAGTTTAAATGGTAAAGTGCTCGATACAACCAGCCGCGAAATGAAGGCAATGATAGCCTATATTCAATGGCTTGGCAAAGGTGTGCCAAAACGGACTAAGCCCGCGGGCAGCAGTGTTATCAAACTGGTTTATATGGATAGGGCGGCCAACCCGGCTGAAGGGGAAAAAGTATATCTTAAGAAATGCCAGGTTTGCCATGGGCAAAATGGTCAGGGCGTGTTTAATGCTGATAAAACAGAATATACGTTCCCGCCGCTTTGGGGCGACCATAGTTATAATGACGGTGCCGGGTTATACCGCATTACCACCTTTGCGGCATTTGTAAAAAGTAATATGCCATTTGGTACTACCTACAAAAATCCGCAGCTGACGGATGAAGAGGCCTGGAACGTAGCTGCGTTTATTAACTCGCAGCCGCGGCCGCATTTTGATCAAAGCGCCGACTGGAAAGATGTTTCAAAAAAACCTGTCGACTTTCCGTTTGCGCCTTATGCCGATGGCTTTAGTGAGCATCAGCATAAATTTGGCCCATATCAACCAATTGCCAATGCGCAAAAATCAACCACAAAAAAATCATAACTTTATATTATAAAACACCCATTATGAAAATTGTACTAAAATACTTTCTTGTTTTAGCAGCCGTTGCATTAGTTAAACCGGTATTTGCACAAAAGTCTGACGCGGGTTTTACCGGCGCCGTTGCCGACAAAGCGCATTATAAGGCTTTATACTTTGTGGATGACACAGCCTCGGCAAAAATTAAAATGACGCTGCGTAATATCGATAATGCTATATCAGACCCACGCCTGAAAGGAAAAGTTGAAATTGAATTGGTTGCATTTGCCGGCGGTTATACTATGTTTCTGAAATCGGGACAGTATGAAAAAGCACTGCGCGCCTTACAGGCAAAAGGGGTGGTACTAGCAGAGTGCAGTAACACAATTCGTGAACGTAATATTGATAAAAGCACGCTATTTGACTTTATAGGTTATGTGCCAAGCGGTAACGGTGAGATCATTATCCGCGGCAATGATGGCTGGACAATCGTACACCCGTAACAATAATAGTATGAAAAAACTAGTTTTACTGGCTGCATTTGTATTCAATGCGGCCTTTGTTTTTGCACAGGATATAAAAGGTAATTACGCCATTAAAAACGTACAAACGGGTATGCTGCTGCGTATTAAGGATGCTAACGCTAAAAACGGTACACCGATAGTGGCTTACTACCCCGAAAACTGGAAGTGCATGACCTGGAATTTTAAAAAGACAGACGCAAATACCTACCAATTGCAAAATCTGTTCAGCAATAAAACGCTGCAGCCCATTTCTTCGGCAGCGGCAAATGTGGCTTTTGAGGAACAGCCACTTGTAGGCGGCGCACAACAGCAGCAGTATGAGTTTATAGCAGTAAAAAAAGATACTTACATGATCAAACTGAAAGGAACCGAACTGTACGTAACACCTGCTGATGCAAAGGGAACGGTAAACTCAGCCATAATACTGGCCGCAAAAAAAAGTACGCCAGACCAACTATGGAGTATTTATGAGCAGGCGCCTACCATGTGATAGCTGTAAGCATAGCTCTATGCTTTGAAGGGTGGCTCGCTCTGCAAATAGATTCAGGTCTTTTTAATAGCTTTATTACGGATAAAAACCAGGGCCATTAAAGCACCCAGATAGCCTAAACCGGCAGATATGCGCATAATATTAGCATACGCACTGATAAATGCCTCGTGAAAATATGTTTCAACCTGTTGCTTGCCGGTGCTTAATATGGGCGGTACTTTTGCATTTCCAAGATTTTTTGCCTGCGATACAATAAGCTGTATGTCTGTGGTAGTAAAGGACGTATGCTGCAGATTTTGCTGTAGTGCTGTTGAGAAGAACAAAACAGCCAGCGCCCCAAATATCGCGTTAGCAAAAACACCTGATATACGCGTCATGGCATTATTAATACCCGACGCCGTTCCCGAAAAATGGTCGCTCACTGAAGCCATTACTGTAGCGGTTAGCGGAGCCACGGTAAAAGACATACCTAAACCTAACACCAATACTCCGGGAAAGAAAGTAGTCCAGTAGGCCGCCGGCCCCGCAGTTTGTTTGACAAAGGATAGCAGAAGCAATCCGCTGCCTGCTAAAGCCGGCCCCACTATTAAAAACAGGCGGGGGCCGTGTTTATCTGCCAGCGCGCCGGCAAAACGTGCTATACTGATCATGAGCACCGTAAAAGGTAAAAACGTTAAGCCGGATTGCAGCTGGGTATAACCTTGAATCTGCACCAGGTTAAGTGATAGAAAAAGCATGCCGGCACCCAATCCGGCGTAAAGAAAAAACGTCAGTAAATTTGCGCCGCTAAAAGTGCTGTTATTAAACAGTTTGAGCGGCATCATGGGGTTACTGCTTTTTATTTCGATGATTATAAATATTAGCAACAAAATAAGGCCGCCAGCCAGTGAGCCATATGCCTGGATATTGCTCAACCCAACAGACGGTACCCGCAAAAAACCAAAGGTTATTAAAGCAAGCGCTAATGCTATAGTAATAGCTCCGCCGAAATCCAGTCCGGCTTTATTATCTTCATCCCTGATCTCATTAACCTTAAAAGCCAGCATCAGCAACGCAATAACGCCGATAGGGACGTTGATAAAGAAAATATAACGCCACAAACCGGCATCGGCCAGCGCCCCGCCTAAAACAGGGCCCCCCATGGTTACTACCGTTGTAAAAGCCGACCAGGTACCTATGGCCTTGCCACGTTCATTTGGGTTAATGGACGATGATATTAAGGATAAACTGCCGGGTATCATCAGTGCGCCGCCAATGCCTTGCAGCACCCTGCACACCACCAGCATCAAAACACTGCCAGATATCCCGCAGGCAGCAGAACCCAATATGAAAATAAAGATTCCGCACATAAAAACTTTCCTGCGCCCCAGTTTGTCGCCCATGGCTCCGCCAATTAATATCAGCGAGGCCAGCATTAGTAAATAGGCGTTGAGTATCCAAAATAAATCAGCGCCTGTTGCTTTTAACCCTTGCTGCAGCGCGGGCAGCACCACGTTGAGCGCAGTTGCATCAATAAAAGCCATAGATGAGGCTAGGATGGTTGAGGCCATAAGCCATTTACCTGCTGCGCTTTTAAGTGCTACTGTTGCCATAAACTTATAACAGCCTTGTTTTCTATTGAGTTTTCACCAATGAAATTAAAAAAAATAAAGCGAACCATTTTTTGATTCGCTTTAACTATTGATATTAATTTATTTAATGTTTGTATTGGCGCAGCTCAGTTTTTAATTCCTGAATGCGCTCCTGCGCCTGCCGGTTTTCAAAGTAAAAGTAAATCGCGGCAATCAGGAATATCTTTCCTAATATAAATACGCCTGCAAATACCCAGCGCCATGCTTTGTGTATCCGCATCTGGTTTGATGATGCTTCAACCTCAATAAACTGAGTGCCACTGTCAGGGTTGCTTTGATATTTGTGATTATTTGTTTTAGGCTGCTTAGCCGGTGGCAAAGCCTCTTCCGTTTCAATAACGGCATTTATTTCGTCCTCAATGCGGGTAAGCATTCCCGGCGGAGGTATCAGAGCCATATTTTGGGCCAGCTGCTCAAAATCGGTTTCTATCTGAAATAATGCGTCTGCTATTTCAGGATATTGTTTTTTTAACCGAAGCACTTCGCGTTCCTCTTCCGGCGAAGCCGAACCCAGCACATACGACTCTAACACCCCACTCTCAATATATGCTTTAACGTCCATTCGACCTCCTGATAACGGCAAAAGCTTCTTTTAACGACTGTTTAACTTCAACTTCGGGTTTGTTCACCTCTTTGGCAATCTGGGCGGTGGTTTTTTTGCTGTAGTAAATGTTGCAGAAAATCAATTTTTGCTCCTCAGTCATTCTGTCGAGGTATAAATTTGGCAATGTGCCCACCGGTGTTTCTCCAGCCTCTGCAACTTTGTAAAACGCGGCCAACTCATTTTTGGCAGTATGCAACAGCTTACTCCACGCATTAATCTCAGTCCAGTTTGTTTGATTAAAATTTTCGGCTACTCGGCTAAAAGTTTTTACCAGGTAATCTTCTGCTATTTGACGGTCTTTTACCACCTCAAAGATATATCCAAGCAACATACCTGCATAAGCATCATATAAATTATGAATGCTAATTCGTTTTGATCGAAGTATCAGTTGATTCTGTTTCACTATTCAAATTTCTTTATCGAAATCCGCCCAAAGTTGCCATAGATAAACAGACTGCAAAAGTATACAAAACACATGGAATATTACAAACGTATTTTTTGGATATCCAAAGGCGCCAGTTATCCGGATGCTTTGTTTTGCCCTTAGCCCGATAAACCTTAACTTGCCTTTGTAATCTGCCCGATGTTTCCTGCTATTCACCAATAAGCCTATGAAAAATCGCTTCGCTTTAATACCCGTCCTTTTTTGGTGCGGGGCTTTGTACGCGCAAAACAGTAATAAATTTATTAAACACATTATCACTAACGACTTTATATCAGAAGGGGTATCTGTGGGCGATGTTAACCGCGATGGTAAATTAGATATCCTGGCGGGGACGTGTTGGTTTGAAGCTCCAAATTGGGTGCGCCACGACATAGCGCCCACGCCGGTTTTAAAGCCGGCTACCGAGTATAGTACTTCATTCTTAAATTATAGTATTGATGTGAATCAGGACGGCTGGACAGACCAGGTTATTATTGGCTATCCCGGCACGCCTGCTTATTGGTACGAAAACCCGAAAGGCCGGGCAGGTTACTGGAAGAAACATGCGATTAATGACAGGATAGGGGTGGGTAATGAGTCGCCTAATTTTGTTGATATTGACGGCAATGGGCGCACTGATATACTATGTGCCGATGTAAATACAAAGCAAATTGTATGGCTTAGCCCCCCGGTTGTAAAAGGTGATACAGCCTGGACGCGATACCCCATAAGCGCAACCAACGCGCCCGGAACAGACCGTTATTCGCACGGTTTAGGTTTTGGCGACGTCAACAAAGACGGCCGGAAAGATATATTAGTTAAGGAAGGGTGGTGGGAGGCGCCGGGAAACCGTACACAGCCTGACTGGCTATTTCACGCCGCCAACTTTGGCGACGACTGTTCAGAAATGTATGTGATGGATATTAACGGTGACGGCTTTAATGATGTAATTTGCGCTTCGGCGCATAAATATGGTATATGGTGGTATGAGCAAGGCAAAGATGCACAGGGTAAGGCAACCTGGACAAAACACCAGATTAGCAACTCATTTTCTGAAATACATGGCGTTGCATTGGCCGATATAAATAACGATGGAAATTTAGACATTGTAACCGGTAAGCGGTGGTTTGCTCATAACGATACCGATACTGACCCTGGTGCGCATGAAGCCGCTGTATTATATTGGTTTGAGTTTACACCCGGCGAGCCGCCATATTTTGTACCCCATCAAATTGATAGCGATTCGGGCGTTGGATTGCACGTGGTTGTTCAAGATATGAACAACGATAAATTAAAGGACATCGTTATTTCCAACAAAAAAGGCGTATTTTATTTCGAAAACACGCATTAAATCATAAACACTACACACGCTATCTATGACACTAACCCGCAAACAAGCTTATCGCCGTATTGAAATTATACGCATAATTATGATTGTTTTTGGTATTGCCAGCGCAGCCTTCGGGCTCAAAGGATTCCTGGTACCTAACGAGTTTATTGATGGTGGTGTAACCGGTATATCACTGCTTATCAGTTCGCTTACCGACTGGCCCATATCGGTGTTGATTGTGATCATTAATATACCATTTATTTATCTGGGTTATAAACGGGTTGATAAGCTGTTTGCTCTGAAAACTTCAGTAGCCATAATAGTGCTTTCATTGGTGCTTTACTTTGTTAACTTTCCTATTGTTACACACGATAAGGTATTAATAGCGGTATTCGGCGGTTTTTTCTTAGGTGCGGGGATAGGTTTGTGCATGAGGGGCGGAAGTGTAATTGACGGCACCGATTTACTGGCGGTTTATATTAATCCTAAAACCTTTTTATCTATTGGTCAGATCATTCTGGTCATCAACGTTTTTATATTTGGTATTGCAGCTTTCTTTTTAGGTATTGAGCAAGCGCTTTATTCCATACTAACGTACCTGGCAGCTACACAAACTATTAATTACGTAGTACAGGGTTTTGATGAATTTACTTCGGTTACCATTGTGTCGGCTAAAAGCGAGTTGATTAAACAAGTTATCATGCGTCACCTTCATAGAGGTGTTACCATTTATAAAGGCGAGCGGGGTTTCGGTAAAACTGAAATTGACGACAAGAATGTAGATATTATCGTCACGGTTATTACACGATTAGAGGTGCAGCGCCTGGTTGCCCGGGTACAACAAATTGACCCCACGGCTTTCATCGTAACCAATTCTGTTTCGGAAGTGAGAGGCGGATTGATAAAACGCCGGGCATTAGATCATTAAAAATGTGGTTTTATTGCCATTTTCATAATTCAAGTTTGGCACGGCTTGTTTAAAGCCTATATTAAGTGGATTTTTGCCTGTTTTAGTGCAAATGTTCTAAAAATCGGGTAATTTTAAGAATTTTTGTCATGTTTTGGCAGTCGTGTCATGTGTATGACAAAATGTCTGAAAATATTTTTTGTTTTATTAAGCGTAAATGGTAAGAATCAAATCAATCGATTTTTTACGCCGAAATTTAAAAATGACCACCCTTTTTGGTAAATTTTGTTGTTAAGCAACAATAATTAGAGATTTTAAGGCATATAAATTCACTAAAATTGGAATTGTCAGCCTTTTTTGACCAGATTTTAGCTTTCTGCCGAAAAAATATTTTTTTCATTTTCTCAATCGCTGATTTTTTTTGGATAGATTTTAAAAGGCAAATAAAATTTGGGCAAACTTTTATAATCATTTGCAATTTTTTTAAATCTACGATTTTAGATTTTGCGATTTTTAACCAAAAAAAGCGCTAAAATTTTGTGGCATATTATGTGATCGGTACTTGGCATATGGATGCAAATGCCCTGGTGTTTGTATTCCAAAAGACAGTTAACATTTTTAATCAACACAAAAACAAAATTCACCATGTTAGTAGTACTAGAAGTTGTCGCATTATTAGCTGCTATTATTCTTCCATTGGCTTACCAAGCTAAAAAAGCTGAAGCCAGAAGAGCAAACTAATAAAGTCGGTTTAATCCGTCCTAAATAACAAAAAGGGGTAGTCTGGATCAGGCTACCCCTTTTGTTTGTCTGAAATTTGGTAACAATTGTAATACAGATTATTGACCGTTCGCTCCATAAACACGCTTATTTGATTAAACGGTTGGTTTTAACGTTGATTTTGAATCTTCGGGGGACATAAATCTGTATTTTTATTTGTATTTGTGCCATCGATTGCACAACTTTGATTGTCTATTGTAATTGTAGGCATATTGTTTAACTTTGTTCGTTGCCTGTTTAGCAGGTGCAGGTGTTGCTTAAACTTCTGTGCCGTTAGGCAGTCTTAAAAACAAGTAATCAATTTTATACAAATACATACAATACCCGAAATGAAGAAGATCGCAATCTTAACTACCTGTGTTTTTGCAATGTTTGCAGTAAGCTCATCGTTTGCGCAAACAGTGAAAAAAACTACTACTGTTAAAAAAACTACCACCGTAAAAAAAACTGCGCCGGCTGCCGGCGGTAAAGTTAGCGCTGCTACCCTTGAAGAAGGTAAACAATTGCTGGCAAAGAACGATTGTTTAAGCTGCCACAAGGTTGATGTTAAAATTGTAGGCCCGGCTTACAAAGACGTGGCAAAAAAATATCCTAACACTGCTGTGAATGTTGAAAAGCTGACGCAAAAAGTAATTGCCGGCGGTAGCGGTAACTGGGGCGACGTGCCAATGTCTGCACACCCTTCAGTGCCACCAGCTGATGTTAAAAAGATGGTACAATACATCTTGTCGCTTAAATAAGCTAACATAAAATACCCGGTTGCGACAAATAGCCGCAACCATATACAGGCCGGTACAGCAATCTGATATTAAAGACATATAGATTACTGTACCGGTTTTTTATTGCCAATTATAACCTGAACCAATTAAAATAATAATGTCAGTGGCACCTGGTATGTATGGTGTATTGGCTATGCTATGTTTAAAATTGATTGAAATTATGAAGAAAAATTACAAAGGTATTCTAATTGCAATGTCGGCTGCTGCTGTGTTGTTTTACACGTGTAAATCGGTGCAAAAATACGTAACGCAGTACCCGGTACAACGCGATGCGTCGGGCCGTATTTTGGTTGACATGCATCCGGATCCAACCCCAAAATCGCCGGAAGAGGAGATGAAGCGTATTTACGTACCACCGGGCTATCACCTGCAACTGGTTGCTTCTGAGCCAATGGTGAGCCAGCCCACCGCTATTGCCTGGGATGGCGACGGCCGTATGTATGTAGCCGAAATGAATACCTATATGTTAGACGTTAATGGTAGCCACGAACACGAAGCAACCTGTAAAATAAAGTTATTGGAAGATACCAATGGTGACGGCGTAATGGATAAAATGACCGTATTTGCCGATAACCTGGTACTGCCGCGCACGCTGCAGCCCCTGGATAATGGCAAATTATTGGTGAGCCTTACCTGGTCAAACAGCGTTTACTGTTTCCAGGATACCAATGGCGACGGCGTAGCCGATAAACATTGGCTGGCTTATGAGAATAACGGAACTAACACCAATAACCTGGAACATCAAAAAAGCGGACTGATCTGGAACCTGGACAACCGCCTGTATTTAACCTATGATCCGGTACGCTATACGGTAAAGGGTGACAAGGTTATTCCGGATACTTTAATTGATGGCACCGCTGGTCAGTGGGGTATGGGTAATGACGACTATGGCCGCTTGTTTTATTCATCTGCCGGAGGCGAAGATCCAGCCTATATGTATCAACAGAACGTTCATTACGGGCAATTTGATTTCCCCGACCGTTATGACCGCGATTTTGTGGCGGTATGGCCAATTGTGACAACGCCTGACGTTCAGGGCGGATTTGGGCGATTGCGTTTCCCCGACAGTACACTAAACCACTTTACGGCTAGCAACGGACAATCTATTTACCGCGGCGATAAGCTGCCTGCGGATATGCGTGGCGACTTGTTTATCTGCGAGCCGGTAGGCCGTTTGATACGCCGTGCAAAAGTGACGGACAATAATGGTAAAATTACGCTGCGTAATGCCTATGACAAATCTGAGTTTTTAGCATCTACGGATTTGAACTTTCGCCCGGTGAATACCATAACCGGCCCCGACGGTTGCATGTACATTGTAGATATGTATCATGGTATTATTCAGGAAAGTGAATGGACTAAGGCTGATAGCTACCTTCGCCCTAAAATTATGCAAAAAGGCCTGCAAAAAAATATTGGCCGTGGCCGTATCTTCAGGCTGGTGCATGATGATTTCAAACTGTCTAAAGAAAAACCGCATTTGCTTGAAGAAACCAGTGCGCAACTGGTTGACCACCTGAACAGCATGAACGGCTGGTATCGCGACAATGCCCAAAAACTGCTGGTACTGCGCGGTGATAAGTCTGTAGTACCTGCGTTAAAAGCCCTCGCTGTAAACGGCGGCCAGCTTGCACGTATTCATGCCTTGTGGACCTTAAACGGTCTGGATGCAATGGACGAAGAGACCTTTGGCACTGCATTAAAAGATAAAGATGCCGAAGTGCGCAAAACCACTGTGTGGTTGGGTGAAGATTTTATGAAGAAAGACAGCCAGGCTATTGATATGCTGGAGAAACTGGCTAACGACCCAAGTGCCGATGTTCGTTTTCAACTGTTGCTGAGCATGCGTTTTGTAAACTCCGAAAAGTCGAAAGCTATTATAGCCGGTTTGGTTAAAAACTATCCTAACGATGAAGCCCTGCAGGCATCGCAACGCAGTTACGAAAACAGACAACGCGCTAAGGCCGAGCAATTGGCCCGTCAGAAAATGATGAATGAACAGGGCGCTAAACTGGTATCGCAGGGGGCACTTATATTTAAACAGTTGTGCTTTACCTGCCATGGGTTGGATGGTAAAGGCGTTAAAACCGGAGGCGATGCGTTTACCGCGCCTCCACTGGCCGGCAACCAGGATGTTAACGCCAATTCGCCTGATAGAATTATCAGGGTATTACTATATGGCTTGCAAGGGCCTATCCGTGGCACCACTTATAATGATGCTATGCCCGCATTGGGCAACAACACCAATGAGTATATCGCGTCGGTGTTAAGTTACGTACGCAGCGATTTTGGAAACAAAGGCGGCGTAGTTTTGCCCGCCGATGTGCAAAAAGTAAGGGAGGCTACTGCCGGCCGAACTAAAAGTTACACTATGGACGAGTTAAATAATACCCGGTCTGTATTAGGAAGGTAACAAAACATCAAAAAATAAAAGGGGAGCCATATACGGCTCCCTTTTTTTATGACGTTTAATTAAAGACAATTATCTAAATTAAACACAATTAACCCCACAACTTGTTAACCCTATTACTATGAACACCGAAGAACTTAAACAAACAGCCGATGCATTGATGGCAGGCGATAAAGGTTTGCTGGCAATGGACGAAAGCTTGCCGACCTGCAACAAACGTTTCAAAGCAGCCGGCATCCCTCAAACCGAAGAGTACCGGCGTAAATACCGCCAGCTGATTGTTACAACGCCGGGGCTGGCCGAAAGCATAAGCGGCGCTATATTGTTTGATGAAACCATTTATCAATCGACAGATGATGGGGTTTTGTTCGTAGATATCATGCAAAAGGCCGGCATTATTCCGGGTATCAAGGTTGACGAGGGGACTGAGGCTATGCCCGGTTCGCCAAATGAAAAGATTACTAAAGGTTTGGAAGGATTAGATGTACGCCTGAATAACTATTATGGGTTAGGCGCTCGTTTTGCCAAATGGCGCGCGGTAATTACCATCGGCAAAGACCTGCCCACCGAAGCTAATCTGGAAGCAAATGCCGAAGCTCTGGCTATATATGCTAAACTATGCCAGGAAGACGACATGGTGCCTATTGTAGAGCCTGAAGTACTTATGGATGGCGACCATAGTATTGAACGCTGCCGTGAGGTAACCGAACATACCATTAAAACATTGTTTAAGCACCTTGCAAAACAAGGCGTTTATTTGCCGGGCCTGATACTGAAACCCAATATGGTTACAGCGGGTAAAGAGAATCATATTAAAAGCAAACCCGATGAAGTGGCCAAAGAAACCATTGAATGTTTGTTGGCGGCGGTGCCTCATGAGGTGGCCGGTGTAGCTTTTTTATCAGGAGGCCAATCGCCGCAGGACGCTACCCGCAACCTTTATGAAATGCATGTAAAATATGAAGCTAAGCTGCCCTGGCCTTTAACTTTCTCGTTCGCCCGTGCTATACAGCAGCCGGCTTTAGATATTTGGAAAGGCAAAGATAAAAATGAAAAAGCCGCGCAGGACATGCTGCGTTACCGGGCCAGTATGGACAGCGCCGCCCGCGCAGGCCATTATAACGCCGACGCGGATAGATACCCTGTATTATGAAAAAACTGATTGTATTTGATCTGGACGGCACCCTGGCCGAAAGTAAGGCCGCTATCGATAAGGAAATGATTAAGATTTTGAATGCCCTGATTGATGTTACTAAAGTAGCCATCATATCGGGCGGCGACTGGCCGCAGTTTGAAAAACAGGTGCTGGCCCATCTTACTAACAAAAAGAAATTCAAAAACCTTTCAATCCTGCCTACTTGTGGCACCAAGTTCTATCAATACAAATCGGGTTGGAAGAAGTTATATGCTGAAGATTTTACAGAAGAGCAAAAGAAAAAGATCATTGGTTGCCTGAACGATGCTGTTGAGAAAGAAGGTATTAAGCCCGAAAAAACCTGGGGCGAGCAAATTGAAGATCGCGGTAGCCAGATCACTTACTCGGCTTTAGGGCAGCAGGCGCCGTTAAAGGAGAAGAAGAAGTGGGATCCGGGTTTTGGCAAGCGCAAAAAAGTGCAGGCCGTTTTGGCTAAAACTATTCCTGAATTTTCAGTGAATCTGGGTGGTACAACCTCTATTGATATCACCAAACCAGGTATTGACAAAGCTTATGGTATTAAAAAACTGCGTGAGATACTGAACATCAAAAAAAAGGAAATGATATTTATTGGCGATGCGATCTTTCCGGGTGGTAATGATTATCCGGCAAAAGAAGCGGGCGTTGCATCTATCTGCATTAAAGATCCTAACGAAACCAAGCGTGTTGTTGAAGGTATTATTGCCTGCCTGGATAAGAAAGGTAAGTATGAAAATGCTTTTTAAATAATGCTGGGGCCATAAAATGCAAACAATCTAAACTGTTTTCATATTATTAAAAGAAACAATTTAGACTATGAATAATAAACTCATCGGAATCATTTTAATCATCGTTGGCGCTATTATGCTGGTTTGGACCGGCTTTACCTATACTAAGAAGGAGAAGGTAGTAGACGCCGGCCCTATACAAATATCGGCCGATAAACAGCACACCGTTAACTGGCCGCCGTACCTGGGTGGTATTTTGTTAATAGGAGGTATTGTGATTGTAGTTACCTCAAAAAAATCGAACTAAATACCTGCGGCATGTTAACCGTTAAGAAAGAAGGCGTGTTGCTTAGCACCACAAATCTTGACTTTGAAAATGAAGGTGTTTTAAACCCAGCTGTAGTTAGAGAGGGCGGCATTTCGCATTTGCTATATCGTGCGGTAAGTAAAGGAAATTTCTCGAGTATCGGTTATGCCAAATTGGACGGGCCGATAAAAGTTATTGATCGTATGATTTCCCCGCTGCTTTCCCCAGAGCACAACTATGAGAAGCATGGCATGGAAGACCCCCGAATGGTGCGGATAGACGATACTTACTATTTAACCTACGTAGCTTTTGATGGCAACGATGCACTGGGCGCGGTTGCCACCTCTGCTGATCTTGTACATTTTGAAAAGAAGGGCATTATTGTTCCGCAGTTAACCTGCAGCCAGTTTGACGCAATAGCTAAAGCAAATAATGCTGATATCATCGGCCGCTATCGCGAAGACTATAATTCGCCCGATACTATCCTTATGGATAAGGACGTGGTTTTCTTTCCGAGGCGCTTAAATGGCAAGTTAATGTTTATGCAACGCATTAAGCCAGATATTCAATTGGTAGCAGTAGACAGTCTCGATGATCTGACAGATGATTTTTGGGAAGCTTATGTAACCAACTTGAAAGATAACGTAATGCTGGTTTCTAAAAACCTGCATGAGCTGGCTTACGTGGGCGCGGGGTGCCCTCCAGTTGAAACAGAGCATGGCTGGCTGATAATTTATCACGGTGTTGAGCATTTTGATAATGGCTATCATTACTCGGCTTGCGCCGCATTGATGGATCTGGATGATCCCCGGAAAGAAGTTGCGCGACTGCCTTATCCGCTGTTCAGGCCCGATCAGCCTTTTGAAATGGCCGGCGATGTTGACAACGTTTGCTTCCCTACGGGGACTGCTTTGTTTGATGATACGCTTTATATCTACTATGGAGCCGGGGATGATGTTATAGCCGTTGCGTCGCTAAGTTTAAAGGAACTGGTTGCCGAATTACTCAATTTTAAGGTAGTGCAATCGATGGCGTAAATAAGCGACTATAAAGTTGGCAGAACAGGCGATAAAAAGTATAATTGCACACAGCAATTATAAACCGGACGATGAAAAACTTTCTTGATGACGACTTTTTACTGGAAAGCAAAACTGCCCAAAAATTATATCATGACTTTGCAAAATCGATGCCCATCATCGACTACCATTGCCACCTGCCGCCAGATGAAATAGCCGCCGATAAACAGTTTGCCAACATCACCCGCATATGGCTTAACGGCGATCATTATAAATGGCGCGCCATGCGTGCAAATGGAGTACAAGAAAAGTACATCACAGGTGATGCAGGCGATTGGGAAAAGTTCGAGAAATGGGCCGCCACGGTGCCTTATACGTTAAGAAACCCATTATACCATTGGACTCATCTGGAGCTGCGGCGATACTTTGATATTAAAGAAATTTTGTCGCAGGCCACGGCCAGAAAGATCTATGACGAGTGCTCGGAAAAGTTGCAGTCGCCGGAATACAGCGTGCGCAGTTTGCTGAAAAAATTTAAGGTAGAGGTGGTAGGTACTACTGACGACCCGTTGGATAGTCTTGAGCACCACCAAAAACTAAAACAAGACGGTTTTGAGGTAAAAGTATTGCCGTCGTTTCGCCCGGATAGGGCCATGAACCCGGATAACCCGGATGCGCTGAATGCTTATATAGATCAACTAGAGAACGTAGTAAGTACAGACATCACAGATTACGACGCTTATTTATCAGCTTTAAAAGCCCGCCATGATTACTTTGCCGCCAGTGGCAGTAAATTGTCTGATCACGGTTTAGATCATATCTATGCGGTTGACTATACGGAAAACGAGGTCAAAGCTATCTTCAAAAAAATAAGAGCTAAAGAAGCTGTCTCTACAGATGAAAACCTGAAGTTCAGATCGGCGTTGTTATACCAGTTTGCTTTATGGGATCATGAAAAAGGTTGGGTACAGCAATACCATCTCGGCGCTTTACGCAATAACAATACCCGCGGATTAGCCACACTTGGCCCGGATACCGGCTGGGATTCCATCGGGGATTTTAATCACGGTAAAGCGTTGTCCAGATTTTTGGATAGACTGGATACTGATAATTGCCTGGCTAAAACTATTATCTACAACAGCAACCCGGTAAATAACGATCTGTTTGCTGCCATGACCGGTAACTTTAATGACGGCTCGGTAGCCGGGAAAATTCAATTTGGTTCGGGCTGGTGGTTTATGGATCAGAAACATGGGATGATCGATCAGTTAAATTCGCTGTCGAATATTGGTTTGCTGAGCCGTATGGTTGGTATGCTGACAGATTCACGCAGTTTCTTATCGTTCCCACGCCATGAATATTTCCGCAGGATTGTTTGTAACCTGCTGGCTACCGATATTGAAAATGGCGAATTACCAAATGATATAGAATGGACCGGCAAGATTGTTCAGGATATATGCTACAATAATGCCCGCGAGTATTTTGGGTTTTACGAGTAAGATAATACTATAAGCAAATAGAATGTCATTTCGAGCGTAGCGAGAAATCTATACACCAGTCGCCGTATTGTTGTCAGCATGTGTATAGATATCTGCTGTGTCGAGATGACAAAAAGGGGAAGTCCTTACACCGGAATCTTAACCACCAACTTTTTAATTGCACCCTCGCCGAGCATTGGCATGTGCACATCTTCCGGAAAGAAAATTACAAACTGCCCGTTGTTCAGCGAAAAAAAAGTATCCGGCTCATCACTATAGAACATATAGTCCTTTTCAGCATTGTAGGGCGACTCAACGTTTTGGCAATCTGCACGTGGTTTCCAGCCCATAGTTTCCGGCCCATGTATGGTAACTTGGATGTCGATGTTTTGATTATGGCACTCGAAGGTTTGTGCAGCGGCTTCTTTACTGCGGCCAGCATCGTTTGATACAATCACGCGGATACCATCGCCCAGCTCAATAACGCCGTTTTCAAGCGCGTTTAAATGGGTCGAGTTCAGGTATTCAAAAGCAGTTTTGAAGCCTCTGTGCAGGCTGTAATAGCGTTCTGCGTTTCTAAGGGTATCAATAATCATAGGTGTTTTTATCGTTGTATTTTTCCTGATCGGTTGCCTTTAACCAGGTCCTGAACTTCGGCGAGTGTCGCATGGTTCATATCGCCAGGAATGGTGTGTTTTAAAGCAGATGCAGCTACGCCGAACTCGGCGGCATCAGCAGCATTCATATTGTTGAGTAAGCCATATATCAGCCCGCTGGCAAACGAGTCGCCGGCGCCTACGCGGTCGACAATGCGTACATCATAACGAGCGGTTTGGTATAGCTCATTGCCATCATAAATTAAAGCGCGGATGCTGTTATCAGAGGCGCTATGGCTCTCGCGCAGTCCGGAGGCAATGTATTTAAAGCCGTATTTTTCTTTCACCTGCTTAAATACGGTGCTATAATCGTCGGTAGTTAAAGTATCCAAATTAATATCAGTATCTTCTGAATGAAACCCCAATGTAGCATCCGGACCGATACAAACGTCTACATATTCGCAAAGCTGGATTAATACTTCGCGGGCTTTCTGGGCTGTCCAAAGTTTCTTGCGATAGTTTAGGTCAAGGCTCGTGGTAATACCTTTTGCTTTGGCAGCTTTTAGTGCCGCCAGGGTCAGCACAGCAGTGTTGTCGCCTAAGGCAGGGGTAATGCCAGAGGTATGAAACCAGTCAGCACCTTCAAATATCCGGTCGAAATCAAAGTCTGCAACTTCTGCCTCTGTGATCGAAGCATCCGCCCTGTCATAAATAACCTGCGACGCACGCATAGAAACGCCCGGTTCCAGAAAATAAAGGCCCAGCCGTTTACCACCGCGGGCTATAAATTGAGTATCAACCCCAAAACGCCGCAAGTGGTTTATCGCGGCCTGTCCCAAAGCATTATCCGGCAGTTTGCTAAAGAATACACCTTGCATACCATAATTACAAATAGCTGCTGCAACGTTGGCTTCGCCGCCGCCGTAGGTAATGTCAAAGCTGTCGGTTTGTACAAAACGTTTGTTGCCGGGTGTCGACAACCGCATCATGATCTCGCCGAAGGTTACAACTTTTTTTGACATGGAATATTCGTAAACAGGTAATTGGTTAATACTATGCGACCAAATGTACATTAAAGCAAATTAATTAGGAAGGGCTGCGAACGCAAAATAAGCGGCATCGATTGCATGAGTAAAATCTCGGTTTTAAATATTCTTTCCTAATTTTACCGCATGGACAAAAAAGCCGCCATCCTCAAACTGATCCCCGAACAGGGCATACTGCCGTTATATTTTAATAAAAGCGAACAAGTAAGTATTGATGTTTTGCATGCCTTGTATGCTGCCGGTATCAAAACTATTGAATATACCAATCGTGGTGAAGCTGCTCTTAAAAACTTTGCGCGCCTTCGTCAGGTTTGCGATCAGGAATTAGCAGGGATGTGCCTGGGCGTAGGCACTATTAAAGACGGCGCAGGTGCGCAAGCTTTTATTGATGCCGGTGCCGACTATATAATCAGCCCGGGTTTGGTTGAAGATGTCATCGCGGTAGCAAATAAAAACAATGTGTTTTGGCTGCCTGGCTGTATGACACCCAGCGAGATTATTAAAGCCGAGCAATTAGGTGCTAAGATTATTAAATTGTTCCCGGGTAATATTTTAGGTCCGGCGTTTATGTCAAGCATCAAAACGTTATTCCCTAACCTTTTATTTATGCCTACCGGTGGCGTAGAGCTAAGTGAAGAAAGTATTGGCGGCTGGTTCAAAGCCGGGGTTTGTGCGGTGGGTATGGGTAGCCAGCTGATTAGCAATGCGGTAATGGATGGCCAGAAATATACTGAGTTGACCGAGGCTACAAAAAAAGCTATAGAGATTGTAAACGCTAGTAGATAAAATGCAGGAACAACCCAATAACCCGCTTCATGGTAAAACGTTAGAAGCCATACTTACCGAGTTGGTAGCCAAGTACGGCTGGCCGGAGCTGGGCTATCGCATTCGTATCAATTGTTTTTTAGATAATCCGAGTATATCTTCAAGTCTGAAGTTTTTGAGGAAGACGCCCTGGGCACGGCAAAAGGTTGAAGATTTGTATGTGAGGGGGAAGTAATAGAAAATTTGTCATTCTGAGCATAGCGAAGAATCTTATTTAAGCGAAAGGGCAAATCGTATAAGATCCTTCACTATACTCAGGATGACAATTGAAAAATTTATTAAACTTTTTTAGGCGGCAAATCAAAAGCCACTGCATTATGCTCAAAATGGCCTTTGTGCGAGCCATCGCAAAATGGTTTGTTAGCCGACAGGCCGCAGCGGCAGATAGACACTACGGTGCGTCCCTGTAAACCATACTGATTGCCCTGCATGTCGACAATTTCGAAGTCACCTTCAATTTTTACTGATCCGTTGTTATTAATTGTAAGTTTCGTGCTCATGTTTGGATTTTGTATTTCAACAAATATAATTTAAGATTGAAGTTGCTACAGCAACAGATGCTTATTAAGAATCTATCTTAGCTTGTTTTTAAGGCGCTGTTTTACAGTACCAAACCACTCATCTTTCAAAATACTTAAGATAATTGAATCTCGGCGACCTCCGCCGGCCAGCGGGGTATGGCTGCGCAAAACACCTTCTACGGTACAACCAATGCTCTTCATGGCGGCTATGCTGCGTTCGTTACGGTTGTCGGCTCTAAATTCAACCCGTTCGGCTTTTAAGTTTTCAAAAGCCAATTCCAAAAGCAGGAATTTGCAGTTTTTGTTTAGCCCCGTTCCGCGAAAATCCTTGCCGTACCAGGTGTAACCCAGTTGCAAACTGTCATTTTTTACCTGAATATCATAAAAACGTGTGCTGCCGGCATATCGCCCGGATTTTTTGTCGAATACAATGAAAGGATATTCTTCGCCACGGGCGCGGTTATTTAGTGCCTCAGTAATATAAGCTTTCAGAGCCTCTTCGCCTGCGGCAGATTTTGAGGAGTAGGTCCAGGTCTCGGGTTCGTTGAGTGATATAGATAACAGATGGATATGGTCTTCTTTTTGAAGCGGACGTATGAATACAACGTCGTTTTCAAGCGTGTAGTCTTGTTCTTTGTCGAAATTAAGGGCCATTTTTATTTTTTTAAAGTTTAAAAGACTTTGTTGTCATAATCGTCTATTTTCTCATTGAGATGTGAAACAATTGCACAATATTTGACAAAGAAACGTACATGCCGCCAGAAAAACTTCAACCAAATCAAAAAAAAGCGCCGGGCATAAGCCACTTGCTTAAACCCTACAGTGGTTTAATAACTTTACTGTTGCTATTTGCTTTATTGAGCAATAGTATCAACTTGTTGCTGCCTAAAATCATAGCCAATGGTATTGATGCTTACACGCACCATACGTTTGATATCAAACACATTATAGTACAATTTAGCGGAGCGGTGGCCCTGATCTTTGTCTTTGCTTATCTGCAAAGTATTATTCAGACCTACGCCTCTGAAAAAGTCGCACGTGATCTGCGTACCCGGCTGGCTGACAAAATATCGCGGCAAAGCCATGCTTTTGTTGAGCAGGCCAATCCTTCAAAATTATTAACCAACTTAACCGCAGATGCCGACTCGATTAAAATGTTTGTATCGCAGGCTATTGTATCAATGGCCTCTTCGGTGTTCATTATCATAGGCGCCAGCGTTTTATTAATTACTATTGATTGGAAACTGGCGCTATGCGTTATTGCCACTATCCCGATAATTGGTGGTACTTTCTTTTATGTATTGAAGAAGGTGCGGGCGCTTTTTGTCCAAAGCCGCCAGGTTATTGATTGGCTCAATAAAATCATCAATGAAAGTATACTTGGTGCTGCGCTGATACGGGTAATAAATTCTCAGCAACTGGAGACTATGAAGTTTTTGGAAGCCAATACCAAAGCGCGCGATTTTGGATTGTCAATACTGAAATTGTTTGCCAGCCTGATACCGGTAATAACCTTTACTTCAAATATGGCTGTGCTGGCTATATTAGCTTTGGGTGGGCATTATGTAATTACCGGTACCATGACTTTAGGCGATTTTTCAGCATTTAATAGTTACCTCATGATGCTGATCTTTCCAATACTTATCCTCGGCTTCATGAGTAATATCGTGGCGCAGGCTACAGCTTCTTACAGCCGTATAGTTAACATTATTGAAGCGCCTGATATGCAAGACGAAGGCACAATAACTGACCGCATAAAAGGTGATATCGATATTAAACACGTCAATTTACAATATGGTCAGAAACCGGTATTAAAAGACGTGTCGTTAGCTGTTAAAGCCGGCGCAAAAATAGCAATTATTGGCCCTACGGCTGCGGGTAAAACCCAATTACTTTACCTTTTAACAGGTTTGATTAACGCTACCAGCGGCGATATTGAATTTGACGGAAAACCAATTAATAGCTACAATAGCGAAGCTTTTCATAGCCAGGTTGGGTTTGTATTTCAGGATAGCATCATTTTCAATATGAGCATCCGCGAAAACATTGCATTTAGCGATACCGTAACTGATGAGTCGCTTGCTAAAGCTATCGAGACAGCAGAGCTGAAAAGTTTTATCGATGGTTTGCCTGAAGGCTTGAGTACTGTGGTATCTGAACGTGGTTCCAGCTTATCGGGCGGACAAAAGCAGCGTATCATGCTGGCCCGTGCGTTGGCGCTTAATCCAAGCGTTTTATTGTTAGATGATTTTACAGCACGGGTGGATGCGGGTACTGAGAAAAAGATACTAGCCAACGTGCAACGCAATTATCCTGATTTGACGTTACTATCGGTAACACAAAAAATAGCGGCTATTGAGCATTATGACCAGGTTGTACTGCTTATGCAGGGAGAGATTATTGCTAATGGATCGCACAGGCAATTAATGGAAACAAGCCCCGAGTATGTACAGATTTTTAATTCACAACAAAGCACCAGCAACTATGAATTATAATTTGAACAAACTATCTGAACAAGCCGAAAAGAGCTCAAACCTGGCTGCGTTGAAAAAGTTGCTGCA
Organism: Mucilaginibacter ximonensis; assembly: GCF_042686265.1. Taxonomy (NCBI): domain Bacteria; kingdom Pseudomonadati; phylum Bacteroidota; class Sphingobacteriia; order Sphingobacteriales; family Sphingobacteriaceae; genus Mucilaginibacter; species Mucilaginibacter ximonensis. The sequence continues at coordinate 527,478 of NZ_JBHUPD010000001.1, forward strand.
GCTTATTAAGCATGAGCGCCCAACACTTATGCTGGCCACCGTTATTATTCTTATTAACTCGAGCTTAAACTTATTGGGGCCGCTTATAATCGGTCGTACTATAGACCACTACGTGGTGCCTAAACAATACCAGGGTGTGCTTTATTGGACAGGCGTGTTGTTTTGCATGTATACTGTTGGCCTGGCTACAAGCTACCTGCAAACCAAAATGATGGGTGGTGTAGGCCAACGTATGTTATTTACGTTGCGCAATGCTATTTTTAATAAGCTGCAATTATTACCGGTTGATTTTTTTAACCAGAATAAAGCCGGTGATTTGATATCGCGTGTCAACAACGATACCGATAAGCTTAACCAATTTTTCTCGCAGTCTCTGGTACAGTTTATAGGCAGTATTGCCACCATGACGGGAGCCGGTATTTTCTTGCTGCTCATACACCCGCAATTGGGCCTGGCAGCAATGGGGCCTATGGTTTTAATTGCAATTTTTACGATAACTGTATCGCCCTGGGTAAAACGTACCAATGCCACGAGCTTAAAAAGCACTGGCGGCATGAGCGCCGAAATACAGGAAAGTCTGAATAACTTTAAGGTTATTATTGCTTTTAACCGCCGCGACTATTTCAGAAAACGCTTTGATATTGCTAATCAGGACAATTACAAAACATCTGTTCGCGCAGGCATAGCCAATAATATATTTTTACCGGTTTATAGTTTGGGTGCAAGTTTAGCGCAATTAATTGTGCTGGTTTATGGAGTTTATCTGATCGGTAACAATTTTTCTGTCGGCTTATTGATTGCTTATCTTACCTATGTAACGTTATTTTATAACCCGTTGCGTCAACTGGCGGCGTTGTGGGCCAACTTTCAGACTGCTATGGCAGCCTGGGACCGGATATCGCAGATATTGGGTTTGGATAGTAACCTTGTTAACATAGTAGACGATCATGCCGGCGATGACGAATTGTTGATGGAATTTAAAAACGTCCATTTTGGTTATGCAGCGGAACACGAGATATTACACAACGTAAGCTTTAAAATGGAGCGTGGTAAAACTTACGCTTTGGTTGGGCCTACAGGTGGCGGTAAAACTACCACAGCTTCGCTTATTGCCCGACTGTACGACCCTAACAAAGGTGAGGTATTACTTAATGGTAAGGATATCAGAAGTTATGATGCCCATGAACGGTCTAAAAAAATTGGTTTTATTTTACAAGAGCCTTTTTTATTTACCGGCTCTGTACGTGAAAATATTTTGTACGGTAATGACACTTATCAGCATTACACCAATGAGCAACTACAACAGGTAATTCATGATGCCAACTTAAGTACCTTGCTAGCCATATTTGAAAACGGTCTGGATACCCCAATTACAACCGGTGGTGATAGTATTAGTTTAGGTCAGAAACAGTTAATAGCTTTTATGCGGGCCGTACTGCGCAACCCCGAGCTATTGATTTTGGATGAGGCTACAGCGAATATTGACACTATAACTGAAAAATTATTAGGCGACATTCTGAATAAATTACCAAAGACTACCACACGTGTAATAATAGCACACCGACTAAACACCATAGAAAATGCCGATGAAATTTACTTTGTTAATTCAGGCGAAGTAACACGCGCCGGTTCATTGAACGACGCAATGGATATGTTATTAAAAGGTAAGCGCGTAAGCTAAGGTCAGGTTATATCGCCGACTGGGTTAGTAAGGTTTTTAGGTAAGGTTACTGTAAATTTAGAACCAATATTTGGCGATGATTGTACCTGAATGGTGCCATTGTGTTTCTCTATAATGCCAAATACAATAGACAATCCGAGTCCGGTACCTTCACCTACGTTTTTGGTAGTGAAAAATGGTTCAAATATACGTTGCCTTACCTCGTTACTCATTCCAATGCCTGTATCCATAATCTCGATAGTGATATGATCGGGGAAGTCATGCGTATAGATCGTGATGCTTTCGTTGTGATATTTTTTTTTGGCTTCAATAGCTTGTATAGCGTTATTAATTAAGTTGAGCAGGGCCTGGTTTATTTTACCCGGATAGCAGTTCAGCGGTTGCAGATTATTCAGTATAGGTTTAATCTCTATAAAGTACGGAATTGCACTTCTAAGTATCACCAATGTATTTAATATCGCGGTATTAATATTTGTAGGAGTAAGGCCTTGTTCATCAATACGGCTAAAGGTGCGCAGGCTTTGTACAATTTCCGCTGTTCGGCTTGCGCCATCTTCAATGCCGTTTAAAAGCGATTTAATTTCATCCTTCAAGAAATCGGCATCTACTTTTTGCTTGAATTTATTGGCCGCGTCTAAAAGTTCAGGTTTATCCGGATTATTAGCGGCCGCTTCAAATTTTTCTAATAGCTCCATTAACTCGTCCAAATCAAGCCGCAACGGACTGACATTAGCCCCCACAAAGTTTATAGGATTATTAATCTCATGCGCAACGCCGGCAGTGAGCAAACCCAGCGATGCCATTTTCTCTGTCTCAACCAATTGTATCTGGGCCGATTTCAGGTTGTCAATTGTAACAGATAAATTTTCATTAGTTTCAATAAGTTCCTGAGTGCGGTCTTTTACTTTATTTTCAAGTACAATGTTTTGCTCAGTGATCAAGCGTTCATTCTCCTTAGCAATAGCCAGAGCCGCCAATTGCGACTCGGTATTTTGCCGGCGATAAAAGTTGATCTGATCGGCCAAAGCAACCGAGAATAATATCAGCTCAGTAATAGCGCTGTAAACTACAATGTTTGCGGTAAAATAATTGTAAGGTACAACGCCATAATTTTTACATATGGATATCATTATCGCTATAAGGAAAAATCCCCAACCCATAATAAAAAACTTTGCCGGGTTAAAACCTTTGGCATATAATATACTAACCAGCAAAATAAGTATAAGGCAGGTGAAAAAAATTGCAAAAGTAATCAGGCTGTAACCCAAGTCTGAATAGCCGTATAAGATGGCTAATAGTGGTAGCGCATAAATGACGTACAGAAGTTGATAAACATTATATAAAGGCTTTGTGATATTTTGCTTAAATCGTAAAAAATTACCGGCAAACCACAGCAAAGTATATCCAAAACAAATCCTTGTTAATGGAGTGATGTAATTATTAAGTAGTTTAAGATTATCAGAAAATAAATTATTGCCGAATCCTAGTTGTATGCCTTGAGTCAGCGCCAAAAACATAATGTAAAAGCTGTAGTACAGATAGTTTTTATCGCCAACAATAATAAATAGCATCAGGTTATAAAGGGCCATAATGGCAAACATTCCCATTATAGCCCCGTTAATTAAATTTTCAATACCACGTCGCGTAATAAACAAATCGGAGCTGCTTATCTGGATAGGGATAACCGTAGTTGCAACACTTTTTACACGTGCAAACAGCGTTATAGATGAGTCAGGTTCCAGCGGAGCATCAACCAAAGTAACGCTTTGAGTTAGCATGTTTGAACTGTTTTCGGGATCCTTTGCCGAAAGGTGCCTTAGCCGGCTATGTGTTACTCTATTGCTGTCTACCGTAGTTTCCACAAAGTAAATGTCAAACTCATCAATAACGCTTCTGCTGATGGTAATAGGTACGTCTGACTGCCGGCTGCCGTTTTTTATGGTAAACTTGAGCCATGTAATAGGTTTATTATAACTCAGACGCGGAAAACGTTCATTTAATTTATGAAAATTGTGGTTGTTTATGACATCTCTGGCTAATATCTTATTTTGAGGATCTTCTAATTCCAAAAAATATCGGTTAGTTAAATAGCGACTTTCGTCGTCGTGTATGACTAATGTGTCAGTTTTTTGCGCAAATGCACCAAGATTTAGTATCAGGCAACATAAGATTAATAATTTTTTTTTCATTTTTACAATAACAGCCGCTTGTAGCAAAAATTTGCGTTGAAATTTACCATTTCAAAAAATTGTTAAACTAAATTATAATAGCTAAACTAATCGATAAACTTAAATATGGCAATAGGTGTACTTTACATTGACGACGAAGTTAATAATTTGAATAGTTTCAAAGCCGCTTTCAGGCGTGATTTTGAAATATTTACTGCAAGTTCTGCCAAAGAGGGCCGTAAAATATTAGACAGCCAGGAAATTGGTGTTATTATTACAGACCAGCGCATGCCCGGTATGACCGGTATTGAATTTTTGGAATCAATATTGCCAATTTATCCAGATACGATACGCATTCTGTTAACAGGTTTTTCTGATATAAATGCCGTGATGGACGCTATTAACCGCGGTCAGGTTTATAAGTATCTGGTGAAACCGTGGCAAAATGACGAACTGAAAATGTACATCGAAAATGCATTGGAGATTTACAATCTGCGCAAAGAAAATAAAGAACTGGCCAGGAAACTCAACGCCGCCTACGCAGAGCTAGACGCCTTTGGCAAGCCTCGCGCTTAATCTGGCAACTAGGTTTAATAAAACTTCGTACTAATACCAATTCGCTTCAGAAAACGTTTAGCGTGTAAAATAATTTAAGTTGAAAAGGACATTTTATAAAGCAGTAATCCCCCTGTTACTCATTATAAGTGTTACGGCCAGGGCGCAAACCAACAAGGGAACCGAATTTTGGACGGCATTTATGTCGCATAATGCCGGCGTCGACGATCCTGACAAGGGCGCTTCAATGATTTTATATATCACTTCAGATATATCAACCACCGGCAGCGTTGAAATAGGCGGCTCTTTATTGCAGAATTTTTCAGTAACTGCCAACCAGGTTACTTTTATCCCTATTCCGGCTTCGGCATTTTTACAAAGCTCGGGCACTTTTCCAGCCGGTGGCATTCATATCACGTCGGCGAAACCTATAGCTGTTTATGCACATATTTATGCCGCCAATGTATCTGGAGCAACTTTGTTGTTGCCGGTTAGCGCAATGGGGAAGGAGTATATGTCGCTTAACTATACGCAGCGCTCAAATGCCGATTCTGTAAAAAATCCTGCCTATTCGCAATTTGCTGTGATTGCTACCGAGGACAATACAACGGTATCTATAACCCCAACTGCTGATTTACTTGATGGTCACTCAGCCAATACAAGTTTTAACCTCACGCTAAATAAGGGCGTTGTTTACCAGGGGCTTTCAAAGATTGATTTAACCGGGACTAAAATTCAATCCATAAGCAATAGCGCCGGTACCTGTAAAAAAATTGCTGTTTTTTCGGGCAGTACCCGTATGGCTATATATTGCCAAAGTAACGTCAAGAGTCCTAGTTCTGATAATCTTTTTCAACAAGTATATCCTACGTCAACCTGGGGTAAAAATTATATAGCAGTGCCGTTGCGGTCAAGGTTTTATGACGTGTACCGGATCGTATTGAGCGATCCGAATACCAACGTGACTTTAAATGGTACAACGCTTAACCCTGCCAGCTTAGTGAACGGTTTATACTATCAGTTTCAATCTACACAGGTAAATGTCATTTCGGCCGATAAACCTGTACAGGTTGTGCAATATTCGCCAACACAATCCCAGCGTATTGACTGTACGTCAAGCACCGGCGATATAGGCGACCCTGAGATGATTTATCTGAGCCCGATAGAACAGGGGCTTACCCACGTTACGCTGTACGCCACGGGATACTACAAAATTATAAATAGTTATATCAACGTGGTTATACCCACCGCAGCTGTACAGTCTTTTAAATTAGATGGCGTGAATTATGCATCGAGCTTCGTTCCTTTATCAAATACATCCCCTTATTCTTTTGCACAAATTTCTGTAAGCTCAGGTCCACAGGCAATTAGTAACAGCGGCGCTTCTGTGACTTCTGGTACCCACACGCTTGACGCGTCGGTGCCGTTTAATGCCGTTGTGTATGGGTTTGGTAATACGGAATCTTACGGTTATGCCGCCGGTACCAATTTAGCCGATTTAAATGAACATGTAACGCTGACCAATGCAAATACTCCCACGGTAATACAAACCAGCGGCTGCAGCAACGCAATCTACAAGGCTCAGGTTACCATTCCTTTTCAGACTACCAACATAGCATGGAAAATAGATAGTGCCGTTTTTACTGACAACAATCCGCAGGTAAAATCAACGTTGGTAAAAGACGATAAAACGCTATACACCTACGAGTACAATGCCCCGGTTAGCTTAAAGGCCGGCAATCATACCATTATAGCAACTGTTTTTAACCCGGTGGCCGATGTATGCGGATCAAGCCAGGATGTTGAAAATGATTTTTCAATAACTGACCCGCCACCGGTTGCTTTCACCGCACCGGCTACCGATTGTTATGGCGACTCGACTGCTTTTAAAGACAATACTGTTCCGGCAAGCGGCGAAACCATAAAAAGCTGGCTTTGGGATTTTGGGGATAACACTACATCCAGCTTGCAAAATCCACTGCATAAATATGCTGCGCCGGGAAATTACGATGTACGTTTAACCGAAACGGATAATAACGGCTGCAGCACGGTGTCGGCACCTAAAACTGTGCATATAATTGCCAGGCCAATTGCCGGGTTTAATTCGTCGTCACCTGATTGTGCCGGGCAAACAATAACTTTTACCAATACGTCTTCAGCTCCTGAAGGTACTATTGTAAAGTGGGCCTGGAATTTTGGCGACGGCACTGTAATAAACGCTGCTAACGGGCAAAAGCAGATACACACTTATACAACTACAGGAGACTATACCGTTAAACTTGCGGTTACTACTGCCGATGGATGTACAAGCGATACATTGACCAACGTGATCACCATTCATCCTTTACCCGTGGTTGATTTTGTGGTGCCCGATGTTTGCCTGGGCGATGTAATTACCAATTATATTAACAATAGTTCAATTGCCGACCACACCGAAAGCGAATTTACTTATCTGTGGGATTTTGGCGATCCAAATTCAACGCCTGCCAATAACCAGTCGACATTAAAAAACCCGCAACACATATATACCGCTGTTGGACCATATACGGTAAAATTGACGGTTACTTCAAAGTACGGCTGTTCGTCAACTGCACAAAAAACGTTTACTGTAAATGGTTCTCATCCAACGGCCAAGTTCGCTGTCGAAAACAGCTGCAGCAGTGATGATATTGTTTTTGACGACCTTTCATCTGTCGATGCCTATTATGTTACCAAAATTGTTTGGTGCTTTGATTATCACGAAGGTTCAGCAGCTAATGTTTATGAAACTTATGCTGACAGTACCTTACATGCTAATAAAAAATATACGCATCATTATCCTTTGTTTAATACACCGGCGCAGCAGTCTTATGTAGTAAAAATGGTTGTTTACTCCGGGCAAACCTGTAAAGACTCGGTGGTACAAACCATTAATATAAATGCTAACCCTGTAATTGCTTTATCTGCCAATGGCAAAAACATTAACACCACAAGTGTGCAAGCCGATGTTGTAATCATGTGCCAGGGCGATGCGCCGTTGCAGGTGGTTGAAGATAAAGGTGTTTACGCAGGGTTAGGTAAATTTAGCGGGCAGGGTATTTCAGCATCAGGGTTAATCGATCCGAAGCAGGCCGGAGTAGGTTCGCATACCATCAATTACCTGTTTACAGCAGCATCCACCGGGTGTACCTACGCAGCTAGTTTTGTGCTTAATGTAAACCCGCAGGCAGATGTTTCATTGCCGCAACGCTTTAATGTGCTTGAAGGTAATCAGGTTACTTTAAGGGCTTCAGCAAGCATAACGGGCGGTGGCAATCTTACCTACAAGTGGACGCCGTCCACCGGATTAAGCGCCGATAATGTGTCTGCACCGGTGGCTACATTATCAAATGATATCACTTATACATTAACAGTCACCTCTGATAAAGGCTGTGCGGTTACCGCGCAAACTTTTGTTAAGGTTTTAAAGATACCCGTAATACCCAATACATTTACGCCAAACGGCGACGGTATAAATGATACCTGGGTTATCAAATATCTAAATGACTACCCCAATGCCACCGTAGAGATATTTAACAGATATGGAGGCCGCGTATTTTATTCGAATGGCTACGGCATTCCCTGGGATGGCAGACAAAACGGAACGGATTTGCCCGTAGGTACTTACTATTACATCATAAGCCCTAACAGCGGCCGTAAACCTACCAGCGGATTTCTGACTATCATCAGATAAATCAACAACAAGTGATTTAAACTGCTCAGACAATAGTAACTTTATGAACCAATTTTACACTGTTTGAATCTTGTCGGCAAAATCGAGCAATTTATTTCAGCCTTAAATATTAGGGCATTTATAGCTGCGTTTTTTTTACTGCTTGCAAGTGCCTTACAAGCTCAAAATTTAAACACTCAAATCGTAGATAACGGTCAAACCACACAACCGATGCCCTTACCAGGCGGTGGTTGCGCTTACCAATGGAAAGTTATTGATAATCAGCAAATAGGTTTACCTGCCAGCGGTACAAGCGATATACAGCCGTTTATTGCAGTTAATAAGGGAACCAAACCTGTTACGGCGCACATCAGTGTGATGCCTGTCTCTGACGGATTAGCTTATATAACCAGTTCCAGTGCATCGTCCAATATAGTTTCTGTTATTAATACTGCGACACGTGCTATCGTAGCTACAATTCCGGTTGACAAGAAGCCTTTTGGTGTAGCTGTTGGTCCTGACGGGCGGAGAATCTATGTGGTCGATTCAAAAACATTGCCGGGAGGGGCTCCTTCAACCGGGGTTGTATCTGTAATTGATGCTATAAGTAATACGGTGGTCGACACTTATGCGGCCGGAGGAAATCCTACTAATATAGTTTTAAATTCAAGTGGTACCCGCGCGTATGTGGTTAATGAAGGCACGGGTTCTATCTCTGTACTGGATATCACGCCTAATAAAACCACCATACCGGATATCACCAACATATCAGGTGCTGTCGGTATTGCTATTAGTGCAGACGGGAGCCGCCTTTACGTAGGTAGCTCGACACAGCAACTTTATGTTATCGATGCGACAACTAATCAGATAATAAAAAAAATCCAGACCCAATCAGCCTATCCCACGTCCTTGTGCGTTAGCCCCGATGGCAACTATGTGTATGTCACTAACAATACATCCAATTACATCAGCGTGATCAATGTTACTACGGGCGATAGTAAAAATATAACCGTTGGCCTGGCGCCGTATGCTATGGCTATCACACCGGTTGGCGATAAATTGTATGTAACTAACAGGTCTGCGTCAAATACCGTAACCATTATTAATACGGCCACTGGTTCAGTGATAAAACAAATCGACATCCCGTCGTTACCCCAGGGGATATGCGTAAGCCCTAACGGTAGGCAGGTGTTTGTAGTGGGGCAGGATCCCGATGAACTAGAGGTTATAGATGTCAATACTGATCAACTTGGTGCTCCAATACCAACAGGCCATAGCGGGGCTATATCAATGGGGGATTTCGTGTCGGCGGGCATAGGTTGTAGTGCTGTACCTGTAGTTTATAGCATAACCGTAAATCCGTCGCCTACTATTGACGATCCGGGCAGCGTATCTATACCGCCGATTCATTATGGAACTTCAATATCTTCGAGTGTTATTGAAGTTAGCGGTACTAACCTTAAAGGGCCGCTTACAGTAACCGCTCCCGACGGTTTTGAAGTAAGTACAGACGACATCAGTTTTAAAAATGCGGTGTCTGTAGGAGCGGCAGGTGATATTGCAGCTACCGAAGTTTATATACGACTTAAAGCCACGGCCCCCGTTAACACTTATCATGGCTATGTGGTGTTAAGCAGTACCGGCGCCGTAAGTGTAAATGTGTTTGTAGATGGCACAGTTTTGCCTGCTCAGCTAAATATCGCAGCCGATAATGCCAGGAAGTTTTATGGAGATCCGTTACCTGTGTTTACCTTAACTTACACCGGCTTTGTAAACGGCGAAAATCAGTCGCAGTTAACTGTTCAGCCCATTGTTAAAACTAGCGTAACAACCTTATCACCAGTGGGTAAATACCCGATAACTGTAAGCGGAGCCGCAGCTTTAAATTATGTTATTACCTATACTGCCGGAACTCTGGAGATAGTAACGGGCGACATCAGTATAATCAATACTTTTACGCCCAATGGCGACGGGATAAATGATACCTGGGATATCAAAAATCTGAATTTATATAGCCAGTGCACCGTTGAAGTATTAAACCGTTACGGCGAAAAGGTTTTTTACGCTAATGGCTACCCCAAACCCTGGGACGGTACGTTTAACGGCCGGCAGCTACCCGTTGGAACATATTATTATATCATCAAATTAAAACCCGGCGCTAAAGCCCTGACAGGCCCGGTTAATATTGTAAGATAATACATAGCAGGAGGATTTTATTTATCGGCGTATTTAGGTAGATTAAAGCAGAAAGATTATATTCGGTAAATTAAATTTATATTTATAAAATAAACCATTTATAAGCCAGTTTATTAGGTTGCATCTGCTAATTTACCTGAGTTTAATGTGAGTGGGGTATTAATTGGGGCGATTAATTTTCTATGAAAAGAAGTATACTGTTATTGGTGTTTTTAGTAGTGGTTATAAAAATGGCTTCTGCACAACAGTTGCCTCAATATACACAATATGTTTTTAACAACTTTTTGCTTAACCCGGCCGTTGCCGGTATTGAGAATTATACTGACGCCAAATTAGGCTATCGCAGTCAGTGGACTGGCCTGAACGGCGCGCCGGTAACAAGCTTTTTGTCGGTAAACGCACCTATTGGTACTGATTTTACTCAAGGCGACGCTACTGCTTTTCCGGGTGGGGGCGATGTTAACCCATCTAGTCGTCTATACACACAAAATTATCAGGCATCGGCTCCTCATCATGGCATTGGTTTTACCTTAGTGAACGATAAAGCCGGGCCTATTACGCAAACCAATTTTGCCGCGGCTTATGCTTACCATTTAGGTTTGGCGCCCCGTTTAAATATGTCGGTGGGGGTTTCGGCCGGTATCAATCACATTAGCTTAAATACATCCGAAATTACGCTGGCTACGCCGCTCGATCCGGCGATAGCTAATGGTAATAACAGCCAGTGGAAGCCAGACCTGGGCGTAGGTGCCTGGTTATATTCGGCCGATTTTTATGCGGGTATATCGGTGCAGCAACTTTTAAAACAAAACTTATATTTCAGCACTTCAACCACAGCTATTGATGTAAGCCAAACCGTTCCGCACGTATTTCTAACTGCCGGCACAAAGCTATATGTGTCTGATGATATCACTTTATTACCATCGGTTTTGGTAAAAGAGATTAAACCGGTACCATTAACTTACGATTTGAACCTGAAAGCGTCTTTTCAAGACAAGTTCTGGCTCGGTGGTTCATACCGTCATAATGACTCGTTCGGCGTTCTTGCAGGCTTTAATCTAAGCTCGTTTATTAATGTGGGTTACTCATATGACATTACTACATCCTCATTAAATACGGTAAGTAACGGTACGCATGAAATTGTGATTGGCCTGCTGTTGAATAACAGATATCAGGTTACCTGTCCGCAGCACGGGTTTTAACCCGCGAGGCCCCTGAAAGGGGAGGGTTAATCTAAAAACATAAACAGCCCATTGTAAAAACAATGAGCTGTTACTAACTCTTTATAACTCCCCCCTTAGGGGGCGGGGATTAAAGTTCTTTCCTCAATCTAGCTACAGGAATATTCATCTGTTCGCGATATTTGGCTACGGTACGGCGTGCTATATTGTAGCCGGCGTCTTTAAGTATTTCGGTTAGTTTTTCGTCAGCCAGTGGATGGCGCTTGTCTTCTTTGCCAATATGTTCTTCCAGTATCTTCTTAACTTCTTTGTTTGATACTTCCTCGCCGCTTTCTGTTTGGATAGCTTCAGAGAAAAACGACTTTAACAGATAGGTTCCATGCTCGGTCTGCACGTATTTTGAGTTCGCTACGCGCGATACGGTAGAAATATCCATACCAATCTTATCAGCAATATCTTTCAATATCATCGGCTTCAGATTCTTGTCATCGCCCGTTAAAAAGAAATCGTATTGATAGTGCATTATGGCATTCATAGTTTTCAGCAAGGTTTGCTGGCGCTGTTTGATAGCATCAATAAACCATTTTGCCGAATCAAGCTTTTGCTTTACAAATTGGACTGCTTCTTTTAATTTTTTATCTTTCTGTGAAGCCTTATCGTAATGCTGGAACATTTCCTGGTACGATCGGCTTACACGAAGCTCAGGCGCATTTTTAGCATTCAACGTTAATATCAAAACCCCATCGCTGTTCTTGATATGGAAATCAGGAATAACCTGCATCTGTTTGGTGTTAACCTCATTTGAGTCGCCCGGTTTGGGGTTAAGTTTCAGTATCTCATTGATCACGCCGCGCAAGTCGGTCGAGCTCATGTTCAATGCCTTCTCTAATTTGTCGTAATGCTTGCGGGTAAATTCATCCAGATAATTTTCAACCACCAAAATAGCCTTGGTAACAATCGGGTCGTTGGAGTCTTTGCGGCGCAATTGTATCAGCAAACATTCCTGCAAGCTGCGCGCTCCAATACCCGGCGGGTCAAAAGTCTGGATCAGTTTCAGCATTTCCTCAACCTCCTCGTCCTCGGCCATAACATTTTGTGAAAATGCAAGATCGTCGGTGAGTGAAGTTATCGGGCGACGCAGGTAACCGTCATCATCTAAACTGCCGATGATCTGATTAGCTATCTTAAAGTCTTTATCAGACATGGGGATCATATCCAGTTGCGACTGCAGCATTTCAAAAAATGAACTTTGCACGGCAAAAGGTATTTCTTTACGATCGTCCTCGTCATCGCCATTTTGGTCATAGCGCGAGCCATATTCATTCACATTATCTTCCTGAAGATAATCGTCGATATTGAACTCGTCCATCTCGCCGCGTTCTTCTTCATTATTGAAGTTGTCCTCATCGGGGTCGCGATCGGGATATTGTTCTTCCGGCTCATTCAGATTAGTTAAACTCAAATCTTCAAGCGCCGGATTTTCTTCCAACTCTTCTTTAATACGGGTATCTAACGATACAGTAGGCACCTGCAGCAGCTTTATAAACTGTATCTGCTGCGGCGATAGCTTCTGTAATAGTTTCTGTTGGAGATTTTGTTTAAGCATAAATAAGACATGGCAAATCTACATCATTGCCTCGAACTTTAAAACTTGATTGTTACGATTGTGTTTAAACTGTAAATGCTCAAAATGAACATTTGTTTGTGTGTACCGATAATTTTGTGATAACTTTAGTTATCTAATTTTTGATCCTATGGCTATTGTAAAAGAATTTAAAGAGTTTGCATTAAAAGGTAATGTAATTGATTTGGCAGTTGCGGTAGTAATTGGCGCAGCCTTTAACAAAATAGTAACTGCGCTTGTCGATGATATCATAACACCGGCAATACTCACTCCTGCGTTGAAAGCGGCGCATTTGACTAACCTCCAGGAGCTTACCATACCGGGCACTGCTATCAAGTATGGCGACTTTTTATCACAGGTGATTTCATTTTTTATTGTTGCAATGGCATTATTTATGATAATTAAAGGTATCAACGCCACCAAAAAGAAAGAAGAAGCAGCGCCGGCGCCAGACCCGGTACCATCAAAAGAAGAGCAATTGCTTACAGAGATTCGTGATCTGCTGGCTAAAAAATAAAACGCTTATTGTTTTTTCGTTCGGGTGACTAGTAAATAGTCGCCCAACTTTTGATATTTTTTCCAATCTGGATGATCAAAGTTTTCTTCGTCATCCAGATTAGCGATATTAAGTACGCATATTTTCGGCGCGTATTTTATTAGCTGAGCAACGGTGCCTAACTTTTCCTCGCTATGAAAGCTGCCGTTTACCTGAAATATTTTACTACCGCGATTTTTCTTAAAATAGCTGGCTATTGACCATGCCATTGTAGCGTCCCATAAGTTTTGCGACTGGTAGATGTTCATTCCCTGCATAGCTTTGTGCCCGCCCATAATGGCAGCGAATTTTTCGTAATAAGCGCCCGTAGCCGTGTCAATAGGTAAAGGCGGAAGATATTGGAGACTATTTTTGCCTAGTTGCTGTAAAGTGGTCAGGCCTTTATCAGTAACCATATGTACATAACGCGATGGTGCGTTAGCAGCAATAACCGGTAGCCTGCCCGCCTTGGCAAATTCAACCATCTGGCTATAATCTTTATAGTTAGGCCATGCCCGGGCGTCTTTGATCATATCTTTTTCGCGAATGTAACCTTGCAGATGTTCGTCTAATATATATTGACAATCGGTTTCAAACATTTCCATAGATAACGCGGTTTTGCCCGGATATTTTGCCGCCAGTTTTTGCCACAGAGTAGCTTCCAGCAAATGTCCAACGGAGTCGGTATGGCTTTCGCCAAAAAACAAAACATCGGCATTAATCATATCAGCCACAATGTCATCGGCGCTTACAAGTTTTTGTTTCGCGACGTTATATAATTTATAGTTTTGATTTTGAGTGTCTTGCGCTAATGCCAAAAAAGGAAAAGCGAATAAGAGGAGCAATGCGGTTATTTTCATGATGCAGATGTGTTTGTGAACAAAATACGCTTGCAAAAAATAGTAAACAAATATGTGTATAAATGTATTTGATAAGTTGAAAAAATAGACTACATTTGCGCTCTTGTTTTTTAAAAACAATATAGCATAAAGAATCATGAAAAGAACGTTCCAGCCTTCTCAAAGAAAAAGAAGAAATAAACACGGTTTCCGTGAGCGCATGTCATCTGCTAACGGTAGAAGAGTATTAGCTGCAAGAAGAGCTAAAGGCAGAAAAAGATTGACAGTATCAAGCGAAGGTCGCCATAAAGCATAATAAAGGTTACTTACTCTCTTCGTAATTTTGAGAGGGTTTGAACCTGTTTAACTTTGGGTTCAGCATTAAGTAACTATGTACACCTTTACAAAAGAAGAACGGTTGTGTAATAAAAAGCTCATTGATGAGCTTTTTCGCAGCGGTTCTTCTTTTTTATGTTACCCCTTTAAGGCCTCCTGGCTGGTTGTTAATCAACCACAAAAATTTCCTGCCCAAATAGTTTTCTCGGTATCTAAGAAGCGCTTTAAACGGGCCGTTGTTCGTAATGTTATCAAACGGCGCATGCGCGAAGCTTATCGCTTAAACAAGCAAACGTTGCTTTATGATTCGCTGCTGGGGGCCGATAAGCAGATCGTATTATCCATAGGTTACATAGGCAAAGAGGTGGGCGACTACAGCCTCATCGAAAAGAAAATGCTCAAGCTGCTAACCCAGCTCAATACCGAGGTGTTAAAATGAACGCACTTATACGCATATTCAAAGCGCTTATAGGTGCTTTTTTTTTATTGCTGATACGCATTTACCAGTATTTTATCTCGCCTTTAACCGGCGCTTCATGCAGATATACGCCAACCTGTTCACAATATGGCGTAGAAGCTATCAAAAAACATGGCGCTTTTAAAGGCGGATGGTTAACTTTGAAGCGCATCGCCAGCTGCCATCCATGGGGCGGCCACGGGCATGATCCGGTACCTTAATTAATAATTGTATAACTGAAATGAGTATTATACTTCAAATAGAAACTGCAACTACCGTTTGTTCTGTCGCTTTAGCTAAAGACGGGGAAACCACCACAGTGAAAGAGCTTAACGAACGCAATATACACGCCGAAGTGATCACTCTTTATATCGAAGAATTAATTGCTGGTGCGGGATTGAAGTATAGCGATATAGATGCTGTAGCTGTAAGCAGCGGACCGGGCTCATACACTGGCTTGCGCATCGGTGTATCAACCGCAAAGGGTTTGTGTTTTGCTTTGGATAAACCTTTAATAGCTGTCGAGACACTGGAATCAATGGCGCAAGGCATCATCGCTCAAAATAACATAGACGCACATACACTATTATGTCCTATGATTGATGCACGCAGAATGGAAGTTTATACAGCTTTGTTCGACGCCCGTGGAAATGTAGTTAAACAAACATCGGCCGAAATTATAGACGAACAAAGTTTTGCAGATCAACTAAGCGCTCATAAGATTTTGTTTTTTGGTGACGGAGCTGCTAAATGCCAGTCAGTATTAAGCAATAACGCCAATGCGCTCTTTGATGTAGAATTTATTAATTCTGCGTCGCACCTTACCCTAAAAGCTGCCCAAAAATATGCAAAAGGACAGTTTGAAGATGTAGCTTATTTTGAGCCTTTCTACCTGAAAGACTTCCTGGTTACGCAGAAAAAGAATTAGTAGTTAGGGTCTTGCTTGCCAAATATCCCGTGCCAGATTTTACTGAAAAAGCCGCCGTCGCCCTCAGGGCCAATGCCGCTCGAATTCATGCGGCGTTCAATCAACCGTCCGAATTTAAATGACGCACCAATATAAAAGTCCATCCCGGTAAATGCTTTAAGCGGCGTTGTATTTTGAGTTTGTGCGCCTTGTCCGCTTTTAATAGCTTCGCTTAACAGGCTTCCGGTTGCTAACAATCGTTCGCTGCCAATAAAAAACTCGGCATTGTCGCTCTTTTTCATGTATTGAAGGCCAATGTTAAATAATTTCAACTCATCGTAGCTTGATGTTAGCGCTATGCTGTGTTTTCCAAATTGTACCGGGGCATCCAATGCAGCAGTAAAGCCGTTGTAAGCAAGTTCCTTCGAAGCAATCAGGGTAGGCGAGAATTTCACGTTGCCGTCTTCACTCAACCAATAAGTTCTGTTAACACTTAACTCCAGCAAGCCATTGGTTGGCGTAATAAAGCTATGTTTGCGCTGGCCGCCCTGGCTAACACTATCAACGCCATGTTCAATGGCTGTTTCACGGTCAGGCGATGAAAAGCCCGAAATTAAGCTTGAGCCGACGAAAGTGTTAGTGTATGATTTTGAGCTCCAGCTAATAAATCCAACATTTTTGATGTTCCCTTGCCATTTAAACCCATTTTCGTCAAAATAAGTTACGCCAAAGCTGAAAGCCGCACCCGGATTGATAAGAAATGGAAAAGCTTTTTCAAAATTCGACTCATTTTTTTGGCTGCTTGACCTGTAGGTTCCACCTAAACTTAACCTGGCTTGCTGGGCGGCTCTATTAAATGTTACGCTCGACTGCGTGATGTTTAATTGGTTATAGTAAATACCTGCCAAAGCGCTTAATTTAAAACCTATGGAAAGGCGCCTGTCAATTTGCTCTCTGTAGGTAAAACTTAATTGGTGATACGCCTGTAGCTGGTAATTGTCGTTAAAAACGTTAGCGTAAAAATTTTGCGGAAATTTAGTAAAGCCATTAAAAAACGAAATTGATTCATCTGTAGCTATGCCTCGCCCTTCAAAACGTGTATTGAGTGCAATACCCATTTCCTGATCGCCGTTTTCGCTGGTGAATGCCTTAAGCATGAATACGTAATCATTTGCATTTGCTTTTAGATGATTGTAATTGCCGGCCCCGGTTACCAGATTGGCAGTATTGTAATAGGAGTGAAATGCCCGGGTTATTAAAGCCCGTTGCCCGTGGCCCGAGAATAAAAAGTTGGCGTCAAGATTAGGGATTAAAAAATTGAAAGCAAATTGTTTGGTGGTGTCAGGTATAAAGGCCCTTTGTGATGGATTCTCAAACGAATCATACAAAGTACCTGTGTTATATAGCGCAAATTGCTGCCCCGAAGCTTTTATCGTAGCAAGAAAAAAGCAGCAAATAAGTATATATTTTCTCATTTAATATGAATAGCTAACAGGGGATTTAATAACTTTTTAAATATAAAATTACTAATCTACTTAACCCAAAATAAAATTAATTATTTGTGTTTGAGTTAAATATCTGTTTGTAGGTTTAATTTATTTTAATGATGTGGCAGTGGTATCGGCTTGGTTCAGGTTCATGCAAAAACTGGTATAAAAGTTTTTGTTTGATGCTATCAACTGGTAAGATGCCGCATAAAAGTTTTTCCAGCCGGTTTTGTCGTTTTCAAATTTATCATAAAAGTTAGGGTTTAGGTCGCGTTTTAAGATTGGTTGAACGTTTTTAAAATTGATGTACCAGCTTACGTTTGCATGTTCAGCCATGAGGTCAGTAAACTGGTTGTATTGTTTTGATTTGCTTTGCAGCTTCTGATTAAAATAATAATCGTGATAACTGTTAAGTTCCGACTGGCTGTTAGCCATAATCAGATAGTTATCTACGATCATAAACCACGGGCGGTTAAATGCGCTAAAAGCATCGCCCAGTAAATAAAAAGGAAGTTTGCTATAGTTAACCTGGCCAATGTCGCCGGTTGCCATAGTGCTGATATTATTTATAACCGGCCTGAAAGCCGATCCGTCTTTTAAACTAACAATGGCATATTTCTCCATATATTTAGTAGTAACTACGGCAAACTCCTGACCGAGTTGCTGATTAAATTCGGTAATTAGATTTACACCAGTCTCACTCTTTACTTTGGTAAATAATGAGTCCTTTTCAGCTTGTAATTTGGCTTTGGCATACCAGGCCGAAAGATCAGATTTAAATTTCATCGGATCAGATACCGCGAAGCAGGTACTGTAAGCAGTAGTCGATGGAAATATATCCTGCAGATGATTGGCGATGGGCTGTTGATTGGTAAACAGATTGAGGTAACTACTTGGTTGGTCGTGCAAAATATTTGAAAAGCCGGTAAACAACAAAGCATCGCTTTTGAAATTTAAATTAAGCGCGGCCAACGCCGGGAATAATTTAAAGCACTTAAAAATATCGGTGTTACGATTATCAAACAGCACCCCAAACAGTGGATTGAGGTTATGGTAATTGATATATAGATTTGCCAACGAGCTGGTATTTTGCTGCTCGGGGAGGGTCATAAATACCTTTTTGTCTTTTTGGTAAATGTATTTGGCGCTCAAATCAATCAATTCCTTCGAAAAGCTGCCTAAGTAAATGCCATCTTCTTTATTAAGCAGGTAAAAGCGTTTTTTTAAAGCCGATGAGTAAATGATAAAGCCTTTTTTTCCATTAAAGGCGGTTGGGGTAACCACCAAACCTTTATGGGTTTTAACGGTAAGCTGGTCAATGTCTTCTGTGTTAAGGCTTTTTACAGCAGCTGTGGTGATCAATAAGCCTATAGCCTGTTTGGATAAAGGATGGAGCGAAATAAAAATATTTTGACCGTTAAAAAAACGTTTCAGGGTGGGGTCGGCAAACATTTGCTGGTGCAGGGTGTCGAGTTCGCCTAATTGTTCGTGACCAATTACTGCTGAAAATAACTTGTTGCCGTGAAAAATATCGTAAAAGCTATCCTCATTATTAAACTCAAAAACCAAAGCGGCGTCGTCGGGGATATTGTGCATAGTCTGCGCAGCGTGAAGCCCCGGCGCATTCAAATTTTTAAAATAAACGACCGTGACGCCGGCAGTAACCAGAAGCAGGATTATAGTGATGGCAATTAGTCGTTTCATTGTAAATAGAATACGTCGCAAGTTAGATTTTTAGCGTCATCCATTCAAGTAATAGTTTCAATTGGTTAACTTAGCCTTCTCGATTACTTATGAACAGATCTATAACTATTACCGCGGCTTTATTTGGCATGATTGCAGTTATGACCGGCGCTTTTGGCGCTCACGGGCTCAAAACAATGATAGCCACAGATCAGCTGCAGATCTGGCATACCGCGGTTGAATATAATTTTTACCACGTTTTTGCTTTATTGTTTTTGTCGCTACTGGCGAAAAATAGTAGTGGTTGGATAACAGCCAGTTATTATCTGTTCACTTTTGGTATTATCTTATTTTCGGGTTCATTGTACCTGCTGGCTTGTCATGATATTTTGCATTTAAAGGCTAGTGTTTTAGGGCCAATAACGCCTGTTGGCGGGTTGTTGTTTATAGGAGGATGGGCATCGCTTGCCGTTGCCGCATCCAGGAGTAAATAATTATGCTTGAATTTGCCGAAGCTCATATACAAGATCGCAAGACGCTTTTTGTTGAAGTAATTTTGCCGCTGGCGATAGCGAAAAATTATACCTACCGCATTCCGTTCGAGCTGAATAATTTGATAGAGATTGGTAAACGGGTCGTGGTGCAGTTTGGCAAAAGCAAATTGTATACAGCAATTGTGTCTGGTATATCTGAACAGGCGCCTGAAAAGTATGAAGCCAAATACATTCTCGAAATCCTGGATGACAGGCCGGTGGTTACTGATCAGCAACTACAATTTTGGAAATGGCTGTCAGAGTACTATATGTGTTTTGAAGGCGAGGTAATGAATGCTGCGCTTCCATCAGCATTAAAGCTGGCCAGCGAGACCAAAATCATCCTGAATAAAGAGTTTGAGTACGATAAGACTGCGCTCCACGATAAAGAGTTTTTGATCGTCGAGGCCCTGGAGATACAACCCGAACTAACCATTAGTGATATCTCTAAACTGTTAAGCCAGAAAACGGTAATGCCCCTGTTAAAAGGTTTGTTCGAGAAAAATATAATCAATATTTCTGAAGAAGTAAGCGACCGTTACAAACCACGTAAGCGAACATTTATCACCATCAACCCGGTCTATAATAACCAGGACAACTTGCGTGAGCTGTTTGGTATACTGGAGAAGCGCGCTCCGAAACAAGCTGACGCCGTTTTAGCTTATTTAAAACTGGCCCGACATCAAAAAACGATCTCAAAAAATGAATTGGTTGAAGAAAGCGGAGCCGGAGCATCAAGCATTAATTCGCTGATTGAAAAAGAAGTTTTTATTGCAGAAGAACGTAGTGTGAGTCGCTTGTTTTTTGACCAGGAATTTTTGGACGCTAATTTCATATTGAGCGAACATCAGCAGGCAGCTTTCGAAACTATCAAAGAGCAGTTTACGCAGAAAGATGTGGTGTTGCTGCACGGCGTAACCTCATCTGGGAAAACACAGATCTATATTCGCCTGATAGAGCAGGCTATGGCGCAAGGTAAACAGGTACTATACCTGTTACCAGAGATAGCGCTGACTACCCACGTCATTGAGAGATTACGGCAGTATTTTGGCGCCAGCATAGGTGTATACCATTCGCGCTTTAATGATAACGAACGGGTTGAGGTTTGGCAAAAAGTGTTGAACGGCGAATATAAGGTGGTGCTTGGCGCACGCTCATCAGTATTCTTGCCATTTGCCGATCTGGGGTTAATTATTGTCGATGAGGAGCATGAAACATCCTATAAACAGTTCGACCCGGCCCCGCGGTATAATGCCCGTGATGCAGCGATTTTCCTGGCTAATATGTACAGTGGTAAGGTGCTGTTAGGATCAGCCACGCCATCGTTCGAAAGTTATTTTAATGCCCGTACACACAAATATGGTTTCGCTGAATTAACCGAAAGATATGGTGGTGTAGAATTGCCCACCATAGAGGTAGTAAGTATACAGGAAGAAACCAAAAAGAAAACAATCCAATCGCACTTTACCAGCGTATTAATGGCTGATATGCATGCTGCCATTGCCAACAAAGAGCAGGTTATACTATTTCAAAACCGACGGGGATACGCGCCATTATTATTATGCAAAATTTGCGCTTATACACCTAAATGTATTAATTGTGATGTCAGTCTGACCTATCATAAGCACAGTGGTAAATTGCATTGCCATTATTGCGGTTATAAAGAAGATTCGCCGGTTATTTGTCCCGCTTGTGGTTCGACGCAATTGGAATATCGGGGCTTTGGCACAGAAAAGGTGGAGGACGACCTGTCGGTCATTATGCCGGAGGCACGGCTGGCCAGAATGGATTTGGATACAACCCGCTCGCGCAACTCGCTGCAAAATATCCTGAATGATCTGGAAGAAAAAAAGATCGACATATTAGTGGGTACCCAAATGGTGGCCAAAGGACTGGATTTTGCCGATGTAACCGTAATTGGGATTATTAACGCAGATAGCTTATTAAAGTACCCGGATTACCGGGCCAATGAACGAAGCTTTCAACTGTTGGCACAAGTAAGTGGCAGGGCTGGGCGCAGAGGCAAGCAAGGGAAGGTAGTAATTCAAACCTACGATCCTGCTCATCGTGTTATAAGGCAGGTTATCGAGAATAATTATAACGATTTATATATGACCGAAATGGAAGAGCGTCGTGCTTTCCATTATCCGCCGTTTTATCGTATTATTAATTTGGACGTAAAGCATAAAGACCCCGAGATTCTTTACAACCAGGCCACTTATTTGGGTAATGAGTTGCGCAAGCATTTTGGTGAAGATAGAGTTGTCGGTCCGCAGATTCCATTGATTAGCCGCATCAGGAATTATTACATCCAGTCCATCATGTTAAAGTTTGAAAAAGATGGGGTATCCATTAATAAAGCTAAGGCAAATATCAGGGATATCATTACACAGTTTCAGACTACGAAATTGAGTAAGGGAGGTATTGTTCAACCTGACGTCGATCCGTATTAATAATGATCATTATATAGGTTATTCGGGGGGCGGGAAAAATCTTAAAACGAAATTCATTAAGGCTTTGGGAGTTGTATGAGATTTTTTATTGTGCCCCTTTGAAATGACAAAAAACCAAAAATTTTAGTATAATTTAGTGCCATTAATAGTCATGGCGTTTAAATATATTGATAACTACAGGGAACAAGGCGCGCGCAAAAAGCTAGTCGACGAATTGCGCAAGAAGGGCATTGAGGACGAAAATGTTTTACGAGCCATAGGCAAAGTGCCGCGCCATTTCTTTTTTGATGAAACCTTCTGGAACCAGGCTTATAAGGACATTGCCTTCCCGATAGGCGAGGGTCAAACTATTTCGCAGCCTTATACCGTAGCTTACCAAACCGAGTTGCTCCATATCAAAAAAGGCGATAAAGTTTTAGAAATTGGTACCGGCTCGGGGTATCAGGCTTGTGTACTGGTTGAAGTAGGGGCCAAAGTGTTCACTATCGAACGTCAGGAAAAGCTTTTTGAACGTACGCGTAATCTGCTGCCCCGTATGGGTTATAAAATGCACTTTTTTTTGGGCGATGGTTCAAAGGGTATAGCCAGCCATGCACCTTATGACAAGATTATTGTAACTGCAGGTGCACCCACCGTACCCGAAGCACTTATGGCGCAACTAAAAATCGGAGGCACACTGGTAATTCCGGTAGGCGATGAAAAATCGCAGCAGATGGTAACCATACTCAAAATTGGCGAAAACGACTATGAACGCCACGTGTTGGATACATTCAGATTTGTGCCTTTGGTTGGGGAGCGTGCGTGGTAAGCCCCCTAATCTTTGTATAGCAGCTTGTCATTCTGAGCAAAGCGAAGAATCTTATGCGCTTTGCTAGTCCCCTTTATAAGATTCTTCGCTTTGCTCAGAATGACAAGCTGGAAAAACGGACTTATCGTTTCATCGCCCTATCCATCTCTACTTTTGTATCGCGCTCTTTCAAAGTTTCGCGTTTGTCAAAAGTCTTTTTACCCTGGGCGAGGGCTATCTCCAGTTTAGCAAAGCCACGCTCACTGATAAATAGGGCAAGAGGTACAATAGTAAGGCCTTTCTCTTCGCTGCGTGTTTGCAGCTTTTTGAGCTCTTTTTTGTTGAGGAGGAGCACGCGGTCGCGTTTAGCCTCGTGGTTATAGAATGAGCCAAACGTATATTCTGAAATGTGCAGGTTACGTACGTAAAGCTCACTGTTAATAAAGGTGCAAAAAGCATCATTTAAGTTGGCTTTGCCGCTGCGTATAGATTTAATTTCGGTACCCAGCAGCTTTATCCCGGCAGTGTATTTATCCAGGATAGTGTATTCAAAATAAGCTTTTTTATTCTTAATGTATATCTTTTCGTCGGCCATTGCAGCGCAAATTTACGCAAAATGCATTTATTTTGACGCCTTAACTACCAGCACCGGAATATTCACCATATGTCGTACCTTATTTACGGTGGTACCAAAGATCAGATCTTTGAAAGCCTTATGCCCGTGCGAGCCCATCACTATAAAGTCAATATGATCTTTGGCTACAATGCTGGCTATGGCTGTAGCCGCAGTACCATAGCCAATATTAGCTTCGGCCTTGTAGCCTAACTTGTGCAGCGCAGCTACATATTGTTCAAGGTTGTCCACGTCGCTTTGGGTTTCGTGGTCCATAGCCTGGTCGCCATAATAACGTGCTCCTGCAGTTTCTACCACGTGAATTAAAATATAATGCGCCGTTTTGCCTCCTTGCATAATAGCATGACGCAGCGCGTTAGTATCATTTTTTGAGAAATCTATACTGATACCGATCTTATGATAATGGATGGCTTCCAAATTGTCAATTTCTGAAGCAATGCCATGAGGTATATAAATTGGCACATCAGCATGTTTAAACAGTAGTGGGCGAAGAAATACATACACTAATAATAGTGCGATGCCTGCTACCGTCGGTATAACCAATGCATACATCCAAACCGCGGTCTCGGGTGAAGCCGATATCCATGTTCTCAACTGCTCATAAACCAATTTTACATTCAGCGCGACGATCAGTAAGGCCGCCGCCCAGGCAAATACTTTTGTTTTGATGCCGATGGCAAAGTTGCCCATTTTTTTCTTGTCAGAAGTGAAGTGTATCAGCGGGATAACCGCAAAGCCCAATTGCAAGCTCAAAACAACCTGGCTCAGGATCAACAAATTTCCTAAGCCGTCCTGCCCGGAATAAATAATGGTAAATACTGCCGGCACAATTGCCAGCACACGTGTTAATAAACGGCGCAGCCACGGCTCAATACGCAGGTTAATGTGGCCCTCCATAATAATCTGTCCGGCTAAAGTGCCTGTAATGGTTGAGCTTTGCCCTGCAGCTATTAAAGCTATGGCAAACAACACTGGCGCTGTGCGGCCAAAAATGTGTTCTAATAACTTATAAGCATCCTGTATCTCAGCAATATGAAAATAACCGTTTTTGAAAAATGCACTGGCCGCCAGGATCAGTATCGCCGCATTAACTAAAAATGCAACATTAAGCGCTATTACCGTATCAAACAAATTAAAGCGAATGGCTGTACGTATGCCTTTGTCATCGCGGGTAATTTGCCGTGTTTGTACTAATGACGAATGCAAATACAAGTTATGCGGCATCACTGTAGCGCCTATGATGCCGATAGCTACATACAGCGCATCACCCGTCAGGTTATGCGGAATAAATCCCAGCGCTACTTCCTTAACGTCGGGTGTAACAATGAACATCTCTACCAAAAAAGACAATCCCACAATAAAGATCATCGACACAATAAATGCCTCTAACTTGCGCATCCCTTTATTCATCAGGAAAAGCATAAGCAAGGTATCAGTAATAGTGAGCGATACACCCCAGATCAATGGTAAATTAAACAGCAGATTCAAACCAATCGCCATTCCGATGATCTCCGCGAGGTCGCACGCTACGATAGCTATCTGCGCCAGTAAATAAAGACACATATTAATAGAACGGGGGTAGGTAATCTTTGACGCCTGTGCAAGATCTAACCCCCGCACAATACCTAAGCGGGTGGCTAGTGATTGTAACAGTAAAGCGATAAGATTTGACGCAAAAAGTACCCAGATCAGCTTATAACCAAATGCACTACCACCGGCAATGTCGGTAGCCCAATTGCCCGGGTCCATATAGCCTACGCTTACCAGATATGCCGGGCCAATAAAAGCCATTATCTTTTTCCAGCCGGTTTTATTTTCTGTAGATACCGAACCGTGGACATTTCCTAATGATTCATTAAAACCGGTGCTCATATTGCTATCAGTAAATTTTTAGCCACTTCGCGGCTTATATGCGTAATAGATTTTTCGACCTCCAGCATCATCGAGTTGTCGTAAGTTATAATATCTGCAACCTTTATTTTTTTGCCGATAGTGAGCTGCTGTTTTTCCAGGTATTGTAAAAAGCCCGGCGAATGGTCACGGACGCCTGAGATAATACCCGTTTCGTTCAATTTTAAGGAAGCAACAGGCAGCAGTTCGTGTTTTTTGAAATTACCGTCCTTATCAGGTATAGGATCACCATGCGGGTCATGTTTTGGGCAATCCATAAACTGATCGAGTCGGTCAATCAGTTCAACTGACGATATATGCTCTAGTTCCTCGGCCATCTCATGTACTTCGTCCCATCTAAAGTTGAGCTTCTCTACCAAAAAGTATTCCCATAAACGGTGACGACGAATAATTTGTAAGGCTATTTTTTCGCCTGCAAAGGTGAGTGTAACACCCTGGTACTTCTCATAATTGATAAGTTCTTTATCGGCCAGTTTTTTAAGCATATCTGTAACTGATGCCGCTTTGGTACACAATGCAGCCGCTATCTGGTTGGTACTCACGCTTAAATCATTAAGCGACAGGTGATAGATAGCTTTTAAATAATTTTCTTCGGCTAATGTATTCATTTAAACAAATCTAATAATATTTTTAGACATGTCTAAAAAATGTTGATAATAAAATTTAATAATTGCGTTTATTGGTATTGAAAAATATAATTTTGTAATTTGTCTGAAATTTTTACGTAGTTATGGCTGCAGAACTGGACAGGATTGACCTGCAAATACTTAAAACCTTACAAGAGAACGGAAGGATAACTAACCTTCAACTTTCAACAGAGATTGGCTTGTCGCCTGCACCTACGTTGGAGCGAGTTCGCAAATTAGAAAACGCTGAGTACATTAAGAGCTACCACGCCCTGGTTGACGAAGAGAAATTAGGCCTTGGTATAAAAACTTTTATACAGATATCGTTAGATTTCCATCAAAAGGACACTATCCACACATTTATTGGCGAGATACAAAAGATCAAAGAAGTAACCGAGTGCCATCACGTAACCGGCCAATGCGACTTCCTGCTGAAAGTTTATGTACGCGATATCAAATCGTACGAACAATTAATTATGGAGAAGATTAGCCGCATCAGCGTGGTGAAAACTTTCCAGACCATGATGATCATGTCGACCAGCAAAAAAGAGCCGATTGTGCCGTTGGAGTATTAATGAACGATATTTATGAAAACAAACACTAGGAAAATCGTCATAAGAGTGATTTTAGCCTGTATTGTCGTTTCGGCGTTGTCTCACTGGAAAGACATTAAGCATGGCGCTATAGATGGCTGGAATGACGGAGCTATTTTAACAGCAAATAAATAATCTGTGTGAATAGAAGATTGTTTATTAAGATCAAAGGTCAGTTTTTACAACCGACCTTTGATCTTTTTCCTTTTTTATAGAATACTTAAAAACATTCACTCATTAATGTATTTGCCAATCAATTGGCGTTTCTCCGTGTTCCTTTAAATAGGCATTCGTTTTTGAGAATGGTTTCGAGCCAAAGAAACCGCCATGACTAACCGCCATAGGCGATGGGTGAGTGGATTTAATGATTAAGTGCTTATGCAGATTAATTAGCGGTGCTTTTGATTGTGCGTAAGCACCCCACAGGATAAATACCACATGCTCCTTTTTGTCTGATATGGTTTGGATGACATGGTCGGTAAATTGTTCCCAGCCTTTTTTTTGGTGTGAGCCTGCGTTGGCCGCCTGTACAGTCAGCGTGGCATTTAGTAACAACACACCTTGCTCTGCCCATTCAGTCAGGTCGCCCGTGTTAGGAATAGTAAAGCCGGGGATATCTGTAGCCAGCTCTTTGTAAATGTTTTGGAGAGAGGGTGGAGTGCGTATACCACGTTGTACTGAGAACGATAATCCATGTGCCTGGTTGGCACCGTGGTAGGGGTCCTGGCCTAGTATAACCACCTTCACTTTATCGAACGGAGTTTTGGCAAAAGCGTTAAATATGTCAGCATTTTTTGGGTAGATAATTTTACCGGCCTGCTTTTCATCTTTTAAAAACTGACGAAGTTTTATCATATAAGCTTTGTCAAATTCGTCACGTAAAACTTTAAGCCAGGAAGCCTCTAATTCAATTGCCATAAATATTTCTGAAGTGTTGATTAAGAGTACAAATAAACGGATATTTGCATTCAATTTTTAGAATAACAAAATATGTCAAATATAGTTCGGCTAATCATAGCCTGCGTTTTTTTGGGTGCTGCAGTTGCCTTATGTGCTTTTGGTTTTTGGGGCTGGGGGATATTGGTATTGTTGATTGGAGGTATTATTCTGTTAACTTACTTTTTTAACGAGAATATGATCATCGCCCAATTCTATCTGCGTAAAGAGCAGTCTGACAAGGCCGAAGCGTGGTTGATGAAAATAACTAACTACGAAAAGCAATTGCACAAAAATCAACATGGTTATTATAACATGCTGATTGGTTTGATCGAATCGCGCAAGGCTCCTTTAAAATCTGAGAAATACTTTAAGAAAGCTTTGCAGTTGGGCATGAACATGTCGCACAACATCGCGTTAGCAAAATTGAGCCTGGCTGGAATAGCTATGGCTAAACGCAATAAACGCGAAGCCACCATGTATTTGCAGGAAGCATCAAAAGACGACAAAAACAAACTGCTTACCGATCAGATCAAAATGATGAAAGAGCAGATGTCGCAAATGGATAAACAACAGGTAATAAGAGGCGGATTTCGCCAGCAGAAGTTCTAGGTACGATAAGCAAACTGGATAAAAATAAATAGGCTTTAAAACACCATGTTTTAAAGCCTATTTTTCTTCAAGCGAACTGAAATAATCAGGCTCAGATGAGTGAATCTGATTGTAAGTAGCTCTGTCAGGAGTTGAGAACCCATCTTCTGATGGATTAGCAACCTCTACAATTTTCAACAGGCTTCTGATAAACGACAGATTAAAGTTTGATCTGTTCAGTTTAATCAAGTATTCGCTTTCGGTAATTTCTAATATTGAATTAGTCATAACTTTTGCAATTATAAGTGTGTATGTAAAAATACGTAACACATTAAATGCCAAAGTTTCCGGCGTTTTATTTTTATATTAAAGAATTGTTAATAACGGTTGTGGAAAACCGATATTTAAAAGTAGAGACGCAATATTTTGCGTCTCTTTTGCTTTGATATTGTTTAAACATGGCTGGAGACGCAAGATGTTGGGTCTCTACTGAGGACTAAGCAAACCAAGCCATAACATCATCTTTGCCCGGCATGGTAATATCCAGTTTTAGTTTTTTGCGCATACCACCCAAATCGTTGAACACTTTATTAGGGTTGGCTGCCTTTAATTCCTCAACAGTGTTAAAGCCCATCTTATTTAAAACCTGTACCCATTCGGCAGGGACGCCAATTTTTATAAAGTCATCGGCAGTAGCAACTTTGGCTTTCTTTTCAGGGCGCATCTGCGGGAAGAATAATACTTCCTGAATGGTGCTCTGGTTGGTTAGCAGCATCACCAAACGATCGATACCGATACCTAAACCTGATGTTGGCGGCATACCATATTCTAAGGCACGCAAGAAATCGTCATCCATAGCCATCGCCTCGTCATCGCCACGGCCGGCCAAAATTAACTGCTCCTCTAAACGCTCGCGCTGATCAATAGGGTCGTTCAGCTCTGAGTACGCATTGGCAATCTCTTTACCATTTACAAATAGCTCAAAACGCTCAACAAGGCCGTCTTTGCTGCGATGCTTTTTAGCAAGCGGAGTCATTTCAATTGGATAGTCGGTAATGAATGTTGGCTGGATCAGGTTGGCTTCAACTTTAGCACTGAAGATTTCGTCGATCAGTTTGCCTTTACCCATGGTAGCGTCAACCTCAATTTTCAGGTCGTTACAAACCTCGCGCAAACCAGCCTCGTCCATTGCTGATACATCGATGCCTGTATATTTCTGAATCGACTCGTACATGCTCAGTCGGGTGTACGGACCGGCAAAGTTAATCTCATTGGCACCTACCTGTACCGCAGCAATGCCGTGCACTGCACGTGCTACTTGCTCCAAACAATCCTCAACCATACCCATCATCCAGATATAGTCTTTGTAGGCTACATATATCTCCATAGCGGTAAACTCCGGGTTATGGGTACGGTCCATGCCCTCGTTACGGAACATCTTACCAAACTCATAAACGCCGTCGAAACCGGCTACGATCAATCTTTTTAAATATAACTCGTTGGCAATGCGCAAAAACAGCGGCATATCCAGCGTGTTATGGTGCGTAGCAAACGGACGCGCAGCGGCGCCCCCGTGTATAGCTTGCAGAATAGGCGTTTCAACCTCCATCCAGCCTTGTGCGTTAAAGTAATTGCGCATCGCGCTAATTACTTTTGAACGTTTAATAAATATCTGCCTGTACTCCGGGTTAACCGTCAAATCCACATAACGCTGGCGGTAACGCAGCTCCGGGTCGGTAAAGCCATCGTGAATGTTGCCTTCCTCGTCGCGTTTAACAACCGGCAGCGGTTTTAATGATTTTGAAAGGATAGTTAATTCTTCTACGTGAACGGAGATCTCGCCGGTTTGGGTTTCAAAAACGTAGCCTTTAATGCCTACATAATCGCCAATGTCCAAAAGCTTTTTAAAGACGGTGTTGTATAGCGTTTTGTCCTCTCCCGGGCAAATATCATCACGTTTCAGATACACCTGGATACGGCCGGTGCTGTCCTGAATTTCAGCGAAAGATGCGCTGCCCATAATGCGGCGGGTCATAATTCGGCCGGCTATGGTTACATGTTTATAAGTATCAGGGTTAGCCTTGAAATTGTCAGCAATATCTTGTGCAAAGTCAGTAACCTTAAACTCCTCAGCAGGGTAAGGGTTAATGCCCAGGGCACGTAGTTGTTGTAATGATTCGCGGCGTAAAATTTCCTGTTCGGATAACTGAATACTCATGTTTCTGTAACGATATTTTATTGAGGTGCAAAAATACGTTTTTTTTAGCTTGCGCGATAACCTAACCGCAAACATTTACCATACCGGACAGACACGGACAGTTAGCCCCCGTAATGTATTTATCTTGGTGCCACCAATTATTTCCAACCTTAAAATGAAACAACTGCTTTTTGTTACTGCCTTTTTATTTTCTTGTATTATTGCCCAAGCTCAGGATGCCTTATTATCCGGCTTTAAAAATCCCCCATCAAGCTCCAGGGCCCGCACCTGGTGGCATTGGATAGACGGCAATATCACCAAAGCAGGTATCACCGCCGATCTGGAAGCCATGCATCGCGTAGGTATTCAGGAAGCACAGATATTTAACGTAGGGCAGGGATACCCGCAAGGTGCAGTGACTTATCTAAGCCCCGAGTGGCTTGATCTATTTAAGTTCGCAGTAACAGAAGCTAAACGACTAAATATGGAATTAGCTTTCCATAACGGACCGGGATGGTCTTCAAGTGGCGGCCCATGGGTAAAGCCCGGAAATGCCATGCAAACCGTTGTTTACAGCCAAACTCAGGTTCAGGGCGGAAAGGTTATCAACCAGGTATTGCCGCAGCCGGCGACAAAATTTGACTACTATAAAGACATCGTTGTACTGGCTTTCCCAACGCCGAAGGGTAACAAAAAGATAGATCTGTTGGGTATCAAGTCGCTGTCGGGTGGTGATTTTAAAACACATCTGGAACCAAACGATAAAGTAATTGATCCGGCTTCCATCATCGTCAAAAACAGCATTATTGATCTAAGCTCCAAAATGTCGGTAAATGGGAACTTAAACTGGGCAGCACCGGCGGGCGATTGGACGATCATTCGCTTTGGGCATACGCCAAACGGCACTGAGAATCACCCGTCTGAAAAAGGCGGTGCAGGCCTTGAAATCGATAAAATGAGCCGTGCCGCGGTTGATACTTACTGGGCAGACGGTATAAAGCCAATATTGGATAAGGTAGGCCCGCTAGTTGGCAATACTTTAAATAACTGTTTGGTGGATAGCTACGAGGTTGGTTGCGACAACTGGACCGAAGGTTTCAATAAAGAATTTAAAAAGCGCCGTCAATATGATTGCCTGACTTATTTGCCTACGCTAGCTGGTTATTACGTAGAAAGCGGCGAAGTATCTGAGCGTTTTCTGTGGGATTTTCGCAGAACTATAGGCGATTTAATGGCCGATAATTACTATGCCTACTTTGCCGAACTGTGCCATAAAAATAAAATGAAGTTCTCGACCGAGCCTTATGGCGGTCCGTTTGAATCTATGCAAACCGGCGCACCTGCCGACGTGGTAATGGGCGAATTTTGGCTGACTGGAAATGATTACTCGGAGTCGGCAAGGATGGCGGCGTCTGTAGCACATATTAAAGGCAACTCAATTGTTGGTGCTGAATCATTTACCAGCATTGGTGGCTGGGCCAATTATCCGGCGACTATGAAACCATTGGGCGACCGGATGTGGACCGAAGGCATCAATCGTTTTATATTTCATAGCTACCCGCTGCAACCCTGGAACGTTGCGCCGGGCGTTACTTTCCACCAATGGGGCGTAGAGATGAGCCGCCTCAATACCTGGTGGGAACAAAGCCGGGCCTACATGAGCTATCTGGCCCATTCGCAATTTTTATTGCAGCAAGGACATAGTACAGCTGATATCTTAATTTTTAATGGCGAAGACTCGCCAAACGACGCCATTTTAAGAAACGATGTGAAACGTCTGGGAGTTGACTACGACCAGATTGGTCCCGATGAATTGCAGCGATTAATGGTAAAAAATGGTAGGATCTATACCCATGCCGGATTGCCCTACCGTTTATTAGTATTGCCAAACAGTACCTGGGCCACGCCGCAATTACTAACTAAAATAAAAGAACTGGTTGCAGGCGGCGCGACTATCATCGGTCCAAAGCCAACCAGATCGCCAAGTTTGCAGGGCTATCCGGCCTGCGATGAGCAGGTTACCCGCTTATCCAACGAGTTATGGAACGGCAAAATATCGCCAAACCTTTCGGTTTATGCGGCTTTGAAAAGATTGAATATTACTCCTGATTTCTCGGATGGTGCTACCGGTTCTGATCTGAATTTTATCCACCGCGCAGCAGGTAATGATGATATTTACTTTATATCTAACCCACAAACAAATGCCCGCCAGGAAGTATGCCGATTTAGAGTGGCAGGCAAAAAGCCTCAATTATGGAACCCGGAAACAGGCAAGGCTAAGGATATTTTAGTTTGGCAAAAAGGTCCGGGCAATACCACTGATATCCCACTATCTTTTAATACTAATGGAGCTACGTTTGTAGTCTTCCGCGGCGCAAATACATCTCCTGCCTATCATATTGCCGATGCAAAAGTCAACCTCGATCATTCGCCATTGCAACCTCTGCCTAGTCTGAAGATTATTAAAGCAGAGTACGGCGTGTTTTTACCAGACGGATTGATTGAAGTAACCGACGCATTAGCTAAGAATATTAAAAGCGACGGATTGCTTTTGGCCGCTAACAATGGCCTTGCCGGCGACCCGGCGGCTGGCTCGGTAAAAGAAATGCGGGTGGAGTACGAATTAGATGACAAACGTCACCAGGTAACGTTATTGGAAAACGAGAAGACAGACCTGCAATTTAACGGTCAGCAGTTTAAATTGATCAGGGCTTTGTACGGTAAATTTCCTGCCGATATTACGGGCATCCCGCCAAAATATCCTATTACCGATGTTACTGCCAAACTGAATGACCTGGTAAATTCAAATAACCTGATGTTTAGTATTTCTGATAAACTGTTTGATGTCGCGCCGGCAGAAAATGATAATAAACGGGAGCTGCATTTAACCTACTCGACCAACGGAGAAATTAAGACAAGCAATATTCATAAAGGTAATATAGCCCACCTGGAACGCGACATGCCTCAGCCGGAATTAGTATATCAAAACGGAGCACCTGAATGGGTGACACCGTATGCCGGTAAGGTTACTTATAAAACTATTGCCGGTGCAACCAAAACCGCAGTGGCTAACAAGGTGATGAAGCCTATTGAACTAACTGGGGCATGGGATATCAGTTTCCCGAAAAATACACGTGCACCTGCTAAAGCCACTTTTGAAAAATTAATATCCTGGCCGACGTCTGACGACGAAGGCATCAAATACTTCTCAGGAACGGCAACCTATAAAAAGCAATTCATCCTGACGCGGGATGTGCTGAAAGAAGGTAATTCCTTAGAATTAGATTTAGGCAGTGTAGGTGTTATAGCCGAGGTTATTGTGAATGGTAAAAATCTGGGTGTGTTATGGAAGATACCTTTCAGGGTTGATTTAACCAGCGCGGTACATGCCGGCAAGAATGATATCGAGATCAACGTAACCAATCTATGGCGCAACCGCTTAGTTGGCGATGCGCACATACCAAGTGATGTAAAATACAATGGTTCAATTATAGGGGAGTGGCCAACCTGGATTAACGATGTTAGCAAACGCGATTCAAAACGCACTACGTTTGTTACCTTTAACCATTGGGATGCAAATTCGCCTTTACAAGCTTCGGGTTTGATGGGGCCGGTCATAATCAGGTCTTATCAGCATATAAAATTGGCAGAGTAGGCGCTTTACGCTTAATTTGGGGTAATACTATACCGAAGTAGACGATCTTATACGAAACCACGCGCTGGCGCCCAACCTGGTAACGAATGTAACCTCGGGCCTGGGCTCATTAACCCTGCACAGCGCCCCCACGTGGAAATATTATAACGTAAAGGGCACTGCTTACGGTCCCTCAAAAACAGCATTGAATGCTTATATCGTCCATTTGGCCTATGAGCTAAAAGATACCCCGTTTAAGGTAAGCGTAGTAGACCCCGGATGGACAAAGACCGATTTTAACCGCCATAATGGCCCGGGTAAGGTTGAGGACGCTGCGGCCATTGTAGTTAAACATACTACCATTGGTCAGGACGGCCCGACCAGGAAATTCTTTAGTCAGGATATTGAAACTACCGGTCAGGAAAATCCCTGGTAATATCTTTATACTGCGATGTGTTTAATACCTTTGTGGGATGAACGTAAAAGTTATAGCCTTTGATGCTGACGATACCCTTTGGGTAAATGAGCCTTATTTCAGGCAAAGCGAAGAAGCTTTTTGTACGTTGCTTGAAGAGTATCTTCCGCGCCATGAGTTGGAGCGTGAGTTGCTTAAAATTGAAATAGGCAACCTTAATTTGTATGGTTACGGCATTAAAGGTTTTATACTTTCTATGATAGAGACGGCTATGACCGTCACCAACAATATGATCTCGACCAAGACTATCGGCGAGATTATTAATTTGGGCAAGCAAATGTTAAATCAACCTATCGAGCTTTTAGATGGGGTTGAGGAGGTTTTAAAATGCCTGAAAGGTAATTACCGGCTGGTAGTAGCCACTAAAGGCGATTTGCTCGACCAGGAGCGTAAATTGCGTAAATCAAATCTGACCAGCTATTTTCATCACGTGGAAGTTATGTCTGAAAAGGATGATGCTAATTACCTCAAACTTATCAAACACCTGGATATTCGCCCCAGCGAACTATTGATGGTAGGCAACTCATTAAAAAGCGATGTGCTGCCGGTACTCAATATTGGCGGTTACGCTATTCACGTTCCGTACCACATTACCTGGGCTCATGAGGAAATTGAGCAAAGCATTGATAGCGGTATGTTTAAAAGCGTAGAGTGTATTAAGGATATTCTGGCATTTCTGTAGGGGGATAAAAACCTCCACCGCCCGTCATGCTGAACTTGTTTCAGCATCCTAAAGGATAGATGGGTCTACCTTTACTGTTTCAGTTTATCCTTCAGGTCTTCCATGCGAGGATTTACAGACTTGATTAAATTAATTTTCCAATCGCGCCGCCATCGTTTTAGTTGTTTTTCACGATCAATCGCATCTGTAATTCTTTCGAAATACTCGTAATAAATCAAGTCATGTAAATTATACTTCTTGACAAATGCCGATCCTTCGCCGTTTATATGTTGCCAAACTCTGGCTTCTAAATCGGCTGTTACGCCAATATAAAATGTACTCCTGAAAGAGTTGGACATAATGTAAACATGACCCTGTTTGGATAGCATATTTTATATCATCGTTTTAGGGTGCTGAAACAAGTTCAGCATGACATTTGGATAAAAATGTTGCCTAATCCGCTTCCACATCCCCTTTATACATTTCATCAATTGCCTCAGCGTATTTTTTCTCAATGACTTTACGCTTAGGCTTCATAGTAGGGGTAATCTCGCCCTCGTCCATATTAAATGGTTTGCGTTTAACCTTGAAATTTTTAATACGCTCAAATTTGGCCAGCTCGTTTGACAGCTTGCGGATATCGGCATTCAGCCATTCGCGCACTTCTTTGTTGTCGATAAAGGCATCTGGCTGCTCAAAGAATGCATCATCAAAACCAAATTGCTCTTGTAGTGCCTCTTTTGCGGGGATGATAATCGCCGTGATATACTCGCGCTTATCGCCCAATAAAAATACGCCTTCAATTTTCGGACTTTTCAGGTAAGTGTTCTCAACCGGTGTTGGGTAGATGTTTTTGCCATAAGCATTCACCAGCATATTTTTAAGTCGGTCGGTAATTTGCAGGTTGCCTTTAAAGAAACGACCAATGTCGCCGGTGTGCAGCCAACCTTCTTCATCTATGGTTGCAGCCGTTTCTTCAGGCTTGTTTAAGTAACCTTTCATCACACAGTGACCGCGAACAATGATCTCGCCTTCTTCAGATTGAAAGCTTTCTTTGAACGACTCATGTGTTTGTATGGTATAGATTTCTTTAGTGTCGACGTTTTGAATAGCCACCTCAATACCCGGCACGATGCGGCCCACGGTACCATAAACCTGGCGATGCACCTCGGTAACCGACATAACCGGCGAAGTCTCTGTTAAACCAAAACCTTCCAATACTTTGATGCCCAGATCGCCAAAAAACTCGCCGATGTTTTTCGGTAAAGCGCCCCCGCCCGATAACATGATCTTTAAATTACCGCCAGTGCGTTCTTTAATTTTGCTGAAAACCAGTTTGTCTGCCAGGGCTTGCTGCGCGTTTAATATCGGGCCTGACTTTTTTCCATCCTCGTTAGCTATACGGTATTTCTTTCCAACCTCCAGCGCCCACAGAAATATCTTTGATTTTAGACCCTCTGCGCTGGTTCCGTTCTTCATGGCCCGGTCGTGGATGCGCTCCAGCAATCGCGGTACACAATTCATGACGTTAGGTTTTACTTCAGTCATATTCTTCGCCAGCATTTCCAGACTTTGCGCAAAAGCTATCTTACAACCTGCGTATAAACACACATGGTAAGTTGCCGTGCGCTCAAAAACATGCGATAGCGGCAGAAAGGACAAGAAGGTATCCGTCTTTTCAATGATCGGTATCTGTATCAGGCAAACCCGCACGTTCTCTACCAAATTATGATGCGTCAGCATTACGCCTTTTGGCGTCCCTGTAGTACCCGAAGTATAGATCAGGCAAGAAAGATCTGATGGTAGAATAGCCTCGCGCGCGCTGTTAATGGCCGGTTGGTGCTTGCCAACCAGCGCTGCGCCAGCTTCTATTACTTCTGTAAAGCTGATAACGCCGGCGTTTAGGGTTTGCTTTTCTAAATATCTCTCAAAATCCTCAAAGGCAGGGATAATGCGAATTAACGCCGGGCAATTGTTGGCCACCTTAAGCACTTTGCGAAACAGGAACGGATTGCCACAAATGATGGTACGCGCGCCCGAGTCGTTTAAGATATATTCTATTTCAGTTTCTGAAAGGGTAGGATATATAGAGGTGTTTACGCCGCCAACCTGTTGTAAGGCCTGGTCATAATAAATATAATCCGGGCTGTTTTCCATGATCAGCGCCAGGCGGTCGTTTTTTTGGATACCAATATCAATAAACCACGCCGAAACAGCGTCTATTTTAGCTAGCGCCTCACGATAAGTAGTATCAACCCATGCATCGCCAACTTTGTGGCTTAAAAAAGTGTGTGTATCGGGGTGTATATTTTTTACCAGGTAGCGGATGAGGCTGGGTACGGTAGTACGCTCGTTAGCTAAAGTCATTATGTATAATTGGTTGATTGCTGAAACAAAACTAACACGATTTCCGGATTTTGAAGATGATCGGGATGATTTTTGTCAGGATTAAATGATTTTGCTACCTTTATAACATTATTACCAGCGCTACATATCAAATCAGGATTACCAAAAATCCGGCCTGCTAAACAGGTTTTATGTTGCCGATCTAATCGGCATACATCAATATTGCATTAACTCAAAAATTCATTTAGAACATTTAACGGGCGGTATAGCAGTGCGCCTAATAATTTGATATGGCAACAAAATCCAATAAAACTATAGTGGCCGGTTTTTATAAACACGTTATCGGCCAAAGAAACGAAGCGTTAATTGATACTTATGTTAGCGGAAATTATATCCAGCATAGTCCGTCTGGAAAGGATGGCCGGGAAGGCTTGCGTGAAATGATCTGCTTCCTGAAAACTTTACCATCGTCTACAGAACAAAAATCGCCGGTTAAACTATTATTAGCCGATGGCAATCTGGTGGCCGGTTTGTTACATATTTCCTTTATGGGCAAGCAGCGTTTTGTTGTCGATTTGTTCAGGATTCAGGATGGTCAACTTGCTGAGCACTGGGACGCAGTAGCAGACACGACAAGGGGGGATTTTGATGGGATTATGATTGACCCGACGGCTGATGCTAAGATTAATAAGCAAATTGTTCAGGCTAAATATAAACTTGAATCACGCAAAATCCATCGCATAATAGCAGAGGGTGACGTTGTGATTGTCCAGCTGGAGGTTGTTGAGAATGGAATACAATTTGTGCGGTATGACATTTTGCGGGGGATTGGCGCAGAGATAGAAAAGGTCCTGAGCATTCAGCAACAAATTCCGGATGTAATGACGCACAATAACGGGATGCTGTAATTATCCCGCTGTCATTCTGAGCGATAGCGAAGAATCTTATGCGCTTTGTCCGTCGCTTGGATAAGATTCTTCGCGATGCTCAGAATGACAAATATCATAAAAACAGAAAAGGCGCTTTTAGGCGCCTTTTCTGTTTTTATGTAGTATAAGTTTATACAGAAAAACTTTCGCCGCATCCGCAGGTGCGGGTTGCGTTAGGGTTATGGAAGTTGAATCCTTTACCGTTCAAACCGTCAGAGAAATCCAATTCAGTGCCGGCCAGGTATAAAAACGACTTCATATCCAGTGCCATGCGCACGCCTTTGTCTTCGAAAAACTGGTCGCCCTTTTTTTCTTCGTTGTCAAAGTCGAGGTTATATGATAACCCCGAACAGCCGCCACCCTGCACAGACACTCTCAGAAAATACGAGGCGTCTAAGCCCGAATCCTGCATCAGGTGTTCTATTTTACTTTTTGCTTTATCAGTTACAGTTACCATCGTCTTTAAGTCTTGAGTTCTGAGTCTTGAGTCCATAGTCCTTGCCTCAGGACTTCTGGCTAAAGACTCAAGACTGAATTAGTGGTGCGATTTTTCCAGTTCAATCGGCTCCATGCCGTTTTTAACGCGGAAGTCGTTGATAGCAGCTTTAATTGCATCCTCGGCTAATACCGAGCAGTGAATTTTAACCGGTGGCAATGCCAATTCTTCAACAATATCCATGTTGTCAATTTTCATTGCATCATCAATTGTTTTGCCTTTTAACCACTCGGTAGCTAATGATGAAGAAGCAATAGCCGAACCACAGCCAAAGGTTTTAAATTTAGCGTCGGTGATCACATTGTCATCGCCAACTTCAATTTGCAGACGCATTACGTCGCCGCACTCAGGCGCACCAACAAGGCCGGTACCTACTTTATGACTAGCTTTGTCTAAAGTACCAACGTTACGTGGGTTGGTGTAATGATCAATTACTTTATCTGAATATGCCATTTTCTTATGTGTTTTACGTATTACGTTTGACGTTATACGTAGAATTGTTTACTGTTTGTTTAATTTATACATTCTATTAACGTAAAACGTATAACGTCTCACGTACAACTTCTTAGTGTTCTGCCCACTCAATCGAGTTCAGGTCGATGCCGTCTTTAAACATTTCCCAAAGCGGTGACAGGTCGCGTAAATGATTCACTGCGTTTTTAGTTACCTCTATTGCGTAGTCAACTTCTTCTTCGGTAGTAAATCTGCCTAAGCCAAAACGTATCGAAGAGTGTGCCAAATCATCAGATAAACCTAAGCTTTTTAACACGTATGATGGCTCTAATGAAGCTGATGTACAGGCAGATCCCGAAGATACCGCCAGGTCTTTCATCGCCATCATTAAACCTTCGCCCTCAACATATTTAAAGCTGATGTTAGCTACATGTGGCAGGCGATGCTCTACATTGCCGTTAACATAGCTTTCTTCTAATTGGCTTAATGAAGCTTCAAGCTTATCGCGCAGGGCTGACAAACGTTTTGCTTCGCTAGCCATTTCAAGCCGGCACAGTTCGCAGGCTTTGCCCAGGCCAACAATACCCGGCACGTTCAGCGTACCTGAACGCATACCGCGCTCGTGGCCGCCGCCATCCATTTGGGCGGTAACTTTAACGCGCGGTCCTTTACGGCGTACATACAAAGCGCCAACACCTTTTGGGCCGTAAATTTTATGTGCCGATAGTGCCAGCAAATCAATGCCATCTGCATTCACATCAACCGGAATTTTACCTACAGCCTGCGTAGCATCTGTCATAAACAGCGCACCATACTTGTGGGCAATAGCAGCAATTTCTTTAACAGGTTGTATTACGCCAATCTCGTTGTTGCCGTACATG
This sequence comes from Mucilaginibacter ximonensis, assembly GCF_042686265.1. Lineage (NCBI taxonomy): Bacteria > Pseudomonadati > Bacteroidota > Sphingobacteriia > Sphingobacteriales > Sphingobacteriaceae > Mucilaginibacter > Mucilaginibacter ximonensis. The sequence goes on from NZ_JBHUPD010000001.1 coordinate 567,954, forward strand.
ATCGAAACCAGGATAGTTTCGTTAGTCATGGCAGCCTCCAGAGCGGCTAAATCTACCAAACCATCTTCTTTAACCGGCAGGTAAGTAACCTTGCCGCCCATTTTCTCTACGTGTTTGCAAGCATCCAAAACAGCTTTATGCTCAGTAACTGCGGTGATAATGTGATTACCTTTCTCTTTATACATTTCAAACACACCTTTAATAGCCAGGTTGTCTGATTCTGTAGCGCCAGATGTGAAGATAATCTCTTTCTCGCTTGAGCCAATTAATTTGGCAACCTGCTCGCGAGCATAGTCGACAGCTTCTTCAGCAACCCAACCAAAAGCATGGTTACGGCTGGCTGCGTTACCAAACTTGTTTTGAAAGTAAGGCAACATAGCTTCAAGCACCCGCGGATCCATTGGGGTTGTAGCGTTATTATCAAGATAAATAGGGACGTTCATATTTAATATATTAATAGTACAAAGATATATAAACATTTTTATTTAGATCACTTATAAAATAGCAAAACCGTCATCTTAAACTAATAATTTAAGCTTTTATATGATATCTGAAATAAATTTAAGGCAGGTGATGCTGCACTCGTGGTGTTTTAACTGGTCTTGCCTGTTTTATAATAAGTTCGCCGCATTGTTAAAAATGTCGTACTTTTATGTCGCTATTTTAACGATAATGGCAATGATAACTACAAATATATAAGTGTATGAATATCACTTACAATAAAGATATCGGCACAAAACAAAAGGCCCTTGCCATTAATCTCGACCCTCAGATTTATGGCTCTTTTGCCGAGATTGGCGCAGGTCAGGACGTAGCCGCTAACTTTTTCAAAGCCGGAGCATCATCAGGAACTATTGCTAAGACCATGTCGGCTTATGACATGACCGTGTCTGACGCTATTTACGGCGCGCTCAAAGTTAAGCGCTACGTTAGCGAATCGCGTTTAATGGCGATGCTGGATCATGAGTATAGCCTGCTGATAGAGCGTTTGGCTAAACAAAGAGGCGACAATACAACTTTCTTTGCGTTCTCCAACACGGTGTCAACGCTTAATTATCATAAAACCAACCAGGCGCATGGCTGGATGGGCCTGCGTTTTCAGTTAGAGCCTAACGGCCCCTATAACGATGTGGTGATACATGTTAACTTGCTGGATAATGACAGCAATCAACAACAGCAAGCCGTAGGTGTATTGGGTGTCAACCTGGTTTACGCTTGTTTTTATTACCACGCTACACCAAATATATTTTTACTGTCACTGATGGATGAATTGTCGAAAGACAGGATACAGATTGATATGATACGTTTTGACGGACCTAATTTTGAGAAGGTAGATAACCGGTTGATGAGTTTACACCTGGTGAAATACGGTTTCTCAGACGCTGCATTGTTCGGTCCGGATGGTGAAAATCAGCAGCCGTCAGAAGCGTTGTATAAAAAGCATATCGTAATGATCCGTGGTCGTTTTCGCCCGCTCATTAATGTGCACATGGATATGCTGAATACCGGTGTGAAACAATTTAAGGCTGAGCCCGATGTCGATAAGAAAAACGTAGCCGTGATTTGCGAACTCACCTTGCAGGCCCTGAAAGAACGCAATGCCGATGAAAGCGCCGAGATTGACGAAAAAGATTTCCTGGACAGGGTAGATATACTTTGCTCGCTTGGGCAAACGGTTATGATATCCAACTTTCACGAATATTATAAGCTGGTTGCCTACATTTCAAAAATCACCAACCTTAAGATGGGAGTAGTGCTGGGCTATCCCAACCTGGAGTACATTTTCTCAGAAGTGCATTATAAAGATTTACCCGGCGGTATTCTCGAATCGTTTGCCACGCTGTTTAGCCGTAAGGTGAAGCTGTTTATTTACCCTACACTACGCAACGGCGTGATCATGAACTGCCTGCGTTTCTATCCGCCGCCGCATTTAATTGACTTATACCGGTACCTGATAGCTAATAACAAGATCGAAGATATCAGCAATTACAACGAGAGTAACCTGCATGTGCAAACAGATATTGTGATGCAACTGATAAAGCAGGGCGTAACCGGTTGGGAGCAATATGTACCTAACGAGGTAGCCGCTATTATTAAACAGCGTTGCCTGTTTGGTTACCCGTGCGAGCTACCGCCGGCGCAACAATTGGAAGCCCCGAAAGAAGGGGAGGCAACCGCAAAGTAAAGCTTAAATCGAATTATTACTATCGAAATTTTGCTGGGTTTTTAAAAAAGGTTATATCTTTAATTAATATAAACCTTTTAAACCTTGCTTATGAAAAGAGTTTTTACACTGATTGCCTGCTTTTTTGTATTATTTGCCTCGTGCAAAAAAGACAAAAATCAAGCCCCCGCATATTATGTCACCGCTGATGTGGATGGCACGTCGTTTAACTTTACGTCAAATAATTTGGCCCGGCTCATGAAGGGTAAAAACGGTGGCTCGCTAGCCACAAATTCTGAGCTTTCATTATACGGCGCAACACGTATTGATCAGGATGCTGATGCTATATCAATCGTTATATCTGAGCCGGCAACCACAATTGGTACGGGTACTTATACCGGGGGAGTGGATGATTCACGCTTTGTATCTATTCAATACTTAATTGGGCCATTTTCGGCCAGTGCGCCAAATGAGTACGTGAGCGACCTCTCTGACGGTGGTATGGCTGTTAAGATTACATCTATAGATAATAATACGGTACAGGGCACATTTAGGGGCACACTTTATCACAATGGGTCAGAAAAAAGTATCACTAATGGCAAATTCAATTTGCCGATTAATCAATAATAACTCAAATTGAATAAAATTGAACATATAGGTATCGCCGTGCGCGACCTGAAAGCGGCCGGCAACCTGTATGAGCAATTGCTGAATACTCAAATCTACAAGATCGAGGAGGTAGCGAGCGAAGGCATTAAAACTGCTTTCCTGCAAACCGGCCCCAATAAAATCGAGTTGTTAGAAGCCTTATCAACCGATAGCCCAATAGCTAAATTTATCGACAAAAAAGGGGAGGGCATACATCACATTGCCTTTGAGGTGGCTGATATTCAAGCCGAAATGGCGCGGTTAAAGTCGCAAGGTTTTATTTTGCTAAGCGATGAACCTAGGCCAGGTGCTGATAATAAGCTGGTTTGCTTTGTGCATCCAAAAAGCGCGGGGGGAGTGTTGGTGGAGCTGGTGCAGGAAAGAATAGTGATTGGAGAATAGTTGATTAGAGATAAGTAGGTAGTCAACTTTTAGTCTTAAAGAATAGATACTTCCGCCTTTGTTGGTGTTGTCACCAACAATTTGCAAAAAAGTGTTTCACATCCAGGTGTTTCATCGCTAAAATTAAAAAATGTTAAAAATGCCTTATATCATCGTTAGCCAAATGTTTACGCAGTTTATTTGAATCTTTTGTACTGTTTCAAAGTGTTTCAGTATGTTTTTATAATATGCTGATTATTAGTTTTTTACCTTAAAAAGGTGTTTCAAAGTGTTTCATTTTTACGTGAAACAGCTGATGCGTTTTAAATCGATAAAAATTGCTGCCTGCGCTATGTTGATAATTTTTTAATTTTGACTTTTTACTTTTGAATTAAAATGCTACATTTGCACCTCTTTTATAATAAGAAGAGATTATTAAGACGATGAAAAAAGATCTGCATCCATCAAACTATAGATTAGTTGTATTTAAAGACATGTCTAACGACTATGCTTTCTTGACTAAATCATGCATCGATACCCGTGAGACTATTAAATGGGAAGACGGTAACGAATATCCATTAGTGAAATTAGAGATTTCTCATACATCACACCCATTCTATACCGGTAAGATGAAACTGGTTGACACTGCGGGTCGTATTGATAAATTCCGTTCACGTTACAACAAAAACTAATCTTAGTTCTGTTGATAAAATATTGAAAGTCCCGGCTGCAAAGCCGGGACTTTTTTTATTTTTGCGCCATGGCAATTATCCTGTTCGACGATAACGCACACCAGGCGTTACTGCCTTTAACATACACACGTCCTGTAGCCGATCTGCGCATTGGTATTTTAACCATTGCCGAGAAATGGGCCAAGCATTTAAATACTGAATATTCTTTTAAAACGCAGCCATATTTACAAGCTAAATATCCGCAGGTAAGTGGTGTTGATGATTTATATATCAATGGCTCAGTCTGCCCGGATGATAACCTGCTTGAAGCCATCAATAACCTGAAAACCGGAGAAGCGCTAAAACAAAGCGAATTCCTGATTGCGGCCAAAGCACCTATTGATGCTGAGTTTGAGAAGGTGCTTAGTTATGATTCTTTTTTTATCAGCCTGCGTCACCCTGAAGATATCTTCAGCAAAAATGATATTGAGCTGCGCAAAGATTTCAGATTGCTAACCAAGGGCCGCAGCAGCGCCGAAATCAGCAGCACCAATACCGTACTGGGTAATGATTTTTTTGCCGAAGAAGGTGCAACAGCCGAATGCTCAACCTTTAACACTAATAACGGACCGATTTACCTGGGCGCCAACAGCAGCGTCTGGGAGGGTAATAATATTCGCGGCGCATTTGCGCTCTGTCATAATTCGCAGATAAAAATGGGCGGCAAGATCTATGGTGCAACCACTATTGGCCCTTTTTGCCGTGTAGGTGGCGAAATCAGCAATTCGGTGATCTGGGGTTACTCGTCAAAAGGTCATGAAGGCTTCTTAGGAAACTCCGTTTTGGGCGAATGGTGCAACATCGGTGCAGACAGCAACAACTCGAACCTGAAAAATAACTATGCAGAAGTGAAACTGTGGGATTATACAACACAGCGCTTCCGTAAAACCGGCCTGCAGTTTTGTGGCCTCATCATGGCCGATCATGCCAAATGTGGCATCAATACCATGTTTAATACAGGTACCGTAGTAGGTGTGGGCGCCAACGTGTTTGGCTCCGGCTATCCGCGTAATTTCGTGCCTGATTTTGCCTGGGGTGGTGCTCAGGGTTTTGAAACCTATTCGTTAAAGAAAATGTTCGAAACCGAGGCGCTGGTTTATCCTCGCCGCGATAACCGTGTTTTTGATGAAGTAGAACAGGACATCGTAAAAGAGGTTTTTGCCTTAACCGAGTCTTTTAGAAGTGTATTTTAATTGTTGGTGAATAGTTGAGTAGTTGATTATGCGAATAGTTAACTTAATCAACCCAAACCGACCTAATCAACATAATCAACTATAGTATCATGAGAAAAAAAATTGTTGCCGGAAACTGGAAAATGAACCTTGATTACAACGAAGGTTTGTCTTTATTTTCTGAAGTCTTAAATATGGTTAAAGACGAGGCTACCGGTTCGCAAGAGGTAGTAGTTTGCAGTCCGTTTATTCATTTGCATAGTATTGCTCAATTAGCTAAAGGTTCTGCAAAGGTATCGGTAGGCGCACAAAACGCCCATCAGAATGAAAGTGGCGCTTTCACCGGCGAGGTATCAGCAAAGCAAATCAAATCTGTTGGCGCCGCTTACGTGATTTTAGGTCACTCAGAGCGACGCCAGTATTTCGGCGAAACCAATGAGCTGTTGGCAAAGAAAACCGATACGGCGCTGGCTAATGATCTGAAACCAATTTTCTGCATCGGCGAAACATTGCAGGAGCGTGAGGCAAATACGCATTTCGACGTGATCAAATCGCAACTGGTTGAAGGTATTTTCCACCTGGACGCTTCACAATTTGCTAAGGTGGTTATAGCTTATGAGCCGGTTTGGGCCATCGGTACCGGTGTTACCGCTACTGCAGAGCAAGCGCAGGAGATCCATGCTTTCATTCGCAAAGAAATTGCTGCTAAATATGACCAGGCTGTTGCCGATGCTACAACTATCCTTTATGGCGGTAGCTGTAACCCTAAAAATGCGCACGAACTATTTGCTCAGGGCGATATCGACGGCGGCCTTATAGGCGGCGCCTCATTAAAATCCCGCGATTTTACCGATATCGTTAAAGCATTTAACTAATATTTTTGTTAAGGGGGGAGTATGTTCAAATACCTTGTAAAATTAATACTGCCCCCTTTATTTGCCTTTTGGTCGTTCGCGTTGCTGATTAAATACAGCCCATCTTTCCACCAGGTAAGCATGGACAATTTGGGCGATGATACCGTTTATGGCTTAATTTCCTACCATAAAATATTTGCGCCGGTACAAATTGCTATCGCGTTGCTAACCCAGTTGTTAATTTGCCTTCCGCTATGGAGAAAAATTGTTGTCAGCCGCGCAGCGGCTATCACTATCTTTTCTGTTTTGGTTTTAATTTGTGCGATATTTGCCTTCGGGATTAGTTATACTATTTGGGATTCAACCACCAGTAGCAGTAAACTGTACAGCACCGGCTGTTTTATGACGGCGGTACAACTGTATTATTGGACGGTTGACTTTTTAATACTCTACCTGCTGGATTGGAAGTCAATTCATGCACCTAAAGCCAAATCAGAAGACGAAACCGAATAGAAACCATGAATTACTACGAAGTACTTTTTACCACCATAACTACTGAGGATTATCAGCAGGATTTGTTAATTAACGCCCTGGGCGATATCGGCTTTGATACTTTTGAAGAAACCGATCTGGGTTTTAAAGCTTATATTCCTGAAACTGATTTTAACCAGGCACAGCTTGACGAGGCTTTAGAGCCTTATCGCGAGATGTTCACTTTTAGTTATGAGATAGCGCTCATCCCGCAAAAAAACTGGAATGAGGTATGGGAAAGTAATTTCGAACCCATCGCTATTGGAGATAAGGTTTTTGTGCGTGCGACATTTCATGAAGCTCACCCTGAGTTTGAATACGAGATAGTGATTGACCCCAAGATGGCGTTCGGCACCGGGCATCACCAAACCACGGCTATGGTTTTACAATTAATGCTGGAAAATGATTTCGCCGGTAAAAAGGTACTGGACATGGGCTGCGGTACGGGTATCCTGGCTATCATGGCCTCGAAACTAGGTGCCACCGATATTCTGGCTATTGATTACGATCCGGTTTGTTATGACAGTACCATCGAAAACGCACAGTTGAATAACATCGCTAATATAACTGCCGGTTGCGGCTCGAAAGAGGCCATTCCTGACGAGCAATATGATATCATCCTGGCCAACATCAATCGCAATATCCTGATTGATCAAATGGCTCGTTACGCCGAAGTTTTAAAGCCTGAAGGCGAAATTTATTTCAGCGGTTTCTATGAGACGCCAGACCTCGAGATCATCACCGATGAGGCGCGTAAATATGGCTTGAAATACATCACCCATAAAAAAGATAGCGACTGGGTGGCTGCAAAGTTTGTGAAGTAAGATTTACTACCGATGTCATGCCGAAACAAGTTCGGCATGACGTTTTCTTAATGCATCTAACAAGTCTATACATGTTGACTTGCTGCAAAACTCTATTTATATTTATGTGTTTTATTTGACACTGTGCAACAGGTTACCAATTACCTTTGTATTGTATTTGACTTTTATACCTGAATAGTCAAAATGACATATTTAAAATTTCTACTGCTATGAGAACCTATCTTGTACCTATCGACTTTTCGCAAGCTTCTGTTAATGCTGCTGAATTTGCCGCCCAACTAAGTAAACAAACTAACGTTGAACACATCGTATTACTAAATGCCTACTACGTATCGCCTATTGAAACCATGCTGCCAAATGCCGATATGGTGCAACTAACGGAAGAGGAGGTTGAAATTGAAGCGGCGGATCGTGTTAAAAAACTCGAACATTTACAACACAGGCTGCAAAAACATGTCAGGGAAGGAGTTAAGATCAGCGTACACCTGAATCGTTCGCACCTACTGCGTGCAGTGGTTGAGAACGTATCTGCAAAAAATGCCGACCTGGTGATTATGGGAAGTAAAGGCAACACCAGCAAAACCGACGTTGAGATAGGCGGGCACGTGGTTAGGGTATCAAAGGCCAGCCCCGTACCGGTTATTGTAGTGCCACCTCATTATACTTTTGAGACTATCGAAAAGGTAGTTGTCGCCTGCGACTTCAATAAAGTAAAAGAAACCGTTCCGCTTGAATCATTAAAGCGCCTGCTTGACAAAAAGAGATTTGAGCTGCTGGTAGTTAATATTGATAAAGATTCCAAACACCTTTCAGGAGATGCTGAGCGCAGGGCAGAAGAAACCGCTTTGTATGGTATGCTGAAACCCTATCAACCAAAATATAGTTACGTAAATAACCCCGATGTTATTAATGGTATCCTGGAGTTTGCCGCAACGCAAGATGCGCAATTGGTGATTGCCTTACCACATAAATACAGTTTTTTCCAATCGCTGTTGCACGATAGTGTATCGCAGCAACTGGCTGCTACCGCGGCTGTACCCGTATTGTTATTGAAAGAATAAATCTTTGTTAAGCCAAGCGTTTTTGCGTTTATTTGCAGCATGAGGGTACATTTTATTGCCATTGGTGGTGCAGCTATGCACAACCTTGCCATAGCATTGCATAAAAACGGTTTTGAAGTCAGTGGTTCAGACGATGTGTTGTTTGAGCCATCGGTATCCAGGCTGGCACGGCATGGTATACTGCCTAAAGAAGCTGGCTGGTATCCTGAAAAAATCACTAAAGATCTCGATGCTATTATATTAGGCATGCATGCCCGTATTGATAATCCTGAGCTGTTAAAAGCGCAGCAGCTGGGCCTGAAAGTATATTCGTATCCTGAATATGTTTATGAGCAGTCGAAGGATAAACTGAGGGTTGTCATCGGTGGCAGCCATGGCAAAACAACCGTTACCTCTATGATTTTGCACGCCCTTCAAGTTGCTGGTAAAGATTTTGATTACCTGGTAGGGGCGCAGCTTGAAGGTTTTGATACCATGGTAAAGCTCACTAAAGATGCGCCGATTATGGTTATTGAAGGTGACGAATATTTGGCTTCGCCGATTGACAGGCGGCCAAAATTTCACCTTTACCAGGCAAATATAGGCGTTATCAGCGGCATAGCCTGGGATCACATCAATGTGTTTCCAACATTTAAAAGCTATGTGGATCAGTTTCAAATTTTTATTGAGACTATACAGCCCGGCGGTACACTGATTTATAGCAAAGCAGATGAAGTATTAGAAAATGTGGTAGCTGCTGATAAGTCTAACATCCAAAAACAGCCTTATACGCTACCTGATTACATTATTGAAAATGGGGTAACAACTATATTAGCTGACGGGAAAAGATATGAGCTTCAGGTTTTTGGCGAACATAACTTGTTAAACCTGCAGGCAGCCCGTTTAGTGTGCGAACAACTAGGCATCAGTAAAGCCGATTTTTACCAATATAGTACCACTTTTAAAGGCGCAGCCCGCCGTTTAGAGTTGGTTGGTAAAAATGATACGGCAACCGTATTTAAAGATTTTGCACACTCGCCGTCAAAATTGCAAGCGACTATCCATGCGGTCAAAATGCAGTTTCCCGACAGAAAACTGATTGCCTGTATTGAGCTGCACACCTTCAGCAGCTTAAATAAGGACTTTTTAGCCGAATATGCCGGCACAATGGATGAGGCCGACGAAGCAATAGTATTTATTGACAAAAAAACGTTCGAGCAAAAACAGATGGAACCCTACGCGGCAGAGGTGGTGAAACAGGCATTCGCAAAAAACGATTTAACTTTTTTTAACGATCCAAAGCAGCTGGCAGCGCAGTTGGAAAGTACCAAGTTAGCTTATACAAATCTGTTGATGATGAGCTCGGGCAACTTTGGAGGCATTGATTTAGTTGATCTTAAAAATAAATTACTATAATAATTGTTTTTAAATAAAAAAAATGTAGTAACTTTATTAACTATTGAGAAAACCCTTACCCCCATACTTACAAGACCCTAAATGAAGTCACTAGGAAAAAAAATCAGACTATTACGTCATCAAAAAGGTTGGAGCCAGGAAGATGTAGCTAAAAGGTTAGATATTTCGATTCCTGCTTTTTCTAAAATTGAAACCGGTATTACTGATATCAACTTATCGCGTTTAGAGCAGATTTCTAATTTATTTGAAATGTCAGTTGTTCAGCTCCTTACGTTTAATGATCATGAGCAGGAACAAAAATTTGTTAACGAACTTGATGTCGTAAACAAAAAACTAACAGACAGAGAGACCGAAATTATTGAATTGCAGAAAAAAGTTATTGAACTTTTTGAAGAGTTGCGGCATAACAAGGCAACAGCCTAAGCAATTTTTTGACTGATATAACAAAGGCTTACGCTTACACCTTTAGGTTGTAAGGTAAGCCTTTTATGCTTTAATAATTTTTAGCTATGTAGTTAAAAAATACAGCGCATAGTGGCATGCTTGTGTGCAAATGTGGCGCCCATGGACTCATGCAGAGCGAGCATTTTATCATTAAAATCGCCTACCCATGACAGCTCCAACACGTCATATTGGTTAAGTGATAGTACATACTCTTTCAACTTAGTAAATATCGCCGATTCTAAACCATGGTTTTGTAGGTGCTGCTTAGTGCCCATTACAATGGCGCGCATGCGTTTCACACCTTTCCATCGATAATACAGAAACTTAAGTTTACCAACCAGGTCTAATTTGCCTTTTAATGGTTGTATCATCTGGTTAGCATCGGGCAATACCACCAGGAATGAAGCAGGTTCGCCGTTAACGTAAGCAAACCATATCAGCTTTTCGTCCATGATGGCTTTCATTTTATTGAAGCTTTCCAGAATGGTGCTATAGGTTATCGGGACAAAGTTTTCAAAGTCTTTCCAGCCGTCGTTATAAATCTCAATAAAGTCAGTTGCAAATTTTTCTATTTCTGAGACTTTTAAATGCTTAAACTCGTATCCTGGTTTTTGCGCTACCCATTTGGCAATCTTTTCAAAACGCGGCGGGAACGGCACACTGGTGTATAAGTGGTTGGTAATCTGCTCATACATCACCTTAAAGCCATAGTCTTCAAAAAACTTTTTATAATAGGGAGGATTATAATTCATACCATACGACGGTTGCGAAAATCCTTCAGTAAGCAAACCCCAAAAAGTGTCATTCTCACCAAAGTTAATAGGGCCGTCCATTGCTTGCATGCCCTTTTCTTTCAGCCAGTTTTTAACAGTATCAAATAACAGAAAAGCAGCTTTCTCATTATCAATACACTCAAAAAAACCCATACCTCCGGTAGGTTGATCATAGTGGTAAGCTTTCTTTTCATTGATAAAAGCGGCTACACGGCCAATAAGCTTACCATTATCGTCTTTTAAAACCCAACGGGTACATTTACCAAATTGGTGAAAGTTGTTTTTTTGCGGATCAAAAACTGCTTCAATATCGTTATCCAACGGACATACCCAGTTTGTATCATTTTTATAAATGATACGGGCGACGTCCAGAAACTGTTTTTTTGTGGATTTGTCTTTTACTTCTGTAAGCGTCATCGGCAGCTATAAAAAAAGCACCCAAGAAACGGTTCCGGGTGCTTCGTATAAGTTGATTAATATATAAACTGATTAAAAATCGTCGTCGTCGTCATCATCACCATAATCCTCAAAGCCAATATCATCTAGTGGCCCATCAAAATCATCGTCGTCGTCAACAACCTTTTTTTTAGGTGTTGTTTCCAAGTCATCATCATCGTCTTCAGCATCCGTGTTCCTTGGAATTTTCTTGTCTTCGTTTTTTCTTGGCGCTCCCATGAGGTGAAAGTGTTTTTATAAAATAAGTTGGATAATGTTTTTAATAAGGTTAAACTTTTTTGTTGCTAACTCAATTGGTTAACACTAGTAAAAATAACGAAAATTCATTTTCAAAGAAAAAACATTTAAATTTTTATTCATGCTGTTCACCTATGGTAGATGAGTTGTCTGTAAGTTCCTTTATCTGAGGTAATTCGGCTATACCGTTTATTCCAAAGTAATCCATAAAAAGCGGACTAGTGCCATATAAAATTGGTTTACCTATGGCTTCCGACTTCCCATTTATTGCGATTAGCTCCTTTTCTAAGAGTTTTTGTATCGAATAATCGCAATTAACGCCACGTATCTGCTCAACCTCAGTTTTGGTAATTGGCTGTTTGTAGGCGATGATAGCCAGAGTTTCCAGCGCAGCCTGACTCAGTTTCTTTTTGGAGCGCTGCAACTGCAGTAGACTAATAACCGGATGGTAGTTTTTTTTGGTTAAGAACTGGTAGCCGTTGTTGATATGAACCAGTTCAATAGCAAAGTTATCGGCAGCATATTTTCGCCTGATGTTTTGTAAAGCGGCGTTTACTTCTTCCTGCGCAAAATCGCGCTCAAAAGTAGCTTGCAGGCAGTATAATATCTCTTCAACACGTATGCTTTGCTCCGAGGCAAATATCAGAGCCTCTATATACAATTCAGGATTTTCCATTGGGTAGTAAAATTAATATTCCTGCAGCGTGTGACAACATTATTTTTAAATAGATGAAATTTGAACTCAGCGATATAATCAATTAATAAAACCAACCACGCAGTTAATCTTCGCAGGAATTTTCGTTTGGCCATGGCATGTTTCTTGTCTAATCCAACTTGCCCCTAAAATTGCTTTTTTTTTAATTATCCCCGTTTTATTTATTGTTTTTTTAATAATTCCTGCCAGGAATGATAAAATTTTAATAAAATAAAAACCATAGCAAATAATGTCGGCGTACGTAAAAAAAGAACAGCATAAAACTAAACACCTTTATAAACAACACATTTAACAAAATCTCATTTATGAAAACAGAAACACAACATGACGAAGCAAATGTAAACATGGCCCGCCGGTCGTTTTTACGTTATGCAGGAGCGGGCGTGGCTGCGGCAAGCGTTTTATCGGTAGCTGCCTGCAAAAAAGACCACAGCCCTATGACGCATACGGGTATTGATATTGGAGCCAACGGCGACCTTGCCATACTGAACTACGCTTACGCACTTGAGCAATTGGAGGCTGCATTTTATGTCAACGTTTCGGCACACATGTATACCGGTGCTACGCAAGATGAAATAGCACTACTGGCCGATATTCGTGACCACGAAGTTGCGCACCGCGAGTTTTTCAAAAAAGCTTTAGGTAATAATGCTATCCCATCGCTTACGCCAAATTTTAGCAGCATTGACTTTAGCAGTCGCGCCAGCGTATTAGGTGCCGCAAAAGCATTTGAAGATACCGGTGTAAGCGCTTATAATGGTGCCGGTTATCTTATTCAAAGCGCCGACTACCTGTTGCTGGCCGGCAAAATAGTTTCGGTTGAGGCGCGCCATGCAGCTTATATCAGAAACCTGTTAAATCCGGGCAGTTTTGCTGACACATCCATACTTGACGCAAACGGTATGGACAAACAACAAACAATTGCACAGGTACTGGCAATTGCCAACGGTTACCTTTCAACCAAGGTAAACGCATCAAATTATGGTTATGTAGCATCTTAAAAACGGACAGTCATGAATTTATTTGGAATAATTGAAGAAATTGAAAAAGCTGATCCTGATTTCCAGGACAGAATAAGCCCGCGTCGTGCGGCTATCAAAAATATGACAAGCTTTGGCTCAAAGGTGGCTGTTGCCGCTATACCATTCTACTTTAGCAGCCTCATGAAAAAGGCTTATGGCCAAACTGTAACCCCATCTGTAACCGACGTATTGAATTACGCCTTAAAACTCGAGTTTTTGGAATCGGCGTTTTATACTGCCGGCGTTAATTCAAATATAGCTTTCTCTGCTACCGAAAAAGGCTACCTGACTACTATACAAGGTCACGAAAAGGCCCACGTTGCATTCCTGCAAAGTGTATTAGGCTCGGCTGCTGTTTCACAAAGTACGCAGGGAAACAATGGCGTTTACGATTTTACTGCTGGCGGTTTATTTGCAGATGTATTAACCAACGCCGATACGTATTTTGCGGTGGCGCAAGCATTTGAAGATACCGGTGTGCGGGCTTACAAGGGGCAGGCCGGATTTTTGGTCGGTAATAAAACCGTGTTGACCGCTGCGTTGGATATTCATTCTGTTGAAGCTCGTCACGCATCAGCTATCCGTCAGGTACGTAAAGCCAGAGGGGCCTCATCTACTAAACCATGGATAGTAGGTGCCAATGATACAGGTATTGCTGCTGTAAACGCAAACTACGCCGGCGAAGATAATGTAACGCAAGGCGGTGTAAATATCACTACCTTAACCGGTGTAAATGGTAGCATATCTACAACAGCGGCTACTGCGGCTTTTGATGAACCGCTAACCTCGGCACAGGTTGTGGCTTTAGTAGCCCCGTTTGGTGTTAAATAAGCTTGACATTTAAATCCTATGATTAAGCGCCCGTGGCAGAATAGCCGGGGCGCTTTTTTGGATTTTAATAGTTAATGACCTGCTCTTCTAACTGTGCAGGCATGTCGCGCCACTCATACTTTTGGGTGCGTAATTGAGGCTCAAAACCGGCAGCACGGATAGAATCCTGAATGCCTTTAGCGGTAAAACGGTGAGGTGCACCTGCGGCAGATACTACGTTCTCTTCAATCATGATTGAACCAAAATCGTTAGCACCCGCATTTAAGCAGATTTGCGCAACTTGTTTACCTACAGTAAGCCATGAAGCCTGAATGTTTTTAATATTTGGTAACATAATGCGGCTTAGCGCAATCATGCGGATATATTCGTCTCCGGTAACGTTATTGGTAATACCCCGGACTTTACGCAGTAAAGTACCGTCGTCCTGGAAAGGCCAGGGGATGAAGGCAATAAAACCGTGGTGGCCCTCTGGTTTTTCTGATTGTACCTGGCGTATCCATACCAGGTGCTCAAAACGTTCTTCGATAGTCTCAACATGGCCAAACATCATAGTAGCAGATGTAGGCAGGTTAAGTTTATGTGCCGCGCGCATAACATCAAGCCATTCCTGGCCGCCGCATTTACCTTTTGATATCAGTCGCCTGACGCGGTCGTTCAATATCTCTGCACCTGCACCAGGTAATGAGTCCAGGCCGGCCTCTTTCATAGCTGCAAGCACATCAATATGGCTCATGTTTTCCAGCTTAGCTACGTGTGCAATCTCCGGCGGACCTAACGAGTGAAGTTTAAGCGTTGGATATAGCTCTTTTAGCTGTTTAAACAGGTCCACATAAAACTGCAAACCAAGATCGGGATGGTGGCCACCTTGTAATAAAAGCTGGTCGCCGCCATATCTAAAAGTCTCTTCGATCTTGCGTTTATATGTCTCAATATCGGTGATATAACTTTCCTCATGCCCGGGGCGACGAAAGAAATTGCAGAACTTACAGTTAGCAATGCAAACGTTAGTAGTGTTAACGTTACGGTCTATCTGCCAGGTTACTTTACCATGTGGCACCTGCTTTTTTCGCAACTCGTTGGCCACATACATCAAATCGGCAGTGGACGCGTTGTGATACAGGTAAACACCCTCTTCAACACTCAAAAACTCAAACCGCGAAGCGCGCTGTAACAAATCGGCAGTATTCATATGGCAAATATAGGTATAAAGTCGTTAAACGTTTATCGCTTGAATGTGGCTAACAATCTTCTGTTTGTAAAAATATGAGGTAGTTTGATGGTTAAGCAACTACTTTACCTTTCTCCAACTTCAAAACCTGTGTCACACTATCGGGTATCTCATGTTGATAATGGGTGACATAGATCAGGGTTACCTTGCTGAGCTCGCAAATAGAGTCTACAAGTTTTTTAAAATGTTGCTGTTGATGCATATCCATCCCCTGGCAGGGCTCGTCAAATATCAATAACGGTGGGTTTTTAATGAGCGCCCGGGCCAATAAGCATAAGCGCTGCGTACTTGCCGGTACATTTTTTAAGAGCACGCGGGCATATTTATCAATCTCCAAAGCTTTCATCCAGCGCAAAGCAACTTCAGCACGGTCCTTGTTACTTTGGCGAAACAAGCCTAATGTATCATAATAGCCCGATTCAATAACCTGTAAACAGCTGTTATCGGTAGGGAAATACTGATGCAGCTCGGGCGATACGAAGCCGATTTTTTTCTTGATATCCCAAATGCTTTCGCCGCTGCCGCGCTTTCTGTCAAACAGGATGATATCATTGGCATATGCTTGCGGGTTATCGCCATTAATTAAACTTAATAATGTTGACTTACCGGCACCATTATGGCCAAGCAGCGCCCAACGTTGGCCGGGATTTACCTGCCAGTTCACATTGTCCAGAATAACGTTCTCGCCATATTTTACGTGAATGTTTTTCATGGCTATGATATGCTGATAGCTCGCAGCCGTATTATGGTCGCTCAATAATGAACTGAGTTCTGCTTTGTCGATATGGTAATCGCCGGCGATGCCTGCTAGCTGCGGCGTAAAATCATCTTTAGCAACGCTATGCACTATAGTGCCATTTTTAAGTACAGCTACATTGGTTATTGCATCGGGTATTTCAAAAGGTGAAGTTGCCATGATCACGGTAATGCCCGAGTTTGTAATTTCCTGAATAATTGCATTAAATTCCTGGCGGGTTTGTACGTCCAGCCCGGTAAGCGGGCTATCTAACAATAATAATACCGGATTTTTAAGCAAGGCAGCCGCAATGCGTAAACGTTTAGTTTCTCCGTTTGAAAGCTTGATGAGTTGCTTTTGGCTTAACTGATCAAGTTTTAAGGTTGAGACGATCTTGTCGAAATGCCAGTATAAATTGGGCTGCGGGGCAGGTTTAATGTTATGCAGGTATTGTTCAACCGTCAGGGCATCTTCACTGTCCATCGAGTTATAGCGTTGCTGATAGTAGAAATCGCCGGTATTACTCAGGTTTTTGAAGTGATGTTTTGACTCAACCATGGCTACCAGTTTATGATGGGTAAGGTTTTCGGGGTTGCCGGGATGATCTTTCAAATAATCCTCAAAAAAATAGTAATGCACTTCGCCTCCTGTCGCGTTTAAATTGCCGGCAATGGTTTGCAATAGCGCGCTTTTGCCTGATCCGCTTGCGCCCACCAAGGCCCAGTGTTGCCCTTTGTTGACAGTAAAGTTCAAATCAGTGAACAATAAATTATCTATGAATTTTACGGTTACGTTTTTTGCAGAATATATAGGTGATGCCATGGCCGGTAAAGTTAACCATCGGGCATTAATAACAACTACAATTATTTAAGTGATTTTAGGCGAAACCAGATAGTGGCCTAATATTTCATCAATCTAAACAAACCAAAAAGCCTTGCTTGTTGTATTGTATTTACAAACACATTTAACTTATGAAGAAGTTTAATATTTTATTTATCGTTTTGGCAACGCTAGCCTTAAGCGGATGTTCTGCTATTACCGGTATTTTTAAAGCCGGTGTATTTGTTGGTATACTCGCCGTTGTAGTAGTGGTGGGTGTTATTATCTGGTTGTTGTCTATGTTTTTTGGAGGCGGTAAGTAAATTTAATTTATTTGAAAATTTATTTCTTTAAAATTGCTTTTTTGGCCCGTTTTTAGATGTATTAGTATCAAACAAAAACATCAAAACCATGGAAAGCAACAAAGCAATTATTGAGACATTAAATGATCTGGTGCAGATTAACAATGACCGTATCAAAGGATTTGAAAATGCTATTAAAGAGTTAAACGAAAACACTGACGAACTAAATGATCGCTCTGACCTTGTGACCGTTTTCAATAATAAAATATTGGAAAGCCAGCAGTTAAAATCTACGTTGGCCGGGGAAATACAAGTGTTGGGTGGTGATGCCTCGCAGGATTCATCAGTAAGCGGTACTATTCACCGTACCTGGTTAGAGGTAAAAGCTGCATTTACCGGCCATAGCGAGAAGAGTATTTTAGAAGAATGTGAATTTGGCGAGGATGCTATCAAAAAGGCCTATCAAACTGCTATAGATGATGAAACTATGCCGGCTTATATCCGCGATATTTTAAATGATCAGAAATCTATCATTGACCAATCGCACGATGAAATCAAGGCCTTGCGCGATTCAGTAGAGCAGCATCATTAAGAGATTCAAAATGCAATTAAAAACAAAAGCCTCCGCGATAAAATCGGGAGGCTTTTGTTTTCTCTAAAAAAAAGATTACATTTTTTTAGTAGTGTCTTTTTTAGTAGTGTCTTTTTTTGCAGTGTCAACAACTTTAGTAGTGTCAGCAACTTTAGTAGTGTCAGCAACTTTAGTAGTGTCAGATGAAGCTGAGCTAGAACCTTTACAAGCTACGAATGAAGTCATTACTAAAGCGATTGCTGCTAATTTGATTGAATTTTTCATGTTTTAATTTTTAAAAAGTGACTATATAGTTTTTCTATTAATACAATAAACAGTAAAAGGTAACCCACTATTTGTAAAATAATTGATTACCTTTTGATAAAAAACTAATAATCAGCTATAAAAACTGCAAAATTTATTTTAATTATTTTTTTACAGTGGCTTTTTTTACCGCTGTTCCGTCCTTAGCAGAGGTGTCCAGCTTATTGGAGTCAACTTTGGTAAGATCGGCTTTGTCAGAATCAACTTTGGTTGTGTCAGGCTGGCTAACAGCATTCGTTGCTTTGTGGCCATCGCCGCAGGCCATCAAACTCATGGCGACAACTATTGCCGCCAGGCTAATTTTTAAAATGTTTTTCATTTTGGATAGGTGTTAAATTGTATTTGTATTGATTAATACGCCGTTACAAAAAAGGTAACCCATTATCCCCGGTAAACAAAGAAGGGATAAACTTATGTAGCTTATCCCTTCTTTATTGTGTACTAAATGTTATTTTTTCTTATGCTTAGTTTCGGTTGTTGTCGTTGTTGTCGTGGTTGTGGTAGTATGTACGCTTGTGTCCTTTTTTAAAGAATCGGGCGTCATTGAATTGGTATCTTTTTTAATAGTATCGGTTACGTGGGTACTGCTTGAGGTGTCTGTGCTAACTGAATCAACATTGGCCGAGCCCTTACCCTTACAAGCTGCAAATGATACCGTTACAACCAGAGCAAGCAAGCCATTTTTTACTGCGTTTTTCATGATCGTGCAATTATTAATTAGTGTTAACTAAATTATTTTGTGTGATGCGCAGCATTAAACATGCCAAAAGGTTTTTTGCTTAATGTTTAATAGATTGCAAATGAAGTGGTTAATAATTTAACCGGCAATTAAGCGTGTGAACTATGAAAGCAAGACGTAATATTATTTATTTTTAGATTTTATTATCCCGATGGGTTACTATTTGCGGATAATGGTATTAAGTAATGAATATAACAGAGTGAGTAAACATCTAAAAGATTCAGCGCCAACAGACAGCGAAGTTATTCTTGGTATTCTCAATAATTCGGAAGCGGCATTAAAAAAGTTGTATACGGCCTACTTTCCGATGGTACTGCAACTTATTATTAATAATAATGGCGATGCAGACGATGCCAAGGACATTTATCAGGAGGCGATAATAGTTCTTTATAATAAAGTTAAGGCCGGCGATTTTGAATTAAGCAGCAAGTTAAAAACTTATATCTATTCAATATGCCGCAGGCTTTGGTTAAAGCGATTAACGCACATTAACCGCTATGGCGGCGACATTCGTGACTTTCAGGAATTTTTGCCGATAGAAGAAGAAGAGATTGACCAGCACAATGACCGCAATATACAGTTTACCAAAATGGAAAGTGCGCTTAAGTTACTGGGCGAACCTTGTAAAACCATCATGGAGGACTTTTATATAAATAACAGATCTATGCAGGATATCTGCGAGCGTTTTGGTTACACCAATGCAGACAATGCTAAAACGCAGAAATACAAATGTCTGCAAAGGTTGAAGAAATTGTTTTTTCAACAAAAGTAAAGAGGGATAAGAAATGATTGATAATCAACTTTTAGAAACAATAGAACGTTACCTTAACGGCGAAATGAAAGCCGATGAGCGTAAAAAATTTGAATTGTTGCGTAAAGAAAATGCCGAGGTTGACAGTAAGGTTGTAGAGCATAAGCTTTTTTTAAGTCTGCTTAAACAATATGGCGAGCGTGTTGAACTAGAGAGCCGCCTGAACGCTATTCATGATGAGATAGACGTGCATACTTTGAGAGAAGATTTGATGGTGCACCCTAATTGGGTTGTTCAATTCTGGAGAAACCATCACTCAAAAATTTCGGTGGCAGCTTCAATTGGTATTATAGCTTTTCTTTGTACCATGTGGTTTACCGGTAAATTAAGTAGTAATACTAATTCAGAGATCATCGGACTGAAAAATAAAGTAAACAGACTGGAAGGTTCTATCAATAACCAAGGCAAAAAAATCAATGCCATTAATTCAGAGAAAAAAAACGTTGCCGATAAATACAGTGCTACCGCTACAGGGTTCGCCATTACTTCGGATGGTTTAATTGCGACAAATTACCATGTAGTTGAAGACGCCAGCGCAGTATCTGTACAAAATGCCGATGGTACTACTTTCAAAGCTGAAGTATTGTATGCCGAGCCGCAGCATGACATTGCAATCTTAAAAATCACTGATAAAACTTTTGAAAAGTTAGGGGCCGTACCGTATACTTTTAAAAGGGCAGACGGTACCTTAGCCGAGCAGATCTCTACCTATGGTTATCCCGATGGTTATCCGGCTTATGTGCCCGGATCATTGTCATCACTATATGGTCAGAACGGAGATACGCTTCATTACAAAATTACCATGCCTATTAACCCTGGCAACAGCGGCGGCCCACTATGGGACAGTAAAGGCAATGTAATTGGTATAACCGATTCAAAAGAAGCACATTTTGAAGGCGAACATTTTGCCATCAAAGCTAAATATCTGCTTGATGCTATTAAAAATATCCCCGCCGATTCATTGGAAGATAAAGTTACACTAAACAAAAAGAATACATTAACCGGTTTGTCTGAAACTCAGAAAACAGCAAAAGCCAAGAACTTTGTATTTATGGTTAAGGTTTATTAACCGGTAAATACACCATTTACCTATGGACTAGAAAAGGCGCTGTAAAGCGCCTTTCTTGTTTGATCATGATTTGTTCGATTTTAGGATTACCTTGATTTACCTTAATTTTTTAAGATATATTATCAGGGTAATCTATAAATCCTAAGAATCATGGTCAAGACTATCTATCCACTTCTCCTAAAACAAAGTCAATACTGCCTATAATAGCAATTAAATCGGCGATCATTACACCTTTGGCTATTTCTGGTAGCACAGAGAGGTTGTTAAAGCTTGGCCCTCTGGCTTTTGCCCGGAAAGGTATTTCTGAGCGTAGATCTGTATGCATAAAATAAAAACCAAGTTCTCCTTTAGCTCCTTCGCCCCGAACATAGTAGTCTTGAGGTTTAGGTGTAAGTTTACGCGGAAGCTTGGCACGTGGATCAAAATCAGGCGTGCGCTTTAATTCTTTTTGCAGGCGGTTAAGACATTGTTCTATAATCTTCAGAGACTCTTCAATCTCATCAATACGCACTTTATAACGATCCCAGCAGTCACCAACTGATCCCATTTCGCCTTTACCGATAGGAATATCAAAATCAAGTTCGGGATAAACGGAGTAGCCATCTATGCGGCGCAAATCCCACTTTAAACCAGAGCCACGAAGTACCGGGCCTGAGCAGCCGTAGTTAATGGCGACATTACGTGGTAAAACACCAATGTTAGCAGTACGGTTAATGAAAATCTGGTTTTCGGTAAGGAGTTGGTTCAGTTCGACCATTTTAGGCCTGAAATATTCAACAAACTCACGGCAGCGCTCTTCAAAGCCAACAGGCAGGTCGTAAAACAAGCCGCCAACCCATATATAGTTATAAAGCAGACGTGAGCCCGATGCCCATTCCAGTAAACCCATTATATGCTCCCGGTCTTTGAATAGCCAAAGGAAAGGGGTAAAGGCTCCTATATCAATACCATAAGTGCCCACTGCAATAAGGTGCGAGGCGATGCGATTCAGTTCGCAAACCAGCACACGTATATATTCAATACGTTTGGGAATGTCTTTATCAATGCCCAACATACGCTCAACACCCATTACCCAAACATGTGCATTGGTCATTGAAGCCAGGTAGTCCATTCTGTCGGTAAAAGGTATGGTCTGCTGATAGGTAAGCGACTCGGCGTGCTTTTCAAAACAGCGATGCAGGTATCCCATATGCGGTATTACCTCTTTAACAATCTCACCGTCAGTAATAAGCTCCAGGCGCAAAACCCCATGCGTAGATGGGTGCTGCGGCCCCATATTCAGAACCATGTCCTCCACGCTGGCGCTGGCGATTTTTTGATAATATGCTTTTAATGCTTCAGTCACTTTTATTTCGGATATCGGATGTTCGATTTCGGATTTAGTTTTTTTGATATTTGATATCAGAAATCAATTAATCTATTTTAATCCCTTTGTAATATTCGGCTGTTTTGTAATCTTTTCTTAACGGATAACCTTCCCAGTCATCCGGTAATAAAATGCGTCGCAAATCCGGATGTCCTTCAAAAAATATCCCCACTAAATCGTAGGCCTCACGTTCATGCCAATCTGCAGTTCGGTAAACTGACGACAAGCTTTTAAATATTGGCTCGCCACCTTCAGCGCGGTTGTAAGCTTTGCTGATTTTTAATGTCAATTGACGTTGATAGGGGATGGATGCTAAATGATAAACCACGCCAAAACGTCCCTCGTCGACGCCATAATCAACCCCGGTAAGGCATGATAAAAAGTCAAAATAGGTTTTAGGGTTATTGCGCAGTTCAAGGCATACGTCGGCAATTTGATCGGGTGCGATCAATAAAGCAGGTTGTAAGCCGGCGGTTTCTTCGCCTTCGATTACATCTGTACCAAATCTATCAACCAATAACTGTTTGATATCATCAAAACTCATGGCGCTAACCTAACTTTTTTCCAGCTTTTATTGTCAACTTTTTTGTAAACAATACGATCATGCAAGCGGCTGCGTCGCCCCTGCCAAAATTCAATAAGGCGGGGTTTTAATACATAGCCACCCCAATACGATGGTTTAGGGACTTCTTTGTCCGCATACTCTGCTTCCAGTTCGTTCATTTTGCTTTCCAGTGCGTTACGATCTGCAATTTCCTGACTTTGAGGAGAGGCTAACGCCCCAATCTGGCTCATCTTTGGTCGCGAATGAAAGTATTGGTCTGACTGCTCTTTACTCAATTTCTCTATCGTACCTTCAATGCGTACCTGGCGCTCCAATTCAATCCAATGAAAAACAACAGCCGCGTTAGGATTTTTGGCCAACTCTTTACCCTTTCGGCTCAGATAATTGGTATAAAAAGCAAAACCTTCATCATCAAAGCCTTTTAATAAAACTATCCGGGCAGAAGGGCGGCCATCAGGAGTGGCCGTTGCCAGGGTCATAGCGTTTGGCTCAGGTACTTTGGCTTCCAGGGCTTCATTAAACCATTTATTAAACTGTTTTATAGGGCTGGCGGCAACGTCTTTTTCAGACAACGTTGCGGCGCTGTAATCTTGTCTTAAGTTCTGTAATTCTTCCTGATTCATGTAATGCAAACTTACAAATTAATTATACCGTATGTAATGATATAGCGCATTTCATGACTACAGATTGAACATATTTTACTTTAACTTGTTAATTAATTATAACCTAAAAATAAGTTTATGATAAATTCTATCGCCGCCGCAGCAGGCAGATTACTTATATCTGAGCCGTTTATGACGGACCCGAACTTTAAACGGTCGGTTATTTTGCTTACCGAATATGCTGAGACAGGCGCCATGGGCTTTATTTTAAACCATCAGACCGAGTATATGCTGGGCGATGTGTTACCCGATATTTCATATTCAGAGATACCTGTGTATATTGGAGGGCCGGTAGCTGCCAATACCCTACATTTTATCCATTGTGTACCTGAAAAAATTGAGGGCGGCGTAGAGATCTGCGATGGTGTGTACTGGGGTGGTGATTTCGAAGTTATTAAAGAATTGATAACAACGTATCAACTTGAAAATGAAATCAAATTTTTTATGGGATACTCAGGTTGGGCCCTAAATCAGTTAGATAACGAGATACAGGAAAACAGCTGGATAGTAGCCGAGAAATGCAGCGCCAAAACACTGTTTAGCAATAGCGAACAAAATATGTGGAAAGAAGTAGTAATCAGCCTGGGCAATCGCTTTGCACATATTGCTAACTTTCCTGAAAATCCGCAGTTGAATTAAAATAAATCGGGGCTTTACAATTAACGACCCGATTCCATTTCTGCGGCCGACTCTTCGACTTTTTTCTTTAAATTTTCTTTAAAGGCGATCAGGTTTTTAACCACTTGCTCATCAGCAGTTGATATGATCTGTGCTGCCAGGATACCGGCGTTTTTAGCCGCGTTTAAAGCTACAGTGGCTACGGGGATACCATTTGGCATTTGCAGTATAGATAGGATAGAATCCCAGCCATCAATAGAATTGCTTGACTTAACGGGGACGCCTATAACCGGTAAATGAGTTAACGACGCTACCATACCCGGTAAATGTGCTGCACCGCCGGCGCCGGCAATGATCACTTTAATACCCCGGCCCGCTGCTTCGCGAGCGTAAGTAAACATGCGGTCGGGCGTACGGTGTGCCGATACGACGGTGATTTCATATTCAACACCTAATTCTTTTAACACATCGGCAGCATCCTGCATCACCGGAAGATCCGACTTGCTGCCCATGATGATTCCTGTTTTTGGTTGACTCATAACTGTTATTTAAGAGTGTCATTCTGAGCGTAGCGAAGAATCTTGTTAAGCGATTAACCAACGTATAAGATTCTTCGCTACGCTCAGAATGACAAATGTTTTTAACTTACTACTTTAAGCGTGCCTTGTACAAATCGGGCTTTCTCAATAGCTTTTTCTCTATCCTGATCCACAACAGTAACATGCCCCATTTTTCGGAAGGGCTTTGTTAATGCCTTTCCATACAAATGCACATACACCCCCGGGCATTTCAATATTTTTTCAATTCCCTGATAAACAGCAGGGCCCTCATAACCCGGTTCGCCTAATACGTTGATCATTACTGCGTTGCCAATGCACGCAGTATCACCCATGGGTTGGTTAAATATCGCACGCAGGTGCTGTTCAAATTGCGACACTACGTTACCCTCAATGCTTTGATGGCCACTGTTATGCGGCCTAGGAGCCAGTTCGTTAACCAAGATTCTACCATCTTTAGTTAAAAACATTTCTACAGCAAGTAAGCCAATTATCTTTAAGTCCTCAGCTATTTTACGGGCAATGCTGTCGGCTTCTTCCTGAATTTCCTGAGAAAAAGTAGAAGGAGAGATCAGAAATTCAACCAGGTTAACCTCCGGATTAAACTCCATCTCAACCAATGGAAATGTCGCTACCTCTCCGTTTTCATTCCGGGCGACAATAACGCTGATCTCTTTTTCGAAATCAATCATCTGCTCAATCAGGCTTGGCTCGGTAAAAGCATTAGTAAGCGAGCTTTCGTCGGTTACTTTATACACGCCACGGCCATCGTAACCATCGCGTCTTAATTTTTGTATGTATGGGTAGTTAAATTCAGCTTGCTTCAACTCGTCAACCGAACTTATTACTTTAAAAGGCGCAGTGGGGATATCATTCTCTTTGAAAAACTGCTTTTGCAGGCCTTTATCCTGTATCAGGCGAATGATTCTTGGTTGTGGATAAACTAGCACGCCTTCACGTTCCAATTGTTCAAGGGCGTCGACGTTTACTTTTTCTATCTCGATGGTTAGCAGGTCGACCTTTTTACCGAACTTGTAAACTGTTTCGTAATCGCCTAACGAGCCCACTACAAATTCGTCGCACAGTTTGCGGCATGGGGCCTCGCGGTCCGGGTCTAACACTTTAACCGTAACATTATAGTTGATAGCCTGCTGTATGAGCATGCGGCCCAGTTGTCCGCCGCCTAAAATTCCAAGTTTAAGGTCTCCGTAAAACGTTTTCATTTTGTAAATGCAAGTTTACCCCAAATCTTTCAAAAATGGATAATGAATTTTGGTTTTGTGGTAGATAAGGAGCTTACCCTGCAATTAACTGCTCGCCTTCAATTTTCTTTTGCAGCTCAATGATGGCACCTATCAAAGCTTCAGGGCGCGGTGGGCATCCCTGCACGTATACATCAACCGGGATAACGCGGTCAACACCTTTAACCACATGATAGCCATGCTGCCAATAAGGGCCGCCGCAGTTAGAGCATGATCCCATTGATATCACATACTTCGGTTCGGGCATTTGCTCATACAAACGTTTAATACGCTCGGCCATTTTGAAGGTTACAGTGCCCGCGATGATGATGACGTCTGACTGCCGGGCCGACGGGCGTGGAAATACGCCCAGACGATCCATATCATAGGTTGATGCGTATGATCCCATCATTTCTATCGCACAGCATGCAATGCCAAACCCCATAGGCCATAATGATGACAAACGCGACCAGTTTAACAGATCATTAAGTTTCGTGACCATCACGCCGCCGCCTTCGCTGTTGATATCGTTACTCATTGGCTGGTTTTTTAAATGTTGGTTTAAACATCGGTTTACGTATCGGGGCAGCTTCTGTTGTTGTACCGGCAGATTGAGCTTCTGAAATCGGTTGTTCTTTGATATCGGTAGTTGAAAATTCGCGTGCTTTAAATGCTGACTGATTAACATTCAGCGCGGTGTATAGCGACTCAGGTATGTTAATATTGGTAACAGGCACTGTAGGTTTGGGCTTTATCCAGTCTAGATCGCCTTTTACCCAAACGTATACCAAGCCTAATATGAGTATACCTAAAAAAATAAACATTTCAGTCAGCGAAAACCATCCCCAGCGTGAGTCGGCAGCAATCAGCTCATGGCTGCCAAACACCGTTGCCCAGGGGAAGACGAAAATCATTTCGACATCAAACAACAGAAATACCAGCGCTATAACGTAAAACCGCGAGTTAAACGGTAACCATGCATTACCGGTTGGTTCCTCACCGCATTCGTATGAAATAAGTTTTTCTTTGGTAGGGTTTCGGGGTGCTATCAATCGGTTTATAAAAAACATCAGCCCCATGAATATAAATCCGGTGATTAAGAAGATAAGTATCTTTCCAAATTCTGATATTTGCGGAACTTCGACCATGTCTGCAAATTTAATAAAACAAACAGATTTTGATGCCATAATTATCGGTGGCGGCGCTTGCGGACTAATGTGTGCCGTGCAAGCTGGGTTTTTAGGCAAACGTACTTTGATCCTTGAAAAGAACGATAAGGTAGGAGCAAAGATATTGATAAGCGGTGGCGGACGCTGCAATTACACCAATCTCTATGCATCACCTAAGCAATTCATATCTGAAAATGAGCACTTTGTAAAGTCGGCCTTTGCGCAATGGACAGTAGATGATACCATTAACTTTTTCGAAACTTATGGAATTACCGGTAAAGAGAAAACCCTAGGTCAACTATTCCCGCAAAGCGATAAGGCGCGCGATGTTGTGAAGGTTTTTACAGAATTATGTCATGACCTGGGCCAGCAGATCATTACTGAAGCTAATGTTAAAACTATAGAGCGGGCAAACGGTGGTTTTACAGTGGCCTATGAAACCAACGCCAGCGTAGTAATTTTGCAAGCGCCTAAAGTTGTTATTGCTGCGGGTGGATTACCTATTGCAAAAATGGGGGCGACAGATTTTGGCTTACGCACGGCCCGTAATTTTGGAATCAAGATTATCGATACTGCACCGGCTTTAGTGCCGCTTACCATTACCGGTAAGGATCAGCAATGGTATGAACAATTATCGGGCAATAGTATTTTTTGCAGGGTTTGGAACGATAGAGCCAGTTTTGAAGAGAATATCCTGTTTACCCATTGGGGGCTAAGCGGACCGGCAATTTTACAAATCTCATCTTATTGGCGGCCCGGTGAATTTATTTACATTGATTTACTACCCAATCAAAATATCAGCCAGCTTATTCAGTCAGAACGTGAAGTAACTGGTAAAAAAACGTTATTAAACTTCTTATCTGGTTTATATACCCGAAAATTTGCAGAGGCGCTCGACGGTTATTTACCAATCGATAAGAATCTTGCCTCTTTAAGTAAGAGTGACCTAGAAATTATAGATAACCTTATCCACCACTTTAAAGTTAAACCAGCCGGCGACAAAGGCTATGATAAAGCCGAAGTAATGCGCGGCGGTGTATCGACTGATGAACTTTCATCAAAATCGCTGGAAGTTAAAAAGGTCCCCGGGCTATTTTTTGGTGGCGAATGTGTTGATGTAACAGGATGGTTAGGAGGCTACAATTTCCAGTGGGCCTGGGCCAGCGGTTTTGTTATCGCACAAAACATATAAATTGGGTTTCTGACCAAAATATCGCATTAAAATTTATATTTGTAATGTTTTTGTTACGAAGTTTGTTTAGCTTTTTACAGCTCATGTAATTGGCTTTAATATTTACCGTACCCTTTAGTTAAGAACGACACTGCTGGTTTTTGCCGGCTATTACAGGACAGGGCCCACCAATATTTTCCCCAAACCATTGGAAATGGTTTTTATCATATATGATAGGCCAGGCCCGGCCTGTGGTATTGTCTTCGTAATCATATCGCTCCTGGTAATTTAAATTTATTGTATTATTGTATGACGTGAGCAACAGAAGATTTATATACTTGTCAGGCTATCAATGGCTTTGGGTGCTATACATCGCCGTAGCTATCTATACCAGTATTTTTAAATACAGTCGAGGCATAGACAATAATTATAAAATCTTCAGAGCATCTTACTCACACGCCATACAAGAAAAAGATCTTTACGCCAGCTACCCGCAAGAGTACGGCGACCTCTATTATTACGGACCTGTTTTTCCTTTAATAATTGCCCCATCTGCGCTGCTTCCCCACTTTTGGGGCTTTTTATTGTGGGAATTAGCTAACGCGATGGCTATTTTGCTCGCCATTAACTTATTGCCGTTTACCGTAAGGCAGAAAAGTCAGTTGCTGCTACTCTGTGCGATTGAATATGCCAACTCGGTGTTTTATATGCAATTTAATCCGGCTATTACGGCCATGATTGTACTCAGTTTTATATTTGTTGAAAGGGGGAAGGAGCAATGGGCTACGTTGTTTGTGGTGCTTGGGTTTTTGATTAAGCTTTACCCGGTAATAGGTCTTACGTTCTTTTTGTTTTCGCGCAACAAAGGCAGGTTTGTTTTGTGGACAGTTATTTGGGGCATTGTGCTCTTTATCGCTCCGCTTATATTATACAGCCCGGGCTATATGATCAATTCATATCATCAATGGCTGGCTGCGGTACACAGTAAGGTTGGTTTAAATGCCTATTTTGATTCTCCGCAGGACATTTGCGTAATGGGTGTAGTGCGACGCCTAACGCATAATATCAACATACCAAACGGTCCGTTTTTGATAGTGGGGGCATTGTTGTTTTTAGCACCTTTGTTAAGAATAAGTCAATACAAATCCTTTAAATATCGTGCGCAAGTATTGGCTTCAGCCCTAATTTTAGTGGTGATATTTAGTACCGGAGCAGAGCACCCTACCTATATCATTGCCGTAACTGGCGTGTTTATCTGGATGCTGATACAAGATAAACCATATACCGCCTTCAATATTGTTTTGCTGGTGCTAGTGTTGGTTATAACCGGCCTGGGGCTGACAGACGCCGTACCTAAATTAATTCGGGAACCATACATTGCCAAATATTCTGTAAAGGCCTGGCCGGTAATAATGGTTTGGGTTAAGATAGCATATGAACTGCTCTTCAATAATTTCGTAGCCGAAAACTCCAGGATAGATCAGCAATATGAACGGTTAAAGAATAAAGATTGGCTGGTGAGTATCAGCTAATCAGCGATTAACCAGCAATATATTCAATCAGTCACTAATCACTGCCCGTGGCTTGCTTCTGTCTGGTAAAAATAAGTAAGCAGCTTGTCAATATCGCGTAAGCTATATTTTTTGGTTTGAATTTTCTCAACCACATCCGGTTCATCACCCATAATCTCCGTCATTACGTCGACAAAGTTTTCATTAGTCAGCGGCTTCATACTCGCCGTGTTAGCGCCATAATAATATACTGCTTTGCCGCCTTTACCGTGGCCACCACGGCCGCCGATAGGGATCGAGATGCCACCACCCAGTCCACCGCCAAAGCCGCCTGTGCCGCCACCACCGGCTACACCTACGCCGATGCCCGGGCTAAAGCCAACGCCGCTACCACCATCGCCGGCTGCACCGCGGGCTTCAAATAAACGTATCGGGCCATCTACAGCTACATGCACAAAATCCATATCATATTTTGCCCAGCCTGCGGCGGGGGCAATGGCTACCACAAAGCTGTCACGACCGGCTACAAATGAGCGCAGGTCGCTGGCGCTAAGTTTGATGGGGTCATCTTTATCCGTTTCTTTATACTCAATAAAGCCTTCGCCTTTAATAGGGCCTTTACCGCCGGGATTAACGCGGATAAACCCGGTGCTTTTTGTTCCTTTGACATCATAGAAATGGCCTGGCTGCCATGATTGTGATTTTGCTGTTATACACAGCAGCATGAAGCAGAAAATGATTAAACTTGAGCGCATAAAAAGATATAAAACACAAATAACGCAATTTTACAATATTTAATATGATTACTGTCGATTTACGCAGCGATACTGTAACCAAACCAACAGCAGGCATGCTCGAAGCCATGTTTAACGCTAAAGTTGGCGACGATGTGTTTGGCGACGATGAAACTATAAACCAGCTTGAAGCCAAGGCGGCAGCTATGTTTGGGATGGAAGCCGGCATCTATTGCCCCTCAGGTACCATGACTAACCAGATTGCCATAAAATGCTTTACGCAACCATTGGACGAACTGATTGCCGATCAAACCGCGCATGTTTATCGTTACGAGGGTGGCGGCATAGCGTTTAACTCTGCAGTGTCAACCAGATTGCTGAATGGCTATCGGGGTATATTAACTGCCGATATGATAGAACCCGAGATCAATGCTGAAAATGTGCACTATCCGCATACCAGCTTAGTCGTACTGGAGAATACCGTCAATAAAGGCGGCGGCGCATGCTATACCTTAGATCAGATTAAACCTATAGCTGAACTTTGCCAACAGCGTGGATTGAAACTGCACCTGGACGGTGCCCGTATATTTAATGCGTTGGCACATACCGGCGACAAGGCATACGACTACGGCAAATACTTTGACGGCATATCGGTTTGTTTATCAAAAGGGCTGGGGGCGCCGGTTGGGTCTGTTTTGCTGGCTGATAAAGAAACTATCAAATACGCCCGCCGGGTACGCAAGGTTTTAGGCGGTGGCATGCGCCAGGCGGGGTTTCTGGCAGCTGCGGGTATTTATGCTTTAGACCATCATGTGGAAAGATTGAAAAACGATCACGCCCATGCCCGTATTATTGCTGAGGCGCTGGCGGCCTCGCCGGCGGTGACCAACGTGTTGCCTGTAGAAACCAATATCATCCTGTTTGATACTGTTGACCTTGCGGATGCTGTTCTTCAGAAATTGGCTGCTCAAGGCATTCATGCAATGTCGACCGATAAGCATCGTATTCGTTTTGTGCTGCATCTGGACGTGCACCCGGAGCAGGTGGAGCATGTGGTTTCTGTGGTTAAATCTTTATAGTTTTGGTGCAGGTGTTCCACTTTAAATATGAAACACTTTGAAACACCTTTTTTCGATAATGTGTTGTTTTACAGCATTTTAATGTTTGTGGGTGAAACACTTTGAAACAGTAGTAATGGTTTAAATAAAGCTTATAAATATTTGGTTATAAGTTGTTTAACGTAAATTTTGAATTTGCGGATTAATAGAGTGAAACACCCTGAAAGGTGACCCGTCCTGAAAAAAGTTTACACTAGCCCCATATATCAAATCAAGAAGAGACGCAATACTTCGCGTCTCTTCCAAATATAATAATAACGAGCTACTTAACCAACCGGTCGCCCATTTGGCGGTCTACCATCCAGCCGGGGTATGGTTTTGGTGTAGCGCTGATCTCATCAAGGCGTTTCAGTTCATCTGGAGATAGGGTAATCTCCGTCGATTTTAAATTGTCGTTTAGCTGATCAATGTTTTTGGCACCGATAATAGTGCTGGTGATACCTTTTTGCAAACGCACCCAGGCCAGTGCCACTTGCGCTACCGATACATGGTGAGCTTTGCTGATATCGCCTAAAACATCAATAATATCATAAGCTTTTTCTTTGTCTACCGGCGGAAAATCGAATTTATCTCTGCGCGCACCATCTACATTCTGATTACTGCGGGTATATTTTCCTGACAGGAAACCACCGGCCAGCGGGCTCCACGGAAAGATGGCCAGATGCTGATCTTGTGCCAGCGGAACAATCTCGCGTTCAATGTCGCGCCCGGCAACAGAATAGTAGTATTGCAGACCTACAAATTTGTTCCAGCCGTGCTTCTCGGCAATGCCCAAAGCTTTCATTACCATCCAGGCCGGCCAGTTGCAAATAGCTACATAGCGTACTTTGCCGGTTAATACAATATCGTTAAGTGCGCGTACGGTTTCCTCAATAGGCGTAAACAAATCTACTCCATGTACATACAGCAAATCAATATGATCAAGCTGCAGGCGCTTTAAACTGGCATCAACCGACTGGAAGATATTAAAACGGCTCAGGCCAACATCATTTACATCAGCACTCATGCGGCCCCGTACTTTGGTAGCAATAACCAGGTTATTGCGGTTCAGTCCTACGTCGATAATAGATTGGCCGAGCAGTTGTTCAGATTTACCAAATGAGTAAACATTGGCCGTATCAATAAAATTGATGCCGGCATCTACAACTGTACGCATCATCTGGTTAACCTCGTCTTGCTGTACGCGGCCAATGTTGCCCCAAATGCCTTCTTCGCTGCCGCCAAAGGTCATCGTGCCAAAACATATCTCAGACACCAGCACACCGGTATTACCTAAAAAGTTGTATTTCATAAGTTGATTGGTTGTTGTGATTTAAAGCTTAAAGTTGGCCATTGTGTTTTAATTAATTCGTCAGCGGAGCGTAAAATGCTCATTGAATTGTTTATCCCATTTGTCATCCTGAACGTAGTGAAGGATCTTATCAAAGCTATCAATTCGATAAGATGCTTCATGCTTAACGAGCTTGTCAATGATATTTTAGTGCTATTATGGAATACGATTGCGTGAGCCAGTGCGATTCCCTCCCCTGGGAGGGGCAGGGAGGGGTTTCTACGCTAGTAAAATGGCAAAACCCCTCCCTGCCTTTACGCACAAACCAGCCGCACCCCTCCCAAGGGAGGGAATTTGTACCGCATATTTCGAAATCCTCTTTCCCGCATGGTGGTTGAAGTTCGTAAATTGAGAACCGGGCAAGTCCCGCCATAGAAACGCGCAATCACTAATGAACCAAGCAAAACCAATTGCCTGGCAAACCGTTATTACATCAAATGAACAGACTAATAAAAAAGCTTGAAAAAATTGGTCGCGATCCAAAGATCACGGCTAAGGCTGTGGGGTTGCGCTATGTGTCAGATTCAACGCCTGGATATACGCGCAAAAAAGCCGGTTCCGGCTGGAGTTATGTCGATCCGGACGGAAAGACGGTAAAAGATAAAGAACTGATACAACGCTTTAACAGATTGGTGATACCGCCAGCTTATACCAATGTCTGGATTTCGCCTTATGAAAACGGGCACCTTCAATTTACAGGCACTGATGCCGCCGGCCGCAAGCAGTATCGTTACCATGCCGACTGGAATAAAATTCGCAATCAGTCCAAATATCACCGCCTGCAAAGCTTTGCGGCGCATTTACCGGCTATCAGGCAGCAGGTTGATAAAGACCTGTCGCGTCATGATCTTGACCACGAAAAAGTGGTAGCTTTAGTGGTGCGACTGATGGAACTAACCAGTATAAGGGTAGGTAATGAGTCATACAAAAAGCTATACGGTTCATTTGGGTTAACGACCCTGCAAGACCGGCATGTAAAAATAGAGGGCTCAAATTTGAGGTTTGAGTTTAAAGGTAAAAAAGGCGTCTTTCATAAAATAGCGCTGCAAAGCCGTAAACTGGCGCGTTTGGTTAAACAATGCCGCGATATCCCGGGTAAAGAATTGTTTCAATATTATAATAAAGATGGTACACGCTGTTCTATAGGCTCGGGCGATATTAATACCTACCTGAAAGAGATTACCGGCGAAGATTTTACCGCCAAAGATTTCAGAACCTGGGCCGGTAGCGTAAGTGCTTTATATGCCTTTAAAGAAGCTGGTGAATTTAATTCGGTAACCGAGTGCAAAAAAAAGATTGTAAGTGTGCTGGATGAGGTAGCCATAAATCTGGGTAACACACGCACAGTGTGCAAAAAATACTATGTGCATCCAACCATCATCAAAAGTTATGAAGAAGGGCATCTGTTTAACTACATCAAGACTTTAGACGAAGAGAAAGACGTCAAAGCCGCAGAACTGAATATGGCTGAGCGGGTTTTACTGGAGATTTTGGACAAAGAAAAACTAGCCGAGGCGAGTTAGGAAATGTTAGATGCTTTGTCGTTTCAACCACGGGAGATACCACAAGCGGGCGGTTAGCTCACTGTCCGCTCTTGGTAGTCACTTCAATATCTTTATTAGTTGAATCACTGCTGCCGGCTTTGACATTTACTATATTCATTTTTTGAATCAGTTTAGGGTCAAGTTTATACAATTCTTCCATGGTAGCATCCTTGCCATCTATTCTGATCTTCCGTATTTCTCGCGGAGTAGCCTTTTGAGCGCTGATAACCTGTGCTTTGTTTGCCAGATTAGGCGCCAGTTTCTTTAGCTCTTCTTCGGTAACATCTTTGCCGTTTATGCGGGTGTGGCTTATAGTGCCGCGCGGTTTGATGCTGGTGTCAGACGTAATATAATCAGCCCTTATCATAAATACTTTTTTGACAGGCTTACCGGTCAGGGTTGCTTCAACATTACCGGTTTGCTCGCCTTTTCCATCGTCATGACGTTTAATTTGAATGCCTGTTATTACTTTGTCGGCCCGATCGGCGTCGTCTGATTGAAAGGTGGCTGTTTGTATAGAACCTGTGCCATTTTGTACCACCGTGAGCATGTGTTTTAATGCTTTTTGATCAGCCGGATATTTTGCTACAATATTGATAGTATCTCTTTGCACATGAGGGCGCAACGCATCAAATTTTTCGGCAGATACTTCGCGGCCATTTATTAAGTAAGCAGTTGATTGGCCTGGTATTCTTTTAATTTCAAATGTTTGATTATGGCGGCTTATTGAGTCGTTTTTAATCTGGAATGTCAGCGGGACAGGCAGCGGCAAGGGTAGCATTTTAGCCGTATCGGCATATTGCAGTAATGTTTTACGTACAAGCTTTTTCCTGGGTTTAACTACAGGCCTGGCCGCGGTGGTACCCACAAAATTATGTACCGATGTAAAGATGGTTTTGTAGGCTATTTTACTTTTTTTGACGATATCTGCCTTGGTGATGCTGAATATGCAAAGACATATGATCACCGCGGGCATGAGTACTGCATAACGGGTAAGGTTAATTTTTGACGAGCGGCGCGCATTCATCATACGAATACGTTTTTTAAGCGTCGAAAAATTAAAATGGTTGGTAATATTTGCCGGGGCCTTAGTACCCAGGCTTACATTTAACAAACTGTATTGATATTCTTTACTGTCTGCGCCTTGCTGCAGTATTTTACGGTCGGTAATAAATTCTATATTCTCGCTAACAGCCTTTTTCATGAGCCAGATACCCGGGTTAAACCAATAGAATATCACGCTCACTTCGGCCAGTAAAATATCCAGCGTATGCCATTCGCTTACGTGCACCTGCTCATGTTGCAGAATGCTTTTAAGGTCGGTATTCTCTACCTTATCGGGATTTATAAAAATACTCTGCCAAAACGAAAACGGACTGATATCGGCATCGGTTATCCTCACGTTGTACTGTTGCAAAGTACCTTGTTTTGAGCTTCGGTAAATTTTGTAAAGCGATAAAAACTGTAACAGCAACCGCGCCGCAAAAACCGCAGCACCCAGCCAGAATATTGTTGCCGCCCAGTTCCAATACCATGGGTAGCTGAGCAGCTTTTGGGCAGGTGCCTTCAGGTTAACTACTACCTGCTGTATCGACTCCAGTTTGTGCCGGTGTATAAAGCTGTCGATATTAACAAAAGGATAAAACGAAGAAAAGATGATCCCTAAAACCAGATAAAAACGATTGAGGGTATAAAAGGTAAGTTTGCGCAGCACCAGGTAATAGCCCAGGCAAAAAGCAATAAGCGCTATGTTAACTTTAAGCAGGAAAACAAACAGTGCCGGCATAACACATCAGGGTTTAGGGTTCTCAATAAGGTTGATGATCTCCTTCAGGTCGGTGGCGCTTATCTTTTTATCTTTAGCGAAAAAGGCTACCAGATTTTTATAGGAGTTGTCGAAGTAATCGCTTACAAAGCCGTTCATAAAGCGTTTTTTATATTCTTCTTCTTTAATAGCTGCTTTATAGCGAAACGAGTTACCTATTTTTTTACTGGTCACAAATTCTTTGCGCTCCAGGTTTTTTACGGTTGAGGCCAGGGTGGTATAAGGCGGCTTGGGCTCTGGCATGGCATCTAAAAAATCTTTGATATACCCTTCAGTGCATTGCCAAATGGCCTGCATTGCCTCTTCCTCCTGTACCGATAATTTTTCCATTTATTACGATGTTTTCGTAAAGCTACGAACGCTTCGTAATTAAACAAATTATTTTACCATAAAATGGGTAACAAATACGTTATTTAACATAATTTAACAGCATGGCTATAACAACTACGGTAATAACGGGAGCAACCTCTGGCATAGGCGAGGCCACCGCCTTTGCGCTTGCCAGAAAAGATCATGCGCTTTATCTGCTGGTTAGAAATGTGCAGAAAAGCGGCGAACTCAAACAACGCATCAGCAAAGAAACCGGTAATAAAAATGTACACATTGTTTATTGCGACCTTACCGACCTGACTACGGTAGCCGCCGCTGCCGACGAACTTAGATCAAAGCTGTTCAACGTGCAGGTGCTCATCAATAATGCAGGCGGAATGTTTAACCATTTTGCGTTAACCAAAGACGGCTTTGAAACCACCTTTCAGCTCAACCACCTGGGGCATTTCCTGCTTACTAAAAAACTGATGCCCTTGCTTGAAAAAGGACAGGCGCGAATTATTAATGTAAGCTCAGATCTGCACAGAAGGGGCAAGCCCGATTTTGAAAGCATCAATGATCCGCAGAAATACTCGGCTATGGGGGCATATGGCAACAGTAAACTGTTTAATATATATTTTACCAAATCAATAGCCGGGCGGTACGCAAGCAAAGGCATTACATCGTACGCCTTACATCCCGGCGTAGTAAAAACCAACTTTAATTCTAAACTTACCGGCGGTTTGAAGTTGATGTTCTCGTTAGCTACGCCATTTATGATCACGGCCGAAAAAGGCGCCGAAACTTCGGTTTATTTAGCTACGGCGCCTAAGCTGGAGCCTAAAAGCGGCAGCTATTTTGTCAGGAAAAAGCCGGTGAAACCGGCAGGTATAGCACAAGATGAAACCTCGCGCGAGAGGCTATGGAATTTGAGCGAGACGATGGTAGCTAAATTTGATGTGTAACAATTAAAATAATTGTTGGAACATTGAAAATTAACCATTATTTTAGTGACTTAAATATGACAAACATGCATTTTAACAAAAAGCTTTTAATACCCGTTGTGCTCATTTCAGGTGCCATCACGCTGGCATCCATGACTATGATTAGCCAACAGCAGCCGCCACAGCAGCAACGTGTTGATCCGCCGGTTACTAACCTGAAGGTATTGCCTAAAAAGTTAACCTTTCGTCAGGTTGATCATATTATGGATAATTGGTCTGCTGCCCTGGGTGTCAGATGTAATTTTTGTCATGAAGCAAATACAACTGGCAGAGGCCTGAACTTTGCAAGCGACGCGAAGCCGGAGAAAAAAATGGCCCGTGAGATGTATAAGATGACAGCCAAGCTAAATAACAAATATTTTAAAGGCGAAAAAGATTCGCTGGGCGTAGCCAAAATGGCCAGCGTGAACTGCTACACCTGTCACCACGGCGTTGCACACCTGGAAACGGCTACATGGCCAAAACGCGGCGGTATGATGCCTCCTCCGGCTGGTGGTATGCAGCCTCCTCCCGCACAACATTAATAATAAAGAAATGAAAAAGCCTTACAGATATTCTGTAAGGCTTTTTGTTTGATAATTATTTTGTGAATGAATGTTATTAATTGATAACAGGCTGGCTTAACACTGTTTTTGGATTTTGAACATCTGCTATAGTCTTCGTATAGGGGTGAAATAACAGGTAGCACTTAATAGATACAATAAACGCAATTAATATAGCCACAATTAAATATTGAAAGTCTTCTTTGGTTTGGATGTGTTTATCAAACCAGTATAACGGCCGGTATTTTTTGAGCATCATATTAAATATTTGTTATCAATATTTTAACGGATGTCAGATATAAAGGTTTGGAATATTATTAAATTGTTAAAAAATATTTCCCAGATAATAGTTTAGCGCCTTGCGGTAGCCTGGTCGAATCTTTTACATTTGTCAGATATGCAAAAAATACTGGTAGCCAATCGTGGCGAAATAGCGTTAAGAATAATGCGGTCTGCACGCGAAATGGGCATCAAAACTGTGGCCGTTTATTCGGCTGCCGACAGGGATGCGTTGCATGTTCGTTATGCTGATGAAGCTGTTTTTATAGGTGAGGCACCGTCTAATCAATCGTACCTGGTGGTCGAAAAGATTATCGGGGCCTGCCGCATCACAGGTGCTGAAGCCATACATCCCGGTTATGGTTTTTTAAGCGAAAACCCTGCTTTTGCCCGCCGCGTGCGTGAAGCCGGTTTGATACTTATTGGTCCGTCGCCTGAAGCCATGGAGGTAATGGGCAATAAATTATCGGCCAAAGCAGCCGCTATGCAATATAACATTCCTATGGTGCCCGGAACCGAGGAAGCTATCACAGACATCGGCGAAGCCAAAAAGCGTGCACTTGAAGTTGGTTTTCCTATTTTAATCAAAGCGGCTGCCGGTGGCGGGGGCAAAGGGATGCGCATTGTACACACGGTGGACGATTTTGAAGAACAAATGCATCTGGCCGTTTCAGAAGCTACCTCTGCTTTTGGCGACGGTTCGGTTTTTATCGAGCGATATGTATCATCGCCCAAACATATTGAAATACAGGTGCTGGGTGATACCCACGGCAATATTGTTCATCTGTTTGAGCGCGATTGCTCAGTTCAGCGCCGGCACCAAAAAGTTGTAGAAGAAGCGCCATCGTCAATATTAACGCCTGAGCTGCGCGAAGCTATGGGCAAGTGTGCCGTTGATGTTGCGCGGTCGGTAAACTACACCGGCGCGGGTACCGTGGAGTTTATCATGGACGACCAGCTCAACTTTTATTTCCTGGAGATGAACACCCGCCTGCAGGTTGAGCACCCCGTTACCGAGCTTATAACCGGTGTCGACCTGGTGAAAGAGCAAATTAAAATAGCCCGTGGCGAACCTATTCAGTTTAAACAAGAAGACCTGACTATTACTGGTCATGCCGTCGAGCTGCGTGTTTATGCTGAAGACCCCGCTAATAATTTCCTGCCGGATATTGGTACGCTGCAAACCTATGTTACACCCAAAGGGCCAGGCATACGCGTAGACGATGGTTTTGAGCAGGGTATGGAAATACCTATTTATTACGACCCTATGATAGCCAAACTTATTGCCTGTGGTAAAGACCGCGAAGAAGCTATTGAACGCATGACCAGGGCAATTGATGAGTACATTATTACCGGCATAACTACTACTTTAGGCTTTGGCAGGTTTGTAATGCAGCATCAGGCTTTTAAATCGGGGACGTTTGATACACATTTTGTGCAAAAATACTTTACATCAGAGGCCTTGGAGCAAGACAAGCAGGATGAGGCGAAAATAGCTGCCCTGATAATGCAACAATTGCTCAGCCCGGCAAAAACCTCCGTTGAAACACAGGCTGATGTATCTTCAAACTGGGTGGCCAATCGGCGGGAAATATAATGCGATTACTGTTAAGATTAAATTAAAGACAGCAGCTCATCAATCAATGCGGCTTGTGCCGCGTTAATTTTTATTCGGGCTGCATCAGTTGTGAACCAGCCCGCCCGGTCAATTTCCGGGAACATGGCCATTTTACCTGATTTAGGTGGCCACTCCATTTCGAAGGTGTTGCTCACAACGGTATCAGCATTTAACTCGCCCCGGCCTGCCCAGGCATGCACCGTTTTGCCGCTTTTTTGTTTAATGGGCGATAGTTTGATAAATGTATCGGCATTAAGCGTAGTACCGGTTTCTTCTTCAAACTCCCTTTTTGCAGCTTCCAGCGGATTTTCGTCGGGCAAAAATTCTCCTTTAGGGATAGACCAGTAACCATCGTCTTTATTTTTGAAAAAGGGCCCGCCCGGGTGTACCAAAAAGAATTCAATTTGTGCGTTTATGTTGCGGTACAGTAAAATTCCGGCGCTTTGGTTAGAGATATGCATAACTTTAAATAAACCTGATTTAATATAATTAGTTTTGTGTAGCAATCTACAAAGACATTTATGTTCACCGGAATAATAGAAACACTGGGTAAAGTAACCAATCTGCGTCATGATCAGGGTAATTTGCACATTACCATAGAATCAGCAATATCAAACGAGTTAAAAATCGATCAGTCAGTAGCACACAATGGCGTATGTTTAACCGTGGTTGCTGTTGAGGACGGCAAACACACCGTTACTGCCATTGAAGAAACCCTGAATAAAACAAATCTAGGCCACCTGAAAAGCGGCGAACCTGTAAATCTGGAACGCTGTATGCAAATGAATGCCCGGCTTGACGGCCATATTGTTCAGGGACATGTAGACCAGACCGCCACCTGTACGCAATTTAAAACGCTTGACGGCAGCTGGGAATACACTTTTGAGTACGATGCTTCGAAGGGTAACGTAACCGTTGAGAAAGGCTCTATCTGTGTTAATGGCATAAGTTTAACCGTAGTTAACTCACAAGCCAACACTTTCTCGGTAGCCATTATACCGTACACGTATGAGCATACTAATCTGCATAATGTAAGAGAAGGCTCAGCTGTTAATCTGGAGTTTGATATCATCGGCAAATACGTTGCGCGATTGATGAACAGACCATGATTTAAGCGACATTTATTGCTGTTAGTTTTATAATTCTTCATCACTCATCTGGTGATGAATCCAAATTCGGAACGATTTTTGGTTGACGTAGGTTACATTAATTAAAATGTTAACCCTATGGATACTTTAAAAAAGTTTGGATTGATGGAGAAGATCGTTCACGAATTGGAAGATCTTAAAAATAGCCAACAGGCCGTAATTGCAAAACTGACTAAGATTGAAGTCGATAATATTGATTTAGGCGATAAACGTTTGGAAAAAGAGTTGCCGGATATGCACCAGCGCGTTTCAGACAACTTAGACGCTATTGCCAGTTTGCTGGAGGAATTTGCATCGCAAACTGATGCTTTCAGCAATAAAAACAATATTAACGCCTTAAAAGAGCAGGAAGCATTAAAGGCTTAAAGGTAAACTTTATCGTCGTCAAATATTTTGTTGGCGATTTAAAAGGCTCCCTGTTTCGGGAGCCTTTTTGTTTGCTTTACCTGGAGTAAGAGCCATCGTAAGTAATCACTTTATAATCGTCAATAGTGGCTTCAAGTTTAGCACTACCATCTGGTTTAAGGTTAAATACGTACTTGGTAAGTTTACCACTTTTGGGTTTTATAGTGATATCAACTTCACCATTTTTCTTTTGCTTAACCTGGTAATCATAGCTGGTAGCTGTTGATTTGCTGGCATTTTCTAAAACCGTAGTAGTTGCGTTTACATC
The DNA here is from genome assembly GCF_042686265.1 of Mucilaginibacter ximonensis. Taxonomy (NCBI): domain Bacteria; kingdom Pseudomonadati; phylum Bacteroidota; class Sphingobacteriia; order Sphingobacteriales; family Sphingobacteriaceae; genus Mucilaginibacter; species Mucilaginibacter ximonensis. The sequence goes on from NZ_JBHUPD010000001.1 coordinate 609,776, forward strand.
AGTGCCCTGGGTTTGAGTTTTGTCATAATAGGGCAGGTAAGACACTACAGAATCTGGCGTAAGTGTGGTGTAATAGTTTCCACTCAGCGCCTTGTGATTATCCTCGGTACGGTCTGAACTGATAGATGCGCCGGCATTGCTGGGATCAACAGGTAAGGTGGCATTTTTAGCGGTAAATTTAAATTTTTTGCTGTCGGCCATTGATTTAAGGTCAGTGGCAGAGGTTTGCGCGCGGGCCATACTGATGCTCGCGATAACAAGTAGGGGCAATAATATGCGTTTCATTTTATTAGATGTTAGTTAAAAAATATAACTGTCTAAATAATTACAATTGCTGATAACCAACTGTTTGAAAATTTATCATTATTTTAGTAACAATAAGCTTACCCTGACACGATGATGACCGTTCCCCAAATAATGGCCGACCTGCAGCAGCATGGTGACGAAGGCATCAAAAAGATTTTGTTAAAGCACGGTGTTAAAGAGCCGTTTTTTGGCGTTAAGGTTGAGCATCTTAAAACCATCCAAAAAAAGATCAGGACAGATTATCAGCTGGCTAAAGACCTTTACGCCACGGGCAATGCCGATGCCATGTATCTGGCCGGATTAATTACGGATGATAAGAAAATGAGCATAGATGACCTGCAAACCTGGGTACGGCAAGCGGTGTCAGACAATATAGCCGACTATATGGTTCCATGGGTTACCGCGGGCGGTAACTTTGGTTGGGAACTGGCATTACAATGGATTGAGGATCACGAAGCGCATGTTGTATCGGCCGGGTGGTTTACATTGGCTAACCTGGTAGCGCTAAAGCCCGATGCCGAACTGGACTTGGCAGCGCTGAGAACATTGCTTAGCCGCGTCGAAAAAAACATCCATACAGCGCCCAACCGGGTGCGTTCAGGCATGAATATTTTTATGATATGTTTGGGGAGCTATATAAGCTCAATGACCGGCGAGGTAATTGATACTGCCCGGCGCATAGGCCCGGTAACCGTGATTAAAGAGGGCACAGCCTGCAAAACGCCGCTGGCGACAGATTATATTGAAAAAGTAAGATTGCGGGGGAAGCTGGGCCAAAAAAAGAAAACGGTAAAGTGTTAACTCCACCGTTGCTAAAATTTTGTTAGGCCAACCGTTAATCTAACTGATCATCGATGCTTTTGCCTTTCATGGCTGTGGCTATGGCGTGGTCCATTAGCCGCTCTGCGAATGGGCGTGTAAATTCGTTGATAAGGTCGAGTTGTTTTAAAATGGCATCTTTATCCTCTTTTGTCAAAATATCTTTCAACTCGGCTATATATTGTTGTGTTGCGGTAACTTCTTCGGCAGATAAATAGCTTCCATTCTTTTCCAGGAACCTTTCAATCGTGTAAACCATTTGTTCGCCCTCTGTGCGTGCTTCAATCAGCATACGTGCGCTTACGTCGTCCTTAGCGTGAGTAATACTGTCCAGCAGCATTTGTTCAACCTGGTCGTCAGTGATGCCGTAGGTGGGTTTCACATCAATCTCCTGTTTAACACCTGAGCGTAATTCGATAGCCTGTATTTTCAGGATCCCGTCGGCATTCAGTAAGAAATTGATATCTACTTTAGGGAAACCAGCCGGCATAGCCGGGATGCCTTTCAGCTCAAATTCGGCCAGCTTACGGTTCTCTTTGATCAGGTCGCGTTCGCCCTGATAGACGGCTATCTTCATGTTCACCTGGCCATCTTTTGAGGTGGTGTATTGGCGTCCGGCCTTAGTAGGTACCTTGCTGTTACGCGGGATGATCACATCCATTAAGCCACCCATGGTTTCAATACCCAATGACAGCGGCGTAACGTCCAGTAGCAAAATATCTTTTCGGTTACCGGCCAGAATATCCGCCTGAATAGCGGCGCCCAAAGCTACCACCTCATCCGGATTTACGTCATCATGAACTGGGCGTTTAAAAAAATCGGCCACCATTTTCTTTACTAAACCGGTGCGGGTTGAGCCACCTACCATCACTACCTCATCAATCTGGTCAACAGTTAATTTTGCGTCACTAAGTGCATTTTCGCAGGCAGTTATGGTTTGCTGTACCTTAGGTAATATCAGTTGTTCAAAAGTATTGCGGTCAAGCGTACACCATATATCGCCTAATTGCTCATTGAATAAGCTTTGGTGACTGAAGGCTTTTTTTGCTTCTTCAGCTTTTAAACGCAGGGCTTGTGTAAGCTCGTGGTTCGTCGCTAATTCAGTTTTATTGAGTTGATTTTTTTCGATCCAGTAATCAACAATAGCGCGATCAAAGTCGTCGCCCCCCAAAAAAGTATCCCCATTGGTTGACAGCACCTCAAAAATGCCGTTTTGTATTTGCAGGATCGATACGTCAAACGTACCGCCTCCCAAATCATAGACGGCAATGGTTTTAGTTTCTTCAGGATTTAAACCTATACCATAAGCCAGGCTGGCAGCGGTAGGTTCATTTACAATGCGCAAAACGTCCAGTCCGGCCAGTTTACCTGCGTCGCGGGTAGCCTGGCGTTGTGAGTCATTAAAGTAAGCCGGTACGGTGATAACTGCGCGGTTAACCGGTGTTTTTAACGCATGCTCGGCCCGGGCTTTCAGCTCTTTCAAAATCATGCCCGATAGTTCAATAGGCGTATAAAACTTATCGCCAACGTTGATTTTTACCAGGCTTTCAGAATCGTCATCAATAACTTTATAGCTAAAAAAATCTTTATAATTTTCGATGTCCTTGTAGCTACGGCCCAATAATCTTTTTACCGAAAAAATGGTGTTCTGCGGATCGGTAACCAGATAATCTTTAGCCTCATTACCAACAGTAACATCGCCAGCCGCGCCAAAATGTACTATCGACGGCACCAGCACACCCTTGCCGGCATCGTTAATCACTTGCGCGTTTTTATCAGGATTGATAAAAGCTACCAATGAGTTAGTAGTACCCAGATCAATACCTACAATAATCTCTTCTTTTTGTAAAGAGCCGGTAGCCAGGTTTATCGAAATTTTAGCCATTACGTATTATTAACAAACAATCGGCAAATGTAGTTAGTTTAGTAACACAGTATGTCATGTTATTGTGAATTGAATATTTGTTTATTTTATTTGTGGCAGATTCACACCGATGCTAACCAAAAAAAACACGCGGGAAAAACTTTTATTGGCATTTTTGACACTTATTGCCACAGTGGCAAAAGCCCAGGAGTTTGGCGGTAACCCGCCATCAATTAAATGGCGGCAGGTGAATACCAGGGCAGCAAAGGTGATATTTCCGGCTGGTATGGATTCTATTGGCTCAAGGGTGGCAAATATTGTCAATCAGATGAATCCGCTGGTACAACCTACTATCGGGTACAAGCAAAAGCAGATCAGTATCCTGCTGCAAAATCAAACCACGGTCTCGAATGCTTATGTTGGACTAGCACCTTTCAGAAGCGAATTTTATTTGACGCCCGATCAGAACAGTTTTGAAATAGGTACACTGCCCTGGGCAGATCAACTGGCTATTCATGAGTACCGGCACGTACAGCAATTCAATAATTTTAACGTCGGGTTGTCAAAAGCGCTGAAATTTGTGTTTGGCGAAAGCGGGCAGGCGTTTGGCAATGACCTGGCTATACCGAACTGGTTTTATGAGGGGGACGCCGTTTTTAACGAAACCCACGTAAGCGGGCGGGGCAGAGGGCGGCTACCTTACTTTTTTAACGGTTACCGGGCGCTTTGGGACGCCGGTAAAAATTACAGCTGGATGAAGCTGCGCAACGGATCGTTTGTTGATTTTATACCAGACTGGTACCCCATGGGCTATATGCAGGTGGCGTACGGCAGAGAAAAATATGGAGAAGATTTCTGGAAAAATGTAACACATGATGCGGCTGCTTATCGCAGTTTGTTTTTCCCGATGCAGTCTGCCATTAAGCGTTATTCGGGCCAAAGCTTTAAACAGTTTACCCAAGCCGGTTTTGATCATTTTAAATTGATCTATAGCAAAGACGAACATGCAGCAGATACAAGCCCTTACAAAAGCGAAGAGTATCCGTTTTTTGTGGATGACAATACGCTTATCTATGTAAAGTCAACCTATAAAGTTCCGGCACAGTTTACCATCAGGTGTAATGGTATCGATAAAAAAATCATTACCAGGGCTATATCTATTGATAGTTATTTCGACTATGCTGCGGGCAAGATTGTTTATGCCGCAAATCGCCCTGACTTGCGCTGGGGCTATCGCGACTATAACGAGTTGCGTTTGCTGGATATAAATACCGGTAAAGAAACCACGATCACGCGTCGCACCAAATATTTTTCACCATCGCTGAGTGACGACGGTAAACGCGTGGTGGCAGTTGAAGTTGATCCGGGTGGAGCTAACCAGCTGCAGATATTGGATACCGAGGGTAATTTAATTACAACGGTTCCAAACCGCGAAAACTTATTTTATACTTATCCTAAGTTTTTTAACAATTCGCAGCTGATAGCCCCTGTGCGCGATACTCAGGGAAAGATGAGTTTGGCCCTGGTTGATATTGCTACCGGCCGTTTAAAATACCTGCTGCCATTTTCGTTTCAGCCTGTTGCGTTCCCCAGGGTGCATGGCGATATGGTTTATTTTTCGGCAACTTCAGGTATTAATGATCGTCTGTTTGCGGTTAATATTGTTACAGGCAAGCTTTATACCACTAAGCAAAGCGGACTTAATAAGTACCAAGCTACAGTAACCGACAATAAAATAGCTTGGGTTGAATTTACGGCAACCGGTTATAAGATCAGGCAGGCGGACGACACCGCAGTCAAATGGACAGAACTGCCCGACAATCATATCCCGGGTGGATTGTCTGCCTTTAATGTCTCGAATTTGTCAAGGGATTCGGCTGCCAACTTGCTGCCGGCTATTGCCAGTAACCCGTTGCCGGTGACAAGGTATAACAAAGGCTATCATTTCTTTAACTTTCACAGCCTGGTGCCCGATTTTAGCGACCCTAACTATACCGTAACGCTTGAAGGGGAGAACATATTAAATACCTTCCAATCTGAAATATTATTTAACTATAACCGTAACGAGGGATATAAAGAGTTTGGTTTTGATGGGGCATACGGTGCATTGTTTCCATGGATTATTGCTGGTTTTAACTATACGCTGGATAGGCGCGCTTTTTACCATAACACTAATATTTACTGGAATGAAAGCGACATACACGGCGGGGTGCAGGTGCCGTTAAATTTCAGCTCGGGCAGAAATATAACGGGCTTAACACTGGCTTCGACTTTGCACTTTACATCGACATCGTTTCAGCAACAACTGCAAAAAATATTTGATCAATCATATAGCTACCTGAGTAATACGGTGATATTCAGTAACCATATCCAGCAGGCCAGGCAAAATATTTATCCCCGGTTTGGCGAAAGTATCACATTCAACTATAAACGTTCAATCAGCAGCTTAACGGCTAACCAGACGTTGATTAACGGAACTTTGTTTTTGCCGGGTTTGGCTACTAACCATAACCTGCTTATTAACCTGGCCCATCAGCAAAGCGGCAGCGATAATGTGATCAGTTTTTCAAACGACTTTCCGTTTAGCCGCGGTTATACTGCCGAAAATTTACACCAGCTCGATAAGTTTGGTGCCGATTATCATTTCCCGATTGCTTACCCGGATGCCGGCATAGCCAACACACTTTATTTTATGCGTATACGCGGTGATCTGTTTTTTGACGCCACGCGCGCGCGCTACTTTATAAGCCGCACAACTACCGCAAGTGCCGATTTTAAATCAGTTGGCGGTACGCTGTATTTTGATACCAAATGGTTCAACCAGCAATCATTAACCTTTGGCGTTCGTTATAGCCATTTGTTAAATGCTGATATGTTTGGTAATGCCGGGCCAAATGTGCTTGAAATAGTTTTGCCGGTATCTTTCTTGTGATTCAATATTATGCATATTCATATCTTAGGTGCTTCGGGCAGCGGTGTCACTACGCTTGGCAAGGCGCTGGCTAAACAAATTGATTATCCCTATTTTGACAGCGACACTTATTTCTGGTTGCCGTCCGATCCGCCTTTTATTAGCCGGAGGCCGCCTGAAGAACGCAACCCGCTGCTGATCTCACATTTAGCGCAGCATGAAAACTGGATATTGGGCGGCTCCATATTCAGCTGGAGCGAGGATGTATTTCTGGACTATGACCTGGTGGTGTTTCTATATCTTCCGCCCGAAATTAGATTACAGCGATTAAGAGATCGGGAATATGAGCGTTACGGAGATATAATCTATACTGATCCCGAAAGGAAACTACAATACGAGATATTCATGAGCTGGGCGGTTGACTATGATGAAGCGAAAGGTTTGGCTAAACGTACGCTGCCTGCTCATGAAGCCTGGTTGGAAACGCTTAACGTACCTATCCTTGAATTACGCGGCGACTTGACGGTACAGCAGAGGGTTGATGCTATAATAAAGTCGATGGGAGAATTAAGAAATATGTGCTGACTATAAGGCAGGGGCTTCATTAGCTTTGGCAATGACAGCTTTAACGCGCTCTGCGTCTGTAACATCAATGGCATATTCATCGCCAAAGGTGCTACCCATTATTATATGATTGTTAGAAAACAGCATTTTACTTTGTACACGCGATTGTAGAGTGCCATGAAGTTCATTTACCCCTGTAAACAGAACCAGGTCGGCGGCATTAATTTCAGTCAAACCGCTGCCTGCCATGATAGCTATGCGGCCATTGGCCTGTTTTACCAGGTCAGCAATTACGCGTGCGCCCTCAACAGCTGTACTTTTACCGCCGGATGTAAGGATACGTTCATAGCCCAGTTCAATCACATCCTCTAATGCTTGCGCATAATCGGCACACATATCAAAAGCACGGTGAAAGGTAGCACCTAGCCCGGCATTTTTAGCCATATCAACTAATATGCGGTTACGTTCTTTATCTATAGTGCCATCTGCATTCAAAATGCCGGTTACTATGCCGTCGCATTTCGCATCGATACAATATTGTACGTCGGCAACCATGGTGTCAAACTCTATGTCGCTGTACAAAAAATCGGCGCCGCGGGGGCGTATCAATACATAAAGTTGAATGTTAAGCAATTTTCTGGCTACGGTAATTTGCCCCGGCGATGGAGTAGTGCCGCCTGCATACAGGTTATCGCATAATTCAACGCGTACGGCACCGCCTTCCTGGGCCGCAAGCGCAGACGTAATTGAATTGGCACACACTTCCAAAACTACCATGATAAATTGGGGTTAATTATCAGGCGAATATATTACTTATAGTTACAGGATTAATCTTTTACCGTCTCATAAAAATACTTACCCGGAATAATAAGGTCTTGTTTCTGCGCATTGCAAACGGCAAAAGTAAAACCTTTGTGCAGCGCATAAGCGCCATATTCGCCTTTTTTGTTGATAGCTAAAAAGCCAACCTGTATTTCTTTAACAGTCTCGGGTTTCCTTTTAATGATGCGATGACAAGCTTCTTTACAGGCGTCCTGCGGGGTATAACCCTGGCGCATTAGTTCGACTACCAAAAAGCTGCCCACGTTACGAATAACCTCTTCGCCCACACCAGTTGATGTTGCGCCGCCAACCTCATTGTCAACATATAAACCCGCGCCAATAATCGGGCTGTCGCCAACACGGCCGTGCATTTTCCAGGCCATGCCGCTGGTGGTACAAGCGCCAGAGATATTACCTTTTGCATCAATAGCCAGCATGCCAATGGTATCGTGGTTTGATTTGCCGCCCGGCATCTCATTTTCTATATTCATCACCGGTTTGTACTCATGTTTTACCAGCCATTTTTTCCAGGCTTTTTCTGATTCGGGTGTAAGCAACTTTTCCTTTTTAAAGCCTTGCTCAATAGCAAACTGCCGAGCGCCGTCGCCTACCAATAACACGTGCGGCGTTTTTTCCATCACTGCACGCGCCACCGAAATAGGATGGGCTATATCCTCCATAGCTGCTACCGCGCCGCAATTACCTTGCTCATCCATAATGCAGGCGTCCAGTGTAACGTGTCCGTCGCGGTCGGGGTACCCGGCGCGGCCGACACTATGGTTTTTCAAATCAGCTTCAGGTATTTTTACGCCGGCTTCAACGGCATCCAGCGCACGGCCGCCTTTTGATAATATGCGCCAGGCCTCTTTATTGGCGGCAACGCCAAAGTCCCAGGTCGATATTACTATAGGCTTAACAGGCGCATTTGGCGTATTTAAAACGCGCTTAGCCATTGCTGATGCTGACAGCGCCGTCAACGATGCGCTTAATGAAGATAGTTTGATGAATTTTCGGCGGTTATACATTCAGGCAATATAAAAAAATCATATCACAAAATAAAGCCGGTTGCGGTCGCCCCAAAATGTAATAACCTTTATTCGGTATGCATATCCTGAGCCAGTAATTTGCGGCATTTTTCCAGGTCACGTTCAAATACTTTGATCTTGTAGGCGCCCAGATCGTTAGTGTTTAAAGGATAAATGCCCGCGGCGTTTTCATCAATGTAAGATGATATGCCGGCAGTTTGCAATTTGCCCAGATCAATTTCGGCTGCCATAAAATCTATATAGGAGCCCAGCGTTACTATTTTGTCTTCCATAGTATTCGGTCTTTATTTTTCCATTGCTTCTTGTTTCGATAGCTTAAAATTCGTGCCACAGTCTTTACAAATCCAAGTTCGGTTGATATATGGCGGGTAAGCACCTCCTGCAAGCGCAGACAAAAAGATATAAAACCAGTTTCGTTTAAAAGGGGCGGGGCCGTAAAAAACATTGGATGAATGACAATCGGGGCACGAGATCAGTGCTTCACCCTCTGCAAGAATAGGTTCTTCATGCAGTATAACATGGCATTTTTCGAGATCGTGTTCAAATACTTTTATTTTAACGCCGCCTATCATTAAATTATAAGCAGGATTGCTGTTCAACACGTTGTCGTCGGCAATAAAACAAGGAATGTCATTTGCTTCCAGCCGACCTCGAATAATCTCGGCTTCCATAACATCGTAATAAGCGTCAAGGGTTACAATTTTATCTTTCATAGGTATTAGATTATCTAAATATACGCAGGATTATTTAATTTGGCGGTATATGAACCGTATAGATCGCATATCTGCTATTTTAATTCAGCTGCAATCGCGCAGGGTGGTTAAGGCATCAGATATTGCCGAGCGATTTAACATCAGTTTGCGTACGGTTTACCGTGATATTAAAACCCTGGAAGAAGCGGGTATACCGCTTATAGGCGAAGCCGGAGTAGGTTATTCCATTATGGAAGGGTACCGCTTACCGCCGGTGATGTTTACCAAAGAAGAAGCTACTGCCTTTCTGACTGCCGAAAAGTTTGTGGAAACACTTACTGACAAGGCAACTGCTGCGCAATATAAATCGGCCATGTACAAGGTGCGGGCCATTCTGAAAGCTACTGAAAAGGACATGCTGGAGCGTATCGACGACAGGATAGAAGTGATACGCGGGGTACATATTCCTGAAATGGATAATACCGATCATATTCAGACCATTCTGCATAGTATATCCCAAAAACATGTGTTGTCGTTAAATTACTTTGCCCAGCATAGCCAGGAACACACGCGACGTTATGTTGAACCTATCGGAATGTTTTTTATGAGCGGATTTTGGCATTTAATTGCCTATTGCCGCTTGCGGAAAGCCTACCGCGATTTTCGTGTAGACCGGATCAAGAACCTGGTGGTAACAGACGAACACTTTACTGAGGAACATCCGTCGCTTAAAGACTATATCGCCCAAAAAACTACCGAAAAAGTATTAGATGCGGTGGTGATACTGGTTGATAAAAATGTACATCCGCATTTACATCAACAGAAATATTACAGCGGGTTTATCTCTGAAAGATCTGTTGGCGATATGATAGAGATGACTTTTTTAACCAGTTCATTAGAAGGCTTTGCGCATTGGTACATGATGTTTGGCCAAAGCGCCGAGATCATCTCGCCCGATAGCCTGCGCGAGCGGGTGCGCGAGATCACCGAAAAACTTATGCAGCGCAATTTTTCTATAAGCTACTGACATAGGGTTGTCATGCCCGGTTTGCTTTTTTGTCAACAGATCGACAAATCATCTGTTAAACAAAAACACTAAAACAAACCTGTTATGACAAGCATCACGCTAAACACAAGCATTATTATTAACGCGCCGGCCCACCTGGTTTGGAAAGCCCTGACTGACGAGGAGATCGTCAAAAAATATTTTTTTGGTACCCATCAGCAAAGTAATTGGCAAAAAGGCAGCGACATTATATGGACAGGCGCCTGGGAGGGGAAAACCTATCGCGACCATGGAAAAATACTGGACATTGTACCCGGCAGCCGCCTGCAATACAGTTATTGGAGCAGCATGAGCAATTTGCCCGATATTCCTGAAAATTATCAAAATGTAACTTATGATCTGTCTGAAACTGACGGCGTAACCACGCTGCATATCACACAGGATAATGTTAAAGACGAAGCCGCAAAAGAGCATTCTGAATCAAACTGGCAATATATTTTTGGCGAGATGAAAAGGATGTTGGAGAACGGGGATGTAGAGTAAAAAAACTAAAGGGCCAATGGCGGTGCGATTCCCTCCCTTGGGAGGGGCAGGGAGGGGTTTAATTTGCTTGATGGCGAAACCCCTCCCTGCCTTTGCGCTCTTGGCAGCAGCACCCCTCCCAAGGGAGGGAATTGAAAGGCTATCGCTCAAAACTCATACGCTTGCCGCTGGTCTCACTTACAAACTTGCCCTCACTCCAGGCGAGATTGCCTGATACGATGGTGTGTTTAACTGTTGAGCGAAATGTTGCGCCTTCAAACGGGCTCCAGCCGCATTTGTAGAGGATGTTGCTTTTGTTTACCTGCCAGGGTTTGTTGAGATCTACAAGTACCAGGTCGGCAAAGTAACCTTCGCGTATATAGCCGCGTTTTTCTATCTGGAAGCAGATGGCAACGTTATGCGCCATTTTCTCAACTATCTGTTCTAAAGTGATTTTACCGTGGTGATAAAGCTCGAGCATGGCTACCAGTGCGTGCTGTACTAATGGTCCGCCAGACGGGGCCTGCAGGTAAGGCTGTTCTTTTTCTTCCAATGTATGCGGCGCATGGTCGGTAGCTATGACGTCGATATGCCCGTCCAGAACGGCTTTTAAAATACCGTCGCGGTCGTGCTCGGTTTTAACCGCCGGGTTCCATTTAATGAAGTTTCCTTTGGTTTCGTAATCCCTGTCAGTAAACCACATATGATGTATACAAGCTTCTGCGGTAATGCGCTTTTCTTTAAGCGGGGTTGTATTGTCAAACAGGTGAGTTTCTTTTTCTGTCGATATATGCAGAATATGCAGGCGGGTATTATGCTTTTTGGCCAGCTCAACCGCCATTGACGATGATAAATAACAAGCCTCTTCACTGCGGATCTTTGGGTGCAACTTTACCGGGATATTGTCGCCCAATAGTTGCTTATAATGCGCCAGGTTGCTTTGTATGGTAGCTTCATCCTCGCAATGGGTAGCAATGAGCATTGGCGCCTGCGCAAACAGATTCTCTAAGGTAACCGGGTTATCTACCAGCATATTGCCCGTTGATGACCCCATGAAAACCTTGATACCGCAAACGTTTTTGACATCTGTCCTTAAAACCTCATCCAGGTTATTGTTGGATGCGCCCATAAAGAAAGAATAATTAGCCAGCGAGTTTTGGGCGGCTATCTGATATTTATCTTCCAGTAATTCTTGAGTCAGCGTGTTGGGTACCGTATTTGGCATCTCCATAAACGAAGTAATACCACCGGCCACCGCTGCGCGCGATTCAGAATGAATATTGGCTTTATGTGTTAAACCCGGCTCGCGAAAATGTACCTGATCGTCAATAGCGCCGGGGAAAAGGTATAAACCTTCGGCGTTGATAGTGGTGTCGGCCGATGCGTCAATTTGCGGGGCGATCTTTTCGATCAATCCGTCTTTAACCAGTATATCGGCTACAAATTGTCTGTTCTCGTTTACTACAGTTGCTGCTTTGATGAGGATGGATGCCATGTTGCAAATATATTGAATGCCTCAACGTTTATCTAACTGAAAAATTTCCGGATAGGCCAAGGCCGCTTTTAAAATAAAATTCAGCGAGTCTGTTACTGATATTTCGCCGCTAATGGCCATCTTCAAAACATCTGGCGCGGGTTTGGTCATTATCAAAATATCCTCGGTGCTATCCAGTTTTTGAACAGAATTAAAAGCCGCATCAAATAAAATAAAACCATGCGTTACCTGGTTGAGCTTGGTTGGGTTGTTAATGATCTTACCCAATGAGATCAGTTGATCAGGTGTAGCTTTTATGCCGGTTTCCTCTTCCAGTTCATTCAATGCCGATTCAATTATGGAGCGGTTTTTTTGCAGCATACCGCCCGGTAGCTCAATCAATATTTCGCCTATACCGTGTTTATATTGCTGTACTAATACTACCTCGTTATCTCTGGTAACAGCCAGCACTTGCACTACATCGCCAAGCGGAGAGTAATAGTAATCGTCAATAACATTACCGTTAGCCAGTTTAACTGTATGTTTCATCACGGGGAACCACGGGCTCGGCGACACATCTTCTTCTTTAAGTAATGTCCATTTCTGAATATCTTTATTTGTTTGCATGGGATAAAATTAAAGTTTTATACTTAAATCTGGGGGGCAAACCAGCTTTCAGCTTTGAGCTTTCGCCTTTACCCTCAACAAACCCTATCTTTGCCCCATGGCAGCAACCTTTGAGGATTTTAAATTTAACCGGCAAATTCTAAATGCCATTGCCGATGCCGGCTATACAGAACCAACACCCGTGCAGATTAAAGCTATCCCGCCAATTACCAGCGGGCAGGATGTAATGGGTATTGCCCAAACCGGTACCGGTAAAACTGCAGCTTATGTATTGCCCATCGTTATGCGCTTAAAATATGCGCAAGGCGAACACGCCCGAGCACTAATTTTAGCGCCAACACGCGAGCTGGCTATGCAGATTGAAGAAAACGTAAAGATATACGCTAAATACACCGACCTGCGCATAGTTTCAGTTTACGGCGGATTGGGCCCTAAAACACAAATAGAAAGCATCAAAAAAGGTGTCGACATTATTGTGGCTACCCCGGGCAGGTTTATGGACATTTATTTAGCCGGTCATATTATTACCAAACCGCTCCAGGTTTTAGTACTTGATGAGGCCGACAAGATGATGGACATGGGCTTTATGCCGCAGATTAACCGCATATTGGAAGTGGTGCCCGTTAAACGGCAAAATTTGCTGTTCTCGGCGACAATGTCAGATAAAGTGCATGAGTTATCGGCTAACTTTTTGGAGTTTCCAACTGTAATAGAAGTTACACCTCAGGCTACTCCGGCACAAACCGTTGAGCAAAAGGTTTACCATGTACCTAACATGAAAACCAAGATCAACCTGCTGCGCGAGTTATTGAAAGATGAGGGGGATATCACAAAACTCATCGTCTTTTGTAAAACCCGTACAGCTGCCGAGGATGTCTACAAGTTTTTGACGCGTAAGTTTGGCGAAGAGGCCGTTAGAGTGTTGCATGCCAACAAGGGGCAAAACACCCGCATCAATTCTATGAATGCCTTTAAAAACGACGAGGTAAAGATATTGGTAGCTACTGATGTGGCATCGCGCGGTATTGATGTGAGCGATGTGAGCCATGTAATTAATTTTGACGTACCTGTAGTGATTGAAGACTATGTGCACCGGATAGGGCGTACCGGCCGTGCTTTGCAGGCTGGTGTGGCTATCACATTCTGTAACCCGGCCGAAGAATATTATCTCAACAAAATTCAAAAGCTGATAAGACAAACTATACCGGTGTTTAATATACCAGACGGCGTTTTTGTGGAAGAAACTGCTTTTGAAGAACGCCAGGACCTGGCCCGCGAAATTGATTTACAAAAACGTAAAGAAAACCCCGATTTTAAAGGCGCTTTCCACGAAAAGAAAACTGCGACGCAACGCAAAAAATTCGACGCTGAAAAAGCTAAGCGTGTGGGGCATGTAGGGCAGCCAAAGGGTAGGGCCAGGGGTGCGAAGAAAAGGAGATAGAAATTAGCCACCCTGTCATTTCGACCACCGGGAGAAATCTATACACGCGCAATTGTTGACGATGTACAGATCTCTCGCTTTCGCTCGAAATGACAGGGTTTAGAAATAACGGAATCGATCATTAATGAAAATAAAAATCACCCCGCTAAACTTTGCAACCGCATTCTTCCTGTTCCTGTTTGTATATACGTGGATTTACGGCGCGGCAGTAACCGGTCCAAAATATCCACATTTAAGCGGCGCTATCAGCTTAATCTTTCTGCTATTTGCTTTTGTAGTGTCATTTATGGATATAATGTTTCGTAATTTTTTTCCTGACACCAAAAAGTTATGGCTCATTGAGCTAAGCTTTATAACTTTGGCCGCTATAATATTTTTAATTGTTAAATAACGATAAATGAACCATCACGGGCTACCAACAATAACAACAACGTTACTGGAAGCTCACCGTAATAAAAATCAAATAACTCGATGAAAACCGCCGAAATAAAAGTTACTGTACAACTTGACGATAATAACGTTCCTGAAAACATTGTTTGGGAATCAACCGATTCAACTAATAAAGAGGCTGTGCCTGTAAAATCAATGATGCTGGCGCTGTGGGATCATAACTATAAGAATGCGCTGCGTATTGATCTGTGGACAAAAGATATGTCGGTTGATGAAATGAAGATATTCTTTTTTCAAACCCTGATGACCATGGGCGACAGCTTTCTTCGGGCCACTGGCGAAAAAAATATTGTTGAAGACCTTCGTGATTATTGCGATCACTTTGCCGATAAAATGCAAATCCCAAGATCATAAACAGACCAGCTTATGCGTTTACCGTCACTCGTATCATTTGTAGGCTTTGTGCTTTTAATGGCCGGCACCTGGTGCCCGTTACTGCGTCCGTTTCACCTGTTCAATATGGACGTTTACGATCTTAATCGCCCTTATGGTATGGTTATTTTACTGACAGCTGTGGTTGGCATCTTAGGCGTAATATTAAACCACATACAGTTAGTGCGCTTAACCGGTTGGGTAGGCCTGGTGCTGGTGCTGGTATTGTACGTTGCCGCATTTATGAAAGTACATACCAGTTTTAGCTTTTTACCCTTTAAGTCTATAGCCGGTTTTTTAACACGGCAAATAGCATTTAAATGGGGATGGTATATGCTCATCGCAGGCCCGCTTGTTGCGCTGATAGGTACCATGTTTAAAACCTCTAAATATTCCCGTTAGCTATAAATGTTTAAAAAACAGCGCGAACAATAATAAAATCGCGCTGTTTTTGCATCCGCAGGTGTGTAAATCAAAAAATGTTTTTTACATATTTGCAAATAACAAATCATCTATAAATGTTCAAACTATCTTTCAGGAACCAGGTATTGGCCGGCTTCGGCATCTCTATATTGCTGGTATTTGTCGTTGGATATCTGTCTTTTAACAGTATTAATCAATTAGAAGACGACACCGTAATGGTAGATCATACCCAAAAAGTGATCAGGTCGGCCAATAATCTGTTAATGCAATTGGTTGATGCAGAAACCGGTATGCGCGGCTACGCTGCTTCAGGACGTGACGCTTTTCTTGAACCGTACAACGCGGCTTTACCTGAGGTGCATAATAATCTTGAAGACCTGCGTTTGCTTATTTCTGATAACCCGGTGCAGGTACAAAGGGTTGAAGCTTTATCTAAATTGGTAAACTCGCAGTTAAACGTTTTAAAAACTGATGTAGATGCGCGCCAGAAATATGGTTTGGAATACATGGTGCAACATATGATGTTTCTTGCGGGCAAACAGAATATGGATTCTATTCGGCAGGTAATATCGCGCGTCAAAGATCATGAGAGCCAATTATTAGCCAAGCGTAAAGAAAGCTCGAAACAAGCTTCAACCAATGCTGTGATATTTATTGGGGTAGGCTGTGCAATATTTTTACTGATCATTATCGTATTGTTCTTCTATATCCAAAAAACTTTTGCTGAACAAAAGAAAATAGAAGAAGCGATAAAAATCACCAATATTGAGCTGGAAAAAGTACTGGACGAAAACGAAGCAAAAAATTGGCTGCTCACCGGTTCCGGCAATCTCAACGAAAAAATGCAGGGACAGCAAAGCGAGAAAGAGCTTACCGAAAATGTGCTTAATCAGATAGCTAAATATACCGGGGCATCGATGGCTACGTTGTATTTGTATAATGACAAGGATGACCGGCTTGACCTGTATGCTACTTACGCCTTCTCTAACCTCAATTTTATCAAAAAAAGCATCGCCTTGGGCGAGGGTTGGATAGGAGAAGTTGCACGCAGTGAAAAAGCGGCGGTAGTTAAAGGGAAGCTAAATGACAAGCTTGAAATCCAGTCGTCAATGATTTCAGACGGCAATGTTGAAAGCTACATTTTGCCTTTCTTTTTCGATAAAAAGCTGAAGGGCGTTATAGAGGTTGCTTATGCTGATGAGATAAAAGATATTACCAAAGAATTCCTCACAATAGTAAGTAATGATATTGGGGTGTCTGTAAATACTGCACAGGCGCGTACCATTATGCACGATTTGTACGAGGAAACGCAACAGCAGGCTGAAGAACTGGCTTCGCAGCAAGAAGAAATGCGCGTAACCAACGAAGAGCTGATGAACAAGACGGAAATGCTCGAGGCATCAGAAGAAGAGCTTCGGGTGCAGCAGGAAGAATTACGTACAATTAATGCTGAACTTGAAGAAAAAGCCAGTTTATTAGAAGAAAAAAACCAGGCAATCGAAGAGGCGCAGGCAAATATAAACGCCAAAGTTGAAGAGCTTGAAACCACCAGTCGTTATAAATCTGAGTTTTTGGCTAACATGAGCCATGAGCTGCGTACGCCGCTAAATAGTATCCTGGTATTGGCGCGTATTCTGAAAGATAATAAACCGCATAACCTTTCAGAAGATCAGGTTAAATATGCTAGCGTAATATTTAACGCAGGTAATGACTTGCTTACGCTGATTAATGATATCCTTGACCTTTCAAAAATTGAGTCTGGCAAACTGGATATGCAAAACGAGGATATCAGGATATCAGACATTCTTGCCGATATGGAAAGTCTGTTTGCTGAGCTGGCAACCAACAAGCAAATACGTTTTACCACCAGCGCTAAAAATACACCCGAGACCATATTTACTGATAAGGTTAGAGTAGAGCAGGTTATCAAAAACTTGCTTTCGAATGCATTCAAATTCACACCAGAGCATGGCGCTATCGCCATTAATGTTGAGCCGGGTAAATCGCCAGAAACAATTAGCTTTACCATTAAGGATACAGGCATCGGTATCCCCGCCGATAAGCAAAAGATTATTTTCGAGGCTTTTCAGCAAGCTGATGGCTCAACCAGCCGCAAATATGGTGGCACCGGTCTGGGCTTGTCTATCAGCCGCGAACTGGCTTCATTATTAGGCGGCGCAATCACCCTGCGCAGTAAACAAGGCGAGGGTAGCGAGTTTACTTTAACTATCCCGCTCAGAGTTAAAGACGTGGTGCTGGCTGAAGATGATATTTTACCAACTGTCGAAACCTTTAAACCGGCAGCTGAGTTTACCAGTCCGGTGTTGCCAAAACCAGTTCGCAAATTTGACCGCGACCCATTGGTTGTAATTGTAGAGGACGACAAAAACTTTGCAATTATTCTTCAGGATTATTCGCGTGATCATGGCTATAAATCGGTGGTTGTTAACGAGGGAACAGATGCAGTGCAAACTATTAAGGATAACCAGCCCGATGCAGTCATTCTGGATATCATGCTGCCCGGTAAAGATGGCTGGCAGATATTGAAAGAATTGAAACAAGATCCTGAAACGGCTGAGATACCGGTACACTTAATGTCGGCCGGCGATGCTACTGCTAACCGGGTACGTAAAGAAGGTGCTATCAGCTTCATGAAAAAGCCGATAGACACCGGTGTGCTTGACAAACTATTTGCTGACATCATGGCTAACAGCGGCACGCAGTTTAAACAGATTTTGCTGGTTGAAGACCATAAGGCCCAAAGCCAGGCGTTGAAAGACATGATGCAAGCAAACGGTATCACCGTCGATCAGGCATTTGATGGCGAGTCGGCATTCAGGATGTTGCATGAAAATGATTACCAATGTGTAATTCTGGACCTTAATTTGCCTGATATATCCGGTTTGGATTTGTTGGACAAAATTAAAGAGACTGAGCGTTTCCAGTCATTGCCGGTTATTGTCAACACTGCTATGGAACTTGACAAAACATCAGTGAGCCGGTTAATGAAATATGCTAACGCGATGGTTGTAAAAACAAATAAATCATCAGACAGGTTAATTGACGAAGTGAACCTGTTTTTAAATAAAATTAGTACCACTAGCCCGCAACAAACGGGCACAACTGCTACGAAAACTATGACTACTGGCAATGATGGCGTTAAAGGAAAGAAAGTGTTAATTGTCGATGACGATATGCGTAATATTTTTGCTTTAAGCAGCGCCTTGCAAGGTTACGACATGATTGTGGAGATTGCCAATGACGGTGAAGAAGCTTTGGAAAAGCTGAACCAGATTCCTGACGTCGATATCGTATTAATGGACATTATGATGCCAAAAATGGACGGTTACGAAGCTACACGCAACATCCGCAAGCAAGGCAAATGGGCCCGGCTGCCGGTTATAGCGTTAACAGCAAAAGCTATGAAGGATGACCGTGAGAAATGTATTGAAGCCGGTGCCAACGACTATATTACCAAGCCTGTAGATATGGACCGCCTGATAGCGTTAATGCAGTTATGGTTAGACAAGTAATATGTATGCCGGTATCGAAACAGTAACCACTCCTGAAATAACAGAGATTATTGATCTGGTAAACAAGCTTTATGGGTTTGACTTTAGCAGCTATACCAAAGCCTCTTTAAAGCGTCGCATTACGCGTATTATGCAACTAAAAAAGCTGCAATTTTATGATTTAAAGCATATTTTAGTTAATGATAAAGCTTTTTTTCAGCATTTCCTGGAAGAGGTTACAGTGAATGTTACTGAAATGTTTCGGGATCCCTCATTTTACCGGGCGTTTAATGCGCAGGTTATTCCATATCTTTCGTCCTATCAGCATAGCAAAATATGGGTCGCAGGGTGTTCATCAGGCGAAGAGGTTTATTCGCTGGCCATATTACTTAATCAGGCCGGTCTTCGTAAAAAATCATTTATATACGGCACAGATATTAACACCGAGTGTTTAAAAGAAGCACGTAAAGGTATTTATAGCCTGCGTAAGATTAAAAGTTACATCGAAAACTATCAGATGGCAGGGCTTGAAGGTACGCTAACCGATCATTTCACCGTTTTATATGACGCTGCAACTATACATACTGAATTGAAACAAAATACGTTATTCTCCGTACACAATCTCGTATCAGATAACGTTTTTAATGAGTTTCAGTTGATATCCTGCAGAAACGTATTTATCTATTTCGAAATACCGTTACAAGAGAGAATTCTTGAGCTTTTTTATAAGAGTTTGGCGCCATTAGGTTTTTTATGTCTCGGTTCGAAAGAAACTATCCGATCAGACTTTTTTAAGAAAAAATTCAAAGTCATCAACCAAAAGGAAAATATATACCAAAAAATTGGCGCTTGACCAACATATTATTGAACGCTGGCGCAATACAGATTTGTTGTTGCTCGGCGGTTCTGCGGGTTCATTTAAGCCCATTTATAGCGCCGTAAAGGTGTTTCCTTCTAACCTTAATAAAGCGGTTCTGGTAATCATCCACCGTAAAAAAAACTTTTTTAGCGAAATTGAAAAACTATTTGCCGAAAGTAGCCGTATGTCTCTTCGCGAAGTGAGCGACAAAGATGTAATCACCAATAATACGGTCTACATTGCACCGGCAAATTATCACACATTAATTGAAAAAGACCGATCATTTAGTTTAGACGTCTCTGACGCAGTTTGGTATTCAAAACCATCAATTGATGTAGCTTTTGATAGTGCCTCAGATATTTATTGCGAAAGATGTACCGCTGTTTTGTTTTCGGGAGCAAATCCTGACGGTGCTGCAGGCTTACTAAAATTACGGCAAAACGGAGCACTTACAATAGCACAAAACCCGGCGGAGGCCGAGATGCCTGAAATGCCTATGGCTGCTATAAATATGGATGCAGCTGAATACATACTTAATACCAAAGAAATGCTTGAACTTTTTCAACTATAAATTTATTCTCACCCAAATTATTATTAATGCCGCCCCCTGTTCACATCCTTATAGTCGATGACCGCGAAGAGAATATCATAGCGCTTGAAGCGCTGTTGAACCGAACTGATATTAGGTTACATTCTACCACCTCGGCTAACGATGCCCTGCGCATAGCCTGGGAAAATAACATTGCCATTGCCCTTGTAGACGTACAAATGCCTGAGATGGATGGCTTTGAGTTTGTGGAAATGTTGAAATCAAATCCACGTACCAAAGATATTCTGGTGCTGTTTGTTACCGCTATATCAAAAGAAACACGTTATGCTGTGAAAGGTTTGGGCGTTGGTGCTGTCGATTATTTGTACAAACCGCTCGACCCATACATTACTTCGGCTAAAGTTGATTCATTTATACAATTGGCCCGTGCGCAGGCAGAGGTCAGACAAAAAAATGAAGAACTTGAAAATTACGCGATGGTAGTGAAAAATTCGGCTGATATTATTTGTACGGTCGATGCTGAAACTTTACGGATTAAAACCATTAATCCGGCTGTCGAAACTATTCTGGGCTATCGCCCGGTTGAGCTTATCGGCAAAAGCATACTGGACAGGGTGGTTGACGGAGATAAACCAGCATTTCGCAAGCGTCTCGGCGATATCATTAAGGATAACCTGGCTCTGGCGGTGCTTGACTATCAGTTTGAAACCTTTGCTAAAAACCCGATCTCGGTTGAATGTCGCGTTGCTTACCGTAACAAAACATTGTTTTTTAATATCAACGATGTAACACCGCAAAAAAGTTATGAGAGCCAGCTAATTAAGTCGAAAGAAGCGGCAGAGATTGGGAAAAAGGCTAAAGAAACATTTCTGGCTAACATGAGCCATGAGTTGCGTACACCGATAAATGGAATAATTGGCATTACGTCGTTACTACGCAAAACAACGCTTACTGATCAGCAAAGCAGCATGATTGACATGCTCGATGTGTCGTCACAATCTTTATTAGGTGTTGTTAATGACGTGTTGGATATATCTAAGATAGATGCCGGAAAGTTTAGCATTATACGCTCACCAGGCAAAATACGTAACCTGATTAACGCTGTATACCGTTTATTGAAGTTTAAAGCCGACGAAGAGCACATTGAGTTCTTTCTGCATGTTGATGACGAAGTTCCTGAGTACCTGCTGATTGATTCATTACGGTTGAACCAGATATTGATGAACCTTTTGAGCAATGCTATTAAGTTTACCAAGCGCGGACATGTAAAGCTAAGTGTAAAGCAATTAGCGCAAAAAGGCGACCAGGTAAGGATACAAATTATTGTTGAGGATACAGGCATTGGCATACCCAAACACCGTTTAAACGATATTTTTGAATCATTTGAACAGGCGGACGAGGATACTGCTAACAAATATGGCGGCACAGGTTTAGGCCTGGCAATCGTCAAAAAATTGATTGAACTTAAAGGCGGCGAATTAACCGTCGATAGCCGTGTTGGTAAAGGCAGCATTTTTACTTTTACTAATTGGTATACTATTACAGCCGAACCTGCCGAAGCAGTGACAACTCCTAGAAATAGTGCTGAATTAGCCCCTTTTGAAGGGCTGAATATTTTAGTTGCCGAGGATAACCTGGTTAATCAATTCATGCTCTCCAAAATGCTGGCTGATTGGAAAGTAAATGTCGAAATAGTAAACAACGGAGCCAAAGCACTTGATAAACTTAAAGAAAGAGACTACGACCTGATATTGATGGATACGCATATGCCTGAAATGAATGGATACCAGGCTGCCCGCAAAATTCGTATTGATTTTGAGGAGCCAAAACGTAGCATACCTATCATATCATTATCAGCCGCTACTTTTGATCATGAACAGCAGGAGGCGTTGGCCGCGGGTATGAATGATGTGCTATCTAAACCATTTGTTCCGGCCCAATTGCATGAAAAAATTGAGAAATTACTGGCTGCTCCAAATACTAAAACTCAAGCTTAGCTTGACCAACTCCGGCTACTTTGGCTTCGTGCTCCAATAACCACTTTTTGCGCCAAAGGCCGCCTGCATAACCGGTTAAACTTCCGTTTGCGCCTATTACCCGGTGACAGGGAACTATCACCCATAAATTATTTTTTCCGTTGGCTGCCGCTATAGCGCGTATAGCCAGCGGATTATTCATACGTCGCGATTGTTCGTTATAGCTGATAGTTTTGCCGTATTCAATCTTCAATAATTCATCCCAAACCTGTTGTTGAAAGTCTGACCCGGGCTGTCTTATCGGCAGCTCAAAACTTCGGCGTGTACCGGCAAAATATTCGTCAAACTGGCTGGCCGCTTGTTGCAGCAGCGGCGTTTCGGCCTCATTGGGTTCGTATTGCTCGTCCATAATATGTACCCGGCTTATAAAGCCGTCCTGTTCAACAATTTTGGCAATGCCCACCGGTGTCTTGTAATACATTATTGGCATATGGTAAAATTAGGGCTCTTTTTTGCTAAAGCCCAATTTAAAACACACTAATTGCTATTTTTACAGCGATGAAATTATTTGACCAGACGTGGGAACTCCTTAAAAAAGAAATATTGCTGGAGTGGCGCTCAAAATATGCTTTTAACGGCGTGTTGCTTTACGTGGTGTCTACTGTTTTTATCTGCTATATATCATTTAATTTAACAGCGGGTTTTCAACAAAGCGGCGATAGCTACAAAATTGTTTGGAACGTGTTGTTTTGGATCATCATGCTGTTTGCTTCTGTAAATGCTATAGCCAAAAGCTTTTTACAGGAAAGCAAAAGCCGGTTACTGTATTATTATTCGATAGCCAGCCCGCAGGCTATTATCTTATCCAAAACCATTTATAATATTTTATTGATGTCTTTGTTAGGAATACTGGCATTAACCGTGTACATGCTGTTTTTCAATAATACGCTGGGCGATCCGCTGTTTTATTTCATCAGCGTAATTTTGGGCAGCATCAGTTTCTCGACGGTATTTACGATGATATCAGCCATCGCCTCAAAAGCGGGCAATAACGGTACACTGATGGCAATATTGAGCTTTCCGGTTATTATCCCGGTAATACTAATGCTTATCCGTCTTAGCAAGCACGCCATGGATGGTGTTGACCGCAGCCTGAGTTATGGCGATATGGGCGCTTTACTGGCTATAAATGCCATTGTTATTGCAACAGCTTTGTTGCTATTCCCATTTTTATGGCGAGATTGATAATACCCCGAATTAAACTCCGTTTAATATCATTTTAAATCTGTTAATGAAGTTATTTAAAATATTATTACTGTTATTGCTGCCTGTGTTTGCTTGGGCGCAAAGTGTTTCTGTAAACGGTACCATCATATCGGCCGATAACAAGGCTCCTATAGCTGGGGCCAGCGTATTTTTAAGCAATTCATCCTTTGGTACATCAACAGGTAAAGATGGCGGGTTTAAACTAAACGGATTACAACCCGGGCAATACAACCTGGTTGTAAGCTCAATTGGTTATGAGGACGAACTGAAAGTGATAAGCGTTGGCGTACAACCCGTGACACTCAATATTGAACTTAAACCCAAGGTTACCGAATTAAAGGAAGTAACTATTGGCTTGATGTCCAAAAGCGACAGGAAGCGCGCACTCGAAGAATTTAAGGAAGATTTTATTGGTATGGACGCAAATGCACAGGAGTGCAAAATTATAAATCCGGACGTACTGAACTTTAGCTACCATGAAAACAAAACTGTGCTGGATGCTTATACTAATGAGTTCCTGGTGATTGAAAATAAAGCACTGGGTTATCGTATTAAATACCTTTTAAAACGCTTTGAAAGCGATACCAAAACCGGCAGCCTTTCCTATGCCGGTAACCAGGTTTTTGAAGAGTTGAGCGGTGGTAAGGCAAAGCAGGAACGCTGGCATCAAAAACGTGACGAAGCTTTTTACGGTTCAGCAATGCATTTTTTCCGGTCATTATACAGCGACAGTCTGGAACAGGCAGGTTATCGTATTTATGATTTATCACGCGAGGATAATACCAATCGTCCATCTGAAACAGAGATCCAAAGACATTTGCGCAACATGAAACAATTAAGCCACGATTCTTTGGTTTATTGGTTAAAACAGGGCAGGGCGTCGCGCTATACTAATCAAAAATTTCATGGCCATTTTAATGTTAAAGACATTGTTCAACCAACTGATAATCCTAATTTAAAACAAGTTGTTTTTCCGGATCACCTATATGTGGTGTATACCAAAAAATGGGAAGAGAACTTTTATAAAAACGTTTACAGAAGCCCTCACGATTTAAATTATCAAACTACTATTGTAAGCCTGGTAAATGGAAACATGGCCATAGTAATTGATAAAAACGGAACCATAGTGGGCCCTTCGCCAATGTATGAAGGTTCGTGGTCGCAGGCCCGTTTGTCAACACTTTTGCCGGTTGATTATATGCCTTACAGTACACAGGAGCAGGTATTAAAGAACGCCAAATTAAGACGAGATTAGAATACGCCGGATTTAACATTTTTTATACTCGTTTTTCAGTATAATTATCTGCAATTGCTTTATTTAGTAATTTAAAGCGTACAAAAACACCTATGCGATTTTTACGATTACTGCTTTTATATCTTTTACTGCCTATTGTCGCGTGGGCCCAATTAGGCACTATAACAGGGAAAGTGGTAACCAAGGCTTCTAAAACAGCTATACCTCAGGCAAGCGTTTTTCTGAGTAATTCATCGTTTGGCACAGTTTCCGCCGGCGACGGATCGTTTCAATTAAGTAAACTTCGGCCGGGCCAATACACATTGGTAGTAACCTCAATAGGTTTTCAGGATTATACCCAAAAAATACAGGTAGAAGAGGATAAGCCCTTAATTATTGAAATTGAAATGGAGCCTAAAGTGGTTGAATTGCATGAAGTGACCATTTCAACCAACAGTAAAGCTGACTGGCGGCGAAACTTTGAGCAATTTAAAAAAGACTTTTTAGGGCAGGATGATAACGCAAAATTATGTCAGATCCTTAATCCTGACGTAATCTATTTTACCTATCACAAAAAAACACTTTTGCTTGAGGCAGAAACTGAAAAGTTTTTAGTAATTGACAACCACGCTTTAGGCTATCGCGTCAAATTTTTGTTGAAGGATTTCTCGAGCGATGGGATAGCTGCAGTAATACGTTATGGTGGCGAGCGTTTGTTTGAAGAGTTGCCCGGATCGGCAGCGCAGAAAAAGGTCTGGCAAAAAGCAAGGGATGATGCTTACTATGGCTCGTCCATGCAATTTTACCGGGCGTTATATACCGATAAGCTGACTGAAGAAGGATTTGAGGTAAGACATTTAACCCGTTACCTTAACCCGGCCCGGCCAAGCGACCAGATATTACGGCAACGGATTAACAAGTTTAAAAGTTTAGGTATGGTTGACTCGGCTAATTATTGGGTTGAGATAGCCAATATGTCGAAATATTATATGGACAAGGTTTCGCAAACGCCATATGCCTCATTTGAGTTGTTGCGTCAAACGCAAACACCCGGTGTCTTTGCCATTACTTTTCCAAACTATCTCTATGTAATGTATACCAAAAAACGCGATGAAACTAACTATAAAGATGTGTTTCGGCCGTTGGATATGCCTAATTATGAGATCAGTGTAATCACACTGCCTTCAAACCCGCCAGTGGCATTTTTTGATAAAAACGGTATTGTGATGAATGGCGAGCCCTTGTATGAGGGCACCTGGAGCAAATCGCGGCTTTCGCAACTGTTACCGGTTGATTATGTGCCGTCAGAAAAGCGCTAAGCCACTTCAATCCCACTATTTATCGCACATAATTGCTACATTTGCCTACCGATAAAAAAATGAAGTTTATATATCAAACCTGGTGGAAAGTAATAGCCGTTTTATTGGTGCTTTCTTCTATTATTACTGGCTTACTGGTTGCCGTACCTGAAAAATATATTGTTAACGAAACGATACGTAATCTGTATTTCCATGTACCTATGTGGATGGGTATGTTAACAGTGATGGTTATATCCGTGTATTTCAGTATTAAATATTTGAGATATAATCGCGAAGAGGACGATTTAGCTGCCGTTGAATGTGTTAATACCGGGATGTTTTTTTACATTTTAGGCCTGATAACCGGCATGCTCTGGGCCAAATATACCTGGGGAGAATATTGGAGCAACGACCCCAAGCAAAATAGTGCGGCCATTGGCTTTCTGCTATACGCCGCCTACCTGGTAATGCGTAATGCCATAGATGAGGAGCAGAAGCGAGCCAAAATATCGGCTGTTTACAATATTTTTGCTTTTCCGATTATGGTGGTTTTGCTATTTGTATTACCACGATTGACGGATTCTTTACATCCGGGTAACGGCGGTAATCCGGGCTTTGGCGGCAGTGATCTCGACAATACCATGCGAATATCATTTTACCCGGCTATGTTAGGCTGGAGTTTTATTGCCTTATGGATAGCTACTTTGCGCTACCGCATACGATTGATTGAATACAAACAGAACGAATTAAACTAATGAAGCAAATCTCAATAATACTTTTATTACTGTTGGGTTATACCACGGCATTTGCACAAGGCCCGGAGATGGATACCGTGCTGCGTAGCAATGGAAAAATATATGTCGTGGTAGTTGTTATAGCAATTATTTTTATAGGCCTGGCGCTGTATCTGTTCGCTATAGATCGTCGCCTGAAAAAAATTGAAAAAGACAAATAGCCATAAAAATAGCTTATTGTTGTTTAAACATAGTTTTTGTACTATTGTTAATATAGGTATCTGGTATGTGGATACAATAAATTACGATTTTGATAAAATTTATATCAAATTTGAGGCGTTTATTAACAAAATTATATTTTACAACTTTTACTTATGGCTATAGATAATCCAGCCGCTAATCAGGATACACACTTTTTTGCCGATGTATGCCGAAACTTTGATTACGCCGCAAAATTTACCCATCACGATGCCGGTCTTTTAGACCAGATTAAATCATGTAACAGTGTTTACCGTTTCCGTTTTCCAATTCGCCGTGGAAACGGTTTTGAAGTTATTGACGCCTGGCGTGTTGAGCATTCGCACCACCAGTCGCCAACCAAAGGTGGCATCCGCTACAGCGAAATGGTAAATGAAGACGAGGTAATGGCGCTTGCTGCATTAATGACTTACAAGTGCGCAATTGTGAATGTACCCTTTGGCGGTGCAAAAGGCGGTATAAAAATTAATCCTAAAAACTATACTACGCAAGAACTTGAAAATATAACCCGACGTTATACGGTTGAGCTTGCTAAGAAAAACTTTATTGGACCAAGTATTGACGTCCCCGCACCTGACTATGGCAGCGGCGAACGCGAAATGAGCTGGATTGCCGATACTTACGCAGCTATGAATCCGGGGCAACTGGACGCCATGGGTTGCGTTACCGGTAAACCCATAGCACTGCATGGTATCCAGGGCCGTCGCGAAGCAACCGGCAGGGGAGTAGCTATAGCGGCGCGGGAGTGCGTAAGCGTTGCAGAGGATATGCACAAGCTTGGTTTAACTCCCGGCATTACCGGCAAACGTGTAATTGTGCAAGGCCTGGGTAACGTAGGTTTCTATTCGGCTAAGTTTCTGGCCGAGTTTGGCGCTATTATAGTCGGTATTTGCGAGTTTGAGGGCGCCATTTATAACGAAGATGGTTTGGATGTGGACGCCGTGTTCCAGCATCGCAAAGCAAGCGGCTCAATTCTGGGCTACTCAGGCGCCCGGAAAGAGTTTAAAAATACCATGGAAGGTTTAGAACAGCCTTGCGATATTTTGGTTCCGGCAGCTTTGGAGAATCAACTTACTGTAGCTAACATTCGTAACATAAAAGCGAAAATTATAGTTGAAGGTGCTAACGGCCCAACCAGCCCACAGGCCGAGGCTATATTTTACGAAATGGGCGGCATTATTGTGCCCGATATGTACGCAAATGCGGGTGGCGTAACAGTATCTTATTTTGAATGGCTGAAAAATCTGTCGCATGTGGCGTTTGGCCGTATTAATCGCCGTTTTGAAGAAAATACCAATTTAAACCTGGTAAATATGGTTGAAGGTATAACCGGTGTTGCTTTAACCCCATTGCAACGCGCTACTATCGTTAAAGGCGCATCTGAGCTTGAATTGGTTAATTCAGGTTTAGAAGATACAATGATTCGCTCATATCACGAAATTCGCGAAATCTACAAAAACACCGAAAAGATGGACACTTTGCGTACCGCAGGTTTGGTGGGCGTCATCAATAAGATTGCAGTATCTTACCAAAACCTGGGCATTTGGCCGTAATTATTAACTGATAAATTATATAAACGAGGGCGGGCCAATTTGGCCCGCCTTTTTTGTTTTAGGATTTATTGTTCTGTAAATTAGTGTGTTGATTACAGGTAGGAGAGGCAACGGGTATTCGTTTTTAAACGTAATCAGCATAGTGATTTAACCATTCACATAACGCCGGTGTTTAAGCCCCTGTTTGCAATACTTTTTCTAGTCAGCATAAATACCTATGCTCAATTGCCGGCTAATGTTGGTTTTGAGGATGGCTCCTTTAATGGCTGGATCTGTGCCTCAGGTAATGTGGATGCCAGCGGCGTTTTACACTTAGGAAGTACCGGCCCGGTACCTACCCGCCACACGTTATTCAGCAGAGATAACAATATTGGTGTACTTGACCCATACGGCAAGTTCCCGGTGCTCAGCCCCAATGGCAGCAGGTTTTGCATGCGCTTAGGCAACGACGACGTAAACGCCCAGGCTGAAAGTATAAGCTATACTTTCAAGGTACCTGATAATGCTAACACCACGCCTTACGTAGTCACTTTTGACTATGCGGTGGTACTTCAAAATCCTGATCATGAGGCATACCAGCAACCCCGTTTTGTAGCCCATATTTACGATGTGGATGACGGCGTGTTTGTGCCATGCCCCGCGTTTGATTTTATAGCATCAGCCGCCCTGCCGGGGTTTAAGTTGTCGGACGTTAAACCGGCAAATAGCAAGGAGGGAGATCTGTCGACCATCTATTACAAAGATTGGTCGGTGGTAACTATAAACCTGCATGGCTATGCCGGTAAACTTATGCGGCTGGAGTTTGCGACGCAGGACTGCACCAAGGGCGGACACTTTGGTTACGCTTACTTAGATATTGACGAAGGCTTATCAACAGGTCCGGTGACAGGTAATTTGTTCTGCGACCCCAAAAAGGATGTACTATTAGGCGGTCCCCGTGGATTTGCCGGTTACCAGTGGTTTAATGCCGATTTAACAGAATCTTTAGGCACTAATCAATTTCTGGATATTTTTCCGGCTCCGCCTGAAGGTACGCGGTACGCAGTTGTGATCGCGCCTTACCCGGGGCAGGGTTGTCCTGACACCTTGTACACTACCGTCAGTAAAATTAACGATGGTCTCACCTTAAAAGCCGTCGATACTTTATATGGGTGTCCTGAAACCGGAGTTAGCCTTACCGGCCCTGAAGTAACGGCAGGGAGTAGCCCCGGATTTAAACTCAACTATTTTACCGATGTTTCTGAAACTACGCATGTCCGCGATTCTACAAAAGTTGTTCTGTCGGGTAATTATTATATCCGGGGGACAACAAAAGACGGTTGTCCGCATACAGTAATGGTGTACGTGAAATTAACAGCCCCGCTAATAAATGTTAAAGCTCCTGAACCAGTGCATTATCCTGAAACCATTGATATTACTAAAACCTTTGTTAAACAGCCGGATATTACCTATACGTTTTATAAAGATGCGCAGGCGACTATCCCCCTGGTAAATTATACCGAAATTAATAAAACCGGCAATTATTTTATAAAAGCCAAAAGTGCTCTGGGCTGCCAGGTTATATTTAGCATTACCGCAACGGTACTGCCACCCTTGCCCTATGTAGTATCTATACCTAATGTATTTACTCCCAATAATGATGGCGTAAATGATTTTTTGAGCGCTCATTTGGAAGGCTTTGTGCAATTTAATTCAATAAAAATATATAACCGGTACGGGCAGTTAATGCGTATTGCCACATCGCCACTTGATATATGGGATGGAGCAGTTAACGGCAAACCCGTACCGGCCGGAACTTATTACTGGTTGTTTGATGGCGAGGATACCTACTATCATACCAAGGTTATTAAAAGCGGATCGGTCTCTATTATTCGCTAGTTATTTAGATGTGTTCTAAATAGTATATATCCTTAGTAATAAACATTATTACCTTTACGTTTTGTATTTTTGCAGAATTAAGTTCAGAGGAGATAAACCGTAAATGAAAAAATCATCAATATTTGGTCTGGTTGTAATAGCTATCGCGATAGCTGTAATTATTAGTGTCTACTCAAATTCAAGCACTTACGGCTCGTTTAAAGATGCTGAAAACACCACCAGCGAGCTGCATGTTGTTGGGCACTTAAACAAAAATAAACAACTTGTTTATGATGCTACTAAAGATGCTAACTACTTTTCATTTTATATGACCGACAATAAAGGCGAAGAGTGTAAAGTAGTTTTTACAGGCAGCAAACCGCAGGACTTTGAGCGTTCAGAACAAATTGTATTGACCGGTAAAATGGAGGGTAATGAGTTTCATGCTAAGCACATCTTAATGAAATGCCCTTCAAAATATACTAAAGATCAGGTAGAAATTTCTGAGGCTCAATCTAAACAGGCCAGCATATAATATAAACTTACTTAATGGATACAGCTTTTAAAGGCGAACACCTTTTACCGGGCCAGCTTGGCCAGTTCTTTACAATTTTGGCATTTGGCTCGGCCCTGTTTGCGGCAATAAGCTACTATTTTGCAACTACTAACCCTACTGATACTTCCTGGAAACGCCTGGGCCGCATAGGTACCTATACAAACGCCTTATCTGTAATTGGCATTGGCGCTTGTCTGTTCTACATCATTCTGAATCATCTTTTTGAGTATTATTATGCCTGGGAGCATTCGTCGCGTGCTTTGCCTATGCATTTTATCATTTCAAGTTTTTGGGATGGGCAGGAGGGCAGCTTTTGGTTATGGAATTTCTGGCAAGCTGTATTAAGCTGTGTTTTGATCTGGCGTGCTAAATCCTGGGAATCGCCGGTATTAACTGTTGTTGCACTTTCGCAAGCTGTATTGGCTACCATGCTTATTGGTGTGGATATTTTTGGGGCACGTATCGGTTCGTCACCGTTTATTTTATTGCGCGAGGCGATCGATTTGAAAGCACAAGCGCCAATTTTTGCTACCAATCCCGATTTATATCATAGTTACTTAACCTATATCAAAGATGGGAACGGTATGAACCCGTTATTGCAAAACTACTGGATGGTAATACACCCTCCAACCTTATTCCTGGGTTTTGCGTCAATGGTAGTTCCGTTTGCTTACGCCATAGCCGGTCTGTGGCAAAAACGTTATAAAGATTGGGTAAATGCGGCTATTCCGTACGGCTTGTTTGCTATGATGATATTGGGTACGGGTATTATTATGGGTGCTTTCTGGGCTTATGAGTCGCTGTCGTTCGGCGGCTTCTGGGCCTGGGATCCTGTGGAGAATGCCTCAATTATTCCATGGTTAATATTGGTAGGTGCGGTACACGTTATGATCGTTTACAAAAATACCGGTCATTCATATATCACCTCTACCATATTGGTATTAGCCAGTTTTGTGTTGGTGCTGTATGCTTCATTCTTAACCCGAAGCGGTATTTTAGGCGAAACTTCTGTACACTCATTTACTGACGCCGGATTGTTCTGGCACCTGGTGTTTGATGTGGTGCTGTTCCTGATGATAGCCGTAGTATTGCTGGTTATCCGCTGGAAAGAACTACCAAAAACTACCAAAGACGAAGAAACGTACTCACGTGAATTTTGGATGTTTGTAGGCGCCATATTCCTGTGCCTGTCATGTTTTCACCTGGTGGTGGTGTCATCTATCCCGGTGTGGAACGCCATATTTGGTACCAAGCTGGCTCCGCCGGCCGACCCGGTTAAACACTACAATATTGTTCAGGCCTCGTTTGCGGTAGTTGTTACGCTGCTAACCGGTTTCACACAATTTCTGAAATACAAAAAGACTGACAGCGCAAAATTCTTTATCTCAACGCTGGTTTACCTGGTTGTGGCTATATTGATCACGCTACCGGTGATTTTTATCACCGGCGCCAATAAACTACAGTTGGTTTTCATTCTTATCATGGTAGGATCAATATATGCTATCCTGGCCAATGGTAAGGTTTTGGTTGACGCTTTTAAAGGTAAATTTAAATTAGCCGGATCGGCAGTTGCGCATATTGGCTTTGGTTTTATCATGGTTGGCGCCCTGATCTCGGCAGGTACCAGCAAAATTATTTCTGAAAATAATAGTGGTGAACAATTTTCAGAGGATTTCGTAAAGTCAAAAAATAACCCGCGCGAAAATATTATCCTGTATAAAAATACACCTGTTAAAATGGGTAAGTATACGGTAACTTACATAGGCGACTCTATATCAGCTCCAAATCACTACTTCAAAGTAAACTACAAGCAGTTAGATGCCAATGGCAAAGTAGTTGAAGAGTTTACCTTGAAACCCAACGCCCAGGCTAACGCAAAAATGGGGCTTATCGCTTCTCCGGATACCAAACATTACCTGTTCAGCGATTTATATACGCACGTAAATATGTCAAACGCCATAACACTGAACGAAGGTGAACAAGCCGACGGCCATGGTGAAGCAGATGACGATAAAAAGTATGAAGCCCCGATACCTTACAAAGTTGCTGTTGGTGATACCATTCATTTCAGAGAGGGTTACGCTATTCTTGCCGGTTTGGGTAAAATAGATAAATTACAGGACATCCAGCTGGAGCCTAAAGATGTGGCCATAGGCGCTACGTTGCAAGTGGTAGTAAACGGCAAAACGTATTCTGCCGAGCCGGTATACATGATTCGTGGTAATAACGCCTTTGATTTTGCCCGTAAGGTTGACGATGCTGGCGTAAAGTTCCGCTTTAGCCAGGTATTGCCAAAAGAAAATAAGGTAGAGATCAGCGTTTATCAGCAACCTGAAAGCGCCAAGAAATGGATTGTAATGCGTGCTATACAATTCCCGGATATTAACTTTCTGTGGGCCGGAACCATCATTATGGTTATTGGTATTTTGCTGTCGATATTCAGAAGGAATAAGGAGTTGAAAAGAGCCTAAGGCCCCACCCAACCCTCCCCGGAAGGGAGGGCTTGAATAGATATCTAATAAAATAGTTTTTTAATTACGCTAATAAAGTCTCTCCTTTGGGGAGATTTAGAAGGGTGTTATGAGAATCACCATCATCGGATCAGGCAATGTAGCCACACACTTGGCAGCAGCATTTAAAAACGCCGGGCACCGCATTGTACAGGTATATAGCCGAGATGCGCAGAATGCCGCATTGTTGGCCTACCATGTAAAAGCCGAGCCTATTAATGATCTCGCCCAGATAGACACTGAAACCGACCTTTTTGTAATCTCTATAAAAGACGACGCCATTGGCCCCGTAGCTGAGCAGCTGGCGAAGTATGATAAACTGATGGTTCATACATCGGGGGCTACGCATATATTTGCTTTGCAAGCTTATGCAGAGCAGGTAGGAGTGTTCTATCCACTACAAACTTTTAGTAAAACGCGCGAGCTCAATTTTAGTGAAGTACCCTTATGTATTGAAGCAGCTACTGAAGCCATCGCCAAACAACTAACCCAATTGGCGCAGACAATCAGCAACCATGTTTATCAGGCTGACAGTGCCCAGCGTAAAATATTGCACCTGGCAGCGGTATTTGCCTGCAATTTCCCTAATTATCTTTATAACGTTGCGCAGCAGCTTTTAGCCGGCCATCAGCTGGATTTTAACCTGATTCGTCCGCTTATTTTAGAGACCGCACTGAAAGCCCAAAGTTCTTTGCCTGCGTCTGTTCAAACCGGACCGGCGATACGGCGGGATGAAATAACTATGCACGATCACCTCAGGTTGTTAGAAAATCAAGCTGATTTACAGGCCTTATACCACTTGTTAAGTCAGGGCATTATCAAAATGGATATTGACCTGCATGGGGACAAGTAATTTTGTTACTTTTGCCGAAATGAATATTTTTAAAGTAAAAATAAACTTTGAAGAAGCTGGGCATGAGTCGGTAGAATTGCCAATTGCCGAGGGGGAATCTGTGTTGGACGTTTGCCTGGACAACTGCATAGAGCTTCAGCATAATTGTGGTGGCGTTTGCGGATGCAGTACCTGCCATATTTATGTGAACAAAGGTATGGACAACGTACAGGAGATATCTGATAAAGAAGAAGACTTTATTGACCGCGCTGTTAACCCACGCATTAATTCAAGACTTGGCTGCCAGTGCGTAATGATTGACGGCGATATTGAAGTTACACTGCCTGATCAATCTCAGTTTTTGGGCCATTAACGGGTTTTACGTATGACATTTTACGTTATGCGCTTGTCTCTTACTAACACAGTTTAATAAATTAACACGTACAACGTAATACGTATAACGTACAAAATACAATGACAGACGATAAATTTGCACTGCCCATTCACTGGAACGATTATGAAGACATAGCTATGTCGCTTTACGAAAAATTTGGCGATGATTTTGGCGAGTCAAAAATATACCGCATCCGCTTTACGGACTTGTTAGAGTGGGTATTATCCCTGCCTAACTTTGCAGGCACCCGCGAAGAATCAAACGAGGGCCACCTGGAACAGATCCAGTCGGCCTGGGTTTATGAGTGGCGCGATAACCAATAACCTATAAATCGCCGGTTATGCAATCGATGTAATCGAAATATTAATCAGTGTAATCTTTCCAAATGGAATCATTTCTAAGCAAGCTAAAAGACATTACCACGTTTATTTTTGATGTTGACGGCGTGTTGACCGACGGTTCGGTTTTTGTAACTGAAACCGGCGAGCAGAGCCGTGCTTTTAACATTAAGGATGGCTATGCCCTGCAATTGGCCGTGAAATGTGGTTATAATGTTTGCGCTATTTCTGGTAGCCGTTCAAAAACTTCGATATACCGTTTAAATAGCCTGGGTATTAAGGATGTTTTCATTGGTGCACACGACAAAGTGAGCCGCTTTAAAGATTACCTTGAATCAAAGCATATTCTGCCTGCCAATGTGCTTTATATGGGCGATGATATTCCTGACCTGGCGGTAATGAAACTGGTAGGCCTGGCTGTTTGCCCGTCTGACGCCTGCCAGGAGATAAAAGCCGTCAGCCAATACATATCGCCGCTTGGCGGTGGTAAAGGCGCGGCGCGCGATATTATTGAAAAAGTGCTGAAAGTTCAGGACAATTGGATGAGCGCCGAAGCGTACAGCTGGTAAGCCAAAGTTCATTATTTTATCAATAAGCTATAACTGCACTCATCGCCAAGTCTGTACCAAATGGCATAAAATAAGTAAATAGTTTCCATTCCTGGTTTAAATTGAGCGCCCAAATATTGAGCGCATTTCCAGTAACCGGTGATATGCCAATAGCGGGTCGGTAATTGATCTCGCGTGTTGTTTTTCCGTTATCGTCATAACTTACGCTGTAACCTGCATTGTAGAAATCCCGCATCCATTCAACCGCAACAAAAAACGTGGTATTAGGTATTGTGATGTGGTATTTTTTTAAATTGATAGAAACCTGGCTGCCCACCCTTTTACTCTCCTCAATAACCTTACTGCAAAGATCTCGGCCCGGCCTATGGGTTACAGGATCTATATCATATATCCTGATCCGGAATCTGGTAACATCTAAATGCACCAGCCCTAACCAGCTATTGTCTGAATCATCAAGGCCAAAAGACAAGCGATTTAATTTAATACTTTTTAAAGATACACCAGGTTTAGTGGTGTAAAACTGTTGGGCCATTTGTAAATATTCAAACTTTGCTGTTGATGTATTGACGCCGGCATAATGCACGATACGGTTTTTCTTATAATCATTCAATAGCGTATCCACATCAAATTTTGCTATTGCATTATTCAGTTTAATATTATATCTGCTTAACTGTATGGTATCCATACCATTTAATTGGCGTAGTGTTAGCCGTCTCTGTTTGTAATTCTGTACATATATTACCAGCGTATCGCGCATCAGCGACAAATTGCCCGGTATTTGAAAAATACCATCCTTTTCTGTAGTGATAGAAAGCCTGGCCTTAATAAGAGTGACAGAGGTTGACGGGACGGGTTTACCGCTTAAGCTATCCACTACGTGAAATGTATTTATTTTGTTTTGCCCAGCGGACAGCAAAGTAAAAAGACCGAATATAATGGTAATGAAATATTTCATGCCAATTGCTAATAATGTACGGTGGCCGACAAAGCGAGGTCTCCCATATGATACTGTTTGCATACTTGCCATTGGTTGTTAACTTTAATATATAATAGCGAGCGTTTAAAGGTTTTTTCATTATCATAACCCACTAAAAATGGCTGATAATATACCCGGTATTCGGCAGCATCTTTTGTAACTTGCCAGCCCCTTTTGGTGGTACGCTCAACTTTTTGCGCATTGCTAACGGTAATAATTTCATTGTATGGGTTGTTTTCCCATTCTATGGCAATAAAAAAGTTAGTTTTCGGAATAACGATCTTGTCCATATCCAGATCAATATCTACCAATTTTGAGTTGTCACTTAGTGCAATTTCCTTGGTAAATAATATCTTCCCGGGTGCGCCCGTAACCGTATCCTGTAGCATAATATGAATCAAAAAGTTGGTGTATGCATTCCTTAGGGCTAACGTTGGCGCTGCAGGAAAATCCTGGCGGCCCAGACTGATTGTACGTAGTGTAGTATTGGCTTTTGGAGCAATGAAAAAC
The DNA here is from genome assembly GCF_042686265.1 of Mucilaginibacter ximonensis. Taxonomy (NCBI): domain Bacteria; kingdom Pseudomonadati; phylum Bacteroidota; class Sphingobacteriia; order Sphingobacteriales; family Sphingobacteriaceae; genus Mucilaginibacter; species Mucilaginibacter ximonensis. Next base: position 646,897 of record NZ_JBHUPD010000001.1, read on the forward strand.
TTTGCTAGCGCGGTTCGGCTAACGATAAATTCTGTGTGATGACTTGCTCCACGACTGACAAAATCTTTCAGGTCATAATAGGTAAACTTACCCAATACAATATCCTTAAGTTTCTTCTTGTTGGCAATACGTACTTCGTTTAATAGCGTATTACTGGCTTCGAGCGAAATAAACATTTGAGATTGATATTGCGATACCGGCAGCTTAAATGTGTTATAACCTATCGAGGAAAACTGTAGCGTATCATTAGGTATCTGTTTTTCTAAATAGAGTTCAAAAAAGCCTCGCCTGTTGGTTTCTGTAGTGATTTTCTCTTTCAACAGCTTTACAGTAACACCGGCTATTGGGTCTTCTGTCGCGCTATCTATTACCTGACCGTCATAAGCCTTCTGGGCAAACGATAAGATGGGGATAAAGCAAAGGACTACCAATAAAATACAGCGATAGCTTAGGTGTAGCATAGTACTAATCTATTACTAAAATATTTAATAATTAATTACTTATAAGTCAGAAAAATAAGTTCAAATTTTAAACTTATCATTTGTTTCGGGCTGTCATAAAAAGACGTTATTTTTACCGGCCATACCTGTAAAATTTTAAATGAACAATTTCCCACCTATTATATTAGCTTCCAAATCGCCGCGCCGGCAAGAGCTGTTAAAGCTGATGGACCTTGATTTTAAGATTGTGCTGAAAGAGGTTGATGAATCTTATCCGGACAACCTGACGCCGGAAGAAATTGCCGTTTATATCGCTCAGAAAAAAGCTACCGCTTTTGACGAGTCTGTAAAAGACGATGAGCTGGTGCTTACTGCCGATACCATTGTGAGTATCGACGGGCATATTCTTGGTAAACCTGAATCAGAACAGCATGCTATTGAAATGCTGCAATTGCTATCGGGCAAAGTGCACCAGGTAATTACCGGTGTTTGCTTGTTTTACAAGCAGCAGTACCATAGTTTTTATGATGTGTCTGATGTAACCTTCAGGACGCTAACAGACGAGGAAATTGTTAACTACGTTACCAAATATAAACCCATGGATAAAGCGGGCTCATACGGCATACAGGAGTGGGTAGGGCTAACTTCAATTGTGAAAATAAACGGCTCATATACTAACGTGGTAGGTTTGCCTACTGAGAAGCTGTATCAGGCTTTAATGAAATTATAATTACCAAATTTGTCATCTCGAGCGCAGCGAGAGATCTATACACATGCAATAGGGTGGGAATGCTTGTGTATAGATTTCTCCTCGTACCTCGTCGAAATGACATATCGGGGGCACTCTAAATTAATCAACCTTCGCTGTATTATTCTTCCTGTTCATGTCAGGCAGCGCATTATCCGGGTCGATAGTCACCGATTCTGCCGCGCTGTTTGTATTGATAGTAAAAGTGGTCGACTTGTTTTGCAGCCATGTTTCAACCGGCAGGTACATGCGTTGTTTGGTTCCGTCCTTCAACTTAACTTCAACAGTAAACGGCATAGCCATAGCCTCTTTGTTTACAACGGTAACCTCGATGCCGTAAGCCGGGCTGTCTTTAACGTACTTAGCTTTGGTTAATGCCAGGTCGAGACTGTAATTGTTGTAATACCAGCCTCGCCAAAACCATCCCAAATCTTCACCTGCGCCGTTCTCCATAGAGCGGAAAAAATCATCAGGACGTGGGTGTTTGTAGGCCCATTGACGGATATAGTTTTTAAAGGCATAGTCAAATCTGTCCTTGCCTAAAATTTGCTCACGCAACAATATCAAACCAAAAGCCGGCTTAAAGTAAGTTATCGGGTGGCGATATTTCTCCGAAATAGCATCTGGAGCAGTCATTATCGTAGGCGCATTCGGGTCGCTGATGACCGGCACTATCTCATCAGCAGGATTGCCACCGCCTGGGGCGTACTCGCCATCGCGTTTTGGTGCATATTCGCCTTTGTTAAAGGCATCTGATGCATAAACGTCTATAAAGGTGTTAAAGCCTTCGTCCATCCAGGCATAACGGCGCTCGTTGCTACCCACAATCATCGGGAACCAGTTGTGGCCAATCTCGTGCGCGGTTACCCAAAACAGGTCTTTGGTTTTATCAGTAATGCCATCAAACAAAATGCCTGGGTATTCCATCCCACCGGCTATACCAGCCTCGTTTACTGCACAGGGATAAGGGTAAACAAACCATTTAGCCGAAAAGTATTCGATAGCGCCCTTAAGGTATTCGGTTGATCTGCCCCAGGCGTCGTTACCGGCGCTCTCAACGGGGTAAACTGACATGGAGAGCGACTTTTTACCACCGGGCAGGTTAATGCGTGCCGCATCCCACATAAAGGCTTTAGAGGCCCCGAATGCCACATCGCGGGTATTTGCCATTTTGAAATGCCAGGTAAGCGCACCTTTATTTACCGGGCGTGATGAAGTCTGTGTAACTTCATCAGCCGAGCGGATCATGATCGTTTTATCGCTGTTCTTAGCCGCTGTGTAACGCGCAAGCTGTTTTTGGGTAAGTACTTCTGCAGGGTTAACCAATTCGCCGGAGCCGGCAACAATCATATCCCAGGGTACAGTTACGCTATAGTCGATATCGCCATATTCACAGTAAAACTCGCCGCTGCCCAAAAATGGCAGGGTGTCCCAACCCTGCGAATCGTCATAAACACACATACGTGGGAACCATTGGGCAATTTCATAGATCTTGCCGTTTTTGGTATCCGTATAATCAGTACGTGCGCCAAATGCACCCGGAATAGTATAATGATATTTAATGGCCAGATTAATTTTGCCGCCGTGAGCCGGTAAAGCTTTAGGGAGGCGTATCTGCATACGGGTGTCGGTCACTATATAACTGGCTACCTCGGGTTTGCCGTTTACTACAATGCTTACGGTTTCTAACTGATATCCGGTGGTATGGTCTGCTGCCTTTGGCTGATTGCCGGTTACAAAATTTGAACGAGCGTCTTTTTTGTATGTATTCTGGTCAAGCTGCAGCCAAAGGTATTGCAGGTTATCCGGACTGTTATTGGTGTAAGTGATGCTTTCAGTTGCAGAGAGCGTTTTACTAGCCGTATCAATATTGGCATTAATGACATAGTCCACATGGTTTTGCCAGTATTTTGGTCCGGGATCGCCGTTTACCGCATGAAACTCGTTGCCTTTTTCCGTATGAAAGGCAGGTGAGAATAAGTTAGAAGGAACATAGTTTGATTCAACGTCGTCACTTTTGCGGAATCTCCTTTGCGCTTGCGATGTACTAACGAACAAAATAAGACCGCCCGCCAGCAAAAATTTAAGTTTCATGTGTGTCAGTTAAGGATAGCAATATACAAAAAATACCTTCCTGCTTTCCGCCGTAGCCTACGTCAAACCAAATTTTATTTCGGTTAGCGGTTTGATTTAGTCCATCATCTCCGCTAAAACCCCTTCTTTTAACGAGTATGTTGACATACAGACGTTATGGATCCCCAATCGATTAATAATAAAGCGGGTAATTAACGATGCTACTACAATCATATCCACCCGTACCGGAATGATACCCGTGTTAGCTTTTCGTTGCTCATGCGTGGAGGCAATGAGATTTTCGGTGACTTTGATTAAGTCATCCAGCTTAAAGTCATAATTTTTGATACTGAGGTCAAAGCGTTTCCCTTTGTCACGCTCAAGCAATTCAGCAAAAGTTTCAAATGCTCCTGATGATCCTATTAGCGCGTTTATAGGATACTTTGCCGCCACACCGATGAGTGCAGTTAAGTGTTCTTCAAGATATGAATTGAGCGAGTGGATAGAATCTTCAGAAATTGGGTCGGTACGATGAAATTTGTCCATCAGGCGTGCGGCGCCAATTTCAAAGCTTTTTTTCCAAAGTATGGCGTGCTCATTGCCTAAAATAAATTCGACGCTGCCGCCACCAATATCCATGATCAATGTAGTTTGGCCAGACATGCCCCCAGCCAGTTTAACCCCTCTGTAAATATAGTCGGCTTCCTGCTCGCCGTCTATAAGCTCGATATTAATGCCTGTTTTATGGGCTACTTCGTCAATAAATTGGCGTCCGTTTGCGGCATTTCGAAGGGCAGATGTAGCAATGGCCTTTACATCCTTAACTTCAAACTTATCAATCCGGTTGCGAAACTTTTGCATAGTTGCAATACCCCTTTCATAGGGTGCTCGTTCAATAATGCCCTTGTTAATCCCGCCTTCACCCAGTTTAACTGAATCATGCTCATGCACAAGAGCCTTATAATCGGATGCGTTGCCTTCAGCAATTAACAAATGGAAGGTGTTGGTGCCAAGGTCCATTACAGCAATGCGCTTGCTCATAGGTTTAGTTTAAGTGTTTCTCGTAGTAAAATACATTCAAATAAACAGGTTTATCTACTAAATGTGTTGGCTGGCGAATAAAAATTTATTGACTAATATTGGTATGTTTATTAGCCAATCATTCTGCTTATGAAAATCCGACTGCTTTTAGTGTTAGTTTTATTTTGCTGCGCGATGAACTCTTTTGCACAAAAACACGCGAAGCCGATAAGCATCATTTTTGACAGTGATATTGGCCCCGATTATGACGACGTAGGTGCCATAACCATTTTGCACGCCCTCGCCGACGCCGGCGAAGCAAAGATTTTAGCTACAATGGCTAGTAACCGTTACCAGGGGGTAGCTTCAGTCCTCGATATTTTCAACACTTACTTTAACCGCCCTGATATACCCGTCGGCGTAGCCGGCCCAAATGCTGTGAACATGCGCGACGGTCAACACTGGACCGATACGCTGATCGCTAAGTATCCCCACAAAATAAAAACCAACGCCGAAGCCTGGGATGCAGTTAAATTATATCGTAAAATACTGTCAAAGCAGCCTGCTGGTAGTGTTACCATTGTAACTATTGGGTTTCTGACTAATATTTCAGATCTATTAAATTCGCCGGCCGATGAATATTCTAAATTAACAGGGAAAGAATTAATTCAACAAAAAGTAAAGCAACTGGTAAGTATGGCCGGCAAGTTTCCTGCCGGATATGAGTTTAATGTGATCAAAGACACCGCATCGGCCGATAACGTATTTCAGCATATAAGTATTCCTGTTATTTACAGTGGATTTGAAATAGGAGAGAAGATCAAGGTTGGTTTGCCGCTGATAAGTGACTCATCTATACAAAACAGCCCGGTAAAAGATGTTTTCAGAATATGCATCCCTAAATCTGCTGACGATGCGAATGGCCGGATGAGCTGGGATGAAACCGCAGTGCTTGTCGCTATAAAAGGATATCAAACTTATTACGGCCTGCATCCCGGCAAAATGGCACCTTTAGCTGCTGATGGTAAAAATAGTTGGAATGATGGGGGCAAGGGGCAGAGATACCTGATAGAAAAGCTTGACCATCTGCAAATGCAGGATTTGATTAATAGGCTAATTATGCATCAGCCTAAAAAATAAAAAGCTCAGAATCCTAAATCCTGAGCTTTATGCTTTACGTTAAATAGCTTTTATTCAAAATATTCCTTCATTCTTTCAAAGAAACTTTTCTCATTCTTGCCGGGGTTGGGTTTAAAGTTAGGCGAGTTTTGTAGTTTCTCTAACAATGCACGTTCTTCGTTGCTCAGCGCTTTCGGTGTCCAGATATTTACGTGGATCAGTTGGTCGCCGCGGTGGTATGAGTTAACCTCTGGCACCCCTTTGCCTTTCAGGCGCAAAATTTTACCACCCTGGGTTCCCGGGTCAATTTTGATTTTGGCTTTGCCGTCAATAGTTGGAACTTCAACGCTGGTGCCTAGAGCTGCGTCAATAAAAGTAATATGCAGATCGTAAATTACATTGTTACCGTCGCGTTTCAGCGTTTCATGAGGGATCTCCTCGATCAGAATGATCAGATCGCCAGGCAGGCCGCCACGTGGGGCCGCATTACCTTTACCGCTCATGCTCAGTTGCATGCCTTCGCTTACACCAGCAGGTACATTGATGCTGATAGTCTCTTCGCCGCGCACAACGCCGTCGCCATGGCAAACGTTACATTTTGAAGTGATAGTGGTACCCTCGCCGTTACAGGTAGGGCAGGTGCTGGTAGTTTGCATCTGGCCCAAAATGGTATTAGTTACACGTCTGACCGCACCTTGGCCACCGCAGGTTTTACAGGTTTGGAAAGACGACTTGTCTTTCGCTCCTGTACCGTCGCAGGTTTTACAAATTACCTGTTTATTTACTTTTATCTTCTTTTCTGTGCCATTGGCAATCTCTTCTAAAGTAAGTTTTACTTTGATGCGCAGGTTACTGCCACGGGCAACCCTGCGGCCGCCTCCCTGGCGACCACCACCGCCACCAAAGAAATCACCAAACGGACTGCCACCGCCAAAAATATCGCCAAACTGGCTGAATATGTCTTCCATATTCATACCGCCACCGCCGTAGCCGCCGCCATTGGCTGAGTGTGCATTAGCCGCATGGCCAAATTGGTTATAACGCTGGCGTTTTTCAGGATTACTTAAAACTTCGTAAGCCTCGGCCGCCTCTTTAAACTTTTCCTCAGCATCTTTATCGCCCTGATTTTTATCGGGGTGATATTTAATAGCCATTTTGCGGTAGGCTTTCTTGATCTCGTCAGCGTCTGCACCTTTTGATACGCCCAGAACATCGTAGTAATCTCTTTTTGACATTTTTTTATTGAGTGAATTAGTGAGTGAATGAATGAGTGAATGCTTCAATCAATTCATCGCTCAATAGCTTGTTTTAATATATCAAATGAGTGATTAGTAAACGTGCAAATCACATTCACTCAATCACTCATTCTCTCATTCCTTCATTTTGGCTTACGCTCCTACAATAACTTTAGCAAAGCGTATTACCTTATCATTCAGATAATATCCCTTTTCCATTTCATCAATTACCTTACCCTTCAAATCTTCGGTAGGGGCCGGTATGTTGGTAATGGCCTCATGCAGGTCGGCATCAAACGGCTGTCCTATAGACTCCATCGGTTGCAACCCTTTTTGGTTAAGCGCGTTTTTAAGTTTGTTTTGAATAAGTGCGACGCCTTCACGCACCGGTGCAACTTCAGTTGCGTTTTCAGTAGCTTTAAGGGCGCGCTCAAAGTCGTCTAAAACCGGCAGCAAAGCGGTAATTACATCCCGACCTTCCATTTTACGGGCATCTTCGCGCTCTTTGATAGTGCGGCGTCTGAAGTTGTCAAACTCGGCGTACAGGCGAAGGTATTTATCATTAGCCAATGACAATTCCTCTTTCAAAAGATCTTCTGCGGTTTTTTCGTCGATGCCGGTACTTTCTGCCGCATCGGCAGATTCATTGGCAGCAGTATTATTCAGTTCCTCGGCGTTCTCCGGAGATTCGGTCTTTTTTTTCTTCAACATATCGTTAAAATTCATAGCTAATAGTGCCAATCAAGTACCTTGCCATTACAGCAAAAGCGACATGCTGACAGCGAAATAATTTTTTTCTGGAAACAATGACATAAAACCCGCAGGTATGACACTGACAGGGTGATTAAAATATCGAATAATGAATGTCCGATGCCGAAGTGCTTACTTCATCAGTTATTATTCGAAATTCGGTGTTCGATGTTTGATACCAGTCACGCTATCTGCGCATCCTCCAAAACCTTACCGTTTTCGCATTTAATAATACGCGACGGAAAGGTGCGGATGATGTGATAATCGTGTGTAGCAATAACCACAGCAGTCCCCGCCTGGCTGATCTGTTTCAGCAGCATCACAATTTCTTCAGAGGTATCGGGGTCAAGGTTACCGGTGGGCTCATCGGCAAGTATAATCTCCGGGTCATTAAGCAAAGCACGGGCAATAACCACACGCTGCTGCTCGCCGCCCGAAATTTCATGAGGCATTTTTTTAAGCTTAGAGCGAAGCCCCACTTTTTCCAACACATCCAACGTGCGTTCAGCAATAAGTTTTGAGTCGGTCCAGCCGGTAGCACGCATCACAAACTGCAGGTTTTGCTCAATGGTGCGGTCGGTTAGTAATTGAAAATCCTGAAACACAATACCCAACTTGCGGCGCAGAAAGGGAATATCTTTATCGGCCAGTCTGTCCAGCTCAAAGCCACAAGCGTGGCCGGTACCGGCTTTAACCGGCAAATCGCCATAAATGACTTTTAGCAAACTGCTTTTACCAGAGCCGGTTTGGCCAATAAGCCACACAAAATCACCTTTATCAATGTGCAGGTTTACGCGCGACAATACCAGGTGTTTTTGTTGAAATACATCAACATTATTGAGTTTAATAATGGAGTTTCCTATCATGGTGTTATATATCTAATTTCAAGATCTGTCCAAACGGCAGGTCTCTGATAACGTTCATTATATATTCGGCTTTATCTGCCAGGCCAACTTTGTCTAACGACTTCTCGGGCCTGTCAACCCTAAAATAAGCCAGCAGCGTAAACTGGTCGTCCCGTAGCTGCACGTAATCAGGGATTTTGGCAACGCCTTTCACTTTTATAATATACATGTTTAAAGCTTAAAGCTGAAAGCAAAAAGCTCAAAGCTTCATCGGTCAAATTTATCTATTTTTGAATTTAAACGTTTATAATTTCCAAAATAAGCTTTCTGCTCTGGTCTTTATGCTTTTAGCTCAGTAAGGAACTTCATCGTATCTACGCCGTCGGCATAATCCCAAAGTTTAGGTTGCTGGCTCTGGCCCAAATTAACCACCTGGTTTTTGATGTTTAAAGGCGCCTTACTAACAACGCATTGTATATTTTCGTTTTCGGCAGACAGTAATTTTTCAACGTCCTCAAGGCTATCATAATAGTTGTAAAATACCACAGCCAGCGGAGACGTCAGTGCATCATTTTCTTTCAGTAATAAAAAGCCGTTGTCCAGATGTTGCTCCCGGCCTACAAGGTAAATTGATTTGTTATAACCGTAGTTGTTGTTGTATTTGTTATGATTGATGATGTCGTTATAAGGTTCGATAGCTTCGAAGAACGTCGAAATATTATAGTCTCTGGGGAACAATAACTTCGACACGTTACGGCATCCTAAACCAAAATAATCGAAAATGTCATGGCCTAATTGATATAACTCTTCACTGCTTTCATCACCGGTTAATACGGCTATACTGCTACGGTTTTTACGGATGATATTTGGCACTTTGCCAAAGTAATAGTCAAAATAGCGTGAGGTATTGTTACTACCCGTGGCTATCACGGCGTCAAAATCAACCAATCGTTCCACGAATTTAAATTGGCCGGCAAAGCGTTTATCAATGTCTGTTAGTTTGTTTAATACCGCTTTAATTAATCTGGCATCTTGTGACGACGCTTTGATCAAGGCTTCGTTCCCGGTCACTAAAACACACAACACATCATGAAAACCAACCAGCGGGATATTGCCCGCCAGTATCAGTCCGATTTTTTTTGACGATATACTTTTGTTCAGGTCGTATTGATTAAGCCAGGCAGTTAAATCAGCTTCATTTAAACTTTTGCCGATAGACTTAATAGCATGTTCCACATTTTGTGGGGTAAACCATGGGTTGTATCTATGTTCGGTTTCTATTAATTGACGCAGCTCGTTATCAGGGTTCTCTAATTGACCGCCAAGCCGGGCTAGGGAATTAATTAGTTCAGTTATTTTGATTTTTGACATATATATGGTAAGTAATCAAACTCTCAATTTCTTTTTTTGTTATATTTGCACACTTTTTGTGAGACAAAGGTAATTGAGAATATAAGAATTATTTAAAAATATGGCGATTATAATCACCGACGAATGCATTAACTGCGGGGCCTGCGAACCAGAATGCCCGAATAATGCTATTTATGATGCAGGTGCTGCCTGGCGTTTTTCTGACGGTACAGGCTTACGTGGTGTTATTGACTTTGGCGATGGCGTTACCCTGAATGCCGAAGAAACACAAGCTGCCCTGTCAGACGATATCTATTACATTGTACCTGATAAGTGTACCGAGTGTGTTGGCTTTCATGACGAACCGCAGTGTGCTGCTGTTTGCCCGGTTGACTGCTGTGTAGATGACGAGAACGTACGTGAAACACGCGAAGAGCTGTTAGCCAAAAAAGACTGGTTGCACATGAACGAATAATATTTTGATTGGCAATTTGCTGATAACGGGGAATGCATGAATAATGTGTTCCCCGTTTTATTTATGAAACATTTAAATAAACTTTGCGTACAAGCAGGCTCATAAAACCTATACTAATGGAATACGGAATTTGCAATTTGGCTGTTATACCTATGCGCGCCGAACCTAACGAGCGTAGCGAACAGGTGTCGCAAGTTTTATTTGGCGAAGCATTTGAAATTTTAGAGTGGAAAGAAGGATGGGCACAGGTAATTACCGCTGCCGATAATTATACCGGTTGGATCAGTCGTTTACAATTTACAATGCTGGGGCATTTAAACTATCAGCATTTATTGCAGAACCCGCCTAAAGTTACTTATAAAGCTATAACACAGGCCTGGAAAATACGCGACAACAGTGTAATATATCTGCCTGCCGGTAGTTCATTATCATTTTTAAATGGCACTACCTGCTACCTTGAAAAGGAGAAATTTGAGATTATAGGCCAGATAGGGCAAAATGAAAGTATAGACCTTGTGGCTAAATCGTTTTTAAACTCGCCTTACCTTTGGGGGGGGCGAACGCATTTCGGCATTGACTGTTCAGGCTTTACACAACTGGTGTTTAAGCTTAAAGGTTTTCAACTTAAACGCGATGCCAGTATGCAGGCTGAACAAGGTACCGTGGTCGAGTCCATATCGTCTGCGCTGATAGGCGACCTGGCGTTCTTTAAAAACGAAAACGATAAAATTACTCACGTAGGTATGCTGCTTAACCGCGAACATATTATCCACGCTTCAGGAAAGGTTAAAATTGATTTGATTGATGAAAAAGGTATTTACTCTGAAGAGCAAAACCGCTACACCCACAACCTTGCCTTTATAAAGCGGATCTTTTAGTCAGCTCCGCTTTTTTGGCTTAGAAAGTTACATCCCAAATAATAATCCGCTTATCATCGCTGGTTGACAGTAGCTTTCCGTCATTCCATACGATTTTATTTACCGAGAGGAAATGGGTCTCAAAGCCTTTTTCACGGCTAATGACTTTGTATAATTTAAAGTCATCTGATCCCCAAAGCTTAATGGTTTTATCCATACTAGCCGTAGCGAAGTAGGGTTGAGTAGGATGGAAGGCGATATGATTTACGGCAAACAAGTGTGCAGGAATGTTGTGAATTAGTTCAAAAGTTGCCGTGTTCCATATTTTTACCTGTGCATCACGCGATCCGCTAACAAGGTAGCTGCCATCGGGAGAATACTGGGTAGAAAAAACTGCCATAGTGTGCCCCTTAAGCGTGGCAAGCTGTGTATAATCTTCTAAATCGTATACCTGTATATCGTTATCGCGGCAGCCAAAAGCAACTTGTTTTTCGTCTGGCGAAATACTGATAGTGCGCACCGTATCTGCCGAAACCTGGATAGTGTGCACCAATTGAAGTGTATCCAAACTCCAGATAGATACTGTACCGTCTTCAGACGCAACCAGTAACTCTTTTTTTCCGGTGACAGATTTAATGTCAAAAACAGGCTTGCGATGAAGGCGCAGGCCAGGCAACAATTGCTGTTTTATAAAGTCAAATACCAATACTTCGCCGTTACGCAGGCCGGTAAACATCAGTGGATAACCTTCCGGACAATGAATTGTGTAAACTGACGAAATCACCGGAAACATGACTTTGATAAAGGTGTCGGTTTTTAAACTCCATTCAACCACGCCTTTGTCATTACCTCCCGAAAATAATATTCCCGGTTTTTGTGATAGCGTTAATGCGAAAATGGGGTTGCTGTGTCCGGTTAGTTCTGTTACCTTTTGTACGTTAATCATCGGTGCAAATATAAAATAAAAGCCTTCCGGTTATACCGGAAGGCTTTGCCAGTTTTATGTGGATGTCAAATTTACTTGTTGAATTTTATATGCTGGCCCAGGAAACCGCCCTTGGCATTGGTCATGGCGCTGTCTATATGAAAAACGTCTGACCTGGTGACCACGCCGCCATAAGCATTTTTAGACCTATAGGTATGCGCTATCTCATAGGCGCCGTTAAAAGTTTCAGGGTATGACTGACCGTCGATTACCTTTACGGTGTCTTTTAATTTTAAAAGCTCGCTGAAACTTACACTCTCGTAGCTTTCAGGGTCTTTTAAGCTGTCTTTTACAGCCTGGGTTACCAATTCATGCGCTTTTTCTATTTTCGGATCTGAGTGAGAACAAGCAGCGATTGTCAACATGACAATGATTGCGATAGGAAATAAGTATTTCATGGTTTATTTTTTTGGTTAAGTTAAGTTACAAAAAAAAATAAACGCAGCAACTTATTTGTGTCTTTGTTCCAGGTTTTTGGCAATGGTTTCTAAACTTAAACCTTTTTCGCGAAGCAGAACCAAAAGGTGAAACACAAGGTCTGAAGCTTCATTGATCAGGTCGGTTTCGGTTTCCGCAAGAGCGGCTATTACCGTTTCTACACCCTCTTCGCCAACTTTTTGGGCTATTTTATTCAAACCTTTGGTACGCAGTTTATTAACGTATGAGCCTTCGACCGGATTAGCGTACCTGTCGGCAATGATGTTTTCCAGTTCAAGAATAAAGTTCTGATTGTACTCTGTATTAAAGCAGCTACGTGAACCGGTGTGACAGGTAGGGCCGTCAGGTTTTGCTTTGATCAGGATCGTATCGTTATCACAGTCAACAGCAATCGATTTAACATGCAGAAAGTTATTGCTGGTTTCACCTTTTGTCCATAAGCGTTGTTTTGAACGTGAATAAAAGGTTACGATTTTTTCCGCGACGGTTTTATCATAAGCTTCCTGGTTCATGTAGCCCAGCATTAAAACCTCAAGGGTTTGCTCGTCCTGTATTATCACCGGCACTAAGCCATCTGTTTTGTTAAAGTCTATATTCATATCAATAAATGAATGTCATTTCGACCAGAGGGAGAAATCTATACACATGCAATTCTAAGCAATGTATAGATTTCTCTCGCTATCATTCGAGATGACAATAAGTTTTCTTAATCCAATCTAACCTCAATCCCTTTATCCTGCAAAATGCCTTTCAGATCAGGAATCAAAATCTCGCCATAATGAAATACCGAGGCAGCCAAAGCTGCATCGACATTGGTTTTTTCAAACACATCCACAAAATGTTCAACAGAGCCGGCGCCACCTGAGGCTATCACCGGGATTTTCACTGCATCATTAACCGTTTTAAGCAAGCCGTTATCAAAACCGGCTTTGGTGCCATCGTGATCCATTGAGGTTAATAATATCTCCCCGGCTCCCCGGCTTTCTGCTTCCACAATCCAGTCTAAAGTTTCTTTTTCTGTCGGGATGCGGCCTCCATTCAGGTGGACGATGTTTTTACCATCATTAACACGTGTATCAACAGCAACAATTACAAATTGCACGCCGAAAGCTTTTGCCAACTCATCTATCAAAGCCGGGTTACGAACTGCTGCCGAGTTGATAGATATCTTGTCTGCACCGGCATTTAAAAGCGCATCGGCGTCAGCTATTTCATTAATGCCGCCCCCTATAGTGAACGGAATGCTGATTTGCCGGGCAACTGCTTTTACCAGCTCTACCATGGTTTTGCGGCGCTCGTGCGTTGCCGTAATATCCAGAAATACCAGTTCATCGGCGCCCTGGCGCGAATAGTTCCAGGCCAACTCAACCGGGTCGCCTGCATCACGCAGGTCAACAAAGTTTACGCCTTTTACGGTACGTCCGTCTTTAACGTCCAGGCAGGGGATGATTCTTTTACTTAACCCCCCCCGCCCCCTAAAAGGGGAGCTTATATGTGTATTTATTTGTTTCAAAACTTTATCGAGTTGACCAAATATTTCGTCGTTTGTAAATCTTAATACTTTTAAACCTTCACCTTCGAGAAAGTGTTGCTTTTCTAAATCGTTCTGAATTACTTCAGGTAATTGATGGATATTTCCATCTAATTCTATTACTAACTTAAATTTATGACAATAAAAGTCGGCAATATATTTCCCTAATGGATGTTGTCGTCTGAATTTAACACCAGTTGTAAGATTTAAATAACTCCAAAGCAAGTTCTCAGCTGGAGTCATATTAAATCTTAATGCTTTTGCGTTCGCAAATATTTCAGGCCCTGCTTTTAAAAACAGTTTCTTCTTCATCGTGCGTTTGTTACTCCCCCTTTAGGGGGCTGGGGGGTTAAATCGACATCAAACTCTCCAAATTCCAGTTCTTAATTTCTTCAATAGTAACGCGGCCTTCGTAAATGGCTTTACCTACTACTACCGATTCAACTTTTAATTTAGCTAACTGCTCGATATCGGCCATTGAACTTACTCCGCCCGATGCAATTAGTTTAATAAAAGGCGAATGATCCAGCAATTTAGCATACAGGTCAACACCGGCACCACCTAGTTTGCCGTCTTTGTTGATATCTGTACACAAAAAGCGGAAAAAGCCTAATGACAAACAACGGTCAACATAGTCCATTAGCTTAATTGGTGAGCTTTCCATCCATCCTGAATACTTAATCACCTCGTCCAGCACGTCAATAGCAACAACTACATTGTCAGCGCATTTATTTGCTCCGCAGATCTCTTTGCTCAGCTCGTCAAGAAAAGTAGGGTTGGTGATGGCTTGTGTTCCCACTATTACACGCGATACACCTTCGCCAATCAACTCCTTAACTTTCTCAATGCTGCGGATACCGCCGCCGTACTGCACCTGCATATCGGTTTTGCGGATCACGTCGAACAAATACTCCTGGTTTGAAAAGTCGTTTTTTGCGCCGTTAAGGTCAATGATATGAATAAGGTTGGTGCCGTTTGACTGGTAACGCTCAATCATTTCTTCCAGCGTAACGTCGTAGTTGGTTACTTGCTGGTAGTCGCCTTCGCGCAAGCGGACAACTTTTTTGTCAAGGATATCAATAGCGGGGATAATATACATGTCTTTATATTTTTGAAAAATTCATTAATAACGTTTCGCCGTGGTTACCAGACTTTTCGGGGTGAAATTGCACCCCGAAAAAGTTATTGTGCCAAATTGAAGCCGAAAACTTATTGCTGTAATCAGTTGCAGCTAAAGTATAAACATCATCATACTCAATAAAGTATGAATGTACGAAGTAAAAGTGTGAACCTTCAGGAATATCTGTAAACAAAGGATTATCCTTTTGTGAAAAAACACGATTCCAGCCGGTATGCGGTACTTTGTGCTCCGGGTCGGCGGTAAACTTTAATGTTTTGATAGGGAAGATGCCCAGTAAATCAGAGTCACCTTCTTCTGAATATGAAGTGAGCAACTGCATACCCACGCAAATACCTAAAGTAGGCTTATTTTGTGCTTTAATGGCAGGCACCAGGCCTGATGCCGTTAGCTTATCCATCGCGGCACCCGCATGGCCCACCCCGGGAATAATAAAACGGTCATACTGTGCCATATCGGCTTCAGTATATACCATGCCATATTCAATACCCAGGCGGTCTAAAGCCGCGGTTAATGAGAAAATATTGCCGGCGCCGTAGCGTATAATTCCTATCATTTTTAATAGAATCAAGAGTCAGGAAACAAGAACCAAGATAAGGCGAAATTAATCTTGCCTCTTGGTTCTTGTTTCCTGGCTCTATTATAAAAGTCCTTTTGTTGATGGCAACACCATCTTATTTACATCGCGCTTCACAGCTACCTTTATCGCCTTAGCAAAAGCCTTAAATATAGCCTCAATTTTATGATGCTCGTTCTGTCCCTCAGCCTTAATATTCAGGTTAGCTTTCGCTGCGTCGCTGAATGATTTGAAGAAATGGTAAAACATTTCAGTTGGTACATCGCCAACTTTTTCACGTTTAAATTCCGCGTCCCAAACCAACCAGTTGCGTCCGCCAAAATCAATGGCTACCTGCGCCAGGCAGTCGTCCATAGGCAGGCAAAAACCATAACGCTCAATGCCTTTTTTATTGCCCAGGGCGGCAGCAAATACCTCGCCCAATGCAATGCCGGTATCTTCAATGGTATGGTGCTCGTCGATGTGCAGGTCGCCTTTAGTGGTAATTTCTAAATCGATGCTACCGTGACGTGCAATCTGGTCAAGCATGTGGTCAAAAAAATGCAGACCGGTTGAAATTTTAGCTTCGCCGGTGCCATCCAGGTTTATTTTAACATATATGTCGGTTTCTTTGGTAACGCGTTTGCCTTCAAATACACGCTCGCCGTATTTTAAAAACTCGTAGATCTTGGCCCAGTCGGTTGTCTCCAGCGCGATGGTGCCTTTCACATCCACATCGCCAGCAAACTCGCTACCGCCCAAATTACTATGATTGTTTAACCAGATGCTTTTTGCGCCTAAATTTTTGGCCAGCAGGACATCATTTTGGCGGTCGCCGATGGTGTAGGAAGCTTTTAAGTCGTATTCCGCAGTGTTCAGGTATTGCGTTAACAAAGCCGTGCCGGGTTTGCGGGTAGGCGCATTATCTTTAGCAAAGGTGCGGTCGATGATGATATTTGAGAACTTTACACCTTCGTTTTCTAATGTTTTGAGGATGAAGTTCTGAACCGGCCAGAAGGTATCTTCCGGAAAAGAGTCGGTACCCAAACCGTCCTGGTTAGTTATCATCACCAGTTCGTAATCCAGTTCTTTGGCTATTTTTGACAGGTACTCAACAGCGCCCGGATAAAACTCCAATTTTTCAAATGAGTCAATCTGCTCGTCAACAGGCTCCTTGATCAGGGTGCCGTCGCGGTCAACAAAAAGTAGTTTGGTTAAATTGCTCATTTGTATTGCTTTAGGGTATTAATCAATATATCATTTTCTGCCGGTGTACCTACCGTGATGCGCAGGCTGCCTTCGCAAAGATCAACTTTTGAACGATCGCGCACGATGATGCCACGCTCAACCAAAAAGTTGTAAATGCCCTTTGGGTCGGTGGTTTTAACTAGGATAAAATTGGCGTCGCTCGGGTAGATATCCAGCACGAAGTCCAGATTCTTTAAGGCTAAAACTAACTTATCACGCTGCTCCAGGGTTTCTTTAATCCAGGCATTAACCTGCTCTACGTTTTCCAAAGCTTTCAAAGCCAGTTCCTGCGATGCCTGGTTGATGTTGTACGGCGGTTTCACCTTATTCATAACCTCGATGATCTCTTCGCTGGCGAAAGCCATGCCGATACGCAAACCTGCAAGCCCCCAGGCTTTTGACAAGGTCTGCAATACTACAAGGTTTGAATATTCGGTTAACTCCTGTATGAAAGTTTTCTGCCGGCTGAAGTTAATATACGCTTCATCAACTACCACTAAGCCATCAAAGTTGGCCAGTAAGGTTTCTATATCATCACGGTTGATAGAGTTGCCGGTGGGGTTGTTTGGCGAGCAGATAAAGATCATCTTAGTGTGTTCGTCAATAGCTGCTGAAATGCCCTCCAGATTTAGTTGATAATCACCAGTTAGCGATACTTTTTTTATCTGGATATCATTAATATTGGCAGATACCTCATACATGCCATAAGTTGGCGGCACCAGGATCACGTTATCAACGCCAGGGTTACAAAAGCTGCGGAATAGCACGTCGATAGCTTCATCACTACCGTTGCCTAAAAATATATTGCGGCCCGGCACACCTTTAATAGCGCTTAAACGCATTTTCAGAGCGTACTGCATTGGGTCGGGGTAACGGTTGTATTGATCTTCCAGCGGCGAGCCAAACGCGTTCTCGTTAGCGTCCAGATATACACTGGCCTCGCCTTTAAACTCGTCGCGTGCGGACGAGTAGGGGGTAAGGTTTTTTATATTGTCTCTGAGTATATTGTTGATGTTGAACATTGTAATAAAATTTAAATCAGGGGTGTTATCCTGAGCTCGTCGAAGGATGAGCGTTGGGCCACCCCGCATGCTTCGAGAGCCTCAGCATGACAGCTCGGGCTCGCTCGGCACAGTGTCTGGATCTATCCCTTTAATCTCACGCTAACCGCATTTTTATGTGCATGCAAGCCTTCCAGTTCGGCTAATATCTCTACGTGCGGCCCAATATTTTTAATGCCTTCAGGAGTGATAAACTGAAAAGTTACCTTCTTTACAAATGAATCAACAGAAACACCTGAATACGCCCTTGAATAAGAGCTTGTTGGCAAAGTATGATTAGTGCCCGAAGCATAATCGCCGGCACTCTCTGGAGTTAAATTTCCCAGGAAAACTGAACCCGCGTTAATGATCTCAGGTGCAATGTGCTCCCAATCTTTTACCGCTAAGATCAAGTGCTCAGGTGCATAAGCATTGCTAAACTCCATCGCCTCGTAAATAGATTTGGTAACAACTACATAAGAATTATCCAATGCCTGGCGAACAATTTCTGCACGCGGCAAAACCTCCGTTTGTTTTTCCACTTCGACCAAAGCTTTTTCAGCAATGCGCGCTGAGGTGGTCACCAATATGGATTGGCTATCAATACCATGTTCAGCCTGAGCCAGCAAATCGGCAGCAATAAATTCAGGGCGCGATGTTTCATCGGCAATCACCAATACTTCTGACGGTCCGGCAGGCATATCAATAGCCGTTGTAGTGGTCGACTGGATAATGGTTTTAGCCTTGGTTACAAACTGGTTACCCGGCCCAAAAATTTTATCAACCTTGCTGATGGTTTGCGTACCGTAAGCCATAGCAGCTATAGCTTGCGCTCCGCCTACAGTATAAATTTTATCAATACCCAAAACTAAAGCCACATAAGCGATAAAGGCATTCACTTTACCATTTTTTTGCGGCGGGGAGCACACCACAATTTCATGGCAGCCCGCAATACGCGCCGGGATACCCAGCATCAGGAAAGTGCTTGGTAAAACCGCAGTACCGCCGGGAATGTACAGCCCTACTTTTTCAATGGGGCGTAATTCGCGCCAACAGGTAACGCCTGGCATGGTGTGTACCTTATCCTCAGCTTTTATTTGGGATTGGTGAAACTTGTAAATGTTAGCATAAGCTATATCCAGGGCAATTTTTTGATCGGCGGTAATTGCCGAAGCAATTTCTTCAAGCTCAGTTTTGTCCAGAAATAGCTTATCAAGCGCTACTTTATCAAATTTACCGGCATAGTCATATAAGGCGCGGTCGCCGTGCTGTTGCACGTTGCCAAGCACTTCTTCAACTATGGTACGTATCTCGTTAGCCGGGTCAACGTTGCGCTGAACCAGTTTGGCTATTGAATCTTTATCAAGATCTGAATAATTGTAAACTTTCATAAGCCCCCTCTAAATCTCCTCCGGTGGGGGAAGACTTTGGATTTTAGATTTACCAACTCCTTTAAGCCCTCCCTTCCGGGGAGGGTTTGGATGGGGCTGGCCTATAATATTATCTTTTCAATCGGCATTACTACAATGCCTTGTGCGCCTGCTTGTTTCAGCTGACTTATACGGTCCCAAAAGTCGCGCTCCGGGATTACCGTATGTACTGCAACCCAACCTTCTTCGGCCAGTGGCAGTACTGATGGGCTTTTAACACCCGGCAAAAGCGCAAGTACGTTTGAAAGGTTAGCTTTCTCAACGTTTAACACCACGTATTTGGTCTCCTTAGCACGCAAAACCGATTGTATACGTTGCATCAATTCCTGTACCATTTCGTTGTGCTCACTGCCTTTTGAACCGATCAGGATGGCCTCTGATGCCATTACGTCAGCAAAAGGTTTTAGCCCGTTGCTTTTAAGTGTGCCACCGGTTGAAACCAAGTCGCATATAGCATCGCTCAGGCCCAGGCCCGGCGATATCTCAACCGAACCGGAAATGGTGCGGATATCAGCATGAATATTTTGCTTTTGCAGGAATTTACCCAGGATAACCGGGTAGGTAGTAGCTATTGACCGGCCTTCAAGATCGGTCAGTTCTTTGATATCGCTGTTATTGGTAATAGCAATTTTTAATGAGCATTTGCCAAAGCCTAAACGTTGCAGGTAGCTAACGGTAACTTCGGTCTCCTCGATCACGTTTTCGCCTACTATGCCTAAATCAGCGATACCGTCTTGCACATATTCAGGGATGTCGTCGTCGCGCAGAAAAAGGATCTCTAAAGGGAAATTTGATACCGGAGATATCAGTGAGCTTTTGTAATTTTCAAAATTAAGGCCGCAATTTTTTAATAATTCAACGGACTTTTCGTTGAGTCGACCCGATTTCTGGATCGCTATTTTAAGTGTTTTCACAAAGAGTTTTGTTTAAGAAACTATAATAAAAATTATAAACCGGGGTTGTTATTTCGCGTAGAAACATACATTATCTATTCATCACCAAAAGGTGATGATGTAAATGACGATGATGTAAGTTAGCTGCTCCCATTTTTATTATATAGTAAAACTATAGATAAGCGCTGCAAATATAAAAAGTTGTTCGTTAAATCAAAATAATTAGTCAAACCTTGGCCTTTTTTGCTTACAGATTTACCTTTTCGCCATTATACTCATAAACCGCTCCATCAGGGAATTTATACAGTAAATTCAGCTTCTCAACTTTCTGGATGTCATTAATATTTAGTAGCTCGGTATTATTGTCAAACACCTTGAACCATATATAATAATAGTGTTTCTCGTTGAAGAAATCTTCGATAGGTTTTTTGAAGTAGTGGTGAGGCACCAATTTGGCAGGCATACCGGTAAAGAAATAAACCGCCTCATTAGCATTACTGTAAACAGGTACGCCGGCTTTGAACTGGCTTTTATGCGCGCGCAGATATTTGATAAATTCGGACGTGTTCCAGCTATCGTCAGAGTAACCCGGTACGCCGTAGTCCATCTCATCATCATACCGCTGGTAATCTATCTTGTAAGTGAAATATTCAAAAGCAAGCATCGCCACGATAGCTACAGTTGATAGCGCATATTTGGGTTTCCCTTTTACCTTTTGCAACACATCGGGCACCCAACTGGTGCATGATATTACTAATGGTATAAACATAGGCGATAGCAAACGGCTGTTCAATTGCTCAAAGCGGGAGAAAGTTGCGATGAGGATGATGAACAAACCGTAAATTACAGTATACGCTATAATGATGTTCTCATAACTGTTAATCTGCCCTTTAATGGCCTTAAATACCAAAATACCGATCAACGCAATAATTACGAATGCAGTTATCGGTATGGCGTAATGATCAGCAAAATTGCCTAAGGCGCCCCAGTCATTCAGCACCGTGCCTACATAGTACATATTCTCACCCAACGGGGTGATCGACGGCTCACGGGTACCGGTGCTAAGTCCGGCATGTACTCTATTATAAATTAAGTTAGCGGCCAATAACGATATCGACAGAAAACAAAATAAAAGAATATGCTTGATCTTTTTTTGTTTCGATAGTTTGGCATCTAATAATAACATCAGCGCGCCGGTGCCTATTAAAGTAATGCCGGCATAACGGGTAATACAAGCTAAGGCCGCAACCAGCGCAATGATAAGTAACCTGCCGGTTGTTTGTTTTTGCAGATAATGATGGTAGTTTAAAATAAACAACATCACCAGTAAAATAAACAGCGTCTCTGACCATAAAAAACTGTAGATCTGCAGTAGGGCAGGGCTTAATATAATGGCTATAAGAATCAGTATTTTATAGATGCGGGAATGCGTGATGAATTTAGCCAGCATCCAGCCGGTAATTAATATAACCGCAGCAAACAGACACGAATTAATAACACTACCGGCAGTGAACGGATCAACCCTGGTAATAAACTGTATCAGCGCCAAAAAGGCAGGATAAAACACAGGGAAGAAAACCAGCGGCGTCTCATTAAAAGTCATGAGCGACCAGTGTGCCTGTATGTTAGTGGCCGTGCTGGCATACATGATTGAATCTGGAGAGATACCCACACCACTGTAACTGGTAAACAAATGTATTGCATAAAAGCCAATGACGGCGGCTATAATGGTGTCCAGATGTTTAAGAAAGCGGTTTGCTTGCATGTTCTCTTATAAACTATTATGTCATTTCGAGCATAGCGAGAAATCTTGTACGCCTCGCTTTTGTCGCTTCTATAAGATTTCTCACTGCGTTCGAAATGACAAACTTGGTTGTATATTCTTAATCAATCAAATTCAACACCGTACTAATCGGCTGGTCACTATCAATCAAAATACCTTTAACACCTGCGGCTGTGCCTGCCTCAACATCCCGCTCACGATCGCCAATAAAATATGATTTTGCCGGATCAAGATTATATTTTTCAATGCCTTGTAATAACAAGCCCGGTTTTGGTTTACGGCAATCGCAGTCGCCGGTAAAGTTTGGGTGATGCGGACAGTAAAAAAAGTCTGTTATCTCCACACCGTGCTCATGGTAAGTTTCTTTCAGCATTTTGTGCATTTTGCCCAGCTCTTCTTCGGTATACCAGCCCTTAGCTAAACCGCCTTGATTGGTTGCTACCAGTAGCAGATATCCTTTGTCTTGTAAAGTCTTTAAGGCCTCAAAGTTATCCAGAATGAAAAAATCTTCTATACGGCGCACATAATCACCCATCTCGCGATTTAATACGCCATCGCGATCTAAAAAAACAGCTTTATTTTTTGCAGACATCAATTTTAAATTTCGCGCTAAGTTACAAAATCAAAATTTAACGCTTTTGTTTTGAAGGTTGTGCTGTATGTGTAGTTTTTACACTTATATCTTATTAACAGCCCGGTTAATAATGACATAATAATCATGTATAAATTCAAAGCAATTCGGAGGTTATCAGCTTATCCAAAAGGATACAATTTAGAACAACTCAAAATAAAATAGTGTAAAAAATAACAGGTACGTAATTACATTCTGGTTAAATTCATTAGATGAAATTGAATTTCGTGTGTTTACACATTGATTAGTTATTTTAATTGTATATGATTTAGGTCATTCATTTTGATAAAATTTAATAGAAAACCTTTGTTTTTTATTAAATTGAAAATTAATATACGAATTAACTGTCACTTTTTACTATAATCCCAAAAATTTATAATTATATCGCAAAAAAACTTTTGATTTTGTAATTTCGTGGTTACAACATTTTATAAACCCGTTTGTATAGCGATGGATCAGAACGAAAGCACACGACAGGGTCTTTACAGGCCGGAATTTGAACATGACTCTTGCGGAACAGGTTTTATAACCAATATTGATGGTCATAAAACCTACCA
Organism: Mucilaginibacter ximonensis; assembly: GCF_042686265.1. Lineage (NCBI taxonomy): Bacteria > Pseudomonadati > Bacteroidota > Sphingobacteriia > Sphingobacteriales > Sphingobacteriaceae > Mucilaginibacter > Mucilaginibacter ximonensis. Next base: position 670,039 of record NZ_JBHUPD010000001.1, read on the forward strand.
GATAATTGATGATGCCTTAACCATGTTAGAGAACATGGAGCACCGCGGCGCCTGCGGTTGCGACCCCGATTCGGGTGACGGCGCAGGTATCTTGATTCAGATACCGCACGAGTTTTTTATGGAAGAATGCTCCAACCTGGAGATTAGCCTGCCTGAGCCGGGAGAGTATGGTGTGGGTATGATATTCCTGCCTAAAGAGTCTCCGTTAAAGAAAGCTTGCCGCATGGCCATTGATAATGCCATAGAAAAGCTTGGCTTACAAAAATTAGGTTATCGTAAGCTAACGGTTGACAATACAGTAATTGGTGAAACGGCACGTAGCGCCGAACCGGATGTTGAACAAGTATTTGTTGCACGCCCGCACTATATTACTAATGATGAAGATTTTGAACGTAAACTTTACGTTTTAAGAAGATATATTAATAAAACCATTACCGAAACTATTCCGGGTGCGCGTAACGATTTTTATTTTCCATCGTTTTCATGCAAAACCATTATCTATAAAGGTCAGTTAACTACATTCCAGGTACGTCAGTATTATGCTGATCTGAATGATCCGCGTATGGCTTCTGGTATGGCGGTTATTCACTCACGTTTCTCAACCAATACTTTCCCTTCATGGAAATTGGCTCAGCCTTTCCGCATGATAGCGCACAATGGTGAGATCAATACCCTGACCGGTAACCTGAACTGGTTCTACTCGGGTTTGAAATCATACGCTTCATCATACTTCACTGCCGAAGAGATGGAAATGTTGTTGCCGGTTGTTGATAACAACCAGTCTGACTCTGCTTGTTTGGATAACATCATTGAGATATTACAACACACCGGCCGTTCATTACCACACGTAATGATGATGCTGATCCCTGAAGCATGGGACGGCAACGAGCAAATGGACCCGGTTAAAAAAGCATTTTACGAGTTCCACGCTACTTTAATGGAGCCATGGGATGGCCCTGCCGCGGTTAGCTTTACCGATGGTAAATTGGTAGGTGCGGTATTAGACAGAAACGGTTTGCGTCCATTGCGTTATACTATTACCAATGACGGTCGTGTTATCGCTGCATCTGAGACAGGTGTGCTTAAGATCGACGAATCGACTGTTGTGAGCAAAGGCCGCTTGCAGCCGGGCAAAATGTTGTTGATTGATACCGAGCATGGTGTCATTATTACCGACGAAGAAATTAAACAACAAGTAGCTTCCCGCCAGCCTTATGACCGTTGGTTGGAGAACTACAAAATAAAACTGGAAGACCTGCAGGAGCCGCGTTTAGCTTTTGCAAACCTGAGCCCTGATTCTGTTTTCCGTTACCAGCAGGTATTTGGCTATACCCGCGAGGATATCGATACCATCATTAAGCCAATGGCTTTAGATGGTAAAGAACCAATCGGGTCAATGGGTACTGACGTGCCTCTGGCTATTTTGTCAGACAAACCACAACACTTATCAAGCTACTTTAAGCAATTTTTTGCCCAGGTTACCAATCCGCCAATCGACCCGATTCGTGAGCGTATGGTGATGAGCCTGGCTACCTTCATTGGTAATAACGGTAACTTGTTGGACGAGGATAAAATGCACTGTCACTGTGTGACTTTGAAACACCCTATTCTTAAAAATCATCAGTTAGAAAAACTGCGTAGTATTGATACTGGCGCATTTCATGCTAAAACATTACAGACCTATTTTAATGCCGACGGTAACCCGGGTTCATTACAAAAAGGTATTGAGCGTATATGTCGCTATGCTGAAGACGCTGTTGCCGACGGTTTTGAGGTATTGATCCTGTCTGATCGGGCATTGGATTCGGAGCACGCACCGATTCCATCATTGTTAGCGGTATCTGCAGTACATCACCATCTGATTAAAAAAGGCCTGCGTGGCGCGGTAGGTATTGTAGCTGAAGCTGGCGACGTTTGGGAAGTGCACCACTTTGCTTGTTTGTTGGCATTCGGTGCTACAGCCATTAACCCATATATGGCTCAGGCTACTATTGAGACCTTAAAAGACGGCGGTGCGTTAGATACTACGCTCGACAAAAAATACCTGTTAAAGAACTATGTAAAATCAGTAAATGATGGTTTGTTGAAGATCTTCTCAAAAATGGGTATCTCAACATTACAGTCATACCATGGTTCGCAGGTATTCGAGATCTTAGGTTTGAACAAAGCCGTGGTTGATAAATACTTCTGCGGTGCGGTAACCCGTATAGGCGGTTTAGGCTTAGACGAGATTGCCCGCGAAGCTTTATGCAAACACAAAATTGGCTTCGGCTCAAAAAGCGAGAGCCGTTTATTGCCTGAAGGAGGTATTTACCAGTGGAAACGCCGTGGCGAAGAGCACTTGTTCAACCCAACCACCGTTCACTTGTTACAGCACGCTACCCGTAGCAACGATTACAACGTTTATAAAAACTACGCTAAAGCTATTAATGAGCAAAGCGAGAAACATTATACCATCCGTGGCTTATTAGATTTTGCTCACCACCGTGAGGCCATTTCTATCGACCAGGTTGAACCTGCTGAAGAGATCATGAAGCGTTTTGCTACCGGTGCTATGTCATTCGGTTCGATCTCGCATGAGGCACACAGTACTTTAGCTATCGCTATGAACCGCATTGGCGGCCGTAGCAATACCGGCGAGGGTGGTGAAGACGAAATGCGTTATACACCGTTGCCAAACGGCGATTCAATGCGTTCGTCTATCAAACAAGTAGCATCAGGCCGTTTTGGGGTAACCTCAAACTACCTGACCAATGCCGACGAGTTACAAATTAAAATGGCACAAGGTGCAAAACCGGGCGAAGGTGGTCAGCTACCAGGTCACAAAGTTGACGACTGGATTGCAAAAACCCGCCACTCTACACCGGGTGTAGGTTTGATCTCTCCGCCGCCGCACCACGATATTTATTCGATCGAGGATTTGGCTCAGCTGATATTTGACTTAAAAAATGCCAACCGCCAGGCACGTATCAACGTTAAGTTGGTATCAAAAGCGGGTGTAGGTACTATTGCCGCGGGTGTTGCCAAGGCACATGCCGACGTGATCCTGATTGCAGGTTATGACGGTGGTACAGGTGCATCGCCAATAAGCTCAATTAAACATGCAGGCTTACCCTGGGAGCTTGGCCTGGCCGAAGCACACCAGACATTGGTACGCAATAAACTACGCAGCCGCGTGGTATTACAAGCCGACGGTCAGTTAAAAACCGGTCGCGACCTGGCTATCGCTGCCCTGATGGGCGCCGAAGAGTGGGGCGTGGCTACTGCAGCCCTGGTTGCAGGCGGTTGTATCATGATGCGTAAGTGTCACCTAAATACCTGCCCTGTAGGTGTAGCTACTCAGGATCCTGAATTAAGAAAATTATTTTCTGGTAAACCTGAGCATATTGTTAACCTGTTCAGATTCCTGGCTGAAGAGTTACGCGAGATCATGGCTGAGTTAGGCTTCCGTACCATTAATGAAATGGTGGGCCGCGTTCAGTTCCTGAAAGTAAAAGACGGAATTAAGAGCTGGAAAGCCAAGAAAGTTGATCTTTCCGGTATTCTGCACCCGGTAAATAATGCTAAAGATATGACGCTATATAACAGCGAGTCGCAAGACCACGGTATGGCCAATATCATCGACTGGAAATTATGGGAGGATGCAAAACCTGCATTGGCTGATAAAACACCGGTATTTGGTAGCTACGATGTGATTAATACAGACCGTACCATTGGCGCCCTGTTATCAAACGAAATATCAAAGATATACGGCTCTGCAGGATTACCTGATAATACCATCAATTACAAATTCAAAGGCTCTGCCGGACAAAGTTTTGGTGCTTTTGCTGCCAAAGGTATTTCGTTCGAACTGGAAGGCGAAGCCAATGACTACGTAGGTAAGGGCTTATCTGGTGCGCAGTTGGCTGTTTACCCGGCTGCCGAAGCGCAATTTGTAGCTGAAGATAACATCATCATTGGCAACGTGGCGCTTTACGGCGCTACTTCAGGTGAGTTGTACATCAATGGTATGGCCGGCGAGCGTTTCGCAGTTCGTAACTCGGGCGCAACTACAGTAGTTGAGGGTATTGGCGATCATGGTTGTGAATATATGACCGGTGGCCGTGCGCTTATCCTCGGAAAAACGGGCCGTAACTTTGCGGCTGGTATGAGCGGCGGTATAGCCTGGGTATATGACGTTGACGGAAACTTTGACGAAAACTGCAACAAAGAAATGGTTGACCTTGACCCGCTTACTGCGCAGGACGAGGAAGAAATTCTGACCCTGTTGCGTAAGCACGTAAGCTTAACCAAAAGCAAGCTGGCTCAACACATTGTTAAAAACTGGAATGAGGCATCAACCAGGTTTATAAAAGTATTCCCGAAAGAGTACAAAAAAGTATTAGAGAAAAAAGAATATCAAACTATCAGCAAATAATTTAGATGGGAAAACCAACAGGATTTCAGGAGTTTGACAGGAAAATGCCTGAAAAATTATCGCCTGCAGAACGTGTAAAAAATTATAACGAATTTGAAAAGTTATATTCTGACGAAGAGTTAAACAAACAATCGGCCCGCTGCATGAATTGCGGTATTCCGTTCTGCCACTCAGGTTGTCCACTGGGCAATATTATCCCTGAGTTTAATGATGCGGTATACAACAAAAAATGGGAGGAAGCCTATCAGATATTATCATCAACTAACAATTTTCCAGAATTTACCGGCCGTATCTGTCCGGCTCCATGCGAGTCGGCCTGTGTATTGGGTATTAACAAACCGGCCGTAGCTATTGAGGAGATTGAAAAGCATATCATTGAGATTGCTTACCAAAAAGGGTTGGTTAAACCAACGGCACCACTGGTTAAAACCGGTAAAAAAGTAGCTGTTGTTGGTTCTGGCCCTGCTGGTTTGGCGGCTGCGGCGCAATTAGCCAAAGCCGGTCATGAAGTAACTGTTTTTGAGCGCGATGACAAAGTTGGTGGCTTGCTGCGTTACGGTATTCCTGACTTTAAATTGGAGAAAAACGTTATTGATCGTCGTCTTGAAGTAATGGAGAAAGACGGTGTGGTATTTAAAACTAATACTGAAGTAGGTAAAGATATTGCTGCTGAAGAGATTGTTCGAAATCACGATGCGGTAGTATTGGCCGGCGGTTCAACTATCCCGCGCGATTTGCCTATTCCGGGCCGCGAGTTGAAAGGCATCCACTTTGCGATGGATTTTCTGAAACAGCAAAACAAGCGCGTTGGCAATTCGCCAATTAAACACGAAGATATTTTAGCAACCGGTAAAGATGTTGTAGTTATTGGGGGTGGCGACACCGGTTCTGACTGCGTGGGTACATCTAATCGCCAGCAAGCTAAGTCAATTAAACAGTTTGAGGTAATGTTTCAGCCGCCTGAAAAACGTACGCAACACATGCCTTGGCCGCAATACCCGATGTTGCTGAAAACTACCACTTCGCACGAAGAAGGTGTTGAGCGCCACTGGGGTATCAATACCAAAGCGTTTTTAGGCGATGAGAATGGCGAACTAAGAGCGTTGCGCATTGCTGATGTTGAATGGGAAACTGACTTCCTGGGCCGCCCGGTGAAATTTACCGAGGTAGAAGGTTCTGAACGCGAAATCCCTTGTCAAAGAGTATTTCTGGCGATGGGCTTCCTGCATCCGCAGCACTTCGGTATGATCGAAGATTTAGGTGTTGAACTGGATGGACGAAAGAATGTGAATGCTAAAGAAGGCGTTTTCCGCACCAATGTCAGCAAAGTATTCTCAGCAGGCGACATGCGCCGCGGACAGTCACTGGTGGTTTGGGCCATTTCTGAAGGCCGCGAATGTGCACGTAAAGTGGACGAGTTCCTGATGGGGCACTCAGACCTTGAAAGTAAAGATTCAGTAAATCAATTTGATCAGGTGTTTACTTCCTAAATAGATATTAGGATTATAGAAAACGAAGCCCTGCTGAATCAGCAGGGCTTTTGTGTTTTTAGTCCTCATGATTAAATAGCGAGCAAAAAGAAAGCCGCTGACAACTGTGTCGGCGGCTTTCTTTTTAAAAGCTTGGTAAAAGAGCACGCGTATTATATCAAATTAACACTGCGATTTACAAACTCGGTTAAATCGGCGCCGGTAAGCAGGCCTTGCGAAAGTAGCGCCAGATCAAACGCCTGTTTAGCCAGTTGCGATTGCGCACCTTCATTATTGTCTTGCAAAATGCGGCTTACCAGTTTATGGTTACCGTTAACTACTACTTTGTAGTTATCAGGCATGCTGCCATAAAAGCCCATTCCGCCGCCCATGGCTGCCATATCTTTCATACGACGCATAAACTCGTCCATCGTCACAGTTACCGGCAGCTCTTCAGGGTGAAGGCTTTCTACCTCAACTTTATACGCGGGCTTATTAATCGCTTTATCAAAAATGGCCTTAACCTTATTAGTTTGCTCTTCGGTTAATACCATTTCGGGAGCTTCGTCTTTCTTGATAAGTTTATCGGTAACATCGGCATCAACACGTTTTAACTGCGTTTTCTCCAGTTTTTGCTCCAGGTGGCTAATGAAGTGATTATCGATAGGCGAGTCCATCAACAGTACATCATATCCCTTTTTATTGGCCGATTGAATGAATGAATCTTGTTTGGAAGGATCATTGGTATACAAATAAACCAACTGGCCGTCTTTGTCAGTCTGCGTGCCTTCAACTTTATCTTTGTATTCGGTGAGTGTAAAGTTTTCTTTGGCCGTGTTGGTCAGCAAAACAAAGTCTTTGGCTTTGTCATAAAATTTATCTTCGCTGATAATACCATACTTTACAAACAGGCCAATATCTGCCCATTTTTCCTCGTAGGCCTTGCGGTCGTTTTTGAAAAGCTCGGCCAGTTTATCAGCCACTTTTTTAGTGATGTAGCTATTGATCTTTTTAACATTACTATCGGCTTGTAAAAAGCTTCGCGATACGTTCAGCGGGATATCTGGCGAGTCTATCACACCGTGAAGCAACATCAAAAATTCAGGTACAATATCCTTAACCTCGTCAGTAATAAATACTTGGCGGGAGAATAATTTGATCTTATTACGTTGTACTTCGAAATCTTTTTTCAGTTTCGGAAAGTACAATACACCGGTAAGGTTAAACGGATAATCCACATTCAGGTGAATCCAGAACAACGGATCTTCGCTAAACGGATAAAGCTGTTTATAAAAATCCAGATAGTCTTCATCTTTTAATTCAGAAGGGGCTTTGGTCCAGATAGGGTTAGTGTCGTTGATAATGTTATCAACCTCAACAGACTTCCATTTGGTTTTGCCTTCTTCATCCACACCATCTTCAACAGATTCTGTTTTTGTACCGAATTTGATCGGGATAGGCAGGAAACGGCAATATTTATCTAAAATTTCTTGTAGGCGGTGTTTACTTAAAAACTCTTCGCTTTCCTGGTTGATGTGCAGGGTGATCTCCGTACCGCGTTCAGCCAGGCTGCCTGCGCTAATCTCAAACTCAGTGCTGCCATCGCAAACCCAGTGTGCCGGCTCAGCTCCGTCCTGATAGGATAAAGTTTCGATCTCCACTTTGTCAGCCACCATAAAGGCAGAGTAGAAACCTAAACCAAAGCGACCGATAATCTCGTTGGCATCCTTGGCTTCTTTAAATTTCTCCATAAACTCGGTAGCGCCCGAGAAAGCAATCTGGTTGATATATTTTTTGATCTCGTCGGCAGTCATACCGATACCATTGTCAGAAATGGTAATGGTTTTCTTTGCTTCGTCGAATGCAACTTCAACGCGCAGGTCGCCCAGGTCGCCGCCATATTGACCTAATGATGCCAGTCGTTTAATTTTTTGTGTAGCATCTACGGCGTTTGATACCAGCTCGCGTAAAAATATCTCGGTATCAGAGTACAGGAATTTTTTAATTATCGGAAAAATGTTTTCGGTGTGAATCGAAATGGTTCCTTTTTCTTGCATAATTTTATTATTGATTTGTTTAGATTAATGATAATGACATTCTGCAACATCAATGCGCGTTCCAAAGTAGGCGAGGTTGTCAAATTGTCAGTCTAATCTAAATGTAAGAGATGTTAATAACTTTTGAGTGTTGAAAACTTACTCAATAATTTATCATTTTATTTTATCTATGCCAAATATTTTAGTATAAATTTGAATATGCGAACTCGTATTTGGGATGAACTAACTCAATCCAAGCATCATGAATACTATTGCGTGTTTTTGCTAGCTAAACAAAAGCAGTTGCTTAATTATTTTAATATGTTCACTCTTGCTCTTTCAAGTGCTGGTGTTATGGGATGGACCATATGGAAATCATTCCCCCTGATGGCATGTATTATAATATCAACTGTTCAATTATTAAAACTACTTCAAGTTCATTTAATTCCGTCTGATAAGCAAATAGAAAAGTTAGATTTAATATCAGATTTTTATTTTGATTACTATAACAATATAGAAAAGTTATGGCATGATTATGAAAATGAAAGAATTACTGATGAGGAAGCCCAAGAAAAATATTATCAGATTAAAACCTCGGAAAAAGAAGTAAATAAAGTAATAAAAGAAATAATTAAATCGGTTAATAAAAAAATAAAAGAAAAAGCTGATGTCGAAACATCAGGATATTTGGTCAGAAACTTCAATATTCAATAATAATGAGCGATAAAAATTCAAAACCAAACTCAGTGCCAGAGAGCATCAAAATTATTACACCCAATGATGGAACCGTTAAACAGGGAAATATTCTGCCAACCTTCCAAGCGCCACCACCGCCACCGCCAAAGACTAAGTAAACTTGAAATTTCTATTTGGTTTATCAATAATTTTAATAAATATGCATTATGAATGATAAAAATTCAAAAGCTAAAGTAAACTTTCCATCTGAAGTAATTAGGATCCCAAGAGATACCATTGGTAAAGTAAGAGGAAATGTATTACCAACTTTTCAAGCGCCACCGCCGCCGCCAAAACCAAAAGCGAAATAAGATAAGTTCTACGATTCCATTATTGAGGCTTTGCGTACGTATAACTTGCGGGCCGCGGCACAAAGCCTAGTGCAGTTATAAGAATTTGTCTATAATGTTTCGTTTTGAAGTAAATGACTAATTGGAAGTGGCTAAAAAAATTCTCAATAAATCATTCAACCCTTCAATTGTCTCCTTATCGGTAATAGTTCCGTCAGCCGCAACTTTCGATCTGACAAATTGAATGAGCAAGTTGGTATCGTCAGAAAGTTTGGCAGTGAGCGCACCCAACGTAAGCAGGAGCGAGGCATGAGCATACTCACCACCTAATGATGCAGTGATCAATGCAACAGGTTTATCTACTAAACTGCTGCTCGATACCAGCCAGTCCAGCATGTTTTTTAATGCCCCCGGTACCCCGAACGCATATTCAGGTGTGCATATAATCACACCATCGGCTTCCGCTAATAGTTTGCGCAGATTAGCTACCGCCGCGGGCGGCATATCGTTATCAAGGGCGGGGTCAAAAGCGGGGATATTTGCCAGGTCGTCATAAATGGTATACTCAATATCCGGTTGCAACAATGTGCCCAGATGTTGTAATATGGCGTGGTTTGATGATCCATTGCGTAGGCTCCCTGATATGGCTAATAGGCGTTTCATAGTAATAAAATGTGGCTGCAAATTATCACTTAAGCGGCATTAACCAAAACAATTGTTGGCCGGGTTTTAATCTACTTCAAAGCCAGATACAACCCTGCCGCTACCGCCGACCCTATGATAGGACCCACAACCGGTACCCAGGCGTAACGCCAGCCGCTGCTGCCTTTTTCGGGAATTGGCAAAATTGCATGCATAATACGCGGACCTAAATCGCGGGCGGGATTAATAGCATACCCTGTAGTTCCACCTAAAGAAAGACCTATGGCCCAAACCAATAACGATACCGGCAGTGCACCTAACGAGCCAAGCCCTATAGGGGTTTTGTCAGGCCCCATATCGGCTTTGGTGAAATAGAATATCACAAACAGCAATACAAAGGTGCCTATAACCTCACTAATAATATTAGATAGCGGATTTGTAATAGCCGGCGATGTGCAAAACACTGCCGCTTTGGTACCCTGATCTTTCGTGGTAAAAAAGTGGTCGCGGTACATCAGGAACACTAAAAATGCACCGAGCATGGCTCCAATAAACTGTGCTGCGATATACATAGGTACCTTGGCCCAGGCAAACTGTCCCGCAATAGCCAGGGCAATGGTAACAGCGGGGTTTAAATGCGCACCGCTGTATGGCCCGGCTATAACAACACCGGCAAATACGCCCAGGGCCCAGCCCGTTGTGATTACCATCCAGCCGCTGTTGTGGCCCTTGGTACCAGTTAAAACTACGTTTGCAACTACGCCGTTACCTAACAAAATAAGGAACATGGTGCCGATCAATTCGGCGGTAAATTCTGACATCTCTTAATTGATTTGGTTAATGTTTGAGTTTATAATTCGGTCCATACTTTTACGGCCGATACGGCTTTGTTCCAGCCTTTCACCATATCGTCGGTTTTCAGCGCAGTGTCGGGGTTAAAAGTCCGGTTAATTTGCCACTGTTTTTGTATCTCATCGACATTGCTCCAATAGCCCGTAGCAAGGCCCGCCAGGTAGGCTGCGCCAATGGCGGTTACCTCGGTAACTTCAGGTCGCACCACCGGGGTTTTTAAAATGTCCGCCTGAAACTGCATTAACAGGTTATTGGCCGTTGCGCCGCCGTCAACGCGTAACTGCTGTATCTGCGCGCCAGAATCGGCCTCCATAGCTTTTAATACCTCGAGGGTTTGGTAAGCAATGCTTTCTAAAGCTGCCCGTGCAATATGCGAATTGTTTGTACCGCGGGTTATCCCGAAAATAGTACCGCGGGCGTGCTGGTTCCAATGCGGTGCGCCCAGGCCGGCAAATGCCGGTACCAGGTATACGCCGCCGGCATCGCTTACTTTTTTTGCAAGTTCTTCAACCTCGGCAGATGTATGGATGATTTTCAGCTCATCGCGCAGCCATTGTACCACCGCGCCGGCAATGAATATACTGCCCTCAAGCGCGTACTGCACTTTGTCGCCGATTTTCCAGGCGATGGTAGTAATGAGATTGTTTTTAGAGATAATTGGTTTGTCGCCGATATTCATCAGCATAAAACAGCCGGTGCCGTAGGTGTTTTTAACCATACCTGTTTGGGTACACATTTGGCCAAACAGGGCCGCCTGCTGGTCGCCGGCTATGCCGGCGATAGGTATTTTAGCTGCCAGTACATTACCCGCTGTTTCTCCATAAACTTCGCTGCTTGATCTTGCCTCAGGCAACATGCTTTGTGGTATATTAAACATAGCCAATAATTCAGTATCCCACTGTAAAGTATTGATGTTATACAACATGGTACGTGATGCATTGCTTACGTCAGTTACATGTACTTTACCGGCGGTCATGTTCCAGATCAGCCATGAATCAATGGTGCCAAATTTCAGTTCGCCGGCTTCGGCTTTTGCGCGTGCACCTGGTACATTATCCAGTATCCACTGCACTTTGGTTGCAGAGAAATAAGCATCTAAAACCAGTCCCGTTTTTTCCTGGATGATCTTGTCGGCGCCTTTAGCGCGCAGCGCGTCGCATACCGACGCAGTACGCCGATCCTGCCAAACGATAGCATTGTATATTGGTTCGCCGGTGGCTTTGTCCCAAACAACCGTAGTTTCGCGCTGATTGGTTATACCTATGGCTGCTATGTCGGTAGATTTTAAATTGGCTTTAATCACTACCTCGGCAGCTACAGAGGCTTGGGTCGACCAAATTTCACGCGCGTCATGCTCAACCCACCCGGGTTGCGGGTAAATTTGCGTAAACTCTTTTTGCGCAACGGCTACAATGCTGCCAGCCTTATTGAAAATAATAGCCCGCGAGCTGGTAGTGCCCTGGTCTAACGACAAGATGTACTTCTCCATTATTAAAATAGGTTTGGTATAATTGGTTTATTTACAAATATATTTGTTCAACTAATTGGTTTGGTTAAATATTTACCGGCCAATAAGTTGAAATTTTTAACCTGAGCCTCTTCCCAGGCCCGGTCATAGTTCAGTTCGCCGGCCATTAACCTGGCTACTATTGGTGCCGCACTTATAGCGGCGTCTGCCTCTAAAAATAATAATCTTAGCCTTCTGGCCAGTACATCTTCAACAGTTCTGGCCATTTCATAGCTTACATGCCAAATTACTTCTGCTTGTAAATAGGTATAATTTTCAATCAATAAATCACCCAACCTGGGTTGTGCTTCAATCAACTTATTTATTAATAGCGCATCACTGCCATAAACAGCTAAGTTTTCTCCCCATTTGCCGTTTATATAACCGTGAATTTTAAGGTCGCGGGTAACACAAGGTTTAGCGGCTAAGTCGCCGGTTTTGATGGCTTGACCTACCGTATCCTCTGCCATTTTTCGATAGGTTGTCCATTTGCCCCCGGTAACGGTGATCAGTCCTGAATTATTAACAATAAGCTTATGACTTCTGGATATCTCCTTGGTAGCGCCAGTTCCTTTGTCAGGCGCGGCCAATGGTCGCAGACCAGCAAATACCGATAACACATCGGCGCGGGTAGGGGCTTTAATGAGGTATTGTCCTGCGGTTTTAAGGATAAAGTCTATCTCTTCATCCAAAGCAACCGGTTCAATGCTATGGCTATCCAATTGGGTATCGGTAGTGCCAACCAAAACATGGTCATGCCATGGCACAGCGAACAACACACGGCCATCAGAAGTTTTAGGAATCATAACGGCGTTGTCACCATGCAGAAAAGATTTAGCTAAAACCACATGCACGCCCTGGCTCGATTTAACCAGCGGTTTTTGCGCGGCGCTGTCCATCTGCAATATCTTGTCTACAAAAACACCTGTCGCATTTATAACAACTTTAGCGTTCAGGTTATAGGTTCTACCGGTTTCTTTATCGCGTGCAATTACGCCGCTTATTTTATTATCCCGGTTTTTGAGCAAGCCGGTAACTTTTATGTAATTTAACAGTACACCGCCTTGTTGTGCCGATGTTTGGGCGAGGTTTATAGCCAGTCGGGCATCATCAAACTGGCCATCCCAGTATTTAATACCGCCTTTTAATCCTTTGGCTTCAATTTCGTTAATGGCGCCGATAACTTCATCGCGCGAAAGTGAAACCGATTTACCAAAGCTGTATTTGCCCGCCAGCCAGTCGTACATTTTCAGGCCCAGCAAATATTTTAACTTGTCAAACCAACTATAACAGGGTATAATAAAAGATTGCTTTTTTACCAGGTGGGGCGCATTCTGCAATAATAATCCGCGCTCGCGCAAGGCTTCATAAACCAAACCTATATTGCCCTGTGCCAGGTAACGTACGCCGCCATGCACCAGTTTGGTACTACGGCTCGAGGTGCCTTTTGCAAAATCTTCCTGCTCAAGCAACAAGGTTTTGTAGCCTCTTGAAGCTGCATCAACCGCTGTGCCCAGGCCTGTCGCACCACCTCCGATAATGATAATGTCCCATAGATTTGTTCTATCCAGTTCCAGTAAATGTTCTTCCCTTTTAAAACTAATTATATTTCCTATCATTTCGGTTATATGGCGCAAATGTTTCGTTTTGTTTTAAAATGAAACATTTAACAATTATATGAAATAAATCGAAACTTAAAATTATTTGTGCCCATTTAATTATTAACACTTTACTTATTCACTAATACGCCGAAATCCTGTTAAATTGCGTTACATTTGACTGCGTAAATGAGTACTTTAACCGAAAGACATCAGCATATTTTAGACCAGATACAGCAGCACGGAAGTGTTACCGTACTGGATCTGTGTACCCAATTGGAGGTTTCATCCGTAACTATCCGAAAGGATTTGAAACTTTTGGAGGATAAAAACTGTCTTTTCCGCACGCACGGGGGCGCTACTCAAAACAATCCCTACGCGACCGACCGGCCGGTAAATGAAAAGGAAAAGCTTCAATCGGCAGAGAAAGCAAAAATAGGGGCGGCGGCAGCCAGCTTGATTCAGCCTGATGATTCTATACTGATCGCATCGGGAACCACTGTACTCGCTCTAGCCAGAAACATTCAGCCCGTTGGCAATTTAACGGTGATAACCTCGGCGCTAAATGTTGCGCTTGAACTTATCCATCATCAAAATATTGAGGTGCTTCAGTTGGGCGGTATATTACGAAAAAGCTCGTCATCGGTTATGGGGCCCTACGCCGAAAGCATACTGGCCGACTTTTTTTGCAGCAAATTTTTCTTAGGGGTTGATGGTATTGACCTTGAATTTGGCCTTACCACCACCAGCGCCATGGAGGCCCACCTTAACCGGCAAATGATGTCAATATCGCAAAAAACTATCGTAATTGCCGATTCGACCAAGTTTGGTAAACGCGGCTTCGGTAAAATATGCGGCATAGATGAGGTAGACGAGATTATAACCGATAAAAACCTGCCTGAGCATATTGCCGAAAAGTTGGAATCAATGGGGGTTAAAATTACTTTGGTGTAACGCATAACTTAACCGGGGCTACTATAACCATGCTGAATATTTTTTAATATTGTAGCATGAAAAAAATCCTTTTCGTTGCTGCTGCCTTAATCTCAGGGCAATCGCTATTTGCACAAACTAATAAAGCCACCAACGTTAGTCAATTCGTAAACCCCTTCATTGGGACGGGCGCGGTGGATAAGAACAGCCTTTCGGGTAGTAATTTCCCGGGGCCTACTACACCATTTGCTTTCGTACAGCTAAGTCCTGATACCCGCGACGCTCCGGACGATCCGGCATCAGGTTATGATTATAATGACAAAACTATTGTTGGCTTTAGCCATACGCACCTAAGCGGTACCGGCGTTGCCGATTTGTTCGATGTGTTGATGATACCCACCACGGGTAAAATAAAACTTGATCCAGGTAAGGCTGAAGTTAAAGGCAGCGGTTACCGCTCAGCTTTTTCGCATCAGCAGGAGTCTGCAAAGCCCGGCTACTACCAGGTGATGCTGCAGGATTACGGCATCAATGCTGAGCTCACTTCAACCTCGCACGTGGGCTTACATCGTTATACCTTCCCCAAAAGCGATAGCGCACATATCGTCATCGACTTAAACCATTCATTGGATAAGAAAAGAAATTACTGGGAGTGCCGTATCATAGGTGCCGAAATTAGAGTGGTAAATAATACCACCATTGAGGGTTACCGTATTTTGACCGGCTGGGCCAGATTGCGCAAAGTTTACTTCCATGCCGAGTTTTCAAAGCCGTTTACCAGCACGGTATTAGCTAATGGCGGCCGCATGGTTCAGGGTATTCCGGTTATTAACGGTACTGCTGTAAGAGCTGCGTTGAACTTTAAAACCAGCGATAAAGAGCAGGTAATGGTAAAAGTAGCCCTGTCGCCGGTGAGTGTAGAGAATGCCCGTCAAAACATGCAGGCTGAAGTAGCCGGCTGGGATTTTGACAAAGTGAGCCAGCAAAGCGCTACGCAGTGGGAAACTGAATTGTCAAAAATCCGGATCGACGGTACACTGCAGCAAAAACAAATATTTTATACCGGCTTATACCATGCTTTCACACAGCCAAATAACGTAGCCGACGTAAACGGCGATTACCAGGCCACTAATTTTACCATCGGCAATGCGCCTGATAAAGCGCATTATTCTACTTTTTCTTTGTGGGATACCTATCGCGCGGCGCATCCGCTGTATACTTTAATTCAGCCGGAGAAAGATGCTGCCTTCATTAACAGCATGATCAGACAATATAATACCTACGGTTACCTGCCGATATGGCAATTATGGGGCGATGAGAATTATTGTATGATAGGTAACCACTCCATCCCGGTAATTGTAGATGCAGTTTTAAAAGGCTTGCCGGGCGTTGATGCTGAGAAAGCTTATGAGGCTATTAAAGGATCGTCAACTACTGATCACCCTGGTTCGGCATTTACCGCCTGGGAGAAATACGGTTATATTCCGGAGGACGTAGAATCACAATCGGTTTCTATTACTGTCGAAATGGCTTATGACGATTGGTGCGTAGCGCAACTGGCTAAGAAACTGGGCAAGACTGCCGATTATGAGCATTTTATGAAACGCTCTGCATTTTATCGTAACCTTTACAATCCTAAAACCGGCTTTTTCCAGGCCAGAAATAAAGATGGAAACTGGTTAACGCCATTTAACCCGCTTGATTACGGCGGCAACGGAGGTAGCCCCTATACCGAAGCTAATGCGTGGCAATATTCATGGTACGTGCCTCAAAACGTACCTGATTTGATCAGCCTGATGGGCGGTAATCAAAAATTCACCGCAAAATTGGATACCTTCTTTACTTTAGCCAATAAACCCGGCGACGTTAATGGTAACGCTTCGGGCTTTATAGGTCAGTACGCGCATGGTAATGAGCCTAGCCACCATATTGCTTACTTATATGACTATGCCGGACAGCCCTGGAAAACACAGTTTTACGTAGCTAAGGTTTTAAATGAATTGTATAACAATTCATCATCCGGTTACCAGGGTAATGAAGATTGCGGGCAGATGGCGTCATGGTATATCTTTAGCTCAATGGGCTTTTACCCGGTAAACCCGGCTAACGGTGTTTACGCTATCGGTTCACCAATTTTAAAAGATGCGGTAATGCAGTTGAGCAACGGTAAATCATTCTATGTAACTGTTAAAAACAGCTCGCCTGCTAACTGCTATATCCAGTCGGTTAAACTGAACGGGGTGGCTTACAATAAAGCTTATATCACCCAACAGGATATCATGAACGGCGGCAAACTGGATTTTGTAATGGGCTCAAAACCCAACAAAAACTGGGGCGTAAAAGCTGATGCTATTCCGCCGCTTTGGGGGTATTAACAGATATAGAAAATTAATTACCGATTGTCATCCTGAGCAAAGCGAAGGATCTTATACGTTTTGCTAATCGCTTAAATAAGATCCTTCGCTTTGCTCAGGATGACATTTTTGTTTTAGACTATTCCTGCAGCTATCAATCAGCAAGTTTTTATAAAACCTGAAACCGATAAATACCCGACTTGAATTGAGCTACGTATTGTCCGTTAATCTTTGTTGTTGCAATGCTTTTGCCCTTATCGTCTTTAATTACATTTTCACCATCAGGCAAAACAAAACTTGCTGAAGTATTCGCCGGTATTTCGATTAATACATCCAAGTCGCCATTGGTTGCCTTTTTCCATTCGGACCTGATCTTGCCAAACAGGCTATTGTATGATGCTTTGCAATAGCTCACATCGCCTACGGGTTTTGGCGCTATGGTAAAATGCTGCATCCCGGCAGCCTCGGGCTTTATACCACCCAAAGCAGAGTAGAACCACTGCACAACGCTGCCAAACATAGGATGGGTGTGCGATCCGCCGCCGTCCCATTGCTCCCAAAGCGTGCTGTTTTTGCTGTCCAGCAGGTAACCAAAACCTGGGCTATCCTTCTGGTTCATTATTTTAAAAGCAATGTCGTCGCGGTTATTAGCCGACAGTACTTTAAGCAATAAGGGAGTGCCTAAAATACCGGTGTCAAAATGGTAGTTGAGCTTAGCCAGATGATCAAGCAATGAGTTAAATACCGCTTCGCGATCGTTATCCGGCACTAAATCAAAAGCCAGCGCCAGCACATCTGCGCCTTGACGGCCTTCCCAATAGGTATTTTTATCGGCGTGGTAGTAAGCTTGGTTAAAGTCGGTTTTTATTTGCTGCGCGAGGGTTTCAAATTGTTTTCGATCGGCTGTTTTACCTAAACGTGCGGCTACTTTGGCCATGGTGGTGGTTACGTTATAAAAGTAAGCCGTATTTACCAGCGGCTCGGGCAGCTGGATCCGATCAGGCGTGCACCAGTCGCCCAGGCACCAGCCTTTGGGTTCTTCGTGCGTAATAAGGCCCCGATCATCGGTGCGGGTTTGCAGGTAGCTTACCCATTGCTTCATACCGGTATAATGTTGCGCCAGTATACCTGCGTCGCCATAATAAGTATAATATAACCAAGGCATAATTACATAGGCCGATCCCCACGCCGGGCCGCCGCCGCCGCCCGCAAATGGTGCCGTATGGGTAACAAAGCCGGTTTTATGATTTCTCGCATCGCCCATATCATCAAACCATTTTCGGTAAAACTGCGGCAGCTCAAATGATAACAAAGCGCTTTCCATGGCTACCTGCCCGTCGCCCGTATAGCCCAGACGCTCGCGATGCGGGCAATCACTGCTCAGGCTGCCATGCAGGTTGGCTCGCAGTGTCCTTAAATAAGCCTCGTTTATTTTATTAAATAAAGGGTTAGAGCATTCAAAAGTGCCATTGTGGTCAACATCGGTGTGTACATCTTTAACAACAACACTCCCGGCATCAAGCTGTACATCTTTGCTGATTATTTCCATCCGCCTGAAGGCATGCCAGGTAAATTTTGGTTCCCAGCTTTCTGTACTACCGCCTTTTAAAATATAGGTATCAAACTGGCCGTAATCGTTCCCTTCCTCACTGATGTACCTGATTTTAACCCGGCTGCCAGCAGCACCTTTAACCTTAATAGCTGCCCAACCTGCTACCGTTTCGTTGATATGGTATTGATAAACAGAGTCATTGATCCTGCCATCGAAATTAGGCTTTAAGATACGCAGCACTTTATCAAATGGCGCCGTTTGCGGGTGCAGGCCGCCCGTTGGCGGTCTTACAGTTATGGCTGGCTGCCAGGCTGCATCGTTATAGCCGCGTTGGTTCCAGTTGGCAAGGTTAAGCCACGCATCATAGGTCTCGCCGCTAAAAATGCCGTCGTGCAATAACGGGCCGGTTGTTGTTTTCCAACTCTTGTCAGAAGTGATGATTTGTTTACTGCCGTCAGTGTAAGCTATTTCTAATTGAAATATCAGCTTAGGCGTGTCGTACCACATCGTACCTTCCACGGTACGGTCGCGTTGGTTATACCAGCCGTTGCCCAATACAATACCTATTGCGTTTTTGTTTGGTGCGATGTTTTGCGTTACGTCAAAAGTATTGTACAAAACCCGTTGCGTAGATTGGTCATCGTACGGGTAAAGCAACTTTTTCAGTGGGCGCACATCGTAATTGGTAATAGCAGGGGCCAATACCTGGGTGCCTATTTTTTTGCCATTAATGTACAGTTCATAGAAACCCAGCCCGCTTACATAGGCAGTGGCCTTTAGTATTTTCTTTTGGCTGACGAATTCCTTTCGGAAGTAGGGCGCGGGGTAGGTTACTGCTTTGTTTGCAGCCTGATCGACCGTTTCACCGATCCATCTGGCTTTCCAGTCTGTCGCAGCTAACAGGCCCATTTGCCAGGAGCCTGTTGCGCTCCAGGCCGAGGGCTGATTCTTTTCATCCCATATCATCACTTTCCAATATACTCTTTGCCGGGATGCTAATGCTTCTCCTTTATAAACAACCTGGGTGGAGTTTGCTGAAGCAACCCTGCCGCTGTTCCAGTAGTCGCCTTTGTTTTGCGCTAGTAAAGCCCGGCTGCTAGCCACCAAAACGTGGTATGCTGTCTGACTTTTAGCCAGTTGCGACGATGTTAGCTGCCAGCTTAATACAGGATACCGTTCGTCTATGGCTATCGGATTGCTCAGATACGCACACTTTAAATTTTGTATTTTGACATCGGTTGTAAAAGCTTTGGCATCGGTTTTAACGGTACCGGTGATCATTAAAAATAAGCATACGCCTATTATGCCGCTGTTTTTTAAAAACATCATTATTGTGGCTTAAATAATTGGATATACAATGATACCTGCTGGCCTGAGCTTTTGCAACCCCAGGTGTCCGATGCTTCCGCTAATTTATTTTAATCGAACAATAAACCTCTGAAACCGTTATTTTTACAATAACCAATCAATTTGCCTTATGTTAGCCATCAGACCGCATATCTGGTTCGACCAGCACCTGGCCCGCGAAGCCGCTGAATTTTACACTTCATTACTGCCTGATTCGGTAATAACCGGATCAAATAAATTTGATATGGGATCAGGCTATTGCGACGTGGTTGAGTTTACCGTCGCCGGGCAGCCGTTTATGGGCATTAGCTCAGGCCCGGGAGGAATGAAGCCAACGCCGGCTATTTCGTTCATGATCAACTTTGATCCGTCGCGCGACGCAGACGCCGCCAAACGTATAGATAAGGCATGGGAAAAACTTACCGATGGCGGAATGATCATGATGCCTTTGGACCGCTACCCATTTAGCGAACGTTATGGCTGGGTCAGCGATAAATATGGCGTATCATGGCAATTAATTTTGACAAACCCGGCAGGCGAGGAGCGCCCGGTTATTGTACCATCCATGATGTTTACCCGTGAGGTGGCAGGCAGGGCAGAAGAAGCTATAGACTTTTATACTTCAGTTTTCAAGGATGGCAAGCGGGGCAATACCGCACGATACCCGGCAGGCATGGAACCTGATAAAGAAGGTACCATAATGTTTGCTGATTTTTATGCAAACAAAACCTGGATAGCCGCTATGGATAGCGCGCACCCGCATCAGTTTGGTTTTAACGATGCAGTATCATTGCTGATACCTTGCGAAACACAGGAAGAGATAGACTATTACTGGTATGCACTTACTGCTGATGGCGGCACACCCGGACAATGTGGCTGGCTAAAAGATAAATTCGGTGTGTCATGGCAGGTGGCCACTGTTTTAATGACGGATGTGTTAAAAGACGGCAGCCGTGAACAGATTAACCGCACATTAGCGGCCTTTATGCCGATGACAAAGATTGACTTGTCGGCACTTCAAAATGCCAGGGATGGGAAATAACCACCGTTATAAAAAGATATAGGTATGGTTTGAGTAAATTTATCGTCATTATCAGTGGTATGTAAGGTTTTACGTAGGATAAATGCGAATTCATAGGTAGCTTTGTGAAACGGTTAATCATGCCCGACTTCCCCGAATTATTTCAACGCATCAGTGGCGCGCCGCGCGACTTCCCATTAACCGTGCGGATATTTCATTCAGTGCTGGCCATTTGCATGGCCGCGCTTATTTACAACATCCCGCTTAATATCGTTGTTGGTTTGCCAAGTATTGCTTTAGCAAGCGTAATTAGCTTCCTGCTGGCCTTTACATTGTATTATTTATCCAGGTATCGTCATAAAACAACAATAGCACGCCTGGTTTTCTGCATCACCGGTACAGGATTATTTGTGATTAATTATTTTCTGAATTCAGGTATTGATGGCCCTACCGGTTACTTCTTTGTACTAATTATGGTAGTTGTGGTAGCAGTGTCCCCGGTTAGCGAGTATTGGTATTGGATAATAAGTAATATTATTTTATTGATAGGCCTGCATATTATTCAATATGTTCACCCCGAATGGGTGCCATACACCTATCCGGCTAAAGGCGAGCGTTATATAGATATCTTATCCGCCTACATCACGGTTGTGCTGGTTGTGTTAGCCTGCTTTTACATTATCAGAAAAAACTATGAATCTGAACGAATAGAGGCCGGGCAAAACGCGGCGAAGCTTATTCAACTGGACGCTGAAAAAAACAAGCTTTTTTCCATCATATCGCACGATCTGCGCAGCCCTTTGGCTCATATTCAAAATTACCTGGAAATGCTCACTGAGTATGAACTCAGCGATCAGGAACGTAAAGATATCAAAAGCCAGTTGCTGCTTTCTACACGTGGTACCCTGGACATGGTAAATAACGTGTTGTATTGGTCGAAAAGCCAACTTGACGGAAGAGAGCAGTTAAGCGAAACGCTGAATGTAGCTGCTTTACTCAAGCAACAAGTTGAGCTTTTTCGCAACATTGCGGCCGGTAAACAAATCGATTTGGAAAGTATCCTGATGCCCGAAGCTACCATTTGGGGTAATGCTGACATTGTACGGCTCATTGTGCGCAATCTGTTAAATAACGCAATTAAGTTTACTGCCGCTGGCGGCAGGATACGTATAAGTGCAACCTCAAGTAAAGGTATCTGTTTATTGATTGTAAAAGACAGCGGTAACGGCTCGCCTGTAAAATTAAATGAAGAAATTTTCCAGTTTAATACTTCAACGGCAACAGGTACAGCTAACGAAACGGGCGTGGGTTTAGGCTTGGCGCTTTGTCATGAGTATACCACGCAGTTGGGCGGGCGTATTTGGTTTACAGCTGACCCCATAAGCGGTGTAACCTTCTTTGTAGAATTACCGGCCGCCGGGCCTCAATTTTAAAAGCAAATAGCTATAACCCCACACTACTTTGACTATAGTGGTTATTATCCAATAAATTCTATTTGGAGTAGTTAACAAAGCTGGCTTATATCTACACATTGTTGGTTTTCGTCGATTCATTTTTGTATTCCGTCTACACTTTTAAAAAAATGCGCACCAATTGTGTAGGTTAGCACCATCAAGTCAAGATATTGACTCTGTGATAAGGTTTAGGTTTGCCTCCGTTACGTGTAGCGGGGGCTTTTTTGTAATTAATGCCAAAGCAATCATCGGCATAAAAACTATATTTAGCCATGATTTTAACCGCCAATGTAGCCGGGATAATGGCGATAGTTTTTTCGGCTACAGTATTTCGTTCTGCCTTTGGTTTTGGTGAATCGCTGATTGCGGTACCCTTATTAGCCCTGCTAATGCCTCTGAATATTGCGGTTCCGTTATCAGTTTTAATTTCTGTTACTATAGCTGCGTTTGTGGTTGTGCAGGATCATAAAAAAATCCATTTTAAAAGCGCTGCAAACCTTATCATTTATGCCTTTATTGGCATTCCCATTGGTTTGTGGTTGTTAACGCATGTTCCTGAACTTGGGGTAAAATTGGGTCTGGGTGTGTTGATTGTTTCTTTTGCAATCTATTTACTAAGTGGAACGAAACTTACCGAGCTTACCCATGATAACCGCTGGTGGCTTTTTAGCTGCGGACTTTTATCAGGCATACTTGGCGGGGCTTACGGCATTAACGGGCCGCCGCTGGTTATCTATGGTGCTAAAAGACGCTGGAGCGCCCAGCATTTCCGTGCTACTTTACAGGCTTATTTTCTGGTAGCTAGTGCGGTAGGTGTTTTGGGTTACTGGGTAAATGGGCTGTTAAGCCAATTGCTTTTTAATTATTATCTGTGGTCGTTGCCCGCCGTGGTACCTGCCGTTATTGTTGGCCGCATAGTAAACTCGCGACTGCATAGCGATAAATTTTTTAAATATAGTTACATAATCCTGGTGCTGCTGGGTGCACTACTTATAGTAAGCGCTTTAACTACTGGTTAATTTGGCTTATCTGAAAAAAAAATAAGGCCACGGTGAGCTTATATAATGATGAAGTTTTGGGCCGGAACAGATTCTGGAGCAATCAGTAAAACAGGTTCAAAAATCTATCTTTTTGACAATTAATCAGTAAGCAGATAATTCTTATTTGTTGTGTCTTTTACAGATAATAAGCCTATTTTTATGATGAACAAAATCAATCACAATGGCTAACCCACTAATTAATTCAACCAAGGTTATTATACCGGTTGACGAAGCAATCGAAAAAACAACCAACTGGCGCAATTTCATGGCAAAAAATTTTCCGGATGCCGACGCCAAGCTTTTACCAAAGGCCGTGTATATATCCAGATCTGACATACAGGATATGGCTAAATATTGCGAAGCAGACGATACAATTTTAGGTGTACGCGCTTATTTTACACTGGATAGCGAGTATGAAGAAAATGTACTTAATCAGGTTAAGTTTATAATGGTATTGGTTAGAGATACCCCGGGCTACCCTTGCGGAGAAGACTTGATGTATATACCTTCAGGTGCGGGGATGGAGGCATTATCTCCAGATAATGGCAATCTGGACGATTCAAACGTTTATGATTTTACCCGGCCGTGCCCGGACACCTGCGATGCCCGGAGCCCGTTATTTAGCGATGCAGGCGCCGAGCGTTTTAGTAAATCTTAATTGAATGTTAAAAACGTTTTCACTGCTGTATGAGAGCTATGTGGTACCAGGTGCTACATTACTTCCAATCATAGCAGGGCTGATTTATTATAAACGACTAAGCAAGGCGATACATGCACTTATTGTGTACCTGGGCATCGCCTTGCTTATTAATATAGTCGGCATCGTTATGGCCAACCATAACATCAATAACATGCCGCTGCTGCATATTTATACGTTATTTGAGTTGTTGGCGGTAATGTGGTATTACAAGCGGGCATTCAATACCCAGGCAGCAGCCACGCGCATTACTGTTTTAATGGTGGTCTATTCTGTTTTATGCGTACTGAACTTTACTTTTTTTCAAAGTATTTACCAGTTTAATACGTATACGCGCCCGCTGGAGGCCATAATTGTTGTAGTTACAGGTTGTATCTATCTGTCTGTATTAGGTAATGCCGATAGTAAAGATTCAGTTAATAACGCCGGACGCTGGATAACTGGCGGTTTTCTGCTATACTTTTGCAGTTCATTTTTTCAGTTTGTCTTTTCAAACGTGATAAGTCATCATGCCAGTAAATCGGTTAAATTTATTATCTGGAATTTGCATGATACATTTGTACTCATCATGTACATATTTTTCTTCGTAGCGATAAGATATGAAGCAAGTAAGCGATAATATAGATGCATTGGTAATTATGGCAATGATGTGTTCATTTACCATCGTTGTGTGTTTTATTATTGTTATTTACCGTAAACAGCTTGATGTTTTTAAGCATAAAAAAGCCAACCAGGCCAAAAGCGTATTTTTGGCGACCATGAGCCATGAAATACGCACACCGATGAACGGTATATTGGGAATGGCTGCTTTATTGAAAGAAACCCAATTGGATGCCGAGCAGCAAGAATACACGCACGCCATAGTTCATAGCGGCGAAGCGTTGTTGAACGTTATTAACGACATTCTTGATTTTTCAAAAATTGAATCGGGCAAAATGGAGCTGGATCTGTATGCATTTGATTTGGCCAATTGTGTAGAGGAGGTTTTAGAGATGTTTGCTGGTAAGGCAGCGCATTCCAACATAGAGCTAATTTGCCGCTTTGACCCGGATTTGCCCAAACAGGTAACCGGCGATGGCATGCGTCTGCGACAGGTGTTGGTGAACCTGGTAGGTAATGCATTAAAGTTTACCCAAAAGGGAGAGGTGTTTGTAAATGTGCAATTACTGGGCGTGACCGATGACGAACAACTGGAAATTGGCTTTGAGGTGCGTGATACCGGTATAGGCATAGCTGCCAATAAATTAAGCGGCTTGTTCGATGCGTTTTCGCAAGCGGATAAATCTACCACCCGTAATTACGGCGGCACGGGCCTGGGCCTTACCATAAGCCAGCGATTGGTAGGTATGATGGATGGCAAAATCACCGTATCCAGCGAAGTAGGCCGGGGCACTAACTTTAGTTTCAACATACGTGTTAAACCTGCGCCACAACAAAACAGCATAGAGGAGCCGGCCGTAAATGCTATAAAGGGCAAAAGGTTATTAATTGTTGATGATAATCCAAACCAATTACAAACCCTGCAGCATCAATTGTTAAATCAGGGCGCCAAACCGGTAACTGCTACCTCAGGAGTTGACGCGCTGCAACTGGTAACTAACGGGCAGTTTGACGTAGTTATTACCGACTTTAAAATGCCGGGAATGAATGGTGTTCAATTAGCTGCGGCTATCAAAGAACTTCGTCAGCAATTGCCGGTAGTTTTGTTGAACACTATTGGCAATGATGTAAAAAAACATAGTCAGTTGTTGGCGGCTGTAGTGGTTAAGCCGGTTAAACAAGCGCAGCTAACCAATGCCTTAAACTTTGCTTTAACGCAAAAACAATCTACAATAAAAAAAGGATCAGGTATTCTAAATAAAGGGTTTGCCGAAAGCCGGCCGCTTAATATTTTGGTGGCCGAGGACAACCCGGTTAATCAATTGCTTATCCTGAAAGTATTGGATAAGTTAGGGTATCACCCGGCATTAGCTACCACCGGCAAAGAAGCGCTGAGTATGGCGGCCGGTCAAAAGTTTGATGTTATACTCATGGATATTGAAATGCCTGAAATGGATGGCGTAACCGTAACCCGGCATATTCGCGCCGACCATAGCCATCAGCCCATTATCATAGCTATGACCGCCAGCGCCCTCACCGAAAGCCGCGATGAATGCCTGGCCGCCGGTATGGATCATTACATCACTAAGCCGATTAATCTGGATACTTTTGTTAGTATTCTGAAAGAAGCTAAGGTGTCATAAACAGCTAAACATTGCTCCAATAAAAAAGCGTATAATCTGTGAGATCACACGCTTTTTTGCTATCCGTTTTAATTCCGGTTTATTTTTGTTTTAAAGCCTGTTCTACCGCT
Organism: Mucilaginibacter ximonensis; assembly: GCF_042686265.1. Classification (NCBI taxonomy): domain Bacteria; kingdom Pseudomonadati; phylum Bacteroidota; class Sphingobacteriia; order Sphingobacteriales; family Sphingobacteriaceae; genus Mucilaginibacter; species Mucilaginibacter ximonensis. The sequence goes on from NZ_JBHUPD010000001.1 coordinate 696,336, forward strand.
TTTTTAGCCAGAGGTTCCATTATTTTATAACCGGCTAAAGTAGGGTGTATACCGTCTTTTGCCAAATCTGGCGGTAAACCGCGGTTAGCATCCGCCATAACGCTGAAATAATCCAGGTACACAAAGTTATTTTTGGCAGCATAGTCTTTTAGCAGCCCATTCAGCTCTTTTACTTTGTCTTTTGGGTCGATGTTTGGTCTCCACGGAAAAGCTGCTGCAGGTAATACAGAAGAAATTACCACCTTTATTTTATTTGCGCGTGCCAGTTCGGCCATTGATACGATATTGCCAAATATCTCACTCATTTTTTCAGGGCCATTGTTCTCGGCAATATCATTGATGCCGGCTAAAATAACCACAGCGGCCGGTTTCAGGTTAATCACATCCTCACGAAATCTAACCAGCATCTGGCCCGTAGTTTGGCCACTTATACCCCGGTCAATATAGTTATTGTTTTTAAAAAAGGTTGAGTCATTGCCCACCCAGAAGTCGGTGATCGAATCGCCCATGTAAACAACACGTTTTTCGCCTTTTGCCGGGGCAGGCAGCGCAGCGTTGGCTTGCTCATAACGGCGAATGCCCGGCCAGTCTTTGTTCTGTGCCATGGCCGATACCGACATTAACAGCAGTGCAGGTATAATTAGTTTGGTTTTCATGCAGGCAATTTAAATAATAATTTTTGAGATATGCAAAGCCCTGCTGACCATTGCTTTGCCCTTTTGTGTAACCTTTTCGATGCAGATGGTTCGCAATAGTTTCGGTCAATTAAGTATAAATGAGTAGTTTTAATGCCAGAACACATGGAACTAAGAACCGTAAATGTTACCCGATACGTTACACCGCTGCGCGAAGGGGGCTCGTTACCTGCCATAGCCGAAGCGGATGACGACTTTTTATATGTCTTGAAATTTCGCGGGGCGGGGCAGGGCGTAAAGGCCCTGGTTGCCGAGCTGATTGGCGGCGAACTTGCGCGTGCATTAGGCTTAAAAGTGCCCGAGCTGGTATTTGCCAACCTCGACGAGGCCTTTGGCCGTACTGAACCTGATGAAGAAATTCAGGATCTGTTAAAGGCCAGCGTAGGTTTGAATTTGGCGCTTCATTACCTGTCGGGAGCCATCACGTTTGACCCGGCTGTTACTAAGATAGACAGTAAACTGGCTTCGCAGATTGTATGGCTTGATTGTTTGCTCACCAATGTCGACCGCACTCCACGCAATACCAATATGCTGATGTGGCATAATGAGTTATGGCTGATTGACCATGGCGCGGCCCTGTATTTTCATCACTCATGGGATAACTGGAAGGAGCAGGCTGTACGCCCTTTTGTGCAGGTTAAAGATCATGTATTGATAGGCGCCGCAACTGAGTTGGACGCTGCCGACGCCGAGTTTAAAGCCATTATTACCGAAAAACTGCTGAAAGATATCACTGCATTGATACCTGACGAGTGGTTAGGCGAAGACGCGCAATCGGCTGCCGAACGCCGCGAGGTATATGTTCAATTTTTATTGCTGCGTGCAGCATCGTCTGAAAACTTTTTAAATGAAGCAAAAAATGCCAGGGAAACACGTTTTTGAGTACGCCGTCGTTCGCGTGGTGCCCAGGGTTGAGCGCGAAGAGTTTATGAACGTAGGTGTGGTATTGTATTGCAAGAAACTCAAATATTTGCAAGCCATTATTACTGTAAATGAACCGCGCATAAGCTGTTTTACCAGTCATGACGAGGCTCAGAATATTAAAGCCAACCTAAAAGCTTTTGAACTGATTTGCCAGGGAAGCCCTGACGGTGGTCCGATTGCTCAGTTAGATGAGGCCTCACGTTTTCGCTGGTTAACGGCTACGCGCAGCACCGTAGTGCAGGCTTCAAAAGTGCATCCCGGTTTAACTGATGACCCGCAAAAAACTTTGGAAAGATTGCATGAGCAATTGGTGCTGTGATTAATCAATAAGGGCCGTCATGCTGAGGCTCTCGAAGCATGAGCGCAAAGGCCACGCTTTGCATTTCCCACCGCTCACCCTTCGAGAGCCTCAGGGTGACATCCTTTTTATTTGTCAAGTTTACCTCGCCACCCTTACCTTAACCACCAATTTCTTTACTTTATCATACCCATCGACATGAATACCCGGGCGGTGTGAGTTTTGCGGGAACATAATATAAAGCGTGCCGGGTTCTTCGGTATAATAATCGCCTTTTACGCTGTTTACATCGTAGTTTTCAACGTCTTTCGCCGGATCATACGGATTAGTTACTTTAGCGTTAGCCGGGTTCATAATGCCTATTTTTTCTTTTCCTTTTATCACCAAATGCAGGTCGATGTAGTTACGATGCGCTTCCCACCCGGTTTTATCCAGATCTTTAGTCGGGCCGTCAGTTACCGTAGCAAAAACATTATCGCCATCAATTACATGTTTACCCGCGGATAGTGTGTCCAGATTAGTATGGGTAATAAATGCAAAAGCCTCATCCCAGTATTTTTTATTAGACTGATATTGCCTGGCAAATTCCGCATTGTCGAGCCCTGTATATAACTTAAATTTAAAGCCGTTTCGCCATTCGCCTTTGTTAACCCAGGCTTTGGCCTTGCTATCGCTCATCTGGGCCGAAGCGGTCGTCGCCATCAGGCAAACTACAGCCAAAAGGGCAATGTTCATCTTGCTGAATATCTTCATAACAATAAAATTGCTGCGCTTAAGGGGCGCCGTTTTAATTGGTTAGCTACTTCAATATTACAAGTAATTGCGTGAAATTTATTATTCACGGTAAAGAAATACACGTACCTGCATCGTTTGCGTAAAAATATACCGGCAGGTGGTTTTTTATTTAACGATAAATTGTAAAATTGCCATTCTTAACCAAAAATCTAAAATTACCTTGAGATCCATCCATGCTGTCCATCCTGAGGACTTCAAATCCTATCAGACTGATCAGATACGCGAGCGTTTTTTGCTAAACGATATCGTTCAGCCCGGTCGTATCAACTTTGTATATACGCATTATGACCGGATGATTGTCGGAGGGGCCAATCCGCTGGATAAAGAACTCGAACTGGGTAATTACAATAAATTAAAAGCCGACTACTTTTTGCAGCGCCGCGAAATGGGCATTATCAATGTAGCCGGCGATGGCCGGGTTACAGTTGACGGCAAAGTCTATCAGGTTAATAAGCTTGATTGCCTGTATATTGGCAAAGGCGCGCAAAATGTGCAATTTGCAAGTGTCGACAGCCAAAAACCCGCTGTTTTTTACATCTTGTCAAGTCCGGCGCATGCTAGTCATCCCACCACAAAAATGAGCCATGCCGAAGCCGTTAAAGTAAATGCCGGGGATTCATCAACAGCTAATAAAAGAACTATCAATAAATACATTCATGCCGAAGGCATTCAAAGCTGCCAGTTGGTAATGGGTTTAACTATTTTGGCTGAAGGTAGTGTATGGAACACCATGCCTGCACATACGCATGACCGAAGGATGGAAGCTTATTTCTATTTCGATGTGCCTGATGACCAGCGCGTGTTTCATTACATGGGGCAGGATGACGAGACGCGTCATATCATCCTTAAAAACCATGATGCGGTGGTTTCTCCACCATGGAGCATCCATTCAGGCAGCGGCACAGCCAGCTATAGTTTTATTTGGGGTATGGCCGGCGAGAACCTGGATTATACCGATATGGACCTGCTTAATATTTCTGACTTAAAATAATATATAAACGTGGAAAATAACTTCTCATTAAAGGATAAAGTAATTGTGGTAACCGGTGGTACAGGCATTTTGGGCAAATCATTTGTAGAGGGTATAGCTGCCGCGGGCGGTACCGTAGGTATTCTGGGTCGTAATGAGCAGGTTGCCGAAGAACGTGCTGAAGCCATCAATGCAAACGGTGGTAAAGCCATTGCTTTGATTGCCGATGCCCTGGACGAAAACGCACTCATTGCGGCTAAGGATAAAGTATTGGCTGCTTACGGTAAAATTGACGGATTGGTTAACGCAGCCGGAGGCAACATGCCTGAGGGTGTTTTAATGCCCGATCAGGATATTTTTAAAATGAATATGGCCGGTATGCGTAAAGTATTGGAGCTTAACCTTTGGGGCACACTCATACCTACACAAATTTTTGGTGAGGCCATGGTTCAAACCGCCGGCAAAGGCAGCATCGTCAACATATCATCCATGAACTCCAAACGTGCAGTAACGCGTGTATTGGGTTACAATATGGGCAAAGCCGCTATGGACTGCTATAATCAATGGTTTGCGGTAGAGCTGGCCAACCGTTACGGCGACGCTATCCGCATGAACGCTTTGGCTCCAGGCTTTTTCCTGACCGATCAAAACAGAAATCTGCTAACCAAGCCTGAAGGCGGCTATACCGACAGGGGAGAACGCGTTATCCGCAATACACCGTTTAAACGTTTTGGCGACCCGGACGAGTTGATTGGCGCCTTGGTTTGGTTACTGAGCGATGCCTCGAAATTTGTAACCGGCTCTATGATTACCGTTGATGGCGGATTTTCGATTTTCAGCGGGGTATAGTGGCGTCGTAATAATATATATCCTATATTGTACCGGCCAAAGGCCAAACCTTTTATAACCAATTATGAGTGAAACCAAAACAGGCAACTACCGCTGGGTAATTTGCGGCTTGATCTTTTTCGCTACTACCATCAATTATTTGGACAGGGCCGTAATCAGCTTGTTAAAATCAAACCTTTCTGATGAGTTTAAATGGAGCGACGGCGACTATGCTAATATTGAGATAGCCTTTAAATTTGCCTATGCTATAGGGCTGGTGGGCGCGGGGCGGGTTATTGATAAAGCCGGCTCAAAAATTGGTTATTTTTTAGCTACGTTGTTCTGGAGCTTGTCTGCTATGGCTCATGCTTTTGTGTCAGGTACGTTGGGGTTTATCGGCGTTCGTTCGGCGTTGGGTTTAAGTGAAGGCGGAAACTTTCCGGCAGCTATTAAAGCCACAGCCGAATGGTTCCCTAAAAAGGAACGGGCTTTTGCTACAGGTATATTTAATTCAGGTACCAATATTGGGGCTATAGTTGCGCCTTTAACGGTGCCTTTTATAGCGGCGGCCTGGGGTTGGAAAGCAGCCTTTATAATTACCGGAGCCACCGGCTTTATCTGGCTTATATTTTGGTACCTGTTTTATCAAACACCTTCAAAACACAAGTTTATCAGTAAGGCCGAATTGGATTACATCAACAGCGATGATGAAAAGACTGAAGATATTCCGGTAGTTGAACAAAAAAGAATTTCATGGGGAAGGCTGTTAAAATATAAGCAAACATGGGCGTTTGTTATCGGTAAGTTTTTAACTGACCCGATATGGTGGTTCTACCTGTTCTGGTTGCCTGACTTTTTGGAGCGGCAGTATGGCCTCAAAGGTACAGCAATAGCATTGCCGGTTGCTGCTGTTTATACCATAGCGACATTTGGTAGTGTTTACGGGGGATGGCTGCCCATGAATTTGATAAAAAATAACTGGTCGGTTTTTAAAGCCCGTAAATACTCAATGCTCATATATGCTTTTTGTGTTATACCTATAGTATTTGTACAGATAGCAGGCGGCGTAAACATGTGGTTGGCCGTTATCATTATCGGTATTGCCGCGTCGGCCCACCAGGCCTGGAGCGCTAATATTTTCACTACCGTGTCAGATATGTTCCCTAAAAACTCTGTAGGCTCTGTTACAGGTATTGGTGGCATGGCCGGGGCTTTAGGAGGCGTATTATTTTCGTTCCTGGTTCAAAAGAAACTCTTTGCTTATTACGGACCTGCTGCAAACGGAGGGATAGGTAAAATTGAAATTGCCTATTACATCATGTTTTTTGTTTGTGGCAGTGCGTATCTGTTAGCCTGGGTTATCATGCATTTTCTGACCAGGAAGATGAAGCATGTCAATTTATCTGAATAAACTATGAAGAAGCCGGTTTTAATACTATTGAGTTTTTTCGCCCTGGTTCCGGCAACGTTTGCACAAACCGTAACACTCGATACGTATTTTAATCACGAAACTCACCGAACCAAAACAGGTACTGAACGCTTTCATTATTTATGGACTGACACCAATGACTCTGGCTTCAGCATTTGGGGGGATATTTTTAAAGATCGGGGTTTTTCGCTGGATACTTTGGGTAGCGCACCAACGGTGGCTAACTTGCAAAACTCATCAGTTTATATCATTGTCGACCCCGACACAAAAAAGGAAACAGCCAATCCAAATTATATACAGGAGCAGGATGCTGTTCAGGTAGCACAATGGGTTAAAACAGGTGGCGTTTTGGTTTTAATGGCTAATGACAGCGCTAATGTAGAGCTGGCGCATTTCAATATCCTCGCGGGCAAATTCGGGCTTCATTTTAATAACGATCTGAAAAACCACGTTATAGACGACAAACATTTTGCCGATGGGATTGCTTTACCCGTTGATAAGACTATTTTTTGGTCGCCGTTAAAGATATTTATGAAAGATGTTTGCAGCATCAGCGCTACAGGCCCCGCAATTGCTTTAATTAAATCGGCTGACGGAAAAGCTAACATCGCCATGGCCGCAAAGTATGGCGAGGGTATGGTGTTTGCCGTAGGCGATCCGTGGTTGTATAACGAGTATGTGGACGGCCGCTTACCTGACGAATATGCTAATGACGTAGCTGCAAAAGCATTGACAATTTGGGTAAAGAAACAAATAAAAAGATAATCAATTATTTACAACTAAACTTAAAAACATGAAATCAAAACTAATTGCGGGCCTGTTACCTGCCGTGCTTATTGTTGCGGCGTGTAATTCGTCATCAACAAAATCATCAGCCGATACTACCAGGCAAGACACCACAGCAAAAGCAGATACCTCAAAAAAAGCTACAGCTTTTTATATCATCCAAAATAAAAACAAAGTGAAAGCGGTGTTTACCAACTACGGCGGGCGTATTGTTAGTTTGTTTGTTCCGGATAAAGACGGAAAGCTGATTGACGTGGTTACCGGTTTTAAAACCGTTGATGAATATCGTAAATCAACCGAACCATATTTTGGTGCAACTATTGGCCGGTATGGAAACCGCATCGCTAAGGGTAAATTTATGCTGGATGGTAAACAGGTTAACCTAACCATAAATAATGGCCCTAACACGCTGCATGGTGGCAAAGCAGGCTTTCAGGATGTAGTATGGGATGCTAAACAGGTTGATGACCATACCATCCAGTTTACTTATCTGGCAAAAGATATGGAAGGTGGCTTTCCCGGTAACCTGAATGTGAAGGTTACCTACAGCCTGAACGACCAAAATGAGCTGCACATGGACTATGAGGCTACTACCGATAAAACTACGGTTTGTAACCTGACAAATCACGCCTTCTTTAACCTGAACGGAGAGGGTAGTGGTACCATTTTAAACCACCTTGTACAAATCTACGCCGATAAATACACCCCGGTTGATTCAACCTTGATACCGACAGGTAAACTGGAGCCGGTTGCAGGTACGCCTTTTGATTTCAACAAACCAACCACTATCGGCGCACGTATCAACGCTCAAAACGAGCAACTGAAAGATGGTAAGGGTTATGACCATAACTTTGTGCTTAAAGGTGCAGCTGCAGGCAAATTAACCCACGCAGCAACTGTAATTGGCGATAAGAGCGGTGTAGTTATGGATGTTTATACCCAGGAGCCGGGCTTGCAGTTTTACAGCGGCAATTTTATGCAAAGTAAAAATACCTTTAAGGGCGGCGCTAAAGACGATTTCAGGACAGCCTTTGCTATGGAAACACAGCATTTCCCTGATTCGCCAAACGAGCCGTCTTTCCCCACAACTACTTTAAAGCCAGGAGAAACTTATAAAACATCATCGTATTACAAATTTTCTGTCAAGAAGTAATCGGCAGCATATTAAAAAAAGCGCGCTCCCGGTGAAATGAGGAGCGCGCTTTTTTTAGGTATTTCATCAGAGGTGTTTCACTGGCAAAATCCAAATTCTGGTAAAATGTGATAAGTGGCTGTAGTGTAAGTAATTATGGGTTTTATCTAAATCTTTACTACTGTTTCAAAGTGTTTCACCTCGTTTTGTTAAATATCTGAATATTAGTAATTTAATATGTTTTGCTGTTTCAAAGTGTTTCATATTTTTAGTGAAACACTTTGAATAAAAAAGGCCGGTTTATCCGGCCTTTTTTATTAAGTATTGTATCCTAATATTTTGAGTACCTGCTTACTGTTTTGTTCCTCGCCAAATACCTCAAAGTTGAAAGTCTCATCGCGATTACGGCGAATGATTACATGCTTAGGCGAAGGCAGCAGGCAATGGTGTATACCGCCATAGCCGCTCAGTACCTCCTGGTAAGCACCTGTGTTAAAGAAACCCAGGTACTGCACCTTACGGGTTTTTGGCATAAACACACTGTTCATGTGCGCTTCCTGGTTGTAATAATCCTGCCCGTCGCAGGTGATGCCACCCAGGTTTACACGTTCATATTCCGAGTCCCAGTTATTGATAGGCAGCAAAATGTATTTTTGGTTTAACGCCCAAACGTCAGGCAAATTGGTAATAAATGAGCCGTCAAGCATTAACCAGCGCTCACGGTCATTTTGCTGTTTACGCCCTAACACTTTGTATAAAATGCCCGATGCCTCGGCTACGGTATACTTGCCAAACTCGGTAATAATATCAGGCTCAACAGTGTCGTTTTCTGCACAGATCTCTTTAATACGTTTTACAATCTCATTGATCATATACTCGTAATCAAAATCGAATACCAGCGAATCTTTAAATGGCATACCACCGCCGATATCGAGCGTATCCAGATGCGGGTTGATCTTTTTGAACTTGCAATATAAGGTTACGTATTTTTCTAATTCGTTCCAGTAATAAGGCGTGTCAGAAATACCCGAATTAATGAAGAAATGCAATAACTTAACCTGGAAGTTGGGGTTAGTCTCGATCTTATTATAATAAAAATCGATGATGTCTTCCATACGGATACCCAACCGCGAGGTATAAAATTGCGAATCGGGCTGTTCCTCAGCTGCAATACGGATACCCAGATTGCAAGGCGTGGATAGCTCAACTTCATCATCATACAGGTTAAACTCTTCTTTATTATCCAGTACCGGGACGATGTTTTTGAAACCGTCATGCAGCATATCGATGATATACTGCTTGTATTGGAAGGTTTTGAAGCCATTGCAAATCACGGTCATATCCTTTGTAATGACGCCCTTCTTTTCCAAAGCATCAATCATCGGCATATCAAATGCTGACGACGTTTCCAGGTGGATGTCGTTCTTTAAGGCTTCTTCAACAATATGCTTAAAGTGCGAACTTTTGGTGCAATAACAATATTTATAAGTACCACGATAATTATTCTTAATAATAGCCTGTTGAAACAGCAATTTGGCTTGCTGTATTTTCTTGGTAATAATAGGCAGATAGGTAAAACGCAAGGGGGTGCCATACGTTTCTATCATCTCCATTAAATTAAGATCATGAAAATATAATTCGTCATCAATAGTCTCGAAGCCCTCCTGCGGAAAGCCAACGCTCAAGTCAAGAAATTCCTGGTAACTCTGCATTTATAAAAATTTTTGGCAAAAATGTAATTTTTAAATGGATTATTTTATGATCGAAATGTAATTTATTTGGTGGTAGCATGCATTCGCAGGTTAATTGTTGTTAACAAGGTCATTTAACGGCAAATGCACTTCTGCAATCATGCACCGAGCGCTTCCTCCACCATTGGTCTCAATCGTGTTAATATCCGCATAGATCAGCTTACCAAATGAAGAAAGTATGGCCTTTTGCTGATAGTTCAATGCATCAAACGCGCTCTTTGACATCACGATCAATGTTTCGCCGGCGTTGTTTTTAACCTCAAGCATATTACCGGCAAAATGGTTCATTTGGTCGAAGCTGATATCGATAATTTGCTTGCCGGTATTTTTCAATGAATGTATAAATCCTTCTTTTTCCATTTCGTTAGTGACGCTACCCAGGCAAGCCACAGCGAAATTGGTACCGAGACACATCATCACGTTAGTATGGTATATGGCAAAGTTATTTTGATCAAACGCATGAAAAGCTAATGGTCGATAACCTGTCTGTTTACAAAATGCATCAAGCACTTCCTGGTTGGTTCTGGGTGAAAGGCAAGCGTTGGCAATTTTGTTTTCACGATCCAATACCATGCTGCCGGTACCTTCCAAAAACTGCCCCTGATGTTCAAAACGGCTAAGGTCTATGACATGCCTTACCTTAAAATTATCTTCCAGTTTAAGAATGATGTCTTCGCGACGCTCCAGCCTGCGATTTTCTGCTTGCATAGGGTAAGTGAATACATCGCCACTCTCGTGAAATGATATCCAATTATTCGGAAAAATAGAGTCTGGAGTATGTGGCTCAACTGTGTCTTCAATCACTGTTACAGAAACACCGTTATTGCGCAAGGTTTCCACTAATCCGTCAAACTCAGCCAGGGCCCGGTTTTGTATGGATTCTTTTTCACCACCTTGTTTTTGGAAAGCATTGCTAGCCGCCGTCTGCTCGTTAAAGCCAAAGCTTACCGGGCGAATCATTAACAGATTTGAAGTAGACTGCATTTTTGTATTTATACTGTAACAACACTAATTTTTTTCAATTGTTAGCTAAATAATGGCGTCTCGTTGAAGTGGCATGCTCATACAATGAAAACCTCCTCTAGCCCTTGAAAGTTCGGCTGATGGCATAAGAATCAAAGTATCTCGTAAATTTTGAGGGTCAGCTTCATCTGTCTCAAACTTTCTGAGTAAATCTTTCACCTTTATTACCTGGAAACCGTTTTTTCTGAACGCTTCAACTGTTTTATCATTACGGTCATACCCCAATACAACCCCCTCTTTTATAGCCAGCAAATTACACGAATCTGTCCATTGTTCCCGGGCGTCGTAAGGGAAGGTATCGTTACCCGAGTAGATGAATTTGGTAGGCTCAGTGCTATGCAGGTCATTTTGACTTATATCATTCAGTAAATCTTCAATACCGTTAAATGTCCGCGGCTTCTTTTTCCCTTTTTCAAACTGGATAATCTCGGTACGATCTTTATCTTTCACCTTTTTATCAGCAAACCACGCTATAGGTTCGCTGTCCTCGGCAGGTAGTTGGTTAGTGGCTAATGAATGTAGTAACACCCAAACATTACGTTTTACCTGTGTAAACACAGTGTCAATATGCATATAATCGCGGCGGTGCGGAATCTTAACAATCGTAATCTTCTTCACTACATCATTGGCAAATAATAGCTTTATAGCCTCGTTAGCTCCGCTTGCCGAGGTGCGTTCACTACAACCTATTACCAGATGATTGGGGCTGATCATCATCACATCACCGCCCTCTAAAGTGGTCTTCTCATCCTGCTCCTCGCCGGGGCGTAAAAAATGCTGCACAGTTTCAGGAATCTCCAGAATATTATCACGATAAGCGGCAAATAAAGGATGATTGAAAAAAATATATCGCGCCAGCAAAGTTTCACGGGAGCGGGCCTTTTTTGCAGGTTTATTCAGTAACATAAAGCTATTTATAGCGATACCGATGTCTCTTGAAAAAATCAGGTTAGGAATTGGAGCAAAGATCATCTCATTGCTATCCAACGATCCTGAGATAAAGATTTTGGCCAGTTCTGCCGGGGCTGTATCAGTTAGCCTTTGTTGAAGGCGGTAATTGCAGCTTTCAATGGCACAAACCGATGCCGTTAGTTTATTGCGGATATCTTCATCCTGTAAAATGTCTGCCAATAAACTTTGTATTTCAATGACTTTGTTTGATGAATAAAATTCCTTGTTGTCTGGTTTGAAAAAATTGCGATTGTGCTCACGGGCGTCGATTTCTTTTAACCGGCCTTTTATTTTTTGGGGATCAAGAAAGTAAAGTAACAGCTTAATATAATAATCATATTCATTTTTGCGCATGCTGTCCAGGTGTACAATATCTTCAAAAAGCCAATCCTGCGCCTTTGAGGGCACTACACGGCCAAGTCCGTTGTCCGGGCTGTGAATTAATAAAGCGCGCAACTGACCTATTTCTGAACTTACGTTTAACTCGAAATCTTTACCGGGTTTTATCATAAAATATAACTAACAATACAAAGCTATTCAGATTTCGCGGTTATCCAAACAGGTCAATCTTTCGCCTAAGTTCCCGACTAAAATGTTAATTTTGCTGCATGAATTTTATAATTGATGCCACCGTTAAGGCTATAAAAACACTTTATCAAACAGATATAGATGTGTCTGCGGTAAGTTTGCAGGAAACCCGTAAAGAGTTCGAAGGTCAGGTTACTATTGTCACATTCCCGTTTACCAGGTTCTCTAAAAAGTCTCCGGAGCAAACGGGTGCAGAGATAGGTGAGTATTTAAAAAGCGAACTTGCCGAGGTATCAGCATTTAATGTTATAAAAGGATTTTTAAATATCTCCATAGCTGACGCATATTGGGTAGATCAATTAAATAACGTAATCACTGCCAACGATTTTGGGATTTTTAAGCCAAACGGTAAAAAAGTTATGGTTGAGTATTCATCACCAAACACCAATAAACCATTGCATCTGGGACATGTCCGCAACAACCTTCTGGGCTATTCAGTTGCTCAGATTTTAGCAGCCGCAGGGTACGAAGTAATTAAAGCGAATTTGGTTAATGACCGCGGCATACATATCTGCAAATCAATGCTGGCCTGGCAAAAGTTTGGCAATGGCGAAACTCCGGAATCAACCGGTATGAAAGGAGATCATTTGGTTGGTAAATACTACGTGATTTTTGACAAAGAGTATAAAAAACAGATAGAGGAGTTAAAGCTGCAAGGCCAAACCGAAGAAGAAGCTAAAAAGAATGCGCCGCTGATTAAAGAAGCGCAAGAAATGCTTTTGAAATGGGAAGCTGGCGACGACGAGGTAATTAATCTGTGGCAAACCATGAATGGGTGGGTTTATGCCGGTTTTGAAGCTACCTACCATAAAATGGGCGTAGCGTTTGATAAATATTATTACGAAAGTAACACCTATTTGTTAGGTAAAGACATAGTAGAGGAGGGTCTTGAGAAAGGCGTTTTCTTTAAAAAAGAAGATGGCTCGGTTTGGATTGATCTGACCGACGAAGGACTTGACCAGAAACTGGTTTTACGTGCTGATGGCACCTCGGTTTACATTACTCAGGATATGGGTACAGCACAACTGAAGTATGATGATTACCAAATGGATGAATCAATCTATGTGGTAGGTAATGAGCAGGATTATCACTTTAAGGTACTGTTTTTGATTTTGCATAAACTGGGTAAAAGTTGGGCTAAGGGACTATATCACCTTTCATACGGCATGGTTGATCTGCCATCTGGCAAAATGAAATCACGTGAGGGTACGGTAGTTGATGCTGATGACCTGATTGCCGAAATGGAGGCGACAGCTAAGGAACAGACCGAGGCATTAGGTAAGGTTAATGATTTTAGTCAGCATGAAAAAGAGCAGTTGTATCATACTATTGGAATGGGCGCACTGAAGTATTTTCTTTTAAAAGTTGACCCGAAGAAACGGCTGTTGTTTGATCCCAATGAATCTGTAGATTTTCAGGGGCATACAGGGCCATTTATACAATATACACACGCACGTATTAAGTCTGTCTTAAGTAGGGCAAACGTATTGGATATTAAAGCTAAGCGAACCGAACTGGCGCCCGAAGAGCGCGATTTAATTATGCTGTTAACTCAATTTCCGGTAACTATAAAGCAAGCGGCAACCGACCATAATCCGGGTGCAATAGCTAATTATGCTTACGAAGTAGCTAAGGGTTATAATAAATTTTATCACGAACACTCGATATTGCAAGCAGAAGACGAATTAGTTAGACAATTCAGATTGCAGTTATCTGCGGCTTGTGCCAAGGTAATCAATAAAGCTATGGCTATGCTTGGTATTTTGGTACCTGAACGTATGTAAATACTGCGTGGGTAGGCGTGGTTTTTACGCATTTTTTCTTTTCCAGAAACATTATCCCAAAAAACCTGGTTTGAAAACAAGGAGGAATGGATATGGAATCGACAATAAAATCACCTGAAGTACCAGAAAAACAAGATAAGCAGCCCGGCATTGAGGCAGAAATGTCTCCCCGGCCAGAGTATATTAAAGCCGATTATAAAGCAGCCGGTAAACTTAACGGCAAAACAGCGCTGGTAACAGGCGGCGATAGCGGCATTGGTAGGGCTGCTAGCGTACACTTTGCCAGTGAAGGTGCAGATGTGGCCATTGTTTATCTTAATGAGGATGTGGATGCAATTGAAACCCGCGACATCATTACATCTTTAGGTCGCAAGTGCTTGCTGATAAAGGGTGATGTTAAAGAAAGTGCGTTTTGTAAAAATGCCGTAAAACAAACAATTGATGAGTTTGGAAAACTCAATATATTGGTAAATAATGCCGGGATGCAAATTCCGCAAAAAGACCCCAAATCAATTGATGAAGAGCAATTGATAGATACTTTCCGTACCAATATCTTCGCTTATTTTAATTTTGCTAATGAGGCGTTGAACTATTTACACGAGGGCGATGTCATCATTAATACCACATCTGTAACCGCCTATCGCTCATCGCCAAACTTAATCGATTATTCGTCCACAAAAGGCGCTATTACTTCATTTACGCGCTCATTGGCCACAAACCTGGTTGACCGAAAGATCAGGGTAAATGCTGTTGCTCCGGGGCCGGTTTGGACGCCGCTTATTGTGGCAACTTTTGATGAAGAAAAGATAAAAAGCTTCGGTTCAGAAACTGCCATGGGGCGCGCAGGGCAACCTTCTGAACTTGGACCTGCATATGTGTTTTTAGCTTCAGACGATAGTTCGTTTATCACCGGCCAGGTTATTCACGTAAATGGGGGCGAAGTAGTAAACGGCTAATACCGGATGAAGGTGAGTATTGCCAAATACCTGCTTGGTATAGGGTGGCTTATTTCGGTAAGTTATAATGCAGAAGCGCAATTTAATGACACCACGCATTACCATATCGCCTTAGCGCCAACGGGATCAATTAACCGGACACACACCAGTTATACTTATTTACTAAATAATGCGCTTAAGTTTGATGTTAAGAAAAAAAACATGACGATTGATTTTACCAATACTTGGGTTTATGGGCGCCAAAATTGAAAAATGGTTGAGCTTTACCACATCTTTAAATTATGCAAGGCAAAACCGTACGCAGAGTGAGAACTTATTGTTAACATACGGAATATCGGTTGAAAAATATTTTTAAATCATCAATAGTATTATATGGCACAACGAAGAAAACGAAAATTGTGGTCGGCTAAAGTGACTAAAGAAAGTAATGCTATGGATCTGCAGAAAAACATTTTCAAGTCAAAAGATCCCAGAAAAATAGCGCGTTCAATAAAGCATTCGGCCGAAGAAAGTGAACGCCGTAAGACATCTCCATTTCAAAGCGCTATGTCAATGATTAACTTTTATGAAAACCGAGCAGGTAGAAATCTCACCAAAACCCAAAAGCGACCTTTAGAGATGGCGAAGAATGAATTACGACGGCTATTTCATCGGCCTGCCAAATAAAACTAATGCACAATCTGTAACAATGATCTTAATATTTGGCTAACGTGTCTAACTTGTTTAGGCGGGATAATTTTTTTGTTTATGTTTGCTATCCAAACTACTCAAAAAAATTATGAACAAAAAACACTCATTGGTGCTGGCGATGATACTTGCAGCAAGCACTTTAGCAGCTAATGCACAAATGAAACACGAGGATACTGAAGTTTATGAACCAGTACCTCCGGTAGTAACTCCAGGTAAAGTTTTAGGCGATGCACCGTCAGATGCTATTATATTATTTGATGGTAAAAACCTTGATCAATGGACACAAACAGACCACAGGGGTGAGCCGGCTAACTGGAATGTTGCTGATAACATACTAACTGTAAACAAACACGCCGGTAATATTGAAACCAAAAAATCATTTGGCAGCTATCAGCTACACGTTGAATGGCGTATTCCTTCAAATATTACCGGTAGCGATCAGGCACGGGGTAATAGCGGCGTTTTTTTAGCCTCATTAGGTAAAGGCGACGCCGGGTATGAACTACAGGTGCTTGACTCCTACAAAAACAAAACTTACGTAAATGGCCAGGCGGGCAGTATTTATAAACAATTTATCCCATTAGTTAATCCGGCAAGGCCTCCGGGCGAATGGCAAACCTATGATGTGATCTGGACAGCGCCATCATTTAATGAAGACGGTACTGTTAAAACTCCTGCAAGGGCAACTGTATTATTTAATGGTGTGCTGGTACAAAATAACGTATCACTGTTAGGGCCGACTATTTATGTAGGTAAACCAACTTACGAAAATGCAAAACACGGGCCCGCACCTATAAAATTACAGGCCCACGGTGACAGAAGCGAACCTATAAGCTACCGCAACATATGGGTTAGAGAGCTTTAAAGCGACTTTTTAAATAAAAGTTTAATAAAAAGCCATTTTGTTGAAACAATTTTCAACAAAATGGCTTTTTTGTTATAGTGATAATAAACTTAGAAAGTATTAATGGGCTGGGATATACACATTATCATTAAGTCAACCTAATTTTTTAACTTACTGGAAATAAGTATATTGATTTTTACTCAATCTAGAACGACAACAACGATTATGAAAAAACTCCCCCTGGTTTTTTGTTCAGTGCTTTTTGCATGTACCTCCAAAAAAGAAATCGTAAACAATCAAGTTATATTTGATAAGCATCCGCAGCCATATCGTGTTGCGTCAATAGGCGAGTGGAACCATGATTACGCGGTATACACCCTGGTAGATATGAAAAACATTTATTTTACTGTAAAAGCTCACAAGGTTAAAGCGCTAAAAAAGGGTGATGTTTACATTCCCTGAGAGTTATCAACCTTTCATTGATTAATAGTTGCTTATTCATAACTTAGCGATCAAGAACACAATCCACGCTATTTATAAAAAGCTTGTTATGATTAAAGATTTAAATTCGCTGAACCAGGTTGCAGAATTTCATACTACGTTTAAACATCCCATTTTACCTGAACCTACTATCCCTTCGCCTGAGCGTTGCAAGCTGCGTGTTGAATTGCTTGCAGAAGAATTAAAAGAGCTACAACAAGCCATAAATGATAACAACATAGTTGAAATAGCCGATGCACTTTGCGACTTGCAATATGTATTATCGGGTGCTGTGTTAGAATTTGGCTTAGGCGAAAAGTTCAAGGAACTTTTTGATGAAGTACACCGCTCCAATATGAGTAAGGCGTGTAAGTCTTTAGAAGAGGCTAATGATACTATCGCTCATTATAAAGGCAAAAACAATACTGAATCATATCATAAAGAGATTGATGGCCTTTTCCTGGTTTATCGCACCCAGGATGATAAAACTTTAAAATCCGTTAATTATTCGCCGGCCGATCTGGCTAAGATAATAGGTTGATTAAATGCTCGATATCCTTTATCGGGACAATCATCTGATCGCCATAAATAAACCGCATGGCTTATTGGTACATCGTTCGCCTATAGCGGCCGACGCCAGCGAGTTTGCATTGCAATTGTTGCGCGATCAGGTGGGAGCAAGGGTAAACCCGGTTCACCGTTTAGACAGGGCAACCGCCGGCATATTATTGTTTGCTTTTGATAAAGAAACCGAGGTTGCCATGCAATTACAGTTTGCCAATGATAAAGTCAACAAAACTTATCTGGCGATTGTGCGCGGGTATGCGCACGATGCGGAGGATATAAATCATCCGCTTAAAAAAGACAATGGCACCCTACAGGAGGCATTTACTCGTTACACCACATTAATGCGGGCTGAATTGCCGGTACCTTTTGGCAAACATGAAACATCCAGGTATTCGCTCATTGAAGTTAAGCCTTCGACGGGACGTATGCACCAGATACGTAAGCACATGAGTCATGTCAATCATCCTATAATTGGCGACACAACGCATGGCTGCAATAAACAAAACAAGCTTTTCAGAGAACGCTGGGAAATGACTACGTTAATGCTGCACGCTTCCAAACTTCATTTCATTCACCCTGTAACGGAAAATGAGACAACTATTGAGGCGCCTGTTAATTCAGAATTTAAACGGGTTATGGATTTAATGAACTGGTGAAGCGCAAACAAACACAATTATATTTTGTAGTTATGGCATGACAGGTCAGCTAAATTATACCATTTATAAAGATGGTGAAGAACATAGCATCACCATCACCCCCGTAAACCAAAACATACCAGGCGGCAATTTATACTCGACAGGCATTTTTAAATTGACCGAGGGCCCGGTAGGCTTGGGTGATATTATTTTTGACGATAAAATGCAGCAGTGGGAATATACCGGCCTTGGCGATTTAACTCATCAGGAAGCTGCAGAGATAGCAGGCTTTATAAAAGTGAATGATACCGAGCAGGAAAGCGCGCCATGATTTACAGGTATTGCGTATAAGCATTTCTAATTTTACCTTTATGTCAGCGTAAGTGTTTACATCCCCCTATAATGGACGAAATAGAAAACTACTCAGAAAAAATTCACGAACAGAGTAACGAGCATGCGCACCATATGCTTGAAGAAGGTAAAGAGCGGTGGGTGTTGTTTGTAGCCCTTTCTACCGCTTTAATAGCTGTATTAGCAGCAATTACCGGTTTATTAGCCGGCGAGCATGCTGACGAAGCTATGCTGTCTCAAATTCGTGCGTCAGACCAATGGGCATTCTATCAGGCAAAGGGTATTAAAACTGAAACCTTGAACCAAAGCAGCAAGTTATTGATAGCTTTAGGCAAGGTGCCCGCGGCTGACGACCAGGCAAAAATTGCAGAGAACAAAAAAGAACAAACCGAAATAAAAGAAAAAGCTGAAGAGTTTCAGAAAGAATCCGCCATGCACAGTGCCAAGCATAGCGTATTTGCACGCGGCATTACCTTATTTCAAATATCAATTGCCATAGGTGCTATTTCCATTATTGTAAAGCGACGCAATTTGTGGCTGGTAAGTATGGGTTTTGCTTGTATCGGTATCTACTTTTTAGTTCAGGGCTTGTGGTTTTAAAATCGATAATAGTTATGAAGAATGTTATAGGTAAATGTGTGCTGCTGGGCGCAATGCTCATTAATGTAGCTGCGAATGCACAACTTAAAGAGAATGAGAAGGTAAAGCTCATCACTTTAGATCCGGGGCATTTTCATGCTGCGCTGGTGCAAAAGTTTACCTTGCCCGACATCGAGCCTGATGTGTACGTATATGCACCTAAAGGGCCCGATGTAAAAATGCATTTGGAAAAAATTGATGCCTATAACTTTCGTAAAGACAAACCAACACATTGGAGCGAGATTGTTTACACCGGTCCGGATTTTTTTGAAAAAATGATTGCCGAAAAAAAAGGTAACGTAGTTGTTATGGCTGGCAACAACCGAAAAAAGACCGAATACATTAAAAAGTCTATTGATGCAGGTTTTAACGTCTTGGGCGATAAGCCAATGGCTATTGATAACGAGCATTTCGAGATGTTAAAAAGCGCCTTCACCGATGCCGCTAAAAAAAATCTGATATTATATGATATCATGACTGAGCGTTATGAGATAACCAATACTTTACAACGCGAGTTTGCTATGATTCCTGATGTATTTGGCGAACTAAAAAAAGGCACGCCTAAAGAACCCGGTGTAGAAATGACCAGCGTGCACTATTTCTACAAATTTGTTTCTGGCAGTGTGCTAAGCCGCCCCGACTGGTTCTTTGATGTAAAACAGCAAGGCGAAGGATTACAGGATGTTGGCGTCCATTTAGTTGATTTAACCCAATGGGAATGCTTTCCTGATAAAATTATAGACTATAAAAAGGATATTCAATTTAACAATGCGCGTCGCTGGCCGTCATATATTACTTTGAGCCAATTCAAAGCCATTACCAAGCTTGATGGTTTTCCGGCATTTTTGAAGGACAATGTAGTTAAAGATACCATCCTGAAAGTTTATGCTAATGGTTCTGTAAATTATAAGTTATTTGGCGTTAACGTTAAGCTTACCGCTAAATGGGCCTATGCAGCGCCCGATAATAGTGGAGACAGCCAAAACTCGGTTTTACATGGTACCAAAGCCGATTTATATGTGCGTCAGACTGCGGCAGAAAAATACACGCCGGTACTCTACATTGAACCAACAAATCCATCAGCGGATTACGAGCAGGTGTTAATGGCTCGCCTTAAAGATGTTCAGAAAAAATACCCCGGGGTTGATCTGAAAAAAAGCGCCAACGGCTGGGAGGTTGTTATCCCTGAAAAATATAAGGATGGTCATGAGGCTCATTTTGGTCGTGTCACTGAAAAATATTTAGGCTACCTGCGTGATGGCGATATGCCAGCCTGGGAAGTGCCGAATATGATAGCTAAATATTTTACCACCACCAGGGCATTGGCATTATCAAAAGGTACAAGCAAAAATTAGGCGCAATAGGGTTATCTTTGCTGCATGATAAAAGAGGCGCTGAGCAACCTGCATATAACTGCATTGAATGAAATGCAAAATGCCGCGCTTAATGCAGATACAAAGCGCGACCTGATCTTGCTTTCGCCAACAGGTTCTGGAAAAACACTTGGCTTTTTGCTGCCTGTAATCCAATCTCTTCAAAAGGATATAAGACTGGTGCAGGTGCTTATTTTAGTACCCTCGCGCGAATTAGCTTTGCAGATTGAGCAGGTATTTAAGGCCATGGCCACCGGTTTTAAAGTTAATTGCTGCTATGGTGGTCATTCTACTAAAGTTGAAAAGAATAATCTGTCGCAGCCACCAGCTGTGCTAATTGGTACCCCGGGACGTATAGCTTTTCATTTACGGGAGGAGAGTTTTAGTGCAGATGCCCTGCATACCTTAGTTTTGGATGAGTTTGATAAATCGCTTGAATTTGGTTTCCAGGATGATATGTCGATAATTATTCGTCAGTTACCGAACCTTCAACGTCGTATTTTAACATCGGCTACCAAAATGAGCGATATACCTGCCTTTACAGGCATCCAAAAGGCAGTGGAGTTAAATTATCTGGGTAACCAAAACAATGCGCCCGACATCGTTTTAAAAACCATTAAAACAGAGGCCAGATATAAACTCGATACATTATTTGCGTTGATTTGCAAGATCGGAAATCACGCCACTTTGGTATTTTGCAATCATCGCGAAGCAGCCGATCATATTAGTAATTTGTTGTGGAACAGAGGTATTGAACACGGGCTGTATCATGGCGGGATGGAACAGGAGGACAGGGAGCGGGCCTTAATCAAATTTAGAAACGGCAGCCATCGTTTACTTGTTACAACTGATTTGGCTTCTCGCGGACTCGATATCCCCGAGATCGGATATATCATTCATTACCAGTTACCGGTTACTGAACAAGCTTTTATACATAGAAACGGCCGCACTGCGCGTATGCATGCAAAAGGTACTGCTTACCTTATTTTGGCAGATGATGAACTTCCGGCATATTTAAAACAAGAACCAGAGCGCGAACAACTTCTTGAAAACATATCTTTGCCTGAGGCAACTCCCTGGGCTACTTTGTATATTGCCGCAGGTAAAAAAGACAAAATCAACAAAATAGATATTGTTGGCTTGTTGTTAAAGAAGGGGGATGTAAGCAAAGAGGATGTTGGAAGGGTGGAAGTGCTGGATAAGGCCTCATATGTTGCTATTAATCGCTTTAAGATAAACGAACTGTTGCAGCGTATTAAAAACGAAAAAATAAAAAATAAGCGCGTTAAAATCGAACTGTCAAAATAAAGAATATGAGCAATAATGATATCATGAAAAAGCTGAGGGTGGCTATGAAGTTTACTGATGACGATATAATAAAAGTATTAGCGCTGGCAAATTTTCGAATAACCAAAACTGAGCTTGGCGCCATATTCAGGGCAGAAGATCATCCAAACTTTAAGCCTTGCGGCGACCAGATATTACGTAATTTCCTGAACGGATTGATTATTCATCAGCGAGGCCCTCGTCCGCCGAAACCGCAGGATAATCCGTCAAAAAAATCTCAATGATGCTCTTCTCGCACTGCACCTTGCACAATGTGTGCCCTACCATTTTTAATGAGCGCTTTCATGGCCGGCGAAAATTCGACACGACCACCAAAATCCTGCACCCAGTAAGTGTCGGTCATCCAAACACCCACTTCTTTAAAGTCAGGATTCATTAAATTTCTGCAATGACCTTCGCTATGAAGCCAGCCATCCATAACTTGCTCAATACTCATCTGGCCTTGGGCAATATTCTCGCCAACGGTAAAGCTTTGATAGCCAAAGTGTTTATACCCGGCGTTTTCAGCCCGTGCCATAGCATCGCGACCATCTTTACTGGTATGACTAAAATATTTTTTTGAGGCCATATCTTTGGCGTGCCCCTTGGCGGCCTTTTCCAGGTCATTGTTCCAGACAAGAGGCGGGGCCGGTGGCATATAAGTACCTCCGCAATCGCAACCTGCAGCACGGGTTTTATTGATTAAAGCCAAAAACTTTGTCTTAAACTTATCGGTGCCCGACGACTGGGCATGTATAGTGGAAACGTGCAGTGTTAAAATTAGACTGCACAAAAAAGTAAAATATTTCATTGAAGTAATATGATATTAAACGCAATGATCGGCAGTTTTATTTTCCAAGCTTTCGACGCCTTTTGCGAACCTGGTAAAACAGCACAAGAAGACATATTACGCCGATTGCTATAATCAGCATTACAATGAGGCTATCCTTTTGAGTGAGTTTGTTTTGATAGATTTCTTGCTGCTTAAACGTACTTTTTTTTTGACCTGAAGCGAATCCTGAGCTTTTGCAACTAGCTGTTGTTCGCTTTTTAGTAAGCTATCATTAATAAAGTCACGTCGCTTGGCAGCCGCATCCGCTTTATCATAATTTTTCATCCGATTATATAGTAGCACATAGTTATCCTGTACTTTTATCTCGTCTTTTTGCGCATGGCTTACTTTAGAAATTTTTAGCGCTTCATCCAAATCGTGCATGGCCAGGCTGTAATCTTTAATATCCATTTTGATGTTAGCCAATACCAGCAATGAAGCCATAATATTAGGTGTGTCCTTTAACGCTCTCGATAAAGAATTTGATTGAACCGCGAACCATTTAGCCTGAACCAAATCGTGCTGCGACCGGTATACTTTTGTCAGGTCATCAAATGAGGTACGTAAACCTACACTGTCATTCAATCTTGAATACAGGTGCAAAGCTTCATAAGTATAATATAAAGCCTGTGCCTGGAAATTTCTTTTAGTTCTGGAATCCAAATTATCCCACTTTAAATATTGGTTAGCCAGCTGGGTTAAAAGTGCCGACCGTAAGGTGTCATTCATTTCTATCCCAATCATCCTTTTTAAGGTGTCAATATTGGTAGGAAGCGTAGTAACCTGACGCGTAGCACTATCAGCACGCTGATTATAAGCGAATGTTTGGTATCCGGCAGCCAGAATTAACACGAGTAGGATAAGTTTCTTCATAAAGTTCGCTTTTTAAAGCGTAACTATTCGTAGTCAAAATGTATGCCCGTTTAGTTAACAATTTGACTGTTAGTTAGATGTGTTAATACAGGCGAACTAAATGTAGTATTATATATCTGGATTTGAAAGATAATAGTATAGAAAACTATACAGCAATATCGAATTTAACGAATGAAGGCTTCGTAGCTATCCAGAAAATTAGTTAAAAAGGAAACCCTGGTAAATAGTAAATTAAAAAGATTGATGCCAATAATAGCAGTAATCATACCCGCCAAAACATCAAGTACAAAGTGGTGGCTGGTATAAATAGCGGTAAGCCAAATACCAATCATTACGGTAATTAGAACCATCTTCATTACTCCAACATGGTTTCTAAATGCGTAGTAAACCACAATAATAGGATAAGCCGAGTGCAGGGAAGGCATAGCCGCAAAAACATTTGAGCCTTTTTGGTAGATGGATTGAAAGATATGTACGTTAAAAAAGTGATCAAAGCGTACCAGGCCGCCTGTATTGCCCGGTGTGTTAGCAA
This sequence comes from Mucilaginibacter ximonensis, assembly GCF_042686265.1. NCBI lineage: Bacteria > Pseudomonadati > Bacteroidota > Sphingobacteriia > Sphingobacteriales > Sphingobacteriaceae > Mucilaginibacter > Mucilaginibacter ximonensis. The sequence continues at coordinate 720,388 of NZ_JBHUPD010000001.1, forward strand.
TAAAGTTAAAACCGTGTTCCTGTATATACCACGGCGGCGCGGCAGGGAATGTGTAATAAACCACAAAACCAAGCAAGTTTACTACAAAAAAAGTCATCGCAAAGCATAAAAATTCGCGACGGTTTTTAAAGAAAAGATAAGCGGCAAAACTTAGTGGAACGGGTATCCAGCATAAATAAAACAAACCGCCAATTACGTCCAGATAACTTTTTGAATTGGCTTTCAAATATTCATTAGGCGTTAAAACCCTGCCATTAAAATTAATGCCGAAAAGGTGCTTTTCCAGATTATACAAGTCGGCTATATGCACTTTACTTATTGTATAGTTGGGGAAAGCCTTCATATAATCAAACAATATCCAGTAAACTATAAATACGCTAAAGCCTAATATAAACTTACGACTGATAGCTGATGCGTAGAAGCAGGTATTAAAAATCACCACCAGCACAATCTGGTCTGATTTAAAGCCTACCACCCATGTCGACAGTAATACATAGGCAACAGAAAGAAAAGTAACAGTTAAAATGGATTTGGTATTAACTACCGGGCCTTGAACAGTAGTGTCATTCATCGTTATTTTTTGATGAAGTCTGAACCAAAAATTTTATCCCATAAAGGAGAGCTTACACCATAACCTTTACTAGGAGTTTGGTAGTGGTGCAACATATGGTGTTGTTTTATAGCCTTCCATACCTTACCCTTAAAGTTAAAGTGATGGATAGCATAATGTGATAGGTCATAAAACAAATAACCTAAAATAAAGCCCGGGAAAAAACCGAAAATATAGTTGGCGGGCAATATGGCATTAAACAGAAAGTAAAAACCTGTAGCCAACGGAATGCTAACCGATGGCGGCAGTACCAAACGTTTAGCGTCGCTTGGATAGTCGTGGTGAACGCCATGGAAGATAAAATGCAAACGCAAACCGATTTTGTTTTTAGGTACATAATGAAACACAAAACGGTGCATAATGTACTCGGTAAACGTCCAAACAAATAAGCCAATAAAGAAATACTCGATATAAACCAAAGCGCCAATGTGCTTTACAAAGAAAGCGATATAGGTACTGGCTAATATAACCGGTACAAAAATATATACCGGTACCAGATAATGAACCTTAGATAAAGCTTCCAAAAGGTCGCTTTTAAACATTCGGGTTGATTCCTGTGAGTTGGATATGAAATTTTTTGCCATGGCTATAATCAGGGTTTAAAACGTTCTACTACTTCTTTGCCGGTTCCCGGGTCTGTCCCTTTAAATTCAACATAAACAATATTAGGTACCCAGAAAGATCCGCCTTCTATTTTGGCAAAGATACGGTTAACCTCCATTTGCTTCTGTGCAATTGTTGCGAAGATATGATATTTTCCGTCGTTACCCTTCATTAACAATAGTGGAATTTTTTTGTATGATACAAATCTGACATCCCATTGATCATTTCCAATTTTTTTAGTGACCAGGCCATAGGCAAATTTTCGCTGAATATAGTTCAAATCATCCCGTTCATTTTTACTGGCATAACGTATCCAATAAGGGTGTATTGGTTCATCCTCGTCAATGCGGCCGTTTGGGGCGTTTAATTCGTAAATAATGGTATTTGGGTTTGGTAAACGTTGCAAATAAAACAACCGTTGTATATTTTCAGCAGGCGTCGGGAATTTATCTTCATCAACCCAGTTAGCTTGCTTTGGAAATATTGTTTGTGCCTGTACACCATTAATTTGCCCGAACGAGCAAAGGCCGGTCAATAATAATAAAATAGATAATCTCATCGCAGCTTACTTCTTCTCTTGTTTCTCTAACGAGGCTTTGGCGTCTGTTAATCTTTTAAATGCTGTGATGTTGGTCAAAACCGCAAGTAATGCAATAGGGAAGGTGAATATTGACATTGTTTCAAATACGTGATACCTAACGCCCGGGACGTACAATTTGTAATTACCGCCTATATAAAGCGAACTCACACCGCAAATAATGGCACATAGGCCTATAGTAACTACACGTTCAGGGCGTTGCATTAAGCCTCCTTTACATTCAATACCCAAACCTTCAGCGCGGGCACGTACATAGCTTACCATCATTGAACCAATGAGGGCTATAAACGCAAATATTGAGCTCAGGAAATAGTGTTGTGCAATCAGGTAATAGCAAATGCCGAAAAACATAATCAGCTCACTGTATCTGTCAAGCACAGAATCATACAACGCACCGAAGGTAGACTTCATGTTGCCCAGGCGCGCAACTTGTCCGTCAAGCATATCAAATAAGCCTGCAAATAAAATTAATCCGCCGGCCCAGCCAATATAACTCAAGTCGCCGCGGTTGCCTTCTTCGCCGCCTATCACAAATATAACTGCTACACCAATGTTCAATACAAACCCAATGGTGGTAACCGCGTTGGGTGTCAAACCCAATTTGATTAGCACTTTTACAAAGGGATCAATCACTTTGTAAATACCAAGTTGCAGATTTGTACGCAGAGAAGTTTGTTGAGCCATTGATACTATGTGCGGGTTTTAAAAGTCAAGTTTTACCCTTACGCGAATGCCGTCAGCAGCCACACCCGGATGATCCAGATAATTAAATCTTCTGACATAATCGACGCGTATAAATTTAAAAATATTTTCGACACCAACGCTACCTTCAATATAAGGCGTATTCCCTAAGGTATAAGTAATCGGTGTGCCATCTGCCCTTACCGGAAACTGGTACAGATTAGGGTGCAGTGCCGGATTATTATTGTCGCCCAGTTGACCGTAAATGCCTTTAAAAGACACCACTTCACGCCATTTCAATTTCTGTAGTAAAGGAATCTTATTAAAAAAGAAACCCATAAAATGCTGGTCGATGTTAAGCGCCACGTATTTATCACTGACAAACTCCAGGAAGTTCATTAAGTTGTAAGAATACAGGTCGTAGGCATAAGTTTGGTTAGCGCGGAAAATGGTTAGTAACGGGTAGGGTACCTGGCCAAATATTTTACCGCCCTCAACAAACGAGTCGAAATAACCCAATTGCGATAAATAAGTTCTTCTGTCTATGCGCGCATGCACAGTTTGAAAATCATAGGAACCACCCACTATGCCTTTAAAATCGTGTGTATAATCAACACTTATAATCGGATTGGTGCTGGGAACGGGTACGCGGTATATTTTACCCTGGTAAAATTTCTCATTTGGCGCATAACGTAAATTTAATGAAACTTCGGCAGTAGTGAGGTTATTAATAAAACCAGTGTTATTCTGGAAATATAACGATCCGGCAGGAGTTTGTGTCCATTTCTTTAACGTCAGGCTGTAAGAAAAATGACTCTCAAACTCATGTACGTAATCAAACCGGTAAAAATCGTTGTACAGGTATTTATCGTTTTCGCCACGTTTAAATGATAGCAAAAAGTTATCCTCTTGCACAAATTGTAGTGCAGCCCCGGGTATTTTGGTATCGCGGTTAAAGCTTGCCCTTATGTAATTTTGCGGAAACTTATAAATTGATTTATTATTTAATGAGTAAGTTGCACTCAAAAAGCCTTTCCATTTTTCGTCCTTAAAACCGTAGGCCGCATAAGTTTCAAAGTAATAGCGGTTACTCAGTTCAGGAGTTGTACGGCCACCTAACCTCAGTTTTAAACCCTCGATAGGATTGAAGCTGTAGAAGGTATTTGACGGGCCCACCTCAAACCAGCCAAAAGATTTATAACCGGCAAATAATAAAGTCGCTATATCTAATGTTCGTTGAAAAGATTTCATGTGCGACAAACTATCTACGTTTTTATAAACCTTTGCCTCGGCTGTAGTTAGCGTATCCAGACGGTTTTGATCCCAGAATTTTTCTCCACGATGTGATATGGCGTAGTCTGCAGCGTCGTCTTCAACCCCCTTTTTGTAAGTTGTATCAGGACGTGGTTGATTCACGATGTAGTTTTTGTAAACTATAGTTCTGATACCAAATAAACCGCTGTTTTTATTTTTGTTAATACCAAAATCGGCCAGGTTGGTACTTTTGCTCAGGTGATAGCGGCCATCCGGGTTTTGCTCAAAATCCAGGTCGATATCCATCGACTTTACAAAGTTCAAGTTAATGTGCTTGTTGATGCCCAGCTTAGCCTTCTGTACAGCAAAATTGCCATCCTGTGTAATGTAAATCTTACCCTCAAACAACATATCTTCAAGATTGCGGGGAGTAAAGCTTAATTCTATTAATTTCTGACCGTTATCAAGCGTAACGGTATCAGTAATAAAATATTTGTAGAAGGTAGGCCCGCCATTGGCAATCGGGCTTAAAAAGTTATTGGTCATGAGGTTGATGCTATTATCATAAATATCAACCTTGGCATACATGTATTTAAAAAACTCAGTAATACCTTCTTTATCTATCGAGCCGCCGTAGTCAACTGTACGGGTACCCAAAACAACACTCCTTTCTTTCTCCGGTTGTTTGCGATAATAATACTGCGACAATTTCTCATCCAGGTACAAAGGCAACAGTGATTTTCCCGGGACGGTAGTGCTGTCGCGGTTTTGCAATACAAAATTGTATTTCTGTAAGAATTTTTTCTGCGCAAATTTATCTGACAGGTTAGCTATCGAGAACATCATTTTATCATATTCTCTGTACTCCACATAATTATACGCCTCAGGACGGTTTTGGTCACGGTGGGCAATAACCTGACGGATCAGTTCTACCGCGGGATTGCCTTTGTTACGATATTTCGGTTTTTTACCAGCCTTTACATCAACTTCCTGTAACTCTTCGGTCGACGGTATCAACCTTACGTTTACTACCTGGGCCACGCCGGGCGTAATATTGATATAAGCATCCTGATAGCCGACAAAGCTTACTTTTATTTGCTTAACAGGTTTATCTGTTGAAATAGAAAACCGGCCGTTGGCATTAGTAGGTGCGCCAATAGTTGTACCCATAAACCCCACGCTAACGAATGGCATTACCTCGTTTTTCTTGGAGCCACCATCGGTAACTACGCCAGTAACTGTAGTAGTCTGGGCAAATAGGGCAGAAGTATAAAATACTAAGAAAGCAAAAAATGTATACCTTCTTAAAAAATTTCTAAGATCCATCTTTATTTTTTATACAAACTCACTTAGTGCGGTGTTATTTTGGCGATGTGAATTTTCACAACATTTAAGCCATCAGTTTAAACCCGGCAGTGGTTTGAAAACGGGTGCAAAGGTAAAGAAATACTATAGACTTCTGTGGTCAAAAAGTCAAATAAACAGCACTGTTAATAAAAACAGACTTGTTTTACTAAAATTTGACATTTAGCACATGTAACCAGATCAGTATGTGCAAAACAACATTGGCATACACACCCGCCAGCACGTCGTCCGCCATAACCCCCCAGCCGCCCGGCAACGCTTCAAGTTTGCGAATAAACAGCGGTTTGGCAATGTCAAAAAACCGGAAAAGTATAAATCCGGCAACAACACAAAGAAAAGTAGCCGGTACAAAAAGCAGGCTCACAAATAAGCCGGCCACCTCGTCAATCACTACACGGCCGTGATCCTTACCCCATAAAGGTTCAACTTTATTACCACTCCATACGCCCAATGCGGTAACCAATACAATAAGCGGCAAAGCATAAATTAAAGCCGGATTAGTATCCTTAAATACTAAATACCAAACTACAGCAGCAAAAAAGGCCGCTACCGTGCCTACACCTTTACCTAAGTAACCGATGCCAAATACAGTAGCGGCCAGTTTATGAAACAACATGATTATGCGGTAACCAGGTCTTCGTAATAATCTAACCCTAAATGAGTAATCAGATCTTCGCCCATTAAGTAACGCAGCGTGTTTTCCAGTTTTATCAGTTGTTTGAAGATATCGTTCTCTGCAGGTAAGCCCGGCGCGGTTTGCGGCGATTTTAAGTAGAATGACAGCCATTCCTGTATACCGCTCATACCGGCACGCTTGGCAAAATCGCTAAATAAAGCCAAATCTAAAGCAATAGGAGCCGCTAAAATAGAGTCGCGGCACAAAAAATTGATTTTGATCTGCATTTTGTAACCCAGCCAGCCAAAAATGTCGATGTTATCCCAGCTCTCTTTGTTGTCGCCATGCGGAGGATAGTAATTGATACGGATCTTGTGAAAGATATCTCCATATAATTCAGGGTTTTCTTCTGGTTTGAAGATATCCTCTAACACACCCAATTTTGAAACCTCCTTAGTTTTAAAGTTATCCGGATCGTCTAACACCAAACCATCGCGGTTGCCCAAAATATTGGTTGAGAACCAGCCGCTCACACCTAGTGATCTGGCCGCCAGGCCTGGCGCCAAAACGGTTTTCATCAACGTTTGACCTGTTTTAAAATCTTTACCGGCTATAGGGGTATTAGTTTCTTTAGCGAGGTCGATCAATGCAGGTATATCAACTGTTAAGTTTGGTGCACCGTTAGCAAAGGGAATACCCAGTTTTAAAGCCGCGTAAGCATAGATCATACTTGGAGCGATCAAATGATCGTCGGCTTTTAAACCTGCCTCAAATTTATCTAAAGTGCTGTGAACGTCTGATGCTTCATAATAGATTTCAGTCGAACCGCACCATACCAACACAACGCGGTCAAGACCATTCTGCTCCTTAAAGTTTTGGATATCTTCCATCACCTGCTGAGCCAGTTCATAACGGGTGCCGGTTTTAACGTTAGTAGCAGTTAAGTTTTTTGCGTAATTCTGGTCAAACGCTGCTGTCATCGGTTTAATTTTTTCCAACTCATCTTTTACCGAGTAAAGTAAACCAGCATCAAGAACTTTTGCGTTCATGGCCGACTCGAATACGTTGTCAGTATATACATCCCATCCACCCCAAACAATATCATTTAGGTCGGCCAACGGCACGAAATCTTTAACTTTGGGACGACGATTTTCTGTACGTTTACCCAAACGGATGGTACCCATTTGAGTTAATGAACCAACCGGTTCAGCTAATCCTTTTTTTACTGCTTCTACGCCGGCAATAAGCGTAGTAGCCACAGCTCCCAAACCCGGAAGCAAAATACCAAGTTTACCCTCGGCAGGCTTAATGTTGCTTTTCATTGTGTAATGTTAAAATGTAGATGATATGTTGTATTACTATATCCAGTTATTATCCTTATACCATTGCAAGGTTTCTTGCAAACCTTTGGCTAAAGGGTACTGTGGGTTAAAGCCAAGATCATGTTTAGCCAGCTCAATGCTGCATGACCAGTTAACAGCCATTAACTCGTCCAGTTTTTCCAGATTAATAATAGGGGCAGAATTGCTAAAAGAACTAACTTTTTGTGATATGCCGGCAATTAATTTTACAAAATTTACCCACAGATGAAATTTGAACGCTTTTACCCCTAAAATAGTCTTTGTAAGGGTGCCCAGTTCGTGCCGGTCGTAAAAATTTCCGTCAGACAGGTTGTATGTTTTCATATCTCCGCAGTGTAAGGCTTTAACTGCGGTTTTTGCCAGATCGGTCACATAAATGAAACTGAGGTTTTGCCTGATGTTACCTATATATGGTTCCAGGTGGTTGCTAACTTGTTTAAAAAATATAAATATGCCAGTATCGCGTGGGCCATACACAGCGGTAGGGCGCAAAACAGTATAATTTAAGCCCTTTATGGCTTTTATTTTTTTCTCGGCTAATAACTTGCTTCTGCCGTATGCAGTAATCGGGTTAGGGTAGGTATCCTCAGTGATAACACCATCCAAAGTTTTTAGCGGACCGATGGCAGCAAGGCTGCTGATGAGCACAAACTTTTTCAAAGTATCGCCCAAAGCTAACGATGCTTCAGCCAGGTTAGCGGCGTACTCCGCGTTGATCTTGTTGTATTCGGCCTCTGAAATAGCGCGGGTAGCGCCCGCACCATGGATAATGTAATTGAAACGTTTATCCAGCAGCTCCGTTTTCAGTGAATCGACGTTTGAAAAATCAGGATAGATATATTGTATATCCAAACCTTTCAGGTGATCTATCTTACTGTTTTTGCGGATAGCCGCATAAACCTCGAGGTTATTGTGCAAAGCCGCCTGAATCAAGTGATACCCAACAAACCCGCTTGCACCGGTTATCAAAACCCTTTCCATCATATCGCTTTTTCGTAGATGCGGTACGTTTTATAGGGATCGCCTTTAATGGCTTCAATAGCCTTATTAATCATGGTATTGTTTTCCAGCGTCCAGCCCGCATCGGCATAATCATAACCTTTGCGTTTATACTCTTTAATAATGGTGCCATACAAAACCGCTTCAATACCCAGTTTACGATATCCTTCAACAACCCCAAGCGCATAAATGCGGATACCACGGATACTTTTCTTTCCAAATAACAATTTAAACAAACCTGTAGGCAACAGGCGCCCTTTTTTTATTTTTTGGAAGATGTTGTTATAATCGGGTAACGCTACAGCAAAACCTACAACATTTCCATCCTGCTCGGCTACTAAGGCAAAGTCCGGGTCGAGTATCAGTTTCAAGTCTTTAGCCAGCCAGTCAAATTCGTCATCGGTTAAGGGTACAAAACCTGTATTTTTATCCCAGGCGCTGTTATAAACCTCACGTAACTTGATAGTCTCGTTTTTGAAATCTTTGAGGTTCACCTTGCGAATGTATACGTTACTTCGTTTCAAACGCTCCTGCAGGGCATCAAGTAATTTAACCGATTTGTCATCATAGTTCTGGCCCTCCCAGTGCCAACCGATAAGATCGATCTGTTTATGGAAACCTGCTTTCTCGATCAGGTCAGCATAGTAGGGGAAGTTATAGGTAAACATTAACACTGGTGGCGTATCAAATCCTTTAATCAACAAACCGCAGGCCTCATTAGTCGAGAAGTTTACCGGGCCAATGAATTTGCCGTCGATCTCCTGGTCTTTCAGCCATTTAGCAGCAGTATTAAACAAAAGGTTGGCCGTCTCCTGATCGTTTATACAGTCGAAAAAACCCCAGAAACCATCATTGGCTTTATTATACTCATTGTGCGCATTATTTAATATGGCAGCAATTCGGCCAACTATTTTGTCGCCGTCATAAGCTAAAAAGCATTGCAGCTTATTGTGTTTATGGAACGGATGCTTGGTTAGCAAATCGCGTTGCGCGATGAATAATTCGGGGACGTAGTTTGCATCATCCTTATATAACTCATGAGGGAAATCAATAAATGCTGCAAGCTCTGATTTTGAACTTACGGATACTATCTTCTTCATTTCAGATTGCGAGGATTTATAGGAATTGGTAAAAAAAAATGCGGCCATTTGTTCAATGGCCGCATTTTATATAGCTGGTAATTATATTCTTTCTTTAACACCCAATACCACACCTACATCTTTGAATGCGCGGGTAATTTTATCAACGGCCTCTTCAATCTGCTCAAAGGTATGAGTAGCCATTAATGAGAAGCGCAGTAACGACGAATCTGAAGGTACAGCCGGCGACACTACCGGATTCACAAATATACCTGACGATTGCAAGTGCTTGGTCACCAGGAAAGTTTTGTCGTTATCTCTAACGTAGATAGGTAAGATCGGGCTTTCGGTTGGGCCAAGGTCAAATCCTTCGTCCAATAAAAGCTTCATAGCATAGTTAGTATTATCCCAAAGCTTTTGGATACGCTCTGGTTCTGACTCAATGATATCCAAAGCAGCGATAACGCTGGCTACTGAACCCGGTGTCATACTCGCACTAAACATTAATGAACGTGCGCGGTGTTTCATATAATCAATAGTATCAGCATCGGCAGCAATAAAACCACCTAATGATGCTAACGACTTACTGAAGGTGCTCATGATCAGGTCAACCTCATCTGTCACGCCGAAATGTGAAGCGGTTCCCGCGCCTTTTTCGCCGATAACACCCAGGCTATGCGCATCATCAACCATAATGTTAGCGCCATATTTGTCGGCCAAAACAGTTATCTCAGGCAGGCGGGCTATATCGCCTTCCATACTGAATATACCATCAACTACAATAACCTTGACAGCTTCTTCGGGGAGTAAGCTAAGCTTACGCTCTAAATCGGCCATGTCATTGTGCGCATATTTTATAACCTTCGAAAATGAAAGGCGGCTGCCGTCAATTAATGAGGCGTGATCGTATTCATCAAGTATTAAATAATCGTTTCTGCCTGAAACACATGAAAGCACTCCTAAATTAACCTGAAAGCCCGTGCTAAACAACACGGCTGCTTCTTTGCCAACATAAGAGGCTAATCTGTTTTCAAGTTCAATATGAATATCAAGTGTGCCATTTAAAAATCTTGAACCAGCACAGCCTGTACCATATTTGTCAATTGCTTTTTTAGATGCTTCTTTGATCTTAGGGTGGTTTGTTAGCCCCAGGTAAGAGTTTGATCCGAACATCAACACGCGTTTTCCGTTAATAATCACCTCTGTATCCTGCGCAGACTCAATGGGTCTGAAGTAAGGATACAAGCCCTTCTCCCTGATCATTGCCGCGTCTTTAAATTGGGCAATTTTCTCGTGTAATTTTTTAACCATGTATATTAACCCTGCTTAAATTTTTTGTAAAAATACCATGAATAAGTTTATAACCTACTATTTCGTCTGCAATTTTTTTTAACAGTCGAACTAATTGTTAGAAACACTGGTCTTCTCAATCCACAAATTAATTAAATTTTTTATTTATTTCAGGCCTATAATTTTCATTTTTTTTCAAAATAATATCACTTAACTGCTCTTATAAGTATGTATTGTAGTATTAACGTAAAAATCTTGTGAGGTAAGCGGTATTATTTGTTTATAAGCAGATATTCGCACACCCTAACGTGTTTAAACCAATCACAAAGCCAAACCTCGACTTTGGTTTTTTGTTTATCGATCTGCCGATCTTTTCTGCCTTATGAAAAAAATATATTCATTGTTGATAATTAACGTTATCGTTCTTTCTGCCACATCTGCTGTTTTTGCTCAAAGACCTGCAGATACTATACCCAGTGTAATCACCCTAAAACAAAGCATAATATTTGCGCTGCGAAATCAGCCGGCTGTACGTCAGGCTGCTATCGATCAGCAAATTAATGAACGCGATATTCGTATAGGTTTATCAGGATGGTTGCCCCAGGTTAATTCAAGTGGCGTTTATAACCATTATTTTAAAGGTAGCCCCGTGGCTTCAACAACCCCGGGCGTAATTTCGCCAATTGATGAATTTTCCAGTCTGGGTATAACTGCCAGTCAGACCATATATAATAATGATGTACTACTAGCCTCAAGAACCGCTAACTATTCGCGCATGTATTATCAGCAAAATACAGTGAGCGCGCAGATCAATGTGATAGCCGATGTTAGCAAGGCTTTTTATGATGTATTATTATCAGAAAAACAATTGAATATTGTTAATGAAAATATTGCCCGACTGCAAAGAAGCCTGAAGGACGCTTATAACCGGTATCAAGCCGGAGTGGTTGATAAAATAGACTACAAACAAGCAACTATTTCTTTAAATAATGAAATAGCGGTGCGTAAGCAAACGTCAGAAGCTATTGGTGCTAAGCTGGCGTACCTGAAACAGATTATGGGCGTAAATCCGCAGAATCAAATCACACTGTCTTACGATTCTACTAATTATGAAAAAGAAGCATATATCGACACAAACCAAACAGTAAATTATACTAACCGTATCGAATATCAAATGCTGTTAAGCCAGAAAAATTTGCGTAATCTAAATGTTGATTACTATCGATGGGGCTTTTTGCCTTCGCTCAGCGCTAACGGCAGCTATAGTCTGGCTTATTTAAACACACAGTTTCACAACCTGTATAATAATGCGTATCCCACCGGCTACGTGGGTTTATCATTATCGCTGCCCATTTTTCAGGGAACCAGGCGGTTGCAAAATCTGTCAAAAGCAAGGCTCCAGGTACAGCGTAACGACCTGGATATTGTAAATACTGAAAATACCATCAATACGCAGTTTACCCAGGCATTGGCCGGTTATAAAAGTAATTACACCGCGTGGGAGGTTGTAAAGCAAAACGTTGATTTGGCTAAGGACGTTTATAATGTGGTAAGCTTGCAGTATCGCGAAGGCGTAAAAACATATCTGGATGTAATCGTAGCGCAATCTGACCTGCGTACAGCTGAATTAAACTATTATAACGCGTTGTTTCAATTATTGTCAAGCAAAATTGATCTGAAAAAATCAATGGGCACCCTTACTGTTGAACAGTTGCAGCAATGATAATGGATTATAGTATAAACAAAAGAAATTATAAGATTTATTACCCTCTATACTAATGAAAAAAAGGTACATATTTTGGTTAGCCCCGGCCGTAGTGTTAGCATGGGCTTCATGTAAAGACAAGTCAGCACAACAAGCCGGCCCGCCACCCGCAACTTCTGTAAGCCTGGCCGAGGCAAAAACCGGTGATGCGGTTTATTATGATCAGTATCAGGGAACGGTTGTGTCATTAAATAACGTTGAACTGCGTGCCCAGGTATCAGGTTTCATAACCGGCATCTTTTTTAAAGAGGGAGATATTGTACAGAAAGGCCAGCCGCTGTATGAAATAGACAAACGTAAGTTTCAGGATGCAGTAGCACAAGCTCAGGCTAACGTGGCCAATGCGCAGGCTAATTTGGATAAAGCCCAGAAAGACCTTGACCGTTATAATATGTTGTTGAAAAATGATGCGGTAGCACGCCAAACCGTTGATCAGGCTACAGCGACTTACGCTACCAGTAAAGGTCAGGTTGCGGTAGCTAAAGCAGCTTTGGCCTCAGCTAGAACCGATCTGTCGTACGCAACAATCGTAGCACCGGTTACTGGCCGTATTGGTATATCGCAAGTTAGATTGGGTTCGCAAGTTGTTACCGGCACTACGTTATTAAACACAGTATCAAGCGAAAACCCAATCGGTGTCGACGTGGTGGTCAATGAACAGGACATTAACCGCTTCTATGACCTGCAAAGAAACAGCACTGATTCAACTTTCAGACTCGTATTGCCTGATGGTGTAACTACTTACGATAAACCGGGCAGAATCCTCGCTATCGATCGTGGGGTAAATAACCAAACAGGCTCTATAAAGGTGCGTGTGCAGTTTCCGAATGAGCATTCTATTTTAAAAGACGGCATGAGCACCAATCTGAAGGTTCTTAATAATCAGTCGGGCAACCGCGTTATTATACCTTATAAAGCAGTAACTGAGCAAATGGGAGAGTTTTTTGTGTTTGTGACCAAGGACACCACCATGCAGCAAAAAGAAGGTGGCGCTAAAAAGGATACCATCGCTTTACAACACAAAGTAACGCTGGGCCCCCGTTTGGGCGACCGGATAGTTATCACATCGGGTGTTAATGCCGGTGATAATGTGGTAACCGAAGGTTTTCAACGCCTGCGCGACAGTGGTATGGTGACTTTAGGGGCACCGCCTGCCGCTGCTGGCGCGGCCGGTGCCAAAGGGACAAAAAAATAAATTTCGGGTACATAAATATAATTTAGATGATCGCAGAAACCTTTATAAAAAGACCTGTTACGGCAATCGTTATATCTATAGTGATTGTTGTGGTGGGTATTTTAGCAATCACCAATTTACCGATAGGGCAGTATCCGGAAATCACTCCGCCTACCGTAACTATTACCGGTAATTATACCGGTGCAGATGCGCTCACGGTGGAGCAAACCGTTGCAACGCCTATTGAGACACAAGTTAATGGTACTCCGGGCATGACTTATCTGCAAAGCAACAGTACCAACAATGGTGCCTTAAGCATGACTGCCAATTTTGAGGTAGGAACAGATATCAACATTGCCGCGCTCGATGTACAAAACCGGGTGGGCATTGCTACACCGACTTTACCGCAAGAGGTGCAGCGTTTAGGTTTGACCGTACGTAAGAAAAATCCAAGTATCCTGATGCTGGTGGCTTTGTTCTCGCCAAACGCCAGCCATAGCGTGACTTATCTGGATAACTATACCAATATTTTTCTGAAAGACGCCTTACTGCGTACCAAAGGCGTAGGCGACGTTGTGACCCGTGCAGATGACTTCAGTATGCGTATATGGCTCAAGCCAGATAAGCTGGCCGCGCTAGGTATGACCGCAGCCGACATAACCGCGGCCTTACAAGAGCAAAATGCCCAGGTAGCTGCCGGTACAGTAGGTGCTACACCGCAGGAAAAAGGGCAAACCTTTGAATATTCTGTAATTGTAAAAGGGCGTTTGGTTACGCCTGAAGAGTTTGGCAATGTTATCGTACGTACACAGCCGGGTACTGGCGCTGTGGTACACTTAAAAGATGTTGCGCGTATTGAATTAGGTAAATTTAACTATGCCGGTAACTCATTTGTAGATGGCAAAAGAGCTTCATACCTTTTAATTTACCAGGCCCCAAATGCTAATGCTATTGAAACGGCAAATAACGTTTACGAAACCATGAGGGAACTGAAAAAAGCCTTCCCTGCAGGAGTAGATTACGTGGTGCCTTTTGAATCAGTTACCGTGGTTCAGGTTTCGGTGCATGAAGTGGTCGAAACATTGGTTATTGCTTTATTCCTGGTAATTGTAGTGGTATTCCTGTTCTTGCAGAGCTGGCGTACAACTTTAATTCCGGTATTAGCTATACCGGTATCCATTATCGGTACATTCATATTCTTTATACCACTGCATTTTACTATTAATACCTTAACCTTATTTGGTTTCGTGCTGGCTATTGGTATTGTGGTGGATGACGCGATTGTTGTGGTTGAGGCTGTGCAGCATTACATGGACGAAAAGGGGATGTCGCCGCAGGATGCAACCCTGCATGCCATGCGTGATATATCAGCCCCGGTAATTGCCATTGCGTTAATCCTGGCAGCAGTATTCGTACCTGTAGGTTTCATTCCGGGGATAGTGGGCCGATTGTATCAGCAATTTGCTATCACCATTGCAATATCCGTATTGATCTCGGCTTTTGTGGCGTTGTCTCTAACTCCGGCGCTATGTACCTTACTATTAAAACCGCATAAGCTGGATGAAAAATCAGGTGGCCTCGATAAATTTTTCTTCAGATTTAACACCTGGTTTGACCGCGTTACCGGCAAATACCGCAATGGTGTCCACAGAGGTATCAAGAACTCAAAATTTGTCATAATCATCCTGATATGTATTGTGGTTGGTACCATCTTGTTATTTAAAGGTAAGCCAACCGGCTTTATTCCTTTGGAGGATGAGGGCCGTATTTACATTACGTTTGATTTACCTGAAGGTTCGGCGACTGAACGTACGGTAGCGACATTGCACCGCATGATGGACACATTGGATAAAGTGCCTGAAGTAGCGCATTATGCTGCGCTGGGCGGCTTGAATGTGGTAAGTTTCGCAACTAAATCAAACAGTGCCACCATATTTGTTCAGTTAAAAAACTGGGACGAACGCAAACGCACCTCATTAGCTTTAGTTGATTATTTACAGAAAAAATTCAATGCAACATTTAAAGAAGCAACCTGCGTAGTAATTCCTCCACCGGCGATCCCCGGTTTGGGTAGTACAGGTGGTTTCTCGTTTATATTGGAAGAAAAGCAAGCAGGCGGCGACATCAAAACGTTTGAAAATGTATTGAATAAATTTATTGGCGAAGTGAAAAAGCGTCCTGAAATAGGGAAGGCCTTTTCATTCTTTACTGCACGTACACCCGCTTATCAGTTAACTATTGATCGTGAAAAGGCTAAACGTTTAGGCGTTCAATTGTCTGATGTAAATAATGCCCTGCAAACCTATATGGGTAGTGCTTACATTAACGACTTTACAATATATGGGCGAAATTTCAGGGTATTGGCGCAAGCCGATACGAACTATCGTACCAATATGTATAACCTGGGGCAGTACTTTGTGCGTAACTCGCAAGGTGCAATGGTACCGTTAAGCACGCTGACATCATATAAGATGATCGAGAATGCACCGCTGATATCACACTATAACTTATTCCGCTCGGCCGAGATTGATGGCAACCCTAAAGACGGCTACAGTAGCGGTGACGCGTTGAATGCACTTGAAGAGGTTGCTGCCCAAACCCTGCCGCAGGGTTATGGTTATGAGTTTTCGGGCTTGAGCCGCGAAGAGAAATTATCTGGATCAAAAACGATATACATTTTTGCTTTGTCCATTGGTTTCGTATTCCTATTCCTGGCGGCTTTATATGAAAGCTGGTCAGTACCATTCTCTGTATTATTAGCCGTTCCGTTAGGTGCGTTTGGTGCGATATTGTTCCTGACGCTCCAGCCCAAGCTCGTAGACAATATTTATGCACAAATCGGTTTGATCACGCTCATCGGTCTGGCGGCTAAGAATGCTATTCTGATCGTTGAGTTTGCCAAAGAACGTGTGGATGCGGGTATGGAGTTGGAGAAAGCAACATTGGAAGCGGTACGCCTGCGTCTGCGTCCTATTGTGATGACGTCGATGGCATTCATACTGGGTGTTGCGCCGTTATTATTTGCATCAGGTGCCGGGGCAGAGGCTCGTAAAACCATCGGTTGGACAGTATTCGGGGGCATGTTAGGTGCAACATCGTTGGCAATATTTATAGTGCCTGTATTATTTTACCTGATTACCAAAATGGCTTACGGCAGCAAGAAATTAGCTGAACTGGAAAAAAACTATGTTGAAGATCCGGACGAGCTGCACTAATAAAAATTGATTATTGAGAACGCCCTTAGCTTACTGTTAAGGGCGTTTTTGTTTAAAAACGCCTTGGAAATATTGCCTGCGTTATATTTTGTATAGTTATTGGGACACATTAACCCGTTAAAATCGAGCGGAAAATAAATTGTACCATACATTTTGAATACTAAAGCAGGCATTTTTGCAGATTTAAGCCATCGGCGCTTAATGATAAATTAACAATCTGGCAATTTCTTAACGATATCTCTTTTTTACCTCATTTTCAGCCGGTAAGCAATTAACAAATGTTAATATCCACTACAAAACTTAAAATGGGCATCGGTCAGTGAAATGTTAAAAAGGCGGAAAATTGGCACAATGGCAAAGTATTTGATTAAGTGCTGGTATTAATACATTAATCTATCACTTATTATTAATTAAGAGAAACACAACAATGAAAAAGTTAACAAAATTAGCAGCAGTAGCCTTAACAGGTGTTGCGCTATTAATCGGAACTAACGTAAAAGCTCAAACTACCCCGGCTAGTAAACTTCGTTTTGGTATTGGATTAGAAGCAGGTGCGCCAACAGGTGCTATTCATAGCGGCCTGGGTGGCTCTAACTTCGAATTGGGTGGTACTGCTCGTTTACAATATGGTACCAGCGATCATTTTGCACTGACCTTAACTTCTGGCTATTACAATTTCTTTGGTAAAAGCTACGATGCAACAATTGGCGGCGTTGCGACTCATGTTGACGGCCAAAGCTTTGGCGTAGTGCCAGTAAAAGCCGGTTTAAAAGCATTCTTCTCTGATAATGTTTATTTCTCAGCAGAAGCAGGTGCCGGATTTGAAACCAAAGGTGCAAAAAACACTAAATTGATCTTATCTCCAGGTTTAGGCTGGGCTAACCAAAAATGGGACGTAGGCGTTCGTTATGAAGACTTTTCAGGTCAGAGCCAAAACTACGGCCTGGTTGGCTTACGTGTAGCTTACGGATTTGAATTGTAATTACAGAACAACAAATTAAAAAACAAAGCCCCGGTGCAATGCGCATCGGGGCTTTGTTTTTATTATACTTAAGCTTAGCTCAATTTGCCCAAAGCAGCCTGTATACGCGACATAGCTTCGATCAGCTTTTCTTCTGAAGCAGCGTAAGACATGCGGATTGATTTTTTATCACCAAAAGAATCGCCGCCTACGGTTGATACGTGAGCTTCTTCTAACAGATAAATGCTCAGCTCGTCGGCATCAGTAATTGTGCGGCCGTTATAGCTTTTACCAAAGAAACTGGTAACATCCGGGAAGAAGTAAAATGCACCATCAGGCAGGTTAACCTTAACCCCGGGGATATTTTTTAGCAGGTTATAAACAATGTCGCGGCGTTTTCTGAAAGCTTCGCGCATCTGCAATACGGTTTCTAAACCACCCTCGTAAGCGGCAAGGCCAGCACGCTGGGTAATTGACGAAGTGCCTGATGTAATCTGGCCCTGCAGTTTGTCAATAGCAGCAGCTATCTCTTTATTTGAAGCCGAGTAACCTAATCTCCAGCCGGTCATAGCAAAACCCTTTGACCAACCGTTAATGATCACTACACGGTCTTTAATGCTGTCAAATTGGGCAATTGATTCATGTTTGTCAACAAAGTTGATGTGCTCATAGATCTCGTCAGACAGGATATAGATATTTGGATATTTTTCAAATACTTTAGCCAAACCTGCTAACTCTTCTTTACTGTAAACACTACCGGTAGGGTTACATGGCGAAGAGAACATAAACAATTTGGTTTTAGGCGTTATGGCCGCTTCTAATTGCTCGGGTGTAATTTTGAAATCCGACTCAACGGTAGTATCAATAAATACAGATACGCCTTCTACCAGTTTCACAACTTCTGAGTATGACACCCAGTAAGGGGTAGGGATGATCACTTCTTCGCCGGGATTAACCAGGCAAAACAAAACATTAGCAATTGATTGCTTAGCACCGGTTGACACAACAATCTGGCTAAAATCATAATCCAGCCCGTTCTCATTCTTCAACTTGGCAGCAACAGCTTTACGCAGTTCAGGATAGCCGGCTACCGGAGTATAATAAGTATAATTATCGTCCAATGCCTTTTTTGCTGCATCCTTAACATGCTGTGGCGTATTAAAATCTGGTTCGCCAAAGCTCAGGTTAATTACATCAATACCTTTAGCGGCAAGTTCGCGGCCCATTTTGGCCATTTTAATAGTAGCTGATTCTGACAGGTTGTTGATCCTGTTACTTAATGCACTCATAGTATGTTTTGATTTGTGCCGCAAATATAGAAAATAACGCGAAAGTGGGCTATTAAACCTTTAAGCGGTAATGCATTATTTAATTCTTTTTTTTAGGTTTCGGCATTATGCGGCAATAACCCTAACTTTGGCGCCTAATCTATTCGCTTTGCAAGAACAGAAGAAAATAATACTGATTTCGCTTGTTACCGGCATTGTTTTAATGCTGGCTAAGTTTGCAGCCTACTTTATAACAAATTCTAATTTTGTACTCACAGATGCTGCTGAAAGCGTGGTTAACGTTGTTGCCAGCTCGTTTGCTTTTTTCAGCATTTACCTGGCTTCGTTACCCCGCGATGCAAATCACCCGTATGGGCACGGCAAAGTTGAGTTTTTCTCTGTTTTTATTGAAGGCGCCTTAATATCAATAGCCGGAGCGGGTATTATTGCCAAAGCAACATATGGTATTTTTCATCCTAATGAAATTCATGACCTGGTGATTGGCGCAGTAATCATCGGCGCTACGGGTATAATTAATGGCTCACTGGGTTATTACCTTATCCGAAAGGGGAAATCTATTCCCTCATTAACTATTGAAGCTGATGGTCATCATCTGCTTACAGACATGGTTACCAGTATAGGTTTGGTAGCCGGCCTTATGTTAATACACTTCACCAAAATAGGCTTGCTGGATAGCATTTTATCTATTTTGGTAGGCGCTTATATTTTATTTAGTGGTTATAAGTTAATCAGGAGATCCGTCGGTGGTTTAATGGACGAAGCCGATTTTGACGTAGTAGCCAATGTAGTTAAGTTTTTGAGCGATAACCGGCGGGAAGCGTGGATTGATGTTCATAATCTCCGTGCTCAAAAATATGGAAATGAATTACATATTGATTGTCATTTAACATTGCCGTATTATTTCGACCTGAATAAAGTGCACGAGGAGGTGTCGCTGGTTGATAGGATGATCAATGCCAACGAAACCAAAACAGAACTATTTATTCACGCCGACCCTTGTTTACCCAAATGTTGCCATTATTGTAATATGCCCGACTGCCCCGTAAGGGCCGAGCCTAAGACCATAGACATTGAATGGACAATGGACCGGGTTATCCGCAACAAAAAACACTTTGAACAAGAATAAATGTATCCATTTAACGTGCGTGTATATGGCCTGCTCATTAACGAAAACCAGGAAATACTGGTAAGCGATGAGCAGGAGTACGGTATGCAATTTACCAAATTTCCAGGCGGCGGCCTGGAGTATGGCGAAGGTATTATTGATGGATTAAAACGCGAGTTTATTGAAGAGTGCAGTCTGGATATTGATATTATCAATCACTTTTATACTACAGATTTCTTTGTCAAATCGGCTTTTAACGAGTCGCAGATAATTAGTGTTTATTATGTGGTTCAAAATAAAACACCTTTTGAATTAGCCGTTAAAACCACGCCTTTTGATTTTGGTAGCGATGTTGAGCCGATGCAAACTTTTCGCTGGATACAACTGAGCGAAATGAAGGCCGGCGATTTTACCTTCCCGATAGACCAGCATGTGGCAAAACTTTTATTACAAAGCTTATGAATTTAACAGAACGCGATTTAAAAGTAATATGGCATCCATACACACAAATGAAAACAGCGGGTGTCCCGATACCTATTGTGAAAGGCGAAGGGGCTCATTTGCTGGATGAAAATGGCAAAAGATATATTGATGCCATATCCTCATGGTGGACAAATATTCACGGACACGCACATCCTTACATCGCCAAAAAAGTGGCTGAGCAGCTAACGCAGCTGGAGCACGTGATATTTGCCGGTTTTACTCACCCCACCGCGGTTGAACTGGCAGAGCGGTTGCTGGCCATATTACCAGCTAATCAAACAAAAGCATTTTATTCAGATAATGGTTCTACCGCTATCGAGGTAGCTATTAAAATGTGCCTGCAATACTGGAACAACCAGGGGCAAACACGCACCAGGATGCTGGCTTTTAAAAACGCCTATCATGGTGATACTTTTGGCGCTATGTCTGTAAGTGGCCGCAGCGCCTTTACAGCGCCGTTTGATTCGTTATTGTTTGAGGTTGAATTTATTGACACACCTGATGCTGAAAATATAGACCGTCTCAAATCGCAGATTTCGCAACTTAGGTCTCAATTGTCGTGCTTTATCTTTGAGCCGCTGGTTCAAGGTACAGCCGGCATGGTCATGTACGAAGCCAGATATTTAAATGAACTGATAGCTCACTGCCGTAAAGAGAATGTACTCACCATAGCCGACGAGGTATTTACAGGCTTCGGCCGTACCGGAAAACCATTTGCTACCAGTCATATTACCGAACAGCCGGACATTATGTGTTTCTCGAAAGGATTAACCGGGGGGACAATGGCATTGGGTTTGACAACGTGTACGCAGGAAATATTTAACGTTTTTTTGTCGGATGATAAGCTAAAAACATTATTTCACGGGCACTCGTTTACAGCTAATCCGGTGGCTTGTGCTGCCGCACTGGCCAGCCTTGACCTATTTTTAGCACCGGCTACAGCCGAAAATATTGAACGTATTAAAAATGCACATGCTCAATTTGCAGGGCGTATTAAACATCACCCCAAAATAAAAGCTGTACGCCAAACTGGTACTATTATAGCAATGGAATGGGAAACCGGCGACAATACCTCTTATTTTAGTTCGCTGCGCGACAGGTTATATTATTACTTTTTAGAGGCCGGTATTATTTTACGCCCATTGGGCAACATTATCTATATTTTACCTCCATATTGCATAACCGATGCCGACTTGAACTACATTTACAGCAAAATTGAGCAGGCACTCGAAGAAATATAGGCCCCTCCTAAATCCTCCCCGGTAGGGAGGACTTAAAAAATTAAAAAGTCTCCCCAGCAGGGGGAGATTTAGAGGGGGCCGATTAAATTTGATATCATGAATAATTTACAAACCATACTACCTACTATAATTTCAAACAATCAGTTACACGCACGCTGGTTAAATACGTTGTCTTTAATGGAAAACACCGGTGCACGTAAAATATCAGCTTGCGAGGATCCGGCAACCGTTACGTACATCATTCTGAAACATGCAGCTGAAGAACATCGTCACGCTTTCTATCTAAAAAAACAGATAGAAAAGGCAGTTAAAGATAGCTGTCCAACTTATGCCGACGAATACCTGGTAGCCTCAAACTATAGCAAATACTACCTGAATAAATTAGATGTTGAGGTAAGCCGTTATTTAAAAACTGAACTAAATCTTACCGGCAAGGAATTACGTTTTGCCGCCTATTTATTGGTGACTTATGCTATTGAAGTACGTGCCGATGAGTTATACCCAATATATCAGTCGGCTTTAGATGAAGCGGGCAGCAAAGTTAATGTTAAGTCAATTATCCTGGAAGAAGAGGGCCATCTGGAAGAAATGATTAACCAGCTCAAACAGTTCTCGCCACAATGGCAATTACATGCCGACAAGGCCGTTGCTATTGAAAGTAAGCTGTTTAATGATTGGATAATTGCTTTAGGTAAAGAGGTTAATTGATCTGACAATCAGTCTAATATCTAAGATATTCAGTAAATATCTGCTGCATAAAAGCCTTGCCTGTAAGCAAGGTTTTTTCAGTTACAGCCTCGCCGGCTTTTGGGTTTTTAACGTATATCCGGCGGCGGCCCTGGTTATCATAGGATACACCTTGTTCAGGCGTGATGTAGCCAAAGCCGTTGTCCCAATCAAAAAAAGTAAAAGCCGGGGCGTAAGGATTCAGTATGTTTTTAGACCACTCAAATTTTTGTGCAGGCATATTTAACTGCCCCAAAATTGTAGCAGCTATGTCTATCTGATTGCCTAAATGATTTATGGCTTTACCCCTAAATTCCGGCTTGATCACATCGCCAAAAAACAGCAGGGGTATATGGTATTTCTGTGGATCGTAAGCTTGCGCTGTGCTCTTTGGCAAACGATGCCCGTGATCTGCAACCAGAATATACAAGGTGTTTTTATACCATGGCTGCTTTTTGGCTTGTTCGAAATAAGCATTCAGACATGAATCTGTAAACCAGGCAGTGCTTCTAAACTGGTTGGCTACATCTTTACCTGGAAAGTGCGATTTAACCGGCAATACAAACGGTTCGTGATTGGTTGACGTTTGAAGCAGGGAGAAGAAAGGCTTGGTTTGCTTTTTCACAAAAGCAATATGTTTGTCAAACAACACATTGTCAAATGCTCCCCAGGTTGACCCTACTTCGCCAGGGCGCATAGTGTGCCGGTCGATGATATGATCTACATGGTGATCATTCATGTAAGTATCAAAGTTCATATAACCGGCGTCGCCGCCATAAAAATAGGAGGTGGTGTAACCTGCATTTTTAAACTCGGTCATTAATGAGGGCAGCTTTCTTTGCTTGGTGGTATCGATAACAATAGTACGTATGGCTTGCGAAGGGAACCCACTTAATATGGCAATAATACCCTTATCGGTACGGTCGCCGGCCGAATAGATATTATTAAATAATACGCCTTCCTGAATAAATTTCTCAAAATTTGGTGCATCACCTTTTTCACCGCCTAATGATTCAATCAGGTCGGCCGTGAAGCTTTCTAATTGGATAATTACTATGTTAGGTTTATCAGTGTTCAGTATCCTGACCGTCGTATCTTTCGTTGTTTTATACGCCTCTGTCACTAATCGTTTAGCTTCATCAGCCGGCAAATACATATAAGGGTTATAGGGCTTACGCAGGTTTTCAAATACGTTGTTGAACAAGTTCCATTCGGTATTTTGCGCCGACAAGTCCAGTAACTGGTTGTCAGAAAAATAACCCGCACGTTGACTTATAGGATCAGGAGACAGCGTTCCCCGCAATATCAAAAAGTTTACGCCAACTAACACTACTGACCATATAACTTTATTGCGGATGGGTTCGGCGGGCTTTTTGAAGTTATGATCCAACAGGTATAGCGATAACACAACGCCTGCAATAAACAACCCCGCCATAATGGTTAAATTTAAGGCGATAGGTGAGGACGCTGTTGACGACATCGACTCGGCAGGCGAGTTATATAGTGTGTCAAAAGCTCTGAAGTTTACTTTGGCGCCCCATTCGGCAAAAATACCAAGATCAACTACAGCTATAAGGCTGATACAGAAAACGCAGAACCAGGTATAAACTTTTAGCCAGATAGGCTTGATGTGGTTTTTGCCGCCAATAAACCAATTAATGATAAAAATCAATAATGGTAATATGGCCATATAGGCTGTTGCAGAAGCATCCATGCGGATGCCGTACAGGAAGGTTTTTAAAATTTCAACGAAATTTGCCCCATGCAGCTTGGCATGAAAATATACTTCAAAAACTACTCTGGTTAAAGCAAAAAACAGCAACCAGAAAATATAAAAACGTACGAAACTAAAAAGGCTTCTTAACATCGGACGGCAAAAATACTCATTTACCACAAGGTTAAGAAGCCTTTATAAAAATGTTATGAGGCAATTATTTGCCACCCATAGCCTTCAGGTCATCCAATGAAATCTTTTCGAAATCGCCAGGGATGGCAAACGTTCCGGCAGGCGCCTTTTCATCAGTAACTGATTTTAAGGTAACGTCAACCGCCTGACCCATTTGTACCGTGGTAAATTGTACAGGTACGCCGCCTGCATCAGCAAAATATTTAGTCAATAAATTTGTTGGCAGGGTAATGTCTTTGGTAACCCATGCAGTGTAGCTGCTACCGCTTTTTGAATCTTTCACGTCAACTTTTTTACAGTTATAGCCATTAATAACCTTGGTTTCGGTTGACGGGGTGAAAACAAATTTAGGGGCTGCGGCCAGGCCTTGTTCAATTTCGTCTGGTGTTAAAACTGCAGCTTTTTTCATTGATGCTACAGGTACATCGACCAAAATAGCTACAAAAGTACTTTTGCTGTTGGTTAACACTTTAATATTAGCCGGGCCTTGCTGCGTAACAGACGCGCTTGAATCAGCTGTAAAATATATTTTTGAGTCAACATCGCCTGCGGGGCTTTTAATGGTATAATTAGCAACACCGCTGGTGTACGTTTTTTGAGCGTTAGCAGTAAAAGCTAAGGCGCTGAAAGCCAATCCTAAGGCAAATTTTAATTTAATATTCATATTCTGTTTTTTGTTAGCACAATTTACACAATTTAATTAGTATTCGCTTATTAAGCAATAATACATTTTAATTAATATTTAGTTAGATGCCACTACAAGCGAAATGTTACGTTTAAGGCAATGATATTTTATATGACAGGCATTAGCCTGTTTTTCCCAACCGGTAATTAACCGGTCGGCGTTATTGCAGTCAATAACTAACGTGTTAAACTGATAATTATTGATTAAATCGGCTATTGCGATATGCGGGCTGCCTGTTAACAACAAATAATTCACCTTCAATTTCCTGAGTAATTTAATATTTTCAAGCTGCCTGTTGAAAAACAATACCTTGATATTGCCGAAGCAGATAAGATTATCACGCTTTATTAAAAATGGTGAACTGATGTTCTTGGCAAGTGAACAGACCGTAGTGTCGGCTACTTTGGCGCTATCCAGATAGGGTTGAATGCTGTATTGATAGTTTTTATCGGTAAATGGCAGATCGGACAGAATCACGGCTTTATCGCCATGTTTAAATACAATACCTGAATGTTTGCGCAGGTTAAAAAAACAAGCCTCGCCGGTATTCATGGCATTATATTTTTTAAAGCTGCTGCTGATACAGGCTACCAATAAAAGCGACAGGCTTATTTGCAGCAATCGGGCTTTACGGCCAAGCAAAAAATAAGCCGCACAAATTATGGCCGCGTAAACTAAAACATATTCAAAGGTGGTAAACCATATTTTACTGAGGCTGGCAAATGGGGCCTGCTCTATCATTACTAATACGTTATTCATGATCAGGATAGATTTCTCCAGTACCCAGCCCAAAACAGTCGATATAACAGGCATCTGCGGCAGCAAAAGATAAAATACGCCGGTAAACAAAATAACTTCGGCCGGGATAAGGATAAAAGTAAAAAGAACGCGGAGACCGCAAGAATATTCAAAGTATTGATATAACGGCTATAAGTTTTACCCATGATGATCAATGAGATCATAACCGCGGCCCGGCAAACAGCGGGAGAGAAGCCGGTTAGCAAAGCATAATACCAGATCAGACTGATGATAAGCACCGCTTTAATGGCTTTACCACGCTTATATCGCCCCATAAAACCTAATAAGATATTCAGCATCAGATATATTATGGCAACGTGGCCGCCCGATACCGATAAAATATGAATGGTACCCGTTTTTGAATAGGCCTGTAGCAATTCGTTGCTTAAGTCGGCTTTGTAACCTAATATTAATGTGGAGGCGACATTAACTGCCGAGGTGTCGTGAATATTGTTTTTAAGCTTTCTGACCAAATGCTGCCGCAATTTTAAGGCATAAGCAATGACGGTATTTCCTTGATCGTGAGCCAAAACTTTATACTGCCCGGCATATAAAAAGCTTTGCTGATAAATGTTTTGATTAGCCAGGTAGCGTTTATAATTAAACTCAGCACGATTAAATGGCGGATCGACCGTTGTGTAACTCGACGGTATCAGCAATACGTCGCCATACTTTAATTGAACGGCCGCAGAATCTTTTATAGCAATCAGCAAGGTGCCGGTTGAAGGGCTTAAATGCTTTTGATTTTCCAAAGCTTCAATATGCGCCGTAAACCGAACCAAGCCGTTTTTTAAATTGGGTTCGCTGTTGATGCGGGCAATTAACTGTTGCGAGGGATGTTTTGAAAAATGGGCAGCCTGATTAAGTTCGTTGTTCCCAATCACACAAAACCATCCCGCAAAAAACAAAATCAGGTGAATAAGTAAACCGCCTATCCACTTTGATTTATATAACCGCAATTGAGTATAGCCGAAGTTTAAAGTGATAAAAATCGAATTTAAGATGGCCAAGGGTATTATCACCCAATACAGGAATAAGGCCGATGATAAAAACAACCCTAACCAGATACCCGCTAAAAAGGGTAAAAGCAGTACAATAAACGGAATCTCGCCTTTGTGATTAGCTATCAACTGGATGAAGATTATAGGATTTAATTATCGCTAATTTAAGTGTATAATCTTTAAAATCAACCGGAATTAAGATTATAGCTGATCTCTTACCTCAAGCAAAAACTTTTTCAGATTCTCCAGCGAGTCGATAACACGTTGGTTTTCGCGGGTTTTACCCATGTTCTTTTTAAGATGTTCCTTGGCGCCGGGCAAAGTATAGCCCTTGTCGCGGATAAGGTGGAAGATAATTTTTAGGTTTTCAATATCTTCAGGGGTAAACAAGCGGTTGCCTTTCTTATTCTTCTTAGGCTGAAGAATTTCGAACTCCTTTTCGTAGAAACGAATCATAGATGCATTAACATCAAACATAGACGTTACTTCGCCCATGGTGTAATACATTTTAGTGATATCGCGGTCCTTGTAAGGCATATTGCAAATGTAGTTTATAATTTTTAGATTATAAATTCTTTGATTTGACTCGCCAGTATAGTAGCATATTGGTTTATGCTTACAAGCGTGTAGTATAAATGCAAAAAAGTGCAAAATACTACACAAAAATTCACATTTTTGCACAAATATGCAGCGCGACAGCTGCACTACATTATTGATATGACTGCTAATCAAATACGACAAGCTTTTCTTGATTTTTTTGCTTCAAAAGGACATACCATAGTTCCATCGGCACCTATTGTTGTAAAGAACGACCCGACCCTGATGTTCACCAACGCTGGCATGAACCAGTTTAAAGATATTTTTCTGGGCGAAGCACCGGTAACTTCTCCGCGTGTTGCCGATACGCAGCGTTGCCTGCGTGTGTCGGGTAAACATAATGATTTGGAAGAGGTGGGCATTGATACCTATCACCATACCATGTTTGAGATGCTGGGTAACTGGAGCTTTGGCGACTACTTTAAAAAAGAAGCTATTGCCTGGAGTTGGGAACTGCTAACTGACGTTTTAAAAATTGATAAAAGCCGCCTATACGTAACCATTTTTGAAGGCGACGAAAAAGAGGGTTTACCAAAAGACCAGGAAGCTTATGATTTCTGGAAAGCATTTGTGCCCGAAGACCATATCCTGTTAGGAAACAAGAAAGATAATTTCTGGGAGATGGGTGAGACCGGCCCTTGCGGACCGTGCTCAGAGATACATTATGATAACCGTAGCGAAGCCGAAAGAGCCAAAGTGCCCGGCGCTAAACTGGTAAATGCCGACGACCCGCAGGTTATCGAGATCTGGAACAATGTGTTTATGCAGTTTAACCGCCTGAAAAATGGCTCATTACAACCGCTGCCTGCACAGCATGTAGATACCGGTATGGGTTTCGAGCGTTTAGTGCGTGTTATTCAGGGTAAATTCAGCAATTACGATACCGATGTGTTTACACCGATGATTGATTTCATCTCCGCAAAATCAGGTAAAAAATATAACGCCGACGCAGTTACTGGCGATGCCGACTGGAACGCTGCCGTAGCCATGCGTGTATTGGCCGATCACATTCGCGCAGTAAGCTTTGCTATTGCCGATGGCCAGCTGCCGTCAAATAATAAAGCGGGTTATGTTATCCGCCGTATTCTGCGTAGGGCTGTGCGCTACCAATACCAGTATCTGGATTTTAAAGAACCTTTCCTTAATCAATTAGTGCCTCTGCTGGCCGAACAGTTTCACGGCGTATTTGACGAGCTTTGGAGCCAGAAAGATTTTGTACAGAAAGTGATTTTGGAGGAAGAAGCTTCGTTTTTACGTACGCTGGAAAATGGGATCAACCGTTTCAATAATTACATTGCAGATCAGTCGGATAAACAAGTCGAAGGTTCATTTGCATTTGAATTATCAGACACTTACGGTTTTCCTCTGGATTTAACCGAGCTTATGGCCCGTGAAAAAGGCTTTGATGTTGATACAGCCGGTTTTGAAACAGCCTTACAAGAACAAAAAGCCCGCTCACGCGCTGCCGGTGCCATTGATACCGGCGATTGGGTTGTGCTGAAAGACGACGATAACGTGGAGTTTACCGGTTACGACGAAACGGAAACCGTTGCCCATGTATTAAAATACCGCAAAGTAACCGCAAAAGGAAAAGAACAATACCAGCTGGTATTGGATAAAACACCTTTTTACGCTGAAAGTGGCGGCCAGGTAGGTGATACAGGCGAGTTGATTTTCCCTGATGGCGAAATTGTAAACGTTACCGATACCAAAAAAGAGAACGGCTTGATTGTTCATTTCGTAGACAAGTTGCCTGCCGATATTGACGATGCGCTAACTGCCATAGTTGATCAGGCGCGCCGTAATAACATCATGAATAACCACAGCGCCACCCACTTGCTGCATGCAGCTATGAAAGAGGTGCTGGGTAGCCACGTAAACCAAAAAGGCTCATTGGTAAACGCCGACTATCTGCGCTTTGACTTTTCGCACTTTGCTAAAGTTACCGACGAGGAATTGGCACATATTGAAGCTATTGTTAACGAAAAGGTACGCGAAAATATCGCTCTTAAAGAAGAGCGTAATGTGCCTTATGACGTTGCTATTAAGAGCGGTGTAACCGCTTTGTTCGGCGAGAAATACGGCGACTTTGTACGTGTAATCACTTTCGACGAAAAATTTTCAAAAGAGCTTTGTGGTGGTACGCACGTGAAGGCCACCGGCGCTATCGGCTATTTTAAAATCATCAGCGAAAGTGCCGTTGCTGCCGGTGTTAGGCGTATTGAGGCTATTAGCGGCATCGCTGCCGAAATGTTCATCAATGAGCAAAGCAAACTGGTGCTTCAGGTAAAAGAACTTTTAAAAAATCCGAAAGATATTACCAAAAGCATTGAGGATTTGATTGCTGAGAACGCCCGCCTGAAAAAAGAGATAGAAAAAAGCGTGCTCGAAAAATCAGCAGGTTTAAAAGACGAGCTGGCAAAAAAGGTTGAAAATATCAATGGTATTAACTTTTTGGCACAACAAGTTGAACTGCCTAATGCCGACGCCATCAAAAACCTGGCTTACCAGTTGAAAGATATCGTCACTGATCTGTTCCTGGTTTTAACCGCCAACATTGACGGCAAACCAAGCGTAACCGTTATGATATCAGAAAACTTGGTGAAAGACAAGGGACTGAATGCCGGTAATATTGTTCGCGAACTGGCTAAAGAGATTCAGGGCGGTGGCGGCGGTCAGCCGTTTTACGCTACTGCCGGTGGTAAAGACGCTGCCGGGTTACCGAATGTGTTGGAGAAGGCTAAGAGTTTTGTAAGGTAAGCCCTTTAATAAATAAAAACGGGTGTCATGCTGAGGCTCTCGAAGCATGGTGGGCGGGCCTTTCCGCTCATCCTTCGACGGAGCTCAGGATGACACCCTTCTTTTATCGGTACCTGTTACGAGCGATAGCGAAGAATATTGTATGAGCGATAAACGAGACGTATAAGATCCTTCGCTATGCTCAGGATGACAAACCGGATAAAACTTCGACAACTGTAATTTTCCTATTGATAGCCTCCATTAAATATTGGTCTATTTAATATTAACCTTATATTTGGCTGGGTCATCAACATCATTGGCCTGCATTATACAATATGTCTGTTTTAGAAAAAACCGTGAGCGACAAGTACGAGCTGGTTGTAGGTTTGGAAATTCACGCGCAATTATCTACTTTAAGTAAAATTTTCTCGTCAGATTCAGCCGCCTTTGGCGCCGAAGCTAATCATCACATCAGCGCTATATCGCTGGGTCACCCGGGTACATTGCCACGCGTTAATAAACGCGCGGTGGAGTATGCGGTAAAAATGGGATTGGCTTGTAATTGCACTATTAACCTGCATAACTCGTTCGACCGTAAAAATTACTTTTATGCTGACCTTCCTAAAGGTTACCAGATCACACAGGATAAGATGCCGGTTTGTTTAGGCGGCTATGTAACCATTAAACTGGCAAACGGAACTACTAAAAATCTGGCCATTCACCATATCCATATGGAAGAAGATGCGGGCAAAAGTATGCACGATAATCACCATGCTGATTCGCTGATTGACCTCAACAGGGCTGGAGTGCCTTTACTGGAAATTGTTACCCAGCCTGATATGCGTAGCAGCGAAGA
Source organism: Mucilaginibacter ximonensis (assembly GCF_042686265.1). Classification (NCBI taxonomy): domain Bacteria; kingdom Pseudomonadati; phylum Bacteroidota; class Sphingobacteriia; order Sphingobacteriales; family Sphingobacteriaceae; genus Mucilaginibacter; species Mucilaginibacter ximonensis. The sequence continues at coordinate 751,385 of NZ_JBHUPD010000001.1, forward strand.
AGCCGGTCAGCTGCTTACCGAGATACGTAAAATATTACGTTACCTGGATATTTGTGACGGCAACATGGAAGAAGGCAGCATGCGTTGCGATGCCAATATCTCTGTACGCCTTAAAGGAGCAACAGATTATGGTAACCGTTGTGAGGTGAAGAATTTAAACTCTATCCGCAACGTGCAGCGTGCTATTGATCATGAATTTGAGCGCCAGGTACGTATTATTGAAGCCGGCGGCTATATCGACCAAAATACCTTAAACTTTAATGCCGATACGGGCGAGACCTCGGTACTGCGTTCAAAAGAAATGGCCAACGATTACCGCTATTTCCCCGAGCCCGATTTAACGCCTTTGGTGCTGGATAAAGCTTATGTTGAAGATATCCGCCGCTCGTTACCTGCATTGCCGGGCCAGTTATATAGTAAATACATTGAGCTGGGCTTATCAGAATATGACGCTTCCGTTTTGACTGCTGATAAAGAAGTAGCTTTGTTTTTCGAGGAACTGATTAAACACACTTCAAATTACAAAGCCGCTGCTCACCTGATGATGGGTGCCGTAAAGTCATACCTGAATGAAAGCGGCGCACATATATCTGATCTTGCTATTAAACCTGCAAACCTTGCCGGCTTGATCAAATTGGTCGAGGCGGGTTCTGTTAATAATACGGTTGCCTCACACAAGCTATTCCCGGCCATGATCAAGTCGCCGGAAAAAACGGCAGAGCAACTGGCTGCAGAGCTTAATCTTTTAATCACAAATGACAGTGACGATGTAAGGAAATACATCCAGGATGCACTAAGTAAGTTTCCGGACAAGGTAAAAGAATATCATAAAGGTAAAAAGGGGGTATTAGGTTTGTTTATGGGCGATATCATGAAAAGCTCAAAAGGAAAGATCGACCCTCAGGCTACCAACAAATTATTAATAGAAGCATTAGAACAATCAAAATGAAGATCAAAGCATTAGCCTATTGGGCGATGGCCGCAGTAACCTTACTTGCAGCCTGCAAAGACGAATCAAAATTTAAAATTGAAGGTACCGTTAAAAATCTTGAAGGGGCCAAAAAAGTGTACTTGTTAGAAGCCGACAGCACACAAATAAATGTTGTAGACTCGGTTGCTGTGGGCGCCGATGGTAAATTTGAGATCAAACACTCAACACCGTTTGAAAACCTTTATAAACTGCGTGTGGGCACTGGTATTTATGACCTTATTGCTAAAAATGGTGAGACTATCAATTTTACCACCGACCAAAAAGACAAAACCGGCAGCTATGAAATAACCGGTTCCGATAATTCGGCCAAGATCCAGGAATTTAACAAAATAAGCGCCGAATGGGGCGCTCAGCGCGACAAGATCATGTCTGAGTATCAAACTAAAGTAGAAGCTGCTGGGAAAGAAACCCCTGAACTGGTTGCGCAGTATCAACCCATAATGATGAAAAATATGGAAGGCTACTCGCAGGCTGTGCTAAAGTTTGTCGACGCCAACAAATCGTCATTGGCTTCATTTTACGCGTTGTCGTCGTTAGATATGATGACTTATGAGCAACAGATGGTTGCTTATGCCGACGAACTGAAAAAATCAAACAACTTTAGCGATAACCCGGCAGTAAAACGTTTTGTCAGTCAAATGGAGGCTGTTAAAACTACTACTATAGGGCAAAAAGCGCCTGAATTTACCATTAACGGTTTAGACGGTAAACCAATCAAATTAACCGACTATAAAGGTAAATATGTAATGCTTGATTTCTGGGCGTCATGGTGCGGGCCATGCCGTGCCGAAAACCCGAATGTTGTTAAAGCTTATGCAGCTTACAAGGATAAAGGTTTTAACATCCTGGGTATTTCGTTAGATGTTACTAAAGATGACTGGACTAAGGCTATTGCTGCCGATAAACTAACCTGGGCCCACGGTTCAGACCTGCAGCGTTTTGATGGCCCGACAGAGCGTCTATACCATATAGAAGCTATCCCGTCAAACTTTATTATTGACCCTCAGGGCGTTATTGTGGCTAAAAATGTTCGCGGGGCTGCGCTTGAAGACTTTTTAAACAAAACTTTTAATAAGGCTAAATAAAATGTTAAGCCAATGTGACTATTAACAATTTGTTAATACTAAGTTTACTGTAAGCTTTTTTTAAGTACATACTTTTATAACAAAATTAACGATAGTACATGAGCACCTCAACCAAACAAAAAATTTTAATTGTTGACGACGAGCCGGATATTTTAGAGCTTATCGAGTATAATTTAAAGAAAGAAGGTTACCAGGTATTTTTAGCCCGTAACGGACAGGAAGCCGTCACCGAAGCCAAAAGATCGCTGCCAGACCTTATAGTGCTTGATATTATGATGCCAAAAATGGATGGTATCGAGGCCTGTCGTATTATGCGCACCATGCCTGAGTTTAAAAATACCTTTATGGTTTTCCTGACCGCCCGCAGCGAGGAGTATTCAGAAATTGCCGGCTTTAACGTTGGTGCTGATGATTATATAGCTAAACCAATTAAGCCGCGCGCTTTGGTAAGCCGTATAAACGCAATTTTGCGAAGAAACGCTCCGGCCGAAGAAGTGAGCGATAATAAACTGGAAATAGGCGACCTGGTTATTGATCGCGAAGCATACCTGGTTTATAAAAATGGCGAAAAGGTAGTGCTGGCCAAAAAAGAGTTCGAACTGCTATACTTACTGGCGTCCAAACCCGGCAAGGTTTATACCCGCGAGGTGATCCTTAAAAACATCTGGGAAGACTCGGTTGTGGTGACAAACCGTACCATTGACGTACACATCCGCAAATTGCGCGAAAAATTGGGCGACGATATTGTGGCAACCGTAAAAGGGGTAGGTTACAAGTTTGAAGCTTAAAAACACTAAATAAAAACTAAACTAAAACAGACAAAGGCCCCATTAGGGGCCTTCGTCGTTCTGTATTAAATTTAAGTTTATAATACAGCCTATTTAGCTGTTACCGGTTTAGCTTTTGCTTTCGCGGTAACCGCTTTAGCTTTTTTGTCGGCCTTAGCCTTTACATCACCGGCAGCTTTTTTAGCTTTGGTAGTGATGTCTTTAGCTTTAGCATCGGCTTTTTCCTTTACCTCGGCAACTTTGGCTTTAGCTTCTTTAACTTTAGTTTCAGCTTTAGCTTTGGTTTCTTTCGCAGCTGTTTTTGCTTTAGTAGTTGCGGTTTCAGCTTTGGCTTTTACAGTTCTTTTAGCAGCTGCTACTTTACGGGTTGCAGCCTTTTTAGCAGGGGCAGCCTTTTTGGTCAGGTCCTCGTATTTATCTTCGGCAGCTTCTTTTATGTCTTCGGCTGTATCTTTGGTTCCGTCCCATAGCTCTTCTATGGCGTCTTTTACCTTTTCGAAAAATCCTTTTTCTTCAGGTTTGGTTGCTTTATCGCTCATGATGTTTGTATAGTTAGATTTATGATGATAGTTGAATTGCAATAATTACACCAATGCCATTTTTCAAACATATCGAGCGTCGTCTTAGTTAAAAGTGTAGCGGTTTGGGTTAAAAACCGTATTTTTGCTGACTACTTTTTTATACATGAAGATTCCAAAATTTGCCGACCTGATATTGTTTGAAGATGACGACCTGATTGTCATTAACAAGCCTGCCTTTATTAGTTCGCTTGATGAGCGGGGAGAGGGCGGTGAGATCAGTATCCTGCGCCTGGCAAAACAATATAGCGAAGATGCACAAGTATGCCACCGTTTGGATAAAGAAACCTCAGGCGCGCTTATAATAGCCAAAAATCCCGAAGCCTATCGCGCTGTATCCATGCAGTTTGAAAAACGCCAGGTAAATAAGGTATATCACGCGGTTATTGATGGTACGCATGTATTTGATAACCTGTTTGTCGACCTGCCTATTTTAAACGTTGGCAAAGGCACCGTAACCATCAGCAGGCAGGAGGGAAAGCGTGCCGAAACCTGGTTCCAGTCGCTTAAATACTTTAAACATTACACTTTGGTAGAGTGCCGCCCCGTTACCGGCCGCATGCACCAAATCCGCATACACCTGGCCACCCAACGCGCCTCAATTGCCGGCGATGAAACCTATAAGGGCAAACCGGTTTATCTGTCGGCCATTAAACGTAAATATCATTTGGGTAAAGATCAGGAAGAACTGCCGATAATGAAACGCTTCGCGCTGCACGCTTATGAGGTAACATTTAAAAAATTGAACGGTGAACCGATAACTATACACGCGCCATATCCAAAGGATTTTGAGACGCTGTTGAAGTTGTTAGAGAAGTTTGATAGTTGATTTTTAGTCCATGGTCGATAGACCACAGTCCATAGTTAGAAAGATGAAAATACTTCAAGAATTATGGGCTATCGATTATCGTCTATAACTGCAAATTAAAAAACACATCACCATGGACTATCGACCATGGTCTATGGACTCTCAAATCACCCAATCATCACACCCGGCTTATTCACTATAGGTAACCTGATAAAATTGGCATCGACAATGCTCTCGGGCAGAAATATAAATTTCTTGTCGTAAATCTGGTTGCCAATGTAATAGCTTACCCAGTACTCATTTGCCAAACCAAATGTCTGTTCATCAATAAGCTCAACCTGTTTAAAGGCGCGCGCATCAACCTGCGGGAACATATGGCGCAGGGTAGAGGTTTTTACCTGTTCGCCGTCTTTCTCGCCATAACCTTTTGAGGTGATCAGCACATTCTCAATGGGCTCATTCTTTTGATTGATCAGGTAAACGTGAAATATTTTGCTTTGTACGTTCTCGCCCTCTAAAGCCACAGCCACGGCAATATCGGTCACATTATTTTCGGGGAGATCTTTGATCATTATTAGTTGGTTAGTTTATTGAGTTGATTAAGTGAATGGTTGTTTTGAAGAACTACTCACCCAATCAACCTAATCAACTACGCTCATTTACTTCTTCTTCTTAGCAAACTTCTTGCCGCCCTTTTTAGGGGCTTTGCTGTCGGCATCAGCCAGTGCTTTGCATTCTTCGTACGTCAGCTCTTTAGGATCTTTATCTTTAGGGATCTTAACGTTTTGTTTGCCAAATTCAATATATGGCCCAAAGCGTCCGTTTAATACTTTAACGGTTGGGTCTTCGTCAAATGCTTTAATCAGTTTTTCGGCGTCTTTTTTACGTTTTTCCTGAATCAGTTCAATGGCCTGTTCTTCGGTAACATCCAGCGGATCTACACCCTTCGGCAACGATACAAAAGCGCTGTTATGACTGATATAAGGCCCAAAACGTCCGATAGCTACTTTCATGGTTTTGCCTTCAAACTCGCCAACCACTTTAGGTAATTTAAACAGCTCCAAAGCTTCGTCCAAAGTAATGGTTTCAATACTTTGTCCGTTGCGCAAACTGGCATATTGTGGTTTGTATTCCTTATTATCGTCGCTGGCGTTTTCACCAATCTGTACAAACGGGCCGTAACGCCCGATACGTACCGATACTTTCTCGCCTTTTTCAGGATGGATGCCTAATTCGCGGATACCCGTCGCTTTATCGGCAGTTTCCATGGTGTTTTCTACATCGGCATGAAAAGGCTTATAGAAATTGCCAATCATATTTGTCCATTCTTCCAAACCGGCTGCAATCTCGTCAAACTGCTTCTCTACCTTGGCGGTAAAATTAAAGTCGACAATGCCCTTAAAATGCTGCACCAGGAAATCATTTACCACGGCGCCAATATCAGTAGGGAATAGCTTACCGCGTTCGGCACCGGTATTTTCTGTACGTTCTTCTTTAGCTATGTTAGCATCTTTAAGTGTCAGTACCCTGAATTTGCGGGTTTTACCTTCACGCTCTTCTTTAACCACATAACCCCGGTTTTGAATAGTTGAAATAGTAGGGGCATAGGTTGATGGCCGGCCAATACCCAGCTCCTCCAGTTTCTTCACCAAACTAGCCTCGGTATATCTCGCCGGTGGGCGGGAAAAACGTTCGGTAGCCGACATCTCTTCCAATTCAAGGCGCTGGCCTTTGCTTAATGGCGGCAGTATGGCGTTATCGCTGTCATCCTGTGGCGTATCTTCCTCCTCATCGTTTGATTCCAGATACACCTTTAAAAAGCCATCGAATTTCATTACTTCGCCGTTGGCTGTTAATTCCTCCTTGCGGGTTGAAATGCCAATTTTAGCAGTAGTTTTTTCAAACTGTGCCTCGCTCATTTGCGAAGCTATGGCACGTTTCCAGATCAGCTCATAAAGGCGTTTTTCGCTGCCGTCGCCATCAATAGTATGATTGGCAAAGTAAGTAGGGCGAATGGCCTCGTGAGCTTCCTGAGCGCCTGCCGACTTGGTTTTATATTTTCGCTGCTGATAATATTGGTTACCATAAGCAGTGGTAATTTCATTTGCTGCGGATGCTAAGGCTGTTTCAGACAAATTAACCGAATCAGTACGCATATAGGTAATATGGCCTGATTCATACAATCTTTGCGCGATTTGCATGGTACGCGATACCGAATAACCCAGCTTGCGGCTGGCCTCCTGTTGCAAAGTAGAAGTAGTAAACGGCGCAGCAGGCGAGCGTTTGGTTGGCCTGGTTTCTAACGAGTTGACAGTGAAATCGGCACCGATACAATCCTGTAAAAACTTCTCGGCATCTTCTTGTTTGCTGTAGCGCTCGGCCAGTTCGGCTTTAAAAGCCTGGCGGCCTTTGCCAAAAATGGCTACTATCTTAAACGCAGCTTCTGACTGGAATTTATTGATCTCGCGCTCACGCTCAACAATAATCCTTACCGCAACCGACTGCACACGACCGGCGGACAACGATGGCTTAACCTTTTTCCATAACACAGGCGAAAGCTCAAAACCTACCAATCTGTCTAGCACACGGCGGGCCTGCTGGGCATTAACCAGGTTGTAGTTTATTTTACGCGGATTTTCAATAGCGGCCATAATAGCCGGCTTGGTGATCTCATGAAAAACTATGCGTTTGGTATTGGCGTCTTTTAAATTTAAAGTATCAAACAAGTGCCATGAAATCGCTTCTCCCTCGCGGTCCTCATCGGATGCGAGCCAAACCGTTTCGGCTTCCTTAGCTAATTTCTTTAACTCGCTCACCACCTGCTTTTTATCGGCAGGCACTTCATAGGTTTGTTTAAAATTATTGGCTATGTCTATTGCGTCCTCAGACTTTACCAGGTCGCGGATATGGCCATAGCTCGACTTCACGGTGAAGTCTTTGCCAAGGTATCCTTCAATGGTTTTAGCTTTCGCCGGTGATTCTACTATGAGTAAATTTTTAGCCATTCAGTCAATAATTTTTTTGCAAATAAAGGATAAAGTAAGCGAAACGCAAATTTAAGCGGTGTTAAATTTTGGTTGATTGCGTTTATCGGGTTGATTAAGTGAATGGTTGGTTTAGGTATAAAAAGCCTGTGTATTACCGTTTAACCCCTATGAAAGCTTTATTATATTGATGCCAGAAAAACTACTCACCCAATAAACCTAATCAACTACTCACTAAAAAAAATCACATCAAAAACCCGCCACCCAACAAATCATTGCCTTCATAAAATACGGCAGACTGACCAGGCGCGATACCTGACGCGACATGAGTGAAATCAACTTTCATATGTTCGCCCATTTGTACTATGGTGCTTTCGGCACCCGCATCTTTGTATCTTATTTTAGTGATGGCATTTAACGGTTCATTGATACTTTCATATTTGATGAGGTTAAGGTTACGCACCCAGGCTTGCTTGCGTTGCAGTTCTTCCTCAGTGCCTAAAACTACCGTGTTGGTAGCCGGGTCAATCTTGGTTACAAACATGGGTTTACCTAAAGCCACACCCAGGCCACGGCGCTGACCGATGGTATAAAAAGGATAACCCTCGTGCTTACCTACTATGGTGCCGTCTGTAAGCGTAAAATTGCCACCGGCAACACGTTCTTCCAGATCCTCAACTTTATGGCGTAAAAATGCTCTATAGTCGTTATCAGGCACAAAGCATATTTCGTAGCTTTCGCTTTTACCTGCAAGCTCAATCTGCCCCATATCTAAAGCCATTTGCCTGATCTCGGGTTTTGAGAAACTGCCCAGCGGAAATTTGGTACGTGCCAGGTTTTGCTGCGACACGCCCCAAAGCACGTATGATTGATCTTTATTCTCGTCTTTACCTTTTGATATGACGTAGCGGCCGTTGTCCTGTAAACGGATATTGGCATAGTGACCGGTTGCAATGAATTCGCAATCCAGTTTATCGGCGCGTTTCAGTAACGCTTCCCACTTAATGTGGGTATTGCAAAGCACACATGGGTTAGGCGTGCGGCCGGCCAGGTATTCATCCACAAAGTTGTCGATCACGAAATCGCCAAACTCACTGCGTATGTCTAATATATAATGCGGGAAGCCATAACCAACGGCCAAAGCACGGGCATCATTAATGCTATCCAAACTGCAGCAGCCGGTTTCCTTTGAGCTGCCGCCTGCTGACGCGTAGTCCCAGGTTTTCATGGTAAGGCCGATAACCTCGTATCCTTGTTCATGCAGCATTACTGCCGCTACAGAACTGTCTACGCCACCGCTCATTGCCACTAATATTCTTCCGTGCTTGCTCATATAAGGCGCAAAGATAAGGCTTTCAATTTAATGGCTCAGTCAGTAACAGGTAAATATTACCCCGGTAAATTGCTGACTTACACCTGCAGGTGTTTCACCAGGGGTGTTTCACGCTATAATTCACAATTAGCACAAAAACAAACAAATATCTGATATTAAGTTACTTACAATGTTTATATAAAGTATTAGTGCTGTTTCAAAGTGTTTCACTACATTTGATTAAACTATTAACTTACAGGCACTTAAATAAAAAAGGTGTTTCAAAGTGTTTCACAAAATATGAAACACTTTGAAACACCTGAAACTTAAATGAAAGATCATTTAATCAGGTAAGGCCAGATGGCTTTTTCCCAGATATCGTAGCCAAGTTTGGTCATATGCAGTTTATCGCCAACGTATAGCTCAGGGCGCAACTTACCGTTGTCAAGCATCAACGGGTAAACGTCAACAAATACCACGTTTTGCTCTTTAGCAAAAAAATCTTTAGCCATCTGGTTAAACTTAACTTCCTCAGGCATAATCTTCGCCCTCGACGGACTTGGCTTCATCCCGATGTAAATGATAGGCAGGTCCGGCATTTTAGCTCTGATAAGGCCATATAATTTAAGCGTACGTGCATACACAGTATCAGCGCCGGCGGGTGCCTTACCGTCAACCATGTCGTTCTCACCTACATAAATTACCAGTTGTTTGGGTTTATACTTGAAAACCAGTTCGTTCAGGTAATAAATGATATCATTGGTCTCAGCGCCGCCGATACCGCGGTTCAGTGCATTATAGTCGGCAAACTTCCACTGGGCGTCATCCCATTTGCGTATAGATGAACTGCCGGTAAACAGCAAAGGAGTTTTTGGCGGCATAAACATACCGTCATATTTCTTGATCACCTGTACGTCATCCCAAAAGTTAGGTTTGGGGTTCGGTACATTGGATTGCGCCTGCGATGCGGCGATGACAAAGCTCAGGATGGCAGTAACAATAAAACTCTTCTTCATTTGTATAATTGGTTATTCGCCGGCTTCAAAATGCTGGCGTAGTTTCTCTTCTTCCAGGTCAAGCAGCTCAAGCTGATGGCGCACTAAAGTATCACTAATATTGTCTTTACGGTTAAGTGTAAGCAATAATTTACGTTGCTCACGCAGCAAGTGCGCCATCACTTTGCGGTAATCTTTATAAAAATCTTCGGCCCGGGCGGCGCCGTCATCTTTCTCCCAGTCGCTTAAAAATTTGGCGTCAGTATGGTAGCGCAGTTTGAGCGATTTGATCATCCCGTTGGTTTCGCCCAGATCATGATATTCCTCATCTAAAATCTTGAGTGAAAGGTGCGACAGCTTCTTGCGAACTAACTGACGCTGTTGCTCCAGGGACGAGTCTGTGTAGTCAGGGTCGGGCATGTTAACCCATTTTACCAGGGCAGGTAGTGTAAGCCCCTGCAAAACCAGCGTTCCTAATATAACACTGAATGTGATAAACAAAATGAGATCACGATTAGGAAATGGCTGCCCGGAATTTAAAGCAACCGGTATACTCAAAGCCGCTGCCAGCGAAACCACCCCACGCATACCCGTCCAACCCAGTAAAATAGGCGCTTTCCAGCCCGGGCTGGGATCGGCTACCGTAATAATATGGCTCATGAGCATGGTGATGACTGTGGCGCCATAAGTACAAATAAAACGGCTAACAATCAGCACGCCGACAATAATTGCACTATACTTGATTGCGGGCGTCAACCCACCGGGCCCCAGGTTCTTAATTACTACAGGGAATTCCAGACCAATCAGAATAAAAACAATACCATTAAGCACAAAAGCCACCGCTTCCCAAACATTTACTCCTTGCAGGCGGCTTCGGTGTGACAAAAACTCCTGTTGCCTGTGCGATAAGAATAACCCGCCGCTTACTACGGCTAATACGCCAGAGAAATGGAATTGCTCGGCTGTCATATACATTACATAAGGGGTGATGAAAGTCAGTATCACATCCATATTATTTGATGTGGGCAGCCAGCGGTGTATGGCATAAAATACCAGTGCCACAGCTATACCAATTACTATGCCCATTATAATTACCAATGCAAAATCAACCGCTGCATTCCTGAAAACAAATGTGCCGGTGAGTACCGCAGCCAAAGCAAACCTGAATATCACCAAACTGGAAGCGTCGTTGGTTAAGCTTTCGCCTTCAACAATGGATATAAAACGTTTAGGAACCTTCACGTTTTTTAATATTGCGCTGGCAGATACGGCGTCGGGAGGAGAGATGATACCGCCTAACAGAAATCCTGTTGCCCATGTAAAGCCGGGAATAAATCGCGCAGCAAAAAAAGCAACCACGCATGAGGTTAGTATTACCACAGGCAGGGCAAAACTGGTAATCACCCGTCGCCACTTCCAGAAATCTTTCCAGGAGGTGTTCCACGCAGCCTCGTACAATAGCGGCGGCAGAAATATCACAAAAATGAGCTCGGGCTCAATTTCAATGCCTCTTAAAAATGGAACAAAGCCCAATGGCAGGCCTATCAATACTAAAATTATAGGGTAGGCTATTTTTATTTTCTGAGCCAGCATTACACTAAATAAAACTATAACCAGCAAGCATAGATATTGGATAACGGCAGTGTGCATAGCAATGAAAATACAATAAATTTTACTAATGCAGCAAAATTGAGGCTAACCTATTGGGAATAATTAATAAAGACCAAAGTTGACTATACAAGTAAAAAAATGCTGATATTTAATTTTATAAATTACATATTTGTAGCCAAGCTACATTTTATACTAACCACTTATAAATTGCTTATTTAAAACTAATATCATGCAACACAATTACCTGTTAAAGCGTGCGCCTGTAAAAGCATTTTTATTGGCGATATGCATCCCGTTTTTTGCTTCGGCACAAAACACAAGGGGGCTACAGCAACAAATTTCGCTGAATGATCTTTCGGCATTTAAAAACCCAACCCCTAACTGGTCTATTGCCGGCTCGGTGATGGCCGATTACAACAAGCCTGAAACCATGACTAAAAAAGATGGTCAGGGTATTTTAGTGAATATCCACGGTAAAGATAAAAACGAAGATATCTTCACCAACATGGAACACGGCGATATCGACCTGAGTGTCGATTTCATGATGCCACGCGGTTCAAACTCGGGTATTTATCTGCAAGGCCGTTATGAGATTCAGTTATTAGACAGCTGGGGCAAGCAGGCCCTGACCAGCGGCGACCTTGGCGCTATCTATGAGCGTTGGGACGAAAGCCGCCCGGCCGGTCAGTTTGGTTTTGACGGTGTTGCGCCGCGTATCAACGTGAGCCGTGCACCGGGCCTTTGGCAGAATATCCGTATCCAGTTCCAGGCGCCAAAATTTGATGCATCTGGCAAAAAAATAGCTAATGCCCGTGTGGTACGTATTATGCTGAATGGTGTAACCATTATTGAAAATGCGGTATTGCAGGCACCAACCCGCGGTTCTGCTTTTGCTAATGAGGCTGCTATGGGTCCGCTGCGTTTGCAAGGCGATCATGGCCCTGTGGCTTTCAAAAACTTCCGTTACAGCACTCATGTTGGCGCTTATACAGTAGATGGAAGCCGTCAGGTTTGGGATAGCAATGACAAGCCTGTTACTGTTGATGTAAAAGGAGAGCCGGTTGTATTCCGCAGCTTTGTGGATATACCGGGCAAACGTGTTACACACTCTGCAAGCGTCGGTTTATTGAACAATGTGAGTTTTGGTTTTGATTTAGAGCAAGGCACTGTTTACCAGATATGGAAAGGTGGCTTCCTTGATGCTTCGCCTATGTGGCTTTCTCGTGGCGACGGTAACGCCCGCGCTATAGGTAGTGTAATCAGTCTGGATGACAAACCATCTTTAGCTTTAATTCACCAGGATAACCAGGCCTGGCCGGATACTTTAGAGAAAGGCATTTATCGCCAAAAGGGTTATGAATTGGACGAAGCCGGCGTACCTACTTTCAAATACATTTTTGATGGCATCAACATCAATGATAAAACAACCTGCGACGATGGCAAAATGCTTACCCGCAAGATTAGTGTTGACGGCCCCGCAGCTCCAAAAGACCTGTTTGCACGCGTTGCTGAAGGCAGTGATATCGTAGAATTAGGTAACGGACTTTATGCAGTGAACGACTTTACTTACTATGTGCAATTAGACAAAGGTGTAAAACCGGTTATCCGCACATCGGCAAAAGGCAAAGAAATGCTACTGCCAATTAAGAACACAGATAAAGGTTCTTCGGCTCAATATTCATTGATCTGGTAATCTCAAAAGACATTAAAGATGAAAACTATTCTTAAAAATATATCACTTACCATAGTAGCGGGTTTAAGCTGTGCCGGTGCATTTGCCCAAAACAAAGCTATCCCTACAGAAAAAGATTATTACCGTATTGTAAGCGTGCCGACACCTGAAGGTGTGGAGCTTGAAGTGGGCGGTCTGGCTACTTTGCCAAACGGCGACCTTGGTGTTTCAACCCGTCGCGGCGATGTTTACATCATCCAAAATCCATATCAGTTAAACGGCAGCTTGCCTTACTATAAAAAGTTTGCCAGTGGCATGCATGAAGTATTGGGCTTAGCTTATGTTAACGGCGATTTTTATTGCGTACAGCGCGGCGAGTTAACCCACCTGATAGATAAAAATGGCGACGGCAAAGCCGATGTTTACGAAACGGTTTACTCATGGCCGGTATCAGGTAACTATCACGAATATTCATACGGACCGGTGGTTATGCCAAATGGCAACATGATGGTTAACCTAAACGTAGGCTTTGACGCCGAGTGGTGGAGAGGTAAAAGCTTAGTGCCATGGAGAGCATGGTGTCTGGAAATTACGCCGCAAGGTGAAATGCACCCATATGCTACCGGTTTTCGCTCGCCAGCAGGACAGGGTTTAATTGACGGCAAATATTTCTATGCTGAAAACCAGGGCGACTGGGTAGGTTCAGGTTATATCATGCAGCTGGATCGCGGCGACTTCGCCATGCACCCTGCGGGTTTGCGTTGGGCCACAGATCCGTCATCGCCGGTAAAAGTTCGTACTGAAGATATTTACTCACGCGTAAACCCGCGTTTTAATGACCCAGAAGGTAAAATTGAGGACCGCGACCCAAATCGTCCATATAAAACCTTAGCCGAGGTTGCAGATGACGTCAAAAAAGGCTTTAAAACTCCTGCCGTATGGTTGCCCCACGGCACCTTAGGTAACTCAACCTCGTCAATGATCCAGATCCCTAACAACGATAGCTTTGGCCCCTTTGCAGGGCAGGTTCTAGTAGGTGATCAGGCACAGAGCCGTCTTAACCGTGTATTCCTGGAGCAAGTTAAGGGTCAGTACCAGGGTGCTGCTATTCCTTTCCGCGAAGGTTTTGAATCAGGTGTATTAAGATTAGCCTGGGGTAATGATAACTCATTATTTGTCGGTCAGACAAGCCGTGGCTGGGGTTCAACCGGTCAGAAGATATTTGGCTTAGAGCGTTTGGTATTCGCTAAGCAAACTCCATTCGAAATGAAAGCCGTGCGTGCAATGCCTGACGGTTTCGAGATTGAATTCACCGAGCCGGTTAACAAAAAAGCCGCTGCCGATCCGGATAACTACACCATAACAGGCTTCACTTACAAATATCACCCGGTTTATGGTAGCGCGACTATCCGTGAAAAAGTTCATATCGTAAATGCCGCTATTGTTTCTGAAGATGGCCTGAAAGTTAGATTAGTTGCCGATAGCCTTCGCCAAAAATATATCCATGAGATTAAAGTTGATAAAAACGTAGTATCTGCCGATAGCAGCTTTAGCTTGTTGCACCCGGTTGCATACTACACCCTGAATAACATCCCTGACGGCGAAAAGCTGAATGTACCAAAACGTAAGCCAAAAATGGAACACGATATGGCAGGTATGAACATGAATATGGGTAAGAGCAAGCCGTCAAATGCTAAGGCAGCAGTTTCAAATGGTGTAGCCTTAAAAAAGAATCAAACTACCAAACCGGCATCATGGACTACCATTGACCAAACCGTAGCCATCGGTACCAAACCAGGGTTAAAATTTGACAAAGCCGAATTAACACTTAAAGCCGGTAGCAAAGTAAAGCTTACCTTCACTAATAATGATGATATGCCGCACAATTTCGTGGTTGTACCGCAGGGCGAAGCTATTGCCGTAGGCGATATGGGTACCAAATTAGGGTTGCAGGCTGTTAAATTGAGTTACATAGCCAATACACCAAAAATCCTGTTTAATGCAACTTTAGTAGGCCCCGGCTCATCGCAAACTATATACTTTGTAGCACCTAAGCCAGGCAAGTATACTTATGTTTGTACCGTGCCTGGTCATTACTACGTAATGCAGGGCACGCTGACTGTAGAATAATACAGAACAAGCTATAAATGTAACAAAGGTGATAAGGACAATAGTCTTTATCACCTTTGTTGTTTTTGGGTATATAAATTCGCTAACTTGTCGACAGCCAATTAGCCAGCCATGCGATTTATCAGATTTTGTTTACTTGCTTGTTTTCCGTTTGCTATAAAAGCTCAGCAAAAAGAATTTATATGGAAACATGCCACACCCGAAAGTGTCGGCATGTCGACTGTTAAACTGGAAGCCTATAAAAACAGGCTAATGGCTGAGGGTACCCATAAGCTGCTCATCATTAAAAACGATAAAATTATCTGTGAAGCTTTTGCGAAGGGATGGAAAGATGGCGAGGCAGTTAGCGGCACTGCCTCATTAGCTAAGGCTTTAGTAAGCGGTATGTCTTTAAATGCGGCTATTGCCGACGGCTACATTAGTGCTGATGCGCCTGCTTGCTTGTATATCCCGGCCTGGAAAAAATCAGATATAAAATCGACAATTACGATAAGACAGCTGGATACCCACACATCGGGTTTGGACGATTCAGAAGGCACAGACGAGGAAGAAGCCGAACTGATCAAGCAACATAAAGACCGGCATATGGATCTGCCCGGTTGGAAGGGTATGTTCTGGCGCAAAAATCCCGATCCGTTTACGCTGTCGCGCGATAGTGCCAAAGTGCTGTTTAAACCGGGTACGGGTTCGCAGTACAGTAATCCGGGCATAGCCATGTTGAATTATGCAGTTACCGCCAGTTTGCAGCAATCGCCGTATAAAGATATTGCCACCTATCTGGACAAGCGCATGTTTAGCCGTATCGGTATCAAAAAAGGCACTTATATGGTTGGCTATCGTACCAGTTATAAAGTTGACGGACTCGATCTGGTACCTGGCTGGGGCGGGGCAGCGTTTAATGCAGAAGCCGTGGCCCGCATTGGCAGATTAATTATGCGACATGGTAATTGGCAAGGCCATCAGGTTATCGATTCAACAGTAATTAAGCAAGCGCTCGGAATAAATGGTGTAACTGATTATGCATCGTTAACAAATATTCCGGCCCGAAATCCGAATGCAGAAGATATCGAACCCACTGCTGCTTTGGGTTGGTTTACCAATCACGATGGGGTATTTAAGTCATTACCCCGCGACGCATTTTTTGGTGCAGGTGCAGGAGAGCAATTACTGATCGTTATTCCGAGTTTACAGATGATCATTGTACGGATGGGCTCGCCGCTTAATCCAAATTTTAGTGGCAAAAATTACTGGAAATTTGTGGAGGGCGAATTGTTTAACCCATTGATGGATGCCGTTGAAGAGGCGCCTTATCCAAAGAGCAGTTTTATTACGTCAGCTACATTCGCGCCTGCGAATGAGGTGATTCGCATGGCCGAAGGCGGTGATTGCTGGCCCTCAACCTGGGGTGACGACGGCAACATGTACACCGCTTACGGTGATGGTAACGGTTTTAAGCCCTATACAGATATCAAACTCAGCATGGGGCTGGCAAAAGTATCAGGTACGCCGCCGAATATTTCGGGTGTAAACATCCGCACCTCGTCCGGCGAGCGGGTAGGGCACGGCGCGGCCGGAGCAAAGGCCAGCGGGATGATCATGATTAACAATAAGCTATATATGTGGGTACGAAATACTAACAATACGCAACTAGCTTATTCGGAAGACCATGGCAAAACCTGGATGCAAGCTAATTGGAAAATAGACGTTAGTTTTGGCTGCCCCAATTTTGTGAATTACGGCAAAAATAACGCCGACGCTAAAGATAATTACGCATATACCTACTCAATAGACGACGCCAGTGCTTACAAATATGGCGATCAAATGGTAATGACCCGGGTGAATAAAAACCACATCCTGGATTGGCGCAGCTACCAATTTTTTGCGGGATATAATAAAGCGGGCAAAGTACTATGGTCTGAAGATGTGCGAAAGCGCAAACCTATCTATATAAATCCCGGTAAAACTTATCGCTCCGGGATGACCTACGATGCGCCGCTAAAACGTTATATCTGGTGTCAGGCCATTCCGCTGTCGGGCGACAAAGATGAGCAGGGGCCGAGATTCAGAGGCGGTTTGGGGATCTTTGAATCGCCAAACCCGTGGGGGCCATGGAAAACCGTTTATTACACCCGCAATTGGGATATGGGCCCCGGCGAGTCGGGCAGCTTGCCTGCAAATTGGATAAGCAAAAATGGCAAAACACTTTATTATTTATTCTCGGGTAATGACAGTTTCTCGGTGCGTAAGCTAACACTTAAAACAAAGTAAGCGTAGCTGCCTATCGGCATTCGTTCATCATCCGGGTATATTATAAATTTGCTGCAAACTCAGAATTCTCATGTTACGAATAAAACTTCTTGTTACCGGTTTGATAATATCTTCATTTGCTTTGGCTGCAGGCAGACAGCAAATAGTTCCTTTTGGGGAAAATAATCAATTGATAGTCGATACGCATACCGGAGCATTTAGTATAAAGTATAACGGTAAATTAATTTTGAAAGATGCAACGGCCGCTTTCGTCAATAACAGCGATAAATATCAATCTGCCGATTATATCAAAAGGACAATCAGTGTAAAGGCTATTAACGACAAACTGGGCGCAGGGAAACTGTTAACCCTTACCTCGGTTAAAGCCGGCGCTCCGGTGATGAAGCAATTATTTTATTGCTATTTGAACCGCGATTTTGTGATAACAGAACTAGAAATTGACGGGGCTCATCTGAGTTCAAATTATATGGCTCCGGTAGTTGCTAACCGCGGTAATTTATATGCTGATACAGATCTGCGTACTTTATTTGTGCCGTTTGATAATGACACCTTCATCAAATATCAATCAAAAATATTAGGCCCCCATGTAAATACCAGCGCAGAGCTTGGCGTGATATATGACAATGCGTCGAGAAAAGGGTTAGTAGTTGGATCATTACAACATGACACCTGGAAAAGCGGCGTAACAAGCGCAGGGCATGGTGGAGAAATTAGTCGGCTGGAGATGTTTGGCGGATTAAATGATGTAACAATAACCCGCGACTCCGTGGCTCATGGTGCATTAAAAGGCAACATGATAAAATCACCAAAAATGTTTGTTGGTTACTTTGCCGACTGGCGGAAGGGCCTTGAGACCTTTGCTCACGCGGATAACGCTATCGAGGGCCGGTTTGTAAAACCGTGGAATAAAGCGACACCGGTGGGTTGGAACAGCTGGGGTGTTATAGGCTCGCACATCAACTATGAAAAAGCAACCGGCGTGGTTGATTTCTTTGATAAACAAATCCCCAATTTTCGTAATGAAGATGGTACCGCTTATATCGACCTTGACTCTTTTTGGGATAACATGGTTAGCGGCGGTTTTAAGGGGGACTTTACAAAACTAAATAGCTTTGTAAATTACTGTAAGGAACGCAATTTGCAGCCCGGGGTATATTGGGCTCCATTTACAGATTGGGGCAAAAATGCAAATCGCACAGCCGAAGGCAGTGACTATAAATTTGGCGATATGTGGACAAAAACCGATAGGGGTTACCACGACCTTGATGGCGGCCGCGCGTTGGACCCAACACATCCCGGTACGCAGGCTCGAATTGCTTATGTATTGGGTAAGCTAAAAGATTGTGGTTTCAAAATGATAAAGATTGATTTTTTGGGGCATGGTGCGGTAGAATCAAGCCATTTCTATGACCCCAAAGTAACTACAGGAATGCAGGCCTATCGCATTGGTATGGAGTTTATTGATAAGACACTGGATAACTCAATGCTGCTATATGCCGCCATTTCGCCATCACTAGCTACCGCACGATATGTACATATGCGCCGTATAGCCTGCGATGCTTTTCATTCAATTAAAGACGCCGAATATACCCTTAATAGTGTTACCTACGGTTGGTGGCAAACCTATATGTATGATTATATAGATGCCGATCATGCTGTTTTTGAGAAAGAAAATACCGGAGCTAACCGGGCGCGGCTAATCTCAACCTTAATTACAGGTTCAGTTATTTTGGGCGATGATTACAGCGTCAAATCAGATTGGCAGCCTCAGGTCAGAGAATGGCTTCAAAAGCCTG
The DNA here is from genome assembly GCF_042686265.1 of Mucilaginibacter ximonensis. Classification (NCBI taxonomy): domain Bacteria; kingdom Pseudomonadati; phylum Bacteroidota; class Sphingobacteriia; order Sphingobacteriales; family Sphingobacteriaceae; genus Mucilaginibacter; species Mucilaginibacter ximonensis. The sequence goes on from NZ_JBHUPD010000001.1 coordinate 770,403, forward strand.
AATTAAAACTACTTATTAAAAGCGGGAAAGCCTTTATGCCTGTTGAGTCGGCTATAGACGGCACAGCAGCTCAGCTATTTATCCGCAAGGAAACCAACGCCGTCTATTTGGCAATATTCAATTATAAAAAACAAGCCGATAGTGTCGTGATTGACATTAATCGTCTTGGTTTAGCGGCGGGGAAAAAATATAAACTGGAAGAAGTTTTGGGTGGCCCAAGTGTCAATCTTACAAAGAAAACAAGTGTTTATTTCACGCAAGAGGGCGCTTATTTATATAAGGTAATTCCCAACTAAACTTGCGATAGGCGAACGTTATAATCGCCGGTTTTTTATAATACTATGTTGAAGAAATAACTTTGGGTTTAGACCACTCTCTCGCGTTATTTTATTAAAGTCGTCACTAATTTGTTTATAAAGCTCAGGCGATGAAGTTTGCAGCGTAGGGCTTTTTAATAAAACTGAAAACACGTACATCTTGGATAATTTATAACCAAACTGGTGTGCTATATTATTTATCTGTTTAATTTCGCCGGCTATTTGGTTGTCCTTTAACGTATTATTGATTAGGGTTTTTATTTTCAAGCTGTGAAACAGCATCTTCATATAGGGGGTAAGGAGGTTATTATTTTTTTTATAAGAAGCAGACAGGTCATGATATATATTTGAAACTTTTGCCAGCTCACCTAGTTCAAAATAAGAGTTAGCTTCAAGGGTTTTAATAAAAAAGAAATACTCCCTAACATGATTGTTTGATACGTCAGATCTGTAATTTCTATTCAGAAATTGGATGAACCTGAGTATCTTGAGCGGATTATTACTTAATAACAAAGTATGTAAACCCAGTAAAAAGAGTATATCATTTGAAGCTGATTTCTTTAGCTCAAGCAAATTACCTGCAGCGTTAAAATATAGTTTCGTTAAATCTGTTATCGCCTCTGTTTTAATGATGCCGTATTTTAAATGATAGTATATAGCGTCAAGACAATTTAACGGATTCACCGGGTATATTTCAAATTCGGCTTTTGCGAAGGTTTTAAGCTTTGCCAGGCTTATTTCAAGTTCATTAAGATCAAGCTGAATAGTCGCAATAACGGCAAGCGTGGTGTGTATAAGTATTTTTTTCTTATCAGATAGTTCAAACTTCAGCAATACTTTTAAAAACTTCTTATAATCAGAATTTATTAACTCTAGTCCAAAAAAATAATCGAATAGTTTTTCACTGAATGAATGTTTGAAATACTGAACCAAAGAATCATTTCTAATGGTTGATGAATGTTCACTTTCCAAAACCTCACCTAAAAAGGTGATAACTTCTGACTTTTCATTCATGCTTAAATGTGTTTCGATAATGTTTTCAATGTTTTTTAGCTGCCCGGTTTTAATGGCATGTATCATACACCACTTTAATACATTTACCTTATGTGGGTTTGAAGTAAAAAGTTCATTGATGTTTTTAATCAAATCATTATCCAGCAAATTACTATTGTCGTAAAGTAATGTCTTGGCAATACTGTGCTCCATGAATTGATCGTTACCAAACACTACGTATGTATTTAACTGATAATTGCTGCTTTCATTAATCTCGCGTATAAAACCTACACTTAATAGTTCCTGATAGGCGTGAAGATATTTCTTTAGCAAGCTGCTTATTTTTGTTCTGTTAATTTGGTAGCTCTCATTTTCAATATCCAACTCATTAACCAAACCTTTAATTAATAACATCTTTTCTGCCGAATACTGGCCCAAGTAAACTTTTTTTAGAATGAAAACAGATATTGTTTCATAAAGGCTCAGGTGATCGATACGATGTTGTAAAAAGTTGTCTTTATGCTGCTGATAGTAAAATTGAAAATATAATGGATGGTTGAAGTTTTCAACCACATTAAGCGATATGAAGCTCTCTGTGCCGGGTTTAATCTGGTGACATAATAATTTAATCTCCTGCAAAGTAAATAACGGAACATTAATACAATTGCCGTCGCTATTGAAACCGGTATACCAACTATCCTGAACTATTTCAAACTCATGCCGGTTATTGATCCAGGTAGCAGTACGTGTGGTTAGTACCAGTTTAAACCAGTCGTGATTTTGATAAAATGAGAAGATATCAATAAGCTGATTCATGATGATCTTGAAATGATCACTTTTAAACATGTGGTCATCAAATCCATCAATAATCAAATAAAATTTATTTCGCCCGCGCTGTTTGCTATCCAGTAATACATTAACGTCATCGTCAGCATGATGCCCTAGCAATGCCAACATCCACTCGTGAATATCGCGGCCGCTTACCAGTGCGCTCATAATAGCATTACTACTAAATAAAAGTACAATGTCGTTTACATCATTAAGCGCATCGACTGCTAATTTCTTCTCTATCCATTGGCAAAGTGCAATGGTTTTGCCATACCCAGCCGGAGCGGCTATGACAGTCCCGACGCGGCCGGAGGCTATAAATTCGTCAAAGTGATAATCAATAAATTCGCGATCAATAGTTTGGTTATAGGGGATGCCTGATTTGTTTTTTAAAGCCTGCAGGGTAAAGCTGGTTATTTTATTGGCACTTTGTTGTATAAGCAGCCAGTTTAACTCTTTAGCAGGGCCCGAAATAGCTTTTTGATCCTGCTTTTCACAAAAGTCGTCCCAACTTTTGTAATTGCAAAAGCGGGCTAATACATTAAGCGTAAATAATGACGGGCTGTATTTGCTGTAAGCAAATCCATAAATGCGTTTAAAAGTGGTTTCGCTAATACGGTTGCCATTTTTTTTATATACTCTATCTGATAATGCCCGGCATTCGGAGGGTAAAATATTAGCTATACCCGCATTAACCAACAGAAGCTTTTTTAGCTCTTCATATTTAGGCAGCGAAATTTTACTCATTGTAATTTGTCTCCCATATTACTAATCCACATTGGCCATTACCAACTTGACACACTGATTTACAGTAAAATCGCTGGAAATTGTATCGGGCAAAATCTTTGTTCCCGTTTCGTAATGCATTGCTATTGTCTGCAACTTGCTTTCAAGCATACTACAAGCGTTTTTGCTATTAATTCCTAAAGTAGATAATGATGTAAAACCGTTTAGGTTATAAGGCTTTATTGCAGGTAAACCACAAATACTTAATATTTCTGATTTAACATGATTGGTTATGTAAATTTTATTCATAGGCGTCAGCGATACTAAAATAGCAAACGTAGTCTATTAAACACTTTCGCCAACTGATATGTCTGTGTGATATCACTTAACAAACTTTCATCAGGTGTTTACTTTGGTATAGATTTAGTGTAAGGTAATAGTTTTTATCATATTTTTTTCTTGTGGATTAATGTTTTATGTAAATATTTATTTAAAAGCTGTATTTTTTTCAAAGTCAGGTAAAAATACCTGATTTTGAAATTGCGTATTTTTACGCGCATTAATATTTAGATAGGCATGGTATAAAAACCATATTTTATCGCAAATAATACCAGGCCTGCACTATTTCGACATCCTGTTTTGGACAGCAGATTTATCCGATGTCCCTCGATTGTCCTTTGACTTAAAAACATAGCTTGAGCGATTTCGGCGTTACTGTATTCTTTGCAAATGTATTCTAATATTTGCTTTTCGCGGTTGGTTAGCTTAACCTGTAAAGTGCCCAGCGACTGCTGAATAACGTTTTTCCTGTTAGCATTATCTTGTATTGCCTTTAATACATTTTTGTTAAAATAAAAGCCGGTTTTATACACGGATTGAATCGCCATAATCAACTCCGCTTTATCACAATTTTTCTCCAGATACGCCGAAGCTTTTGCATGAATCATTTGCGCAATTAAAGAAGGGTTAATATGAACTGACAGGATTATAACTTTTATTTGCGGATACTGCTCATGTAAAATTTCGTTTAATTCAATGCCGTTCATCCCAGGCATATCCATATCTACAATGGCTATATGTGCTTGTTTATCAATCAGATCAGGCAGCTTTTCAATAAAAGCGCTGCCACTTTCAAAATCGCCCGACACATTAAAATCATCTATACTATTGATTAGTAAACTAAGACTTTGCCTAAATAAATTTTGATCGTCAATAATAAATACAGGTATTTTATTCATGTGGTTTCCAAATTAATTTAACGGATAGTTAATTTGTATATGAAAGCCATTGCCTGGCGAAGTGTTGATTGTATAACCGGCATTAATCACCGTAAGCCGGCTTTCGATATTATGCATACCTATACCATTATTTATGCCGTTAATATCTGCGCCAACGCCGTCGTCGTCATAGTTGAAGGTTAACAAATTATTCTCAATTTGAAATAGCATATTGGCATTTTTTGCCTTTGCGTGTTTAATGGTATTGTTTAATAGCTCTTCGGCAACCCTGTATAGTGCCGTTGATACAGGAAGGGGTATGCTTTCCAGCACCGAAGCAGCGTTATTAGTAAAATTTACAGTTAACCTGCCCGATTGACTGATCAGCGTGCACTGTTCTTCAATAGCAAAAGCGAGGCCGTAATAGGTTAGGGCTGTGGGCGAAAGGTTGTGTGATATGTGCCGCACATCGTTCATCATTTTGTCAATGATGTCTTTACTCGACTTAATGAACCTGGTATAATTTTCATCAGCAACATCAGGCTTAAACATTTCAATAATTAGCCTGAGGCTTGATATGGCAGCGCCAACATCATCATGCAAGTCGCGCCCAATGCGCTTGCGCTCTTCTTCCTGCGACTCGATGATTACCTGCAGTAATTCTTTCTGGTGCGCTAGCTGTGCCTGTTGTAACTGTTGGCGTTGTTGCAATAATTTGTTCTGGTTTCGTATATAGATCAATATAAATGAGGCCACCATCAAAAAGGTGCCGCCCATTGCAATTACAGCTAGTACAAGGATATTGTCAGAAGTTTTCTGCATTTATAAAAAGCTATAGCAAATAAAAAAAATTCGATTATTTTTCTGATAAACCTTTTCGCGAGAAATACGGCACAATACTAAAATGAAGTTATGTGGCTATTAACAAGTTTATTATTCACTTATTATTCGAACCTCGGTACGTCTGTTTATTTGATGTTGCTCTTCAGTACAGTACTCACCTTTAGTGCAATTATTCAGCAAATGCGTATCGCCATAGCCTTTAGGCACCAGGCGTGCCCGGGGTATGCCTAATTCAACCAGGTAATTTACAGCAGCCATTGCTCTTTTTTGAGACAAAATTAAATTATAAGCCGATGGCGCCCGCGAATCGGTATATGAACTAACCTCCAGACGGATGTTGGGGCGTTGCTTCAAAATAACGGCCAGCTTTCTTAATTCCGCAGCAGCATCTGGTCGTATGTTCCATTTGTTAAGGTCGTAATAAATATTATTTAAAATAATGCTTTCATTTTTGTGCAGTGTTAAAAGTGCGGTAACGGGTTGTGGCGATGCAACTTTTGTATTAGGCTTGCTGCTTGCTAAATCTTTGTTTTTGTAAATGCCGTTTGCGCTTGTAATATTAGCTCTATCTGAATCTTGTTCATCCCCGGGTAGTGAATTTTCTGCAGGCCCGTTGTAGTCAAAACTGTAAATGTCGTCATTGCCCAGGCCACCTTCGCGGTTTGACGACAGGTAGCCGCCGGTTTTATTGTTTGCAATAAAATAAAAATCGTCGCTGGTGCTGTTGATTGGATATTTTAAATTAATCGCTTTGCCCCAGCTGGCCTTTTCACCCTTAGCTCTGAAAATATCCAAGCCACCCATGCCAGGTAAACCGTTTGATGAAAAATACAACAAATTGCCCATTATGGTTGGAAACGACTCGTCCTCTTTTGTATTAATATTTTTGCCACAGTTTACCGGCTGATCCCAGTCGCCATTGCTGTTTTTAGCGCAATACCAAATATCAGTTTTGCCTTCGCCACCGGGCATATCAGATGTAAAATAAATTGTCTTACCATCACCTGATAATGCTGCGTTTCCAACTGAATACTCAGCCAGATTATTATAAGGAAAGCTTTTAAATGATGCCCACTGACCTTTTACCTTAGTTGCTACCAATAACTCTAAACGACGGGTATATAATTTCTGCGTATTGTCAGGAGTTTTGACATCGGTAGGAAGTTGTTTATGAGGTACGGTTGTCGTTATGGTGATATAAGCGGTATCGCCGGTATTGGTAAATATCATCGGCCCGACATGATATTTGGAATCAAACAGTTTATTACCCTTTGTCTTTAGATCGAACAATGTAACTACGTCATTTTCGTCTTTATATACATTAAAATAACCATCGCCATTGCGATAATAGGTGTCTTTTTTGCTGTTGCTTGCTTTCCTGTCAGATGTAAATACATATTTGTCTGGCCCCCAATGACTTAGACCCCAGTCTGAATATTTGCTGTTGAGCTTTTGCTGGTTATGAATAGTATACGCTTTTTCTGGCTCCTTTATCCATTTTTGAGCAGAGTCAACGCTAGCCAATTTCAATGCAAGCTGCACTTTATCTTCTTGTTGGTAGTAATGTTTATACTGTTCTTTAGCTTCAGTAAATTTTTTGTTACGCAGCAATATTTCGGCATAATAAAAATGATCAATCGGTTCAATCTCAGCGTAGCCAATGGTTTTGCCATACCATTCTTCGGCATTGTTGTAATCGCCCATTAACCGGTAGCAATCAGCAACACGCTCTACTATCAAGCCGTCGGGATTTGATTTTTCGGCCAGACGTTTATATATTTTTAAAGCATTGAAATATTCATAGCGTTCAAAAAAATTATCGGCCAGTTGTTTTGTGTCCGGTTGCTCCTGTGCGCTAACCCTGGCAGCCATGCTGATGAATAATAGGAGTAAAGTGGCTATCTTTTTCATATTATCAAACTAAAAATAGCGCGGACTTAATATCCTGCCCTTCGCGCGGGCAAAACTATAGGTTATCGAAATTTCATGTGATCCACCCGGAAACATTGAAAGTTTACTGGTGCCATAGTCATAAGAATAACCGAAACGGAAAAGAGGTGTAATGTTTATACCCACCATACCGGTAATAGCGTCAGACCGAACCAGGTTACTTTGCAAATTAGATTTGTTCCACAACGCAGCGCTGGTACTGTAGGCAGCGCCTGCCCATATTAAATCACTAATCAGGAAATACGTGGCGACATTGATATTGGTTGGCCCTTTAAAATCTTCTTTTATCAAAAACGAAGGCTTCCAGTCAAGAACGGGAGAGATATTGATCATTGCCCCTGCAGTTAGGTAATAGGTCCTTACTTCCTGGATAAATACAGAATTAGGATCGGGGTAGGCGTTAGGTACCAAATTTAAAACAGACCCGCCTATATAAAAGGATGGCGAGTAGTAGTAGATACCTGCCCTGAAGTCTGGCGCCAATTTATTTTGTATGGCCGACGAGATTGTCGGATCTGTTGCATTACCGGTATTAAATTTGGTGCCATCAATATTATAAAGTATTGCACCCACACCAACGCCAAAACAAAGACGTTGAGAGTCTTCGTTGTTTAAACGTAAACGGTAGCAATAATTAGCATAAACCGAAGAGTTATTTTCTGGCCCCAGCCGGTCATTGGTTACCAGTAATCCAAGCGCGACGTTCTTGTTTTCAGGATCGGTAATACCGTCAACGGATAAAGTATTGGTAATAGGGGCGCCCTCTACTCCGGCCCATTGCAACCGGCTGCTTGCATTCACTGTCCAATTGTCTTTGTAACCTGCGTAGGCAGGGTTTACCGCCAGCCCATTAAACAAATATTGGCTAAGTTGTATGGTTTGCTGAGCAAAGCCTTGGGTAAAACTTATAGCGGTGAGAAAAAGCAGCAGGATATATTTATTCAGTCTACCCATCATCAATGTTTTAAATATATCCAATCTTTAAATACCTTAAATGTCCCGTTTGCCTCCCGGCGGTTTAGCACAAAATAATATGTTCCGTCGGCCAAACCTTTTCCGGCCCAGTCATTAGCATAATTGTCTGAATGGTAAACTTCATTACCCCAACGGTTATAAATAGACAAGTGGCTGCCAGGGAATTTGTCAATATCTGGTATTGTCAATACATCATTATTACCGTCGCCATTGGGCGTAATTACATTTGCATTACCAAGTTTTGACGATGTTACATTAATAGTTAACGTATCTGTACAGCCATTTAGATTAGTAAAAACAAATTTGTATGCACCAAGCTGAGATAAACCGGTTATATCAGTTTTAGCAGTTGTTGCCGAAGCAATGGTTGCCGCAGCCGGTGTGTTACCTACCTGAGCCCAGATACCTGCCTGGTTAGCGGTAACGGTAGCCTTTTTATCGCGCTCTATAATTTGATCAGGTCCTGCGTCAGGCGCTGCCAGAAAGGTTGCTGTATCTGTTTTTATATTATTACAACCTACACCTGATGGTGCAGAATCGCATTCGTTAAAAGCATCGGTTGGAACTGCGGCGTCTGGGTTAGTCGCGTCCGGGTCAGTTACATCAGCCGGCCGACGTATGGTTGCAGCTACGCTTACTTTACCGGTGGCCGGCACTTTAGATACCTTGCCTGTAATGTTAAACGTAATGACCGCGCCATTAGGCATATCCATTGTTGCAATGTATGAAGCCGGATTGGTTATACTGCTAACTATAGTGGTAGTGCCGGTTGTTTGCGTACCGGTGGCTTTTACATCGACCATTTCGGCCGGAAAATCAAATTCAAATATTGAACCTTTAACATCACTGGGGCCGTTATTTCTAACCGTCGCGACGTAGTTTACAACTTGCCCTGCACAACCCTTAACCACATCTGATTTAAGACTAACCACCTCAAGATCGGCCTCCCTTAATGTAAATGTTAAATTGTTGCTTATCGGCGCCTGGCTAACATATGCCCAGGTATCAATACTTTTATTGTTGCCAAAATCATTTTCAGAGTTATTAAACGTAGGCGATCCCCATTTGTGCCCATTCACCAAACTATTTATACCAGTTAAATTGGTAATAGGGTTTGAAGGGGTACCTGTTAATGTAAGCGGACTATCATCCCAATATACTGTATTGTCGGGCGCACCGTTACCGGTAGTTCGGGTAAGCTTTATACCGTTTATGTTTCTTTCAACGTCAAAAAACGGAAAATGAACCTCTGCATTAAATAAGGACACCGATAAATTTGCATTATAAATTGTGGTGCCAGCTGGAATTTTGTTGCCTAACCCGTCCAAACCATCCCATACTATGCTATTGCTGCCATTTGTAACTTTACCGGTAAGTTTGCGGTCAATAGCATCAGTAAAAGATCCATTGTTATTGACGTCTATAGCTAAAACGTAACTGCCGTTTGAGGTAACGTCAAAATTGAATGATCCACCAAGCGGCGCGGTCCCTGCCTGACCTACGGTACCTTCAGTGCCAACAAATTGAACATTAGTGATAGTGGGTACAAAAGGAGGGTTGATTAACCAGGTATTTCCGTTGCCAGGTGTTTTCGCTGATGCAGGAAGATCAGCCGCCGGTGAATTGAAAAATATTTTATGAGTAATATCTGTCTGTGTATCGGGAGCAGTTGGGTCTTGCACTAATGGCGATGCAGTGTTGTTAACGCTCTGATAGCTTGCTGTACCGCTTGCTGTTTTAAAACCTTTGTTGTTTGCAAAAAATGAGAAGCCATTACCCGCCTGCCCGTTATTATCTAAAACATATTGATAGCCGTCTTTAGTTAAAATGTAAAATATACCATTAAAACCCAGGCTGAAAGAACTCAGCACCCCGCAGAATATATTGGTAAATACCCTCCCTTTAACCGGAGCGTTTGAAGTATTGAATACAGTAATATCAAATGCGGCTATATATGGGCCGGTTGGTTGATTCCAATTGCCGCCTGCCGGCGTTACAACCGGGTTTGATTCAGAGCCGTTATCACTTCCCGGCGCGGTAAAGTCAACCTCCCAAACGCCTTCCTGTGCAGCTGTAGCCACTACTTTGTAAGGTGTATAGCCACCGGCAGCGGGTAACGGGCCGGCCGATTCCTGAGAAGCGTCCAATATAAAACCTGTGGTTTTTGAATTTCCGCTGGTAAAAGTGCTTCCATCAGGCGCTCTAAGGTATATGGTACCTGAATTTATGCCCTGAGCACTCGATCCGACATTGATAGTTTCACCGGCTTTTACATACACTTTCATAGTGCCCAATGTGGGGAATGGAAATGATTGCGTAGCTGTTTTACTTGAATATAAATAGGCGCGGCCGCCGCCGTTAGAGTTTATTTCTTTACTGCCCTCAGCCCGGACAATTTTAGCGGATAAAAGTAACAGCAGGGCGCAACATAACTGCCACTTTTTGTAACAACGGCCGGTAAATAAATAGTTCAAAACGATGTAGAAATTTCCCAAATAGTATGGCCTTTTTTATGCTTAGGCTTTGTTGATAAATTTAAAAATAATTTCATCAATTACCCAATAACAAACTTATTAACAAAAGCGCTATTTATACACCGTTTAATACAAAAAAAGCCGATTGCGCATTGGCAACCGGCTTTTAACGATTTTAAACTTGCTTATCGCCAATAGCCCCGGTGCCACGCATAGCCACGGTTACCATGTACCCAGGTGCCGCGCACCCAGGTGCGGCCGGCACGCGGACGAGCCCAATGGCCGCCTACATAATTATAACGTCCGCCTGTCCATACCCATTCGCCGTCAACCCACACGGCACCGGCATATGGCGAAGCCGGGCGTACATAATACGGCTCAGCGGGTCGCGAAGTTACGTAATAGTCACCGGCGCATGATGTGAGTAAGCTACCGGCTAAGGCTATTAAAATTCCAATTTTTCCTAATGTTTTCATCGGTCAATGTGTTTTAACAATTCATAACATTGACAAATATTAAACGGAAAAGTTTAAAAACTATCAGACAAAACGGTCGGCAACCACCATGTCCTTGCTGCCTGGTGTATACTTGTAAAAGCCGCTTCCAGTTTTAATGCCAAGCTGTTTAGCGTTAACTAAATCAATCAGTAAAGGGCAGGGGGCGTATTTATCAGTTTTAAAACCATCATATAACACGTTCATGATGGCCAGGCAAACATCCAGTCCAATAAAATCGGCTAGTTGCAATGGGCCCATCGGGTGCGCCATACCCAGCTTCATCACCGTATCAATTTCCCCCACACCTGATACCCCTTCATATAAAGTAAATATCGCCTCGTTAATCATAGGCATTAAAATGCGGTTAGCCACAAAACCCGGTGCGTCATTTACTTCAACAGGTATTTTTTCCAGCTGCCGCGAAAGTTGCATTATGGTTTGGATAGTTTGTGCCGATGTGTTTTTGCCTTTAATTACCTCAACCAACTTCATAAGCGGTACAGGGTTCATGAAATGCATACCGATGACGTTTTCAGGACGATTGGTTACCGATGCTATTTGGCTAATAGATATGGATGACGTATTGGTAGCCAGGATGGTTTCGTTCCCACAAATATCACTTAGCTGTTTAAAAATATCTAATTTAATTTCCTGATTTTCAGTAGCGGCTTCAATTACTAGACCTACGCCGGTCACTCCGGTCTTCAAATCAATAAAAGTTGTTATTCGGTTTAAAATATCAGTTTTGTCAGCTTCGGTAAGTACTTCTTTTTTAACCTGCTTATCGAGGTTTGTGCTGATAGTTTTTAATCCGCGCTGCAAAGCTTCGTTATTTATATCAATCAACGAAACTTCAAAACCATATTGGGCAAAAGTATGGGCTATACCATTTCCCATGGTTCCTGATCCTATTACAGCTACTTTTTTCATGCCGGTTTGTTTTGCAGGGTTATTTTAATATTGGCGATACTTTCCTTACTTATCTGCGGTATTTCCGGAATATAAAGTGTTGGGCATTTGGCAAAGCCCTTAATCACAGACTCTGAAGATTCATTAGATTCGCCATTAAAGATCAGCGCCGTTATGGGAATGTTGCGGCTGTGCAGCGCTTCTAATGAGAGTAAAGTATGGTTGATGCTACCCAAATAATGTTTTACCACCAATATCACCTCTGCATTGAGTTGCTGTATAAGGTCAATCATTAAAAAAGTGTGGTTTAGTGGCACCATAAGTCCGCCCGCGCCTTCAATAATCAGCGTATTATCCGTTTTAGGAGTTCTGATAGTGGACGGATCGATCTCAATGCCATCCAGCGCAGCCGATTTGTGCGGCGAAAAAGGTTGGGTTAGCCGATAGGCTTCGGGGTGGAAAACAGTTTTATTGTTCGATACCAAACTTTTTACGTATAAGGTATCGCTGTTATCCAGATCGCCTGATTGTACCGGTTTCCAGTAGTCGGCTTGCATGCTTTCAACTAAAACTGCCGATACGATGGTTTTGCCGATACCTGTACCAATGCCGGTTATAAAGAGTGGTTTATTCATAAAGCAGATGGTTTATTTCATTAGCCAGCGCGGTCACCTCGCCGGCGGTATTATAAGTGTGTAAGCAAATGCGGATCCGTTCACTTCCAGCGGCTACAGTAGGGCTCATTATAGCGCGAACGTCAAACCCGCGACCTTGCAAATGCGAAGCAACGCCTTTAGCTTTATCATTGCTTTTTAACAGGATGCACTGGATAGCACTATCGCTGGCAATCAAAGCGTAGTTGCTCTGGGCATTTAAAACTATAGTTTTCTTGAATAATTGGATGCGATGATGCAATTCGTCTATATGCGGGTCAGATGTTTGTAGTAATTTAAAAGCACACCAGGCAGTAGCTAACTGATGGAACGGCGCAGCAGTAGTATAAATAAACGAACGAGCATAATTAATCAGGTACTGACGCAGTATATCGCTCCCTAAAACAATAGCGCCATGACAGCCAAGGCCTTTGCCAAAGGTTACCACACGGGCGAACACCCTGTCCTGAAGTTCAAAAGCCGAAACAATACCAGTCTTATACAAACCAACTGCATGTGCTTCGTCGACTATCAGATTGGCGCCATACTTTTCCGTTAACGTCAGCATTTCTTCTAATGGAGGCATATCGCCGTCCATAGAAAAAATGCTTTCAGTAACTACGTAGATTACGCCCTTAGCATTTTTTAATTTGGCCTCAAGCGATACGAGATCATTATGCTTAAAAGTGTACCGGTTGGCGTTACTTAAGCGAGCGCCGTCAATTAACGAAGCATGAATTAGCTCATCAGTAATAACAGTATCGCCGCGTTGCGGCAAAGAGGAGAGAAGCCCTAAATTTGCATCGTAGCCCGAGTTAAATAACAGGCCGGCTTCTGCCTTAAACAAAGCCGCTATTTCGCGCTCCAATGCTTCAGTATAAGCCAGGTTACCCGATATCAGTCTTGAGCCGGTGGCGCCGTTCAAATTAGGCCGGCTATTTATTTCGGCTTCAATTTGACCGCGCAATAGCGGCGACCGTGCAAAACCCAGGTAATCGTTTGAGCAAAAGTCTACCAGGTTGCTTTCAGGTTTAAGCGTGCGATAGCCGCCGTTTTGCCTGCGCTCGTCTAGCTTGCTTGTTATATATTTTTTAGCCGGATTCAATTGCTTAAATTTTAGCTAAAATAAAGAAAGCCCCGGTTTGTCGGAGCTTTTCTTTGTGTAAATATGAATTATTAGTTGTTGCCCTGCATACGCGCTCTCATACGCGCCATGCGTGCCTCAACCATTTTTTTGTAAGCTGCAGCTTGATCTGCGGTTAAGATAGCTGAAATCTTAGCATCAGTTGCTGTCTGCATTTTCATAAAGCCTGACATCATAGCTTGTCTGTCACCATTTGCGGCTTCCATAAGGCTGTCGCGTTGTTTGCGGGCACCTTGGTACACCGCTAATATTTTAGCGCTCTGTTCGTCTGTGATTCCTGCAACGTGTGCTTTTAAAGTGTCTACCTGCACTTTGGGGCTCATACCCATACGGCCGCCGCCCTGCGCGAAGCTAACTGCGCTAACGCCAATAACGAATGCGCATACTAATAGTAATTTTTTCATTTTATCGGTTTTTTTGATTTGGTGATACTTAAAGATAGTCGTTAAATAGAAATATTTAGATGTGTAACTTAATTGTTGCTATAAACAACTGCCCTTAAACAAAAGAGCAGCTTAACGCTGCTCTCTTTTCAAACTTATAAATTAGTTACCGTTACGCCTTGCAGCTTGTGCAGCAGCTTGGTCTGCTAACATTTTCTTAAATTTTTCTTGCTGATCTGCAGTTAATAAAGCAGTGATCTTATCGTTAGTTGCTTTTCTCAAAGCAGCCATCGCAGGGCGTTGCGCTTGTCTGTCACCATTACTAGCGGTTCTTAAACTATCCTGAACCTTTACCTGGGTAGTGTAAAGCGCGGTAACTTTAGCAACCTGGTCATCTGTTAATGATAATTTGTCTTTTAACCTGGCTGCCATTTGAGTTGGGTTACCACCTCTGCGCCGGCCGCCGCCCTGGTCACCGTTATTATCCTGAGCAAAGCTTATAGCGCTAATACCCAAAACAAAAGCGCATACTAATAATACCTTTTTCATTTTCTTTAGATTTAATTTTTTGGTGTTATGATAAAGATAAATGAATAAAGTTTAACCAAGAGTATGTAACTTAATTGTTGCCAAGGGGGGATTTCAGATCCCGGATATTCGATTTCGGAATTGAATTAAGTCTCAAATTAAAAATTTGAATGCTGCCTATTAATTACAAAAGTCAATAAATCCGAAATCGGACCTCCAATTCCGAAATCAAATCAATTGTTGCCTTCCAATTTAGCTATTGATCGTTGCATCTGCGCCATCATGCTGGTCAGGCTTTCCATAGTAGGTTCAGGGTTAGGTAAGGGCAGGTGTGTAGATATATAGGCCTTAGCTTTCCATACCTCTAAAACATCTTCCCCGGCAACCTCATACGGGTCGTAAGCCGGGTTATCAGATACCAGTTTAAGTTTTTTGTTGTCTTTAAACTTATTGCCTATGCGTTTATAAACCACGCCGTCGTTTTTTGAAACAATTACATAGGTTTCATTGGCTTTTATATCGCCCCAATTCTCCACATATTCACCAATTATTGTAGTACCCGAAACAAGTGGTAACATAGAGTCGCCTTTTATTTCAAATCCGCGGAAGGTACCGTTCTTAAACATCGGCAAATGTAACTTTGGCAACTGCGACACGTATTCCGGGTCGGCGTAACCATTCATATAACCGGCACTGGCTTTTACCGGTACCATCTCAATATTTTCATTATCCTCTTTATCAACAGATATACTAAGGATGCGCACACCGCCCGCGGTAGGTTTGGGCTTTGCTAAAAATTTGTCGTCTATGGTTTCATTTATAAAATCATCAACGGTAATATCAAAGAAATTTGCTATTTTTTTTAGCAAATCATATTTGGGCTCGGCACGCTCTTCTTCATAAGCGCCTACCAATGACCTTTTAATACCTACCTCATCAGCAAATTGTTGCTGTGTTAATCCTTTGCTTTTTCTAAGGAATTTAATATTTGACGAAATTTTTGTCATAAAATTTGGATTTACTAAAATTGTTAGTAATTTTATGCTCATAAAGTTAGTAATTATTTTTCAAACAGCAAATTTATTATCAAAATGAAACGTTTTATCTATATCATCACCGACAGAAACCGTAATAATTTACACGTTGGCCTTTGCTCAGATCTTTTAAAAACCATTAAGTTTTATGAAGAAATGCCAACTTTGTTTTTCGATAGTGCGAAACAGCTAAACCGTCTGGTTTATTTTGAAGAGATCAATTCAGAAGAATTGGCGATGGAGCGTTTCAAAACGGTAAGCACTTATACCCGCCCGCAAAAGGAGAAAATGATCAGACCTGTAAATCCAAACTGGATAGATCTGACCATTGGTTTAAATTATGAAAGCAGCTTGCGCAACAAAACGCAACTACGCCCCTCAATCAATAATCGTCGTAACTTTATTACTGCTTAATAAATTTTAAGGCGCCTGAGTTCATGCAGTATCTTTTACCACCTCTGTCAACAGGGCCATCATCAAATACATGTCCCAGATGCAAGCCGGTACTGCGTTCAATAACTTCCTGCCGGGTGGTGCCAAAGCTGTTATCTGTCACTATTTTTATTTTTTTCATATTAACCGGTTTTACAAAACTTGGCCAACCGGTGCCGCTATCATATTTATCTGCCGACGAAAACAATACTTCGCCGGTAGCTGCGCTAACGTAGATACCTTTTTCATGATTATTATAGTAAGCATTATGGAAAGGTGGCTCGGTACCGCTCTCAACCATAATATGATAAGCGTTAGGGCTAAGAACTTTTTTCCACTCGGCTGCGGGTTTGCTTAATCTGCCGTTATTATTTTGTCCATTGCTATTTTGGCATCCTGCCCATGCAAAGGCAACCGCTAAGGTTGATATCAAAGCTAATCTTTTCATTTTCGTAGTATTTACAATTTATTTAACTACGGAAATTCAATTTGGATGGTTTGTCACCCCAAAGTCGGCTTATATTTCTTTAAACTTAGGCATCAGCACGGCGTTGACTATATGGATAACACCATTGTTTTGCTGAATATCAAATTTGCTGATTACGCTTTGCCCGCCGTTTTCATCAATCAACACAATATTTCTGTTAGTGTCCAGCTTAGCCATTAATTTATTGCCTGTTAGGGTGATGAAGGTTGCAGTGCCATTGCCGGCTTTTATTGCATGCAAAATGTCTTTAGCTTTAAGTACGCCGGGCACAACGTGGTAGGTTACCATAGCTATTAAATCTGGTAAACGTTTGGGTTCCAAAAGAGAATCAATTTTGCCGGGGGGCAATTTTGTAAAAGCATCGTTGTCTGGCGCAAAAACAGTTAACGGGCCGCGGCTCCTGATAGTCTCACTTAAATTTGCAAATCTTATCGTTCGGTAAAAGCTCCAAAATTCGGGCGAATTATAAATATTTGTCGTTGCGTCATCTGTGGGCTTCATCTTCGCGCCCTCATTATTCTTTAACACCGGCTGTGTAGTTTTAGCTGTTTGGTGCGCCGAATCAACAGCACTGGCCTGGGCAAACAGGCTCAAAGAGCCTAATATTAACCCGATAGTGAAAACAAGTTTCTTCATTGTTTTATATAACCGTCAAAAACGCCTTATGTTTAAATTACCACCCCGGAGTAAAACCTAAACCAAATACTGGTTTGCTAACATCGTTACGGTTAAGTGGTACAGCTAGGTAAGGTTCCAATACAAAATAACCAAATACATTTACACGCAATGACAACCCTGTACTTAGCGCGGGCACACGCTGGTTTGTGTTGTAAACACCATTTCCGTTAGGGTCGGTGCCAATCCTGTCTGGCGCCATCTGGAATTTAACCTGATTTCCTGCGTTCCACGCTAACCCGGCGTCGAAGAAATAATTAAGTTCTGAAAAGAAGAACTTTGATTTAACAGCCGATAATTTTTCCGGACCGGTAAATGGCAAACGTACCTCGAAATTTGCAACCACGGTACGCGTACCGGATAGTTGATCTATGGTGAAACCGTTGCTTGGCTTGCCATTGCCGTTATAAAATGTCTGTGCCTCGTAACCTCTTATCAGGAAGGGGTAACCTACATATAGCGGATATAAGCCGTTTGAATTACCCAGGCGTGCATAGCCATATAAACGGGCAGCAAACGTAACCGGCGCCACACGTTCGTATTTGCGCAAATCGATAGTTGGCGCAAAGAATTGGTAGGTACCAAAATTGTACTCGGCCTCTATGCGGTAACGATAGCCGTTAAGCGGCGAGGCAACACCAAAAAATGAATTATCGCCCACTAAGGCTGTGTTTGCCTGGAAAACAGTGAAAGGATTGAGTTGCTGGCCATTTGTCGGGTCAGCATTGTAATCTTTATTGGATATGTGATTTTTGGTATAATCTATTATATTTCCTGAGGTGTCATAGGTAGTAGTGTAACGATCAACCCGGTAATTATATCTCGACGCCCCGCCACCAAACTCAACACGCGTTGATTTTGAAATAGGATAGGAGGTAAACAAAGATGCCTGATCCTCGAAAATACGTATGATGTCATAACGCTCCTCAGTTACGGGTACAGGTTTACCGCCAATAGTTTGCGTAGTGGCAACCACGTTATAATTGGCAAACTGGTAGGGGATATGCGATATACCTCCGCCAAAATTCCATCTGCCGGTTTGTTTAATGTAAACCAATTGTCCGCCAAAATCATAGATCTCGCCATTAATGGCCAGGCCCGCGTAAATTTGATTCCGGCCCAAAATGTCACTAAATACACCCTGCACGCCACTAGCCAAACCGGTACCAAATGAACTTACCGAAGCGCCAACGCCGGTACTGGCCAGATAATCCAGTTTAAACTTTGGTTTGTAGGGTATAGCTGTTATTGAATCGGCCGGGATTTTGGGGTAGGCCAGGTAATTATTCAGGTTTGAATTGATCAGATCGACACCAACTGCACGAGATGGCGGTAACAAAGCTGCTTCAAAATCAGTATGCCCCGGATCAATAGTTTTGGGCGTAAAATCTGTAGCCTTGGCATTATAAAGCGAATATTTCTGTGCGCGGTAGTAAGAATATACCACATCATTATTTGCCGAAATACTTAACGCCGGCGAAAACTCTGTGATACCACAAATGCCGGTAAACAAATCCGTCATTTGCTCAACTTTTCCTGTGGCAATAGTGTACCGATACATATTGCGGAAACCATCACGGTTTGATAAGAAATAAATTTGTGTACCGTCTGACGAATATTGCGCATTGAGGTTGTTAGCGCCGTTAAAAATTGGCAGATTGGTGATTTTGCCGGTTGCAAGATCGTACTCCGCTAAATTAAAGGTAATATCCTGCGATGTTGTTTGATCGTAGGTAGTACGATCGGTCGAAAAAACGATTTTTTTACCGTCCCTGGAAAAACTTGGCTGGTAATCTGAAAATTTATCGTCGGTTAACTGCTTTACCTGTTTAGTGTTAAAGTTATATAAGTATAAATCGCCCTGACCTTCGGCCAATCCCTGGAAAGCGATCTGACTGCCGTCTGGCGACCATGACAGGTTACTGAACTGTCCAACTTTTCCCATCGATACATCTTCCAATATTTTTCCGCTTGGTACCTCAACCACCAGCATACGGTTACGTCCCTTAGCAAACACGCTGAACGCAAACTTCTTTCCATCGGGCGACCAGGTACCGGCCGACTCGATAAAGTTAAACTCATCAATATGTGTATTGGATACCTTGCTCGTTAATTTTTTGATCACTGCGCCCGTTTTAGCATCGGCCAGGAAAAGATCAATGGTAAACAGGTTCTTCTCTGACAGGAAAGCCAGATATTTGCCATCCGGACTAATAGCAGGCGCCACGTTCATCTTCCCCGAATTTTTATCACTGATCACTAACTCTCCAACAGGCTTTTGAACAGTATCTTTCAGAAAAGGCTTATAGGTAGCTTCGATAGAGTTTGCCCAAAGTTTAGACAACGTTTTATCGTCATATCCAAAAGTATGCCTGATACCATAAGCCAACCCAAATCTGGCCGTGTTTTTAAAGAACGGGGTGATTATAGTATCGCCATATGTTGAACCAATGAAGCTCCAAAAGGCCTCGCCATAACGGTAAGGGAAATACTTGTTGCTTTCGGTCAGGTCCTTAACCGTCGGTATGTCATGATTCAGGTAGGCATCGCGCATCCACATTGCTGTATAGGCATCTTTCTTGCCCAGCGACAAGTATTCTGCCATACCTTCAATCATCCAAAGTGGCAGGTTATTAATGTTTTCGTAACTATTGTCCTCATGCCCAAGCAGGATATGGTATTGGAAGGCATGTACCAATTCGTGGCCAATAACATGGCGGGTCATTTGATTATTCTCCATCACCGGCATCACCACACGGTTTTTTAGTCCTTCGGTAATACCGCCGGTACCTACATCAATCTCGCCATCAATAGCGGTAGTTTGTTGAAAATCGGGGTGATTGGCATAAAGAATGATCGGGTTGGCTTTACGAAAGGTATCTCTGAAAACCTGCTGATGCAAGGTGTACCATAACTCGCTTTCCTGAGCAAAACGACGGATCATACTATCATTTTTCAGATAGTAATACAATTCAAAATGCGGGGTTTTATAAACCTTAAATTTCAGGTTTTTGTAGCGAACCTTGTTTTGACCAAAATATTGCGCCTGCGCTGAAATGCTTATTACCAGTAAACCAATAAAAAACAGAATAGCGAATAAATATCTGGCTGATTTATGTGTAGCGGAAAGGATAGAATTCATTGACGTTTACCTCGCTGCTAATTTAATAAATCAACTTAATATTTATATTACTGATTGGTACCTGCCGGGTTTGCGGCCGGAGGCGCATCTCCCGGGAAATTCGTGGTGTCCAAAGGCATACTTAAACTGTCTGTCGAAGTGGTGTCCTTAGATATCCGGGGTGAAGGACAGTCGTATGTTTTGGTAATTTTAACCCACGGCTTCGGGAATGGCCCATAAGTATATCCCGACTGTTTATCGGCATAAACCCGCTCCATAAAAGACCCAAATATAGGCAAGGCCGTGTGCGAGCCTTCGCCGCTTTCAGATGTATTAAAGTGTACGCTACGATCATCGGCGCCAACCCAAACGCCGGTTACCAGGTCTTTGGTGATACCCATATACCAGCCGTCTACATAATCTGAAGATGTACCGGTTTTGCCACCAATCTGGTTATCTTTTTTCCACAAGCCGTTGTACTCCCATAACGCTTGCGAGGTACCGCCGGGCTCTTCCATACCGCCGCGGAACATATATAACATCAGCCAGGCAACTTCCTCACTAATTACCTGTTGCATTTTCACGGTGAACTCCTGTATAACATTGCCGTCATGATCGGTGATCTTGGTTACCAGCAGCGGGTCAATCTTTTGGCCCTTATTGAGGAAAGTGCTGTAAGCACGAACCATTTCATAAACAGAAACGTCGTTTGATCCCAGCGAAACGGAAGGCACTGCCTTGAGTGGGCTTTCAATACCTACTTTGTGCGCGTACTCAACAACTTTATCCCAACCCACTTTTTCAGTAAGCTGCGCTGTGATAGAGTTCACTGATTTGCCCATGGCCCAACGTAACGACATTTCCTGGTAACTAAAATGAAAATCGGCATTATTGGGCGACCACACTTCTTCTTTGCCGCCGTCTTGATATTTGATAGATACCGGTTGATCGGTAAATTTATCGCAAGGGGTATAACCATTGTCCAGCGCAGTCAGATAAGCAAAGGGCTTAAAGGTTGAACCAGCCTGGCGCTTGGCCTGATTAACATGGTCGTAATTGAAATATTTATGGTTGATACCACCAACCCAAACTTTAATTTTTCCGGTTGATGGCTCTATCGTCATCATGCCGGTATTAAGGATGCGTGCGTAATATTTTATGGAATCAATGGTAGAAAAAGTGGTATCATGTTCGCCATTCCAGGTAAAAACCTTCATGCGTTTAGGTTTTTTAAAGTAGTCCTGAATCTGCGTAGTATCACCATGATATTTTGCTGAAAGCATTTTATAGATCGGTAATTTCTGCTCGTTTTTTAAAACGAAATCTTTGATCTCAACACCTTTTGAATCGCGCCACGGGTTTTTCTTACCCCAAATGCCGTTAAAGCGTTTTTGCAGCATCTTCATCTTTTCGGCCACGGCTTCCTCAGCATATTGTTGTAAGCGGGAGTCGATAGTGGTGTAGATTTTCAGACCATCTTCATACAGGTCATAATCATTGTCTTTACACCACTTTTTAAGCCAGCGTTCAACGGCTTCGCGCAGGTATGAATCTCCGTGCGAGTCGTCCTCAACATAGCTTAAATTCAGCCCCAAGGATGTTTCGCTGTATTTGGTGTAATCAGCTTTGCTCAGATAGTCATATTTCTCCATCTGGCTCAAAACCGTGTTACGGCGCTCAATGGCTTTGTCCGGATTATTGATTGGGTTATAGGTAGATGTTGCTTTCAACATACCGATCAGCATTGCTGCTTCGGCAGGGTTTACCTCATTTGGTGTTTTATCAAAATATTTAAGTGAGGCTGTTTTGATACCAAATGAGTTATTACCAAACGGAACTGTATTCAAGTATAGTGTCAAAATTTCCTGCTTGCTATACAAGTGTTCAATTTTATAAGCGGTTAACCATTCTTTACATTTTGATATTAAGGTACGTACCACCGGGATATGCCGCAATACCCCCTGCGATTTGCGCTTGCGTGTTGAGAACAGGTTTTTCGCCAGCTGCTGGGTGATGGTGCTGCCGCCGCGCTTGTCGCCTTTGGCGGTTGACAGAACGCTGGTAAAGAAAGAGTAGAAATCAACACCGCCATGTTTGTAAAAACGCACGTCTTCAGTAGCTACCAAGGCATTAATAATGCTTGGCGATATCTCTTTAAACTGTACCGGCGAGCGGTTTTCATGATAATATTCGCCTATCAGCTTGCCGTCGGCTGTGTAAACTTGTGAACCGACAGACATGGTTGGCGCTTTGATATCATTCATATCCGGCGAGTAGCCGAAAAGCCATAGAAAATTTAGCTCAATGGCGCAAAAGAATATGATTATAGCATAAATGAAGATGACAAAGTATCTCAGGTATTTGTTTTTTATACGTCTGAACATTCGGTAAAGATGTAAAATTATTGGCTCAATATAGCGGCCGGGTTATAAATAGGTAACAACGCAATTTTAACAGTTAAATTTTAGGAGAAGCGGCCCGTATTTTTTATTGGTTTATTTTTTGGTGGCCCT
Source organism: Mucilaginibacter ximonensis (assembly GCF_042686265.1). Classification (NCBI taxonomy): domain Bacteria; kingdom Pseudomonadati; phylum Bacteroidota; class Sphingobacteriia; order Sphingobacteriales; family Sphingobacteriaceae; genus Mucilaginibacter; species Mucilaginibacter ximonensis. The sequence goes on from NZ_JBHUPD010000001.1 coordinate 793,102, forward strand.
GGCAAATTTATTAAACGCTAAAGATTTATCAACCCAACTTTCAAATTCTTTTTTTATTTTGATGATGTCTGGACTTACGTATACATAGTCTTTTAAAGGCTTGCCGTTTCTTATCATTCCGCGCACACCAGTTAGCTCCAATGCTTCTTTGTATTCAGGGCCTATGCGGCACATCATTTCATCGCCGCTAACACAAAGGCACATTTTGCCGTTTACCATAAAACATAATCCGCGAAACATCTTCTTTTCTTCAATATCCTCAATGCCGCGCTCAATAAGCGCCTCTCTAATTCGGTTTGCAAGTTGTTCGTCGTAAGCCATGTTATTTTTGATATAGGACGTTTAATAATGTGCTTCTGTTACGAAGCTTGATTTGCCATTATGTACGGCTATTGCTTTGATAGTCATATTTGAACTAACCGGAACTGGTTTACTATACAATTTTGAAGACGTAGTCGGGGTAGAGCCATCAGTGGTGAAATAGATCGCGTCGGCCTCTGTATCGTTGCTTTTTATTGCCGCTTGTGTTGGCGGCGCAAAGGTTTTAAGCAAAGTAATGGTAGGGTTAGGCGTGATCAAATTAGCTGTAATTTCTGAGGTTGATTTTTCCAGGTCCTGCATAAATATACGGTTGGCCAAACGCCCCGTGAAAACCTCAAACTCGCCGCCATTGGCTATATCATCATAGCTTAGATAAAGCTTGTTATAGGCTTTTTTGTTAAGATTTATTCCCTGCAGGTAAATATTATTTCGAGCCACCGAGCTGCCGGAATTTAGGATGGTAAACTTTTTACCATTCTCCAGATGTATCACGGCGCTCTCAAACTGCGGCAGGCCTATTTGGAGCTGCTGCTGGCCCGGAGCGATATTATAAATGCCTAAAGCACTCATTACATACCATGCCGACATTTGCCCGCAGTCATCATTACCGGCAAGGCCGTCAGGTTTATCACTGTATTGTTCGCTCATAATACGGTTTAAAAAAAACTGCGTTTTGTCGGCGTCGTCAGTAAAATTAAACAGATAGGCCATATGATGACTTGGTTCATTGCCATGTGCATATTGGCCAATCAAACCACTAACATCAGGTTGTTGTATGCCGGTTAACGGGGCGGTGGTAGTAAATAACTCATTTAGTTTAGCGCTAAAATTGGCTTTGCCCCCCATACGGGCGATTAAGCCGTTAACATCCTGCGGCGCCAAAAACGAGTACTGCCAGGCATTACCCTCCACATAGTTATGGTTTACCTCGTTCGGATCAAAAGGCGTTAGCCAGTCGCCGTTTTTACGGGCGCGCACAAAGCCGCTGTCTTTGTCCTGCACATTTTTCCAGTATTGGGCGCGTTGAATATATTGGTTATAATCAACCGGCTTATTCAGCATTTTGGCAAACTGCGCTATACACCAATCATCAAAGGCATACTCTAAAGTTTTTGACACCGACTCCTGGTTGTTATCGGCTAATACTGCACCGTTTTGGCGATATGAATCTAACCCGAACTGATTGCGGTTAACGGATACTTTCATGGCTTCCAAAGCTTTTTCCGCATCGAAATCGCGGATTCCTTTGGCGTATGCATCTACTATGACAGGAATAGAATGATTGCCAATCATACAATAAGTTTCATTTGAGGCCAGCGACCAGATAGGGAGCAGGCCCTGTTGATCATATATCGCAAGGAAGCTCTTGATAAAGTCAAGGGTACGTTTTTTGTCGATCAGCGTCAGCAGCGGATGCTCGGCACGGAAAGTATCCCACAAAGAAAATACGGTATAATAGTTAAAGCCGTTTGCCGTGTGGATTTTCTGATCCATGCCACGGTATTGACCGTCAACATCGCTGTAAATATTGGGCGACAACATGGCATGATATAACGCCGTATAAAATATGGTGCGTTTAATCTTGCCATAGTCAACAACAGGGGCTTTTTTGCCCGGAGGGCGGCCATACCCATAAGCCAAAGCCTCTGTCGACATTTGCTCTTCCTGTTTTACTTCGGGCGCACCGCCTTCAACCTCTATTTTAGCAAGCGCATCTATCCACTGCGCTTTAGCTGCACGCTGCACTTTTTTAAAGTCGAAATCGGGCATTTCGGCATTCAGGTTTTTTAGCGCTCCGTCGGCGCTTACTGCCGATATGCCGACTTTAGAAATTACCTGGCCGGGGTTATCAAAGCGAATGTAAAGTTTCAGATTTTTGCCTTCAGCTTTCTTTAAACCTTCCTGCAAAACGTCATTAACAGCTATACCATAGGCTTTGAAGGGTTTAGAAAACTTAGCATAAAAATACACATGCTGGTCATTGGCCCAGCTTCTTGATTCGCGGTATCCTTTAATCTCATGGTCGTTAACTATTTCAATCCATGAGTTTAAAACCTGGTCGCGGTGTTGCAGGTCGATAATAATATTGGCCTCGCGGGTTGAGGGGTAGCTATACCGGTGCATACCGGCGCGGGTAGTGGCGGTGAGCTCTACATCAATACTATACTTATCTAGTTTGGTTTTATAATATCCCGGCGATGCAAACTCATTCTTTTTTTGAAAGCGAGAGCTGTGTTCAGTGTTTTTAAACTGCGGTGTGCCTGTGGTTGGCATAAACAATATGTCGCAGTAGTCGGCAATGCCGGTGCCGCTCAAATGCGTATGCGAAAAGCCATAAACAACAGAATCTGTGTAATGATAGCCCGAACAGCCATCCCAGCCCTCTAAACGGGTGTCAGGACTTAGCTGAACCATGCCAAATGGAACTACCGCGCCCGGGTAAGTGTGGCCGTGGCCACCGGTACCAATGAACGGATTTACATAGCCCGTATAATCTTTTTTCTTTTGTGCCGATGCGCTAAGACTAACAGCCAGCAAACCCAGTATAATAGCGCTATAAGTTTTTATCACTTTAAAACAAATTATAAAAATGCAAAGTAAAGAAGTTTACGGCTAATCAGCGGGCTGCAAAAGTTAAATCAGGTTAAAATTATCGGCATCGCGCAAAAACGGCATCTGCCGGCGAGTTTTTACAACTTCGTCTCCAATAATAGTAAAGGTGTATACGTCTTCTTCGTCTCGTTTATAATAAACCGTATTGCCATTAGGGTCAACACAGGTCGAATCGCCCGAATGGTAAATTTCGTTACCATCATGGCCCACACGGTTCACGCCAATTACATAGCATTGATTTTCAACCGCGCGCGCCGGTATCAAGGTACGCCAGTGCAGCGCTCTTTTCTCAGGCCAGTTAGCTACTATTAATAACAGATCATAAGCAGCGTTGACATTACGCAGCCACACCGGGAAACGCAGATCGTAACATATAACCGGGCAAATTTTCCAACCTTTAAGTTCAACAACCAATCTTTTGGTACCGGGAGTATAGGTTTCATGTTCTTTGCCTAAAGCAAACAAGTGCCGTTTGTCATAATAGTTATACCTACCGTCCGGCTGCATCCATACCAGGCGGTTGTAATAATTTCCACCTTCTGCAACAATTAAACTGCCGGTTATTACGCAATCAAACTTTTGGGCTATTTGATGCATCCACTGCATGGTTTTACCATTCATTGGTTCGGCCAGTTGGGCAGCGTTCATGGTAAAACCGGTGTTAAACATTTCGGGCAGGATAATCAGATCAGTTTTTTCACGAATATTGCCGAGGCGCAATTCTATGTTTTGTAAGTTCTGGTCAATCTTTTCCCAAAATAAATAACCTTGAAATATAGTGATCTTTAAATTTTCCATAAGCAAATAAGTTTCGGCAGTTAGGTTCGCTAATGCATTTAATAATTAGGTTAAAGTTTAAAATCTAATAATCTATTAACGGCCTCATCAAGCGTTTCTTGCTTTTTGGCGAAACAAAAACGCAAAACTTTATAGTCAGTACCCCGCGTATAAAATACAGATGTGGGGATACAGGCCACTCCAGCTTCTGTGGTTAAGCGCATTGCAAAGTCTATGTCAGACTCATTATTTAAGTGACCATATTTAACAGATTGAAAATAAGATCCATATGAAGGTAGTAATTCAAATTTAGTTTCAATTAATCCCTTCCTGAAATAATCGCGTTTTTGCTGAAAAAAGGCAGGTAATGAGGTATAAGTAGCTTCATCTTTTAAATATTGTGCTACAGCTTGTTGCACGGCCGAGTTAACACTAAACACCAGGAACTGATGTATCTTTCTGAATTCGTTCATCAGGTATTCGGGAGCCAGGCAATACCCCACTTTCCAGCCGGTGGCGTGAAAAAGTTTTCCGAATGAGGCTACAATGAAACTTTTTTCTTTTAAATCCGGATATCGGGCCATACTATGATGCTGTTCACCATCAAAAATTAAGTGTTCATAAACCTCATCACTCAAAATCAAAATATCCTGATTACGTACAATGGAACTGAGCTGGTCGATATCTTCCTGATGCAAGATGGTAGCCGTAGGATTATGCGGCGAATTTAGAATAATCAATCTGGTGCGGTTGGTAATGAGTTTTTTCACCATGCCCCAGTCGATACGATATCCATTTGACGGTTCGAGTTCAAGCGATTTAACCACACCGCCCATTACTTTTATTGTCGGTGCATAGCAATCAAAAGCCGGTTCAAAAACTATTACTTCATCGTTAGCATGAATTACTGCACTAATAGCGGTGAAGATGGCTTGTGTGCCACCGGCCGTAATGGTGATTTCGGTGTCCGGATTATATTCAGCGTTGTGTAGCCTTTTTACCTTATTAGCTATTTCATCGCGCAGCAATTTGTTACCGGCCATGGGTGCATATTGGTTATAACCATCCTTCATGGCTTGGTTAACCAGCTCAATAAGTTGGGGTGAACATTCGTAATCAGGGAAGCCCTGCGATAAATTAATAGCTCCAACCTTGGCAGCCAGGGCCGACATAGTAGTAAAAATAGTAGTGCCTACCTGTGGTAGTTTTGATACAATAGATGTCATGACGGGGGCTAAAGTAGCGAAAACAAAACGATATGGATTTGTAAATTGTATAAATGGCGGTATGATTGGTTGAGGGATTTGTCATGTTGGTAAGAGACGCGATACATCGCGCCTCTTAGTATTTAGTTTGGTAACTTTCAATTGTGACGCAAAATTGATGGCTACATTTCTGAACCTTACTTGGTTTATCTAACTTAGTAAAATGAAAAAGTATCTGCCATTATTACTCTTAGCCGCCTTAGCATCAGCCTGCAACTCGCCCAAAACCAGTAACCAACCGGTAGTTGGCTTTGTCGATGCTTTCGAGGATGCTACCATAGCGCAAGCCCGCACCGGGTTCACCGATGCTTTAAAAAAGGAAGGTTTTAGTGAAGATAAAAAGACGGTAAAAATTGAATATCGTAACGCACAGGGTAATATCCCCACGCTAACGCAGATTGTTAATTATTTTGTGTCAGAGAAAGTTGATCTGCTGGCTACCTGCACAACCTTATCGTCGGTAACAGCGGTACAAAACACCAAAACTATCCCCATTTTTGAAATGGTTTCGCCAACGCCCGAGCGTATGAAAGTTATTGGCGCTGACGGTAAAGCCCCGGCCAATTTGTTTGGCGTGGTTGAGGATTTGGGTTATATCGATACCTCATTCAGCATTATACCGAAACTGTTAAGGCCAAAAGGGCCCAAACTGGTTATCGGTATGATTTATAATGAAGCCGAGCCGCAGTCGGCTGATGCCATGCAGCGCATTAAATTATTGGCAGATAAACTAAATGTTACATTGATTGCCTTGCCGCTAAATTCATCTGCAGATGCGCAACTGGTAACCCAGGCTTTATTAGCTAAAAAGATAGACGCTTTTTTTGCTAATCCGGACAATACTGTTTTTGCATCGTTTGAAACTATACTGAAAAACTGCAATGCTGCCAATGTGCCCATCTTCACCAGCGAGGCGGGTTTAGTGCAGCGTGGTGCAGTAGCTGCCTTTGGTGCTGATATTTACCAGTGGGGATATCAGGCCGGTGAGCAAGCAGCCCAGTACCTTAAAACACACAAAACCGATGGCCTGAAACCTGAGATGGTGAAGATCAGAAAGCGTGTTTATAATCCTGCGGCCGTTAAGAAATATCAGATCGCCATACCTGCAAACTTTGAAGCTGTAAAATAATGAGCTTTTACCTTACCGCTTTATTACAGGGACTTTGTTTTTCGGGCATTGCGCTGGGTATCTATATATCAATGAAGATTTTTAACATACCTGATATCACAACCGACGGCAGTTATACCTTGGGCGGGGTAGTAACAGCTATTTTGCTTACCAGGCATGTATCCGGCTATTTAATTCTTCCCGCTGTTTTTGTAGCAGGAGGGGTAGCAGGCGCTATCACCGGGTTAATTCATACCAAATTAAAAATGAATGCGCTGTTAGCAGGTATATTGGTGATGTATGGTCTATATTCAATAAACCTTACCTTGATGGGGCGCTCTAATTTGCCGTTGGTAGGTACATCTTCAATATTTTCCTCCTGGGCTTGGCTAAACGATTTTAGTCAAAATACAGGGGTGATTTTGTTGTTTTTCGTAATAATCATGACGTTTCTGATAGGCTACCTGCTGAAAACTGATTTCGGCTTAGCCATGCGCGCAACCGGCAACAGCGAGTCTATGATAAGGGCGCTAGGTGTAAATACTGAACGTATGAAAATTATTGGCCTGGCGTTGGCCAACGGCCTCACTGCGATAAGCGGCTACCTGATTACCCAGTTTCAGGGATTTGCTGATATTAGCATGGGTATAGGTATTGTAATAGTTGGTTTGGGCTCGGTAATTATTGCCGAAACACTGATCAACTGGCTGCATATTACTTCTGTATGGGTAAGTTTGATTTTGGTGCTTACGGGCGCCGTCATCTTCCAACTGGTGCTGGCTTTAACGTTGAGTATTGGCGTTGATGCCAACTTGTTAAAGCTGGTAACTGCAGTATTTGTATTACTAATTGTAAGTTTACCGCGATTAAATCTAATAAAAGAGTAAATAACCAAAAAATGAGATATAAAAGTTGCCCAATTGTATTAATAGCATTGTTTGTATTTACAACATGCTTTTGTTTTGCCATGCGCGCTCAGGCGGCATCGCAATATTACTATCAGATTAAGATCTACCACTTCAAAACGGCTGCGCAGGAGAGGCGTTTAGATGCTTATTTTGAAAGTGCTTATCTACCAGCGTTACATAAAGCCGGTGTTAAAAACGTAGGTGTGTTTAAAGTACTGAAGCAAGACAGCCTGGATAAAAAAGTGTATGTTTTCATCCCTTACAAAACCTGGGACGCTTTAGAGAATACCGATCACAAATTATTAAGTGATGAAACCTATCTGAAAGCCGGTGAAGATTATTTAAACGCCCCATATAACGATCCGTGCTATACACGTATGGAAACCATCGTTTTGCGTGCGTTCCCAAAAGCACCTGAGCCTAATATACCTGATTTAACAGCAAAAAAAGTCGACCGTATTTATGAACTGCGAAGCTATGAAAGCGCGACAGAAAAATACAATGCCAGCAAAGTAAAAATGTTTAATACCGGCGACGAGATAGGTATTTTTAAAGGCTATAATTTTAACGCCGTTTTTTATGCAGAGGTAATTGCCGGCAGCCATATGCCAAACCTTATGTACATGACTACCTTTAACAGCTTACAGGACAATAAAGACAAATGGAAAAAGTTTTTTGACGACGAACGTTTCAAGGCTTTAGGCAAGATGCCTGAATATCAGAAAAATGTATCCAAAGCTGAAAGTCTGTTCCTTTACCCGACGGATTACTCTGATTACTAAAATACAGTGCCGATATTCGAAAAAAAGGGTTGTTTCGCCAAACGAAACAACCCTTTTTTAATAGGGGTAAGATAGCTTTAAATGCCTCTGGGCAAAATTGCTATTTAGACAAATCAGAAACTACTACAGATGATAACACCTTTTGCGCGTTTCTGACTGTTGGCGCCATTGGACGGATTTTATTTGTTAAACTAACCGCTGGTTCGGGTTTACTTGCGTAACTCGCCAGGCAGGCTATTTCGGTGATTCCCGACAGGAAAACGAATAACAATAAAATGCCCGTAAGCAATGGCAGAAAAAGCGAAATCGACTTTTCTTTTTGCATCATTGGTTTGAATTAATTAGGGGTATTAAATAACTATTTGTATAGCTAATATACCGTTAAAAAATACTTTTGCAACATTTCTGTTACATTTTTTTGAGTAAATGTTTTCCCTTAACTAAAACTCAAAATCAGGTATTTTTACGTATAATATTTTGTTAAGGTTATAATGATTTTATCTTTTTTTAATAAAAAGTTAATTAAAGCCTTTTTTAGACAATTAGTTGTTGTTTATCAAGTATTTACGATTAAACCAATAGTTATTATAAGTATGTAATTAATTATTTACTTCTGTTTTCTCTGGTAATTTACATTGATTATTTTGCGCGTATTATGCAACCGATAAACGTAAACATGGGGAAAGGCCGGATAGAGGCTTTCAGCGATGGCGTAATTGCCATTATCATTACCATTATGGTGTTAGAGATGAAGGTGCCTGGGCACGGCCATTTTCAACTGGTTGATCTGAAAGATATGTGGCCCGTTTTTATTAGTTACGTAATGAGCTTTGTTTATGTGGGTATATACTGGAACAATCACCACCACATGTTTCACGCTGTAAAATCAATTAATGGCACTGTGTTGTGGGCCAATCTCTACTTGTTATTTTGGCTGTCGGTGGTACCTTTTGTAAGTGCGTGGATGGGCGAAAACTCATTTGCAGCAGTCTGGCCCGTAGTGATGTACGGCTTTGTACTGCTGATGAACTCAATTGCTTACTTCATTTTGGTAAAAGTGCTGATTAAGCATGAGGGCAAAAAATCGCCGTTAGCTACCGCCGTTGGTAATGACAAAAAAGGCAAAATTTCCACCCTTTTGTATGTCGTAGGAATAGCGTGTGCCTGGATAAGTACGTACCTGAGTTTTGCTTTTTACGTATTGGTAGCACTGATGTGGCTTATACCAGACAGACGCATTGAAAAAAAATTAGCGACAGATCAGTCGGTAAATTGAGCTGATTATCTGGTTTAAAAATTCATCGTATACCGGGTTGATAACCTCAGGTACGGATACCGCTTATCAACATTAGCATAATCTTTATAAACGCCGTGCAGTGTAAAATAACCCGATTCAATACTAAAAGCCAGGCTTTTAATAACATTTAGCGTAACCTCGCTTGATACGGCATGTAGAAAATAATGGGAGGGGTGCCCGTTCTCAGTTATTGTCCAGTCGCCCTGGTAATGTATTCCATAGGTAAGTATATTAAGCAGCGTTAATTGCCCGCCGGCATTAAAAGCCACACCGGGGCCATAGTCATAATCGCGGCCGTGTTGTAAGCGCAGATATGGGTCAGGAATAGCAGCCAACAGTATCGGTCCGGCCCCAAATGAGGTGGTTATCTTAGTATTTTTGGTGATATCATACTCTGATAAAAAGTTTGCTTTAACACTTTGGCCGCCATAAAAAAATGCCGAGTTGTGCAAGAAATCGTAATCAGCCGATAAGATAAGCAAGTGCTGAAGCTTTTCGTTCGACTTAATTTCCCAACCTTTTAACGAACCATATACGCTCACCATATTTACCAGCGAACTGTCGTCCTTACCCACCTCTACATTTATGGTTATATTACTAAATGGCGTGTCGTAATCTTTGTAAGGGGTACCGTATAACAGTTTGGCGTGGCCATACCAGCCGTAATTTTTATTATGCAGGATATTGGAGTTATCGCGATTAAAGGTGCGCGCACCCAAATCAATTTCGGTGGTTATACCAGACGAGTCGCGTTTTTCCTTAGGCACTGCCTTTCCCCATTTTCCGTCCAGGATACGGTTTACACCATTGGCCGGGTTAATTAAAAACGCAAATATCTCTGTCAGCTGTCGGCGTACACCGGTTTGGCCGGTATTGGTCATTTTATTGGCTAAACGATAGGTCATTTCGCCCAAAACAATACCGCCAAACGTTGTATTAATCAAATCATTCGGCGCCGGAGGCTGATTTTCGGCTGTACTTTCCCAAATATAACTACCAACCAGGGCCGCAGGCGCCGATTGCCAGAAGGTATATCCATTGGAGCGAAACGCGTTATAAAACTGACTACCGTGAAAAGGGTGACCAAACTGATTGGTTTGAAAGTTATCATCATCCCAGGTCCAGCTGTTAGGTTTAAGGTTGTCACCTACAGTTTTCCAGGAAATGTGTGCATAATCGGCATTTTTAAGATACCGGTCCCAGGTCCACGGTAATATTTCGGCGGCACCCAGCTCAATAGCTGCGCGGCCAAAATGTTTGGTTCGGTTAATATGGCGCCCGCGTGGTTTTGGAACTGTATCTTTTATAGATCTTTGTTCGTAGTTGATCGCGGCCTGTGCAAAAACATGTTCTGACGGGAAAATTGAAAGGCCGACAAGTAAAAACGCTGATAAGCCAAGTAGTTTTTTTAGGCCTGATTTAAAAAAAGTAGAGGTTTGGGGCATAGTAAGAGTTTACTGGAAAATAAAATACTGCTTATTAAAAGTAAGAAGTAAAAGAATTGTTTTAGATATATGATTAAAGTTCAAAGTTTATATATTTGCGCAGTAATTTTTTATAAAGACATGAAAAGGACCTTAGGATTAATCATTACATTGCTTGGTATATTAATAGTAGTTGGAGCGTTTGTATTTACTCCGGATCACGCTTTAAACGCTGCGGATTCAGGAAGCGGTATCAGCGCTTCGGCAGGATTAGCTTACGGTGGCTTTATTACTTTCGGTGTTGGTATTGTGCTTTATATTTCAAGCCTGCCATTAGCCGGCGAAAAACGCCAGCAGCGTCAAAACAGCTAATAGCAACCGTTTTACGGTTTAATTAAATATTTCAAGGGCCCGGTGAATATTCGCCGGGCCTTTTATGTTTTAACGATTAGAAAAATAGCCCCATCTGTATGCTGGTGCCTAATGACACAGGTATGTTGTTGCCAAACCGGGTAGCAAACGGCACTGCCAGAAATAAACTGGCGTCTTTACCTTTAACTACAATTTTATTTAAAATGGTAGTAAAGCCAAAGCGGCCGCTGGTTTCAAACGCTACACGCTGAACCACGGCGAAATTATTTTTTAACCTGAATATCCCACCCGGACTAAAAGCTACCGAACTAACTTTCGAGATGTTGTTTTCCGTACGTACCCCTGGCGTTATTTCAAAGCTTACACCAAACTTGTCGCTTTTTAAAAGGTTGAGGCCAAACGGAAAATTGACGGTATAAACTTTCGAAAAGTTGCCGGTGATTTTACCTCCGCTTAACGTGGCTAACGGGTTGGCAATACTAAAATAGCCGACTACCCTTGGGTAGCTTTGGGGAGCTTGAGCAAAACTGGTTTTAACGAAAAATAAAGATACACTGATAGCGATAATCGCCACACGGATTAAGTAGAGATAAAAAGCCTGCATGTTTAAAATAATTAGTGCGCTAAAATAGCTGTGAATTTGATAATTATTTATAGGTCATTTAAATAATTTGTCTTAACAATGCTTTCTTGTTCTATATTTGGAATAACCCATTTATAAATACCTAAATATGAGTAACAATACCTTGCTGCTAAGCAACGGGCAGCAAAAAAAGGTACTGGTATTAGCTTGCCTGGTAGGTTTTGCTTTTTCTGCCAATTATACCAACCACGCGCCTTTAAAAAACTGGCTCATGGCCAGCTTTACTTCGCCGGCCCAGCCTTTCACCAAAGCTATGTTTGGTTTTTTAACCACAGCTATATTTTTAACTCATGCAGCTATGCAAATCCCCGGCGGCTTTTTTGCCGACAAGTTTGGTGCCCGTAAGGTTATGGTGCTGGCGCTGATTGTGGTAACTATAGGTAATTTTGGTATAGCATTTTCACATAACTACACCCAATTATTATTGTGGAAGTTTTTTGTAGGATTGGGTACAGGTACCAGTTTTGTAGCGGGGGCCAGATATGTTTACCAATGCATCCCGACAGAAAAATTGTTAATATACCAGGGGTATTATGGTGCAAGCATATTATTAGGCTCGGGCTTTGTAATATTTGTGGTACCGCAAATAGCCGATCATTATAAAGCATGGCCACCTACATTTTTGTTAACCGCAACCCTGGCAGGGCTTACTTGTTTAATTATTTTTTTTATGGCGCCCAATCCGCCAGACAAAGTCCATCCGCATAATTCATTGATGAAAATGATAGCTAACAGCCAGCTGTGGCTATTGGGGCTGGTACAGATGGCCTCGTTTGGTTTGGTTATCGCTATCAGCTCCTGGGTAACCACCATCCTGAAAGAAAACTTTGCGGCCGACAATAAGTTACTGATTAGTTTTATCGCCTCGCTGGCCCTATTGCTCGGTATTTTTACAAGGCCCATTGGGGGTAAATTATTAGCTAAAATTGGCGTTCGTCAGTTAATCATCAGCAGTTTGTTGTTAAACGCGGTTGGATGTTTTATAATGGCGGCATTTAATAAAGTTTTTGGCGCTGATGTTTTAGCTATTATATTATTGGGCGTGGGTTGCGGATTGCCTTATGCAGGCTTATTTAACCGTGCCGCTGCTATTTTTCCCGGAAGGGCCGGAGCTGCTATGGGGCTGGTAAACATGTTGGGCATAGTATTTATCCTGGTAGCTGCGCCGTTGGTTGGCAATATAACTGACCATACCGGGAATTTCAATTTGGCATTTGTGCTAATGGGCGTATTTTCGCTGCTGATTTGTTTTACCTCGCTTAAAATTGCTAATGATTAAGCGTATATATACCAATCTATGAATTTAGTTGACCTTTTTAATATATCGCTCAGTGAGCGCAAAGACAAATTAGCGCTGCAATTTGGCGACGAGCATTTTACTTTTGGCGATGTTGACGCGCGCAGTAACCGCATGGCTAATTTACTTAAGGCAAAGGGGTTCGTGAGCGGCGATCGCATTTGTGTATATCTGGAAAACTGTGTTGAAATAATCGATATTTTCCTGGCTTGCGTCAAAACGGGTATCATTTTCGTACCGGTAAACATTTTGTATAAAGAGCGTGAGATGACGCATATTTTGACAGATGCCGATCCGAAAGCGCTGATAGCCAAAGGCGAAATTCCCTGCGATTATCAAGTGTGGCAGTTAGCCGATATTATTGAAGAAGTAAAGCATCAGCCAAATACAAAACCGTCCGTGCTGCTCACCGGAGATAACCCGGCAACCCTTATTTATACCAGTGGCACCACCGGCGCTTCAAAAGGGGCAATACTTACCCATAATAACTTTATGGCCAATGGCATTAACCTTAATGCCTGCTGGAAAATCACTGAGGCTGATCGTTTTTTACTGGCGTTACCGCTGTTTCATGTACACGCCCTGGGCAACGGTATTATGTGCTGGCTGCTAAGCGGGTGTACGATGAAACTGTTACCAAGATTTGAACACGGTAAAGCTGCTGAGGAATTCCTGACATTTAAACCCACCTTGTTTTTTGGCGTACCAACAATCTATATCCGCCTGTTGGATCAGCCCGAAGACGTTGCCCGGCAAATAGGTGCCAATGCCCGCTTGTTTGTTTGCGGATCGGCCCCGTTACCCGCGCATATTTTACAAGAGTTTCAAGGTAAATATGGCCATGTAATACTGGAGCGTTATGGCATGACCGAGACTCTGATGAATATCGGTAACCCATACGTTGGCGAGCGTCGCCCGGGAAGCATTGGTTTTCCGTTACCTGGCATATCGGCCAAAATTATCTTGCCCGACGGACGGGAAGCCGGTTTTGACGAAGAGGGCGAAGTGCATATTAAAGGCCCGAACGTTTGTGCCGGCTATTGGCGCCGTGAACAAGCTACCGCAGAAGCGTTTAGCAACGGCTATTTCAAAACAGGGGATATGGGGGTAATGTCTGCCGATGGCTACTTCACGCTTAAAGGCCGTAAAAGCGACCTGATTATTAGCGGGGGTTTTAATATTTATCCGCGCGAGATAGAGGATTTTCTGTTAGAACAAGCTGGTGTGGCTGAGGCGGCCGTGGTAGGCGTTCCGCATGAAACACGTGGCGAAATGCCCGTGGCTTACATAGTGCCCGATGTGGGCTTTGATGCTGCTTTGATTGAAGAGAAGTGTAAAAACGCCTTTGCGTCATTTAAGGTGCCGCGCTCATTTATCACCGTTGAAAATTTGCCACGAACCGCTCTAGGAAAAGTACAGAAGCACTTACTGCCGAAGCCATAAATTTTAAAAAAGTGTTTCATTTAAAGTGTTTCACCCCATTTTTAAAGAAATCACCAAAATGACATAAGTTATTTATAAACAGAACAATGCGGATTTTACATAAAGTATTACTACTGTTTCAAAGTGTTTCACTGCTATTTAATAAAACATTGATTGCTAGATAATTAATTAAAAAAGGTGTTTCAAAGTGTTTCATATTTTGTGAAACAACAAAGGGGATGATTTTATCACCCCCTTTGTTGTAAATTCAATTTTAGCTTACAGCCTGGTGTTGCTCAATAACGATAAACCGGCATCAATATACTGGCCGCCCGCGGTTTGTTTACAGTGTATGGCAATAACGTTTTTACCATTGGCTTTGATAGCAGCCTTGCCCGCCGCATTGATAGGGATCACCGTATAAGCAGATGTATACCCACTGATCTCGGCGGCTTTCACGCTGTTAATATATACCTCGCAATCTTCATCATGGTGAATATACAGTACCAGCTTATCGCGCTCGGCGGCTGTCAGGTTACCTAAAGTAAAATCCTGGCGCAACCAGATATCGTTAGTGTTCCAGATAGTCTTGATATTACCACCCGGAGTGCCGTGTGTTCCAAAACCCGCTTGTCCTGACTTCCAGGCAGCATCGCTGTAATTGGTTTTAAACCAATCGCCTTCGGGCTGCTCAAAAGTATACTTCCAGTTTCTGCTTTCTTTTTGTGATGATGGCAACACATTCTTAATAAACAAGTTATCATGTATGGCTGCATAGTTTGAAGCATAGATCTTATCCACATCGCCTTTAATTACCTCGCGGTCATAGGTCATCAAACCGTTTAGCTCAACCTCAACGTCGGTAATTTCTGTATAAACCGCAGCGCTGAGCCCCATGTTGGTTTTGTACAGGGTAAGGTCTTTGGTGAACTTGTCGTATAAATTCAGATAATCCTTTTTGTTATTGATCATGATGTAGGTGTCGCCCACCTTCCAGGTATGCTGCGGAATAATATAGCCGATACCGCCATACTCCCCGCAGGCCAGTACCTGCGTTTTGCTGTATGGCACACCCGGAGGCGGGTAGCTGTGGATATCCAAATAATCGCCCACACCAAAATGGTTACCGCCGCTGGCCTGATTGATTAGCCGCGATGGATCAAGCTTGTGTACCATGCTTACGTATTCAGGAGTTTTGTGCTGAGCCTGCGCTTCGTTAAAAATAACCCAGGTAACAATACACGGCGAGTTCCAATGGGTTTTGATCAAGCGTGTTAATTCTGATCTGAATTCGGCGGTGTCAACGGGCGGCACGTGCTCTGTATATGAGTTTGGCGAAGGCATATCCTGCCAAACCAATAAGCCCAGTTTATCGGCCCAGTAATACCAGCGATAAGGCTCATATTTAATATGCTTACGCACCATGTTGAAGCCAAATTTTTTGGTCATCTCCAGGTCGTATTTCAAAGCTGCATCGGTAGGGGCGGTGTAGCCGCCATCGGGCCAGAAACCCTGATCCAGCGGGCCCAGCTGGAATAAGAACTTGTTATTCAGGTAAAGCTTCTTGAAACCGCCATCTTCCTGAACTGAGATCTTACGCATACCGAAATAGCTGCTTAAGTTATCAGTTACTGTGCCTCCTTTATTTAGGGTGATATCTAGGCCGTAAAGGAAAGGGCTGTCAGGCGACCATAATTTTGGATGAGCCACCGGGATGCTGGTCTCTATATTAGGCTTGATAGAAACCGTTTTAACAACATTATTGCCATCCTTAACTTTGACTGACACAGTTGCGCCAGCAGTATTACCCATAGTGCTGACGGTTAACTTTACAGCTGATTTATCCAGATCAGGAACGATCTTTATATCGCTGATACTATTGACAGCAACAGGCTCCAGCCAAACGGTTTGCCAGATACCCGTAACAGAGGTATACATAATACCCTGCGGATGCAAAGTCTGCTTGCCACGCGGATATCCGCCTAGATCGGTTGGGTCATAAACGCGTACGGTCAATTCCTGCGGGCCTGATTTGGTAAGCGCACTGGTAATATCATATGAGAATGGATCGTAACCACCTTTGTGCTCACCTAAGCTTTTACCGTTCACATATACTTCAGACAACCAATCGACAGCGCCAAAGTGGATAATAACATGCTTGTTTTTCCAGTTAGCCGGTACCGTAAACGTACGGCGATACCAAAGGCGGTCATGATGTTCTTTCACGCCTGACAAAGCAGATTCAACCGGAAAAGGTACCAGGATAGTTTTATCTAATTTACCCTGAGGCAGAGCATCGCCGGCAGCGCCGGGTTGATATTGCCATAGGCCGTTCAGATTCATCCATTCTTTACGCACCATTTGTGGCCGCGGATACTCAGGCAGTACGTGCTCCGGATCAACATCCTTAGCAAATCTGGTCATAAGGGTAGCTTGCTTGGGTTCCCATTTCTGTGCAGACACAGCAAACGACGATCCCGCACAAACAAACAGGATAAACAGTTTTTTCAAATTCATATTTAATAGATTAGTCAACAATTGGATTGAGTGGCTAAAGTACTAAAGTTTTAAAAAAGGACTGTTTCAGATACCAATCATTTGGCAAATATTTTGTTAACAATGTTATATGCAAACTTACAACGCAGATGGTCATGAAGCAGGGGTTATCGCTTATGAAATAGGCAGAAATAGCATCAGCATAAAATTCAGAGATGGTTCTGTATACCGTTATACCAATAAAAGCGCGGGTGCCGCAGCCATAGCTGAAATGAAAACACTTGCGAAAAGAGGCGAGGGGTTAACCACTTACATTAATCAAC
Organism: Mucilaginibacter ximonensis; assembly: GCF_042686265.1. NCBI lineage: Bacteria > Pseudomonadati > Bacteroidota > Sphingobacteriia > Sphingobacteriales > Sphingobacteriaceae > Mucilaginibacter > Mucilaginibacter ximonensis. The sequence goes on from NZ_JBHUPD010000001.1 coordinate 810,150, forward strand.
ATGTAAGAGAACATTATCAGGCTAAGCTTAAATAATTCCAAAATAATTGTAATTTCGTCGCATAAAACTATCGGTCACACGCGTAAGTGACCGTCTGATAATTTCATATTTATAAAATTTAAATCATAGTTGTAGATGATTAACATTACACTACCCGATGGGTCCGTTCGTCAGTATGACAACGGTATCACTGCCATGCAGATTGCACTGTCAATCTCTGAAGGCCTAGCCCGCAACGTCTTAGCCGCCGAAGTTGACGGCCAGGTGTGGGACGCGAGCCGCCCGATTGAAAAAGATTCGAGCGTTAAATTACTAACCTGGAATGATACTCAAGGTAAATCAACCTTCTGGCACTCATCAGCGCACTTAATGGCCGAAGCGCTGGAAGCGCTTTACCCAGGTACAAAATTCGGTATCGGTCCGGCTATTGAGACAGGCTTTTATTACGACGTTGATTTTGGCGACCGCGAGTTCTCATCAGACGAATTCAAAGCCATTGAAGACAAAATGATCGAACTGGCTAAGACCAAAGAAGAGTTTATTCGGAAACCGGTATCAAAAGCTGATGCTATAGCTTATTTTACTGAAAAAGGCGACGAGTACAAACTCGATCTGATCAAAGACTTGCCAGATGGGGCCATTACCTTCTACACCCAGGGTAACTTTACTGATCTTTGTCGCGGTCCGCATATTCCAAATACAGGCTTCGTTAAAGCTGTAAAGCTGATGAGCGTTGCCGGTGCTTACTGGCGCGGCGACGAGAGCCGTAAACAGTTAACCCGTATCTATGGTGTTACTTTTCCTAAGGCGAGCGAATTAACTGAATATCTGCATCTTTTAGAAGAAGCTAAGAAACGCGATCACCGTAAATTGGGTAAAGAGCTTGAGCTGTTTGCTTTCTCTGAAAAAGTAGGCATGGGCCTGCCATTGTGGTTACCCAAAGGCGCCGCTTTGCGTGAACGCCTGGTTAACTTCCTGCAAAAAGCGCAAGCGAGGGCAGGTTATGAGCAAGTAGTTACACCACACATCGGCCACAAAAACTTATATGTGACATCTGGTCACTATGAGAAATATGGCGCCGACTCGTTCCAGCCAATAAAAACCCCGCAAGAAGGTGAGGAGTTCTTCCTGAAACCGATGAACTGCCCGCATCATTGCGAGATCTATAAAACAAAACCACGCTCTTACAAAGACCTTCCGGTGCGTTTGGCCGAGTTTGGTACCGTATATCGTTACGAACAAAGTGGCGAGCTGCACGGCTTAACCCGCGTACGTGGCTTTACGCAGGATGATGCGCATTTGTTCTGTCGCCCTGATCAGGTTAAGGAAGAGTTTATGAAGGTTATCGACCTGGTGCTTTATGTATTTAAGGCTTTAGGCTTTGATGATTACATAGCACAGGTATCACTTCGCGATCCCGAAAACAAAGCTAAATATATAGGCAGCGATGAAAACTGGGCTTTAGCCGAAGCTGCCATACAGGAAGCCGCTGCCGAGAAAGGGCTGAAAACCGTAGTTGAGTTGGGTGAAGCTGCTTTCTACGGCCCTAAGTTAGACTTCATGGTGAAAGATGCCCTGGGCCGTAAATGGCAATTGGGAACAATTCAAGTTGATTATAACCTGCCAGAGCGCTTTGAATTGGAATACACAGGCAGCGATAATATGAAACATCGCCCGGTTATGATTCATCGTGCGCCGTTTGGCTCACTGGAGCGTTTTGTAGCGGTGTTGATTGAACATTGCGCCGGTAATTTCCCGCTGTGGTTGTCGCCAGAACAGTTTATCATTTTGCCGATCTCTGAAAAATATGAAGATTATGCAAAAAAACTTTCAGATGAACTAAAAGATTCCGATATTTGCGGGCTAATTGACTTTAGGGACGAAAAAATCGGTAGAAAAATTCGTGACGCTGAAGTTAAAAAAATCCCATATATGCTGATTGTGGGCGAAAAAGAAGCTGAAGAAAATAAGGTTTCAGTTCGTAAACATGGTCAGGGCGATTTGGGAAGTATGAGCATTGAAGAATTTAAAAAACAAATAATTACAGAAATAACCGTATAACTTGGCATTAAACAGACCTTTCAACAGAGGACCAAGGCCTCCTTTTAAGAAAAAAGAGGCCGAACACAACATTAATCAGTTTATTAAGGCTACAGAGGTTCGCTTAGTGGGCGACAATGTAGAGCAAGGCGTTTATTCATTAAGAGACGCTTTAGCAATAGCCGAAGAACAAGAGTTAGATCTTGTTGAGATATCTCCAAACGCGGTTCCGCCGGTTTGTAAGGTGACTGATTATAACAAATTTATCTACGAGCAAAAGAAAAAGCTAAAGGAGATAAAGAGCAATGCTAAGCAGACGGTTATCAAGGAGATCCGCTTCGGACCGAACACGGATGATCATGACTTTGAGTTTAAATTAAAGCATGCCACCAAGTTCCTGGAAGCTGGCGAGAAGGTGAGAGCCTACGTACACTTCAAAGGCCGTGCAATTGTATACAAAGAACAAGGCGAGATATTATTGCTGCGTTTTGCACAAGCTTTAGAAGATCTGGGCAAGGTAGAGCAATTACCAAAACTGGAAGGTAAACGCATGTTCCTGACAGTTGCTCCTAAAGGTGTAAAAAAATAAGGTTTAAAAGTGTGCAACTGCGTTAATATGCAGATGGACAGCTAAAGATAATGCGTTGAGAAACGCAGTAATTAACACAAATAAATAACGGATATGCCAAAAACTAAAACCAACTCCAGTGCAAAAAAGCGTTTTAAGCTTACTGGAACAGGTAAGATTGCGAGAAAAAACGCATTCAAAAGCCACATCCTTACCAAGAAGTCAACAAAACGTAAACGTAACCTGACTCAAACTTCATTAGTATCTGAAGCAGACATGGGTAACGTAAAACGTATGCTTGGTATAGGCAAGTAATTAATTAATTTTTAACCAGGTATTAGAGTATCACAAGATCCGTCAGCTGACGGACACTCACTACCAAAAAGACAACAAAATGCCACGTTCAGTAAACGCCGTAGCGTCGAGAAGACGAAGAAAAAGGATTATGAACCTCGCCAAAGGTTATTGGGGTTCACGCAGCAAAGTTTATACTATTGCTAAAAACACAGTTGAAAAAGGTTTACAATATGCTTACCGCGACCGTAAAACCAAAAAGAGAGAATTTAGAGCTTTGTGGATCCAACGTATCAACGCTGGTGCACGTCAGCACGGTATTTCTTACTCTGTATTAATGGGTAAGTTAGCCGCTAAAAACATTGGTTTAAATCGTAAAGTATTAGCTGATTTAGCTATGAACAACCCGGACGCTTTCAAAGCAGTGGTTGATGCGGTAAAATAAATCGTAACCAATAAATATTAAGAAAAGACCTGCAGCAATGCGGGTCTTTTTTGTTTGTGGCGATTTCCTATTTCTCAAAACGTCATCGTGAGCGAGGAACGAGCGTGACGATCTCTTCGCTGTATCGCATATCCGAAGATTGCCACACTCGTTCCTCGCTCGCAATGACGGTTGCGGGAGAATGTTTCCCTAACATTTCTGTTACCCAATTAAAAACTCAACAATTAAAGTTATATTAGGTGATACTATAACTGACTCATAATTAGGATCACATGAAGAAACTTTTACTCTGTGGTTTTGCTGTACTGTTATTCAATTTTTCAAGAGCCCAGCAAACCTTCCCGGTAAATGGCGTTCAGGACATTCGCCCTGGTTTATACGCCTTTACAAATGCGACGATCGTCGTAAACTCACAACAAATCATCCAGAATGGCACTTTATTGGTTAAAGACCGTGTAATTGAATCGGTTGGTGCAAATACCGCTGTTCCAAAGGGTTATGTTGTTATCGATCTGAAAGGGAAATACATTTATCCCGGCCTGGTTGACGCCTATACCACCTACGGACAACCCGAGGCACCACGCCAGGCTTTTGCCGGAGGATTTGGCGGCCGTACCGTTACACCTATATCAACCAAACCAGGTGCATACGGCTGGAACGAGGCAATAAAGCCCGAAATGAATGTCAAGTCGATTTTTCACGTCAATGGAACTGCTGCTGAAGTATTTAAAAAGAATGGCTTTGGCGCTGTGCAGTCGTTAATTCATGATGGTATAGCGCGCGGTACATCGGTAGTTGCTACTTTGGGCGATGAGCGTGATAACTTGGTAATACTTAATGACGAAGCCGCTGCAAACTATTCATTCTCAAAAGGCACTGCTGCTACCAACTATCCATCATCGTTAATGGGTAGCATAGCTTTGGTCAGGCAAACTTACCTGGATGCGCAATGGTACGGTTCGCAAAAAGAAGAGTATAATATTTCGTTAGCCGAGTTTAATCGCCAGCAAAATTTGCCGCAGATTTTCGAGGTAAGCGACCCGCTGATGGTGTTGCGTGCGGATAAGATCGCCAAAGAATTTGGTAAAAAATACATCTACAAAACTGATGGCGACGAATACCGCCGACTTGATGCTATGAAAGCAACCGGCAGCAGTTTTATTATTCCGCTGACTTTCCCTAACCCTTTTGATGTTGAAGATCCGCTGCAAGCAAGAAAGGTATCATACGAACAATTAAAAGACTGGGAGCTGGCGCCAAACAACCCGGCCATGATGGAAAAAGCAGGCATTCGCTTTGCGATAACATCTTATGGATTAGACAATCCGCGTGACTTTTGGGTTAATCTGCGTACAGCAATAGATCATGGTTTAAGCGAATCACAAGCCTTAAAATCGTTGACTGAAATTCCTGCCGAAATGCTGGGTGTTAGTGACAAAGTTGGTTCATTGGCAAAAGGCAAAATGGCCAACTTCCTGATCACCTCTGACAATCTATTCAAGAAAGACAATGTAATATACGAGAACTGGGTAGAGGGCAGACAATACGTAGTTAGCCGCGTTAGTGCTATTAACCTGGCCGGTACTTATAAACTAAGTGGCGATGGTTTGTCGGATATCGGCTTGCGCGTAACCGGCAATCCTGGTTCTTATGAACTATCTGTTCAACGTACCGGTGCCGACAGCGTTCGTGCCCGTGGTACTTTTATCCGCACAGGCGACATGGTGACTTTGTATTTCGATCTGAAAAACAAACCAACCGGAACCATTCGTCTGAATGGTTATATTTCGTCGACGTCGCCATTGACTTTAACCGGTGGTGCGATACTACCTGACGGGACTTCGACTAGTTGGTCGGCCGTTTACACAGGTACTGTACCTGCTGGCGAACATCGCGAAGCGCCAAAACCAAACTTAACCTACGGACCGGTAGTTTATCCGTTTACGGCTTATGGCAATACCGAAGTTCCGAAAGCTGAAAATGTACTTTTTAAAAATGCGACTGTTTGGACAAACGAAAAGGAAGGCATACTGCAAAATGCCGACGTATTGATTGAGAACGGCAAAATTAAAGCAGTAGGCAAAAATCTGCCGGCTGGCAACGCTAAAGTAATTGATGCCACAGGTAAGCACATTACCGCAGGTATTGTAGATGAACACTCACATATTGCAGCAACCGGTGGTATCAATGAAGGTACCCAGGCGGTTACGTCTGAAGTTAGGGTAGGCGATGTTTTAGATTCTGAAGATATCAACTTATATCGCCAATTAGCCGGTGGGGTTACTACCTCGCATATTCTGCACGGTTCGGCCAATCCGGTTGGAGGCCAGACCATGCTGATCAAACATCGTTGGGGTGTGTTGCCTGACGCAATGAAACTGCAAGGAGCACCAGGCTTTATTAAGTTTGCATTAGGCGAAAACGTGAAGCAAAGTAACTTTAATATACAGGGAGGCCCTAACACCCGTTTCCCCCAAACCCGTATGGGGGTAGAGCAGGTGTATGTAGATGCATTTACACGCGCCAAAGAATACAAGGCGGCCCGCGCTGTAAAAGGCAACCATGTTCGCCGCGATCTGGAACTGGATGCCCTGGTTGAGATATTGGACGATACCCGTCATATCACTTGCCACTCCTATGTACAATCAGAGATCAATATGCTGATTCATGTAGCCGATTCCATGGGCTTTAAGATCAACACATTCACCCACATACTTGAAGGCTATAAAGTAGCTGACAAGATGAAAGCACATGGCATTGCCGGTTCAACTTTTTCTGACTGGTGGGCTTACAAAAATGAGGTTAGTGAAGCTATCCCTTATAATGGTAAACTCATGCACGATGAGGGGGTAGTTACTGCCTTTAACTCTGACGACGAGGAGATGGCCCGCCGCTTAAACCAGGAAGCCGGTAAAGCGGTTACTTACGGCCACATGAGCGAAGAAGAAGCTTTAAAGCTGGTTACCTTGAACCCTGCAAAAATGCTGCACGTTGATGACAAAATAGGTAGCTTAAAAGTTGGTAAGGACGCCGATATCGTAGTATGGTCGACAGATCCGTTATCGATTTATGCTGTAGCTGAAAAAACTTATGTCGATGGTGTTCCGTACTGGGATTATGATAAAGATGCCGCTAAACAGAAAGAATTGAAAGCCGATGAGGGTCGCATTATTCAAAAAATGATCGAAGCTAAGAACAAAGGTGCAGCAACACAGCCTGTAGGTGGTGGCGGTCGCCGACGCCCTGCTTATACCTGCGACACGATTGAGGACAGCGCTTACGTGGTTGCTGACGATTATAATGGAATGGCTAAATCAAAATAAGGATACAACAACATGAAAAAGATATTATTATTTGGAGGATTGTTACTAAGCACCGTCCTGACATATGCACAAGCCGTTATATCGCCGGCAAAGCCGCAAAGCAAGCCGATTGTGATTACCGGTGCCACCATTCACGTAGGTAACGGAAAGGTGATTAGCAATGGTTATGTTGCTTTTGACAAAGGCAAAATCACTGCAATAGGGGAAGGTTCGGCACCCAATACCGGAAATGCCGAGGTAATTAATGCCAATGGCAAACAGGTTTACCCAGGCTTTATCTGCCCGGTAACTACTTTAGGTTTAGTTGAAATTGAAGAAGGAGCAAAGGGTACAGTGGATGACGAAGAAACCGGAGACCTTAATCCGAATGTACGCTCACTGATTGCTTATAACACCGATTCAAAGGTTATTCCTACTGTTCGTTCTAACGGTATTGTACTTGCGCAGCCTACGCCGAACGGCGGCATGCTTTCGGGCCAATCGTCAGTGGTACAACTGGATGCCTGGAACTGGGAAGATGCTGCTTATAAAACCGATATCGCTGTTCACTTAAACTGGCCTGTTGTCAGAACCGGACGCCGGAGAGGGCCTGTTGCACCCGCAGCGGGCGGCGAATCGCCTGACGAAGCCAGGCTAAAACAACTGGACGATGTTAACAATCTGTTTACCGCTGCTAAGGCTTATGCCGAGGTGAAGCCCGATGTGATCAACCTGAAGTTTGAAGCATTAAAAGGTTTATTCAACGGTAGTAAAAAGCTATTCATTAATGTTGATGGAGCTAAAGAGATCATTGAAGCAGTGAACTTCGCCAATAAATTAGGCATTAAGGCGGTAATTGTAGGTGGAAAAGAATCATACCTGGTTACCAACCTGTTAAAACAAAACAACGTACCAGTAATTATACGCGAAACGCAGACCTTACCAGCCCGCGACGAAGACGATGTGTACCTGCCTTATAAATTACCGAAGATTTTGCAGGATGCCGGTGTTGAATATGGATTAACAGGCATTGGTTTTTGGCGTCAGCGTAATTTACCTTTTGAGGCCGGTCAGGCAGTTGGTTATGGTTTAACTAAGGAGCAAGCCTTGAGCATGATCACTTTGAATAATGCCAGGATACTGGGTATTGACAAAACTACCGGTACTTTAGAGACCGGCAAAGATGCCAATCTGTTCATTTCAACAGGCGACGCATTGGATATGATAACCCTTAATGTTGAGCAAGAATTTATTCAAGGCAGAAATGTTAACCTGGATAACCTGCATAAAGAATTGTACAAAAAATTCGCCGATAAATACGGACTGAAGACAGAATAATTGTAGCAACAATCAAATTAAAAAGCCTCATCTGGTTATCCGGATGAGGCTTTTTGCCAATATTTAAATTGAATTTAATGCTTTTCGGCTACGTGTTTTTTTGACGGCGATTTATGATCGTGCCCGTTTTTGGCGATTGGTTTTAATGAGTTCTCCAAATCCATATATTGTTTAAAATTACGGATATCATTATCTACAATATTTTTAAAAAAAGGATTCAGTAAACTAGCGATACTTGCACCAACGCCACCTGCCGGCGGCTGATAGGTAATCAATACATCAACCACGGTTCCTTTGCCGTCCAACGCATCTCGAAAAAATACTTTGCCGGCATTATCGATAACAGAATCAGGTAAAGAACTCCAGCCAATCATTTCTCCCGGTTTGTCGGCCACAATCTCTGCATCCCAGCTGATATTGCCAACGCCGGTAGGTAATTTCATTACCCAGTGCGAGCGTGTGTCGTCTATCACTTCTACGCTTTCAAGGTGATTCATAAATAATGGGAGATTATCTAATTGTCGCCAAAAATTATAAACGGCCGCCCGCGGTTTGTTGATGGTAAAAGCCGAGCGAATGGTAATGTCGATAGGTTCCTGTGTGTTCTTGCCAATTTTAGAATAAATTTCGCAATGACCCGTAACACCCCGATTGAGTAAATATCCGCCTGCGCCTAGCTTTAAAATGCTGGTAAGCGGACTTGAAAATAAATGACCCAGTCCTGATAATGCCATTTTAACGCCTACTGCTATCGAGATATAGCGTTCGGGCCAGTTTAAATTTATATCTGCCGGCTCTGCTTCTGCAGCATATCGTTTAACCGGATATAAAGTATTTTCTGTCATAATTTAACGTTTATGTTCTTCATTATTAACAGCATATTGTATAGGTGGTTTTTATTTAAATGAAATTAAACGCTATAAAGCTTTGCTATTAGCGGTGGTTATTATACTTTTGCAACGCTTTAGGTTTCTTGCCGACCATCATATCGATCAAGAATTAAAAGGGAATACAGTGTAAATCTGTAACTGTCCCGCAGCTGTAAGCTCCATAACCAAGTCCATTCAATTAGTCACTATTTGCCGACCGACAGATGGGAAGACAGGACAAAGGGGAGTAAGTCAGAAGACCTGCCAGAGCACTATACGTTGTTCACAGCTTTCGCGGATTGAAGCTTGGATTAGAGATACTCACCTGGATAGCTAGCGTGTTTCTGTTCCATTTTTTATCGTGTTGCTGTAGTTGATTAGCACAGGCATGAAGAAAGTCTTACGGTTTAGTTTTAGATACCAACACCTCCGGGCTGGATATTTTGCTGTATTGGCTTGCCTCGCTTTTCCAATTTCTGTATCGGCCCAGAGTGATACAACTAAAAAAATTAAACAGGTTAATATCAACACTAACCCGCTACCCGGCATTCCGGCCGTGGGCCCATCACAAACAGTAACATTAACTGATTTTATTCACTACAGCGCTTTTAATGTTGCCGATGCTGTTCGGGATCTTTCCGGCGTAAGCATTAAAGATTACGGTGGGATAGGAGGACTTAAAACCATTTCCGTTCGAGGCCTGGGCGCTAATCATACAGCTGTATTATTTGATGGCATACAGATAACCGATGCTGAAAACGGTCAGATCGATCTTGGAAAGTTAAATTTGAATAATATACAGGAGATTACCTTGTATAATGGTCAGCCACCTGATATTTGCCAAACTGCTAAGGCTTTTACCGCATCAAGCGTATTAGCTATCAAAACCATTAAGCCTTTACTTACCGGGACAACACCTTATAAAATAACTGCAGGCGTAAAAGCTGGTAGTTTTGGTTTGTTTCAGCCCTATTTACAATGGCAGCAACGTTTAACTAATAATTGGTCATTCGTAGTAAATAGTTATTTAATAGACGCCAACGGCCAGTACAATTATCGACACAATGATAATGGCGTTTTGGAGGCCGGCACCCGTATCAATACTCAGGTGAATACACAACAATTAGACGGTGCACTTTACTGGGCCAATAACGGTGCCAATTTTAACTTACATATCAATTACTATAACTCAGACAGAGGGCTGCCGGGGGCCTTAATAGATAGCGTGCCTCCGTCAACAAGTCAACATGTCTGGAACCGCGACTTGTTTATACAAGGATCTTATGAACAAAAATGGTCAGGTGGATTGCGTTTGTTACTAAACTCAAAATTCGCGAACAACAAGCTACACTATTTAGATCTGCACCTGTCAGGTACCTCTCAGGTGCTCGATCAGCATTTTACACAACGGGAATATTATCAGTCGGCAGTTTTGGCTTATAAAATTTCAAGTAACTGGGAGGTGTCTTTACCGACAGACCTTTCAGTAAACAATCTGGTTGCCGATATACCACAATTTTCAAATCCAACACGTGCGACCTTACTCACCGCGCTGGCATCTGATTTTACTTGGGGTCAGTTATTACTGCAGGGAAGCTTATTGTATACCAACACTTATGAAAGTGTAGAAAGAAAAACGGCGTTCCCGGACAAGCATCTGCTGTCGCCGACATTAATGGCTACCTATAAGCCCGTTGCCGACCAGAATCTGCAATTAAAGGCATATTATAAATCAAGTTTCAGAAACCCGACATTTAACGATCTGTACTACGGGTATTCGCCCAATAAAAACCTGAAACCAGAATCTGCACAGCAATATGACGCCGGTTTTTCGTACTCTAAAAGTTTAGGTGGTGTATTTGATTTTTTGTCGATAAGCAGCGACGCTTATTTTAATCATGTTACTAACAAAATAGTTTACATACCCACGCTTTATAACGGCTCGACGCAAAATTTTGGCAAAGTAGATATTAAAGGCTTAGATGTGGGAACCAAGACCGCTATATTACCCGGAAAGGGGTATCGTTTAAGTGTCAGCGTAAACTATTCATATCAGCAGGCGCTCAATGTAACAGGCCCCGCTACTGATGAGAATTATCTTAACCAGTTACCTTACATCCCTAAAAATACCGTAGCCCTTAATGCCGGGGTAAGTAAGGGACCGATAGGTGTTTATTATAACCTGACCGCTATTTCATCAAGGTATTACAATAACAATAATATCAATAGCAACGGCCCTGACGGAGATTATATGCCGCCATACTCAGTTGGCGACGCGTCTGTGATTTATAAAACTTCATTTGTGCATTTTCCAGTCGTCTTGTCTGCCGAGGTTAATAATCTTTTTGACAAGAGCTATGTGGTAATACAAAGCTACCCAATGCCGGGGCGTTCATACAGATTTTCATTTCAAATATCCATTTAACATAAACAAATAACTATGAAACAGTTTAAACTACATTCTTTCTTTATTGCATTGGCAGGCGCAGCCTTATTAGCTTCGTGCCATAAAGATAAAGTAGCTCCAACAACCGATAAACCTACTGCGCAAAGGGCGGGTATGTATGTACTAAACCAGGGTGGTGTTGGGCATAACAATAGTACCCTTACTTATTACGATTACAGCAGCAAAACCTTAGTAGCCGATCAATTCTCAGCAGCTAACACAGCTCAGTTAGGCGATACAGGTAACGACTTGGGCATTTATGGCACTAAAATGTACATAGTTGTAAATAACTCGAACGCCATTTACATTACACAAGCCAAAACGGCTAAACAGATCAAAAAAATAACACTTAACCAGCCACGTAGTGTCGTTTTTAATAGAAACTACGCTTTTGTGACTTCTTATAACGGCACTGTATCGGTGATCGACACCGCATCGTTAACCATCACCAAAACCATTACTGTAGGCGATGATCCGGAACAAATGGCTATTTCGAACGGTAAATTGTATGTGGCTAACTCTGGTGGTTTGTTATACCCAAATCCACCGACAAACACTTTATCGGTAATTGATTTAAATACATTAACTGAAACTAAAAAGATTACAGTACAGGTAAACCCGATATCTGTGGCTGCCGATAGCTACAACAATATTTATGTACTATCTTTAGGAGATTTTAATACCGTACCTGCCGGATTAACCGTGGTTGACGCTACTACCGACGCTGTAAAATCAAAACCTAGTGTAAGCTTAGGCTATAATGTGCCAATTTATGCTCAGGGCGATTTTATTTACTACCCGACTACTACAGATAACATAAGCTTCCAAATAGCGGTATACAACACAAAAACTCAAACGGTAAGTGCAACAAATTTCATTACAGATGGAACCGTAGTTACCACTCCTTATACAATTTCCGGTGACCCGTCGACTGGTGAAATTTTTATTGGTGATGCTAAAGATTATTCATCAAATGGCAGTGTTGTGGCGTTCGACAAAACCGGTAAGAAAGAATATAGCATAACCGCAGGCATCAACCCCGGCAAAATTGTATTGGTTAACAAATAATAGTTTAGTAATTTTGACCGTATAAGTTAATACAGACATGTCATTACAAAAAACCAATACCAGAAATGCAGTGCTGATCCTGATGATCATCCTGGCTACAGCAATGCGTTTTGTAAGTTATAAATTTCCGTTTTTGCTAAGCAACTTTACACCGGTAGGGGCCATCGCCATTTTTGGCGGGGTGTATTTTACCGATAAATGGAAGGCTTATGTAGTAGTATTGCTGACGATGTTCTGCAGCGACGTGCTGATCAATTACTTATATACCTCGAAATTAACTTTATTGAGCGGCTACACGCTCTGGAACTGTATATGTTTTGCAATAGTAATATTTATAGGAAGCCAAATCAAAAAAATCAACTGGACTACTGGCCTCATCGTTTTATTGGTGCCTGTGTTAGTGCACTGGTTAATTATGGATTTGCCATGGATTGCCGACACTAACCTTTACCCAAAAACAGTTGCCGGTTATATGGCATCACTCACCGCAGCTGTACCTTTTGAGGCTAACATGCTTTTTGGCGATATCGTTTTTGGCGCTTTACTATTTGGCGGTTTTGAGCTGGCTAAGCAAAAGTATGCAGCTTTACGCCCCCAACACGCGCTTGCTCTTTAAAAACTAACAGAACAGATATTTAAAAGCGGCCCGGTTATCCAGGTCGCTTTTTTTGTGATTATACTAATGAAAAAGATAGTAGTATTAACCGGTGCTGGCATTAGCGCCGAAAGCGGACTCAAAACATTCAGAGACAGTGATGGCCTTTGGGAAGGTTATGACGTACGGACAGTTGCTACACCTGAAGCCTGGGCGCGCAACCCGCAATTGGTGCAGGACTTTTATAATATGCGCCGTAAAGATGTTTTGGCTGCTCAACCTAATGCTGCGCATTACGCACTGGCCAAATTAGAGAATAAGTACAACGTAACTATCATTACTCAAAATATAGACGATCTGCATGAACGCGCCGGGTCAACCGATGTAATGCACCTGCACGGCGTAATCACACGCTCGCAATCAAGCATTGATCCTGCACTAACTTATCCAATTGAAGGCTGGGAGATTAAAATGGGCGAGCTGTGCGAACTTGGCTCGCAACTACGCGCCCATGTGGTTTGGTTTGGTGAAGACGTGCCCATGATCATTCCGGCGGCTAAAGTTTGCCAGCAGGCAGATATCTTTATTTTGGTAGGGACATCCTTGGCGGTGTACCCGGCAGCAGGTTTAATCAATTATGTACATTATAATGTGCCGAAATACATTGTCGACCCCAATATACCCGATGTGGGCAGAATAAAAAACGTAATGAGGATAGAAGAGAGAGCGAGTATTGGAGTGCCTGAATTGGTTGAGCGGTTGATGACCATGTCATAAAATGCGTCATTGCAAGGCGGAACGACGAAGCAATCTTTGTGCGACAGTAAAACCCCTGCTTTTTGATTAGCATTTGTAGAGATTGCTTCGTTCCTCGCAATGACGTAGCGGTATCTTAATCAATAAATAGCGAATTACTTCTCGATCTTATAAACAGCTCCCTTAACCTCGCTGAGCAAGTTTGCGCCGTTGGTAATCACATATAGCTCGCCTTGCTGATCCTGGCTCCAGGAGGTTATTTTAAGGTTCTGAGGGTAGTTTTGCAGTTCTACCTTGCCTTGCTGCCATTCCTTGTCCTTTTTCTCGATATAATAGATGGGTCCGGTCCAATCGGCAAAGAAGTATTTGCCTTTTTGGTTAATTAGCTTTTTGCCGTTATAAATATATCCGCCAATAATACAAATACCATGTTGATGGTTATATTCGGCAATTGGTTTAATTGTTCCGGTAAAGTTGCAATCTTCTTTAGGGTTAAAGCAATGATTGCCTTCAACCATCCGCCAGCCATAGTTACCGCCTTTTTCGATAACGTCGATCTCTTCAAAGGCACCTTCGCCCACATCGCTTACCATTAAGCGGCTGGTTCTGTTATCAAATGAAAAACGCCATGGGTTACGCAAACCATACGCCCAGATCTCAGGCCTGATATCGGCTTTGCCGACAAATGGATTATCCTTAGGGATACCGTAAGGTGAACCGCTGTTTACGTCTATCCGTAATATCTTGCCCAAAAGCGTATTCATGTTTTGGCCATTACCTATGGGGCCGTGCTTATCGCCGCCGCCACCGCCGTCGCCCATACCGATGTACAAATAGCCATCCGGACCGAAACGCATGCAACCACCGTTATCACCCTGACCAGGCTCATCTGTAGTAAACAAAATACGGCCATTTTCAGGCCCTACAGTCGTCCAATCGGCCGCGAGGGTATATTCGGCTACCACATCCTGATGATCGCTGTTATCGGCTGATTTAGGGGCACTATAAAAAACGTAAATTTTATGATTGGTCTTAAATTGTGGATGTAAGGCAAAACCCAACAAACCACGCACGTCAACCGGCATTAGTTTTACCAGTTTATTGGTGATGTCAAGAACCGGCGCATCAGCCAGCTTACCGTTTTTTACCAGCCTGATCTTGCCAGCTTGTTCCGCTACCAGGCACTCATTATTGCCGATAAAGGCCATATCCACCGGTGCCTGTAAACCATCAATCAGTTTTTGGGCCTTAAAGTTAAGCGTGGGCGCGGGAAAGGGGTTAGGATCGGCTTTTTTTAAAACAAAAGAGGGGAGCAGCATTACGCCGGCTCCCCACAACATGACAATTAAATATTTCTTCATTATTGATTCTTGATAATCTTGTAAACACTGCCGGTAGTTACCCCAGGCCCACCCGGGCCGGTTTCAGTATTGGTAAGATAATACAATTCTCCGGATTGATCTTCGCCCCAGCCCGTAATTTTTGCGGTAGCGGGATAATTTTTGATGGTGACATTTCCGCGCAGCCATTTATCACCTGCTTTTTGCAAGTACCAAACAGGGCCTGTCCAGTCGCCGAATATATATTTGCCCTTTATAGACGGAATTTGCTTTCCATTATAAACATAGCCGCCAATAACTGATACGCCTTCACTGTGTGCATATTCTGTTATAGGAGGCGTGAAGCCTGTAAAATCACAACCGTTTTCCGGGTTATGACAATGATTGCCTTCAACTACGCGCCAGCCATAGTTGGCCCCCTTTTGCAGAATGTCAACTTCTTCCCATTTGTCCTGGCCAACCTCGCCGATAAATAATTGCTTTGAAGCACGGTCGACAGTAATACGATAGGGGTTACGGAAACCATAAGCCCAAATCTCAGGCTTAACATCAGCCTTGCCTACAAATGGGTTGTCTTTTGGAACCGAATAAGTAGAATCTACATCAATATTGATACGCAAAACTTTACCTAACCAGGTATTCAGGTTCTGGCCGTTGCCGATAGCACCATGCTGATCATGCTGGCCGCCGCCATCGCCAAAAGTCACATATAAATAACCATCGTCACCGAAAACTATACCACTGCCGTTGTGATTGCCATCTGGTTTATCCTGAGTTAAAATAATTCGCTCGCTGTTTGGGTCGGCTTGATCTGAGTTTGGCAGCATTTTGTATTCAGCTACCACATCTGTATGATTAAAGTGCGGCTTACCGGGCTCGTTTTTGTAGGGACGGCTATAAAAAATATAAAACTTACCATTAACAGCAAATTTTGGATGCAGCGTTACATTCAATAATCCGCGCTCTTCGTAACCAGTATTAACCTTGATCATTTTTTCTTTTACGTCCAGTACAACTACATTGGTCAGTTTTCCGCTTTTAATTAAACGGATGGCGCCGGTTTGCTCAGTAACCCAGGCTTTGTTAGGAGCAGGGAAGGCTAAAGCGGTAGGAGCTTTAATGCCGTCAGTAACTTTAATAGCACTTAGGATTATAGTTGCCGGGGCGTTGTTTTTTGTAAAAGAGGGAAGTGCGGTAACAATGGCCAAGACTGACGCTACAGTCAAAGTCCCCCACGCAATTGATTTTATTGATAAGGATGCTTTCATAAAACTGGGTGATTCAATTGGTTATTGACCAGCAATTTTACAATTTAAAGGCTCAACTGCAAGGTAAAGATTCGGATATATTTGTGCAATCGTTGTCGGAAAGCATGTTTTATTACGGGCAGGTGCCCATCTTATTAAAAGCTTTATATAAAATACACATCAAATTGAAAAATAAAAAGTTATGACACCTAAAATTCAATAACGAAATTTTATTTGGCTAATAATTATACCGGTGATAAGCCTTTTTAAAGTCAGTTCCCATGGCTACAAAACGCTCGGCTACGGTTTTCAGAAACTCTTCGTCTAATATTTCGAATACACTGTTCACGCCGTCAAGGATATCCATTTCGGCAATTTTATAGGTTTGCTCCAATATGCCGCGCTCCATTTTCACAATAAACTTTTGGTTCATACTAAATATGGTGACCTTAAAATCAGGATGGGGTAGCTCTGCAATTACTCTCATGAGTTGAATATTTAAATAATCGCTAATTAAAAAATTAAATATGAGATTTGGCTTATTTACTTTTAGACTACCATACTTAACTTTGGCATATGGCAGAAGATCTAACAATCATAACATCGACCGATAAAAAAGAACAATACATTTCATTAATCCCTCAAATTGAAGCGTTGCTGTATGGGGAAACCGACTTAATAGCCAACCTAGCCAACATAACAGCAGCTTTAAAAGAGCAATTTAAATGGTTTTGGGTTGGATTTTACCTGGTTAAAAACAACGAACTGGTATTGGGGCCATTTCAGGGGCCGGTAGCCTGCACACGTATTGGTAAAGGTAAAGGTGTTTGCGGCAGCTCGTGGGAGCAGGCCAAAACACTGATTGTACCTGATGTAGACGCTTTTCCGGGACATATCGCCTGCGCTTCGGCATCGCGGTCAGAAATTGTTTTACCACTGTTTCGTAACAATGAGGTGGTTGGTGTGTTAGATGTAGACAGCGAACATTTAGCACATTTTGACGAAACCGACGCGCATTTTCTGGAGCAGATTATCACGCTGATCAACCTTAATGAGTAAGATATTTTTAATTGCAGGCCTGGGGGCAGACACTCGTCTTTACAACAACATCGACCTGGGCGATAATGATGTTATACCTATCGATTGGATCGAACCAAATGAAACTGATACTTTAACTACATATGCTCAAAAAATTATATATCAATACCTTATAAAAGATAATGATATAGTTATCGGTGTATCACTAGGCGGAATGTTAACCGTCGAAATTGCCAAACAAGTAAGGCTTAGCAAAGCGATATTGATATCTACCATAAAAACTATTGACGAAGTACCGTGGTATTTTAAGTTCTTTAACGCCGTGCCTGTTCAAAAACTAATCGGAGGAAGAACACTTAGCAAATTAGGCTATTTTATTAAGCCCCTATTTGGGCATTTGGACGACCAGGATGCCTGGCTGTTTCATGACATGTTAAAAAAATCATCGCCAAAGTTCTTGAAATGGGCGGTAGCAGCCGCCTTGAAATTCAACAACAAGACTAATATCCCCAACGTTTATCATTTAGCCGGCGATAAAGACCTGGTATTTAATTACAAAAAGATCAAAGACCCGATTATTATCAAAGGCGGCACGCACATAATGGTATTTGACAAAGCCAAACAGATCAACAAAATATTAAAAGGCATCCTCAAAAAGAAATGAAACTACCGCTATCTTTTTACCAGCGCAATGACGTTGTCAATATCAGTCGCGAACTTTTAGGCAAATATTTATTTACCTGTATTAATGGTGAAACTACAGGCGGTTATATAGTTGAAACAGAAGCATATAATGGCGTTATAGATCGCGCATCGCATGCTTTTGGAAACCGATTAACACCGCGCACTAAAATCATGTATGAGCATGGTGGTGTAGCCTATGTATATTTATGTTACGGCATACACGAAATGTTTAACGTAGTAACCTCAACTGAGGGTGAGCCCCACGCCGTGTTGATTCGAGCCATTCATCCAACCGACGGTATAGATATCATGCTACATAGACGCAAGATGGATAAACTCAAACGAACGATTACTTCGGGCCCTGGTTCGGTAGCGCAGGCTTTGGGTATATCCAGACAAATTAATGCCATTAGCCTGCAGAGCGATGCTTTATGGATTGAAGAACGTGGCTTAATAATTCCTGATGATCAGATAGCTGCAGTGCCAAGAGTTGGCGTTGGTTACGCTAAGGAAGATGCGACGTTACCCTATCGTTTTTTTGTTAAAGGCGATGAGTACGTAAGTAAACCTAATAAATAGCTATTTAAGGCCCACTGTTGAAATATTTAACCCGAGCGGTAAATCTCACGTGGCAGATATAAAAGTCGCTTATATCAAATATTTGAATGCTTAAAATTGCTTTTGATCCAATATATATCCATTCGGTTCCGTTGAATCACCGGTTTCCGATGTCGAAGTATGAACTGATACCGGGGCAGCTTTTACATGAAGGATTAATTACTGAGGAGAATTTATTTAGTCCGGCAATGGTTGGTGAAGAGGTGATCCTTCAAACACATGACGAAGTATACTGGGCGCATTTGCGCGACCTGACTTTACCGGCAAAAGAACAGCGCCGCACCGGTTTCGAACTATCTGAGCGATTAATTGAACGCGAACGCTGTATTGCACAGGGAACCATCAACGGTTGCAGGTATGCCTTTGAATATGGAATTGCGTTTAATATAGCAGGAGGCACCCATCATGCCGGCACCAATTGGGGAGAAGGTTTCTGTATGCTTAATGATCAGGCTATAGCGGCTAATTACTTGTTAAATAATAATTTAACATCGTCTATCTTAATTATTGATTTAGATGTTCACCAGGGAAACGGCACGGCGCAAATTTTTGAGACCGAGCCGCGCGTGTTTACGTTCTCCATGCATGGCGCTAATAATTTTCCATACCGGAAAGAGCGCTCAGATCTCGACATTCCTTTGCCCGACGGTACATCAGACCACGAATATCTGAGCATATTGAAAAACACTTTGCCACAGATTATCGCACAGCAAAAGCCTGAGTTTATATTTTATCTATCAGGAGTTGATGTTTTAGCGACCGATAAACTGGGCAAGCTGTCATTGAGTAAACAAGCTTGTAAAGAACGCGACAGCCTGGTATTTGAGCAATGCATTGCCAACAAAATACCGGTACAGGTAAGTATGGGTGGTGGTTATTCGCCCGATATCAGGGATATCATCGATGCGCATTGCAATACGTTCAGATTAGCTGCGGACCTATTTTTCTAATCTTTAGCGATGATGATATCCTGGTGCAGGCGATGATGTTTACTAATAATTTTAAAGCGGAAATACAGGAGGATCGCAGATACCATCAAACCCAAAACCAGTCCAAACCAAATACCGTTTACACCATGGCCAAGATATATTCCCCAATAATAACCAAAAGGCAGGCCCACAACCCAGTAAGCCAGAAAAGTTATGAAAGTAGGGATATTTACATCGCCCATTCCGCGTAAAATACCCAGTCCTACAACTTGAGCGCCGTCAAATAATTGAAATATGGCTGCTAATATAAGTAGCTGTGCTGCAATGTGTATAACACTTTTATCTGAAGTATATATCCAGGGTAGCAGCGCATTACCGAAAGTAAACACCAGCGCAGTGAAAGCCATAAAAATAAGCACAATGTGATAACTCGCATTAGCTGACAATTGGAGTCCGTTGTGATCTTTTACGCCAAAGTAGTTCCCGGATTTAATAGCTGCAGCGGCAGAAACGCCGCTGGACATCATATACGTCATCGAAGCCAGGTTAATAGCTATCTGGTGTGCCGCTTGTGGTAACACCCCTATAGTGCCAACCAAAACAGCAGCCGCGCTAAAAGCACTGATCTCGAAAGCGTATTGCATTGCTACCGGCGCCCCAATCTTTAAGATACTCAAGCCTCGCGTCCGGCTAATGTTTTTGATTGAGAAATCCTTTAAGTATTCTTTAAAGTTCTTCGACCTGAAAACGTAAATACCCATTATGATAGACATTACACAACGGTCGATCAAAGTACTGTAACCGGCACCCATAATACCCATAGGGTGAATACTAAACAGGCCTTTAACAAAAGTTATTCCCAGACATATATTGAGGATATTTCCCCAGATAGATATCATCATTGCCTGTTTGGTAAACCCCAGTCCCTCTGCAAATTGCTTAAAAGTGTTAAAGACGAGCATGGGTATAACTGACAGGCCCAGTAGCATCAAAAAAGGCTTAGCCTTAATCAATACCTCAGGTGTTTGGTGAAGGCGATCTAAAAAGTAAATTGAACCCAGACACACCAACCCAAATAAAAAAATGCCGGTGACTAAATTGATAAATAAACTATTGGACAACAGTTGACCGCATTCGGCCTTTTCGCCGCGACCGTTATGTTGTGCAATAAGAGGAGTGGAGCCATATGATATACCGATGCCGATGATCATTGGTATAGTAAAAATACTTGTTGCTAACGATACCGCAGCCAGACTGATAGTCCCTGCAAAGTGTCCAACTATTATGGTGTCAGAGGTTTGTACAAGCGTATGCCCCAATTGTGATATCACTACCGGAATAGCGAGCTTTAAATTGTCGCGATAATGCGGCTTATGTTTTGGATAGAAGGAAGACATAAGGTTTGTAATTATGCGGCGGTATAGTATTCCTCTTTTTCGGTGGTATGTACCTTTATAACGCCCGAAAGAATCATATTAACCAGTATACGCTGTGCAGCGCGCCGGCCCACTTTAATCAGGTCGCTGTATTCCTTTACAGTAATACGCTCGGTCTTTTCCAAATATTCAAGCAATGATTTTTCATTTGTTGAATATTCAATCAATACCCCAGTTTCATCAGACGATCTTTTAAGCACATCAACAATAATTTTACTTGCTAAAACACTTTTGTCTTTAACGCGTACGTAAACCCACCATTTACCATCTTCAGCAAGCGCGTAATGTGGCTTCATATCACTCTCGGGTATGTCCACAATAACCACCAATTTATCGTCTATATAAACTTCTTCAAATACTGGCTCAAGGGCGGGTCGGGCATATAATGTAGCCGCCCGGGTTATCATATAACGTTCTTCGTCCTCGCTCTTAACACCCTTTATTGTGCCATCATCAGCTACGCCAATCAATAAACGGCCTCCTTTATTATTGGCAAAAGCAACCATAGTGCGCGCTATTTTTTCGCAACTTGTAATGGTTTTCTTAAAATCGAGTGTTACACCTTCGCCTTCAAAAATTTGCCTTTTTAAGTTCATCGTCGTCCTTTTTTTTGTGCCTGGTAAGGTGTTAATATTTCCATCCACCTGTCTGCATTACTAATGCTGACAAAATCAAACTGGCTGTATAAGCCGTGTGCATCAGCAGTAGCTAAACTCCAGCGCCTAAGTCCCTGTAATAACGGGTAGTTTCTGATAGTTTGGATAAGCCATTTCGACAAGCCTTGTTTCCGGTATTCAGACAGTATAAATACATCAGCAATATAAGCAAAAGTAGCTTGATCTGTTATTACCCTGGCAAAGCCTATTTGTTTTTTATGGTGATAAACGCCAAAGCAAATGGAGTGTTCAATGGCATTTTTCAACCTTTCAACAGGTATGCCCTTTGCCCAATACGATTCCTTATCCAGGTAATTATAAATCATATCAAAATCGAGCAAAGTCTTATCGGTGGATATCGAAAAACCTTTATTTAAAAAAGCCTCATCGTTTATAATTATTTTCATTGTGATGTCTCTGTAAAATTAAGGTTGCGCAAATATACTTCATTAGTCACCGTCACACATACTTCGCCGTGTATATTGTAAATGTCTATTGGGTGCGCCTTAACATACTTCCCACCAGTGTTTAACACGTGTTCGGCTTCTGCTATATCTTCATCGCTAATGCGGATCTTAAATTGCAATTTAGTTAAGCCGGGTTTTAAAAATTGTATCTCGGATGATTTTGACCAGGCAATTACGTTGTAACCTTTGTGTATAAATATCTGGTGAAATAATAGCGGGTAAAACGGATCGGCAGCTGAAAAAATAGTGCCGCCGAAAATAGAGTTGTTATAATTTCTGTTAAAAATACTACGGTTTATATTAACTGTAACTCCACGAAACCCTTTGTGAATAGTGACAACCCAAATGCGCTGAAAAAACAGAGGAGGGTAGATGCGCATACCCCATTTTGACATTCTCTCTGATACTTTCATAACGCTTAAATATCCGCATTTAAAAACAAAAAAAACACTAATTAGCCTGCTTAAATTCAGCCCGATGACTTATCAGGCTTTTAATTAGATTATTAACTAATAATTTAAACAATGTCATTCAAACAAGGTTAAATATATAGTAAAGCCATAAAATTCAAAATTTAAATAACAATACCTATGAAAAGACAGATTTTAAATTTCGCGCTTGCCACGGCCATATTTGGTATCATTGCTACCGGTTGCAGTTCTGAAAAAAAAGCGGGTAATTCTGACTCAACTGCTGTTGATACAGCCAGCATGGACAGTGCAAAAAAAGCAAAAATGATGAAAAAACAAATGCAGAAAGATACAGCTACACCTGCCAAAACTATTGAGGATACTGTAAAGCCATAATAGCGCCGATTAATAATAAAAAACCTGGCAGACCGCCAGGTTTTTTATTATTATATAACTTTCCCATAATTAACATTATGTTAAGTAATAGTTTGTTTTTAAAGCCCACCTATTCTGATGGGCTTTAAAATTATTGACCGCCTAGGGCTTTAATTTTTTGTGTAGTTTCTGTAACCTTGGCCATATCCTCTACGCCAACATAATAATTTCTTAAATTGGTAAGCGCCGCAGATGACTTTGGGTTAAGCTCAACAGCTTTTAATACGTATGGTTTTGCTACTTCAAACTGAGCTTTGGCTTTAGCTTGCATGGCAACATATTCCTTTTGCTTACTAGCTGGTAATTCGCCGGCGGCGTTATGCATATCAATAGCCGGAGAAAGTAATACTGAACCTAAATTCAATGTTGCCTCGAAATAATTAGGGTCTATCTCAATTGCCTTTTTATACATATCAGCAGCTTTTGCGTAAAAGTCGTCTTTTTTTGCGGCTAGAGCTGCCAGGGTTGCTGCATCTTTTTTTGCCTTTTTTGCTTTATCTAACTCGTCATGTACAGCCGAGCCTGATGAAGAATATGTTAGGCCCGCATAGTAATACAACTGCTTGTTCTTAGGGTCTGCAGCTATAGCGGCCTGAACTTTACTTAATATTTCGCCCGATTTGCCTGTGGCCAGACTGATTTCAATTTCCCGTTTTCTAAGATCAACGTCGCTCGGAAACTTGGCGACGCCTTCTGTTGCCATCTTCAGTGAATTGACCGTATCCCCTTTGTTCAGGTAAAAGTTAGACATACTTATATATACATAGGCATTCTTTGAATATTGCATAGGCAATAATTTTTCATAGTTGGCCATTGCATTTGGTATGTCATTATTTTGCTGGGCAGCCAGGCCTGTATAAAATAACGCAGTAGTATCGGTTGGGAAAAGCTCTTTATAATAATTAAAGTTTTTATAAGCTACGCCATAATTATGTGCCTGAAAATCTTTTACCCCTTCATTTAACTTAAACTGGCCCAGGTTTACGGCGGCATCGTCAAAAATGGCCTTATTGGCGCCCTGGGTGTCTAGTTCTTTTCCTTTTTTGTAAGCTGAATCTGCCTTGTTAAAAAAAGGTACGTTGTTTTTCTTATTAGTATCACGTACGGCCAAAGTTGCATAAATAGCAGCTTTTAAAGCAAGCGTTTGAGGTAAATCGGCAGTTTTACTATTAGCAGCTGCGATATCCAGTGACTCGCGTGCTTCAATTAAACTTTTATCAGCCTCGGCGAAAGTAGCCGTATTTCTGTTCAATTTCAGATAACTGTCATATGCGTCGGCGGCATGTTTTACACGATATTGCTGAGCAAAAGAAGCTGTTGAGATTACAACGCTTAAAACCCCAGCTAACAAAAATTTAAATCTCATGATTTTTTATTGATTAGTTAATTGTTTTAGTTTATTGTCTATTTTTTCGGTCTGGTCGGCATTTCCGGTTTTAGCATATACCATTTTTAAAACCTGTAGGCAATTTACATCATTTGGCGATATCTCATTAGCCTTTTCAATCCATTGTTGAGCATAACCCAAATTCTTATCGGACTCATCGCCCCTGGTCAGAACACTTTTTTTCAGGTATAGTAATCCAAGGTTAAATATCGGATCGTAAGCGGCACTGTTAAGATCAATTACTCTTAAATACAGATTCTCTGCCTTATCATATTGTTTTAAATGATCGTAGCAATTGGCAACTACAAACACAATATCGGGGTTATTAATATTATAATCAAGTAAGGCTGGTAATAATGGAGCCAGGGACTGATAATCCTTACTGTTGTTATATATCTGAGCTTCGTCCAGTAGCAATGATTTGTCATCCGGATTCAGCTTCCGCCCTCTCTTGATCATTTCGAGCGCCTTAGCAGTATCCCCCACTGCTTTAAACACCGTGGATGCAGCTTCTATATAATCGGCCCGGGTACTATCTGATTTTACAACGCTGTTGTAATATTTTTCGGCGGCGGTTACGTTACCAAGTTTGTTATTAGTGTAGGCAATGTAAGCGTTCAATGGCTTAAAGGCAGGTACATAGCGGTGTGCTTTTAAAAACATGTCGCCTGCGTTTGTGTAATCAGAAACACGCATATAAGCAAAGCCTTTACGTATATAAACGTTAGCCAGACATTCCCGTGCAAAATCCATTTCAGGCTGATACCTGAAAATCCTTCTACGAGTATTCAGCACATCTACCTGGTAAACGGTTTGTTTAAAGAAATCTGCAGGCTGGCCTGTCTGGTTGGTAGAATCGACATACAAAATAGCCGAATTGATCACCGCACGGAAAACCTGATGCTGGAGATTGCTGGTATCAGGAAACACTTTAATTAAGCTATCGATTGATTTTTTTGCGTTGGTTAAGAATTTTAGTTCTTTACGCTGTTTATAGTACGCTAAGTTATTTACTATGCCCTTTAGCATTTCTGACTGGCAGAATGCAAAGGGCGTAGTAAACAGTACTAATAAAACCGATAAAATTATTTTACGGCTGTATTTCATAGTGTGTTTTATTCAGTTTTGTCGCCTGATGTTGGCTCGGTTGCGTCACCACCTTCCGCATCAGGGGCTGGATTTCCATCTCCTCCTTCAATTGCATCTGTGATCTCCTCCTCTTCATCATGCTCTACTTTAGCAACCGATGCAATCTCATCGTTACCTTTTAAGGTAATCAGCCTTACGCCTTGTGTGGCACGGCCCATTACTCTTAATTCGCTTATAGCTATACGTATAATAACGCCCGATTTATTGATAATCATCAGGTCTTCGTTATCAGTAACACCTTTTATGGCTACAAGGTTTCCGGTTTTTTCAGTTATGTTTAAAGTTTTAACACCTTTACCACCTCTGTTAGTAACGCGATAGTCGTCGATATCAGTACGTTTACCATAACCTTTTTCTGAAACTACCAGTACGGTGGTCTCCGGGTTATCAATGCTGATCATACCTACAACCTCGTCATTATCGCTGTCCAGACTGATACCACGCACACCTGTTGCGGTACGGCCCATCGGTCTCACGGTCGATTCATTAAAGCGGATTGCACGGCCTGATTTAAGCGCCATTACAATTTCGCTGCTTCCGGTTGTCAAGGTTGCTTCCAATAAAGAGTCGCCATCATTAACGTTTATTGCGTTAATACCATTAGCACGCGGGCGGGAATAAGCTTCTAAAGAAGTTTTTTTGATGACACCCTTTTTGGTACACATAATAATAAAGTTATTCTCCAGATACTCGCGGTCTTTCAGGTTAACAACTTTGATGTAGGCCTTAATTTTTTCCTCTTTCGGGATATTGATGATATTTTGTATGGCACGACCTTTTGAAGTACGTGAGCCTTCAGGTATCTCAAACACACGTAACCAGAAACACTGCCCCGACTCGGTAAAGAACAACATGTAGTTGTGGTTTGAGGCAATCAGCAAGTGCTCAATAAAGTCCTCGTCGCGGCTGTTGCTGCCAATTGAGCCTTTGCCCCCTCTGCCCTGTCTGCGATATTCTGTCAGTGAGGTACGTTTAATATATCCTTCGCGAGAGATGGTGATAACCACGTTCTCATCCTCGATAAAGTCCTCGGTCTGCATTTCGGCAGACGAGTATACTATCTCGGTTTTGCGCTCATCTCCATATTTATCCCTGATCTCAGCAAGCTCGTCTTTGATGATTTGCATTCGCAAACCCTCATCTGCCAGTATAGATTTCAACCACTCTATAGTTTTCATCAGGGCTGCGTATTCTTCTTTGATCTTATCACGCTCCAGGCCTGTCAACCTTCTAAGGGTCATATCCAGGATGGCGCGAGCCTGTATATCACTCAAGCTAAAATTAGCCATCAAGCCTTCACGAGCCTCATCAGGTGTGCCTGATTCACGGATCAACTTGATTACCGCATCCAGGTTATCTAAAGCAATTAATAAACCTTCCAGGATATGGGCACGCTTCTCAGCCTCGGCCAGCTCAAATTTGGTACGACGGACAACTACTTCATGACGGTGCTCCACAAAGTGGTGGATCAGATCCTTCAGGTTCAGCAACATTGGGCGGCCATGTACCAGCGCAATGTTATTTACACTAAATGAAGTTTGTAACGCCGTGTATTTGAACAGATTGTTCAGAACGATAGAAGCATTAGCTTCGCGTTTTATTTCATAAACTATGCGGATACCTTCGCGGTTCGACTCATCGCGGATGGCAGAAATGCCTTCAAGCTTTTTATCGTTTACCAGGTCGGCGGTACGCTCAATCATCAAACCTTTGTTTACCTGGTAAGGTATCTCGGTAACGATAATACGCTCACGGTCGCTACCGTAAGTTTCAATTTCGGCACGGGCACGCAGTACAATACGTCCGCGGCCGGTTTCTAAGGCTTCGCGAGGTCCGTCAACACCGTAAATGATGCCCCCTGTAGGGAAGTCAGGACCCTTAACATGTTTCATCAGGTCGGCAACTTCAATGTTACGATCATCGATATAAGCAACCGTAGCGTCGATAACCTCGGTAAGATTGTGCGGCGCCATGTTGGTAGCCATACCTACTGCAATACCTGAAGCACCATTAACCAATAAGTTAGGGAATTTTGAAGGTAAAACCGTTGGCTCTTGCAGCGAATCGTCAAAGTTAAGTTGGTAGTCTATGGTATCTTTGTTGATGTCGGCCAGCATCTCCTCGGCAATCTTTTCCAGCCTTGCCTCGGTATAACGCATGGCCGCAGGGTTATCACCATCTATCGAGCCATAGTTACCCTGGCCTTCAACCAATGGGTAGCGTAAGCTCCACTCCTGCGCCATACGCACCATGGTGTCGTATACAGAAGAGTCGCCATGAGGGTGGTATTTACCCATTACCTCACCCACAATACGGGCTGATTTTTTATAGGGCTTATTATTATTCAAACCCAGATCAAGCATGCCGAAAAGCACACGCCTGTGGACCGGTTTTAACCCGTCGCGTACATCAGGCAAGGCACGCGATACAATAACTGACATCGAGTAATCGATGTAAGCTGACCGCATCTCCTCATCAATATTAATCGAAATTATCTTGTCTTCTTTGTTTGGATCGTTCTCTGTTCCTTCAGCCATTTTTAATTATTTGTAGATAGTTTGATTTTTAATCGATCTATAATATAAGTCGACCTGCGAAGGTAAGAATTTGGTTGATTTATCTGATGATTTTTGCCAATTAATTGGCATCAAAATCAACCTCAATCCCCCCTATTTTTCAACACTTTTAAAGTAGTCCACATTGTTGGTGAATTACAACCTAATCCATTGCTTTTAGCGCTCAAGTGTTTCACAAAAATATGAAACACTTTGAAACACCTTTTTTTACTAATTATTTGATAATTAGATATTTGCAAAATTGCAGTGAAACACTTTGAAACAGTAGTATAACTTTATGTAAAATAGTATAACACACTACATATAAGCCTTTTATGCTATTTTTAGCTTTCTGACGAAAATTGGGTGAAACACCTTAAGTGAAACACCCCTATTTACGGCTCATGGTTTGGCCGATAGAGGCCATCATGTCATTAATTAGCGGGGTGAGGCTTGCCAGCGCTTTCTTTGATTGTTTTTTATTGAATGGTACAGGGTTAATACCTTGTGCATTTTTAAACTTGCGCTGTGTAAGGTAGTTTATCAAATCTTCGGCCGAAAAATAAGTGCGCTCCTCAGTAGGTTCGGCCTGGTAGCCGTAAACAATGTCTGAAATCCGGACATTGTAGCGGCCGTCCTTATTTTCAATTTCAATGTTCATCTTCACTTTACACGAAACATCCATTTTAAGCGGACCTTTAAATGTTAAAACCTCAGTGCCGTTACCCACTACCCTTCCGCTTGCGTGGTCACGCAACTGAATAACCTCGTCGCTTTTATACCTTTCAACAAACCACAACTGCGCATTGCTGTACAACTGCGATTGTGATTGCGCAGGCACATTAAAAGTTTTTTCATAAACGACTTTGCCACTAGTAAAGGGCAATTTTAAACCTGTGGTATCCTTTTTTTGAGCGAAGGCGGCGCTGCCAATAAGTGCTAAAACCAGTGTAAATAATTTTCTCATAATTGGGGTTAATTTGGTGATATCTAAGTTTCAATGAGGCGAAACAATCTGATTGGAAAGATAACGAAAATTAACTGAGAATGTTATACGTTACCCCAACCGTGTGCCAACACATCGGCCAGGTGCATACATTTAATCTGGACGTTGTTTTTTTCAATATAGCCCTGCAGGTGCATCAGGCAAGAGGCATCTGTCGAAATTATATATTCTGCCCCTACTGAAAGTGCATTATCAACCTTTTGTTGCGCCATAGCGCTTGATATGGCATCAAACTTAACGGCAAAGGTGCCGCCAAAACCGCAGCAGGTTTCGCCTTGCGGCAAATCAACCAGTTCCAGTCCGTGTACTTTTGACAATAATTGCCGGGGCTCTTGTTTAATATGACACTCGCGCAACGCGGCACAACTGTCATGATATACTGCGCGGCCTTCCAATTCGGCGCCGAAATAATCAACCTGCAGAATATTTACCAAAAAATCAGACAGTTCATAAATGCTGCCTTGTACCGCGCGGCATTTATTGTGATCGACAGTATTGGTAAACAGATCGTTGTAATAGTTTTTAACCATGCCGGTACAGGAGGCAGACGGGGCCACAATCACGCTTTCTTCAGAAAAGCTGTTTAAAAACTTACGACCTACCGTTTTGGCATCATCCCAAAAACCAGCATTAAATGCCGGCTGCCCGCAGCAGGTTTGCTCAGGGTTATAGTCGACCGTGCAGCCTGCCTTTTCTAATAACTTAACCGTATTAAAAGCAGTTTCAGGAAATAGCTGATCTATAAAGCAAGGGATAAATAATTCGGTCTTCATGGGCTGCTAATCTCACACTTTTTTTTGAATTTTCCGCTCTTCTTTGTGCAAAGTAATCAGCAAAATTAGCCCGATAATAAAGAAAACACACAACATAAGGGCCGAATTACGCATGCTGCCGGTAAGCTCCTCAATAAATCCGAAGCTAAACATACCACCTACAATGGCCAGTTTTTCAGTAACATCATAAAAGCTAAAAAACGAGGCTGTATCCGGTATATCCTGCGGTAAATATTTTGAGTAGGTTGATCTGGATAACGATTGTATCCCGCCCATAATCAAACCCACTATGGCCGCCAGAATATAAAATTGCGTAGCGTTTGCTGTAAAATAAGCGCCCACACAAGCACCTATCCAAACCAGCACCACTACCGTAAGCACCGGCACGTTACCGTACTTTTCAGACATTCGCGACATTAAATTAGCGCCCCCAATAGCCACCAGCTGGATGATCAGCACAACAGTAATTAAATTAGCCGTTGGCAGATTTAAAACCTTAGCGCCAAAACTGGCCGCTACCAGCATGATGGTTTGCACCCCCATTGAGTAAAAGAAAAATGCCGGCAAAAAGCGTTTAAGCAAAGGCATTTGCTTCACCTTTCGCCAAACATTACCTAACTCAATAAAACCGCCTTTAATAATATTTTGATGATGGCTTTGTGCGTTTGGGCTACCTTTGGGCAAAACGGTAAACGGAATATAAGCGAAGCTTATCCACCAGATACCAACCAAAAGGAAGGATAATTGCGCCGCGCTGCCTGCATTTAATCCGAACGGCTTAGGGAACAGCACAAACACAAAGCAAATAATCTGCAATATAACGCTGCCTATATAACCATAGGTAAAGCCTTTGGCGCTTACCTTGTCCTGCATATCAACGGTAGCAATTTCAGGCAGATAAGAGTTATAGAACACAAACCCGCCTGTATACCCTATTGCAGCCAGCGCAAAACAGATGATGCCGAATTCAAGGTTGTTCAATTTAAAAAAGAATAAACAAGCGCATGATAATGCCCCTAGCCAGGTAAAGCATTTCATAAAGATTTTTTTGTTGCCCTGGTAGTCGGCTAT
Organism: Mucilaginibacter ximonensis; assembly: GCF_042686265.1. Lineage (NCBI taxonomy): Bacteria > Pseudomonadati > Bacteroidota > Sphingobacteriia > Sphingobacteriales > Sphingobacteriaceae > Mucilaginibacter > Mucilaginibacter ximonensis. Next base: position 841,072 of record NZ_JBHUPD010000001.1, read on the forward strand.
GGAGGTTAGTATGGGCAGTAAAACAGCCACCACCAGGTACGCAGTAGCCAAGGCATAGTCAGACAAAGCGGTATTTACAAAGCTTTTACCAAAAAAGTTTACCCTGTCGCCGGTTGCTTTGTTGGCGGTAATAGCTACATAATAAGCCGGGAATATGGTGGAGGTAATAACCAGGTTATAAGCCGAGTTTGCCCAGTCAAAAAACGCCCAGGCGCGTATGGTTTTTTTATTATTTTTTTCCAAGGATTGAATGCACTTTTATAATTGTCATTCTGAGCGGAGCGAAGAATCTTATCAAGTAAAATAGTTCGAACTGCCAGTTGGATAAGATCCTTCGCTCCGCTCAGGATGACAAATTGTTAATTGAATTTGTTGCCCTTTATTGATTACACCAACTCTGCCTGCGGCGCCAGTGTATCGTTCTTAACTTTCTTTTCAGCAAATAACAACCCAAACATCAGTACCAAACCTATCACAAAGAAAACATCCAGCGCTAAAGCCGAGTCGCGCATTTCATGGGTACGGTCTTCAACCAGTGCAAATACCGCCAGGCCCACCACAATTGAAAGTTTTTCCGTAGCATCATAAAAACTGAAATAAGATGCTGTATCCGGAATGTTGGGCGGTAATAATTTAGCATAGGTTGACCGTGAAAGCGACTGTACGCCACCCATAACAATACCCACGGCAAACGCCGCTACATAAAACTGGTTTTGGTTGGCTATGTAATAAACACTTAAACAGGTTACGGTCCAGAATGCTACCAATACGATAAGCGCTTTGGTGTTGCCGAATTTGTTTGATGCCAGCGAAGTTAGCCAAGCACCTACAATAGCTACAACCTGAATGATCAGAATAATGGTGATCAGATCGTCGTCTTTCATGTGCAGTTCTTTCGCCGCAAACTCGGCCGCTACCAGCATGATAGTTTGTACACCTACCGAGTAAAAGAAAAATGCGGGTAAAAAACGTTTTACCAACGGCATGTTTTTGATTTTGCCGAACACCTTCGCCAGCTCTTTAAATCCGCCGGTAATTACGTTGAAATTGTGCGAACCTGCATTGGGCTCACCTTTAGGCAATATTCTGAAAGGAATGATCGCAAAACCTATCCACCATAAAAACACAATAATAAATGAAATACGCGCGCCCATATCCTCAGTAATACCAAACGTACTGTGAAACAAAACGCCTACCAGGCAAACCAATTGCACCACTATGCTGCCGGCAAAGCCGTATATAAAGCCTTTGGCGCTTACGTCGTTTTGCTTGTCTAAAGTGGCTATTTGAGGCAGGTATGAGTTGTAGAAAACAAAGCCCCCGCAGTAGCCTATGGTGGCCAGTCCGAAGCAGATCATGCCAAACTCAATGGGCCCGCCCTCAACCATAAAATATAAACCGGCGCAAGCCAAAGCGCCCACCCAGGTAAACATTTGCAGATAGCGCTTTTTAGCTCCGCGATAATCGGCGATGGATGTCAGTATAGGTAGTAAAAGTACAATGAGCAGGTATGATGCGGCCAGAATGTAGTTTTGTAATACCGTGTTTAAAAATTTGTGACCAAAAAAGCTAACCATGTTTTTACCATATTTGGTGTTAGCGGTAATGCCTACATAATAGGCTGGGAAAATGGTGGACGTGATAACCATGTTGTACGACTGGTTAGCCCAGTCGAACATACACCACGCCCAGATGGTTTTTTTGTTGTTTTTCTCTTCCATGTGATTGCCTAAAAGTATATAAATTTTGGCAAATCAAAAGGGCTTGTAAGTAACAAGTTAGGGGTAATTTCAAAGCGAAAAAATATAATTAGCGGTAAGCATGGCACAAATTGTAAGTTGAGGTTTGGGAAGCCATTTGTATATTGTACCACCAATTATAGTTATCATGTTAATGCTTAGATATTTCTGCCGGTTTGCGGCTTTGACACTGTGTCTGCTTTTGCTGAAAGATGACGTGCATGCCCAGGATGTTTACGCTGCCTGGCGAAGCGACTGGCTAAAAAAAGCCGAAAGCTATAAGCCGTCTTTAAAAGAGACCGTTAAAAACCCGGTTGGGATTGTAAAGATTGAGAAGGATGCCTCGGCTTTTCAGGGATTTAAAGCCGTGCCGGCCGGTAGTATTGCAAAGCTTTACAATGTTACGTTTAACAAAAACACCAGCGGTACGGTGGTTGATTTCGGCGAACACCTGACCGGGTATTGTACCATCACCCTAAAAACCCGCCGCAATGTTATGGATGCACCATTGCGCCTAAAACTTACCTTTGGCGAAGTTCCAGCCGAAATAGCAACACCATTTGACCCATACCCCGGAAGCTTGAGCCGCGCCTGGTTACAAGACGAAACGGTAACGGTGACCGTACTACCCGCTACTATCACTATACCGCGCAGGGTAGCTTTCAGGTACCTCAAGATTGATTGGCTGGGCTCGTCCCCGGGTTTTGAGTTTGGTATAACCGGCATCAGCGTTAAAGCCACAACGTCAGCAAAACAAACTCCCCCTGCCCTTGCTGGAAGTACGCCGGTTATTATTAAAGATATCGACCGTGTTGGCCTAAACACCTTAAAAGAATGTATGCAGACGGTTTATGAGGACGGCCCAAAGCGCGACCGCCGCTTGTGGATTGGCGATACCTACCTCGAATCGTTAGCTAACTCATGGTCATTTCATAACGATAGCCTAACCAAACATTGCCTGTACCTGCTGGCAGGTCTGGCAAACGAAGATGGCATATTAAGCGCCGATGTTTTTGAGGCACCTGTGCCGCAATCGCACAAAACCCACCTGCTTGATTATTGCTATTTATATAACCTGGCGCTAAAAGAATATGTAGCCGCTACCGGCGACAAACAAACCGGCCTGGATTTATGGCCCGTAGCCAAAAAGCAACTGGATATAGCGCGCAAATATGCGTTGCCCGATGGTATGATGGACTATGAAAAAGCCAATCGGGAATGGTGGGTATTTTTTGATTGGAAAGACGGGCTGGATAAACAAGCACCGTTGCAGGGAATTACTATCTTCACTTTAAACCAAACTTATGAGCTGGCAAAAATGCTTGGTAAGCAACATGAAGTAGCCGATTTACCGGCTTTCGCCAGAAAACTTAAAGATGCCGCCCGCAAAAATATGTATGATAAACAATCCGGCTTGTTTGTAAGCGGAAAAAACAAACAGGTATCATACGCTGGTCAGGCCTGGATGATTTTAGCGGGCGTAGCCACGAAAAGCGAGGCACAACGTGCGTTGACAGCGCTGCCAACCCTTAACGATGCCGTACGCCCCGGAGCGCCCTATATGGAGCACTACTATATAGCTGCCTTAATAGCCGCCGGATTAAACATAGAGGCCAAACAAGCGGTGATTGATTACTGGGGCGCTATGGTTAAAAAAGGAGCCGATACCTTTTGGGAGGTATATGACCCGGCAGATGAATTTAAATCGCCGTATGGTTTTTTCCCGGTAAATAGTTACTGCCATGCCTGGAGTTGCACACCGGTATATTTTATCCGCAAATACCCTGATATTTTTCAGCGTTAGTAACAGATCAGATACCTAAGCGAAAAAATTAGTGTACGTCGGTTCAAATTTTTAATTTGGGTAAATCAAAACTGATCTTAACATCGCATGAACAACCGTTTAAAAATTGGCCTTTCAATGGCCTCACTGCTGTTTAGCAGCGCCGCATTTGCACAGTCGGCCTCCACAAAATCATTTGTAGATGCCGTAATGCAGGAAGAAACCACTAACTCTCAACTGGAAATCCTTTCGCACCAGCTTTTTGATGGCGTAGGCCCGCGACTGGTAGGTACACCACAAATGGCGCAAGCCGGCGACTGGGCCGTAGCCACCTATAAAAAATGGGGCATATCGGCCAGGAAAGAGAATTGGGGCGTATGGCGCGGCTGGGAACGCGGTATCAGTCATATCGATATGATATCGCCCCGTATAAAATCATTAGAAGGTACGCAGCTGGCATGGAGCCCCGGCATGGGTAAAGAAACTGTAACCGCAAAAACTATTATTCTGCCGGATGTTACAGACTCTGTTGCCTTTCAAAAATGGCTGCCTAACGTAAAAGGGAAAATCGTACTGATATCAATGTGCCAGCCAACCGGCCGCCCCGACGATAACTGGAAGGAATTTGCACTGAAAGAGTCGTTCGATAAAATGAGTGAAGACCGTAAGGCACAAACAGCCGCATGGGCCAGTCGCATCAAGAAAACCGGCTACACCAGCCGCACCTTGCCCGTTGCCTTAGAGAATGCCGGAGCGGTCGCCATATTCAGCAATTACTGGTCGGCAGGTTTTGGGGTTGATAAGATATTCAGCGCGTACACTAAAAAAGTTCCTACAATTGATATTGCACTTGAAGACTATGGGATGATTTACCGCTTAACTGAAGGCGGTACTCCTCCTACTATTAGTGTGCATACCGAATCAAAAGAGTTAGGCGAAGTACCTACTTTTAATGTGCTTGCGGAAATTAAGGGAACTGAGAAACCCAATGAATACGTAATGCTTTCGGCGCACTTTGACTCGTGGGATGGCGGCACCGGCGCAACAGACAATGGCACCGGCACCATTACTATGATGGAGGCTATGCGCTTGCTGAAGAAATTTTACCCGCATCCCAAACGTACTATTTTGGTTGGCCATTGGGCCAGCGAGGAAGAAGGTTTGAATGGCTCGCGCGCCTTTGTGGAAGATCATCCGGAGATTGTTAAGAACCTGCAGGCTTTGTTTAACCAGGATAACGGAACCGGCCGAGTGGTAAATCTTTCAGGTTCAGGTTATGAAGATGCTAAAGATTATTTTGGCCGTTGGTTAACGGCGGTACCTGATACGATTAAAAACAGGATAAAAACCAATTTTCCGGGCAGGCCGGGTGGCGGCGGTTCTGACTTTGCGTCGTTTGATGCTGTTGGCGCACCGGGATTTGAATTATCATCGTTAAACTGGGCCTATGGTACCTATACATGGCACACTAACCGCGACACTTATGACAAACTGGTTTTTGACGATCTGAGAAATAACGCTATCCTAACCGCTATCTTAGTTTATATGGCGAGCGAAGATCCCGAAAAAACTAAAAATATAAAGGTGCAAGGCATAAAATGGCCCGAGCCGGTTAAACCGATGCGCCGCGGTGGGTTGCCCCAATAGCCATCGGGGCTAAGCAAAAAAGCCATCCTGAAATAAACAGGATGGCTTTTTAGTATGAAAATATTTAATGTAACTATCCCGGGAGCAAATCGGCTATTTTAGCTTTAATCAATTCAAAAACAAAGGCGGGGCCATACCACAGGTAACGTTTAGCCATCCGTTTAGGTTCTTTGGCCAGACGCACGGCCCATTCCAAACCCAGGTTGATCCAAAATTCTGACGGGCGGGTAATAGTCTCGGCATAAAAATCGAAAACCGCGCCAATGGCGCAAATTATGGTCGTATCCAGTTGATCTTTAAAACGGTATGACCATTTTTCCTGTTTTGGCGCAGTCATCCCTACAAATAAAACTTTAGGCTTAAATGCGTTTACAGCGGCTATCATAGCGGCGTTTTCTTCATCGCTAAATTCTGCTTTATATGGTGGTGAGTAGCTCCCCACTTTAATCTTGGGATATTCTTTAGCCAAACGTTTTTTGATAGCCGCTAAAGTTGGTTCAGAGGCGCCCAGATAAAAGCATCTGCCCCCCTCCTGGTTTAACTTTTGTAATAAATGCTGATGAATATCGGCGCCGGCTATCTTTTTAACTGTGTCGCCATTGAGCATTTTTGCAGCAGCAACAATACCTACCCCGTCGGGTAAAAGAATGTCAGAATTGGTGAGGGCTTTTTTAAACTCCTCATCTTTCTCAGCAATCATGTACGAATACTGATTAACTGTAGTGATCAGGCTTTTTTTGTCGAACGAAAGTTTATTTAAGCTGCTGTTGAAGATAGAATAATCGAGTACATCGACCGTAGAATAATTTAAGACATCCTGAAGATTATAACCTGACATATGTAGGGGTTCCGGTTGAAAGGTGATCGAATCTATGGCCTCTAAGGTAATAAATCTTACCCTTATTCAGACAGGCTTCAAAAATAATATTTGCTATAATAAATAAACAAAAAAACGCCTTCAGGTTGTAAAGAAGGCGTTATTTGTTGATCGGCAATTATTTTTAAGCTAAAGCGTGTCGGCTAATAATATTTGGTTTCGACCTGGAAAAAACACCGGTCAGTTTTGCTTTCATCAGCTCATATACAAACAGCGGCCCGTAGTATAAATATCTTTTGGCCATACGTTTAGGCTCTTTCGCAAGGCGTACTGCCCACTCCAGGCCCAGGTTAACCCAAAACTCTGACGGGCGGGTTACCGTTTCTGCATAAAAATCAAATACCGCACCTATTGCGCAAATAACAGTAGCATCCAGTTGATCTTTATATTTGGCAGCCCATTTTTCTTGCTTGGGAGCTGTCATACCCACAAATAATACCTGTGGTTTAAAACTATTCACCGCCTCAATCATCGCGGCGTCTTCATCAGCGCTAAACTCTGCTTTAAAGGGTGGCGAGTAGCTGCCCACAGTAATTTTAGGATACTCTTTTGCCAGGCGTTTTTTTATTGCTTCCAGCGTTGATTCAGAAGCACCTAAATAAAAACAGCTTCCGCCTTCGCGGTTAAGCTTTTCAAGTAAATATTGATGGATGTCGGCACCGGCAATTTTCTTCACTGTTTCACCATTCAACATCTTCGCCGCTGCAACGATGCCAACACCATCAGGTAATAAAATATCAGAAGTAGTAAGGGCTTTTTTAAAAGCTTCGTCCTTTTCGGCAATCATGTATGAATATTGATTAACCGTTGTAATAAGACACTTTGAGTTAAAATTAATTTTGTTTAGGCTGCTGTTAAAAATTGAATAATCCAAAACATCAACCGTAGAATATTTTAAAATGTCTTCAAGTGCTAATTGTGCCATTGCATAAGGTGTTTGAAAAGGATAGGCAAATATCCTACCTCAAATCAACTAAAAAGCAAATTCAACGTAATTATAGCCAGAACGCGGTTTGTAAGCTATGAATATGCAATTGCAGCAGTTTTTGGGTACAACAAAATTACTCAATGTGTGGAATTGTTTCCCGCAGGGGTGTGGAAATTAGCCCCTGAGATAGGCAACCCAATACTCCATTGAGGTGCCGTCAACATGGTCAAATATTTTACCGTCAGCATCAAAATCAGGATGAACCATGATTTCAGTTTTACCTGCGGGATGCTGGTCACCAAAACTCAAAAATTTGTCGACAGTTTCAAAATAATCTGAATGCGCAATATGATTTGCTTTGATTTTGCTGTTTAAAAACTTGCGGTACAAAAATTTAGGATAACTCCCCTCGCGGTAGGTTTGGGCCAAACGCAGCTTCAGTTTATGCCGCTTAGCCAAATCAATATACATGCTATAAAATGAGGGTAAAGTGTGCAAATGAAGATGAGAATCAACATGGGTAATGTTAATTTTAGCCCCAAGCGCTTTTTCCATCTGTGCGTTAAGTTCGGCAGCAAAAGCAGCTTTAATGTCTTTGCTTAACAGCTGTGTAATTTTGCCGGTTTTCGATAAATTCCAGTTACCGTCAGCATCCAAAAATTCAGGATATTTAAAATTGCTGACCGGCTTACCCTCGGCAAAATTACCGTGTAAGCCAATGTTGATGATTGCCGGATTGCTGTGAATAAAATCAATCGTTTCATCAAAACAATCCATATTGGTTAAAAAGGATGTACTGTTGATACACCCCTGCTGATAGGAATACAAAATGGCTTTGTTGACCGATGGTCTTAAACCAATATCATCTGCATTGACAATAACTGACGGAGGTATCTGCATTTTCACCAAAACAACAACTTAGCCCCTAATTGCTTTGCAGGGCGACCCGAAAATAGCTATTAATCAATTAAAAATTATTATTGGCTATGGTTTTGTAAGCAAAATCACCCAGATTATTAACAGCGCCTGTTACAATATTACCAACTAGGGTTATATTTTTTGCAGGATCTGTGTTACCCGAAATTCCCGAAACTGGCTGGTTGCCGGCTTTAATATTATTACCGTATACTTTATTTCCGGTTAAAACGGCATTGTCGCTTGCTATACAAAAACCCTTTTCATGGCCGGTGCCTCCATTTGCGGTGGTGGCATAGGTTACCGTATTGTTATTAAAGGTGACTATCTGATTTGAGGTTCTTTGCGACAGATCTGTATAAGTTTGGCAGGCAGCTCTTTCAGAGACTTTATTTGCGGTATTTAAGAAGATATTGTTATCGGTAACTATTATATTATATGCTGCCGAAGCGTTATCAATACTGATGCCTACATTAACCGGGTTGGTAACGGTATTTGAAGCAATGGTAATATCGGTAGTTATATAATTACCATATACATAAATAGACGTTTCACAACCTGTAATTACATTATTGGCAATGGTATGTGTATTTGATAAACGCCTCGCCGCTGAAGCATCCGGACTTACATAGTTGGCTATTATACCCACTGCCTGGCCCTTACTATCATTAATGGTATTAGCATTTATGGTGTTGTTTCTGCCGCATTCAATGTAATATGCTATTGCATCGGTAATAACATTATTAGTTACGTAGCTATTAATACCCACTGCAGAGATACCCATACCATCGGCATGCTGATTTGGATCTTTACCACAGCTTGTGACCTTGTTGCCTTTAATGATAGTGCCATCAATATTTCCCCAATCTTCAATGCCCATCATACCCGGGTTGGTAATCACGTTGTTGGTTAGCACATTGCCGGTGCAATACGTGTCCGTGTTTCCGTGGGCACTCAAACCGTCGCTTGGTGCATGGTCAATGGTATTACCGTCAACAATGGTTCCGCTCGCGCCGGCTTCTGCATACTCAATACCAACTGATTTTAAGATATTTCCTTTAATGATGGTATTGGCAGACTGATCGCCGGTAACCCATACCGCGTCGACCCCGTTAGTGGCATAGGGTAATGAGAAATTAAAAAAGTTATAGCTGATATTGGTATTTTTGCTGTTTTGAACATAGATGCAGGCATTGCCCCATTCGCTTGGTTTAAAGGTACGCGCCGATTGAAACTCAATATTGATAAAGGAGCAATTGTCGTTGTTTTGCAGTTGAAAAAAAAAGCCTTGTGTAAGCAGCGTACCTTTCATTGATAAGCCGGCTTTAATAACTGCGCCATCTATACCATAAATTTTTACGCCTGCGCGCATGGCAATGGTTTTAGTAATAATATAGGTGCCTTTTGGTAATACGATGGTATTTTCTGAGTTAATGGCACTTTGCAGCGCGTTAGAGTCATCAGTAACACCATTACCTGCGGCGTTATATTTTTTTATGCTTACAGCGTCGGCCGGAGGTACGGTATCAACATTTATAACAGGAGTTTGAGGAGTAGTTACCACGGCAGAAGTTTGACGGGCGACAACAGTTGTTTGTGCGTTGTTCTGATAATTGGCTGGAACGGCATTATCCATTTTCTTGCACGATAAGAAAATCAGCAGCACCGGAAATAGCATAAGTATAAGTCGTTTCATTTAAATTAATCAGGTATAGGCACTTATACTCCTATTTCGAGCCTAAAGTTACAGATTAATTTAAAAATTGTGATTTTTTTTCCTTAAACGGGAAATTAATTTCCCATTCAACATTTTATTTGTTCCATCCTGTTGTATTATAGCCGCCTTTCCAAATCTTCATAAATATTTTTCCTAATAAAGTAGGTTTTTGAGGCTTTTGCGTGGACATTTTAGTCAATACCGTGAGTAATTCTTTCCCCATATTAGCATAATCCATCGTGCCAATTATCTGGAGCGATCTTTGCGACATGGCCAATTTTTCAGAAGGCTTTAAGTTAATGAATCTGAGCATCTTTTCAGCAATCTGGTTCACATTCTCCGGATCAAAAACATAGCCGTTGCCCCTATCTTCAAGTAAAGCAGTATGAGCGTTAATTTTTTTGCTCAATAACACCGGCAACCCGGCGGCCATGGCTTCATTCACTACCAGTCCCCAGCTTTCGGCAAAACTGGCCAGTACAAAAGCATCTGCGTTGAACAGGTACTGTGGTATAGCTGTGTTAGGTATAATGCCGGCCCATTCTACCCGCCTTAAATCTAAATCGGCAGCAAGCTTTTTCAATTTTTCTTCTTCAGGGCCTGATCCGATTATTTGCAGGCGATAAACATCATTTTTATCCTCAACCTGTTTCCATGCTTTTAACAGATTGTCAAAGTTTTTAATTTCAACCAGCCGGGCTACACAAATGATGACGTTGTGATCAACGGTCTTATCACCTTTAACTTTAAACAACTGGTTATCAATAGTGTTGTATCCATGAAAATACCATGGATGCTTAAATACGCCTTTGTATTCAATGTCATAATCGGGTGATGGAAGCCATAGCGCATCCGACTGAGCGGTGATAGTATCCTTAATAAACTGTACAAATGCATTACGCTTAATATCTGAAGGTTTGCCATCATCAAACATTATAAAGTGCTTGTTATGCTTACGGCACCAGGCCACGCCCAAAGCGCCCGAAAAGAATACGATAGAACCTGCGATAATTACATCGGGGTTTATTTCATCAAGCCTGGCAAACAGCTTATCCCTGATTTCATTTTTTGAAAGTTCATCGTAGCTATTGTCCGGAAACAAACAATTGTCCTGATCAAGCGGGTCAAAAGCGTAAGGCGAACCTTTACCAAAAAGCTCGATGGCATATAGGCTGATATTGTGCCCGGCCATAAATTGGCGAAGGTATTTGATCCGTCCTTTCCAGTAAACACGCAGATCGTTGTGCAGGATAACGACTTTCATATAATTGATTGGTTAGGTTTGTTAGTCTTTTTTATATTTATCGTAAACCGAAGGAACCAAGGTTTTAAGCCACAGCTTTAAAAAAGCTTCGGGATATTGAAACGGAAAAAACTTGCGGATATATCTGAGATAGCTTCTTGATTCAATACCTTTTGGGCTACGCATGTATTCTATGCGTTTTTTTAGTGATTTTGCCGATGACCAGGGTTTACCATGATCATAATCGCATGAGCCCAGATATTTTGGCGCTACCCACACCTTGCTACCATGGCGCTTGGCATTTAAAGTGTAATCAAAATCGGCGAAGCTGTGTATATAACGATCAGACAGAATACCAATTTTACTAACCGTAGCCTGATCTACCAACATAATATTTGCGTTGCCCAGATCGCACTCCTGTAGTCCGGTACCATCAGGTGTAAGTAGTATAGAGTTACCTTTATAATTGCTAGTTAACCTACGGCCACCATAAGTAATTTTAGTATGATCCGGATTTAAAACGCTGCCTATGATGATATTGTCCTTGTTGGGCGCCTGGTTATAGGCGTCTATCAGGTCGGTTAAAGCATTGTCAAATAGCTTGACATCATCATTCAACAGCAAATAAAAATCATAATGCCCCTTAGTTAATACGTGTGTCCATAGCATGCGCATGCCTCCGGCCCAAAATAATGAGCCCGAACCTTCAACCAGGTCTACCTGCGGATAATTTTGTTTAACAAACTTGCCGGTACCGTCAGGAGATTGGTCGTCAAGAATGAAAATATCCAGCTCATACCCTTCGGGTAAGCGCTGCGAGGTAAGGGTTTGCAAAAATGTCTCAGTTTTTTTGACACGATTATAACAGCATGCCATGGCGGCAATTTTTACAGTTTTTGTAGGCATAGTACTTTATCGGTATGCTATAGGTGTTTTTTGTATGGTGTCTGGCCTGGCAATTTCATCATCTGCTGCTTCGTCCTAATCACCGTCAAGATCTTCGTGAAGCGGCCGGGCATAAAAATATAAAAAATAAAAATTCGTCATTAGCGGCAAAATAAATATCGATTCAGAAAAACCGAGAACAAGTATCAGTAAAATGCAATAAATGAGCAGTTCTTTTTGCTGGGTAAATTTGCCGAAGAATTGACCAGCACGCGTTAGCATATACACAAATGATACCGCGCCGAACTTGGCAAAATATTCGAATATACCGCTTGACGTATTTGCATTTTGCAGGTAAGGAACGGTTTCAACAAATATGTTGGAAACACCCAGTATCAACTGCCATTTAAATTGCCGGTAAATAAATATTAAGCTCGAAAAACGGTTAAAAGGCATCTCTTCTCCACGCCTTATATACCAGGCACTCAAAAACTCTATGTTCTGCAGGTCCCTCATGTCGTGCTTGTAAATATCAATAACCTTATCAAGTAAAAATGGCAGCTTAACCACCGCAACAGCTAATACCGGTACCGCTACAATGGCCAGCGTGCTAAATTTGACCCCATTGGCACGGCAATACATCAAATAAACAAGCCCTAAAGCCACAAATGATGTGGTAGACAAGGTAGTGAGCACGCCTAAGGCCAGCCATTTTACACCGCTGTCAATTTTAAACCCGTTTTTAAACAGCTGCATCATCAACCCGATGATCAAAAACAGGCCGAAGGCGCCCGGCTCCCAGGAAAAGCCGGAATTTTGATAATGGTGCTCCTTGATATAGGTGAATACAATAAAATTGGTGATGGTGTAACCGGGAGGATGTGGCGGTATTGCAACCGCATTACCGATGTTATACAGCGCGTCGCCGGCAACAAGTTGGATACAGTATAGCGGAATAGAAATTTTAGTCAGATCAATAATCACCCGCGACAAATAATCTATTGCTTTTTCCTTTAGTAAGGCACAATAAATCATGCTGGGTAAAATATATTTAAACAGGTAAATAATATCGCTTATATAAAAGCGGATGGGCAGATTTAAAAAGAAGTACGACCTAAACGAGCAGTAGCTGATATAAACCAACATAAAATAGCCACCGAAACGCAGGTCGCGCTTGTCAAACCTGTTGTAGGTCAACCCTATCCAGATAAAAAGAACCTCAACCAAAAACCAATCAATATTAAAAAATGGAAGGAAAGTTCCATTTGCCGACAGTAGCAGAAATACAAGAGTGGCAAAATAGTTCATTTTTTAACCTGACTTTATTAGCTGGTATTAAAAAAATACAGCAGTTTAGTTAGTTTGCAATTTGTCTGCCTCTTTGACACCGGCAGCAGCGGCTCTTAATTCGCTTTGGCGCATAATCACCCCAATTTCGCGGCGCCACATAATACCTTGTATAATAACCCAAATCGAGGTTGCGTAAACAATGGCATTAAGGCCCATATGATAATACCTGATCAGAAACAGCACCACAGGTATATGCAATATTGCAGTAATCATGGTGACGATAGATTGTATTCGCATGCGCCCTGATCCGTTTATTACAATTACCAGGGTATCAGTAAACAGGCAAAGTATAAAATAAATAGCCATACTGATGCTGGTTGACATGGGTACCGGCACCTTGTCGCCCACCCAGATATGAAACACCGGCTTAATGAGCAAAAACTGTACAATGATTATCGCTGTGAAAGCAAATGCCATTTTGAGCAATTTGCGGATACTCGCCCTTACCCACTCCAGATCATTTAAAGCAAAGGCATTAGTAAATGCACTCCAATAGGTAGCCAAAACTATATAAAGTACAATGCCCGCTACTGAATAATACCTGAACAACAAATTATAAATAGTAACATATGAGCCACCAAAGTTTCGGGTGATGATGATCTCAGTTGTCGACAGAATAAATACACGGGCTATCTGCACAATAAAAAAGGCAAAACTTAACCCAAACAGCGATCTGCTTTTTTTGAGATCAACACTTTTTAAGGACGGACTTATGTTTTTATATCCCTTTGAAAACAAAACGATGCTATAGATAAGCATCACTAACACCGGCAGCATAGTTTGTGCCATAGCCAGGAAAAGTATGGAGCCCTTAAGATACTTAGCGCCTACAATAATAGGTATTAATGGGGACACGTTACAAACCAGCGCTATTTGGTTGGCTTTATGTATTTTTTGATCGCCTTGTAAAATTGATGCTATGGGTTTTAAAACAAACTGCAGCGCCAGGCCTATAAATACCGCAATCAGCGTGTACATAAGCTCATGCTCGTCAAGATGGGTATTGAATACACTGTTCCAGTTTACAAAAGGCGCTATAGCACAAAATATCAGCATCACAGGCACCATAATCATTAACAATATGGCATAGGTTGACGATACGTCTACCTTACTGCTTGCATAATCTTTTAAGGCGAAATATTCTGCTATCTTATTTCTCAAGCCGTTTGCTAAACCAATATCCAATACACTGATCCAGCTAACTGTTGACGAAATGGCCAGCCAGATGCCATATTTGTTGGTATCGAGTAATTTCAGGGAAAATGAAACGGTTAAAAATGCCGAGGCGACACTGATTGCTCTTAAACCGAAGGAAATAATGATGTTTAGATTAACCTTGCCGGTGAGTGATTTATCAGACCCGGTTAACGAGGCTATAAATTTTCTAGCCGACGCTATAATTTTGATAGCCATTAGTCGCGCAATTTATCCTTTGGTATTAAAATAATCTTTATACGTTTCTTTGACGCTGTCTACACCGTTAAAAACAATACTCATGCTGGGCAACTGGTGTTCAACACACAGGTTGTTGATGTAGGAGAGCTCAGCTTTTGAGGTAAAATTTTTACGGATAACATATAGCGTTATATCACATAAACGGGCCACAATGCTGGCGTCGCCTATAACTTGCAGCGGCGAAGTGTCAATTAGTATATGGTCATAATGTAAACGCAGCCAGTCAAGCAATATCTCAATACGTTTACGGTCAAGTAATTCCGAAAAATTGGGGATAAACTGCCCGCTTGTAATTACATCCAGATTGCGATAGGTTACCGTATTCTGGATAACCTCCTCTTTGAGCGATTCCCAGTTCAGGTAATTGCTCATGCCGGGATGCGATTCAGGTAAATTAAAGAGCTGCGCCATAACAGGGCGATACAAATTAAGTTCTAAAATAATAGTACGCTTCCCCGCGGTGGCCAAAGCAATGCCCAGGTTTGATGCTACAAAGCTCTTCCCCTCGCCTGCCACGCTTGATGCCAACAGGGTCACCCTGCCTTTACTGTCATTATTATGCAGATAATGTAATTGCGTGCGTAAGCTCCTGAACTGCTCTACAAGCATAAAACTTACCTTGTCGTTCTCTGCATCGGTAACAATCGGGCTCCTCAGGTCGCCTTCTTCTATTTCGCCCGAAATTGGTACAGGTAAAGCCTTCTCGATACTGCGTCGGCTCGTAATTTTATTTTTGACGATATCCCTCAAATAAATCAACCCGGCAGGTATCAGAAGCCCAAGCACCAATGCGGCAGCAAACGGCACCAGCGCTTTGCTTGCTTTAGGCGGTATCACATAGGCAACATCCACTGTCTGCGCGTTTGATAAAGTAGAAGCATAATCGAGGGCGGCTTCTTCGCGTTTTTGCAGCAATAAATTGTAAAGCGCTTCTTTACTTACCTGTAAACGTTTTAAAGCTTCAAGCTCTCTGTCTTCGCCGGGTATACTTGCTATTGATGAACGATATTTAGAACCATAGTTCAATAATTCGCTGCGGGTAACCTGTAACGATGATTTAATATTATTGATATTCTCTCTGATAGCGCTGCGTGTAGTTGCTATTTGTTTATTTATGGGATCAAATGCCGGATTTTTTTCGGGCGTAGTTGCCAGTAGACTGCTCCGTTGGCGCTGCTGGTCGACATAGCTTTGAACCAGCGAAACCAGGTTTGGGTCATTGATGCCTATGGTTGACGGTACTGTTTTATCTGTGACATTGGGCGAATTGATATAGTTCTCTATATCGTTAATTACTCTCAACTGAATATTTACGTCGACTAATTTAGCATCGTTAACCTGGGCGCTTTGTAAGTATGAGTTAGACTGCGATTGAATATCAGTAATACCATGCGACGCACGGTATTGTTCCACCTGCTTCTCGGCATAATTCAGGTCGACCGATAAAGAATCTAAACGCTTGTCGATAAAATCAAGTTTAGTTTTAGTGCGCGCATTTTTATCATCAACCTGCAGCTTGTTATATGAGCTTATCAGGTTATTCACTATATCCTGCCCTCTTTTCGGAATCTGATCTTTATAAGAAATATCAACGGCCGATGATTCCAGTTTATCTTTAAGCGCAACCTCCAGGCCGTGTTGTACGTCGGCAACAACGGTTTGAGGGTCGGCCAGCTGAATAATAATAGTAGTACCAATATATTTAGCCAGATTACGGGTTGGTGTAATTTGCCACAAGCCCGCGGCGGTGGTAACATCACTGTTAAAACCATAGCTTTCGCCATCGTCATCACTTTGGCCTGATGTTTTAAGCGAAAATGAATAAGCGTTTTTAATAACAATTGTAATTTTTTGATCCAGCTTCACGCCCGGCCTTAATAAGCTAAAAGTGATGGGACATTCATCCCCATAAATATCTTTTTTTAAATGATCATCAACTACTTTGTATGACACCCAGAGTTTAAGGTCGCTTACTACATTGGTAATCAGCCGCCTTGAGTTTAAAACCTCCACATCGTTCTCAAAGCTTTTAGGCGAGCCGGAGATGCCCATACTTTGAAGCGAAGATTTAATATCGTTAGTTTGGCTGTCGTCCTGAAGCAACAAGGTAGCCTTGATATCATAAACCGGTTTGGTAACCATATGAAAAGCATAGGCGCCAATCATAGTAATAATGGTAAACAGCAAAAATACAGGCCAGTAATGCAGATATTTGGCCAGAATTTCGCGCAAATTAAACTCGTCATCCGGTTGCGGACGCTTATTGTTTTGCGCGATAGATTTTTGTGCACACATAGATTATTTATTACTGTTGTGGTATAAGAAATAAGAAGTAACAACAACCCCAAGTGCCGAAACAATAGCCAGTGTGGTATTTAAGGTACGGTAGCCCCTGTCAAGCGGTGCATACTTGATACGGTCGGGTTCAACATATATTACATCATTATTCTGTAAGTAATAGTAAGGCGACGAGAATATGTTTTTTGAAGTAAGATCAACGGGCATAAACTGGCGTTTGCCATCAACCTCTCTTATTAAAAGTACATTTCTCCTTTTTGCGGTGATGTTCAGGTCGCCGGCCAGGCCAAGCGCTTCCATGATGGTTATTCGTTCATTTTGAACACTAAAAACATCGGGCCTCAGTACATCGCCCAAAACAGAAACTTTAAAATTAAGCACGCGTATGTTAACAACAGGTTGTTTCAGGTATTGCTCCAGTTGGGGGGTAAGTTTAGCGGCAAGTTCATCAGTTGTTAAGCCTTTTACCTGCACTTTACCCAAATACGGTATAATAATTTCGCCTTTTTGATTTACTCTGTAACCATAAACCGGGTTTGGGTTTGAGTTATCTGCTCCCTGCCCAATGTTTGATTTTGCGCTGCCGGTGTTCATGTTATCATTGCCGGTAACCCGCGAGTTTGAGCTGCTGAATTCGTTTTCCGGACTCAAACTGGCTACATTAATGCCCAGCAAATCTCCAGCCTGTATTTTAAGCGGCGAGTAATTATCAATGCTTTCCTCTGAAATTACACTATGATTAAGATCCTGAAAATAAGGTATTTGTTTGTATGATGAACAAGAGGTGGTAAATAATATAATAATCAGTAAAAATACTTTACTCAGGCTGGATCTCATCTTCTGAAAGTGTTAATTATAGTTGTTTCGAAAATAGTAATTACTTTTTGTACGCCTTGCGTATAGTTATTAACAAAATGATATTTAATTAACATATTTACGCCTTTGACGAATAGTAAACATTTTACCGGGTCGTAGCATACAATCACCTTTAAACCAAAATACCGAAACTTCGTCTTGTCTTGTTTTTTACAAAATATTGTACCTAATTTTAGTTGTCGCTCATATGCCTAGCAGCGTATAAACTTTTGGCGCCATTGGTGTCAACAAATCAAATACCTTTGCCTTATCTAAAAAAGTCTATGTTAAAAGTTAGCCAACTATACATTTATCCTGTAAAATCATTAGCCGGTATCAGTCTAAACAGCGCTATGGTTACTGATCGCGGTTTTAAATATGATCGCCGTTGGATGTTGATTGACAAAAACAACCGTTTTATTTCGCAGCGTGAACACGCTGCAATGGCTCTGCTGGTTCCCAATATTTCTGAAAAATATCTGACAATATCTGCACCAGATAATACTTTAATTAGCATTCCAATAACGCCTGAAAATCAAAAGTTTATAGATGTAATTATTTGGGACGACACCTGCCTGGCGCAGCTGGTTGGTCAAACTTTTGATGATTGGTTCAGTAAGCAACTTGGGCAGGATGTCAGGCTGGTTTTTATGCCCGATGAAACACAGCGTTTTACTGATACGCAATATACAGAACCGGGACATGTAACCTCATTCTCGGACGCCTACCCTTTTATGATGATCGGCCAGGCTTCGTTAGACGATCTGAACGCGCGATTAGATGAGCCGCTGCCCGTTAACCGTTTCAGGCCAAACATTGTATTTACCGGAGGCAGGCCCTACCTGGAAGATACTATGGATAGTATCACCATTAATAATATTAACTTTCGCGGGGTAAAATTATGCGCACGCTGTAATGTTGTTACTATTGATCAGCAAAAAGCCACATCAGCCAAAGAACCTACCAGAACCCTGGCCGGATACCGGGCTAAAAACAAAAAAATATACTTTGGCCAAAACCTGGTACACTATGGCACCGGTACTATTGCTGTAGGAGATGAAATATGCCTGCTAACTGAACATTTTGAAGATAGATTTATAGTTTAACCGTATATGAAACCAAGTATAACTATTGAGTACTGCCCTAAATGCCACTGGCTGCTGCGTGCCGCTTACATGGCCCAGGAGCTTTTAACCACTTTTGAAGATGAGCTGTACGGCGTGACTTTGCATCCCAGCGAAATAGCAGGGCGCTATACCATCAGTTTAGATGGCGAAAAATTGTTTGACCGTAAGCAGGAAGGCCGTTTTCCGGAGATCAAGGAACTAAAACAACTGGTGCGCGACAAGGTAAACCCCGGTAAGAATTTAGGGCACTCTGACGTTAGTGTAAAATAAAGTATAGTAAATCGATATTATTAATTGCAATAATTATATTTGTTAGTTTTAACTTTTAAAAATGCTATCAAAGAAAACTAAATATGCTATTAAGGCATTAGTGATTCTTGGGAAGAACGTGGATAAACCACCTATGCAAATCTCAAAAATTGCCGAACAGGAGCGTATACCTAAAAAGTTCCTTGAACAAATATTGTTAGATATGCGCAATGCCGGTTTTTTATACAGTAAGAAAGGCGCCGGCGGTGGTTATGCTTTAAACAAAGACCCCAAAGATATTTACCTGGTAAGCATTCTTCGCATCACTGACGGGCCGGTAGCTATGCTGCCTTGCGCAAGTTTAAATTTTTACCACAAATGCGACGAGTGCCATTCTGAAACCACCTGCGGTATACGCGACGTATTTATTGATGTGCGCGATGCTACACTCAAAATACTTTCAGAAACCAGCATTGCTGATGTCATTGCCAGGGAAAACAGCCTGGAAGTTAAGCTCCTTAACATTTAACATCTTGTGATATTCATCTGATTGTTAAAATTCACCTTTTTTAAATAATATTCTACCAATTCCATATACTATATATATCTTTGGTGGCTATAAGGCCTCGCAAACTGTAAACCATGAGGCTGATTTTATTACGATAAGTGTATGCAAAGCTTTAGAACAGAGCTCGAAAACCCAGTAGTTGAGCAAGATATCATCAATCTTGAGAAAAAGATCCGTGAGTTTCGTGAAGGAAAAATCCATGATGAAAAATTCAGAAGTTTACGTTTAGCACGTGGTATATATGGCCAGCGCCAACCCGGCGTGCAAATGGTGCGTATTAAATTGCCGTTTGGCAAAGTAACTTTTAAACAATTACTGCGCATTGCCGATGTGTCTGACGAATATGCAAGCCGCAACCTGCACCTGACTACCCGCCAGGATATACAGATACATTATGTCAGCCTTGATCGCACTCCCCAACTATGGGCCGATCTTGAAAAAGATGATGTAACCCTGCGCGAAGCCTGTGGTAACACTGTACGTAACGTTACGGCCTCACCCACTGCTGGTATCGACCCAAAAGAACCTTTTGACGTATCGCCATATGCTTACGGAATGTTTGATTATTTGCTGCGTAACCCGGTTAACCAGGATATGCCTCGTAAATTCAAAATATCGTTCTCATCAAGCGATGAGGACACGGCTTATTCATTTATACACGACTTGGGTTTTATCCCTAAGATCAACGAAAAAGGTGAGCGTGGTTTTAAAGTGATGTTAGGCGGCGGACTTGGTGCCCAGCCTATCCTGGCTAATATAGTTGAGGAGTTTTTACCTGGAGACCAGCTGATTCCTTATACTGAGTCCGCTATCCGTGTTTTTGACCGTTACGGCGAGCGCAACAACCGTAACAAGGCCCGTTTTAAATACGTGATTCAGAAATACGGCCTGGAAGAGGTGCTGCGCATGATGCAGGTTGAAAGAAAAGCCAATAAAGTACAATCGTACAAAATAGATACCGATGCCGTTGAAGTACCTGCCCTGCCTGCCGAACAACAATTTGGCGACGTAACCATCAGCAACCCGCTGGGTTATGAGCAATGGCTGGCTACCAACGTTTTTGAGCAAAAGCAAAAGGGTTTTTACGGCGTGTACATTAAAGTGCAAACCGGCGATATCCCTACCGAAAAAGCGCGCAAACTGGTTGCTTTGTTAGAGCCGTTGGCCGGCGATGAAATTCGGGTTACACAGAATCAGGGTTTGCTGTTAAAATATGTTCGCAAAGAGGTGTTCCCTACCCTGTATAACGGACTGGCCGAACTGGGTATGGCTGCTCCGGGTTTTGACAGCGTTGCCGATGTTACCACCTGCCCGGGTACTGATACCTGTAATCTGGGTATATCAAACAGCATGACTTTCGCCCGTGTGCTCGAAGATCTGATCTATAATGAATATGAAGATTTGATCTATAATCGCGATATTAAGATAAAAATAAGCGGCTGTATGAACTCATGCGGCCAGCATAGTATGGCGCATATTGGTTTTCATGGCAGCTCGTTGAAAGCTGGTGCCAAAGTATTGCCGTCCATGCAGGTAATGCTGGGCGGTGGCGTTGTTGGCGATGGCATTGGCCGCGCCGGAGATCGCGTAATTAAGATACCGGCAAAACGTGCTACACATGTTTTAAGAAACCTGTTAGACGATTACAAAGCCAACTCAATAGAAAACGAATTGTTTAACGATTACTACGATCGTCAGGGTAAAGATTATTTTTACCAAATGCTGAAACCATTAGCCGACCTAACCAACTTAACCGACGAAGATTTTGTAGATTGGGGCCACGTTGAAAGCTACGAAAAGGCTATAGGCGTTGGCGAGTGTGCCGGCGTGGTTATTGACCTGGTAGCAACTTTGCTATATGAAAGCGACGAGAAACTGGAATGGGCAAACGAATCGTTTAACGGTGGCGCATGGGCCGATGCTATTTATCATTCATATAATACGTTCATCAACTCTGCTAAAGCCTTGTTGTTGGATAAAGGCATCAATGCCAGCACCCAGATAGGTATTATTAAAGAATTTGATGCGCAATACGTTTCAACCGGCGAGTTTGCTTTAGAGGGTACCTTTAATGACCTGATAACCCAGATTAACCAAAACGAGCCGTCTGAAGAGTTTGCAGCCAGATACAAAGCCCAGGCTACCGAATTTTTAGCGGATGTCAAAGCTAAAAGAGAAGCCGTGCTGCAGTCATAATCCTGAAAAAAATAAATGACGCTATTGCCTCAAAATAACGAGTTAGACACAGTGCAGGACGAAAGAAACTACGGTAACCAACTGTTCCCCGTGTTCCTGAAGCTGAACCAGTTGCATACCGTGCTCATTGGCGGGGGTAACGTTGGCTTGGAAAAGCTGAACGCTATTTTGCATAACAGCCGCGAAGCTCGTGTTACCGTGATAGCTAAATCAGTTATCAAGGGCGTGTATGAGCTTGCCGGCACCTTCCCCACTGTAAAGATCATTGAGAAATCTTTCAGCGATGAAGACCTGGATAATGCCGACCTCGTTATTGCAGCTACAGACGATAGCAAACTTAATACCTACATACGCGAATCGGCGCATCAACGCAAATTATTAATTAACGTTGCCGATAAGCCCGACCTGTGCGACTTCTATTTAGGTTCGATAGTACAAAAAGGCGACTTAAAAATTGGTATTTCAACCAACGGCAAATCGCCCACTGTGGCCAAACGTTTGCGCGAGGTTTTAGACGAAAACATACCAACCGAGCTGAATGAATCGCTTCAAAACATGAGTCAGCTGCGCGAAACCTTGTCAGGCGACTTTGCTTATAAGGTTAAAAAGCTGAATGAAGTAACTTCAGTATTAGTCGAACAAAAACAAGATCGTAAAAACCTGCAATGGTTAATTTGGCTGTCTATAGTTTTTGCCATCGGTGTTACAGTAACCGCGCTTTGGTTTAATGACCCCGATTTTAAAGTTTATGTACAGGGCATTACTCCGACGTTTTATTACTTTCTTGTGGGTGGCTTTATCTTCGCAATGATCGACGGCGCCATTGGGATGTCGTATGGTGTCACTTCAACGCAGTTTGCTTTGTCAATGGGTATCCCGCCCGCATCGGCCAGTATGAGTGTGCACCTCTCTGAGATTATGAGCAACGGTATTGCCGGTTGGATGCATTACCGTATGGGTAATATCAACTGGAAACTATTTAAGCTGTTACTAGTTCCCGGCATTATTGGCGCTGTGGCTGGTGCTTATTTGCTTTCTTCGCTCGAGCATTACAGCATGTACACCAAGCCTTTTGTGTCTGTTTATACGCTTATTTTAGGTATAGTTATATTCAACAAAGCCTTCAAACTGAAGGGTAATGGCGAAGCCCGACCAAAAAAGATTAAAAAGATTCAGTTGTTAGGGTTTGGCGGTGGCTTTATTGATGCTGTAGGCGGCGGCGGCTGGGGCTCTATCGTACTATCAGCCTTAATTGCCGGCGGAAGAAATGCTCGCTTCTCATTAGGTACTGTTAAACTTTCGCGTTTCTTTATTGCATTAATGAGCTCGCTTACCTTTATCACTATGTTAAACGGTAAACATTGGGATGCTGTAGCCGGCCTTGTTTTTGGCAGTGCTTTGGCATCGCCCATTGCGGCTAAAATATCCAACAAAATATCTACAAAAGCTATCATGATTGCGGTGGCTGTAATAATTGTAATCATGAGTTTGCGAACCATTGTTAACTTTGCAATGAAAATAATATAATGAGTACACAGGCAGACGATATTAAACAACTAACCGCCGGGCTTGACCCTGTGGCGGCATTGACCAAACTTGCTGAGCAATATCCCGGTCAGGTTGTTTTTTCGAGCAGTTTTGGATGGGAAGATCAGGCGATTACCCATATGATCTTTGCCAATAATATTCCGATTAAGATTTTTACACTGGAAACCGGCCGCATCTTCCCGGAGACCTACTATACCTGGAACCGCACCATGGAAATTTATGGCAAAACCATTTTTGCCTACTATCCGCAACATGAGGCGGTTGAGAAAATGCTGAATGAAAAAGGTCCGAGTAGTTTTTATGAATCGGTTGAAAACCGTAAAGAGTGCTGCGGTATACGCAAGGTTGAGCCTTTGAACCGCGCTTTGGCTGGTAACAAAGTGTGGATAACCGGTATCCGTGCCGAGCAGTCGGTGAACCGTCATGACATGCACAATGTTGAATGGGACGAGGGACATAACCTGACCAAGTTCCATCCTATTTTTGACTGGACCTTAGACGACGTTAAAGCCTTCATTAAACAATATACCATACCTTACAATACTTTGCACGACCGCGGTTTCCCGAGCATTGGATGCCAGCCATGTACCAGAGCAATTAGAGAAGGCGAAGATTTTAGAGCAGGGCGCTGGTGGTGGGAAGACCAATCCAAAAAAGAATGCGGCCTGCACGAATTAATAATTGATAATAAATAGTTACCGGATTAGTAAAAGAGCGACCAGCAACTCACTCAATCACTAATTCACTCATTCACTCATTAATGACAAATCACAAACAACTGGATTATTTAGACGAGCTCGAAGCTGAAGCTATTCATATTCTGCGCGAAGTAGCCGGCCAGTTTGAGCGCCCTGCGCTTTTATTTTCAGGAGGAAAAGATTCTATTACGCTGGTACGTTTGGCCGAGAAGGCTTTTCGTCCTGGTAAATTTCCTTTCCCGCTGGTACACATTGATACCGGCCACAATTTTGTTGAGACTATTGAATACCGCGATGCTATGGTGAAACGCCTGGGCGAAAAACTGATTGTAGGCAGCGTGCAGGATTCAATCGATCAAGGCAAAGTAGTTGAGCAAAAAGGTAAAAATGCCAGTCGTAATGCTTTGCAAACCGTTACCTTGCTGGATACTATTGCTGAGCATAAATTTGACGCTTGTATCGGTGGCGCACGTCGTGATGAGGAAAAGGCGCGTGCTAAAGAGCGTATATTCTCGGTGCGCGACGAGTTTGGCCAATGGGATCCAAAACGTCAGCGTCCTGAACTTTGGAACATCTATAATGGCAAGATCCATAAAGGTGAGAACGTTCGTGTATTCCCTATTTCAAACTGGACCGAGCTTGACGTCTGGAATTACATCCGCAGAGAAAAAATTGAATTACCGTCTATATACTTTGCGCATGAGCGCGATACTATTGTGCGTAACGGCCAGTTAATGGCAGCGCACGAGGTATTGAATATGGATGCTGACGATGTGATTGAGCGCCGTACAGTGCGGTTCCGTACCGTGGGCGATATGACCTGTACTGCAGCCGTAGCCTCTGATGCATTTTTGATTGACGATATCATAGACGAGATCAGCCATTCCAAGATCAGCGAACGCGGCGCCCGCATGGACGACAAAGTATCAGAAGCGGCTATGGAAGAGCGTAAAAAAGGCGGGTATTTTTAAGCAATTAAAAATATGTCATTTCGACCAACGGGAGAACTATTCCCTTGAGCGGAGCGAAAAAATCTATACACCCGTTCATAGCATGTGTATAGATTTCTCACTATGTTCGAAATGACAAATTATATTTAATACAAATTTCGAATAGCGATAAATCTGAAATCGTAATTCGTAAATCGTAAATCGATAAATGGACATATTAAAATTTTTAACTGCAGGTAGTGTTGACGACGGTAAGAGTACACTGATCGGTCGTTTGCTTTATGATAGCGATTCTATCCTGCTTGATCAATTAGAAGCTTTACAGGCATCAAACCGTAAAAACGACGACGGCACTATTGACCTTGCTATTTTAACCGACGGCCTTAAAGCTGAGCGCGAGCAAGGTATCACTATTGACGTGGCTTACAAATACTTCCAAACCGATAAGCGTAAATTTATCATTGCCGATACCCCGGGCCACATTCAGTATACGCGTAACATGGTTACAGGCGCATCAAACGCTAATCTTGCCATTATTTTGGTTGATGCGCGTAAAGGCGTTATCGAGCAAACCATACGTCACTCCTTCCTGGTATCATTGCTTGGTATCCAGCAGGTAGTACTGGCCATCAACAAAATGGACATGGTTGACTACAGCGAAGAAGTTTATACCAATATTGTAACCGACTATAAAGCCCTTGCCGGTAAAGTAGGTTTGAAAAATGTACACTATATCCCGGTAAGTGCGCTTAAAGGCGATAACATCGTTAACAAATCGGCCAACATGAACTGGTACCATAGCGAAAGCCTGTTGGACTTCCTGGAAACTGTTGAGCTGAATGTTGACGATAGTACGGAGCATGCACGTTTCCCGGTACAATGGGTGGTGCGCCCGCAAACCGATGAGCTGCACGACTATCGCGGTTACGCCGGTCGCGTTTCAAGCGGTTCATTTAAAGTGAACGATAAGGTTACTGTATTGCCATCAGGCTTTACATCCACCATTACTAAACTTGAAGTTTTCGACCAAGAACCTGAGGAGGCAATTGCAGGTATGTCAATCACCATGCACCTGCAGGATGAGATTGATATCAGCCGTGGCGATATTTTGGTGAACAGCAGTTATCAGCCGCAGGTTGGTCAATTGATTGAGGCCGATTTGTGCTGGATGGATACACGCGCACTGGATACATCGCATACTTATTTCATTCAACACAACAGCAAGGTTACCCGCTGCAAAATTCAGGAGACTTTATATAAAGTAAACATTAATACGCTGGAGAAAGAACAAAGCGAAGAGTTTAAGCTAAACGATATTGGCCGTGTTATCATTAAAACTGCCGACCCGTTGGCTTTTGATGCCTATGAAGAGAACAAAGCAAATGGTGGCGCTATCATCATCGATAGCCGTACTAACGTTACCGTAGGCGCTGTTATGCTGCGCAACTTAGCCGACTAACCAATCAATCATATATACAATCAATTTGAAGCCCGGGATTTATTCCGGGCTTTTTTGTTCATCGCTTTACCAATTGTCATTGCGAGCGAAGCATGGCAATCGCGCCGTCTCCACTACGTCATTGCGAGGCACGAAGCAATCTCTGCGCGATAGTTACACCCTGCTTGGCTGATTAGCAAGTGTAGAGATTGCTTCGTGCCTCGCAATGACGCGCGGTGGAGTTTTGTCGTTGTTGGTGACAACACCAATAACGGCAATATGTCATCTCGAACGATAGTGAGAGATCTATACATTGCACAGAATAGCGTGTGTATAGATCTCTCCCGCTGGTCGAGATGACAGAAAGTTAAATGAACACAAAAAAGCGGGCCGAATTTCTTCGTGCCCGCTTTCACATTTATAAACCTAAATTTGAAAAGAAAATCTATTATAAAACGTAGCGTAAGGTGATACCAAAGGTTCTTTGGTCGCCCAATACGCCTGCGTACTGGCCGGCATTACCTGTAGCCGGTAACAATTGCTCAAAATAGTTCTGATTAAACAGGTTACGGCTCCAGATATAGGCCGAGAAACCTTTAACCGCTCTGTAACCCAAACGGGCATTTACTAACGTGTAACCTGCAATATTCAGGTATTGAGACGGCGTAGGGCTTGATGAAAAACGTGAACGGAAGTAATCATCAACACCCACAAAAAATTTGGTATTCTCGCTGACAAATTTTGCATCGGTTGAGAACTCGCCACCGGCCGAAGTTGTCCATTTAGAAACTCCCGGCAGCTGGCTGCCTGAAATGTCTTTAAAATAGATTGATGTACCATTTACCGTTAAACCGGTTTGCTCTAACGGTAGTGGCGCATTAGTAAATTTTACGTATTTAGCATCGGTATAAGCCCCTGAAGCATAAAAGGTAAAGTTTCTGCCCGCGCGGTAGCTTGCGTCTAACTCAGCGCCTTTAACATTCACCTTCTCGGCAGTGGCTAAATAACCACGGTTAACCCCCGGGTCGGGCGATTGTACATTGGTTTGATAATCTTTAATATCTGAGTTATGGAAAGTAATATTTAACGTAAGATTATCAACCGGGTTAGTTTTGGCGCCAAACTCAATATGTTTTGTTTTTTCAGGGCTGATAACCGCCAGGTTAAGCGCCGGAGCGTTGTTGATGGTTGGCAAACCTGCCACGTTTACGCCTGATGGTTTGTAGCTGGTTGAATAAGTTGCAAAAGCATTCAGCGTTTTGTTTGGACGATATGATGCCGTAACCTGGTAAGTAAGGTTTTTCTCGTCGAAGTTAGTAGTGTAGAATTGGCTGCTATATAAAGCGTTCCTGAAAGCAAGCAAAGCCGGATCTGTAATAGTTATACCACCGTTGGCAACGCGGTTGTAGTACACATCTTTTTTGTCGTAGTTAAAGCGTACACCCGGGTTAATGTGGAAGGCGTCCCCGATTTTCCAGTCGAGGTTGGCAAATGCGGCAGCGGTTTGTGCTTTAATCCATGAGTTAGTTGAAATACCATAACCTTCAAATAAACCCGGCGTTTTCCACTGTGCAGTATTAGTAGTGCTTTGCGCAAAGCGCCATTCGGCCGCTCCGGCCTCTTCCCTGCCGGTCGTGGTTACTTTCTGATCTAAAAAGTACAATCCAACTACGCCGCTTAACTTATCGTTAATATCACCTGCATAACGAATCTCTTCAGATGTCTGGTGATGTTTTGACGGGTTTTGCGATTTGGTTAATACCGGCAAACCTGTAAAATCACGGTCAGTTGACGGATCCCAGTTCCAGTAGCGCCAGGCAGTAGTTGAAGTTAAAGTACCCGGCCCTATTTTGAAATCGGCGTTTAAGCTAACGCCTCCTAATTGATTGCCAGACTTTGCAGGAGTATCCTGATCAATAATACGATCGAAAGGATTGGTAGAAGGGAGTTTATAACCTAGATCGGCAATGATATTATTAAACTGCCTATAAGGGGCGCGTAATGTAGGTGCGGTACCGGCATACACCTGTACATAGCCATTGGGCTTTTGATCTGCTATATCACCAGATAAGGTGATGGTGGTTCTGTCTGATGGTTGCCATAAAAACTGCGCGTGGGCGCCCAGGTTATTGATGTCATTTACGGCCTCTTGCTTTGCAATATTTTGAATTAAACCATTGCGCTGTGTACCCGAAAATGAGATACGTGCTGCCAATGTTTTAGCCAGCGGACCGGTTACCGAGGCTTTGGTTTGAATATAGCCATAGTTACCAAAGCTGCTTTCTAAAGTTACGCCCGGGGTGAAGCTTGCTTTGCGGGTAGTGATGTTAATAGCACCCGACGAAGTGTTTTTGCCGAACAATGTACCCTGGGGCCCGCGTAAAACTTCGATATTTTCTATGTCAACAAAATCTAAAGTGGCTGCAGCCGGCCGGGCATAATAAACGCCATCTACGTAAAAACCAACACCCGGATCCAAACCATCATTAGTTAAACCAAACGGCGAACCAATACCGCGAATGTTAATACCGGTATTGCGCGGGTTTGAAGAGTAAAGCTGCAATGATGGCACCAGCTCTTTCACCCGGTTAACATTGAAGGCACCGGCTTTATCTATCTGATTACCCCCTACTACAGATATAGCAATGGGCACATCCTGTAAAACTTCCTGGCGCCTTCTGGAAACCACGACGATCTCTTGTAATTGGTCGTCGCTTACCAATTCAAATTCGGCAGGGGCATTTTGAACGCTGATAATCTGGAAATCCTGGGGTTTAAAACCTACCGAACTGATTCTGATATAAAACGGGGCATCGACAGTTACTTTAAGGGTGAACTGGCCGTTTTCGTCGGCAGCGGTACCATTACTGGTTCCTCTGATAATTACTGAGGCATGCGGTACTGGCTTGCCTTTGCTGTCTTTAACAACAGCCGTGATACTGTTCTGGGCGAACGCCGCCGTGGAGGTGATTAAAAGAATTAGGGTAAAAATTCTGGATAATAATTTCATTGTTGATTAAAGTATAGTTGTGGTACGATTAAGTATAGTTAAGTTGAATATTGATGTAGTTATAAGTGCAGGTGAGTTACATGCGAGGTTAGCAACAACAGCAGTACATGGTACGGCTTAGTGTATTTTGAGGATTAGTTTTGATAAATAACATAAAGTCTATAGATATAGTAGACAAAAGTATAAAAAAATATTTATCCCTAAATTTTTTTTGAAAAAATAATTTTAGGGGGCATTTTATTAAAGGCGACCACCATTAATAATTAAGGAATTTTTAATTCATTTTATTTTAAAAAAGTCTATTTATAGACAGTTTTACATGTATAATCAATGGAAATGGTGTATAAATTTTAATTTTAGATACTTTGTTAATCCAAATGGTATCATTTTTTATAATTTATACACTTAAATGATACTATTGAATATATAAATCAGATATTTGCACCAATATTTCATCAAAATCATGTCTTTTAACTATAAACGAATAGTGGTAAAAATCGGGTCGAACGTATTGACGCAAAGCAACGGTCTCCCCGATCAGCACCGTATTGCGTCTTTGGTGGATCAAATTGTCGCCATAAAAAAGCAGGGTATTGATGTGATTTTGGTCTCATCGGGCGCAGTTGCGGCCGGACGCAGTTTAATTACCGTATCCGATAAGTTTGATGCTATTGCTGCCCGACAACTGCTTGCTTCTATCGGTC
Source organism: Mucilaginibacter ximonensis (assembly GCF_042686265.1). NCBI lineage: Bacteria > Pseudomonadati > Bacteroidota > Sphingobacteriia > Sphingobacteriales > Sphingobacteriaceae > Mucilaginibacter > Mucilaginibacter ximonensis. The sequence continues at coordinate 871,252 of NZ_JBHUPD010000001.1, forward strand.
AGGTAAAGCTGATTAATAATTACGCACAGTTATTCGAAAGACATGATATACTATGTTCCCAGGTATTGGTAACTACTGAGGATTTTAAAGGCCGCCAGCATTACCTGAACATGCAAAACTGCCTGGAGATATTGTTACAGCACCAGGTAATACCTATTGTGAACGAAAACGATGTGGTATCGGTTACTGAACTGATGTTTACTGATAATGATGAGCTGGCGGGTTTAATAGCTTCTATGCTTAATGCACAGGCGATGATCATACTAACCAATGTTGACGGTATATATACAGGTAATCCCAATGATGAAGATTCTGAATTAATTAAAGAAGTTAGCGGCAATGGTGTCGATTTTTCGTCGTTTGTTACTACAGGTAAATCGCAGTTTGGCCGTGGCGGAATGATCACCAAATCGCATATGGCACAAAAAACTGCTAAACTGGGTATTGCCGTCCATATTGCAAATGGTACTAAAGAGTATATTCTTTTAGATGTATTAAATAATCAGGTACCACACACCCGTTTTATTCCTGATAAAACTGCCTCTGGCAAAAAGAAATGGCTGGCCCATTCGGAGAAAGCAGCTACCGGAATTGTACAGGTAAATGCCGGGGCGAAGGCTGCGCTAACCTCCAGCAAGGCAACAAGTCTGCTGCCTGTGGGGATAGTGGATGTGCTGACCGACTTCAAAAAAGGTGAGATCATTAAACTAGTAGATGAACAGCAAAAAGTAATCGCGTTGGGCATTGCTGAGTATGGCGCTGATAAAACTAAAGAAAGCATCGGCCACAAAAACCAAAAGCCCCTGGTGTATTATGATTACCTTTATCTTTTAAGCTAATTGCCATGAGTTATACTACCTATTTTGAGAATGCGCAAGTAGCGTCAAGAAATTTCAATCTTAGCCCGGACAAAATAAATCTGGTATTGAACGATTTAGCTGCGGAGGTTCTTTCGCAAACGCACTACCTGATGCGCGAAAATGAACTTGACCTGCAAAGAATGGATCCGGCTAATCCAAACTATGACCGGTTAAAACTCACCGAAACACGTATCAGAGATATAGCCGGCGACATGATGAATGTTGCCAATCTTGAAAACCCGCTCGGTCATATCCTCGTTGAGAAAACCATGCCCAATGGTCTGCATATCTCAAAAGTCACCGTTCCGCTAGGTGTTATTGGGGTTATTTACGAAGCCCGGCCAAATGTCACTTTTGATGTATTTGCCTTATGTTTCAAAACAGGCAATGTATGTCTATTAAAAGGCGGCAGCGATGCCGCACATTCTAATCAAGCTATTATCAGTATTATACATAAGGTTTTAACAAGGCATGGTATTAATGTAAATGTTGCTACCCTTCTGCCTAAAGAACGTGAGGCCGCTGAAGCACTGATGCGGGCTGTGGGGTATGTCGATGTAATTATACCACGTGGTAGCCAAAGCCTTATCAATAGCGTACGCCAAAATAGCAAGGTGCCGGTAATTGAAACCGGCGCAGGTATAGTACACGTTTACTTTGACGCTTCCGGCGATTTGAAGATAGCGCGCGACATAATATTTAATTCAAAGACACGTCGTGTAAGCGTTTGTAATGCGTTAGATTGCCTCATTGTGCATTCCGACCGATTGGGTGATTTAACTGACGTGATGGCTCCCTTAAACAAAGCAAGTGTCGAAATATTTGCTGATGACAGGGCCTACCGGGTACTCCAAAAATACTATCCGGCTAATTTATTACATCAGGCAAACCCTGAACATTTTGGCACGGAGTTTCTTTCAATGAAAATGGCTGTTAAAACGGTAGATAGCCTGGAAGAGGCGCTTGACCATATCGCCGTTTACAGCTCAAAACATAGCGAAGCTATCGTTGCGGAAGAGCCCGCTACTATTACTGAATTTTTAAACCGTGTTGATGCAGCGGCCGTTTATGTGAATGCCGCAACAGCTTTTACTGACGGTGCTCAGTTTGGTTTAGGCGCCGAAATTGGTATCAGCACTCAAAAACTACATGCCCGTGGCCCCATGGGACTACAAGAGTTAACCAGCTACAAATGGATTATAAAAGGTTACGGACAAATACGTTCGTAACCTTACCTTGAACGAGGTGTCAGAATTACAATTTAATGTAATTAATTACAGCAACAACAAATATTATAAATAATATTATTGCTTGTAATTTTTGTTCGATTGAAAGTCGGGCAATAGTCTTCATTTTATTTTAATTAGGGTTATTTCAAAAGTATAATCTGTAGTGATTTTCACAATAGCTTTAAATACTTTTATCATTATATTAAAACATTAAGAAAAGATTATTGTTATTGGGGGTTTAAATATTCAATTATTTACAATTTGTTAATTAAAGGGCGCAATCGATATTATTTTAATAGTCCAGCTTTGATAGTTTTTATAGCTTGACGGAATAAAAACTAACTGAAACTTCATTTTTTGTTGAGAACGTGAAAATAGTTCATACAAAAAGCAGATTCTTTGATTATTCAATTACTTGAATAATAAGTCTTTAAAATCTTAATTAATATATAAATCATATTTACCTATAGCTAACTAAACGTCTGCGACAACGTAGCCCCTAACGCCTTATGTTGTGTCTTATATGAATAAGCACGGAAGAAAAGTAGTGGCAATGGGTAATGGCGCTGATGGTTCTATATCGTCAGTAATACTGCATGAACAAGCATACAGGGTCATTACCTTAACCTGCCCCCATCGAGCGGCAATTCTAAGGAAGTTTCTTCTATAGCTTTGACAGTAATGCTTCTTGATTAAGTAAATGTGTGTATGCCTGGATGTAATAATGTTTTCCCCGGTCTGAATGATAGATCGTAGCTCATTAGTAAGTCTTGCAGATAGTTAATATGTAAGGCTTTCAGGCAGCTATCTGTAGATCATAGCACATACAAAAGCCAATGATCTTGCGGCTATAGGTATCCGCTATCAGACTCAAATACGTAAAATTCTGCTTTATCCGCTTATAAGTAATATCGATTACCTACTTACTTCACCTTTACCCAATAATCTTCAATAACAGCACCATTTGGCAGTCTGCCATTTAGAACCAAGGTGTCATTGCGTACTTCGTAATGGTAACGTAAAGTTTTGCCTATCATACTTTGATCCTGCAGGCAAAAGGTTTGAGTTTCAAGGCAACTGTCGGTTTGTAAGGTATAATTGCCGCTTTCGTACTTTAGGTTTTTTTCTCCCTTTTCGTAAACCCAGGAATCAAAGCTTTTATCAGTGTATTTACGCTGCTGTATATAGTCTTTTGGTGCGGACGATAGTTTGCCATTAAAACGTCCGCCCGCGTAATTCCACTTACCTTTTAGCGTTGCAGGCTGGTCGGTTATCGCCAGCATAGTTATCAGCGCTAACAGTATCGTCGCCTTTTGCATATTATGCCCAGTTAATGTCTTTTTTAAGTAATGATAACGTTTTTGCTTCTTCGCTGCCGGCTTCAGGCTGAAAATTGTACAGCCATTTGGCGGTCGGTGGTAAGCTCATCAGGATAGATTCAATCCGGCCGTTAGTTTCCAGTCCGAATTTGGTACCCGCGTCATAAACCAGGTTAAATTCTGCATAGCGGCTGCGACGCTGATATTGCCATTGCTGTTGCTGCTCAGTGAACGCTTCATTTCGGTGGCGATTTACCAGCTCGGTATAAACAGGTGCAAACGAGCGGCCCACGGCTTTCGAAAATTCAAAAATGTCGTCCCAGGACGTATCTTCAGTAGCTGTTAAACGATCGTAAAAAATACCACCGATACCACGGGTTTCATCGCGATGTTTGATAAAGAAATAATCGTCGGCCCATTTCTTAAAGCGATTGTAAAAACCGGCGTTAAACCTATCGCAAACTGCTTTCAGACTCTTGTGAAAGAATTTGGCGTCATCCTCAACAACATAATGCGGGGTTAAGTCAATCCCACCGCCAAACCAGCGCACCGGCTCTTTACCTTCGCCAAACGTTGAAGGCATTTCGAAATAACGGATATTCATGTGGATGATAGGCACCAGCGGATGGTTTGGATGAATCACGATAGAAACGCCTGTCGCAAAAAAATCGTCACTATCAACCTTCAGGGCTTTTTTCATAACCTCGGGCAATTGCCCACCGACAGCCGAAAAGTTTACTCCGCCTTTTTCCAGAATATCGCCGTTTTGTATAACCCGGGTGCGGCCGCCGCCACCGCCTTCGCGCGTCCAAAGCTCCTGCTCAAATTTTGCTACGCCGTCCAAGTGCTCTAAAGCTGCACAAATTTCATCCTGAATAGCCTGGTAGTCGGCAACAATTTGTTCTTTCGTAATCATCGGTACAAAAATGCGATTTTATTTGTGATGGCGGGTAATGGAGTTGTCAAATGTCTGTGGCAAACAAAAAGGGTGTCATGCTGAGGCTCTCGAAGCATGAGCGCAAAGGCCAATGAATACTTGTCAGGCCCGACGCTCGCCCTTCGACAGGCTCAGGGTGACACCCTAATTGTTTTTAGAGACTCCCTTTACAGCGTCTCTTCCATATAATTCAAATCCTTACCAAACGTTTCTTTAAGCTGACTTAACGAGAACAACGAAATAACGGTTAGTAGGATCATCATGATGTAACCTGCACTGACCATGCCGTAATGGCCTTTAAAAAAGGCGAAAGCTCCATTAATGGGGATAAGTGCCCCACGTACAAAGTTAGGTACGGTTGTGGTTACGGTTGCACGCAGGTTGGTACCAAACTGCTCGGAGGCAATAGTAACAAACGTAGCCCAATAGCCAACACTGCAACCCATAAGGAAGCATATTTTGATAAATTTACTGCTATCCATACCGGTTGAGGTGAGGTAATAAACCACACAACCGACAGAAACCACCAGAAACAACAACATGGTTAGTTTACGCGACTTGGTGACCTGCGCCAATATACCTGCAACCAAATCGCCAACAGAAATACCGATGTAGGTATACAGGATACCATCGCCGGCATTTAAAACTTCTTTAGCTTTAAGCGCTACACCAAACTCCTGCGATTGGGTTACCAGCACGCCTACCACATACCAAAGCGGTGCACCAATCAAAATACAGTACAGGTATTTAAGTAACCGTTTACCATTGGTAAACAAGCTCAAAAAGTTACCCCTGGAAACTTCAGTGTTTTCGGCATTTTTATACATACCAGACTCGAACGTACCGACGCGCAGTAACAACAACAAAGCACCAAGGCCGCCACCTACCCGATAAGCCGGGCGCCAGCCAAAGTCTTTAGCCACAATATTGGCCATTACGGCGCCAAACAAGCCCACTACAGCCACAATCATGGTTCCGTAACCCCGGCGCTCCTTACTCATCGTCTCGCTCACCAGGGTAATACCTGCGCCCAATTCGCCGGCTAGGCCTACACCGGCAAAAAAGCGTACCAGCGCGTAGGTGTTCACGTCGTAAACGTAACTGTTAATAAAGTTAGCTGCCGAATATAAAATAATAGACCCGAACAAGACTTTGATACGGCCAAGTTTATCGCCGATAATGCCCCAAAGTATACCGCCCAACAGCAAACCAAACATCTGTACGTTAATAATGAATGTGCCTTTGGAGGTGATATCGGCTTTATCAACAATACCGATATCTGTCAAACTTTTAACCCGCACAATCGAGAAGATTAGCAAATCATAGATGTCGACAAAATATCCAAGGGAGGCTACAATTACAAGAAAGATAACGTTACGGTTAGCTTTGGCCTGTGCGGCATCATTCATAATATTTATTTAAAATTGGTTGGCCTAAAGTAAAGCAATTAAGTATATTTTTAAATTTTTGGCAAAAAAAAACCTCCGCCAATTTGCAGAGGTTTTTTTGAGGCTTAAGTAAATTATATCTTTTTGACATTCACCGCTTGCAACCCTTTTCTTCCGTCTTCTACGTCGTATTCTACAGAATCATTGTCTTTGATAGCATTTACGCCACCTTGCACATCTTTGAAATGCACAAACAGATCTTTACCTTCTTCGGTAATGATAAAGCCATAGCCTTTCTGCGTGTTAAACCATTTTACTTTTCCAGTTTTCATAATAATTAAAGAATATTAATAAATTGTTTTAGACATATAATCAAACCGGACTGAGTACAAAATGGTATTAATAATCAGCGGAATAGATATACCTTTATAAATCAAATATATAAAAATATTTGATTATCCAAATAAAATTATTTGTTAGGCTGCGGTGTTAAACGTAAGTATGGTTTTACTTCTTTAAAACCTTTCGGAAATTTTGCCGGTATATCTTCAGTTTTAATTGACGGTACCACCACCACGTCCTCGCCATCTTTCCAGTCGGCCGGTGTAGCCACACTGTGATAGGCGGTTAGTTGCAATGAATCTAAAACACGCAATATTTCCTGAAAGTTACGACCAGTTGAAGCCGGATAAGAAATAATTAATTTAACAGTTTTGTCAGGGCCGATAATAAACAGCGAGCGGATGGTTGCGTTTACAGATGCATTGGGATGAATCATATCATAAGCCTCAGAAATTTTACGATCAGGATCGGCTATGATCGGAAAATTAACCTCAACATGTTGTGTCTCATTGATATCATTAATCCAGCCCTGATGCGACTCTACCGAATCAACACTTAAAGCTAATACCTTAGTGTTGCGTTTAGCAAATTCGTCTTTTAATGCGGCAGTGCGACCCAGTTCAGTAGTACAAACCGGGGTGTAATCGCCCGGATGTGAAAATAATATCCCCCATCCGTCGCCCAGGTAATCGTAAAAATTAATCTCGCCTTGTGATGTTTGTGCTGTGAAATTTGGGGCTTTATCGCCTAATCTTAAGCTCATAGTGTTTATGTTTTAAATTGAAAATATGTTTAAAGTTAGCGCGATTATTTTTAATAACAATAGCTCGTCTAAAAATAATCTACTATTTACATAGACATTACATATCTTAACTAATGAACATAAAAAAGCCCGCTTAAAATTCTAAGCGGGCTTTTAAAATTAACTAACAGCAATTATTTTACTTTGTCGATGTTTTTAATCTGACCATCAGCAGGAGAAATTGTAATGATTACATTTTCTTTGTCGTTTTTCAGGTTGATGAAGTATACCACCGGCTCTTCACCGTCGTTAGCCTCAAAACGGGTTACCGACTCGATATTATAACCGGCATAATCTTTAGCCACTTCATTTTTGATTGCTTTTGTTACAGTTGCAAAATCAACTTCCTGAGCTAAACCCCAAAATTGATCAACTGAATCATAGTAAGCAGTATAATTTACATTGTTTAAAGTAAAGCTTGCTTTTTGGCTGGTTGGAGCAACTGTCCATTGCACGTTAGTAGCATTAGCATAGTCATTTTGGAACTGTGTCAATACGGCATATGATACATTTTCTTCACCAGTTGTAGTAGATGCTTTTTTTCCGCCATCGGCAAATGCAGCAACGCTAACCAGGGTAGCAAATACTGCGGTAAAAATTAACTTTTTCATAGTAGTCTTTTTTTCTTTTAAATATCTTCAACAAAAGTACGGCCACTTTGTAAAATATTAAAATAATTTTCAATTATTGTGAATTTTTAATAATTTATATCATATTAAAATGATAAATTATAAATTTTTTAACAACCATAGTGTAAAAGATACAATAAGTGCAATTTTACTTAGTGTATAATGTACAATAAGACGTGTTTTAAGTTTCCTAAAAAGTGCCATACAGTCATTGTAACGCCGTTTTTACAATAACATGGCCTAAGATAAAGAACAATTGCCAGAGCTTTTAGGACACTCTGAATATTTTTATCGGCACTGTGTCCGTTTATTTGGTCTGTAATGACCATTTGGGCACAAACCCTATATTATTGTTATACGCTACCTGATAGTACATGGGCCCTTTTTTAAGTACCCTGACCCGGGCATTCGCTGGAATGTCTGCAATTATGTCAGCATAAAACTTATCGTCGCTGCGCAGCTTGACAATACCTGTTATATTGGGTTGCACATAAGTTGTGTACAGAAAACTTGTTGTGGTAACACTATCCGGCTGCTCTTTAATAGCCGGAGTAAGTTGCTTAACCGGTTCTGATGATGTGGCCACTCCCCTTTTGGCTTTAACAGCTGTATTAACCGGCGGTGCTGTAACTGTTAAAGCCTGATGATTTTTAAACTTATGCTTCTGCCTATGTTTTTTGAGCGGGTGGCTCTCAGCTACAGTGTCGGCTATGACTACCTGTTTAGTACCGGTAAAAAGTTTAGCGAAATAGCCGACAGCGATAGTCCCGGTTAAAACCAGAACCACTTTTAAGCTTGTGCTGTATCGCCTAATGCGTTTTACCATAACTAACTTTGTTTCATTACGTTAATCACAGCCTTTGATGCAGAAGGCGTACCGGGGTTTAATTGCTATCGTTTTTGTTACAAATAAATTTTTTAACTATCGCTATAACGCAACAAAAAAGGGCAAACCGTTTGGCTCGCCCCTTTGAATAGCTATTATAATAAGTGAGTATACTTATAGTGCCTTAATATAGTCTAAGAATAGATGTAAAGCTTTGCGCTTGTCGTCAGTTAAACTAAAGTCTAATTTGTGCATCAGGTAGTCTTCCAGATCAAAGTCGGGGCGCTGCGGCAAGGTTTTAATTAATTCTGCGCGGTGGTCAAGCCCAAACTTCAGTGCATCGTTAAATTCGGCAATAAACTCTTTAGCAACAGGTTTATTGGCAATCCAGGCGGCAAATACAAATGGCAGGCCGGTAAACTTTTGCCATTCTTCGGCCAGATCATACACGTAATTAAACTTTTCCTTTTTCCCAAAGGTGCGGTCGCCTATTTGAACAAATGCGGTGTTTGGATCCTGACCGGCTGCATAGTCGGCAGCATTAACTATTTGTCGGGGAGCTACTTTCCAGTAGTTTTTAAGTAATACCTTAGCCAGGTTGTTTGACGACCTTGATTCAGGATCAAGCTGAATAGCAGTAGCTTCCTTGATATCGCAATTACTAAAAATAAATACCGAATTAACCGCACCTACTGCGCCGATACAATAGTCTGATACAATCTCCCAGTAAGGCATATTCAGCGTAGCCGCTACGGGTATCAGGCCAATGTCGACCTGATTGTCTATGAGTTTCTGGGCGCAATCTGACGGTATATCAAGGCTCAGATCTATTTGATTAATAATGTCTGTATTTTGTATACCGTATAAAAAGGGTTTGGTATTGGTGTAGCTTACAGCTGATATTCTAATATTTTTCACAGAAGGATGTTAGTCGTGTTTTAAATGATCGGCGTTATTGAAACTTACGATCTCATATTTTTCGCCATTAAAGGCAACTTTGTACAGTACCAGGTTTTGGTGTGGAAAGCTATCCATTTCAGTTAACGGTTTACCGGTAAGCAAACACAACAGCAAGCGCAGCGCGCGGCCGTGCATGCAAATAAGCACTGTATGCTCTTCAGTATGGCTCATGATGGTTTGCAGCGCCTCCAGCTGGCGTAACCGCACCTCGTTAGGGCTCTCTCCTTTTTCAAATTTGGCGTCGAGATTACCGCCTATCCATTCGCGCATCAATTGCAAAAAAGCAGCCTTGGTTTCGGGCGTATTAGGAGTGCCTTCATAAATACCCCAGGCTAGTTCATCCAACCCGGAAAGCTTTTCGTACGGGATGCCAAGATCAATAAAAGGCTGTATACTTTGCTGGGTACGTTTAAGTTCTGAAATGTAGACTTTATCGAATGGAACAGACTTGTAGGCTTCAAAGAATTGCCGGGCTTGTTTGCGGCCCTCCTCATTCAGATCGGTATCACGGCCCCTGCCCTGTACGATGCCCTGCTTATTTAAATCTGTTTGCCCATGGCGGACAATGTATAGCGTTTTTGTCATTTTATATAGTCATTGGTCATCGTGTCATTGGTCATTAGTTTTGGTTATCTATTATTCCAAATGACTAATGACCAATCACTAATGACTAATTAATTACTGGCAATTTGTAGTACTGGGGTTTTGGCTCCTCAGCAAACTGATAGTCGTTATAGTCAGTAATTACATTATATAGCGTGTCGCGTTCAATAGGATGACGCCCTACCTGTTTAATCAACTCAACCAATTGCTTGGTGCTCATGCCCGGGTTTTGCTCTTCGGCACCAGCCATTGAGTAAATCTTGGTAGTGTCGTCCAGTGTTCCGTCAATGTCATCAACACCGAAGTTTAATGATAGCTGCGCCGTAGTGCGGCTAATCATTGCCCAGTAAGCTTTAATGTGATCAAAGTTATCCAGGTAGATACGCGCGATGGCATAGTTACGCAAATCTTCAACTACTGTCGACTCAGGCACATTTGACATTTGGTTGTCTTTGTTACGAAATTTAAGCGGGATGAATGTTTGGAAACCGCCGGTTCTATCCTGTAATTCGCGCAAACGCTCCATATGGTCTACCCGATGCTTATATTCTTCAATATGACCGTATAACATCGTCGCATTTGAACGGCCGCCCAGTTTATGCCATTCTTCATGAATGGCCAGCCATTGGTCGGCGGTGCATTTATCCTTAGCTATCTGGTCTCTGATTTCAGGATGAAAAATCTCAGCGCCACCACCCGGTATTGACTCCAGGCCGGCGTCCATCATCATTTTCATGCCGGTAGCATAATCAATCTTGGCCTTTTTAAAAATATAATGATATTCTACCGGGGTAAGCGCCTTAACATGTAGTTCGGGCCGATGCTTTTTGATACGGCTGAAAAGTTCCGTGTAAAAAGGCACGTCGTATTGAGGCAATACACCGCCTACAATGTGCACCTCGGTTACCGGCTCGTTATCGTATTTTTTTACGATGTCGAACATCTCATCCATCGTATATTCCCAACCCTCAGCTTTTTGCTTCAGCAAGCGTGAGTATGAGCAAAATTTACAATCATAAACACAAAGATTGGTGGGTTCGATATGAAAGTTACGGTTAAAATAAGTTTTATCGCCGTGGCGCTCTTCGCGAATGTAGTTGGCTAAAATCCCCAGATATCCCAACTCACCCTTCTCATATAATAAAACGCCCTCGTCAAAAGTTATGCGCTCATGATTGAGCACTTTGGTGGCAATATGTTTTAAATCAGCAGATAAATCCGGATCCTGCAATAATACCTGTAAATTATTTTCAGCTCCCATTAAAAAAGACTTTTTGCAAAAGTAGCAAAAAGCCTTAATTAAGTAATCTATTTAAACTGTAATATGATGTTTAAACATACAGTATGACGCAGCGTTTACAGAACAAGTAAGCTATGGCATTATAGACTTGATTTTGGCCCCGATAAAACAATCACCACTTTTGCAGCTATTGGGCGTATAGCCTGCTGCAGATATTATTCCGTTATTATTGGTTTCAAAAGTTATCTTATTTTTAGATTGGTCGGCTTTTAACCAGATATTTTGGGCCCTGTAATAAATATCATCCAGGGTAAACAGTTGAGCCCCGTCAGCATGTGTCGATAAGGTATAATTATCGGCACTTTCATGCCATTGCTCGGTTAAAACCTGACGGGTAACATTACTATCGGGTTTATAAACACTATCGTAAAAAGCGTAATCGCGGGCGGTTATTTCGCCATTGGTAACCGTTATCTTTGTTTCGGCGTGCGAATTGTCTCCATCCTCGACAGCTATATATGCGTAGTTGTTATTTACCTTTTTTTTGTAAGAAAGCCAGGCGTCATAGCTTTTATCAAAAGCAGACGTAACACCACTTTTTTTACATGCAAATAATGTAACTGCCAATAACACGGCAATAACCAATAACAACTTTTGATTTTTCATAACTGAGGTTTGTTAAGTAAAAATATAAAAATTTTATCTTATTAGTTATTATTGCCGGACGTAATTAATCTGCAATGAAAACAGAAACTATAGCTATACACGCCGGTAACCAAACCGATGCCACAACCGGGGCGGTTGTACAACCCATTATCACCTCGACCACGTTTGAGCGTATGGAGGATGAAAGTTTTCGTGGCGATTATATTTACAGCCGCTCGTCAAACCCCAACCGTACTGCTTTGGAGAACGTTTTGGCTGCGTTGGAAGGTGGTGCTGTGGCTGCTGCTTTTTCATCCGGGAACTCGGCCGGTATGGCGGTTTTTCAGGCCCTGCAACCTGGCACACATATTATTGCCCCTGACGATATGTATCATGGTTTACGCAACCAACTTAAAACTTTGTTTGCAGGTATATTAGAGTTTGATTTTATCGACATCAATAATACCGAAGTTTTAGCGGGGTATTTAAAGTCTAATACGGGTTTAATATGGATCGAGACGCCATCAAACCCGCTGCTTAAGGTTACAGACATTCGTAAAGTTGTGGCACTAGCAAAACAGCACAACATTAAAGTGGCCTGCGATAATACGTTTGCAACCCCTATTTGCCAGCAGCCTATAAAATTGGGCGTTGATATTGTGATGCACTCTACCACCAAGTATATTGGCGGGCATAGCGATATTTTGGGAGGCGCCTTAATTGCTGCCGAGGACAACGATTTTTGGCAAAAGATAAAACAAGTACAATACATGGGCGGCGCCGTGCCTTCGCCTGTTGATTGCTATTATTTGGTACGAAGTATTAAAACCCTACCCTACCGCATGCGCGGCCACGTACAAAATGCACAACTACTGGCCGGGTTCCTGGATAAACATCCGGCTGTTGAACGGGTACTTTACCCGGGCCTCCCATCGCACCCCAATCATGAAGTTGCTAAAGAGCAAATGAGTGGTTTTGGTGGCGTGCTTTCATTTATCGTAAAAGGCAATCGTGAGGACACGCATCGTATTATAAACAAAGTAAAATTGTTTACCAAAGCCACAAGCTTGGGCGGCGTAGAGAGTTTGATAGAGCACCGCGCAACAGTTGAAGGACCGGATACCAAGACACCTTTTAATTTGCTGCGTGTTTCTGTCGGATTAGAGCATATTGACGATTTGATTTCGGATTTAGCGCAAGCGTTGGGATAATGATTATGTATGAGAAATAACTTCGAGATTATATTAAGAATTGGAATTATAAATATTCTGTTATTTGTAGTTTTGGTATTTATATTCTTCGTGATCTGCTTTCTATTAGGTTGGGCAGCCACGGAAAATCACGCAAAAGATTCCTGGATACTTTATTCTGCATTTGTGGCCTTTCACTTGACCTTTAATTTATTGGCAATCAATCCTATAAAAAAAATAAAGTCAATTCAATTATGAGTAGCCTATTAATCACTGTTTTGAACCTGATAGTGGTGTATATTTACAGATAGGCCGTTATTCATCAAAATAAATTTGGCGCATAATTGTTAACAAACTATATTTGCGGCACAAATCAGTAGCAATACTGACGTCACGATCAATTCCTTATAAGGTTTTGATTTATAAAGAAGCGGCGAGAGATCAGGCTCTGTGACCCGCTGGCAACCCTCTAAAGTTAGAGAAGGTGCCAATTCCTGGCCCGGTAAATATCCCGGGAAATATAAATTAACAACATGGAAAATTTAACACACCACCAAACCATTCCAGTAAACATCATTAACGCTTCGCAGCACTCAATGCATTTTTACAGTAATTTTTATTGCTGTATGCATGGCTGTTGCTAATGGGTTTCCTTTTCTATTCTGGAAAAAAAACTTTGCTCAGTTCGTCGCTAAACGCCGCCAACTGTCAGACACCAAACAATTGTTAAATTTTCATTAACCTTTAAAACACAAATTATGGCTACACAAAAATTCGAAACGCTACAGTTACATGCCGGTCAAGAAATCGATCCGACTACAGGATCACGTGCAGTACCTATTTACCAAACTACTTCTTATGGTTTTAAGAGTGCCGAACATGGTGCAAACCTCTTCGCACTTAAAGAATTTGGCAACATTTACACCCGTATAATGAACCCCACTACGGACGTTTTTGAAAAAAGGGTTGCTGCATTAGAAGGGGGCGTAGCCGCCCTGGCTACCTCGTCTGGTCAGTCGGCGCAGTTTTTGGCCTTGAATAATATACTCCAGGCAGGCGATAATTTTGTAACCTCGCCTTTTCTTTACGGAGGCAGTTACAACCAGTTTAAAGTTGCTTTTAAACGTTTGGGTATTGAAGCCCGATTTGCTAAAGATGACACTGCCGAAAATCTTGCGGCTTTGATTGACGACAAAACAAAAGCCATTTACCTGGAAACTATAGGCAACCCGGGCTTTACCATCGCCGATTTTGATGAGGTGGCAGCTTTGGCTAAAAAGCACGACCTGCCTTTAGTTGTCGATAACACTTTCGCTGCTGCCGGATATTTATTTCGCCCGCTTGAACATGGAGCCAACGTGGTTGTCGAGTCGGCTACTAAATGGATTGGGGGTCACGGCACTTCAATTGGAGGTGTTATCGTCGACGGCGGAAACTATAACTGGGGTAACGGAAAATTCCCGCAATTCACAGAACCCTCCGAAGGCTACCATGGCTTGGTATTTGCCGATGTATTTGGCATTAACGGCCCCTTTGGCAACATTCAATTTATTATTCGCGCCCGCGTTGAAGGCTTGCGTGACTTTGGCGCATCGCAATCGCCATTTAACTCGTGGCTGCTGCTGCAAGGCTTAGAAACCCTATCATTACGCGTGCAGCGCCATGTTGACAACACCTTAGAACTGGCTAAATGGCTTGAACAACACCCTCAGGTAAACTCGGTAAATTATCCGGGACTGCCTTCATCGCCTTACCACAATCTGGCTAAAAAATATTTAAAAAACGGCTATGGTGCAGTCCTGTCATTTGAGATTAAAGGCAACAAAGAAAATGCAAGCGCCTTTATAGATAGCCTGCAACTGGTAAGTCACCTGGCCAATGTTGGCGACGCAAAAACGCTTATTATTCAACCATCAGCCACCACACACCAGCAGCTATCTGATGCTGAACAACTTTCGGCAGGTGTTACACCAACATCATTACGCGTAGCTGTAGGAATTGAGCATATTGATGATATTAAAGCAGATTTTGAACAAGCATTTAACAAAATAAAATAACTACAAACCGAATTAGCATAACAAACCAAATAAAGCTCCCCTAAACGGGGAGCTTACTACTGTAAAATGAATGAACAAAAATTTAAGCATGAACAACCTTTCGAATTTGAATCGGGCGAGGTATTGCCCTGTTTGGAGATAGGCTTTCATACTTATGGTAAACTGAACCAAAACCGCGATAATGTAGTATGGGTGTGCCATGCTTTCACCGCTAACTCTGATGCGCTTGATTGGTGGAAAGGCCTGTTTGGTAGTGGTTACTACTTTAACCCTGAAGAACATTTTATTGTATGCGCCAATATGCTTGGCTCATGTTATGGCTCAAGCGGCCCGCTAACGGTAAACCCTCAAACCGGCAAGAATTATTACCTGTCCTTCCCTCAGGTAACTGTTCGTGACATGGTAAAATCATTGCAGTTATTAGCGGCACATTTAGGTATTAGCCAAATACATACGTTGATTGGCGGCTCATTGGGTGGCCAGCAGGCTATGGAGTGGGCCATTGTTGAACCCGAGTTTATCAAAAACCTGATATTGATAGCTACCAATGCTAAACACTCGCCTTGGGGCATTGCCTTCAATGAATCTCAGCGCCTTGCCATAGCTGCCGACCACACTTTTTATGAAAATAAACCTGACGGCGGCATCAAAGGCTTAAAAGCGGCCCGTAGTATGGCGCTTCTATCCTACCGTGGTTATAAAACCTACGGCATTAAACAACATGAGGATAACAACGATGTTGTTGACAATTACAAAGCATCAGGCTACCAAAACTACCAGGGCGATAAACTGGTGGCGCGCTTTAACGCTTACAGTTACTGGTACCTTTCAAAAGCAATGGACTCGCACAATGTTGGCCGCAAACGCGCAAGCATTGAGGATGCTTTGAGCAAGATCATATCGCGCACGTTAATTATCGGTATTAAATCTGACTTATTATTTCCTATTGGGGAACAACAATACTTGTTTCAACACATCCCGCAATCGGCTTATGCTGAGTTTGACTCTTACTACGGCCACGACGGATTCTTGATAGAAACAGAAGCATTAACTAACATTATTACATCATTCTTTAAAACAGACGTAAAAGGAAAGATCATCCAATTACAACAAACTGCATAATGAGCAAGAAACTAAATATTGGCCTTTTTGGCTTCGGCGTGGTTGGCCAGGGACTATACGACATCATCAAAACTAAAAACCTAAACCTTGAAATAAAAAAGATTGCCATCAAAGACGCTTCAAAAAAGCGCTCTTTGCCAGAACATTATTTTACTACGGACAAAGACGAACTGCTAAACAACCCCGAGATCAATACCATCATTGAATTGATAAACGATACTGAGGCCGCTTTTGATATTGTGTCGACGGCGTTAAAAACCGGCAAAAATGTGGTATCGGCCAGTAAAAAAATGATAGCTACTTATTTGCCTCAGCTTATTGCGCTGCAACATGAATATGGCACATCATTATTATACGAAGGTTCGGTTTGTGGCAGTATTCCCATCATCCGCAATTTGGAGGAATATTACGATAATGAATTGCTGCACTCTATCAGCGGTATCTTTAACGGTTCATCAAACTATATCCTATCAAAAGGTTTTTTAGAGAACCTGGATTATTCATTGGCTTTAAAGCAAGCGCAGGATCTGGGTTTTGCAGAAACTGACCCCATCTCAGACGTTGGCGGTTACGATTCAAAATACAAATTGGTTATTGCGGCTGCACATGCTTATGGTGTGGTAATCGATCCGGCCAGGATATTTAACTTTGGCATTCAGAACTTAGCTGCAGACGATATGCGCTATGCCCGCGAAAAGAACCTGAAAATAAAGCTGGTACCCGTAGCTAAAGAACTGGACGACCAGCATGTTGCGTTATTTGTGTTACCTAAATTTGTTGCTGAGCACGAATTTTTATACAACGTTGAATATGAATACAATGGCGTAACCGTGCAGGCTGCATTTGCCGATCAGCAATTCTTTTTTGGCAAAGGCGCGGGCGGCCACCCTACCGGCTCAGCAGTATTGTCTGACATCGCAGCACTGCGTTACGACTATCAGTATGAATACAAAAAAGCTAAAAGCGCTAACGGATTAAACTTTACCAACGACATCGAGCTGACTATTTACCTGCGTTATGAAGATGAGGAACTGATTGATTTACTTGATTTTAAAACTATAGATGAGCGTTACTATTCAGGCACTTATAAATATGTTATCGGAAAAGTAAACTTGCAAAAACTAATTGATAATCAATCGCGTATATATGACGACAAGGCCTTTATTGCCTTTGCCGATCAGCTAACAGGGGTCAGTTTAGCATCGGCTAATAATATAACATAAGTTTCAGTAGTTTATGTTGTAAAGGGTTCTGTAATACAGAGCCCTTTTTTATTTCTAATCACTTTCTAACGTTTTGTTTTGTAATATTCTTGTTATCTTAGCACCCTATTGATTTATATACCCCTGTTCAATGCAAAAAGCTGTTAGACTTTTACTAAGCCGCCCTTTTGTAATCACTTTGTGGTTTGGGCTCAGTTTATTTGCAGTAGGTAAAAGCGTGCTATTGGGGCATAGCCACATCCACAACAATTACTTTGTTTATAAGTATAATTTTTATCACGTTATACACCAGCAGAATCTTTACGCCTGCTACCCGGCCCAGTATTTCGATATGAATCATTACGGGCCAATTTTCGCTTATATTATCGGTCCGTTTGCTTTAATGCCCGATGCTGCAGGTGTGGTACTTTGGGTAATGTTTACAGCCGGGATGCTGCTTTTGGCAATACAAAAATTACCGGTTAAAGAGGATAACAAGCGCATCATTATACTACTATGTGCCCATGAGCTCATGACGTCGGCAGCTAATGTGCAAATTAATCCGCTGATAGCGGCGCTGATATTGTTTAGCTATATATTTATAAAAAACGGCAATGATTTTTGGGCGGCGCTTATGATTGCCCTGGGCACGTTTATCAAACTGTATGGCATAGTTGCTATAGCTTTCTTTTTCTTCTCAAATAATAAATTGAAACTTATTGGCTCTTTTGTACTATGGTCGGCTGTATTATTTGTGCTGCCGATGCTGATATCGTCGCCATCATTCATTATCCAAACTTACCACGATTGGTTTAAAGACCTTCAGGGAAAAAATCTCACCAACATAGCTTCAACGCGCGAAGATGTTTCGGTAATGGGTATGGCGCGTAAAATGGCCTTCCCGAATATGTCTAACCTGGTGGTTTTGATACCCGGTATCGTACTTTTTGCGCTTTCATATATCCGTACAAATCTTTTTAACAACCTGAACTATCAATTGCTTATTGTTGCTTCTACATTAATCTTCCCGGTGATATTCAGCACGGGTTCTGAGTCGCCAACCTATATCATTGCGTTTGTGGGAGTAGCAATATGGTTTATTAACGCCGAGCGCCCTTTTTCAAAACTGGATATAGGACTGATAATATTTGCTTTTATACTAACCAGCCTGTCGCCGTCTGATTTATTTCCGAGATACTTGAAAGACCATTATGTAATGCCCTATGCGCTTAAGGCGCTTCCTTGTTTCCTGATATGGCTGAAGATTATTTATGAGGCCTTATTCAGAAAAATAACCAATGACCATCTAATTGCACAAACAGCATGAAGAAGACACTTTCTATAGTAATCCCAACGTTCAACGAAGAAAAGAACATTGCCCATTTGGTTAATGAGCTTGACCGGATCATGTCGTTAACCGAATATGATTATGAATACCTGTTTGTTAACGACGGCAGCAAAGACGATACCATGGCGGCCCTAAAAACCGTCGCCTGGTCAAACCCTAAAGTGTATTACATTGAACTTTCGCGTAATTTTGGCAAAGACTACGCCCTTAAGGCGGGTATGGATATGGCTAAAGGAGACGCGGTGATCACCATGGATGCCGACCTGCAGCACCCGCCTCAACTGTTACCGTTGATGCTAAAATATTGGGAAGATGGTTATGATGTAGTATATACTTATCGCGAAGAGTCAAACCCCCATGCCGGCAGTTTCCAGAAAATGGCTTCAAAGATGTTTTATAAATTCATCAACCGTCTGTCTGATCTGACGCTTGAAAACGGCATCTCTGATTTCAGACTGATGGACAGAAAAGTGGTGAACGAAATTCAAAAGATCACGGAGTATGAAATATTTTTCAGAGGCATGACCAAATGGGTTGGCTTCCTGCAAATGGGCATACCTTATACCCCGGCAGCGCGCCATACCGGCGAAGCCAGTTATTCGTTCAGCAAATTGCTAAAACTAGCCGTGGGCAGCATTATGGCCTTCAGTGTAAAACCGCTGTATATTGCAACGGGCCTGGGTTTATTCTTTTCAGTGGCCTCATTGCTTTATGTTCCGTATATTTTAATCAGTTATTTTTGCGGATTTGATGCCATATCAGGCTGGGCCTCAATCATCGCTACTGTGGCTTTCTTTGGTGGGCTGCAGTTGCTGGTACTGGGTATTATAGGTTCCTATCTGGGTAAGATATTTATACAAACCAAGAATCGCCCTAATTATATAGTGCGATCTACAAATATGGTACAGAAACATGATATTGTTAAGCTTTGATGTAGAAGAGTTTGATATGCCGATGGAGTATGGTAAAACCATACCCTTCGACGAGCAATTGGCCATATCAACACAGGGGACACTTTCCATATTGGCACTGTTGAAAGAAGCCGGTGCCAAAGCTACGTTCTTTTGTACGGCCAACTACGCCGTAAACAAGCCTGAGATCATAGCTCAGATGGTTGCTGATGGCCATGAGATCGCGTCGCACGGCTATTACCATTCTGATTTTAAAGTTGAGCATTTACTCCAGTCGAAATTAAAACTCGAAGAAATCTCACATACCCCTGTTACTGGTTTCCGCATGGCGCGGATGATGCCCGTGAGTGAGCGTGAGATCGCGAAAGCAGGTTATCTTTACAATTCGTCTATCAATCCAACTTTTATTCCGGGCAGGTATAACAACTTTGCCAAGCCACGCACGTGGTTCTTTGACCACGATGTGTTGCAGATTCCGGCTTCAGTATCACCGTTAATTAGGTTTCCATTATTTTGGCTGACATTTCATAACGTCTCACTATCCATGATCAAATTCATGAGCGCCTCAGCGCATCGTAAAGATGGTTATCTGAACTTATACTTTCATCCATGGGAATTTACTGATCTCAACCAGCCGGAGCGTTTTGGTTTCCCAAACTATGTTTCCAAGCTTTCCGGCGACGCCTATCTGAAAAAGATCAGCGACTTCATTTACTGGGCTAAAAACAGAGGATATGCTTTCGCCCGTACCGGCGATTTTGCTGAGGTGATTACTAAGAATTATTCGTTGTCATTTTGAATAATCATTATTATCTGTCATTCTCATAGCGAAGAATCTTATTTAAGCGATTAACAAAGCGTATAAGATTCTTCGCTATGCTCAGAATGACAAAGTAACATAACAAAAAAGCCGTCCCGAAACCCGGGACGGCTTTTTAACTATATTGCAAACTAATTATTTCTCGATATCTGCTTTCTCGCTGGTGTTCAAAAATACAAAATTATGATCAAACATATCCAGCTTTATCTTGCTGTCTTTGTCTACTTTACCTGCCAGTATTTGTTTTGAAAGCTCGTTCAAAATACGTTTTTGAATAACACGTTTTAGCGGGCGGGCACCAAATTGCGGGTCGTAACCCAATTGTGCCAACCAATCCAGCGCCTCCTCTGAGGCTTCTATCTGTACCCCCATTTCGGCCAGCGCCTGTTGTACCTGTGCAAACTGCAATTTTACGATATCGCCTATCTCATCCCTGCTTAGCGGAGTAAACATGATGATCTCATCTATCCTGTTCAAAAACTCCGGACGGATGGTTTGCTTAAGCATATCAAACAACTGGTTCTTGGTTTTAGCAATCACCTGCTCTTTATCGCTCTCGTCAAAATCCTGAAAGTTTTCGTGGATAATATTTGAGCCTATATTCGAGGTCATGATGATAATAGTGTTCTTAAAATTCACCAGGCGACCTTTGTTATCAGTTAGGCGACCGTCATCAAGCACCTGCAACAGTATATTAAACACATCCGGATGCGCTTTCTCGATCTCGTCCAGCAAAATCACGCTATATGGTTTCCGGCGAACGGCTTCTGTCAATTGTCCACCTTCGTCATAACCGACATATCCCGGAGGGGCTCCTATCAATCTTGACACTGCATGACGTTCCTGATACTCACTCATATCGATACGCACCATCGCATGTTCGTCATTAAACAGATATTCGGCCAAGGCTTTGGCCAACTCGGTTTTACCCACGCCGGTAGTTCCCAGAAATATAAAAGAGCCAATTGGTTTACGTTTGTCCTGCAAACCTGCGCGGCTGCGGCGTATAGCATCGCTAATGGCCTCAATAGCTTCGTGCTGACCGGCAACACGTTTGTGCAGCTCATCTTCCAGGCTAAGCAATTTTTCGCGTTCGCTCTGGATCATTTTTGATACCGGGATGCCTGTCCAACGGGAAACAACACCGGCAATGTCGTCAGCAGTAACCTCCTCTTTCAGCATCCGGCTTTCAGACTGGTTAGTCAGCAACGCTTCTTTCAGCTTTTCAACTTCTTCCTGCGCTTCGCGGATACGGCCGTAGCGCAACTCGGCTACCTTACCGTAGTCGCCAGCACGTTCGGCTTGTTCGGCTTCCAGTTTATAATTTTCTATCTGCTCAACTTTTAAGTTGATGCCGTCTACTACGTCCTTCTCCCCTTGCCACTTGGCACGTAAGGAATCACGTTCGGCAGACAGGTTGGCTATTTCTTCAGATAGCTCTTTTACTTTCTTATCGTCTTTTTCACGTTTAATGGCCTCGCGTTCAATTTCCAGCTGCATAATGCGACGCTCTAATTCATCAACTGCTTCAGGTACCGAATCCATCTCGATACGCAGTTTTGAGGCAGCCTCATCCATTAAGTCGATAGCTTTGTCCGGCAGAAAACGGTCAGATATATACCGTTGCGACATTTCGACTGCAGCAATGATGGCTTCGTCTTTAATGCGCACTTTATGATGTGCCTCGTAGCGTTCTTTTAAACCACGCAAAATAGATATTGCGTCGGCTGTGTCAGGTTCATCAACCAGCACCATCTGGAATCGGCGTTCTAAGGCTTTATCCTTCTCCACATATTTTTGATACTCATTCAGCGTGGTTGCGCCTATGGCTCTTAGTTCGCCACGCGCCAGGGCCGGCTTTAATATATTGGCTGCGTCCATGGCGCCTTCGCCGCCACCGGCGCCAACCAGGGTATGTATTTCGTCAATAAACAGAATTATCTCTCCATCGGCTTGTGTCACTTCCTTGATGACAGCTTTGAGTCGCTCTTCAAATTCGCCCTTATATTTAGCGCCGGCAATGAGAGCGCCCATATCTAACGAGTAAACCGTTTTTGTTTTTAAGCTTTCGGGTACATCGCCTTTTAAAATACGGAAGGCTATACCTTCGGCTATGGCGGTTTTACCCACACCCGGCTCGCCCACCAACACAGGGTTGTTTTTGGTACGGCGTGATAAAATTTGTATGGTACGACGAATCTCGTCATCACGACCAATAACCGGGTCCAGTTTACCAGAACCTGCATATTCGTTCAGGTTGCGGGCGTATTTATTCAGGGCGTTATAAGTAGCTTCGGCATTCTGATCAGTAACCTTATTATCGCCGCGTAATTCAACGATAGCTTTTTTAAGGTCTTTTTCATTTACGCCGAAATCTTTAAGCGCGGCGCTGGTTTTATCGCTCACGCTTAAAATACCCAAAAGTATATGCTCAACAGATACAAACTCGTCTTTAAATTCTTTTAAGTAACCGGCAGCTTTTTGTAAAGCCGAATTGGCGTTTGATGACAAATAAACATTGCTGCCGCTAACTTTCGGAAAAGCAGCAATCTGTTCATCCAATATATTATTAAGCCGGTTAATGTTTACATTAAGCTTTTTTAAAAGGTAAGTGATTACATTTTCATCAACCAATAACAAACCCTTTAGCAAATGTGCGGTCTCAATGGCCTGTTGCTGATTACCGGTTGTAATCTCAGAGGCTTTTTGTACAGCCTCTTGTGCTTTGATGGTAAAATTGTTAAAGTTCATATGTCAGTTTGTTCAAAACGCCTGCCATACCCGCAAATCTGAAAATATGGCGTTACTATTTATTTTAGTATGTCTTTTTGTCAAGTATACAGAGAAACCGACTGTCTTTTTGTAACAAATCTTATTAAAAAAGGTGTTATAAGTCACTGTGCGTTAAGCAAAATTTAATATTTTTGCCACCTGTAATCAAGGTTAAGTGGATACCCTTTTTTTTAGAAGTATACCGAAAAAGTATCGGGCGCCGTTTCGCAATTATTATACATTGCAGAATCTGCAGTCTATACGTAATTGCTCTATTATTTTCTTTGCCATAAATTTCACCTTGCGGGTGTTGATGCTTTCGCTACCTATTAGCGTGACTAAAGCCCAAAATTTTCCTGAATTTGACTTTACCAATTGGATTTACCTGGCAGTTACACCGTTGTTTTATATTGGTGCACGAGTGTTTCTGAAAATAATTAAAAAAACTAAAAAGGCTGATTCCTTTATGGTTCTGTTTGTTTTTGCCTTCGCGATATATATTATACTTAGTGGCATGTATTCGGCCTTTATATCAACAGGCGATCCGCGTAACTCATTAACAGTTTACCTGATAGCGCTGATTGTTATAAGCGTAATGTGTGTATTTGAGTATGATGAACTGATATTGCTGCTGGTATTAACCGAGATATTTTTTACAGCCCTAATGTTTTATGCACATGCTGATGCAACCAGTATGCTGTATGACCAGCTAATTTCTGTAGTGTTACTTTCGGGTTTCTACCTGATATCGCGGTATTTCTTTTCGTTTAAAGCCAGTTATTACCACCAGATTATCGAGATCCGCAGTAAAAACATCGAGATTGAGAAGGCGGGCGAATTTAAAAACCAGGTACTGGGCATGGTAGCGCACGATTTACGTAACCCTATCGGTGCGGTTGAGTCTATTGCTATGATGATGGAGCTAGACGAAATTGATGCCGATACGCAGGACAATGTAAACATGATTAAAGAATCATGTGCAAAGGCCCGCGGCATTCTTGACGATTTGCTTGAAGCGGCCAAAAACGAAAACATCAACGTTATTGAAACCCAAAAGGTCGAGCTCAATCATTACCTGAAAACAGTTATTGATTCGTGGAAAGTTCAAAACCGGTTTAATGTGGTGTTAAAAAGTGCAGTCAGCCCTATAAATGCGCAGTTAAATAAAGAGAAGTTTACGCGCGTAATGGATAACCTGATCAGCAATGCGCTTAAATTTTCAAAAGAAACTGATAACGTTGAGCTGCACCTTGCTCAGCAAGGCAATCAGGTAATCATACAGGTACAAGACCACGGCATGGGCATCCCGGAAGAAATGCTTCCTCATATTTTTGAACGCTTTAGCAAAGCGGGCCGCAGCGGGTTAAAGGGCGAAAAATCAACAGGACTGGGCCTAAGCATTGTAAAGCAGATTATTGAGAGCCACAAAGGTACCATAGGCGTTAACAGCGCTGAAGGTAAGGGAACTACATTTACCATACAGTTACCTGCTGTGCAATAGCGGCAACGGAATATATAAGCGCGATTGCCTTAAGCCGGCAGCGCTTAATTTCACCTCGCAAAATTATATCAAATAACTAAACCCATTCGTTATAAAGCTGTTAAGTATTTTAAACACTACGGTTATGAAAAATATAAAAATGCTTTGCGTTGCTTTTGCTTGCGTTTTGGGCATCCAATCTGGCTTTGCGCAAAAATTGACCAAAGCCGAGAAGAAGGCTGCTAAAGCCACTGAGATTAATCGCTTGATAGCATCAGGCAGTTATGTATTTGTGGCCGATTATGTTATACCCAACAGCATGCCCGGGCGTTCGTTGACGGCATCTTATGATGTTACCGTTACGCCGGATAAACTTGCCGTGTGGTTACCTTATTTTGGCCGCGCCTATGCAGCGCCGCGCGACCCATCTGAAGGTGGTGTAAAATTAACGACGACTGATTTTACCAATAAGGTGGTCAATAAAAAAAAGAGCTGGGAAATTACTTTAACGCCTAAGCATTCAAACTCGTCAGGCGCTGATGATGTACGTGACATGGTTTTAACTGTAGCTGAAGACGGTTATGCTTCGTTACGGGTTACCTCGTTAAACCGCCAGCCAATATCATTTAACGGGCATATTGAAGAGATTAAGCAAAGGCAATAAGCTTTTCTTATACACCAAGAAGGTTTGCCGCGCTCAATCTCTTAGAAAAGGGTTAAAATTGCGCGTGCCAATTGCCATACCTGAAGCACGGCAAACCGTCTTTTCGCCAAACTTAAAGTTAATTTTATCCATAGCCTGATAGAGTTTAATACGTTCCTCGTTATCTTCAAACAGATTAATCTGATAGCTACCCTGGCTAATATTACTCAGTTTCACGCCTATCAAACGTATCGGGCGATGGCCGTTCCAGGCCTTTTTGAGCAGGTTTTTAATCCCTGGAATCAAAATATGCTCGGCGGCCGTAAGCGCAATTTTTTCCTGAACTGTGTGTGTTTCAAAATTTGCGTAACGCACTTTAATGGCCAGGCATGAGGCCAGTTTATTTTCTTTACGAAGCTTGAAAGCCAGTTCTTCAGTCATGGATACCAGTACAGTTTCTAAAGTCTTTTTATCTGAAATGTCTGTTTCAAAAGTATTTTCGGTCGAGATTGATTTACGGTCGCTATGCGGTACTATCTCACTGTCATCGACCCCGTTGGCGCGCTCCCAGATATAACGGCCATGTTTGCCGAATACCGTTTCAAGAAATTTAAGTTCAACCCGCTGCAGGTCGCCAATTTTTTCGATACCGAATTGATAAAGCTTCTGGCAGGTCTTTTCGCCCAGCATAGGTATTTTGCGAATAGACATTGGCGCCATAAATTCTTTTTCGCTGCCATGCGGTATCAATAACTGCCCGTTAGGCTTAGCCGCATTTGTGGCCATCTTAGCCACAGTTTTGCAGGAAGCCATTCCGAAGGAAATGGGTAAACCTGTCTCGCGCATAATGCGTTGACGCAGCGCTGAGGCCAGCTGGTAACAGTCATGGAAACGATCCATGCCGGTCAGGTCAATGTAAAACTCATCAATGGATGTTTTCTGGTAAAGCGGCACACTGTCATGAATAATCTGGGTGACCTCGCGCGAGGCGATGCTGTAACGGCCATGATTACCGCGGATCACCACGGCGTGCGGGCACAACTTCATGGCTTGTTTCATAGGCATAGCCGAATGGATACCAAACTTACGCGCCTCGTAACTACAGGAAGCCACCACACCCCTGTCGGCCGAGCCGCCAATCAATACCGGCTTACCATTAAGGCTTGGGTCAAACTTGCGCTCAACCGACACAAAAAATGAATCGAGGTCAATGTGAACTATCCATCGCTTTGCTTCCATACAACAAATTTAAAATTAATTTGCACAATTACTAAAAATATTAGTAAAATTGTTTCCCACTAAATTTTTTGGCAATGAAGGGTTATACAGATTTCTTTATGTTGCTTTCGCCCTCAGAACGGGTGAAAGCCATTGTGCGTGAACATAAAAATTATGCCGCCGACGTAATTGGCGCTTATGAAAGTGAATATTCCACGGCGCATATTTCTGTTAACATTATGCCCAGGCAAAAGACTTTTTTAACCGAGCCGGGTATTCGCGAGTTCAGAAAGCGTTTATGTTTAATTCCACCCATCAGCTTAACCATTAACGGCTTTGACTATTTTGTTCATGGTAAAGATTACCGGACTATTTATGCACGTATCGTCAACACGCCCGAAACGAGTCACTGGTTCAAAATGCTGAAACACCATTTAAAGATCAAGGAATTTAGTGTGCCGCATATTACCATTTGCCGCAATATTCCTGTAGCCGACTTCGATTTGCTATGGGCCTATTTTAACTCGATAGAATGGCAGGAAACTTTCACTGTTAACTCCCTGACGGTTTTGCAACGCGAATCATTTGTAAGCTATGCTAAATGGGAACATTATACTGAGTTGCCGTTTGAAGGTAAAACGCAGTATAATTTAGCGCCGCAAAAGCAATCCCTCATAAAACCGTTAAATAGCCAGCAGACGAGTTTATTTTAGTTGGAAAATTATAAAATCAAATAGTTTTTTTGAGGAAATGTCGATGGTCTCGGCATCTGTATTTAATACCACGTCGGGGTTTTCAGGAGATTCAAAGATGTCATTAACGCCAGTGAGGTTATTTACCCTGTCGGGATGCCCTATTGGCAGCATAGCCCGATGGTAAAGCTTTTTGGTGTCGCGTTGCATTAACACATCCAGGCTACAATTGATGAATACAGTTTTAACACCATTATAGCGCTGCGTTATTTCCTGACGGACTTCATTGTAAGGATTAATTGCCGAGATGATAGTTATGATTTGATGCTTCGACAAAACATCGGCTACAAAGGCCAGGCGCCTCATGTTTTCATGGCGATCTTCTTTTGAGAAACCCAGGTCAGCACAGATATTTTTACGATAAACATCTCCGTCAATCACTTCGCAGGAAATACCCCTTTGCTGTAACTGTACTTGTACCGCATTAGCTATTGTGGTCTTTCCACTGCCAGACAATCCGCAAAACTGTATGATCATTAGCTACCTGAATAAAAGATGTTTAAGTTGTGTATAAGTCTTACTGAAGCCACTGGGCTTATCCAGCTGATAACCCAGTAAAGCTGCTTTGTTGCCCAGGTAAGCGGCAATTAATTTTTGATCCTTCGCGGTCAATACATCGTGTTGCTTATGTTCGGCTGATTTCAATATATCGCCGCATGACGCGTCTTTTTTAAATGAGCTGTTGGCTTGCACAGATATGCCCGCTGTACTTGCTTGTTTTAAGTGCGATGTGTTTGCAATGCTTAAAAAATCTGCCAACACGGCAATTGTTCGTTCCGGACTATCGCAAAGCTCTTCATATCGCAACAAAAAGAAACGCGAATCATCGGATAGTTCTTTATCTGTAGCTACCTGATATGATATCTTTAAAAAGCGCAAAGCGTTGCGCAAAGTGATGCTAGGTTCCATGACCTTGCGTGATGTCAGGGTAGCTATGGGGTTGCGCACCACCTGGATAATGCGGGCCCGCGGGAATTCCTGCCAGATCCGGTTAAGAAAACGTTCATTGGTTGGCGTTTTATCAACCCAATGTAATGCAGCTAAATTATTTGTGCACGATGCATAAGCCAGCACTACCGCCGAGTGAGGCCATTGGGTATGTTCATGATGCGGCAGCAGATGCCACCAGGCTAAAAAGCATCGTGCAAAATCAACGTAAGGCGACCCAAATTCATCGCTCCTGCCCAAAAGAAAATAAGGCGGCTGGTTAACCGGGTTAACCATACGTCGCAACCATTCGGTACCTAAATACTTTGCCCGATTATGACTTGGCTGCAGCTGAAGCTTAAGTTCAAGATTAGTGTAAAAAGTACCTTCTGAAGGCAACACCAAAAGTTGCGGATGGCCGTCAAGCAGGTTTTGAACCAGTGTTGTGCCACTTCGGTGTACGCCGCAAATAAAAACAGGATGTTGTATAAGGTTAAAACCCTGTTGTTGTTGATCTTCGCTCAACTGCGCCGGACCTAATCGCAAGGCTTCGGTCCAAATCAATCCAGACCATTTTAAAGCAGCGTTTAATAAGGCTGATGACGGAGAAGCGTCCAGCCTATTTTTAGGCAGTAAGTTTTCAAGTTCGTTTTCCGCCTCAATAATTTGTGTTAGCATGAGCAATAGCTGATTCAATTCTCTAATGCTGATACTGAAAAAAAGCTGTGGAGGTTGCTTTTTGGTTATTTTTAAGTAATCGTATCTAATAATCTTCCGTAAGTTACATTTAATCAGACTATTGCAGATATATGGCGGTTTTTTAACATTTTTTTAACCCATCGGCAACATTTTTCTATATTTGCGGCGGGTAAGTCTTTTACGGCCAGCTCCTCTTGAACTCCCCCAGGGTGGGAACACAGCAAGGGTAGAGAGTTGAGCGGCGCGATAAAAGTAGCTTACCCTTTTTTGTGCCTTAAATTTTGCTCAAAATATCTGCAAAAACACTTGCAAATCAGCCACTTTCTATTTAAATTTATTAGTGTAATTTCTTTCACAATAAATTTCGGAGGGAGCAACCATGAAGAAAAAAGACACAATGGTTTTTCAGTCTGATAAGCCTGAAGCCGACAGTACCGAAGCGCAAATCAGCAAAAACAATTATCAAAAGATGTATCGCGATCACCGTTCGAGCGATTATTACACGCATGGGCGACGTAATAAATTCCCGTTTGGCAGCAGCCAGGGGCCGCTTTACTTTTAAGGTTTTGTTTTGCGGGTTTGTTCGCCATGCCCTATTGAGTAAGTCATTCTAAATTCATTATTCTACAATCTGATAGTTAATATTTACGCATCAGCATATTATTGGTACCAAATCTGATTATAATTGCATAAAGTTCAATTATAATGCTTGATTTACTCATTATAGGCGGCGGCCCAATCGGTATAGCCTGCGGCTTGAAAGCCCAAAAGGCCGGACTAAGCTTTGTCATTATCGAAAAAGGCTGCCTGGTAAATTCGCTGTACAACTACCCTTCCACCATGACCTTTTTTTCGACTTCAGAAAAACTGGAGATCGGCGGGATTCCGTTTGTAACTATCAGTAATAAACCCACCCGTGCCGAGGCGTTGGAGTATTATCGGCGCGTAGCTACATCTAACCATTTGCCTATCAATTTATTTGAAGAAGTAAAGACTTTAAGCCGGGAGAATAACGCATATACTGTTGTTACCACCAAAGGCACTTATCAGGCCAAACGTGTGGTCATCTCAACCGGATTTTATGACGTAGCCGTCAATCTGGACATCCCAGGCGAAGATTTGCCTAAAGTACAGCACTATTATAAAGACCCGCACTTTTTTGCTATGCAAAAAGTGGTTGTGGTTGGCTCAAGCAACTCGGCCATTGATGTGGCGCTTGAAACCTATCGTAAAGGTGCTGATGTTACGCTGGTTATCCGGGGCGATGAAATAAGCCACCGCGTTAAATATTGGGTTAGGCCCGATATTATTAACCGTATCAAGGAAGGCAGCATTAAAGCATATTTTAACGCCAATTTGACCGCGATACGCCAGCATGAGGTGGATATTGAAACCCCTGAAGGCCCGGTTACCATTCCTAATGATTTTGTGATGGCCATGACGGGTTATAAACCAAATTTTGACCAGCTAAGAAAATGGGGGCTTATTTTGTCTGATAATAAGTTTATCCCTCAATACAACCCTGATACGATGGAAACCAACTTACCTGGCTTATATCTTGCCGGCGTGGTATGCGGTGGTTTAGATACACATCTCTGGTTTATAGAAAACTCACGTATTCATGCCGATATGATTATTGACGATATAGTGGCTAAAAAGTTTGGCAAGTGAATAGTTTATTAAGTAATTAGTTACCTTAACGTCATATTATACATACGTTTTGGCTATTCACCCTAACAACCAAAAACTAATTAACTTTTCTCTTGCATAAATAAAAATTAATGCAAACTTTTGCATCAAAATTCTGAATAAAGCAATAGACTATCAAAATGATACTGCAAACCTTAAATAAGCCCACTGTGAGAGCAATTGCTGCTCCGGTTGCTGCTGCTTTGGTTTCAACTGTTTTATTTATCCCATCACGACGAAGGCTATATATGCCACGGGTTTAATTACCGCATCCTCTATTGCCCGTCAAACAGAAGTTTTATTTAAAACTTCTCCCTCAAAAAAATCATTAATTATTTAGGCTTAGGCTAATTATTAACGGTAATTTTTTAATTACAATGACTATACAAGATTTCGATATTCAGGTTGCTACTGCACAGCATGTAGACTATGCGCCGCTCATTACTGATGAGATGGCTCAGTCGGCAAAAGCACGTGGTACCGGTATCGCACAACGTTCGCCCGAATATGTTGCCAACAAAATGCTTGAGGGCAAAGCGGTAATTGCTTTGCACAAAGATGGCACCTGGGCCGGTTTCTGTTATATTGAAACCTGGAGCCACGGCGATTTCGTTGCCAACTCCGGCCTAATTGTCGCACCACAATTCAGAAAGGCAGGCCTGGCCAAAGCTATCAAACATAAAATATTCGAGCTTTCACGCACTAAATATCCCGATGCTAAACTTTTTGGGTTAACAACCGGCCTGGCTGTTATGAAGATAAACTCAGAACTGGGTTATGAGCCGGTTACTTACTCAGAGCTTACACAGGACGAGGATTTTTGGAAAGGCTGCAAAAGCTGCGTTAATTACGACATACTGACGATGAAAGAGCGGAAGAACTGTATGTGTACCGCCATGCTGTTTGACCCGGTGGAGAAAGCTGCAGATGCGGAAAAACAGAAACAGGAAAATCTGGAAAAAATGACTAAAAAGGCTAACCTTTTCCGCCGGATTGAGGCTGCTATCAAAAGCTTCGGGCAGTAAAGCGGAAAGACGCAATATTTTACGTCTCTTTAAATACAATTAACACAGCCACAATATAATATTGTGGTTAATAAAACAGCTAGAGACACAAAACTTTGTGTCTCATAACAAATACAAAAACGCAAAGTATTGCGTCTCTACATCAAGTAAAAATGGAAAAGAAAAAAGTAGTTTTGGCGTATAGCGGAGGTTTAGATACCTCATTTTGTTGTATATACTTAACCCGCGATCTGGGTTATGAAGTGCATTCGGTAATTGTTAATACCGGTGGTTTTAGCGAAGAAGAATTAACAACCGTTGAGAAACGTGCTTATGAAATGGGGGTTACTTCACACCATGTAGTTGACGAAACTGAAAACTTTTACAACACCTGCGTGCGTTACCTTATTTACGGTAACGTATTAAAAAACAATACTTATCCATTGTCGGTAAGTGCTGAACGTGTTAGCCAAGCTACAGCTATTGCCAACTACGCCAAAGAGATTGGTGCCGAGTTTGTTGCTCACGGCAGCACCGGCGCCGGTAACGACCAAGTTAGGTTTGATATGATCTTCAATATCCTGATCCCTAACGTGGGAATCATTACCCCTATTCGCGATTTGAAGCTGAGCCGCGAGGAAGAGATTGAGTACCTGAAAAAACACGGGGTGGTGATGAACTTCGAGAAAGCTAAATACTCTATCAATAAAGGTATCTGGGGAACATCAGTTGGTGGTAAAGAAACGCTGACCTCTAATCTGGGCTTACCTGAAGATGCATGGCCTACACAGGTTACTGCAACTGAAAAAAGAAATATTGAATTAACTTTTGAAAAAGGCGAACTGGTAGCTTTGGATGGCAAACATTATGCGCACCCTACTCAGGTTATCCAGGAGTTACAGGCAATTGCAGGCCCTTACGGGGTAGGTCGCGATATTCATGTGGGCGATACCATTATAGGTATTAAAGGTCGCGTTGGTTTTGAAGCTGCGGCGCCGATGATCATCATCAAAGCGCATCATACTTTAGAAAAACATACGCTTACCAAATGGCAGCTTACCTGGAAAGACCAACTATCCATGTTTTATGGTAATTGGCTGCATGAAGGTCAGTTCCATGACCCGATTATGCGCAACATGGAAGCTTTCCTGACAGATACGCAGAAACAAGTTAGCGGCAAAGTATTTATTGAACTGCAGCCTTACCGGTTCCAGGTTGTAGGTATCGAGTCTGATCATGATTTAATGTCTAACAAATTTGGCAGCTATGGCGAAATGAACAACGCATGGAGCGGTGAGGACGTTAAAGGTTTCTCAAAAATATTTGGTAACCAGGTAATGATTTACCACAAGGTAAACAGTGCTGAATAATGAGTACGGTATTTTCAAAGAGCGAATGTTTACAACATTACATTTGGGGCGATGATTGCCACGGGTGGGTCTTTGTAGATACCGGCGCACTCTCGATAAAGCAGGAGCTGATGCCGCCAGACACAGCCGAACAATTGCATTATCATGAGTATGCAACACAGTTCTTCTATATTTTAAATGGCAGGGCCAAATTTACAGTAAATGGCGAAGTGATCGAACTAAGAGAGCACCAGGCAATACAGATCAACCCAATGGAACAGCATTTTATTGCCAATCATCAAAATACCGATTTGGAATTTATGGTACACTCCTACCCGTCAATAAATAACGACAGAGTTAACATTGAGCCCGGCAAAAACTAAAAATTGAATTAAAATGGCAAAGATAAAAGCAGGCATTATTGGTGGGGCAGGTTATACAGGCGGCGAGTTGCTGCGTATTTTGGTTAATCATCCGGATGTTGAGATTGCTTTTGTAAATAGCAACAGTAATGCCGGCAACTATTTATACGAGGTGCATACCGATTTGTTTGGTGATACCGAGCAAAAGTTTACCGGCGAGCTATCGACGGATGTTGACGTGCTTTTCCTTTGTGTGGGCCATGGCGATGCTAAAAAATTCCTGGATGCTAACCCAATACCTGACACGGTTAAGATCATTGATCTGAGCCAGGATTTCCGTTTAAGTAAAAATTCAAAATTAGAGAGTAAAAACTTTGTTTATGGTTTACCTGAGTTAAACAGGGATGCTATTAAATCGGCACAAAATATAGCTAACCCGGGTTGTTTTGCTACCACTATTCAGCTGGGCTTATTACCGTTGGCTAAAGCCGGTAAATTAGATAAAGAAGTGCATGTATCGGCCACTACCGGTTCAACCGGTGCGGGTCAGAGCCTGGCTCCTACTTCGCACTTTACCTGGAGAAACGATAACCTTTCGGTTTATAAGGTATTCGGTCATCAGCATTTAAATGAGATCGGCGAATCATTGAAACAACTACAACCTGACTTTACGCAACCAATCAGCTTTGTACCTTATCGTGGCGATTTTACCCGCGGTATCTTCGCTTCTATTTATACGGACAGCGATTTAACTGAGGAAGAAGCTTTAAAACTTTATCAAGATTTTTACGCTGGCCATCCGTTTACACATGTTACCAGCCGTAATATCGATTTAAAACAGGTAGTAAACACCAACAAAGTATTTATACAGGTTAAAAAATATGATAACAAGCTATTTGTTATTAGCATGTTAGATAATTTATTAAAAGGCGCCTCCGGTCAGGCAGTTCAGAACATGAACCTGCTGTTTGGCCTTGACGAGCGCGCAGGGTTACGACTTAAGGCGACCGGTTTTTAAACTGATAGCCACAGCCGTAACTTTTAATCAATCAATTATCTAAATTTTAACAGCAAATAAAAATGAAACCATTCGACGTATATCCTATAAACCCCATAAATATAGTTAAAGGCAACATGAGCCTTGTTTATGATGATAAAGGACAGGAATATTTAGATTTATATGGTGGCCATGCCGTTATTTCTATAGGCCATACCCACCCGCATTATGTAAAGAGAATAGAAGACCAATTACACAAATTGGGTTTCTATTCAAATTCTATCGAGATCCCAATTCAAAAAGAACTGGCTGAAAAACTAGGTCATGTTTCAGGCAAAGAAGATTACCAGTTGTTCCTGATCAACTCAGGTGCCGAAGCCGACGAGAACGCTTTAAAACTGGCCTCTTTTTACAATGGTAAGAAGAAGGTAGTTGCTTTTAAAGGCGCTTTTCATGGCCGTACCTCATTAGCAGTGGCTGTTACCGATAATCCAAAGATCGTTGCCCCGGTTAATGACACCGACAATGTGATCAGACTGCCGTGGGCTGATGAAGCTGCTTTAGAGCAAGCTTTTGCCGATCATGACGATATCTCGTCAGTAATTATTGAAGGTATTCAAGGGGTCGGCGGCATACAGGTTGCACCTGAAAGTTTCTTGCAAAAAATCAGATCGCTTTGCGACAAACATAATGCTGTTTACATTGCGGATGCCGTACAATGCGGTTACGGACGTACCGGTAAATTCTACTCGCATGATTTTGCAGGTGTCGACGCCGACATTTATACCATGGCTAAAGGCATGGGCAACGGCTTCCCTATTGGCGCTATCAGTATTTCGCCAAAAATGCAGCCGTCTTATGGTATGCTGGGCACCACATTTGGCGGCAACCATTTGGCTTGCGCAGCAGCATTAGCTGTTCTTGAAATTATGGAGCAGGAAAACCTGATGCAAAACGCCGCCGAAATTGGTGGCTACCTGATTGACGAGTTAAAGAAATTCAAGCAGATCACCGAGGTTAGAGGCCGCGGTTTGATGATCGGTATTGATTTACCAGCCGAGTTTGGCAACGCTAAAAAAGACTTGTTATTTAAACACCATATCTTTACCGGCGAAGCTAAACCAAATGTTATCAGGTTGTTACCTGCTTTGAACTTAACCAAAGCACACGCTGACAGATTTTTGGAAGCTTTAACTGGCGTATTGAAATAACTAAAAACCCGTTTGTCATCTCGAGCGGAGCGAATCTATACACAGCTTATTCAAGTTCGTGTATAGATCTCTCTTTTCAGTCGAGATAACAATAAGATATTGATTGAGACCATGAGATTATTTTCTTCTGTAAACGACGTTACCGACATCAACGCACTAGTCGCCGAAGGCCTGGAGCTTAAAAAGAATCCATACGCACATCAGCACCTGGGTAAAAACAAAACTTTGGGGTTGGTTTTCCTGAACCCAAGCTTGCGTACCCGTATGAGTACCCAAAAGGCGGCGCTTAACCTGGGTATGAACGTAATGGTATTAAACGTCGATAAAGAAGGCTGGGCTTTAGAGCTGCGCGATAATGTGGTAATGAACGGTACTACTGTTGAGCACATTCGCGAGGCCGCGGCAGTTATGGGTCAATATGTTGATATTTTGGGTGTGCGTTCATTTCCCGGATTAAAAAATCGCGAGGAAGATTATACCGAAGTGATCTTCAACAAATTTGTGGAGTATTGTGGTGTTCCCGTCGTAAGCCTTGAATCGGCTACGCGACATCCACTGCAAAGTTTGGCCGACCTGATATCGATAGAAGAATTAAAAACCCGACCGCGTCCAAAAGTTGTATTAACCTGGGCTCCGCATATTAAACCATTGCCACAAGCCGTACCCAATTCATTTGCCGAGTGGATGTGCAAAGCCGATGTCGACTTTGTGATTACCCATCCCGCTGGTTACGAACTGAGTACCGAGTTTACGCAAGGTGCAACAATCACCCACAATCAGGATGAGGCTATTGCTGATGCTGATTTCATCTACGTTAAAAACTGGTCGGCTTACGAGCCCTATGGACAGATATTTGGCGAAAATAACGATTGGATGCTAACGAACGACAGGCTAAAGATCACCAACAACGCTAAAGTAATGCATTGCTTGCCCGTACGTCGCGATTTAGAATTATCTTCAGAGATCCTGGATGGCCCTAACTCAATTGTTGTACATGAGGCCGGTAATCGTGTATGGGCTGCGCAAGCCGTGTTAAAGCAAATGCTTGAGCAATTGCAGTAATTTGCCAAATAGCTAATCCTCAGTTTTAGGTATAGAGGCGTCTATAACCTTGTTTAGCGTCAGTCCCTGCACAATTACTGAAAATATCACTATAAAATACGCTCCTGCTAAAATCACATAGCGATACGAGCCATAAGGTAGTGACAATGCCAGCGCTATTGAGATGCCACCGCGCAATCCCGCCCAGGTTAGTATATTAACGTTTTTTATAGTGTTACTGGCTATCTTCCTGAAGAACATTAGTGGCATCATGATGCTGACCCAGCGGGCTATAAGGATAACCACGATACCGATTCCTCCTATTAGCCAATAGTTTTCCAGATACGGCAGGTTAATCATCTGCAGGCCTATCATAACAAATAAAATGGTATTCAGCATTTCGTCTATCAATTGCCAGAATTTTTCCAAAGCCTGGTGCGAGTGCTCTGTGCTATCCATATTGATACTTCGGTTACCGGCAAACAGCCCCGCGGTAACAACCGCCAGGGGGATAGAAAAATGCAGATAAGCTGCTATCACAGATATGCTCATCACCAGGGCAACCGATACAAGTACAATGGTCTGAAAATCGGTTATACTTTTCATCAGCCTGAAGGCAACATATCCTAAAAACACGCCTAAGCATATCCCGCCAAAAACCTCCTTTATAAATAGTAAAGCAGCTTTTACCCAATCCAGATTATCCTCGCCAGACCGGGCGAACTCCAATAATGTTATAAAAAGCACGAGGCCAATACCGTCATTAAATAACGATTCGCCTGATATAATGGTTTCCAGATTGACCGGCAGTCGTGAATTCTTGATGATGGCCCCTACAGCAACCGGGTCTGTCGGTGATATTAAAGCTCCAAAAACCAGGCAATAAACTACCGGAATATGGATGTGAAATAAAAGTGTAATACCATAAAATAGCCAACCAAACACCAAAGTAGAGATAATCACCCCCAACGTACTGAGTAAAAATATGGGGCGCATTTCTTTTTTCAGGCGGCGCGTGTTAAGCGTAAATGAACCCGAGAAAAGCAGAAACCCTAACATAATATTGAGTACAGTGCTGGAGAAGTCGATATTTTTGGCGAGCAGCGTTAAGTATCGGGCAGAGTGCGGATCAATGCTATCAACAAAAATTGTCACAACAGAAGCTATAACGGCTATCAGCACAATGCCTATAGTGCCGGGCAACTTAACGTAGCGCGCATTAATGTAAGAGTAAAAAGCACTTACGATAACTAACAGGGCTATAATGACAAACAAATCCACGGGGGATTAACAGAAAGCTTAACATTTAGTTTTCAGCATCTACCGTTCGGGTACTTCTATTATAACTACGAACGATAAGTCGGTTGTCGCTATTTTTTGTAAAGTAATTAATCATCCAGGTTAAAATAACTGATGTTTTATTGGAGAAACCTACCAGCGACAGGATATGGACTAAGCCCCACAATAGCCAGGCAAAAAATCCCTGGAAATGAACTTTGCCTAAATCGGCCACCGCTTTGTTGCGCCCAATAGTGGCCAGTGTGCCCTTATCGCGATAAATAAAAGGCAGCGTTGGTTCATTTTTAATAATGCGCATGAGGTTGCTGGCCAGCCAGGCGCCTTGCTGTATTGCTGCAGGCGCAACCCCCGGATGGCCGTTAGGGTATTGCTCACTGATAATTGCCGAAACATCACCTATGGCAAATATATTGTCATAACCTTTTACGCGATTAATCTCATCAGTTTCAATACGCGAGCCGCGAACTATTTTTGCCTTTTCAATCCCCTCAGGCACCTCGCCCATCACCCCTGCGGCCCAAAATACATTACGGGCCTTGAGCACCATCCCATCGTCAATAGTCAGTGTATTACCATCGTAGCTTTTTACATGGACGCTATTGTAAATAATAACGTCATTAGCCGAAAGAAACTGTTTTGCCTTACGTGAGGCCCCGTCTGACATAGCAGCCAGCAATCGGTCCTTACCTTCAACCAGATACACTTTCATGTCCTGTTTGCTTAATCCGTGATAATCTTTCTCGAGTATCAGGTGACGCATTTCACCCAAGGCACCGGCGAGTTCTACGCCTGTCGGTCCGCCGCCTACCACCACAAAGGTCATAAGTGCCGCTCGCTCTTCTTTATCTTTCGTAATAAGTGCTCTCTCCAGGTGTTGTAGTGTTAGCCCGCGCAGATTCAGTGCCTCGGGCAAATTTTTCATCGGCATGGTGCAGGTTTCCAGTTCTTTATTACCAAAGAAGTTGGTATTCGAGCCGGTGGCAATCACCAGATAATCATAAGAGAAGTCGCCTATATTTGTGCTTACCGTATTTATTTCGGGGTTGATCTTTTCGACATTAGCCAGGTTAAACTGAAAATTTTCCTGGTAGGTAAATATTCTGCGTATCGGAAACGCAATCGAATCGGCCGGTATAGCACCCATGGCCACCTGGTATAATAATGGCTGAAAAGTGTGGTAATTATGCTTATCAAGCATCAGCACATTCACAGGTGCGTGCTTTAACTTTTTCGCCAGCTGTAATCCGGCAAAACCGCCGCCTATAATTACTACGCGCGGCTTGTGTGTATTCTGTTGATCCATATATGAAGGTGACGGACTTATGATTAATGGTTTTAGTGATTGCTAAAATATGCAAAGTGTATTTCTTATTTTTAGCTCTTCAGTAAAATAAGCATGAAAAGACATTTCGTTTACATTTTATCATTGTTAGTTCTAACAACTATCGCCCAGGCACAAACTAAAAAGATCGATAGCTGGACCGATGGTACATATCTCAACATTAATGGTGCCAAATTGTGGGTGGTAACAGTTGGCCAGGGCGACCCAATTGTCCTCATTGCAGGCGGCCCTGGCGGCGCGCACGTAGGTTTGCGCAGCTTTGATGCACTGGCCGATAACCACCATCGGCTGATTTATTTCGACGCTTTTGGCCGCGGTAAGTCTGACACTGCTAAGAATGTTTCTGAATATACGCTGGCGCGCGATATCGAAGACATAGAGGGTTTACGCAAAGCTTTAAAACTGGATAAGATCACTGTATTGGGCCACTCTTATGGCGGCGTAGTGGCACAAGGTTATGCCATAAAATATCCCGAACATTTAAGCCACCTGATATTGGCTGATACTTTTCACAGTTTTGTGATGTGGCAGGAAAACGACGATAGCTCGAACCGTGAGATCAAAAACAGCTATCCTGAAGTTTGGGACGAATTAATGAAAATTCGTAATGAGGGCGCTATATCAAGCGACGCTAAACATCAGGAAATTTACGGCAAAGTGCCTTACGGCTTTTTATATGCTTACAATCCGGACAAGTTTGCCGCCCGCGGCAGCAAACCATACCCTAACTCTTATAATTCAAAACTTTATTACCAGATGGTTGGTAAAGACGGCGACTTTATTGTAGGCAGTGACATTGGCACTTTCGACTATCGCAAACAATTAAAAGACCTGAAAATGCCGGTGCTGATTGTTACCGGCAGATATGACCGTGTTGCCGTACCATGGATGGCCATTAAGTTTAAAGAATATTGCCCACAGGCACAATTTGTAATGTTCGAAAAATCAGGACATAACCCACAAGTTGAAGAACCCGAGAAAGAATTTAAGATCATTAATGATTTTTTGGCCAGATAAACAAAAATAGGCGCTTATTAGCGCCCCTTTTTTTGTTGTAATAAAGTTTAGTTTAAATTATTTGGTGATAAAACCGGTTGGTACGGGAAAATATCCCTTCGGCAAATTATTTTTCTGATTCATTTCATAATGAGCTTCGCTGGTATCTCTTTCCAAATTAGCTGTTTGAGCCTGAGTGAATTTTCTTAAGGCGTCTTCGCTATAGAACTTGTTATCTATAAAAACACCGGCTTTCTCATTTGGCTGCACATTAATACTCGTAAAAGCGTTTGATTTATATTTGATAGCTACGACATCAAAGCCTTTGCCATTGGCACGGTCAAAATGAAAGCGACTATAAAAAGGCGAATTACTATTCATTACTGTTTTTCGGATAAAATTCTGCTCGCTTACAGTATTGGAAAGGTCGTTCTCCACATTACCGGGTATCGCCGGTATACGGTCAGGTGCAGGTTTACCGGCTATTGCGACAGGTTTTAATTTTCCTTCTTTTTGAATCTTAGCCTTTGATTGTGCGCCAGTCGGCTTCTTTAAAGTATGAAGCGTAAACACTGCGGCAATCCCTCTGGCATATTGCCCCTGTTTAACCATTTGTACCGATACTTCATCTGCCAACGCATCCATATCTTTGGGATCAATAAATCTGATATCGTTTTCGTTATAAAAAACGCCGTCAATCAAAAAGCCTATTTTATCCAGAGGCTGTATATCAACACTTGCGGATGCGCCTCTCCATTTATGCACAATGGCTTTGTCAAATGGTTTTCCGCTATTATCTTTCAAGTGCAAACGCACATAAAATTTATCAAATGCCACAGAACGCTCTTTTATAAGGTTTTCTTTTTCCTGTTCGCTCATGTAAACAATGTCACCTTTTTTGGTTTTGATATTTACCACAGCATCTGCCCATTTGCCGTTTACTACTTTAGCTGGTGCAACAGGTTTAATTTCAGAGGATTTGATGCAGGAGCCGCTAATTTTATAGACGATATCCTTGTCGTAACTTTTACCATCAATAAATACTTTAAAATCGTCGCCCAATAAGTCAATACCGGCAATAACACTGTACTGCTCTTGCTGAACAATATCATTTTTAAACCGGGCAAAGGCCAGGCAGCTTATCAATACCAGCGGTAAAATAAGCAGGTAGATTACTTTTTTCATATGATTTGTAGGTTTAGTGAATAGCATGGTAATGCGTCTTTTTAGCGGCACTTTGCTAAAACTGTTAAACAGTATATCCTGCCGGTTAATAGACAGATGTAACAGCATATCGGCATAACGCCCTTTGTCAGCCCGGCGACCAATTTCATCATCAACTTCAAATTCGTGATTCTCCTCAATAGCCTGCGCATAGCGATAAATAAATGGATTGAACCAAAAAGCTACTTGCATCAACCTTACTATCATCCTGTCAATAGAGTGCAGATGTTTTACATGTAACATCTCGTGCCCTAATACCTGTTCCATTTCTTCCGGATTCAACTCCCCACTGTTAAGCATTACGTAGTTAAAAAAAGAACCATTGCTGATATTCCCAATTGCTTTAATGATCCTCACTCCTCCAATTTTAGTAATCGAAGCATTTTTAAGCTTATTGAAGAAACGGGCAATAGTTACTATCAGTTTGATGAACAGCGTTATTGTTACAATTAAATAAGCAATCTCCGCGATCTTAACCCAATCAATAATTGTCCTGCTTGTCTGTTTGTCCGCTACATTAATTTGCAAACCCGCCGAAGGTAGTACCTGGTTAATTATGACCGCCTTTTGCATTATTATCGGTGCAGTTTCACGATGCACGGTTATGGTAAGCAATGGGATAACCACGCTTAGCAACAACGTCGCCAGTAAATACCAGCGGTTGATGGTAAAAAAGGTTAGTCGCCTGAGCAGCACAAAATAGAATCCATAAAAAACA
The DNA here is from genome assembly GCF_042686265.1 of Mucilaginibacter ximonensis. NCBI lineage: Bacteria > Pseudomonadati > Bacteroidota > Sphingobacteriia > Sphingobacteriales > Sphingobacteriaceae > Mucilaginibacter > Mucilaginibacter ximonensis. The sequence continues at coordinate 913,405 of NZ_JBHUPD010000001.1, forward strand.
CCCATGCAGGCGCTTACCTGCCACATGTAAATAATTGGCTCCATATTATTTATTTTTATCGATGATGTCCTTGATCTTATTGATATCAGCCTCGCTTAGTTGTTCTTCTTTCACCATGAAAGATAAAAGGCTTTCAACCGAATCATCAAAATAACCAGAGATCATCTTTTTGAAGAAAGTCTTACGATATTCTGTTTTGGAAATGAGCGGAAAGTACTCATAGGTTTTACCATAAGCTTTATATCCTACATATTCCTTTTTCTCTAATAGCCTGACTACCGATGATATGGTGTTATAAGGCGGTTTAGGGTCATCGGGTAAAGCATCGATAATATCTTTTACGAAACCTGTTTTAAGTTTCCATAATATCTGCATTACACGCTCTTCGGTTTTGGTTAATTCTTCCATAAATCAAATCTAAAACTAATTTTTCAGTTTCAAAACTTATTTTTCAGTTATATAACTATTTTATAAGTTACATAGTTTTTTGACTGAAATATTATCAAAATGAAGGCATTTAGATCAATAATTAACTATTTTTGCAACAAAACACTACCAAATGGGTAACAAATCCTTACATATCATTAAAATTGGCGGAAATGTGATAGATAATTCAGAAAATCTATATCATTTTCTGAAGGATTTTACTGCACTTGATGGTTTCAAGATATTAGTGCACGGCGGCGGCAAGGTTGCTACCCAATTGTCTGAAACCTTAGGTATTGAGGCAAAACTTGTAGATGGCCGCCGCATTACAGACATAGAAACCTTACGCGTTGTAACTATGGTTTACGGTGGCTTGATCAATAAAAACATTGTGGCGCAACTGCAACGTTTTGGCACCAATGCCATCGGTTTGACCGGGGCCGATGGCAATCTTATCCGCACTAAAAAACGCCCGGTAAAAATTATCGACTATGGTTTTGTGGGCGACATTGACGAAGATTCGGTAGATGCTGAGGGAATATCCCGTTTACTGGAAACTGGCTTCACTCCTGTCTTTTGCGCGCTGACACACGATGGTGATGGCCAGTTGTTAAACACTAATGCCGATACTATAGCCTCTGCACTATCCGTTTCGCTATCATCGTTATTTGAAACCACCCTTATATACTGCTTCGAGAAAAAAGGTGTATTGATGGATGTGAATGATGATGACTCGGTGATCAGAGACATTGACCCGGTTAGATACGAGGAGTTAAAAATAAAACAAATTATTCACAGCGGCATGCTGCCTAAACTGGAGAATGCTTTTGCCGCAATAGCCTGCGGAGTTAAGGCAGTAGTTATAGGCCGCTCTGACGATCTGGGCGAACTGAAACAAGGCCGCCCGTTTGGAACACGATTAAGTAAGACATCATGAATTCGCAACAAAATATTGCCATTTTAGGCAGTGGAAATATAGGTTTATCATTAGCCAAAGGGCTGGTAAAATCAGGTATTTGCAAGCCGCAACAAATTACCCTTACCCGCCGCAATTTAGAGGCACTGGATGAATATGCTGCGCAGGGCTTCAACGTAACTAATCTGAATGTAAAAGCGGCAAAAAAAGCCGATATAGTTATCCTAGCAGTTTTACCGCAGCAGTTAAATAAATTACTGGATGAAATTAAACCGGCAATCAAATCTGAAAAGCAATTTTTGGTTTCCGTAATATCAGGCGTTAGTTGTGCCGACATCCGCGAGCAGCTTGAAATGAATGTACAGGTTATCCGTGCGATGCCTAACACTGCTATAGCTATTGGCGACTCAATGACCTGTATAGCAACTGATAATGGCAGCACTAAAAATGTTAATTTGGTCAGGTCGTTGTTTGATACAGTGGGTGTTACTATCCAAATCAATGAAGAACTGATGACGGCTGCTACTGCGCTTTGTGCTTGTGGTATAGCGTTTTTCCTGCGCTCAGTTCGTGCCGCATCGCAAGGCGGTACAGAGATTGGCTTCCATGCACATGATGCGCTTAAGATGGCGGCTCAAACTGCTAAAGGCGCAGCAAACCTGTTATTACAATTATCTTCACATCCTGAGCAGGAAATTGATAAGGTAACCTCACCAAAAGGCTGTACAATTGCCGGGTTAAACGAGATGGAGCACCATGGATTTAGCTCTGCCATGATAAAAGGCATTCGGCTTTCTGCAGTAAAAGCTGGTGATTTATATAAAAGCGAAGATTAATTAAGCTATAGCTTGTAGCCCTGGCGGGCATATAACTGCCATTTATTATTATTCTTTTTCCAAACCTGCATTACCCCTATGGTTATGCTGTTAGTTTTACCGTTCTCGGTGGCATCGGCAATGAACTTGTGCCTAACTATGGCCATGTTTCCGTCTACCTGTATTTTTTGATCTTTTAAGTCGATGCGGGTAAAAGCTACCTTGCCAGTCACCAGGGCATTAATCATCTGCCCTTTGTTGTTCACTGCTCCAAAAAACTGACCATAACTTAATTGATCAGACAACACATCATTTAGCACCGACTTATCCCCGGCTATCATTGCCTTGCGCATAGCTTCAACCTGACCGGCTATGGCGCGCTCATCATTATTTTGTGCTAATGTAGCAGTACTTAATATAGAAAACAGTAGCAGAAACGCAGCGGTAAATTTCTTCATGGTATAATTGGCGATATAGCTTTTTGCTAAAGTAATTCGCCATAATCACATTACAAACGCCACTGCTAATCGTAACAAATAAATTACTTAATGCAGATAGTAGTGGTTAACAGGATTCAGTTCATTGTCCAATTCATAAATTAACGGTGTAGCGGTAGGAATTTCGAGTTTGGTTACCTCTTCGTCGGTTAAATTATCCAAATATTTGATGAGTGCGCGTAAACTATTACCATGCCCGCAAATGATTATCTTTTGTTTATTCTTAAGCTCAGGGACAATTTTATCATTCCAAACAGGCAACACCCGGTTCATGGTCTGACTCAAATTTTCAGTTAAAGGGAGTTCTGCTTCGGTTAGATGTTTATAACGGAGGTCACGGCCGGGGTATCTGTCATCGTCCCTGCTTATAGGCGGCGGATCTTCATTCGGGTCGCGGCGCCATTTTTGAACGAGGTCAATTCCATATTTGTCGATAGTTTCCTGCTTATTTAAACCTTGTAAGGCACCATAAAAACGTTCGTTTAATCGCCAAGACTTATAGACCGGTATCCATAAATGATCCAGTTCCTCAAGTAAAAGATGTAGTGTTTTAATTGATCGTTTTAGTACCGAAGCATACGCGATATCAAAAGTAAAATCATGTTTTTTAAGTAATTGCCCAGCTTGTCTGGCTTGTTCAAAACCATCAGCATATAAATCTACATCCGTCCAGCCTGTGAACCTATTTTCATGGTTCCATACGCTTTCCCCGTGTCTTATTAATACTAATTTTTGCATATCCCAGAAATAAACGTCTTTGCCAAAATACAGTTTTAAAGTTTGCAAATGTTCAGAAATGGTTTAAATTGCACTAATAAACCAATTTTAAATCAAGCATTTATGACTACAATTGCACCTGTAAAGGATAGCATTGCTAATCCTGCACCGCTGGGGCTATGCGCCTTTGGTATGACAACTGTTTTGCTTAACATCCACAATGCCGGCGTTTTCGAAATGAACTCCATGATATTGGGAATGGGTATTTTTTACGGCGGCCTTGCCCAGGTAATCGCAGGCATCATCGAAGCCAAAAAGAATAATACTTTCGGACTAACTGCTTTCACCTCATATGGTTTCTTTTGGCTGTCGTTAGTAGGCTTAATAGTAATGCCTAAACTAGGCTGGGTAAATGCTCCAGATGAGAACGCAATGGTAGCTTACCTCTCTATATGGGGTTTGTTTACTTTACTGCTATTTTTGGGCACGCTCAGATTAAACCGTGCGTTACAGTTCGTATTCGCATCGCTGACCGTATTGTTTGCATTATTGGCTATTGGCGATGCCACTGGCAATAAAACTGTTAGCCACCTGGCAGGTTATGAGGGTATTATTTGCGGGGCATCGGCCATTTATACCGGTATCGCCCAGATACTCAATGAAGTTTACGGAAAAACAGTATTGCCAATTGGCCCGGTAAATTCCTAACTTGCGCGGGTGAAAGATTATAAAAAATATTACCTCATCCCCGAGACGCCCGAGACGGTTTATATGGCGCTTACCAATCCGCTAACTATTGAATTATGGACGGGTGAACCGGCCGAGATGTCAACAGAGCCAGGCTCAGAATTTTCTATGTGGGATGGTGCCATTTTGGGCCGGAATATTGAATTTGAGCCGGGTAAAAAGCTTGTTCAGCAATGGTATTTTGATGGACAGAATGAACCTTCTATCGTTACCATTAAACTACACCCGGATAAAGCCGGCACATCTGCTGAGCTGCGGCACCTCAATATTCCTGATGAAGCTTATAACGACATGGTTGAAGGCTGGAACGACAGTTATTTTGGCGCTCTGATAGATTTCTATGAAGGGTGATACTGTTACAATAAGTAAAACCTAAAAAGTATAAAACAGTAAAAAGCCGCCCCGAAATTTCGGGGCGGCTTTTTACTGTTTTATGAACAACTATGATTATTGCACTTTAAAAGTGGTACCGTCATAGACAAAAGTTTTTGTAACGGTTATGTTTGAGCCATTATATGCGGCATATGTAACCACAAATTTTTGATTTACAGCGGCTGCCGGATATTTTGATTTCAACAAAGCGATAATGCCGTTATTGATTTGAGCATCAGTCCAGCTGGTGGTGCCACCTTGTATATTGAAGTTACCAAATGAATTTAAGTTAGCCATAGCAGCATCGCTTGCAACACCAGGTATAGCAGCGATGAATTTGTAATCGGCCGTAGCTAATTTTAAGGTTACTGTATTGTCGGCAACCCAAACACCATTGGTTTTAACAAAAGACAACGGCGTGGTTGGCAAGGCAGTAGTAACCCAGTTAGTACCATCAAAAGTTACAGCTTGTACTCTTTGAGAAGTAACTTTGGTAGAACTGGTGTAATAGTTATAACTAACATATTGCACATCACCATATTTAGCTGTAGGAGCTATTTTAGGATCATTTTTCAGAAAGATGTTGATATAACCGACAATTGTTGCTGGTGCATCGCCTACCACAAATTGATTGTAAGTTGAGTGACCTACAGACGCATATTGAGCAGCAGATACCGTGTAAATTTTTGTCCAAACGCCATTTAAATAAATAAATGAATCGGTAGTAGTAACGCCCGATGAAGGAGTAACACCTGATTGGAAATATTGATAAGTTAACACAGATAGCTGATTAGCAACTGGATTTGGATATTTGTATTGCAAGAAAAGCAACACTTGTGCGTCGTTATAATCTTTAAATGTAGTACCCGTAACAGAAGATGCAGCTACGTAATCAGTTGGGTTAACAACTGTGTAAGCTACATTACTGTATACGCTATCTGCAAGTTTTATAGTAGTAGGTGCATTAGCATAGGTCACTAAAATGCTTGACCCATTACCATAAGTTGGATATTTAGCGGCCAAAATTGTAGGTATCTGCAATTTCGCAGAATCTATTGATTTAAAGCTTAAACCTTTTACAGCATATGAACCTTTTGGGGCCAATGCGTAATCTGCTGCTGTTAAAGTAATACTTGCAGTTACCGCTGATGCTGTAGGGGCTGGCAAATCCCCTATCTGTTTATAGGTCTTATCTAACGGGTTACAAGCGCTTACAAGTACCATTGCAGCTGCCGCTAGTAAATAATGAATTTTTTTCATCTTATTATGATTATGATCTTAAAAAATTAGAATTTAATTTTTAACGTTGTTACGTAAGTTCTAGGAGAGCCATACCAAACACCTAAAGCGTTAGTTCTTTTAGCAAAAGTGTACGCATCAGCGCTTCCCGGAATAGAAGTTTCAAAAGCGTCTGCTATATATTCAGTATTGAATACATTGTAAACGTTAGCTATAAAAGATGCATCTAATCCAGCAAATTTGAAACGGTAAACAAAGTTCAAATCAGCCGTAGAGAAGTTAGGCAATTGGTAATTGGTATACGCCTGACCCGCTGTGTTTTGCTGAGCCGTGGTTAGCTTGGTTGGATCAAATGATGCATAATAACGGGCATAGTAGTTCCAATTGGCACCAATTTTAACTCGAGGCAATACCTGTACGTCAAGACCTAAAGCACCGGTAGTTTGAGCGCTGGTGTTTGCTGTGCCAAATTCACCAATTTTCAAGTTTTTCAATAATAAACCCGATTGGGTAAGTGTATTGCCTTTGTCGCTTGTTACCTGATAAGCACCGGTATTGCTGGTGTAATGGAAATCAGCTACAGATAATGCGCCGCTTAACGTTACCGTATTAATAGGGCGGAATTTAAAATCAAACTCAGCGCCTTGGTGTAACTCGTTTATACCAGTGATATTAACTGTGTAAAGTGTGTTGTCGTTGTTATCTTGCAAAACAGTAGTTTTAGCTCTGTCTTTGTAAGAAGCACGGTACAAGTTAACATTTGCACTAAACATCGAACTTCTGAAACCGTAACCTAATTCATAAGATAATAATTTCTCAGGTTTAGCATCTGGGTTAAGGTCGTTCTTTTTATTCAAGAATACGTTAGCAACAAGTGGTGCTCTTTGAATGTAACCAATATTTGCAAACACATTATTATGTGCATCCAAGTTATAGTTTGCACCACCTTTAGCCTGGTAACCTAAGAAATTAACCCATTTGCTAGTACGATTAGGATCTGTAGTTAAATAGTTAAAATAATCAGTCCTCTGATTGCTGGTGTTAGTACCTGCTAAACTGGCAAATGCAGAAAGGTCATTTTTGTTATACTCTGCTTGTAAGTAAACACCTTCCGAAGCAACTCTATAAGTATAATCGTTATTAAATTTATCACCAACTTGAACTAGTCTGTTAGGATTGTTAATATCACCTGTTGGAGATGTTAAACTGTTACTTCTGGTATCAACAATATAGTGTCCACCCAATAAATCCTGAACCTGGTAATAATGCTCACCCTGGTAATATCTTCCATCTATACCAGCCAACAAATCCACGTCACCTATTGTCTTTTTGTATGTACTCAATAAGCCGTATTGTTGGTGATTGTTAGCTGTATTCTGGAAGTACCTTGTTGAGCTGCCATCCGGATTTGCAACGTTTTGTTGAACAATAGCATTGAAATCTATCGGAGAATAAATATCGCCGGTTCTCGGAACCGGAGCGTTCGAAGTTCCTGGCGTTAAACCTGGTGACGGAGTGCCTGCCAGATAACGGGCAGCCCCAGTGCCCCATGAGCCATAAACAACAGTTGATAAAGATGAAGTTTCATCGATTTTCCAGTTATGGTTTAAAGAGGCTAATGGCTTGTTATAATAATTCTGCTCAGCGCTCAACAATTGGCCATTTAAATAACCGTAATCAGAATTGTAACGAATGCCTAATGTATTAGCACGGTAAGTATTAATAGTGTTGAAGGTATAACGCTGACCATGGATTTGGGTAGCACCCATGAAGTTAAATGACAAAGTCTGTGATGGGCTCAATACTTTTGAAATATTGGCAAAGTAGCTGTAGCCCGTGTAATATAAACCAGGTGCATAACCATCGCCCTTACTTTTTGAAAGTAAGAAAGAGGTAGCCCAGCCTTTGTCAGTTAAACCAGTTGAGTAAGATATCAGCGTTTTACTTTGACCATAAGTACCCAAAGTTTGCGAAATAGTCCCGCCTTCTTGAGTTTCTGTACTCTTTGTGGTGATGTTAATAGTTCCGCCCAGTGAAGGCACGGCAACAGTAGAAGCACCAATACCACGTTGAACCTGCATATTAGTAGTAACGTCGCTCAAACCAGCCCAGTCATTCCAGTAAATTTTACCTGCTTCGACGTCGTTAACTGGTAAGCCGTTAATTAAAAGCGCAACGTTGTTACTGCTAAATCCACGAATGTTAATACGTGAGTCGCCATAACCTCCGCCGCCTTTTGAAGTCATTACACCCGGAGCTGATTTTAATAGCTCAGGAAACTCTGCACCGGCGCCTTTTTCCTCAATATATACAGGGCCTACAGATGAAACAGCAATAGGCGTTTTTCTGTCAATTGCTTTTGAAGTGTTAGCAGAAACCACAACCTCTTTTACTGATGATGAAGATGGATCTAATAAAACTTCTCCCATGTCATTACCGGTTACAGTAATTTCTTTGGTTACATAACCAATATAAGTAAACACTAAGGTAGCGCCATTTTCAGCTTTAATTTTAAAGCCACCGGTCAATGAAACTGCTGTACCGTTAGTTGTACCTTTAACACCCACTGTTGCGCCAATAAGCGGCTCTTTTGTTTGGGCGTCAAGTAATTTGCCGGTTACTACCATGCCGTCCTGTGCCAGGGCAGCAGCGGAAGTAAACAAGCCGATGAAAAGAATAAGTAAAAGCTTCCTCATACGATGTTTTTTGTTTTTGAATTTGTTTAAACTAAAAAATTGCAGGAACAAAGATAAGGGGTATCTTCTTTCCACGTGTTAAATTTATGTTAACAATTACCAAAAGATTTAATGTTTTTATCAACATTATTCAATTAATTAATCGAAATGTAAATTATTTGATACTATTCATGCGAAAATTACATAAAATCAAACAGTTTTACTTTTAAGTTAATCTATAGTATTTATAGATTTTGTAGCCATTATATGGCACTTAAATGATGTAAATAAACAGATGTGGTTTTCTGCTTTCAGGTGTTTTACTTAGCTTTGGCTCGCAAATACTTAAAATACGAATAAACTACAAATATGGACTACGATGTAATTGTTATAGGGTCGGGCCCGGGCGGCTATGTTGCTGCAATCCGCGCTTCCCAATTGGGTTTAAAAACCGCGGTAGTTGAAAAAGAATCTTTAGGCGGCATTTGCCTTAACTGGGGTTGTATCCCTACCAAAGCCTTGTTAAAAAGCGCGCAGGTTTTTGAATATCTTAATCATTCTGCTGAATATGGCATTAATGTTAATGGTGGCGACGTAGATTTTGAAGCCGTTATTAAGAGAAGCCGCGGAGTTGCTGACGGCATGAGCAAAGGTGTTCAGTTTTTAATGAAGAAAAATAAGATCGACGTTATAACCGGCACCGGTAAATTAAAAAGCAAAGGCGTAGTTGAAGTAAAAACCAACGACGGCATAAAGGAATATAAAGCTAAACACATCATTTTAGCTACAGGTGGCCGCTCTCGTGAGTTACCTAACCTGAAACAAGATTTCAAAAAAGTTATTGGCTACCGCCAGGCCATGATATTGCCTAAAAAACCAGCTTCAATGATTGTGGTAGGTTCTGGCGCTATCGGTATTGAGTTTGCCTACTTCTATAACGCCATAGGTACAAAAGTTACTGTGGTTGAATACTTGGATAACATTGTTCCGTTGGAAGACGAGGAGGTATCAAAAACTTTAGGCCGCATACTTAAAAAGCAAGGTATTAATATCATGACCGGCTCAAATGTTGAGTCGGTTGATACCAGCGGCGACGGTTGCAAAGTAACCGTTAAAACAGCCACGGGTACAGAAATCCTGGAAGCTGAAATAGTGTTATCAGCTGTAGGTATCTCTACCAATATCGAAGGTATCGGCTTAGAAGAAAACGGTGTAAAAACAGACCGTGGTAAAGTTGTGGTTGACGACTTCTATCGTACCAACATCGAAGGTGTTTATGCTATCGGCGATATCGTAAAAGGCCAGGCCCTGGCTCACGTAGCATCTGCCGAAGGCATTATCTGCGTTGAAAAAATAGCTGGCTTAAAACCAGAACCTCTGGATTATAACAATATTCCAGGTTGTACCTATTGCAGCCCTGAAATAGCCTCAGTAGGTTATACCGAAAAGGCAGCTAAGGATGCAGGTTACGAAATTAAAGTGGGTAAATTTCCATTCTCGGCCTCAGGCAAGGCTAGTGCTGCAGGTGCTAAAGATGGTTTTGTAAAACTCATCTTTGATGCCAAATATGGCGAATTGCTGGGCGCGCACATGATTGGCAATAACGTTACCGAAATGATCGCCGAGATCGTATCGGCACGTAAACTGGAAACTACCGGCCACGAGATCATCAAAACCGTACACCCTCACCCTACCATGAGCGAAGCCATTATGGAGGCCGCTGCAGAGGCTTACGGCGAATGCATACACTTATAAGAAGTCAAAATTCAAAAGTAAAAATTCAAAAGGCCGGTAGCTTAATTAAAGCAGCCGGCCTTTTTGTTTCATGATATTTTGAATTTTTACTTTTAATTTTTGACTTTACTAGGTTTTGACTTTTGAATTTTTACTTTTGAATTAACCATTATGAACCTCTACTCTATCAATACCGGCTTTTTTAAGTTAGATGGCGGCGCCATGTTTGGTGTTGTACCCAAAACCATCTGGCAAAAAACCAATCCGGCCGACAGTAACAATCTGTGTACCTGGGCAATGCGTTTACTATTAATGCAGGAGGGTAACCGGTTGATATTGGTAGATACGGGGATTGGCGATAAACAGGACGAGAAATTTTTCAGTCATTATTATTTGCATGGCGATGATACTTTAGACAAATCGTTAGCTGCGCATGGCTTTCATCGCAATGATATCACCGATGTTTTTTTGACGCACATGCATTTTGATCACGTAGGCGGGGCTATTGTTCGAAATGGCGACAAACTGGTACTGGCCTTTAAAAATGCTGTTTACTGGAGTAATAAAAAGCACTGGGACTGGGCCGTTAATCCCAATCCGCGCGAAAAAGCTTCGTTTTTAAGGGAGAATATTTTACCGATACAGGAAAGCGGGCAGCTTAAGTTTTTAGAAGCTCATGATAATGTAAAATTTGGTAATGATATAAACATACGTTATGCCTGTGGGCATACTGAATCAATGATGCTACCGTTAATAAATTACAAAGGCAGACAAGTTTTGTATGTAGCTGATCTGTTGCCCTCTGTAGGACATTTACCTCTGCCCTATGTAATGGCCTATGACATGTTTCCATTGCAAACTTTGACAGAAAAAGAGCTATATTTAAAGGAAGCTTTAGATAATAACTATATATTATTCTTTGAACACGACCCGGTTTATGAGTGCTGTACACTGCAACAAACAGAAAAAGGAATACGTTTAAAGGAAAGTTTTAAACTAAGTGAGATATAAGAAAACACAGCAAAAACCGTGCAATTAATCGCTGAAAATGAATAATATATAAACATTTATTTATACTAAAATATAGGCAAACTTTTTTGTACCTTTGCACGTTCAATTCTCAAACTAAGAAATCGAGGTTTAATAATATAGATGAGACAACTCAAAATTACACAATCCATTACCAATCGTGAATCTCAATCACTTGATAAATACCTTCACGAAATTGGTAAAGTTGACCTAATCACTGCCGAAGAAGAAGTAATTTTAGCACAAAAAATCAGAGAAGGTGACCAGGCGGCTTTGGAACGTTTGACCAAAACCAACCTTCGCTTCGTTGTATCGGTTGCTAAACAATATCAAAACCAGGGCCTGACACTGGGCGATTTAATAAACGAAGGTAACCTTGGCTTAATCAAAGCTGCAAAACGTTTTGACGAAACTAAAGGTTTCAAATTCATTTCATACGCCGTTTGGTGGATCCGTCAGTCTATTTTACAGGCTATTGCTGAGCAATCTCGTATTGTGCGTTTACCTTTAAACCAGGTAGGTTCATTAAGCAAGATCAGCAAAGCTTTTTCAAAACTAGAGCAAGAGTACGAGCGCGAGCCTTCACCTGAAGAGCTGGCAGATATGCTTGAAACTACTGTTGACAAGATATCTGACACCTTAAGCAATTCAGGTCGTCATGTATCAATGGATGCTCCTTTCGTTCAGGGTGAAGAAAATACGTTGTTAGACGTATTAGAAAACTCTGAACCAAATACCGACTCGATACTGATCAACGAATCGTTATCAGAAGAGATCAAACGGTCGCTGTCTACTTTAACAGAGCGTGAGCGCGAGATTATTGTATTGTTCTTTGGTTTAGGTACCAACCACCCACTTTCATTAGAAGAAATAGGTGAAAAATTTAACTTAACCCGCGAGCGTGTACGTCAGATAAAAGACAAAGCGCTGCAACGTTTGAGACATACCAGCAGAAGCAAAATTCTGAAATCATACTTAGGTTAACATGGATGACCGAAAAGTCCCGCAAAGTGCGGGACTTTTTTGTTTCTACCCTCTCCTACAATAAAATCCCGTTTTGCCTGTTAAAGCAAGTATCACAATATATACTTGAAACAGCCGATCAACTTAGCCATACAGTTTTACCGACTGATATTGTTATACAACATAGCGTTTACCATTTTAGGGATATTTCTCGGTCTGTTTGCAGTCGGACACTTTAATGCAGGTATTCTTTTATGGGGAAAGCTTGTTGGTTTCGGCGGCGCTTTAGCGCTATACCATTACTCTGCCAGTCGAAGCTATTTTTATTTCCGCAATGCGGGATATGCTATCAAGACTATTATCCGCACGGCCTTCGCAATTGATATCCTCTTATATATTTTAGTAACACTTATCCTTACATGGAACCATCTGTTTTAAAAGTCGACAGTCTACAGCTGGAGTTTGATAATCGCCCGATATTGCGCGACATATGGCTGCAATGCAAACAGGGCGAAGTTTTGGGCTTACTTGGCCGCAACGGTTCTGGTAAATCCACCCTGTTAAAAGTAATTTTTGGCACACTAATGCCGCTCCACAAATATGTAAGTATCGACGGCGTATTCACTCAGCATGGCTACAAGAAAAATCGTATAGCTTATTTACCCCAGTTCAGTTACCTGCCACGAGGCTTAAAGATCAATAAGCTGGCTATAAACCTGGTAGACCAACAATATTGGAACCAATTCACCACTTTGGATATTTACCAAAAACATCAGCATAAAAAGCCTGAACAACTCTCAGGCGGCGAGCTGCGTCAATTGGAAATGCTGATGATCATTTACGGCAAAGCAGATTTTATTTTACTGGACGAGCCATTTACACATGTCACACCGGTACAGACGGATTACTTCAAACCCCTAATTCGCGAGGTGGCCAAAACTAAAGGCATTATTATAACAGATCATCAATATCGCAATGTACTTGATATAAGCGACCGCATTATTCTTTTACACGACGGTGTCACAAAACCCATCCATAACGTTGACGATCTGGTAACTTACCATTACATTAGCACTATATAACGCTAACAAATCATGACTATCCCTATTTACCAGGCCGATGCTTTTACCGACCAGCTTTTTGGCGGCAACCCGGCAGCTATTTGTCCGTTGAACGAGTGGTTACCTGATGAGCTGATGCAAAAAATAGCGGCCGAAAACAACCTTGCTGAAACCGCATTTTTTGTAAAAACCAAAGGCGGTTATGCACTTCGCTGGTTTACACCTGAATATGAAATTGATTTATGCGGCCATGCTACTTTGGCATCAGCACATATTTTGTTTACAGAACTAGGTTTTACCGGCGATACTATTCATTTTGAAACTGTAAAATCGGGTGTCTTGATTGTGACCAGGGATGGCGATAAATATACATTGGATTTCCCGTCGCGTCCTCCGATTGCCATTGAAGAACCTAACGGGTTGGTTGAAGCGCTGGGTGGCATTCCTCCTAAAGCATTTTACCGCTCGCGGGATTACTTTGTGGTTTATGAAACCGAGAACGATATTGCACAGATCAATCCTGATTTCTTCGCGCTGTCAAAAATGGATACCGTTGGTGTGATCGTAACCGCACCCGGAAAAAATGTAGATTTTGTATCACGCTTTTTTGCGCCGGGTGCCGGCATTCCTGAAGATCCGGTTACCGGTTCGGCACATTGTAATTTAATACCCTATTGGGCTAAAGTTTTGGGTAAGGACAAATTGCATGCTTATCAGGTATCTGCCCGCAAAGGCGAGCTCTGGTGTGAGCTGCAACGTGAGCGTGTGCTGATGAGCGGTAAAGCAGTTACTTATTTAAAGGGTGAAATTTACATTTAGTTCAGAGTTTGTCATTTCGAGCCTGGCGAGAAATCTATACACATGCTTATGAACGGTTGTACAGATTTCTCCCGTTGGTCGACAAGACAAAATAGGATTGTAACGTATTCAATACGCCACCGTCATTTGCTCCCTGATATGCGTTGGGTTTTCAATCTCATCCACCACGGCTACAGCATAATCCTCCATTGAAATAAAGCTTTTTCCATTTTCGTCGCTCAATAATTGCGCCCCCCCTAATCTGAATTTACCGGTGCGCTCACCTGGTGCTATTTCGGCCGCAGGGCTTATGTAGGTCCATTCCAGTTCTGTTTCGTTTTTGTAAAGCTTTAAGGCGTCCCGATGGGCTGAGGCAACCGATTTATATTCTACAGGAAAATTAGGTGTATCCACCAATTGCTGCCCGGGTGCAACTTCCAGGCTCCCCGCCCCTCCTACAACAATCAGGCGTTTAACATGCGCTTGTTTTAGCCCCTTTATTAATGGAATGGGTAATTCGGCGATGGTTGACGCTGGTGCGCCATGGGTATTGCTATAAGCGCTTACCACGGCGTCCTGGTCAAAGGCGCCGGTCTCAACGTCTTGCGCGTCAAACAAATCGCCTTTGGCAACTTTCAGGTGGTCATGCATCAACGTATAATTTTCAGGATGGCGGACAATAGCCGTAACGTCGTGTCCCCGGCTTAATGCTTCATTAACAATGCGGCTACCTATGCGTCCGCTTGCGGCAAATACTGCTATTTTCATATTTTTAGGGTCAAAGATTAAAGGTAAAAGCTGAAAGCGTCTTTTTTGTTTTTCTGGCATAAAAAAAACCACCAGGCTTTAGCCTTTTAGCCTAAAGCTCCTTGTTAAAATCAAAATTTTGAAGTATTTTAAACCCTCAAATTTTCTGGACGACACAACGTTTAAATGCAGCTTACCAAGTTAGAAATCAAGGGCTTCAAAAGCTTTGGCGATAAAATAACCATCAACTTTAATGAAGGTGTTACCGCTATTGTGGGGCCCAATGGTTGCGGTAAGTCGAACGTTGTAGACTCGATACGCTGGGTATTGGGTGAGCAAAGCACGCGTATGCTGCGCTCAGAGAAAATGGATAATGTTATTTTTAACGGTTCAAAATCGCGGAAGCCGGCGAATCTGGCTGAGGTATCACTAACATTCGATAACACCAAGAACATCCTCCCTACTGATTATTCGCAGGTTACGCTTACCCGTAAGTTGTACCGGAGCGGTGATAGTGAATATCGACTTAACGATATGCAGTGCCGCCTGAAAGATATTACCGACCTTTTTCTGGATACCGGCGTTGGCTCCGACTCGTACGCTATCATTGAGCTGCGGATGATCGAAGAGATCATTTCAAACAAAGAAGGCTCCCGGCGTAATTTATTTGAAGAAGCCTCAGGTATTTCTAAATATAAACTTCGCAAAAAACAGACTTTCAATAAGTTAAAAGAAACAGAAGCCGACCTGGAGCGCGTTGAAGATTTATTGTTTGAAATTCAGAAAAACCTGAAGATGCTCGAGAACCAGGCCAGGAAAACCGAACGATATTATCGCCTGAAAGAAGAATACAAAACGCTGAGTATTAAACTAGCCTCGTTCAAAATAGCAGCTTTTGGCACCTCGCTGGCAACCATCGAAGATCAGGAATTAAAACAGCGCGAGGATAAATCGGCCATAATATCACAAATAGATATGCTGGAGGCCGGTTTACAACAAGAGAAACTGGATAGCATCACCAAAGAGAAAAATCTTTCGGTACAACAAAAAGCTACCAATGAGTTTGTTGCCAAGATCCGAGCTTATGAAAGTGAGAAAAAGATCAAGAACGAGCAACTTAAGTTTCAACAGGATAAAGAGACGCGTTTAACAGAAGAATTAGATCGCGACCGCAACCAATTAAATCACGTCCTGTACAACATCAAACGCTTAAACGAAGAAAAAGCCCAGGAAGAAGAAAATCTGGATACTATAAGCGCGAAAGTTGCCGATTTAAAATTAACGGTTGACGAGTTACGCCTGCAGCTATCAAGCGCACGTAACTCGCTGAACGAAATGGTGTCGGCTAACAATAGTCTTCAAAATCAGGCTTATAAAGCTGAGAAAGACATCGACATACTGCAAATACAGGAACAGGCGCTTGAGCAGGAAAGTCAGCGTAATATGGAAGATGCTACCAACAAAAAGGTAGAACTTTCACATTTTAATGAAGTAGTTGCCGAGCTGCAAGGCCGTACCGAAGCCCTGCAAAGCGAGTATGAGCAGGAACTCAAACGCGAAGAAGAACTGCAAGAACAAATTGCAACTGTTGATGCTGAAGCGGAAAAAATAAAGGAAACCATCATTACAGAAAGCCGGAAACTTGACGCCAAACAAAACGAATACAACCTGACCAAAAGTTTGGTTGACAATCTGGAAGGTTTCCCGGAGTCAATCCGTTTTCTGAAAAATAACAGTGAGTGGGCCAAAAATGCACCCCTGTTTAGCGACGTGTTATTTTGCCGTGAGCAATATCGCGTTGCTATTGAGAATTACCTGGAGCCCTTAATGAACCATTACGTGGTTGATACGTACGACGAAGCTATTAAGGCCGTTAACCTGCTGAGCAATGCTTCGCGCGGCCGGGCTCAGTTTTTCATTTTGAGTAACTACGCCGATTCGGTTTCTTTACCATTTAAAGAAGAACCGGTTGGCGGTCGCATCCCGGCATTAAATGTTGTCGAGGTTGAAAAGAAATATCAGCCACTGGTTGACCATCTGCTAAAAAACGTTTACCTAGCAAGTGACGAAAGTGATTTGAACAACACCCAGCTTACCGAAGGCTTGGTGTTGATTGCCCAGAGCGGTAAATTCAATAAAACCCGGTACACCATGGCCGGCGGTTCTGTCGGTTTGTTTGAAGGTAAGCGTATTGGTCGTGCCAAAAATTTGGAAAACCTGGCTAAAGAAATCAAAAAACTGGAGGTAGAATTATTCGAACTAAAAACCCGTTCAAATGAACTGCAAACGCAGTCGGTATCGCTTAAAGCAGCCGGTAAAGCCCAGGAACTGGTTCAGAAACAAGGCGAGTTAAATCGATTGAACACAGAGCTCATTACTGTTAAAACCCGTCAGGAACAATACGAGACATTTATTGAGAACAGCCTTAACCGTAAAGATGATATCGCTAAAAAAATAGCCGGTATTAAAGAGGAAATTGCTACGCTGCAGCCATTATTGATTGAGTTAAAAGCGAAAAAAGAAGCACAGACAGAATTACTAGCCGAAAAACAGGCTGAGTTTAATGAGCTTAATGAGATGGTTACTGTGCAGTCGAATGCCTATAATCAAGAGAATATCCGCTTCCATCAGCAACAAAATAAAGTATCCGGCTTGAATAAAGACCTGGACTACCGCTTTACCCAGCAGGACAGCTTGGAAAGCCGCATTAAAAAAAATGCCGGCGAATTGGAAGAAGTAAAGCTAGCCATACAAGAAAACCTACAGTTAGCTGATAACTCGGACGATGGCTTGATGGAAATGTACAGCCAGAAAGAGGAGCTTGAAAGAGCTACCCAGGAAGCCGAACAGGAGTACTACAAACTTCGCGGTAAGATTACCGAGACTGAGGACGCCATCAATGCCCTGCGCCGTAAAAAAGATCAGGCTGAAGTTATAGAAAACGAATTGAAAGATCAGCGCAATAACCTTCGGATTGAATTAAGTGCCCTGAAAGAACGCTTATCGGTTGAGTTTAATGTAGATATCAACGACCTGCCTGAAACAGAGATTGCCGGTGTTGAAAACGAGCAGCAACTACGCGAGCGTACCGATAAGCTCAAAAATCAACTGGACGACTTTGGGGCCATTAACCCAATGGCTGTCGAAGCATATAAGGAGATGAATGAGCGTTATGAATTTATTCAAAACCAAAAGAAAGATCTCGGCGAAGCAAAAGCCTCATTAATGGCTACTATCCAGGAGATTGATGACACCGCGCGCGAAAAATTCATGTTTGCCTTCACCCAGGTTCGCGAGAATTTCATCAAAGTATTTCGATCTCTGTTTAATGAAGAAGACAGTTGTGATTTGATACTACTTGACCCTGAGCGCCCGCTGGATTCAGATATCGATATTGTAGCTAAGCCAAAAGGTAAACGCCCGCTGTCTATTAATCAGCTATCGGGTGGTGAAAAGACGTTAACGGCCACTGCTATCCTATTTTCGCTTTACCTTTTAAAGCCCGCACCTTTCTGTATTTTTGATGAGGTCGACGCTCCGCTTGATGATACCAATATCGATAAATTCAATAACATTATCCGTAAGTTTTCGCAGGACTCGCAGTTTATCATCGTATCACACAATAAAAGAACCATAGCCAGCACCGATGTGATTTACGGGGTAACTATGGTTGAACAAGGTATCTCACGCGTAGTACCTGTGGATTTGCGCGAACTGGCCGATTAATCCTCCAGATAGCTTAAACAAAATGTCATTTCGAACATAGAAATAAGTCTCTACACAAATCTTAATTTGCTTGTGTAGAGACTTCTCCGTTAGTCGAAATGACATTCGGGTCATTCTTTGCTTATCTGGTAAGCTGCTATTTTTTCTTAACGAAACTCTTATCGTAAACCATTCCTTTAAACTTCTTACTTTCTAAAGCAAGAGCTGCAGCATTTGATTGATCAATTGATAACGTCCGCTGTACATTCAAACCCTGAACTTTGGGTGCAGTAACTGTGTAAGTACCTTTTTTCAGGAAGTTAACGGCATGATGTAACAAAACTTCAGTAGTATCACCAAACTCCTTGGTTGGATCGTCATAATCTTTAACACCCGGATAACCTGCTGCGCCAGGAGTCATGCCCGAATAATAACCACCCTGTCCCGCTGAGTTTTGTGTTTCAAACTCCGGGATATACATTTGGTATTTATTAATGTCGATATCAAAGAAACCTACCGGTTTGCCGTAAGTTGTTGTGCCGATAAATTGAACGTCCATATGCGGGCGTAAATTATTAATGGTTAATTCGCTCGCCGACGCGGTTGATCCGCTAACGATAAAAAATACCCGACTTAAATTCAAACCACCTTTTTTATTGAATTTCTGCGTATTGGCAGCTACAGAATAATCAACCTGGGCCAAATTATAAAGTTGATTGGTTGCTCCGTCGCGTCTGTACTGGTTAGCCAATAAGGTTTCTTTATTGTTAGCTAAAATGTCGTTAAAATGATACGCATACATAGTGGTATTATTAGCTGACGACGGTACAAGATAATTATCAATATATTCGGCTGTAGATACATAACCACCGCCGTTATAGCGCAGGTCGACCACCAGCTCAGTAACGCCCTGCGATTGGAAATAACTGAAAGCCTGGTCAAGTTTTGGGTCGGCATTATTATCTGAGGTGAAACTATTAAATACCATATAACCTAAAACTTTATTGTTTGGCAAATTGATAGTTTTATAAGTTATAACCGGGTTAATAGTATAGCTAGCAGCAGCTAGTGTAGTGGTAAAGGAAGTTTGGTCAGGGCGCAACAGCGTTAAAGTAACATTCTTTGAACTAAAAATAGCGTTAATTACAAAGTTGGTATTAGTGCCCCCATTATCATAATTAATATTGGTGTTGTTATTGATCGCGGTGATTTGGTAGCCTCGCTTTATGCCTGCAACATCAGCCGGGGAACCGGGATAAACGTATTTTACGCGTAAATCATTAATTTCATTATATAGTACTCCAAAACCAAAGTCTCCGTTAGTACCGCCAAGTTCGGTTGAAACTTCTCCCTGATCTATAAACGAATATTTAGCTTCGCCGGGAGACGGGGCATAGTATTCAAACGTATTGGTTTGAGATATTGCGTTTACTTCTTTTTGTAGGGCCTCTAAATCTGTGCTACCGCTAAACTGCCGCGGATTGAAAGCAGTATATGAAGGTATAGTATTATACCAGTAATAATCTTCTTTAGCATACAGATAAACCGAGTCGCGTATTAAATCAAGTGTTGACCCTGTTGTTGAGGCGCCACCGCCGTTATTATTGTTGTTATTGTTGGTACTGGGATTGCTTTTTTTGCAAGCCGTAAAAAGTGTGGCAGTCATCAAAATGCCTAATATTGTTCTTTTCATATCTCTCACTAAGTTCTTTTTAACGTGGTAACATCTAAGATGTTATCTGATTAGCAATTTATAAAATTTCGGTTACATTATAATAATCAATTCCTGCCGCCTCAGCACATAGTTTACTTTCTTGTGATTGCCCGATCATTACTAAATCTCTGCGCTCCAACCCTTGGTCTTCTAACAACAAATGAATAACATCCGGCTCTGGCATTGGCTTGGTTTCTTCGGCAAAGTAGCAGGTCAAATACTGTTCAAGCCCGTGCCATTCAGTTTGCTTGATCTTATTTAGTTGTAAAACAGGGTTACCATTAGTTACAATGAATATCTTTTTACGATCTACCACTATCTCCTGCAACAGTTCAAGAATTCGCTGATAAATCAGCAATTTAAGCGGTAGTTTAACCGTATGTATTAAATGATGAAGGTTAACACGGTATTTTTCGTCAATTTTAAACTTCTCCTTTATCCGGTCAAACACATGCTCCTTCCCCTCTGCCTGATAAGTGCCGACCATCAGCTCGGTCATTATTTTTGCGTCGAACAATTCAATATATTCAAGCATGCCTGCAAATAAATAATAAACCTGAAACAAATAGTCTTTTTCAGGATAGATCACTTCGTCCAACTCAAAAATAAAGCCCTTCTTACGCTTGTCTATCTCGCTATATTTCATCTGTATTTATTTGGATATCGTATTCGGCAAATAACTGCTTGGTTTCGACCAATTGCTTCGCTTCATTGCTATCAAGTACGTAAATGGCTTTAATAGAGTTGTCAAGGCAAAGTGTTAACATTTGATGGGCGTAAGATACAGACGCCGGGTTAGGCAGCCCCATCAATTTAGCAGATAGCATAAACTGCGGCACCTCATGATAATCGCCTAGAATAATATCATTGTTATTTAATTGATTTTTAAGACTATGGGCCTTTGCCGACATAGCCGATGTTATCAGGATGCTCACGTTATTGTACAATTAGTCCGTCCATCATGGCCACTTTACGGTCAGATACAGTGGCCAGATGCTCGTTATGGGTTACAATGACAAAGGTTTGATTAAATTCATCACGCAGCTTACCAAACAGCTCGTGTAATTCGCGGGCATTGGTTGAGTCGAGGTTACCTGAGGGTTCATCGGCAAAAATCAAAGCCGGGTTATTGATCAGCGCCCTGGCTACTGCAACCCGCTGCTGCTCGCCACCAGATAGTGCGTTAGGTTTATGATGCATACGATTAGCTAATCCTAACAGGTCTAATAATTCGGCAGCGCGTTTTTCAGCTTCCTGGCGGGGTGTGCCGGCAATATAAGCAGGTATACATACATTTTCAAGTGCATCAAACTCTGCTAATAAATGGTGAAACTGAAATATAAAACCAATTTCGCGGTTGCGAAAATTGCTCAGGCCCTTATTACTCAAACGATTCAATTCAACATCATTAATAAATAGCTGGCCTGAATCGGGCTTATCCAGTGTGCCCAATATATTAAGCAGCGTACTCTTGCCCGCGCCCGACGCGCCAACAATGGTAACTATCTCGCCTTTTTGCACTTCAAAGTCAACCCCTTTCAATATTTTAAGCTGACCGTATGATTTATTGATTGATGTAGCTTTAAGCATTTGGTAAAAATAGGGATTAGGGATTAGAGAATAGCGATTGGAGATTAGTTATTTTTTGCAATAGGTAATTATTAACAAGTGTATCAATATTTTTATCAAACAAGCGTAAAACTAATCACTAATCTCTGATCACCTATCGCCAAACTTCAAAACAAAATCTGTAGATTTACCGCAAATCTTCAAACAAAATGAATATTCACGAATACCAGGGAAAACAAATACTAAAAAGTTTTGGTGTAAGAGTTCAGGAAGGCATTGTTGCCGATACCCCCGAACAAGCTGTTGAAGCTGCAAAAAAAATGAAAGAAGATTACAGCTCAGACTGGGTTGTAGTTAAAGCACAAATACATGCAGGCGGTCGCGGTAAAGGCGGCGGCGTTAAACTGGCCAAAAATCTGGACGAGGTTAAACAAAGAGCTACTGATATTTTGGGTATGCAACTGGTAACCCCGCAAACCGGCCCTGAAGGTAAACTGGTACGTAAGGTGTTAATTGCTCAGGATGTTTACTATCCTGGCGAAAGCGCTACTAAAGAGTTTTACATAAGTGTATTGCTTGATCGTGCTAAAGGCCGTAATATCATTATGTATTCAACCGAAGGGGGTATGGATATAGAAGAAGTGGCTGAGCACACTCCTCATCTGATCTTTAAAGAAGAAATCGATCCTAAGGTTGGTCTGCAAGGTTTTCAAACCCGCAAAATTGCGTTTAACCTGGGTTTATCGGGCGATGCATTTAAAGACATGACTAAATTCATAGCTGCTTTGTATAAAGCTTATGAGTCTACCGATTCATCTATGTTTGAGATTAACCCGGTACTAAAAACATCCGACAATAAAATATTAGCCGTTGATGCTAAAGTAAACCTTGACGATAACGCACTGTACCGTCATCCGGATTATGCAGCTATGCGAGATACCAACGAAGAGGATCCCACTGAAGTTGAAGCGGGCAAATCAAACCTTAACTATGTAAAGCTTGACGGTAACGTAGGTTGTATGGTTAACGGCGCAGGTTTGGCTATGGCAACCATGGATATCATTAAATTGGCTGGTGGCGAGCCGGCAAACTTCCTTGACGTTGGCGGTACTGCTAATGCACAAACAGTTAAAGCTGGTTTCAATATCATCCTGAGCGACCCAAATGTTAAAGCCATTCTGATCAATATCTTCGGTGGTATTGTGCGTTGCGACCGTGTAGCACAAGGTGTTATTGACGCCTATAAAGAAATAGGTAATATCCCTGTCCCAATAATAGTACGTTTGCAAGGCACCAACGCTAAAGAAGCCAAAGAATTGATTGACAATTCAGGTTTGAAAGTTTACTCAGCTATCTTATTAAAAGAAGCAGCAGAAATTGTTAAGCAAGTTTTAGCTTAATATTATCATTTGACCATTATAATAAAAAAGGGGCTCTTTGCCCCTTTTTTGTTGGTTGCAAACCAAACAATGCCCTCATATTCCGGTTTATTTTGAAACCAATTTAACAGTAAATATATTACAATTAAATTACATGTTTAAACATGTATTGTTATTATATTTGTACTACAATTTAAAACAATCAAATCATGGCAACAACAAAATGGGTATTAGACCCAATGCACTCAGAAGTACAATTTAAAGTAAAACACTTAGTTATCTCAACAGTAACCGGTTCATTCAAAACTTTTGAAGGTACCATGGAAACTGAAAATGATGACTTTACAAATGCTAACATCACCTTTTCATTAGACGTGAACAGCATTGATACTAACCAAGAGGCTCGCGACGGTCACTTGAAATCTGCGGAGTTTTTTGATGCAGAACAATATCCAACTATCACTTTCAAATCAACTTCATTTGACGGCGAAGACCTCAATGGCGATCTAACTATCAAAGGCATTACTAAACCAGTAACTTTAGAAGTTGAACACGGTGGTACGGCTACAGATTTTTATGGTAACACTAAAGCTGGTTTCGAAGTAACTGGTAAAATCAACCGTAAGGAGTTTGGCTTAACCTGGGACGGTGTGACCGAAGCTGGTTCAGTTGTTGTTGGTGAAGACATCAAATTGATTATCAACGTACAATTTGCGAAACAAGCATAATTCAATATTTCGGAACTCACATTTTCGATTTTGGAATTATGTAAATAGCTATTAATGCTACTTGCGGCAAATGCAATCTCACAAAATGAGGTTGCATTTGTTGTATATTGCAAAATCAAATGCGAAATAGAATTTTCGATATTCGAAATATAGAATATGCTAATTAAAATCTACCCCGAAAACCCAAACCCTAAAGCCATTGAACAGGTAGTTGAAGTACTGCGCAAAGGCGGCCTGATTATCTACCCTACCGATACGGTTTATGGTTTAGGTTGTGATATCACCAATCACCGGGCTATAGAGGCTATTTGCAAGATCAGGAATATTAAGCCCGATAAGGCTAATTTCTCCTTTATCTGTTATGATCTGAGCCATATTTCTGATTACATCAAACCAATCGACAATGCTACCTTCCGTGTGTTAAAAAAAGCGCTGCCTGGCCCGTTTACCTTTATCTTTAACGCCAGTCATAACGTACCCAAACTATTAAGTTCTAACAAAAAGACGGTAGGTATCCGTGTACCTGACAATGATATTGCCCGCTGCATTGTTAAAGAGCTGGGTAATCCTATCGTATCAACTTCAATACGTGACGACGACGACATCATCGAATACTCGACCGACCCTGAACTGATCCACGAAAAATATGAAGACCTGGTTGATATTGTGATTGATGGCGGTTACGGCGACAACGTAGCTTCAACTGTGGTTGACTGTACTTCCGGCAGCTTTGAGATCGTTCGTGAGGGTAAAGGGGATCTGGAACAGTATTTATAACTGCCCCGTCAGGGCAAATATTTTTTCAAGGAGCTCGGATACATTGAATGGTTTGGGCACATAATCATTCATACCTATTGATAAACAGCGCTCACGCTCGCCTTTGATAGTATGAGCGGTCATCGCCATAATCGGGATATCCTTTTTTGAAGATGTCATACTTCTGATTTGGCGCGTGGTTTCATAACCATCCATCTCAGGCATTTGCAGGTCCATCAGGATAATGTCGTAATCGCTATTTTTATATTTGCCTAATGCTATTATGCCATTCTCTGCTACCTCAATTTCAAAGCT
Organism: Mucilaginibacter ximonensis; assembly: GCF_042686265.1. Taxonomy (NCBI): domain Bacteria; kingdom Pseudomonadati; phylum Bacteroidota; class Sphingobacteriia; order Sphingobacteriales; family Sphingobacteriaceae; genus Mucilaginibacter; species Mucilaginibacter ximonensis. The sequence continues at coordinate 938,307 of NZ_JBHUPD010000001.1, forward strand.
GTGCTTTTGCAGTACTTTTACTATAAGCATTTGGTTAATGGCATTATCCTCAACAACCAGTACGCGAATACCTTTTCCGCTCTTTTCTTTTATGGTGCTGCCTGTTATATCACTCTTCTTATCGCGCAGGCGTTCTTTCAAAAATGGCAGTCTGAAATAAAATTCAGAACCTTTACCCGGTTTGCTTTTAACTGATATTTTACCATCCTGCATCTCAACCAGTTGCTTGGCAATACTTAAACCTAACCCGGTACCGCCAAACTTGCGCACAGTGTCTGAGCTGGCCTGCTCAAAGCTTTCAAATATCTTATCCTGTTTATCAAGCGGGATACCTATACCCGTATCTTTAATAATAAAGTCAATGATGATGTTGTGATTGTTTTCATCAACTGTGTTGATCCTGATATTGATGTCTCCTTTATCAGAAAATTTAATAGCGTTTGATACCAGGTTAATTAATATCTGGCTGAGCCTGACAGCATCGCCTAGCAGAACATTAGGTATTGTATTGTCGATATCTGAAGTGACTTTTAAATTCTTTTGCCCGGCCTTAACCTCCATCATAGTTATAATTGACTCTACGGTAGACCGCAAACTAAACGGCTGTTGCTCAAAGTGAACTTTTCCTGCCTCGATCCGGGAAAAGTCGAGAATATCATTTAATATCACCAATAAATCATCACCCGATTTGATAATGATACGAATGTATTCTAACAATTCTTTATCTGTAAGTGCATCCTCCAACAAACGGGCAAAACCTAAAATAGCATTCATCGGCGTACGTATCTCATGGCTCATATTAGCCAAAAAAAGCTGCTTTACCTTTTCTGAAGCCTCTGCCCTATCGCGCTCTTTGATCAGGCTGTCCTCGACGTTTTTCAGTTCTAGTATTTTATGCTCCAATGTTATGGCCATTTCATTGAATGCAGTAGCTAAAACACCTATCTCATCTTTTGAATAAACCCTGACCCTTGAACCAAATAACCCCCGACGGATCAAAGCAGCGCCGTCAATAATGGCTTTAATGCCTTTCTCAATACCCTTACTTACAGATATGGTGATGATTATACTAGTAGTGCCAATAGTTAATGACAGTGTAAGTAATATGCGCAGCACCACGCGCTCCAACCAGCGTGAACCTTCGCCCAGGGTGAATGAAAAATCGTCTTCAAGTTTGGTGAGTTGACCGTTAATAGTTTCTACCTGGGTCAGCACCTTATTAACTTCATCCTGCGAGGCAGATTTCGAACTGATCATGGTATGCAGCTTCTCGCCCAATGGAATGAGTTGTTCCATTTTATTTTCGGCCTCGCCCCAGATTACAAAGGCACTGTGTATATAGTAAACGTCATGAAAACGACGGATAAGTTTGATCATGCCATCTACATCGTCCTCATGATTGCGACCTTCAATAAAGCCTAAACGGGCTGTATCTAAATTTGGATCAGGTTTACTCAATTCCAATCGCGCTTTTTTATCGCCCAGCGGAACCTTTAAAAAGTCAAGAAAACTTTGGTAGTCCTTCTCATCGTGCGAGAATGTGTAGATGCGTAAATGGTAAACAGCATCTTTCTGCGCTTTTGACCATAAACCTTCACCCTCAACATATGAGCGCACAGCCGAAAGCGTATTCACCGCAAACCATAGTGTACTTAGCTCAATAGTTACCAGCACCGCCATAATGCCAATTGTAAAATACAACTTGCGCGATATGGACGTATCCTTCAGTTTATTTCTAAGACCAGAAAAAATCATTGTTGGGCGTGCTGCTTATTTTTCACCGGCAGATAGCTTTGGCAGACTATCAGCTAAGAAAAATAAACAAAATACCCAAACCACAAAGTCTGATTATACTATAGGCTAAAAAAGAGGCAAAGTATTTTTAAAAACAACTAAAGGTTAAACCGGCTTAATGTTATAAGCAAATAAAACTTTTTCTAAATGATATTATTTATTAGTGGGACGGATATTTTGTACAAACGCAGGAATTTTGGTCAGGTAGTTATCTTCTTCCAATAATTTCACAAATTTACTGCCCACAATGGCGCCATTGGCATATTCGCAGGCTTTAGTAAAAGTGGCATTGTCTGATATGCCAAAACCAATCATGGTAGGGTTTTTCAAATTCATGGCTTTAACGCGGGTGTAATAAGCCGCTATGGTATCTGATACGTTTAGGCTCCCACCTGTGATTGACGACGACGAAAGCAAGTAAATGAAGCTATTGCTCAACTCATCGATTTTGCGGATACGTTCAGGCGAGGTTTGCGGGGTTACCAGGAAGATATTGCTTAAGTTATTATCCTGAAAATATTTTGCGTACAGGGTTTCATATTCATACATAGGCAGGTCAGGAACGATGATACCGTCTACTTCTAACCCCGCTGCTTCCTTACAAAAGCGTTCGATACCATACTGTACTATTGGATTTACATAACCCATTAACAATATTGGAATACTTACGCGCTTACGTAAACCCTTCAATTGTTCAAACAGCACTTTTAGCGTCATTCCATTATCTAGCGCTTGTTGCGAACTGTTCTGAATGGTTGGCCCATCGGCTACCGGGTCCGAATACGGGAAACCCACTTCAAGGAAATCAACACCGGCTTTTTCTAAAGCTTCGGCGATATCCAATGTAGCGTTCAACTCAGGATAACCTGCCGTAAAATATATCGACAGTAAATTATTTTTTTTGGTAGCGAAAAGTTGGTTAAGCCTGTTCATTCTTTGGTTGATAGTTAATAGTTTATGGTTCATAGAAAGGATAAAAGGTTACTATGAACCATCATCCATTAACCATAAGCTATCTAGTAATTAAAATATTTTATATAGGTGTTCAAATCCTTATCCCCACGTCCCGACAAACAGATTACCACGTTATCATCTTTCTTAAAGGTCATTTTCTCCAGCTGGGCCAAAGCATGCGCCGACTCAATGGCGGGGATAATACCCTCCAACTGGCAGCATAATAAACCTGCGTTCAAAGCCTCGTCATCAGTAACAGCGGCATATTGCGCACGCTTAATTTTATATAGATGCGCGTGCTGGGGGCCGATACCCGGGTAATCCAAACCGGCAGAAACAGAGTAAGGTTCGACAACCTGCCCATCTTCAGTCTGCATTAAAATAGTACGGCTGCCATGTAATACACCTTCTTTACCCAGGAAAGTCGTCGCAGCTGAATGACCACTATCAACCCCTTTACCTGCTGCTTCAACGGCAACCAGTTTTACACTCTCGTCGTCCAGGAAATGGTAAAACATACCCATGGCATTGCTGCCACCGCCTACGCAGGCCATTACGTACTCAGGCAATTCTTTACCGGTATGTTCAAGTAGCTGTTTTTTGGTTTCGAGGGATATGATAGATTGAAATTTAGCCACCATGTCAGGATATGGATATGGGCCAACTACCGAACCAATAATATAATGCGTATCAACCGGGTTGGCTATCCAGTCGCGCAAGGCTTCGTTGGTAGCATCTTTCAGCGTTTTACTACCTGAAGTTGCAGGGACAACTTTAGCACCCAGCATCTTCATACGGGCCACGTTTGGTGCCTGGCGCTCCATATCAATCTCACCCATGTAAACCACACATTCTATACCTTTCAAGGCACAAACTGTAGCTGTAGCTACACCGTGCTGACCGGCGCCTGTTTCAGCGATGATACGTTTTTTACCTAAACGCTGCGCCAGCAGTATTTGCCCGATGGCATTATTTATCTTGTGCGAACCGGTATGGTTCAGATCCTCGCGCTTAAGGAATATGTTAGCACCGTATCTCTCCGAATAGCGTTTTGCATGATATAATGGTGAAGGGCGACCCACGTAATCCTTTAAAAGCTGATCAAACTCGGCTTTAAAATCAGGGGCATTCAATATATTTAAATATTGCTGTCTTAATTCTTCTACATTAGGGTAAAGCATTTCGGGCACATATGCACCACCAAAATCGCCATAATATCCTTGCTCGTTAACTCCGTACTTCATGCGTGTTATCTTGTTTTATCAGGCTAAATGCCTGCTTTAGTTTTTCAATATCTTTTAATCCGGGCGCTGTCTCAAATTTACTGTTCAAATCAACACCGTAAAATTGCGGGTGCTTTATCTTGTTAATTTGATCAAGGTTATCCAAACTTAAACCGCCGCTCAGAAAGAACGGAACCTCTAAAGTATATTTATTCAAAATATCCCAGTTAAAGGTTTTGCCTGAGCCGCCGTGTGCGTCGGTTTTGGTATCAAACAAAAAGTGGTCAACCTTACCCACATAATCCTTTAATTGCTCAAAGTCGAAATCTTCGTTTACACCAAAGGCCTTCAGCACTTGCACCCTGTCTTTAAACCGTTCAACAAATTCGGGCGATTCGTTGCCATGTAATTGCACTGCTTTGAAATCATATTTATCAACCAAAGCTTCAATTTCTTCTGCACGCTCATTTACGAAAACACCGGTCTTAATAATCTCCGGTGATATTGCAGCTAAGGCATCCGCATCCAAATCGCCAGCAAAACGCGGCGAACGGCCGTAGAAGATAAAGCCCATGTATTTAGGCTCCAACGCTTCTATCGCCCGAATGTTATCAGGATATTTTAGTCCGCAAACTTTTATTTTCATTTCAATTAACCTATTAAGGCTTTAAAACTTTTTAGTGCTTTTTTGCTGATTAATGACGCTTCGGCCTCATAAAAGCAATCAGCAAATGATTTCTCCGGTTTAATGGTTTGTATAGCCACTGCGGCATTGGCCAGCACTACGTTACTTTGCTCTGTAGTAGCCTGGTTATTCAGTACACGCATAAATATAGCGGCCGATTCGTCAACCGTGGCGCCACCCATTATAGTTAACGGACTAATTTTTTCAAAACCCAATTCAGTCAATCTATTAACTTTTTCGCCTTGTGGTGTGAAAGTTTTAAAATCGCAGGTTAGCGATATCTCGTCATAACCCTCTAGGGCATTTAAAATAGTATATTTTTTATCAGAGCGCTGATACAAATACGCATACATGCGCGCCAGCTCTAAGTTATATACGCCCACCATTTGGTTTTTCGGCTTCGCCGGATTCACCATCGGCCCTAGCATATTAAAAAAGGTTTTTACGCCCAGTTCTCTACGGATAGGCGCTACCGTTTTCATAGCCGGATGAAATAAAGGCGCATGCAGGAAACAAATATTAGCCTCATCCAAATTCCTTTTCAGTGAATCCAGATCATTAGTAAACTTATAACCTAAATACTCCATCACATTTGATGAACCACAGCCTGATGACACGCCATAGTTACCGTGTTTGGCTACCTGATAGCCAGCCCCCGCCACAACAAACGAGGCTAAAGTTGAGATATTAAATGTATCCTTACCATCGCCGCCGGTTCCGCACAGGTCTATCAACTCATCTGTTCCCAGATCAACAGCCAGGCATAAATCTATCATCGCATCTCTGAAACCCTCCAACTCAGATACGGTAATCGTTCGCATACAGTACGCCGTCATAAAGGCAGTGATCTGCGAATTGTTATATATACCTTGCGAGATTAGTGTCAGGACGTCTTTTGCCTGGTCGCGTGTCAGTGTTTTGTTCTCAAAAAGATGGTTAAGTATTTGTTTCATATTAGCCGCTTATGGGATTTTGTTGGTTGAATGATCGTTAAACGCTGATAATAAAAAAGGGTTACCATAAGGCAACCCTTTTTAAAATATTATTTTTTATAACAGGAGTTTGCCTTACGAATTAATCGTTAAGCCACCACCAATTATTTAACATTTTCGAAATCATTACGTCGCAAATATGGAAATAGTTTTTTCTAAAAGCAAGCAGAATAATATTTTTACAAAAAGTTGATCTTGCAGCTTTCTCACAACAACAATGGCTATACACAGAAGAAAATTTAATCCTGAGGACGATTTAGGTTTCGGCACCAAAGCGGTAGTTAAAACCCAACGCCTCATTAACCAGGACGGCTCCATTAATGTTAAGCGCAAAGGATTAAAATTCTTTAGTACGGCTAATACTTACCACTCGTTAATTACCATGAACTGGTTCAAATTCTGGCTGGTGGTACTTGCGGGGTATTTAGTCGCCAATATTTTATTTGCGATGATCTATGTGGCACTTGGGCCTGGCACATTGGATGGCACAGAGGGCACGTCCCTGTTTTATCGTTTCATGGATTCGTTTTTCTTTTCAGCGCAAACACTTTCAACGGTTGGCTACGGGCACATCAGCCCAAAAGGCCTGGTTGCCAATACCATCGCTGCTTTTGAGTCGATGATTGGTTTGCTAGCCTTTGCTTTGGCCACAGGTTTGTTGTATGGGCGTTTCTCAAAACCATCAGCCAAGATTAAGTATAGCAAACATTTACTGGTTGCCCCGTATAAGGGTGGTAAGGGTTTAATGTTCAGACTAACCAACTTACGCCGTAATGTTTTGATTGACCTGAGTATGGAAGTGATCTTTTCTTACAACGAAGAGATTAACGGCCGGCTGGAACGCCGTTTTATATCATTGCCGCTTGAACGTAAAAAAGTAAGCGTTTTAACATTAAGCTGGACAATAGTACATCCACTTGATGATGACAGCCCGCTGAAAGATATGACGCCTGAGGATCTGGAAAATACTGGAGCTACGTTCGCTGTTTTGCTGAAAGCTTTTGACGACACTTTTTCACAGACCGTTCATTCGCGTACATCTTACATGTATAATGAGATGGTTTGGGGAGCCAAATTCCAGCCGGCGTTTGACCAGGATGAAGATGGACGCTTAATGTTGAACCTGGACAAGATAGACGATCACGAATTAGTGGAGATCTGATTACTTTAACAACGGATCTCTTTCTTTGGTGAAAACATTATAAACCAACTTATCCAACCTTGCCGGTATAAACTTACTTAACAATACGGTCAACTTACCTTGACCAGTCATAATCAGTGTACGCGAACGGCTTTCAACCCCGTCGGCAATACGTTTGGCTACTTCGTCCGATGACATCATTTTTTCCTCATGTAAGGTGCTCTCGCGCTGTTGGTTACCGTCCTTATTTAAAGCTGTATTGCGGATATTAGATGCTGTAAACCCGGGACAGGCCGTCATTACATGAATGCCGGTTTTTAGATTTTCAACGCGTAAAGAATCCAGGAAACCATTCATTGCAAATTTAGAAGCTGAATAACCAGAGCGTCCCGGCAAACCTTTGTAACCGGCGATAGACGACACGCCTACAATTGAACCTTTAGTTTTCAGCACTTCAGGCAACGCATATTTGGTACAATATACCGCTCCCCAAAAGTTAACATCCATCAAAGTTTTTAAAACCTGTACATCCACATCGTTAAACAAAGCACGCATAGATATACCGGCGTTGTTAATCAATATGTCAATCTGACCAAGGGTTTGTTTAGTTTGATGAATAAGCTGTTTACAATCTTCTTCCAAACTCACGTCGCATTGCACAGCTAGCGCTTTGATCTTATATTCGTCTTGTAGTTTTTGAGCTATCTCACATAAAGAAACATAGTGTCTTGCAGCTAATACAAGATTTGCACCCCTGCGTGCAAATTCATGAGCTAGTGATTTACCGATACCCGATGAGGCACCTGTGATAATAACGATTTTATTGTTCAACTTCATAAGCAGCCGGGTATACCTGCATGCCTTCTATTTTTATTTCAGGCAGTTTGAACAGGTACTTGGCCGCGAAGATAAGCATCGCACCATAAAAATACTTAATGTATTGCCAGCTAAATTTAGGCGCATTGTCGCTTTTCAGATTGATGATATACGTTTTAGGAAAGTAGAAATTTTTGTATCCCGACAGACGCATCCGGTATGACAGGTCGATATTGTGTCCATATTGTACAAAACGTTCGTCAAACAAGCCTACATCACTTAAAACCGACTTGCGGATCAGCATAAAAGCATCGTTCAATATATCCACTTCAGAAGTTTGAAACTCTTCAACCCAGGCTTTATGGTTACGGTCTGACAAGCGTGTTTTTTGAAAGTTTTTGGCGAAACCTATCAGTTTAAAAAAAGTCATCCAGGGTTTGGTCAGGCCTCGATTTGACTCGGGCAGGAAGCCGCCTTGCGCGCCTAGCATTCTTACACTTAATCCGCTGGCTTCATTATGAGTATCCATAAACTCAATTACCTTGGCTAAAGTCTCTTTGCCGCAAATACTATCCGCATTGACCAGTAAAACATACTCGCCTCTGGACACTTCGATGCCCTGATTAGCTGCTTTTGAAATACCCAGGTTTGTTTTATTGGCGATTAACCTGACATCGGGAAAATCGGCTCGAAGCATTTCGATAGTGTTATCAGTTGACGCATTATCAACCACAATAAGCTCATAAATAAGGCCATGAGCGGCCTTAATCAACGAATTAAGCGCGAGTTTAAGCAAATCACAGCGATTGCGATTTACCATGATTACCGATAGTTTCATAGCTTACCTGGATAAAGAATTTTCATACGGAACACGTGTAGCGATGGATCGACCCAAGGTGATCTCGTCTACGTACTCTAATTCTCCTCCAAAGGCTATGCCACGGGCAATAGTTGAGATACTAATATTAAACTGTTTTAATTTCTTATGCAGGTAGAATATCGTGGTATCACCTTCCATGGTAGCGCTTAAGGCAAAAATCACCTCTTTGATTTCGTCGTTTTTCAAGCGCTCAATCAACGAATCTACCTGCAGATCGGATGGGCCGACCCCATCCATCGGCGATATCAAGCCACCCAGTACATGGTAAACGCCATTATACTGACTGGTATTTTCAATGGCCATTACGTCGCGAGTGTCCTCAACCACACAAATCAGACTATGGTCGCGTTTGTGTGACGAACAGATCTCGCATACACGCTGGTCTGAAATATTATGACAAACCTCGCAAAAACGAATTTCTTCGCGCAATTTGGTTATGGCGCTGCTAAACTTTTGTACTTCCTCCTTATCCTGGTTAAGCAGGTGCAATACCAAACGCAAGGCGGTTTTCTGCCCCACTCCCGGTAATTTTGCAAACTCAGCTACCGCGTTTTCCAACAACTTCGACGAAAAGTTCATATTGCGAATTTAAAAAATAATAGGTAAATCGCCGTAGTCCGTTTGTGATTGTACTGTAAAACTCATTATGACGATACATTTTATAACACACGTCATTGCGAGCGCAGCGTGGCAATCTCTGCGTGACTTATAAGCACTATTTGATAAGCGTGTGTAGAGATTGCTTCGTTCCTCGCAATGACGTGTGGGACGCAAAACCTTAAATAAAATGTCGCCCGGAGTATTGTTGTCATTTATCATTGGCTATTTTCTTGTACTACTGGTTATTTCGTGGCTTACTTCACGTAAGTCATCAGACAATGACACCTTTTTCGTAGCCAACCGTAATTCAAAATGGTATTTAGTTGCCTTCGGTATGATTGGTACGGCGCTTAGCGGTGTAACCTTTATCTCGGTTCCCGGTAAAGTTGGTGCGCCGAGCGGCGATCAATTTGCATACTTTCAGTTTGTACTGGGCAATGCAGCGGGCTTTATTATTATCGCTACGGTGCTGTTGCCACTGTACTATCGGATGAAACTAACCTCTATCTATAGCTACATTGAACATGCATTAGGCGCCTGGAGTTATAAAACAGCTGCTGGCATATTTTTAATCAGCAGGGTAATCGGGTCCGCTTTTAGGCTCTATTTAGTGGTGATCGTTTTACAGAAATTTATATTTGACAGCTATGGTGTACCGTTTGCGGTGACTGTACTGATTTGTTTGCTATTAATATGGGGCTATACGTTTAAAGGCGGATTAAAAACCATTATCATCACCGACAGCTTACAAACGCTATTCCTGGTATCGTCTGTTTTTTTGTCGATATATTTTATCTGCCGCAGCCTGAACGTCAATGTATTTGAAGCAGCTGATATGATCAAAAACAGCAGCTATTCTAAGATATTTTTCTTCAGCGATTTTATGACGAGCCACTTCCATTTTACCAAGCAGTTTCTGGGCGGCCTGTTCATCACTGTAGGCATGACTGGGCTTGATCAGGATTTGATGCAGAAAAACCTCAGTCTGTCAAACATCCGCGAAGCGCAAAAAAATATGTTCAGTTTTACCGGCGTATTTGTGGTGATCAATATTTTCTTTTTGAGCGTGGGGGCGCTGTTATACATGTACGCTGCTAAAAATGGCATAACGGTAACCAAGACCGACTACCTCTATCCTACCATAGCGCTAAAGTATCTGGGTATTGTGCCAGCTATTGTGTTTATGCTGGGCCTGACAGCGGCCACCTTCGCAACTACCGACTCAGCCTTAACCGCTTTAACTACCTCGTTTTGTGTCGACTTTTTAAACTTTAATAAAGGCAAAGATGTCAATAGCAAAAAAATGATCAGCATTCGTCATTATGTACACGTTGGCTTTTCTGGATTGATGTTATTGACAATTATGCTGTTCAACGCCATTAATAACGACGCTGTAGTAAGTGCGATATTTAAGGTAGCGTCCTATACCTATGGGCCATTACTTGGCTTATACGCTTTCGGATTATTTATGAGCTCGCGGCAGGTCAGAGATAAGTTAACGCCTTTTATTTGCGTTATATCTCCGGCAATAAGTTTTTACCTGAGCACACACTCGGCCGAACTATTTGGTTATACTTTCGATAATGAACTCATCCTTATAAACGGATTAATTACATTTGCCGGCTTGCTATTGGCGTCGACAACTAAAACAAAAACAGTAGTGGCCTGATTATATACTTTTTAAGATAAGATAATGACTGGTGAAGAAAAAATAAGACACGCATTTGAGAACAAAGACTGGCAGGAAATTAAAGTAACCGACTCCTGGCAGATATTTAAAATAATGGCCGAATTTGTTGACGGCTTTGAGAAACTGGCTAAAATTGGCCCCTGTGTATCAATCTTTGGTTCGGCACGTACCAAAAATGATAATCCGTATTATAAACTAGCGGAAGATACTGCCCGCCTGCTTACAGAGCGTGGTTATGGTGTAATATCAGGCGGCGGACCGGGTATTATGGAAGCTGCCAACAAAGGCGCCTATGAAGCCGGTGGTAAATCAGTAGGTTTAAATATTGAACTGCCGTTTGAGCAATTTCACAATAAATACATCGACCGCGATAAAGTTTTGCAGTTTGATTATTTCTTTGTGCGCAAAGTAATGTTTATGAAATACTCGCAAGGTTTTATTGTGTTGCCCGGCGGTTTTGGTACGCTTGATGAATCGTTCGAGGCAATTACGCTAATACAAACTGGTAAAATTGCCCGCTTCCCGATTGTGTTTGTGGGTGTAGAGTATTGGAAGGGCTTGTTTGAGTGGATCACTGATAAAATGCTGAACCAGGAACACAACATTCATCCTGACGATCTGAACCTGTATCGGGTAGTTGACACAGCAGAAGAAGCTGTTGAACATATCTTCCGTTTCTACGACAAATATGTTTTGAAACCGAACTTTTAAACAAAGATTACTCAAAAAAAACGTCATTGCAAACGCAATGACGTTTTTTTATTTCATACCAACTGGCTCACCTTGTTTTAGCTGGAACTTTGTTATCAGTTGCTTTTTTAGCTTTCTCTATCATGCCACTTACCTCATTAGCCAGCTCCTGATCACTCATCCCTGGCATATAGCCAATGTTTTCAAAACGCACTATACCGTCCCGGTCTATAATAAACTTGGTAGGTATACCCATCAACTTGTACGTTTTAAAAAATTTATTTTGAACGCCGCCTTCGCCTTTTTCATCAAAGATTACCTTAAAACTATAATGATTGTCAGCCAAAAAGTTTTTTACCAAGTCTTTGTAGTTATCTGCTCTTTCGCGGGTATCAATAAATAAAAACTGTACGTCTTTATCATCCTTATACTTATTTAAAGCTATTTGCATGCCCGGGAATGACATTTTACACGGACCGCACCAGGTAGCCCAAAAGTCAAGAACTACGACCTTACCTTTATAATCGGTTAACGAAACAGTTTTACCATCCATGTCTTTAAGTTCAAATGCTGGTGCCGGTTGATTTGTAATATATTCCGGTTGTTGGCTTTGTGCACGGATATCTATCGTAAAAAAAATGCAGGCGACTGTCAATACGGCGGCTAATACAATCTTCTTTTTCATAGGAATTTGAGATAAGGGGTTTACAGTTACCAATTTACGGACATTTTCAAATAATATAGCCAAAGATTTAATAATTATTTAATCGGTATTTTTCCCGGTTTTGTTTATTTTGCAAGAATGGAGCAACCTGTAAAATCAAAAAAACAAGCCGCCCTGGGCTTTATTTTTGTAACCTTACTCATTGATATCACCGGCCTGGGTATTATCATTCCCGTATTGCCAAAGCTTATTGAAAACCTGATACATGGCAATTTAAGCGATGCATCGCGTTATGCAGGCTTGCTAACGCTGGCTTACGCAATTATGCAGTTTTTGTTTGCACCAGTACTGGGTAACCTTAGCGATAAATATGGCCGCCGTCCGGTGCTATTGGGTTCATTAACGGGTTTTGGTATTGATTATTTGTTCCTGGCTTTTGCGCCAAGCATAGGCTGGTTATTTGTGGGCCGTGCCATTGCAGGTATTACCGGTGCAAGCTATACCACCGCATCAGCCTATATTGCTGATGTGAGCACACCTGAAAAACGTGCGCAAAACTTCGGGATGATTGGTATTGCATTTGGGTTGGGCTTTATAATAGGCCCCGTTATAGGCGGCATACTAGGCAAATACAGCACACAATTGCCGTTTATAGCTGCGGCAGGCCTGGCTTTACTAAACGCACTCTACGGATTTTTTGTACTGCCTGAATCGCTGGATAAAGAACATCGCCGCCCTTTTGAGTTAAGGCGGGCCAATCCTATTGGTTCATTAAAACAACTGAATAAATATCCGGCTGTTTTAGGCCTGGCTGCCTCGCTATTTCTGATCTATTTTGCCGCGCAATCGGTACAAAGTGTATGGACGTTCTACACCATGTCAAAGTTTGGCTGGAACGAAGCGTGGGTTGGCTATTCCTTAGGTTTTGTGGGATTGACCATTGCTGCGGTGCAAGGCGGACTTATCCGCATTGCTATACCCAAGCTGGGACAGGAACGCAGCATTTGGGTTGGTTTATCATTTTACGCCATAGGGCTATTATTATTTGCTATCGCGACGAAAGGCTGGATGATGTTTGCCTTTATGATCCCTTATGCATTAGGCGGCATAGCGGGCCCCGCCCTGCAAGGCGTGATGACCGCGCAGGTGCCGCAAAATGAGCAAGGCGAACTTCAGGGTGCTTTGACAAGTTTAGCCAGCCTGAGTGCCATATTTGGCCCATGGGTAATGACTTACCTTTTTTATAAGTTTACCAAAAGCGGCGCCCCATTTTATTTCCCCGGCGCTCCCTTTGTTTTAGGGTCTTTTTTAATGCTGTTAAGTGTGATATTGGCCGTTAGGAGTTTTAAAAGAAACACAAATTAAATTTATTGGTTATACAAAAGCTAATATCAAAACTAAACTGCTACTAAATGGCCGAAGAGCTATCACCTATAAAACAAATAGCCAAAGAAGTTAAGAAAAAGACACGTTCGGCGGCTTTGGGCTTCATTTTCATTACCATATTTATTGACGTGCTGGGTTTGGGAATCATTATTCCGGTTATGCCTAAGCTGCTGCAAACTTTAGGTCATTTTGACATCAGTACGGCATCGAAATATAATGGCTGGCTTACGTTAATATATGCTTCCATGCAACTGGTTTTTGCATCAATTATGGGTAGCTTGAGCGATAGATACGGCCGCAGGCCGGTATTGCTTATTTCGTTGTTTGGCTTTAGCATTGACTATATGTTTATGGCCTTTGCCCCTTCTATATCATGGTTGTTTGTGGGCCGTTTCATTGCAGGCGTAACAGGCGCGAGTACAGCAACCGCTACAGCCTATATTGCAGACATAAGCACAGGGCATAAACGCGATGCAAACTTTGGTTTAGTTGGTGCAGCCTCAGGCATCGGCTTAATTTTAGGTGTAGGGCTGGGCGGATACTTAGGTGAGCTAAACATTAAATTTCCATTTATGGCAGCTGCCGGCTTTGCCTTTTTAAACGGGTTATATGGCTTGTTTGTGCTTCCTGAATCGTTGAAGCCAGCGCATCGCCGTAAGTTTGAGTGGAAAAGGGCTAACCCGCTGGGTTCATTGATCAGGGTTTTTACTAAACACGTGGGTTTAGCCGGGCTCATTGGCGCTATTTTGCTGGTATATACTGCCCAAAAAGCAGTCGAGTATATGCTATCCTTCTTGTTATACGAAAAGTTTAACTGGTCAATGCATAGTGTTAGTTTGCTGGCGCTTTTTATAGGGCTGCTTTTGTTCTCCATTCAGGCAGGGTTAATACGTTATACTATCCCAAAATTCGGACAGCAAAAAAACATTATAGCAGGTATTATATTTTACGCTGTCGGCTTAACATTAATTGCTTTTGCCAGTCAGGGATGGATGGTTTATTTGTTTATGATACCGTATTGCTTGGGCGGAATCTCCGGTCCGGCATTACAGGGGTTTGCAACCAACCGCGTTGCTAAAAACGAGCAGGGAGAATTGCAGGGCGCTATAACGATCCTCAACAGCATTAGCGTAATAGTGGGTCCTGCCATATTCAGCTTTTTGTTTGCGAATTATACCAACAAACAGTCGGGTTTATATTTTCCAGGTGCACCTTTTTTATTGGCCGCCATACTAATGGTGATAAGTACTTTTCTGGCGATAAAGAGTTTTGGAGCCCAGGTTAAAAAGGTGCGGGCGAAAAAATCAGTCAAGACCACTAACGCCGCCTGATATCACAAACTTCATCATATCAGCAGCGTTTTTCTCAATAGGCTTTACCTTATCAGAAGAGACTATAACTACCTGACCAGCAAAGGAGTAAGAATATGGAAAGTAAACTGCTACTTCACCCGGTAATCCCAGTTTAGCAAGATCTTTTTGCACGAGGAAACCTATCTTTTTCAAGCCAAATTCATTTACCTCAACAATAACTGCTTCGCTGAATTTTTTCTCATCGCCCACAAAAGCCTCCGTCAGATCTTTTATAGATGAATAAAGAAAGTTAAAAAAAGGCAGGCGATTTAACCAGCCTTTAACCCAAAGCTTAATGGGGTCTGTAACTACGTTGGTTACCAGGATACCTGCGAGCATGATAATTACTAACACGTTTAAAATACCTAAACCTGGGATATGCAGCGGTTTGCCTTTGCTGTCTGTAAAAACGTCGCTTACATTCAATGCATTATCTACACTGGTAACCGCCCAGAAAATCAAAAACAATGCTGCACCTATAGGTACTACAACAATTAGTCCTTTAAAAAAATAATTTAACAGGGCGCGGGCAATACGTTTCATTGATGGGCAAAATCTACTCGTAAAAATACACTCTTTTTACGCGTTGTGAAATATTGGTCAAAATCTCATACGGAATAGTACCAATCTGGGTTGCTAAATCTTCAATACGGTGCGTCTCGTTAAAAACGATTACTTCATCACCTTCCTCAGCATCAATTTCGGTAACATCTATCATGCACATATCCATTGCAATATTACCCACCGTTGGCGCAACAATACCGTTTACATACATTTTGCCTACTCCATTGCCAAAGGCCCTTAAATAACCATCGGCATACCCAATGCGGACAGTAGCAATTTTACCATCACGCGGTAAAACACCTTTGCGGCCATAGCCAACAGTCTCTCCCGCAGGAATTCTTTTAACCTGAGATATGCTGGTTTTTAGTGTGGTAATGGGTTGCAAAGCAACATTATCTGCCGGGACAGCGGCATCAATACCATATAAGCCAATACCTAATCTAACCATATCAAACTGCGCTGATGCCCAGCGGGTTATACCAGAGCTGTTCAAAATGTGTTTGATAATGCTATATCCAAGGCATTCTTCTATTTGCCGTGTAGCAATCTCAAATTTATCAATCTGCGTTTGTGTAAACGCATCATGTTCCGAAGCCTCACTGGCGGCCAGGTGAGAGTAGGCAGACACGACACGCACAAACTTATTTTGCTCTAAAAGGTCGCATAACGTCTCAATTTCAAGCGGCTCAAAACCGAGGCGATGCATACCGGTATCAATTTTGACATGGACAGGGTAATTAACGATGTCGTTTCGTTGTACATACTTAATAAAATCGTCAAACAAACCAAAACTGTACAAAACGGGCTCAAGCTTATATTCTACTAATTTGTCAAAAGCCGACTGTTCAGCGTTCAATACCATAATAGGCATGCTGATACCGGCTTGCCGTAAACCTATCCCCTCGTCGGTATAGGCCACGGCCAGATAATCGACCTTATTATATTGCAGCATGTTTGCCAGCTCGAAAGTACCGCTGCCATAACTAAATGCTTTAACCATAGCCATTAACTTAACGCCAGGCCTTAGTTTAGACTTATAATAGTTCAAGTTATTGAGCATGGCGTTAAGGTTGATTTCCATAACCGTTTCATGCGTTTTTTGTACCAGCGCACGGCTTACACTTTCAAATTCAAAACTGCGCGAACCTTTTATCAATATGGTCTCGCTTTTAAACCCAATAGTCAGCAGATTATTCAATAACTCGTTTGTGTCAGCATAAAAGTATTTTTCGGCAGTGTCAAAATACTCCTGATGGTTTAATAATGCCTGGCCTACGCCGATAAACTTGTCGAGTTTTTTTTCTTTAACCAGTGCGGCTACTTGCTTATACAAAGTATCTTCTTGCAGCCCAGACTGGTAAATATCTGACAGAATTAACGTCTTTTTTTTATGTTGATTTTGCTGATTTAAAAAATCCAGCGCTATGCTAAGCGAATGGATATCAGAGTTATAAGAATCATCAATCACCGAGCAGTCGTTAATACCGGTCTTGAGTTCTAAACGCATACTAACAGGGCTTAAGCGTTCCAATCGCTTATCAGTTTCAATCGGCGAGTAACCTATAGCCAATAGTGTAGCCCAACAAATTATTACATTCTCAACCGATGCCTGGTCAAGAAAAGGTATAAGGCATTCTATTTCCTGATCCTTATATTGCGCACGCAGGTAGTAGTTTTTCTTAATGATGGTTTCGCTAAACACATACAAGTCGGCCTGCTTGAAATTGCGGCTCCAGGTAAAACAGGTAGTTGCCGGTATATCCTTTTGATAATCGGTCAGTTGATCATAATTATGAATCAGCAATGAACAATGCTTAAACAGTTTCAGCTTTTCCAGCACCTTATCACGGGTGCTTTCAAAACCCTCGTCATGTGCGGTACCCAGGTGGGTTAATACGCCGATGCCGGGTTTGATTATGGCTTCAAGTTTTTCCATCTCGCCGGGCATAGAAATTCCTGCTTCAAATATACCCAACTCGCTCCTATCGTTAATTTGCCAAACCGAAAGCGGTACCCCTATTTGCGAATTATAGCTCTTTGGATTTCTGACAATGTTTTTATCGGCTGCCATTAGCTGGTAAAGCCATTCTTTTACTATGGTTTTACCATTACTGCCTGTAATGCCAATTACTTGCAGATTAAAACGCTCACGATGGTGGCGGGCTAAGGTTTGCAATGCATTTAATACATCATAAACAATCAGAAAATTAGCTTCAGGCAGTTTTATTTCAGGTCCTTCTTTTACTACAAAATTGCGTACGCCTGAAGCAAAGGCTTCAGCAATAAATTCATGACCGTTACGGCGCCCGCTCAGCGCAAAAAACAAGCCCTCAGTGCCGCTATTAATCTTGCGGCTGTCTGTCAGCAGTATGCTAATGATATCATCGTTAACGATCTCGCCTTCGGCGCCGATGATTTGTTTAACTTCGGTAATTGAGTATTGATTACTTAGCATAAATGCGAAGTTGCTTATATTTCTACGAATAGAAGAATTTTTGACAACTTTGGTTTGAAATGGACGAACCGAAAAGAAAAAAAATAACAGACCCGAAAGAGGCGCTGTCCAAGGCCGAACATTATTGCGCTTATCAGGAACGCGCCCAACAGGAAGTGCGGGATAAGTTATATGAATGGGGCTTATGGCCCGATGCTGTCGAACAGACCATTTCAGAACTGATATCTGGCGGCTTTTTAAACGAGGAGCGCTTTGCCAAAGCTTATACATTGGGTAAATTCAGGCAAAAAGGCTGGGGAAAGATCAAGATTAAACAAGGACTAAAGCTTAAACGCGTGCCCGAGGTTTTGATTAAAAAAGCGGTGGCTTTAATTGATGGTGATGCTTACACAGCTACGCTTACCGACATCCTGATAAAAAAAGCCAGAATCCTGCCTGAAAAAGATCGCTTTAAACGCAGATACAAATTACAGCATTATGCTGCGAGCCGTGGCTATGAAAGCGATATTATTTTAGACGTTTTGAAAGACAGGGAGTTATAAAAATATTAAAAAAATTATTGCATACCGTTCTTTTCTGTCTATATTTGCACTCCGCAAACGCAAAGGCAGTAGATGCTGATGGCTTAACCGGAAAATTACCAACGCGAAAGTAGCTCAGTTGGTAGAGCACGACCTTGCCAAGGTCGGGGTCGCGAGTTCGAATCTCGTCTTTCGCTCAAAACCCTTTCTCTGATGAAAGGGTTTTATTTTAAAAGGTCACACACCTGCCTAGGTGGTGGAACTGGTAGACACGCAGGACTTAAAATCCTGTTCGCCTTAAAGCGAGTGCGGGTTCGATTCCCGCCCTAGGTACTTAGACAGAAATGCAAGTTTGTAATAGTTTGACTATCAACAACTTGCATTTCTTTTTTTTAATGAGTTTTGCTCATCTCCTCAATCGAACAACTCAAACAAATACTTCAATTTATTAATTATCAACTATTTATAAAACAAAGGTGTTTTCAATCCCATCCTCTCTGTTTTGTTGTTAGTCGAACTCCACAACTCGTTAGTTATCAAATACTTATAACATAAAAGCGCCTTGCATTCCTATGCAGTCTTAAAATATTGCACCTTTGAACACCTTAACTCGCTATAAACCAACCTCTTTCTTAATTATCTTAACAATTATTTCTACAACTTTATTTAATAATGCTTCCTCGCTACCTGCATAGATATTTCTATTCATAGCTTTCGTTTTAATTGGTCGATCTGATATTCTTTTGGCTTTTCTTTTTGTTGTTTTCATAATATTAATTAAATTGATTTTCAAACATTTACAATAAAAATGCCTAAACTTGTTTGTTAACACCTAACCAAATGACCGATACTTATCCTTATATGGTTTCCAATAATAAATTGGGGCCTATTTTTGAGAAAATCAAAACCGCAGCAAGACCATCTAAATTCACTAATGAATTTTTAAAAACCATTGGCTTTACCAGCAGTAATGACAGAGCAGTTATTCCATTACTTAGAAGACTGGGATTTATTACTGATGATGGCACACCAACTGCGGCGTACGACAAATTAAAAGACAGCACTCTGCATAAACATATTATCGGGGAAAGGATGAGGGACCTTTATTCTGATTTGTACACAGTAGATGAAAATATTCACGCTGCTTCCGATGATGAAATAAAAGGGGCAATTTCAAGGATTACTGGGAAAGATGCGAAACTGGTTAATTATTATTTTGCAACATTTAAATTATTAGCTTCATTAGCTAAATTTGATGGTAGCCCTATTTCAAAAAAGGAAAAAGAAAAACAAGAGAAACCACCAGAGCAGCAAGGCGGTGGAAATAGTGATGAAGAAAAGAGAAAGGTTAAATCTGACTTTCATTATAATATTCAAATTCATTTACCTGCAACCACTGATATTTCGGTATATAACGCAATTTTTAAAAGCTTAAAGGATAATTTGATAATATAAACATGGATAGCATTATAAAACTGAAGCAATTCGTGTTTAATGGCATTCTGACTGAAGATAGCCTATCTACACTTGAAAAAGAAGGAATTTCAATAAGGCAAGGCAGTAATATTCAGCCTATTGCTAGAATTGAAGAAAATGATTTCAGCCCTCGAATAATTCATAGCGCGAGTAGAATGGCATCTATTTATATTGTATTCTTTTGTCTTGAAAATGCAGTAAGGGAATTGATCTCAGCTCGACTTTCTGAAAGAAGAGGCATTGACTGGTGGAAGAGTGTGCCTGAGAAGATAAGGAAGAATGTAGATGGTTTAATAAAAGAAGAGGAAAAATACAGATATCACGCCCAACGTTCTACTTCAAATATTGGATATACAATGTTTGGTAATTTAGGGCAAATTATTATTGCAAATTGGGAAGACTTCTCTGATTTAATTCCCAATCAACAATGGCTAACATCAAGGTTTGAAGACCTCGAAAAATCGCGAAATATTATTATGCATACTGGACTCCTTCCAGAAATTGAAATAGAAAGAATTGAAAGTATTACCAGAGATTGGCTAAGACAAGTAGGATAATGACAGACGAGGAAAAACTAAAAATAATTGGAGAAAGATATGAAGAGGTTATGTCTTTCAGACGGGAACTAACCAAAGAAACGGATAGAGGTTGTGCTTTAATGGCAGGATCGTTTTTAGAATTTGAATTACAAAAATTAATAGCTTCAAAACTTGTTGGAACAAGCAAAGTTATAAATGAACTTTTCGATTTTAATGGTCCTTTAGGTACATTTTCATCAAGAATAAAAATGTCGTATAGTTTAGGTTTGATAAGTAAAGAAACCAAAATGGACTTGGATATTATTAGGAAAATACGAAATGAATTTGGTCACAAATATGAATCAATAACCTTTGAATCTCCATCTATAAAATCATTAATAAACAATTTGAAGCAGCATGCGTATGTTGCAGATTCTATAAGAACAAGGGCACTCTTCACAAGTTCTGTTTTGGGCACACTTGGTCAAATAAATGGTGCTGACCACCTTATTCCCAAATTCAAAGAATTCATGCACAACCCGGTGCCTGAAAATTACAAACAAAAAATCCATGAATTAGTAAAAAGTATAACAGATGAATTAACATCTAAAAAGTAAGCAATTAGGTGTTCAAAAAATCTCCCATGCTAAATTTTTTGAACACACTCTGACAGAAAGATCGCACAATTATTGTCCATAACTTTCAGACTTTTTCTGTTCACATTTTTCCAAAATCCGCTCTACAATCATCAGGAAGCCATAAATGTGTTCAATTAAATTCCCGCCCTAGGTACAAAAGGAAATAACACAGGGTCGTTATTTCCTTTTTTTATGCAATTAAATGGCTTATTTCTCAAATATGTATCGTCACAGCGTCTAATAATATATACTATGTGTATTATTAATCCGCTTTCTGGCTTGGGTTCTTTAATTACTATAAAGGATATGCGGTATCACTTTTTGTCTGCGACAATACAAAAAAACTCTCAACTGTTTTTATATACGGCAGAATTGCAAGTTTGTGCCGATAAAAGTCATGATAAGCGTCCATGTCTGAAGTGGCAATTCTGAGGATGAAATCAAATGCGCCCGTCATTTGAAAACATTCCATCACCTCAGGATATTTTGAAACTTCCCGTTCAAAACTACCTAAGGTCTCAGCGGAATGATCGTTCAATAACACCTGGCTAAACGCTATCAAACTTCGATCAATTTTTTTTCGGTCCAAGATTGCGACTACCGCTTTAATGTATCCTTGTTCTTTCAACCGGCGGGTGCGTTCATGGACCGTTGCTACAGATTTACGAAGTTGAAATGAAATTTCTTTATGGGTCAGAGACGCATCTATTTGAAGTAATTTTAGAATTGCGATATCGGTTGCGTCTAAAGAACTGATGGTAAGCATAAGAAAATAAGCGGATTTTTACTTTATACAATTAGAAAAACTGAAATTAATAAACTTTTTAAATAAAAAATGTTTAAAATTTACGGATTTCAAAAAAATCATAAGCTTTTTTTTCGCTTTGTGTGTGTTTTTTCACTGATAACACGGCGCTTTTTAGCAATATCCCTGAGAAGGCGTAAATTATAATAAGAATAATTCTGTTAACAAAAATTTAACCTATTGGCAATGAATTAGTATATTCGTTTACTAATTAATACGTTGTGGCTGATATTGTCTCTCTTACTGATTTGGAATTGCTTTCCTTATTAAAGGACGATGAAGCTGCAGCTTTTACTGAAATTTATAATCGCCATTGGAAATTTCTTTTTACCGCTGCCAATAATGCACTACGTCACCGTGCGGATTGTATGGATGTTTGCCAGGCCGTGTTTATGTGGCTTTGGGAGAACCGCAAGCAGGTAGAAGTGAAAACCAATCTAAGGGGCTATCTCTATACTGCAGTTAAATATAAAATAGCCAACCTGATCAGGCAGGGTAAAGTGCGGGAAACATTATTAGATAATGTACTAACTGCAGATATTCGTGCCGAAGAGCACCTCGACCTGGAGGTTAAAGAACTGAAAAACTTTATTGCCCAGTTAATACAGGAACTACCCGAAAGATGTCGCGAAGTTTTTTTGCTTAGCCGTGATGAACGCTTGAGCCATCGCCAGATATCCGAACGTTTGGGTATTTCTGAAAAAACAGTTGATGATCATATCACCCGCGCTTTAAAAAAATTACGCATTCCCTTAGGTCGCCTGGCCAATATATTTATGATTTTTTAATTTTTTTATCTGGTTTACAGATAGTTATACTTCATACTACTCTTTTTTCCAAAAACAGGCAGGTGTTAAGGCCGGTAAGTTTGCCTTACTAATAACTGCACATCTGCAATGGACAAAGAATTATTTAAAAATTTAATACATAAGGTTGAGAATGGCACAGCTACCGATGAGGAACTGAGCACGTTCAACGCCTACATGAACCGGTTATCTACTGGTCAAAATTCTGCTTTTAGCCCGATAGAAAATGAGGATGCTATTCGCGACGAAATGTGGGCTAACCTGCAAGCTGCCATTACTCCAGTTAAGACCCGGCGCTTAAATTGGTACATCCCAGTAGGCATCGCAGCCGTGTTGTTGCTGGGTATAAGTATCGGTATACACTTTTTAACCGCAAACCCGACTCCTGAAAAAGAATGGCAGGCGCAGGTTGATCATGATATTAAACCACTTGGTAACGCGGCCACGCTGACATTAGCAAATGGAAAAAAAATAATTTTAACAAACCGGGTGGGCGGCGTGCTAGCTGTACAGCAAAACGCAGTTATTCACCAAACTGCAGGTGGCCAAATTAGTTATACGGATGCTGACAAAAGTCGCGGGTCGGTTGCTTTTGACACACTTACTACGCCGTCAGGAGCGGTTTACAACCTGAAATTAGGCGATGGAACAACAGTTTGGCTAAATGCCTCCACATCACTTCGTTTTCCTGAAAGCTTTCCAAGCGGAAAAAGAGAATTACAATTGCTGTATGGCGAGGCATATTTTGAGGTAGCCCATCGCGCCAATGCTCCATTTAGCGTACGCACAACCCAAGGCCTTGTGGAAGATATAGGTACTCATTTTAATATCAGGGCCTATGCAGATGAGCCGACCGAAAAAACAACCCTGTTAGAAGGTAGTGTTAGAATAACGGCCCAGAACAAGATACAAGCGAAGCTTGTGCACGGGCAACAGGCTCAACTTAATCATACAGCAGTAAAATCATTAAATGTCATCAACGTCGATCTGGACGAAATCATGGCCTGGAAAAATGGGCTGTTTTTATTTGATAACGAAAAACTTAGCAGTATTATGAAAAAAATAGCCGGTTGGTACAATGTAAAGGTTGCTTATCAAAACGATGCTATTAAAAATGAAGTTTTTTATGGCAGTATATCGCGTTTTAAAAACGTATCAGAGGTAATGGACATGCTGGAACGCACTGGAAATAGCCATTTTGAATTAAAAAACAATGTAATTTTTATTAAACCCAAACAATAACTTATTTAAAAAAAAGGCCTATGACAGATCATTAACCCTCGAAAAATTAAGGCTATAATGAAAAAGCCAGGAATGCTACCAACACGCCTGGCTATAATTTCTGTAGTCTGAAGAACTATTGCGCAAACAACATTTCATTCACTAAACAGAGCTTCAAATGTATAAAACTTATACACAAATTGTATATGGCTTTAAATGCCATTGGCAAAAAACATTACAATCCTTTTTTCGGATTGACAAAACAATAAAAAAACAGCTGATCATGAACATTAAAATAACCAGTTTGCTGCTGATCGCTGCCATATTAAAGGTTAGCGCCAGCACTTTTGCCCAGCAGGTTACGTTAAAAAAAGACAATATCACGCTTGGTCAATTATTTAAGGAGATCAAAAAGCAAACCGGTTATAATTTTCTGTTATCGGCAGAGACCATTAATCATGCCGGACGTGTTAATGCAGATTTTAAAAGCACCCCGCTAAATGATGTACTGGACAAGGTATTAAAAGGAAAATCGCTCAATTACACGATCGAGAAAAAAACGATACTCATTTCGCCGGCCCAGCGGTCAATTACGGATATACTCATTGACTACTGGAACCAAATTAGTGTACATGGCAAAATAGTTGATGAAAGCGGCCAGCCTATGCCGGGGGCCACTATCAGAACTAAGAAAGGCAATTCTACCACTATAGCTAATACAGCCGGAGAATTCTTTTTGACTAATGTGGATGATCAAGACTCGGTCGTCATTACTTTCACCGGTTACCTTCCGGTACAGCTACCTGTTAAAGCTGAAATGGGTATTATAACCGTACGGGCTTCTAATGAGTCGCTTAAAGAGATTTCTGTTAGCTCGGGTTATCAGAGTTTGTTAAAAGAACGCGCGCCAGGTGCATATGACCAGGTTGGCCAGAACATACTGGCTAACCGGCCGGTGTCAAATCCTTCGACCGCGTTGCAGGGCTTGGTGGCAGGTATGCAAGGAAAAGAAAATGCTGATGGCTCTGTATCGTTTCTGATCAGGGGAAGCAGTTCTATATATGCTGACAGGTCGCCATTGGTTGTAGTGGACGGTTTCCCGGTCTCCAGAAATGATTTCTCAACGATCAACCCCAACGATATTGAGTCGGTTACCGTTTTAAAAGACGCGGCTGCCGCTTCTATATGGGGTGCGCGTGCAGCCAACGGGGTCATTGTCATCGCCACAAAAAAATCAAAGAATGGCAACAGCGGGCTTACCGTCAACGCGAATGTTTTTACACGCATCTCCAAACTTACGGATCTAAATCAGTTGGTACCTGTTGCGACGTCGGCTGAGCAGATAAACCTCGAAAAGATGGCTTTTCAAAACAGATGGGTGTTTAGAGAAACAGCAGGTTCGTTTCCCAGTGATTTATCCAAACCGCTTACACTTGGCCAGGAGTTACTTTATGCTAACAAAAATGGCACACTAAGCACCGCTGCGATGAATGCGGGCCTGGATAGTTTGAGCAGGATAAACAATCAGGGGCAAATCAGTGATTTTTTATTGCGCCGTGCGGTGCTTAGCCAGTATAATGTAGATTTTTCAGTAGTGGGCGAAAAATCAAAGTCCTATGCTTCGCTATTATTTGAAGATAACAAAACACGTTACCAGGGTACCGGATATAACCGCTATGGTATGAATTTTAGCAACGAATACAAGTTCACAAAATTTCTGACCTTCAATTTTGGGCTATACCTGCAGTATAATAAACAAAACAATAGCGGTGCAACACTTGCCGAATTGAAAAGCCTTTCACCCTATGAAACATTGGTAAAATCCGACGGAACTTATGCCGTAAACTTAAATACATACAACCGGGCAGTTTTATCTGGCTTACCGTTAAACAGTTTTCCGTACTCAGATTTAAGTTACAACCTGTTACGTGAAGTTCGCGGCCGTAATTTCAGTTTACAGGATTACAACGCCAGAATCCAAACCGGATTTAATATCCGCATCATACCAGGTTTAAACTTCGATACCAAACTTCAGTACGAGCGCGGTAAGACCGAAACTGACAACTACTACAGCGATGATACTTTTTATGCCCGCAGCCTCGTAGATCAGAATATAGAATATGATGCTTCGACCCGAACTGTTGGCAGACAATTTTTACCTAAAGGCGGCATAGATCAAAACAGTGTGTCTAATACAGCCAGTTACGTCTTTCGTAACCAGTTAAACTTTGTGAGAGATTTTGGCACTAAACATAGTATTAATGCTATTGCCGGTATGGAAATTTCGCAGTATCGCACTGATACCAGAGCTAACCCATGGTTATTTGGCTATTATCCTGACAAATTACAAACTACTGTGCCTCCGTACGGCTATGGTAGCTCGGTCGAAGAGTTTACAGGTATTGACGGTTTCGAAACAGAATTACCTGGCGGCTCAACAGTGCTTGGTTATGGCTTAGACCGCTACGTATCTTACTACAGCAACGCGGCCTATACCTATGATCGTAAGTATACCATTTCTGGTAGTATTCGTAATGATGCTTCCAATTTTATAACCAAAATACCATCGCTTCGCTGGGAGCCCTTATGGTCTGTAGGCGGATTATGGAATATAAAGAAAGAGAACTTTGCGCAGCAGGTAAGCTGGGTTGACCGGTTAAGTATGAGGCTGACCTATGGCCGTAATGGCAACGTAGAAAAATCAACGTCGACCAATACATTATTATCAGTGGCTACTTCACCAAGTACGGTGACGGGTACTATTACCGCATCTATCTCGGACAATGGCAATCCGACACTGCGTTGGGAAAAAACTACTACTACCAACCTGGGCTTTGACTATACCTTATTTAAAGGCCTACTTTATGGCAAGCTTGATCTTTACAACAAAGCAGGTACAGATATTACCGGCGTTGTAGCACTGCCGGGGGCTACCGGTACTACCAGTCAAAAATTCAATAATGCCGGTATAACTAACCGCGGTATAGAAATAGAGCTGGGTACGCAATTAAAATTACCCGGTATCCCTGTCACTTACAACACATCATTAAATTATGCCTACAACAAAAACGTAGTTAACAATTTATATTACCCGTCTCTAACTGCTGCGCAAATGCTTGATATTCCTAACGCAGTGGTACAAGGCCGCCCAATAAATCCTGTTTATTCGTTTACCTACGCAGGTACAATTGCTGGTGTACCGCAGGTTGCAGGCCCCAATCATCAGCCAAGCACGTTTAACAGCGTGGCGCTGTTATCAGGTTTAGGTTCACAGTTTCTTAATTACGAAGGTACAACAACCCCGCCTCATACCGCTGGCTGGTACAATACATTTGGTTACCGCAATTTAAGCTTGTCGGTATTATTCATCGGCAAATTTGGAGGTGTTTACAGAAATGATACCTACAATTACAATTTTGCCTATGTAGGCTCAAGAAAAACAATCGCCAATCGATATATTTCAGACGTCTATGCAGGCCGCAGCGACATCCCTCCGTTTCCGAAACCTAATGAAAGCAACCTGTATCTGTGGGATCGCTATGTACCTTATTTAAGTGGTTTGGTTGAGAGTTCATCTTACATAGAGTGTAAAGAGCTCATGTTAAACTACACTTTACCTGCGTCTATGATTGACCGCACAAAGCTGCGCAATGTAAAATTGTTTGCCGAACTAAGAGATTTGGGGCTGATATGGGCAGCTAATAAAAAAGGTTACAATCCGGATTGGTTGCCGGGCACAGAACGCCCGCTGGCTACCTGCACCTTTGGCGTCAACATAGGTTTTTAATTAACGGCTTTCAACATCAATAAAATGAAAAAAATTAACATACTCATAATGATACTGGGTATAACTTGCCTGGTATCATGTCAAAAATATTTGGACAAGCCTAATAAAATTCAGGCAGACATTAAAACAGTAGATCAGTTACAAGCCTTGCTGGACAATGTTACGGGGACGGGAACCGGCGGGGTTGCTTTTGGTTACGAAGGCCATAACGCCACAGCCACCTACTCTACCGACGACACAGAGATCACCCCTGAATTGTATAAAAATTATCCCAGCGCTTTCACCCTGGCAAACCTATATTATTACACTTTTGACGTAGATAATGTAATCGGTGCCCCATCAGACCCTTTGTGGAACGGTGAGTTCAGGAAAATATTTAATGCCAACGTTGTTCTGGCAAATGCAGACGAAGCTTCAGGCGATGCTGTTACCAGAAATCGCGTTAAAGCCGACGCCTACTTCATCAGGGCTTATAGCTACTGGACACTGGTAAACTATTACTGTTTACCCTATGCGCAGGCTAATTTTAATTCAAAAGGCTTGCCCATAAAAAAGACTACCAACTATTCCGAATCATTAAAGCGCGCTACGCTAAAGGAAACCTACGATTTTATTTTATCTGATGTCGCCCAGGCGCAGTCGCTGGTCAATTATAATGATGTACAAGCCACTATGAGGTGGCGTATCAGCAAACCGGCTATTGATGCTTTTTTAAGCCGATATTATTTATTTACTGGCGATTATGATAAATCAGTTCAGTATGCTAACAGCGCCCTAACATCACAAACAGCTAAACTGGTCGATTTTAACACGATACCTGCGGGCAACCCGGCTAGCTACAGCAACCCGGCGGCAACTTTAAAATATTCGGCGCTGAATGATTATTCACCGACTAAATTTTTTGCCTGGAGTGAATTTTACTATACGCGTTTTACTTACGCCAGCTCGCAATGGGATATTCCAAGTACTAACCTGCTGGCTATGTATGATCAGAGTAACGATTTACGTTTTATGCTGTTAATGATCCAAAATGGCGGACGCAGAGCTAATGTTATCACTCCGGCGCAATACAGATATGATTATTTTAATGACGGAAGCTACCTGCCATCAGGTCCAACCATTGCTGAAGTATTGTTGAATAAGGCTGAGGCCCTGGCTCGTAAAGGTGATATAACCAATTCTTTAGCTGCAGCCAATATTTTACGCACCAAGAGACTGAAAACTTACGTTGCCCTTACAGCCAATAGCGCTACAGATGCACTCACACAAATTTTACAGGAGCGCCGCCGCGAACTGCCTTTTAGCTTTCGCTGGGCTGATATAAGGCGGTTTAGTGTAAATGAAACGCCGGGTGATGATGTAACCGTTACACATACTTTTTATAAAATGGGCGTAGGTACAGTTGATCTGAATACTATTCAAACTTACACGCTGCCTGCGAAAAGCCTGCGTTACGCGGTACCTATTAACGGCGTTGAGATTACCGCCAGCCAGGGTCAAATCGAGCAAAATAGCTACTAACATTTAATCAGATCGTAACATGCGAATAAAAGCGAAAATATATAGTGCTGTTTGCTTAGCAGCGTTGATTATCGTGCAAACCGCGCAGGTATTGGCACAGGTGCCTCATAA
The DNA here is from genome assembly GCF_042686265.1 of Mucilaginibacter ximonensis. NCBI lineage: Bacteria > Pseudomonadati > Bacteroidota > Sphingobacteriia > Sphingobacteriales > Sphingobacteriaceae > Mucilaginibacter > Mucilaginibacter ximonensis. Next base: position 967,597 of record NZ_JBHUPD010000001.1, read on the forward strand.
AAAAACGCCAGAAATCTCAGGCGCTGCTAAACTGTCCAAACTTAAATTGGCGGTCGAAGCGAATCCTAATGACATGAATGCCATTCAAGCTTATTATGACACCTTTCTGGAAGTTAAACCGGGACACGAAAAGGAATTGGCGTCTCAGATACGGGCATGGTCGGTTCGATTCCCTTCTGGATATTACTTCCCTGCCTATTTAAAAAGGGCAGCTAAGCTTGCCGCCAGAACAACTGATCCGGCGGCGCTTGAAAAATTAAAAAAGGCGGTAGAGGCAGCGCCCGATAGTTTGAACCGGCACCAGGCATATATAGAAGCCATAGGGCCGGACAACCCTGAAATTATTACCCGGTACAATGTGTTGATGAAAGAGTTTCCACAATCGGCCATAATACCATATGCCTTAGCTAAAGCGTATATCGATAAAGAAAGCCCCAAAGCCAGGCCTTATCTTTTAAAAGCCGTTGAGATAAACCCGAAATTCGCGCCCGCCTGGTATGGTCTCTGGGTGGACGATCTGCGTTGGGGAAATTTCGAAGAGGGATGGGAATACCTGCGGAAGGCGATAGCTGCAGATCCGTCTAACCCGGAGTATCAGTATCGCTATGCAACTTCTTTTATGGGCCTGGATCAACAAAAATTCGCTGATCTCAGTTTTAAAATAGCCCGGGACTTTCCAGATTCTGAATACGCTATTCGCGCCCTGGGTTATCTTGCCGCATGCTCAGGAACCACCCAACTAAGGATTAAGTGTTACCAGATGCTTCACGACGACTTCCCGAAGGAAAAAACCGAAGCCTACATGTCTTCTTATTTCGATGTATTACTTGCTGCAAATCCTGAAAAGGCCAGGGAACTGGCTATGGAAATGAAGCTTGTAAACAGTGCAGAATGGAGTGACTTATTAACGCAGGCGGAATCATTTATCCAGGGGAAAAAGTTGATGGATCAAAATCAGCCTGCCGAAGCTTTGGCTATTTTAAACAAGATAAAATTAGCGCGTTATTCAGCATACAGTAAAGAACGCTTATTGCTTTTAAAAGCAGAAGCAACCGATCAAACGGGCAATCACTTTGCAGCTTACGACATGTTGATGCGGGTATTTGTAAAGGATCCATCCCCTGAGTTGTCTGCCGCTTTATATGCTTATGGTGCAAAATCTGGGAAAAATGACGCCGCCGTTAAAACAGATATTTATGCAGAGCTGAATGCTGATGCCAAAGCAGCCACGCCCTTCTCCTTAAAAAAATATATTGGTGAAGGCAAGGCTTCGCTTGCTGATTACAAAGGTAAGGTTTTATTGCTGACCTATTGGTTCCCCGGCTGCGGACCATGCCGGGCTGAAATGCCGTTTTTTGAGAATGTGGTTAAACAATATAAAAGCAGGCCATTAGCGTATGTTGGAATTAATATTGTGCCTGAGCAGGATGAATATGTTATCCCTTTTCATAATTCCAGCGGTTTCAGCTTCACTCCTCTTGCCGAACTTAAGGGAAGGGATAAAGGCAATTTGGACAACCAGGGATCTGCTCCGACAAATTTTCTGCTAGATCAGAATGGGCGCATTATTTTCAGCGATTTCAGTATACATGCCGAGAATGAAACACATCTAAAAATGATGATAGATCTGCTGCTGGACGCGCCGGCTGACTTTATGAAACAAAAATCGTGAAGATGAAAAATAGTTTAACGGTTATCGGCCTATTTACTTTATTAACACTGACAGCGTTTGCCCAGCGACAGAAAACGGCTGGTTTTACATTAGCCGGTTTTCTTGCGCCCCATGCTTCCGGTAAAGTTTTTATATACTACGAAAAAAACGCAGTCAGCTATGTAGACAGCGCTAATGTGATTGCCGGCAAATTTAAACTTTCCGGCACGCTGGCCGCTCCTGCATTTGCATGGTTGAGCTTTCAACCGGCAGACACCACCATCAGGAAGCGTAATATCGTCGGCCTTTTTCTGGAACCCGGTCAAATGAGGCTATCATCAACAGACACCTTGAAAGACGTTACAATTACCGGTTCTAAATCCGACCATGATTTCGTACCTATCCGCAAAGCGCTGAAGGTTTATGCCGCTAAATCCAGCCAGCTAAACCAGGAAGCCAGAGCTTATCAAAGCGCTAATGATACGATGGGGCTAAATTTGGTGGTAAGCAAAATGCGGGAATTAGCAAAAGAGCTAAAAAACGGCACCTATCGGAAATTTGTCAAAGAACACCCGGCATCGCCGGTGGCTTTGTACGCCCTGAATCAGGTAGCGGGCTCCGATCTGGATCCAGACGACATAGAACCTTTATTCAAAAGGCTAACACCACAGGTGCGTCATTCAAGAGCCGGCGAGGATCTTGCAGAGAAAATCAGGATTGCCAAAGCCACTATTATCGGTCATTCGATAACTGATTTTGCGCAGGCGGATACCTCCGGCAAACTGGTTCGACTATCGTCTTTCAAAGGAAAATATGTACTGATTGATTTTTGGGCCAGTTGGTGCGAACCTTGCCGGGCAGAAAACCCAAGCCTGGTGAAATCGTTCGAAACTTTTAAGTATAAGGGCTTTACGGTGCTAAGTGTTTCGCTGGATAAAAGCAGAGCAAGTTGGTTAAAAGCCATCCGGGATGATAATTTGCAATGGACGCATGTTTCAGACCTGAATTTTTGGGATAACGCGGTCGCCAAAAAATTCAACATACGTTACATTCCGCAAAACATATTGATCAATCCGTCCGGAAAGGTAATTGCCCGTAATCTGCAGGGTAAAGAGTTAACTAAAAAATTGGCAGATATTTTAAAGTAAATCATGAAAAAAATATATAAATATTTACTGGCGACGGTCTTCGTTTTAACCGTAAACCCAATAAAGGCGCAAATTTTACAACCCGTACACTGGAGTTATGCTGCAAAGAAAACCGGTGTCAACGAGGCCGTAGTTTTTCTTAAAGCTGATATTGATGAAGGCTGGCACGTTTACTCACAGCAGGTAGCTCCAGGAGGGCCGGTTAAAACCAGTTTCAAATTCAACCTTTCGGCCGATTATATTTTAGTCGGTTCGGTTACAGAGCCCAAGCCCATAAACCGCTTCGAAGACGTTTTCGGAATGACCGTGAGCTTTTTTGAAAAAAGCGTCATTTTTCAGCAAAAATTAAAACTTAAGAAGGGCCAGACAAAAGTGAGCGGTACGCTAGAATACATGACGTGTAACGACGAAAAATGCCTGCCGCCAGATAATGTAGAGTTTACTATTCCTGTAAAGTAAGTTACTCGTTAAAATTGTCTAAGCTACCCAACTTATCGGTTGACAAAGACTGGTGGCTCCTCAACAGGATACTTCAGGCGCAACCACTAAATGAAGAACCTGAAAATTTTCAGGTTCTTCATTTTTTTAGCTCATTTAGAATCGAGTGATTTGTGCCCTTTTCCCTACAAATCCTTCAAACAGAGTTAGCCGGGTTGTTTTATGGTTTTTAAAAACACCACCATTAGCCTTTTTGTATGATTGTTCATACCGCATCACAATTTTTCAAACAGAGCTTTCTCATTGCTAGAATCTTTAAACTAAAAAATTATAATGAAACAAAAAAACCAACCTGATTGCTCAAACTGGCTTTTTAATCTTTAGTTTAATTAAACAAAAATTGCTGAAACAGGTTTTATTTAGAAATCTGTTTTAGCTATGACAAACAACCACCCTAAACTAATCTTAATAGCTTTTCTTCTGCTTGGATACGTGCTTTGCTTTTCGAGCTGCGGACCAAGTATTGACGGCAGCTCTGACGCAACGTTTAAAAAATCGTACCAGGAACTTAAAAAAGGCCACAGCGACAAAGATACAGCTAAGTTAAATTCGGCTATAAAAGTGCTTGCATTTTCTATATTAGGACAAAGAATGGACGCCCCTGCTTCGGGTAGACAGCTAACAATAAACGATGAGCTCAGAAAACAACTGGATGGCAAGCGGTATAGCACGATCATCAGTATGGCGGAGGATTCGCTTAAATCTGCAAAAAAACGTGAGATCGCTTTCGTTCAGAAACAAATTGCCGACCTTCAGACTGAAAGCAAGCAGCGTAAAGCCCCCTATGAAGCTTTAAAAAAGCAACTCGGTATTATACAGGGCCGGTTTATTAAGATCGAACAGCATGGCGGAGAACCAACAGCTTACTTCGAGTTTAAAAATACATCTAAATACACTCTGGATCATTTCACTTTGACAAGCATTATACGTTCTGTCTCGAAACGTAATATAGTGACCAGTTCCACAAGCTTTTTTGGCGGCGTTAAAACATTAAATTACAATGATACGCTGACGGTAACGGTATCCATCAGCGACTTTAGTAAAGGCGAAACACCGGAAGTACCCTGGAATTCCATAGTATACCCGGTTACCGATCTGAGCCGTTATAATATGGTTGCATCGGCTTACGCGCAGGAAATTGAAATTAACGGCAAAGATGCAGACCTCAATACCGCAAAATGGAGCGACGATGATCAGGCAGATTTTGAACAAAAGTTGCATGATCTTGAAGCAAAGTTAAAAGAGGCACAAAACCTACCTGAAAACCTTGACAATATTTGATTAAACAGACCATTGGTTTATGTGCGTCAAGAAGTTATCATAAAACGCCGGTTAAAGGTTTAATCCCCGCCAACGCAAATTCATTTGCGACAAACGGATTGAAACACGACATAAGTTACAAGCAATACCGATTGCAGTAAAAACGCATGAACAATTTTACGGACTAAAAAGCAGTTGCGAAAAGGCAAGTAGAAGTTTGGTGTTAGAGGCTACTTTAGAACTATAATAATTTAAATAGTCATAAAAAAACCCTCTAAATTATACAATTTAGAGGGTTTTGATACTACTTGGTATCGCTTGTTGTCGGGATGGCAGGATTCGAACCTGCGGCCTCCACATCCCAAATGTGGCGCGATACCGGGCTACGCTACATCCCGAAAGGGAATGCAAAAGTAGTGTTTAAAAACGTTGTTGCAAATATTTTTTAAAAAGAATTTGAATTCTATTCGTCCCGCCCTCAAAATCAATTAAATAATTTTTTTTGCCGTCATATACAGATCAATTTACATTGTTGCTTGCAGGCAGGCATCTGGGCGTTAAGCAACATTTATATGACATATACCCTATTGATTAAACTTCGATGTAATTTCGCAGTCAACCAATCCTAAAAAAGGGAGCTTTATGAAAAAGATTGTATTCTTATCGTTTTTTACAGCTTTAGGGCTGATGCAAGTTTGTGCACAGGACAAATTAAAATCGGTACAGGAAGGAAGTGTAGCTGCCCCTGCTAATGCCAAAATAGACGGAAATTTATCTGAATGGCCTGCCGCTTTTCAAGCTTACAATAAGTCGGTTAAACTTTTTTACACCTTGGCAAATGATAGTAAATACCTCTATTTTATAGCTAAGTCGACCGACCTAACCAATATTGCCAAAATACAAGCAGGTGGTATCAATATCATTATAAATACTGCTGACAAAAAGAAAGATGACAATGCATTTAGTTTAACTTACCCGGTAGTTAACAGGGGCGGCGGCCGTGGTTTTCGGCGTGGCGGCTTTGGTGGCTTTGGGAGAAATGCAGACTTAACAGATTCTGCTAAAAAAGCCATGACTGCCGAAGCACATAAACAATTGATTGATGCCGCCAAGGAAATTAAAGTAACAGGTTTCAAAGACATTACCGATACCCTGATTTCTATCTATAACGAATACAGTATCAAATCGGCTGTAGGGTTTGACGACAAAGACGCTATAATATGCGAAATTGCTATCCCGCTTAAAGAACTTGGCTTAACTGTAGACCAGCCTAAAGAATTTGCTTACCACATAGTTCTCAATGGTCTGCCTTTGCCAAACGGCGCCAGTTTTGGTGGCGGCGGTGGTGGTCGCGGCGGGCGTGGTGGACGCGGTAGTGGCGGCGGTACCAATATAGACTATCAGGATATGCTGACACCAACCGACTTTTGGGGCAAATACACTTTAGCTAAACCATAATACCCTATCTACAAAAAATAACCTTATATCTACAGAATCAATATGAAGAGACTTTTAGCTCTTATAGCACTGGTATTATCTATTTATGGCAAAACATCTGCCCAGAATAAACCCTTACCCCCACCGCTGCCCTCGCGCGAAGTAAGCGGCGTAGTAAAGGACCCAAAAGGAGAAACAGTTCCCGGTGCGTTGGTAACCTTAAAATCTGCAAAAGATACCCTTAAAACGGCAACAAACGAAGATGGCGTATTTGTTTTTAAGGATGTGAAGCTTGCAACATTTAATCTTACCGTAAGCAGTATAGGCTCAACCACATTTATAAAAAAGTATCTAAATAGCGATGTCGCTAAAAAGCTCGTTCTTGATCCTATTACTTTAAAGGATGCTACTAACGAACTTAACGAGGTGAAAATTAACGGCACACCGAGTGTAACTTACAAAACTGATACCGTTGAATATCGCGCCTCTGACTATAAAGTACGCGCAAACTCAACTGTTGATGAGTTATTGAAGAAAATGGAAGGTATGGAGGTTGGCTCTGATGGTTCATTAGTGCATCAGGGCGAAAATGTTGTGCGCGCCAAGCTTAACGGTAAAGAGTTTGCAGGCGGCAGCGTTGCCCAGGCTATTAAAAATTTACCTGCTGATATTGTCGAGAAAATACAGATTGTCGATGACTATGGCGAACAAGCGGCGCGTACTGGTATAAAAACCGGGTTACCGGAAAAAATCCTAAATATTACAACCAAACCCGACAGATCAGTAGGTATCACCGGAAGAACCACAGACAAAGCCGGTAATAATGGCCGTTATGATGCTAACGTATCAGTTCAACGTATTGACGGCAACCAGGTTATAAGTTTGATTGGCAATGCTAAAAGCACGGTTGATGGCATAGGCGGCGGCAACCCTGGTAATACATACACCGGCTCCCCTTCAGTTAGTTACCGCGACCAATGGAGCAAAAAGGTGCAGGTAAACACCAGCTATGGCTACTGGTATAACAATAATAATTCGATAAATCATCAGTTTGGTAACTTTGTTACGGCAAAATCAGACAAGGCCCCGGGCGGTCCTCAATATTTTGACCAGCAGGGTAGTAATGAAAACCATAGTAACGGTCAAAACGGACACTTTCAAATAGATATACAGGCGGACAGCCTAAATTTTATTCAGGTAAACCCATCTTTTGGTGTTTCTAATTCATCAAATTCAAACAACTACAAGCGTAATGAAATTGATGACTACTCCTATAATGACGGCAGGCCCGCATTTAATCACGTGTTGAGCAGTGGTGAAAGCAGCAACACCAGTGATGGTAAAAACTATGGCGCAAATGCCCTTTGGGTACACCTTTTCAAAAAGCCTAAGAGAAACATATCTGTTAACCTCGGGTATTCGCATAATGAAAATCGATCCAATCAAATTACCGATAAGTATTACAGATATTACGCAGATAGTACTCTAAATAGTTACCAGCCTGAAAAGGACTCATTGGTTAACCTATTGATTAACAGACACAATCAAAACACATCTTATTCAGGTTCTGCTACTTATACGGAGCCGTTAAGTTTGATCTCGTTATTAGAATTCAACGGTAACTGGTCGAGATCAGAAAATGCAGCTAATTCGCAACAAACCGAAATCGATTCAGGCAAACTGGTACCAAGGCCAGACCTCGGCAGCAGATATAACTTTAATATAGTCCAGTCAAGATATACCATAAATTATCGCCTGGATAGTAAAAAAGTTAATATGTCTATCGGCGCCACAGCTATTAATTATAACCTTGCCGGAACGAAGCTTAATAACACAACCGCTCAAAATGCGTCCACTTCGCGACATAATTTTAAAGTGATACCAGCGCTTAGATTTTCGTATTCATGGTCGCGAACACAACGTTTTCAGTTAAACTATAACGGTAGCAATATTGATCCGGACTTTGGTCAGATACAGCCATTTACAGACCGCAGTAACCCATTAAATGTTATTGTGGGTAACCCTAATCTTGATCCGGGCTTTAACCATTCTATCAACGGTTCCTACAATAATTACCTGGCAAACTCAAGGTTTAACATCAGCATTAATGGTTATCTTAACTTGTATACACATAAGGTAACCACCAACACGCTCAATTTACCAATACCAACTGATACTACTAAATTTTATCGTGAAGTACATTTCATCAACCTTGACGGCTCATACGCGTGGGGTACCGGTTACAGTATATCTAAACAGCTGGATGACAGAAGATATAACTTATCTTTAAACGGCAGTGTGAATTACAACTATGCGACAGCTGAAGAAAACGACCTGTTGTTTCATACCACTACCTGGTCATTTAACAACCGCTTCGGCCCGCGTATTAATCCAAACGATAACATTGAGGTAAACCCTTACGTAGGTTATAATTTAACACGCGGCTTTAGTACATTAGATGGCGCTTTCCCTACCCTGTACTCAACTACCCGTTTGGCTGTTGACGGTAAGTTTTACTTCTTTCAAACCTACCAGATCAATTATGACGCCAGCAAAAACTTTGTAAGCGGTGTCAGAAACAGTACTAATCCGCTGGTAATTAATATGGGTTTCCAGAAGGAATTTTTGGAGAAAAGAAACCTGGTGGTAACTTTCGATGTTTACGACTTACTGCACCAAAATAACTTCATTCAGCAACAGGTTGTTAATGGTGGCCAGATCAGCACTATCTCCAACACCAACAGTCGCTTCTTTTTGGTTGGCTTGCGGCTTAACCTGCAAAAATGGGGCGGCCGACCGCAACATAACGGCAAAAACATGCAGCGCCGCGGCGATGGTAGTTTCATCTATAACTAAGGTTAGTTAATCATAAAAAGCCCCTGAGTATCATGCCTGATATTCAGGGGCTTTTCTTTTATAGTGTTTCACTAAAATATGAAACACTTTGAAACAGCAAAATGAGTTAAAATATTTATATTCAGGTATTTAATAAAACGTGGTGAAACACTTTGAAACAGTAGTAAAACTTTAAATAATCTCTATAACTTACTTATTATAAGTTATTTAAATGATTTTATTATAAGAGGCGAAAAATGAGTGAAACACCCAAGGTGAAACAGTAATTTTTTCCTGACCCGTCCTAAAAAAGTTTACACTATTGCTGGTTAATACTGAATTGAATTTACACTTTAGGATTAGCAACTCCAGGGGCAATACTTATATTTCTCTTACATCCCCGGTTTTAATCCAACCCTCGTTGCCGTTGGCCAGCCTGATCTTTAACCAGCCTCCGCCGTTATTGCCCAATACATTTACCTTAGTACCATCATGCAGTACAAATGCTGTTGATACGCGCTCTGCCGGACTTGTTTTTACGTCTACAGTTGAAGTAAAAACAATAGCTTGTTTATTATTTTCAAAATAGCTTACCTGACTTGCGGCAATAACCACCGTACATATTGCCAGAAAAAAGAAAATAAGCGAGCTGAAGAAAGCAAACTTTTTTACACCGCCCGCCAAAGCAAAGAAATACCAGATCAATAAAGCAGAACCGATAAGCGACAAAATAATAGCCGTAGTTGCCAGGCTATCGGCAGCATGTTGCAGAATAAATCCTTTCCACCACTTGCTCAGAAAAAATTCAGGGGCTTCGTCTATCTTGTCAACTGTTTTTGAATTAGCCAGGCGAATGTTAAAATTAATATCATCGTCGCCCGGAGCAAGGCGATGCGCCTTTTCATAGTTTAACAGCGCTTCGGGCATTTCGCCGTCTTTGTAGTAAGCATTGCCCAGGTTGAAATATAGCGCAGCCGATTGATATCCGGCACCTAAGATTTGATTATAAGCATCGATAGCCTGCTTGTACCGGCCATTGTCATAAAGTTTATTGGCTTTCTCAAATTGCTCCTGCTGGCTGTTGGCAGCAAACACCAATACCGGCACGAGCATCATTGCCAAAAAGCAAAACATCAGCTTGATTTGATTAAATTTCATCTTCAATAGCATTTATAATCCTTTTTGCTTTTTCAAAAACCTGTTGTGCCGATATTTGAGTTACCGGTGCGTAACGGGCCATTTCGCACAGGTCAAGTGTCTCCAGCAACTCCCCTATGGTTTCTTCCTTAGCCGATTTTGCACGCAAAGCGGTCGCTATTTTATCTCTGTCCAGATCGGCATAACTAATATTCAGCTTATTGCTCAAATAGCCATATAAGCCTTTAAAAACAGCCTCATAGAAAGCCTGAATATTATTAGCCTGCAACTCTTTGCTGGCATTGGCCAGGTGTTTGGCAGCAATTTTACCGGCCCGCCGGCTTTTAACGCCAGCCACATCGGCATTTTTTATACGAAGTTGATTGCGTATTATAAATGCCACCACACACAAAATTGGCCCTAATAACAATAACAAATAAAAACCTGCCGAACCAAAGTAATCATCCCCTTGTTCATGTAAACCAGCATCGCCGGTTTTAAGATAGCGAATGTCTTTATTTAGCAGTTTAACGTCCTCCTTGTCGTCGCCAGATAACGAGGTAACATTATTCTCGTTTAAACCTTTTTCTACATGGATCTTGTACGATTTGGTGGTGAGTGTTATGTACCTGCCGGTTTCCGGGTTAAAGTACGAAAAGGTAACGGGCGCAATGGTAAAATCGCCCTGATGCCGCGGTATAACCAGGTAATTGTAAACACGGGTGCCTGAAACGCCGTCGGCAGTTTCTTTAACCGAATCGGTCATCTTCGGATCGTATTTTTCAAAGTCGGCCGGGAATTGCGGGTTCGGATCTTTCAATAATTTGATATTGCCTGCCCCGGTGATCTTAATCCGGTAGTTCAGGGCTTCATTAGCCTTGAGCGTTGTTTTATCTATCGAAGCCTCAACAGTAAACTTACCCACAGCGCCGCTGTAACCCGCCGGTTTGCCGGCCTCTGGTAATGGTTTTACGTGTACCACTACGGGCAAACTTTTGGCCGGATAGTTAACTTCCTGCTCGTTACCTCCAAAAAACTGATCCATAAAATCGCGCGGCGCGCTTTGTACACGGGCCACAAAATTCATCTCAAACGGATCGATAGTAATATTACCGGCGTGATCTGGAAATAGAATAATCTGTTTAACATCGGCTACGTTATAACGCTGGCCTTTATAATTTTCTATACGGAAAGATGCCGGGCCTGCACTCTTAACATCTTCGTTCCAAAAACCTGTCAAATCGGGCAGCTTGCTCACCTGGCTTTGTAAAATATCAACGCGGGTATAAACGCGATAGCTCAAAATAATAGGTTGCCCCTGGTAAACATTATTCCTGTTAATGTCCGACCGTAAAAAGAGCAATTTAGACAAGTCGGTATTACGCTGGTTACCCTGGGCATCCAAACCGCCCATACCACGGCTTTGCTGCTGTACAGGGCGACCTTTTACCACCGTCATCCTGATAGTATTGGTCGTCATTTTTTTACCGTTAATTACGGCAGTTGCCGGGCCAATGGTGTATGTGCCTATCTTAACAGGCGTCAAAATATAACTAACAGACGAGCTTGAGGTGGCCTTACCATTTACAAACTCCATACTGTTTGATGTGTTGGGGCCGCTCAATAGCTGGAAGTCGCTCAGATCAGGCGGGTTAAAGCTGCCTGCATCGCCGTTAACAGTAAATATCAGTTCAAATTGTTCTCCCGTAGCTACCGTGGTCTTGGTTACCTGCGCCACAAATTTTACCTCCTGAGCAAATATTTGCGTGCATACCAGCAGCAATAGGGTTAATATGTAGTACTTTATCTTCATGGTTTTGGCCGTAACAACGGCTATAAATTTACCAGTCTTTGGCGGGGTGTCCGCTTGTACCGCGCGCTTTTTTACCTTTTAGCTTGTCCTGAGTTTGTTTTTCGTCGTTATTCAGTGCATCCAGCATGCGTTGCGCATCCTCTTTCGAGATATTGTTCGGATCTTGCTGCTGCTGTTGTTTTTGCTGATCTTTCTTATCCTGGTTCTGTTTGCTCTGATCTTTATTTTTATCGTTATTCTTTTTGTCCTGGTCTTTATTGTTCGGGTTCTGTTTATTCTGATCCTGCTTGTTCTGGTCTTTATTCTTGTCTTTATTATTCTTGTTTTGCTGTTGTTGCTTTTTCAGCATTTCCTGAGCATAAGCCAGGTTATAGCGGGTTTCATCATCTTTTGGGTTGTTCAATAAAGCTTTTTTATAAGCTTCAATACTTTCTTCTAATTTCTTACCCTCCAGTAACGTATTGCCCAGGTTATGATATGCCCCGGCAGCTACAGTTTTGCTATTACTTGATTCGGCAATTTTAGCAAATTGTTCACCTGCTTTATCCAACTGCTTTTGTTTGTAAAGTGCGTCGCCCAGGTTGAAGTTTCCCGGGATATTTTGTTCTTTTTTAGCTACGGCCTTACGGTAAGCTTCTTCAGCTTCCCTATATTTTTTCTGCTGATAAAGATCGTTGCCTTTCTTTACATAGCTACGCTCCTGCTGCGCCAACACAGTCAAACTCGAAAACAGCGATATCAAAATTATTGCTAACTGCTTCATGGATTCTTCACCTCAAATAATTTCAACCTGCTTAACCTCAAACTTTTGCGGTTAGTAATAAAAAACTCGGCGACCAAACACAGCAGTGCTGCTGCCAGAAAAAACTGAAACCTGTCCTCAAAATCTTTAAATGATTTAGCATCATAGGTTTTACGCTGTATTTTTTCAATCTGCGACATAACGATATTGATGCCGCTGTTTGAGTTGGTAGCGCGTACGTAAATACCATTGCCTGCCGCCGCAATTTCTTTGCCCATACTTTCGTCAAGTTTACTGATTACGGTATGGCCGGCACTGTCCAAATGATAACCCACCTGGCGATTGCCCTGATAAATTGGTATCGGTGCGCCATTTTCTGAGCCCATACCAATTACATTAACGGTAACATCCTTATCCAGTGCATTTTTTGCTGCCGCGACAGCATCGTCCTCATGGTTTTCGCCATCTGTAATAATGATCATCGATTTGCCGGTACCATCGTTAAAATCAAACGATTTCATTCCCAAATCAATTGCAGCTCCGATAGCAGTACCCTGCGTAGGCACCATACTTGGGTTTATGGTATTTAAAAACAACTTGGCGGCCGAGTAGTCGGTGGTCATTGGCAGCTGTACGTACGCCTCGCCGGCAAATACTACTATGCCAATCCGGTCGCTATGCAAATTATCAATTAGCTGCGCGATGGCCTGTTTAGCGTTCTCTAAACGATTAGGCGACATATCCTGCGAGAGCATACTGTTGGATACGTCAAGCAAGATCATCAAATCGGCGCCTTTGCGCTTCTCTTCTACTATTTTTGAGCCTATCTGCGGGTCGGCAATGCCAACAACCAGCAGCGCATAAGCCACCAAAAACAAAATAAACTTTAAGCGCGGAGCGGTGAAAGATACGTCGGCAACAATGTTGTTAACTACGCTTCTGTTACCAAACGCGTTCAGGGCCTTACTTTTCCATCGGCTTACCCAGATAAACAACAGGACAAACACCGGGATAGCAGCCAGGGCCCATAAATATGCTATGTGTGCAAAACGAAACATTAGGTTAATGCTCCTTTCAGTACAGTATTTTTTACTATAAATTCAAGTCCCAACAGTACCAAAGCCAATATGGCCAATGGCAAAAACATCTCTGTTTTTTTATGATACTGGGTTACGTCAATCTTGGCTTTTTCCAGTTTATCAATCTGGTCGTAAATATCTTTCAACTTGTTATTATTGGTGGCGCGGAAGTATTGGCCCCCGGTTATGTCGGCAATTTTCTGTAAGGTAGGTTCGTCAATATCAACCAAAGCCTGCTGATACTGGATACCCATAGGCGTTTGCACCGGGAAGGGTGCATAACCGTTGGTACCTACGCCTACCGTGTACACACGTACGCCGAATTGTTTAGCTATTTGTGCGGCGGTTATAGGCGGTATTGAGCCCATGTTGTTTGAGCCATCGGTCAGTAAGATCACTACCTTGCTTTTAGCTTCGCTGTCTTTTAAGCGATTAACCGCAGTAGCCAGGCCCATGCCAATGGCGGTACCATCATTAATCATACCGTAATGGATATCGTTATATAAGTTTATCAATACCGAATGGTCAATAGTTAAAGGGCACTGCGTAAAACTCTCGCCGCTAAAAATTACCAGGCCAATACGGTCGTTGGGGCGATTTTTAATAAAATCGATCGCAATTTTTTTACCGGCCTCCAGGCGATTAGGCTGAAAATCGGCGGCGAGCATACTGCCCGATATATCAGAAGCGATGATTATATCAATACCCTCGGTTGTGGTGTCCTGCCAACTTAACGAGCTTTGGGGGCGTGCCAGCGCTATGATTAAGGCGGCCAAAGCCAGTGATCGTAATACAATTTCCAAAAGCCTTAGCTTAGGCACCACGCTTTTTACAGGTACCGTAAAAGCTTTAGCGGTTGATACATTCAGGTAGCCGTAAAGCTTTCTTTGTCGCCAGATGTACCAGGCTATCATGGCCGGTATCAGCAATAAGAACCACAAAAAAAACGGATTGGCAAATTCTATGCTCTTAAACAGTTGCACCGTTACCTCCTTCTGTGTTTGCTGCAGGCGTTGCCGATTGCTGCGTTTTCACCACAAAATCCAGCGATTTTTCAAGCACCTCGTCATTCTCATGCGGAGCAGGCTGTTCTTTGGCAAATTTCACCAGATCGGCCGTTACCAATATGCGTTGCAGTTTGCCAAGATTATCGGCATTAAGTTGGGTTGACTTTAATGAAGTGATGATCTCCTCAGTAGTTTTTTCATAGGTTTTAATACCGTAGCGTCTTTCCAGGTACTCGCGCAGGATATCCGTCAGTTCGCTATAGTATAGTTTGGTTTCGCCAGCCTGCCATAGCTTTTTAGTTTGTAAAGCCTTTAGTTTTTCAATAGCTACGGTATGCGCCGGTATAGTTGGCTTTTTTACTTCAACTACCGGTTGTTTGGCTTTTCGGTTACCCAGATAATAGCCCAAGCCTACAACTGCGCCAACAACCAGCAAACCAATAACAATCCATACCCAATGGTCGTGCAGCCAATCCCAAATGGTATAGCTTACCGCAATAGGCTGTTTAATATCATAAATAGATTTTGTGGTATCAACTTTTACATTTTGCACCTGTATGGTTAATTCGCCGGTTTTAAGCGTGCTGCCGTTTACAATAAAGCTAAAAGCCGGCATGGTATGTACCCCGGCATCAAAACTGGTAATAACATAGCTTTGTGTAACGGTGATCTGACCTTTGTTTTTTTGGTCGATAACGGTGTCGGCTTTACCGGTGCTAACTACCTGTACGGTGCTGGTAATGGTGTCGCCTAGTTTTGGAAAATCAACACGGGCTTTTGCCGGTTGCGTAGCCACCAGGAACAGTTTGGTTTGGTCGCCCAGTTTAATAGTATAATCGTGCAGGCGGGCGTCAACCTGTATATTTTGTGCCGAGGCGCCACTGCCAACCAAAATAAGGAGCAGCAGGATGTAATTAAAAAACAGTCTTTTATAGCTCACCTCTTCCTCTCCCGTTTTTTAAATAAGTTCATTAAAGGTTTCACGTAAGTTTCATGCGTACCAATAGCGGCCACATCAACGCCCGAGCGACTGAAGGTGTCTTTCAATATTGCATTACGCTTATTAGCCTCAGTTTTAAACGCCGCGCGGACGTCCTTATCGCCGGTATTGACCCATAACAACTGGCCCGACTCTTCATCACGGATTGGAATCAGGCCCAAATCAGGGAATTCTTCTTCATGCTTATCATACAGGCGCAGGGCAATAATATCATGCTTTTTGTTGGCAATCTTCAATTCATTATCAAACGCCGGACTGATAAAATCTGAAATAATAAAAGCCGTACATTTCTTTTTAATGACCGATGTAAAATATTTCAAAGCTACGCCTACGTCGGTACCTTTATTTTCGGGCTTAAAGTCAATCAGTTCGCGAATGATCATCAGGATATGGCTGCGTCCCTTTTTAGGCGGAATAAATTTTTCAATCTTATCACTGAAAAATATCACGCCCACCTTATCGTTATTTTGTATGGCAGAGAAAGCCAGCACCGCGCAAAGCTCAGTAGCCAGATCCTGCTTTTGTTGATTTTGGGTGCCGAAGTTTTCAGAGGCGCTTACGTCCATCAGTATCATTACCGTCAGTTCGCGTTCTTCGTCAAACACCTTAACGTAAGGGTGATTAAAACGAGCGGTAACGTTCCAGTCGATGGTGCGGATTTCGTCTCCCACCTGGTACTCGCGCACCTCGCTAAAGGCCATACCCCTCCCCTTAAAAGCAGAGTGATACTCGCCCGAGAATAAGTGATTACTTAATCCACGGGTTTTGATCTCTATCTTTCGTACCTTTTTTAATAATTCCTGCGTGTCTTTAGCCATGATTTTTGGTCCATAGTTCACGGTCCATGGCCGATAGTTATTCAATTACTGACTATGGACTATCGACTATGGACTATCAACTCCCTACGGTACTTCTACTGCGTTTAAAATTCCGGTGATGATGTCCTCGCTGGTCATGTTTTCGGCTTCAGCCTCGTACGTTAAACCTATACGGTGTCTTAATACGTCATGACAAACCGCGCGAACATCCTCAGGTATAACATAGCCGCGACGCTTAATAAATGCGTACGCCTTAGCAGCCAGCGCTAAATTAATACTCGCACGCGGCGACGCTCCATAGCTTACCAGGTTTTTATAGTTAGGCAGCTTATATTGCTCAGGGAAACGCGTCGCAAAAACAATGTCAATGATGTATTGCTCTATCTTTTCGTCCATGTACACCTCGCGCACTACTTTGCGTGCACGTACAATGTCTTCAGGCTTTATAATCGGGTTTGGTTTCAGCATGCCTTGCGGCGCTATGTTGGCGCGCACAATTTGTTTCTCATCCTCTTTAGTTGGATAGCCTATAACCACTTTAAGCATAAAACGGTCAACCTGCGCTTCGGGCAGCGGGTAGGTTCCCTCCTGCTCAATCGGGTTTTGTGTAGCCAGCACCAGGAAAGGATTCGGCAGCGCAAAGGTTTTTTCGCCGATGGTTACCTGGCGCTCCTGCATAGCTTCCAACAAAGCGCTCTGTACTTTTGCCGGGGCACGGTTAATCTCATCGGCCAGAATAAAATTAGAGAAAATCGGTCCCTGACGAACAATGAACTCTTCTTTTTTCTGATTGTAGATCATCGTACCGATCACGTCGGCAGGAAGCAAGTCGGGCGTAAATTGTATACGGCTAAAATCGGCCTGAATAGCCTTGGCAAGCGTGTTTATAGCAAGGGTTTTCGCCAAGCCCGGAACGCCTTCCAGCAGAATGTGCCCATCGGCTAACAAACCTATAAGCAGGCGGTCAACCATGTACTTTTGCCCTACTATCACCTTGTCCATCTCCAGTTTAAGCAGATCGACAAATGCGCTTTCACGCTGTATCATCTCGTTGATCGCCCTGATGTCTGTCGAGTATGACGCAGGTTGCGACGTTGTATTTATTGAATCTTCCATTAATCAGCAATTATTTTGGTAGGCAAACTTAAACAGCAAACGTTTTTTTGCCAACTAAAATAGCGGGCTGAATTGTTAAAATTTGTTAAATTTTAACAATTCATTCATCCAGATTTTTTTGACGATACACTTCACGGGCGATTAACTTCATGTTTTCTCCCAACTGATCCAGCTTACAGCATTTACTTCTGATCTTCTCCGGGAGAGCATTAACGGTCTCGATTAAATCAATATGAAAATGATAATCTTCGCGTAATTGCTTATCACCTTTCAAACTGTCAAAAAGTGCGTAAGTCAGCTCCCGGTCTGTACCCACGGTAAATTCACCGAACGTGTCATAGCCATCCGGCGTTTTTAAGCTAAATAATAAATAAAACGGCGTTTCCATAATAACTGCAAATTTTTGAACCAATAACCTTGTTTCAAGGCATGTGCCAGAGCTTAACAATGCTATTTCGGACAAATCTTTTCAATTGCCACTGAAAATTTTTCAGAAATTTTGGTGCCAGTTTTTCATAAGCTGGCGCCTGACAATACTGAGGTTAAGCGGCAACGCGCTACTAACACCAGGCAAAACAGCAGAGCCTCCAACGCGGCTGGCGTTTTCACACCTATAACAAATAACAAAGCCTTTCACAAAAAAAGCAACCAAAGGTTGCTCTTTTTGTTATTATCACCAGCCTGATATACTATCATCTCCCCTGGGGTCGGCACCGCCTTCAAGTGAACCGTCCGGGTGTATCAATATGGCGTCAACCCGTCCTACAGAGCCACGCGTAACCAGCTTATATCCTTTTTGTTCCAATACCTGAATCACATCGTCGGTTAGTGCGCCTCTTTCTACAGCTACTTCGTCGGGTAGCCATTGGTGATGAAACCGTTTGGAGCCAACAGCTTCCTGCATATTTTGCTTATACTCCAAAACATTCATGACAACCTGAAATACAGATGTGATAATGGTCGATCCCCCCGGCGTACCGACTACCATAAATAACTTCCCACCTTTTTCAATTATGGTCGGCGTCATAGATGAAAGCATTCTTTTGTTGGGTTGAATACTGTTGGCCTTACCGCCAATCAGTCCGTACATGTTAGGTACGCCCGGTTTCGAGCTAAAATCGTCCATTTCATTATTCAACAAAAATCCGGCACCGCCGACAACTATTTTTGACCCGAACGAGCCATTCAAAGTAGTTGTGATAGATACCGCCGCCCCTTGTTTATCAACGATGGAGAAGTGTGTTGTTTGATCGCTTTCATAACCCACAAAAGTACCCGAACTAACTTCGCTGCTCGGCGTAGCATGTGCAAAAGTAAAATTGCTCATGCGCGTGTCTATATAAGCGGGCTTCAGTAAGCTATCAACCGGCACGTTGTAAAAATCGGGGTCGCCCAGATATTTTGACCTGTCTGCATAAACCCGCCGCTCGGCCTCAACCATAAGCTGAACCGAAGAATCGCGATTGTGCCCATAACGGCTTAGCGGATATTTTTCGACTGAATGCAGTAACTGAAGCAACGCAATGCCGCCGCTTGACGGCGGGGGCATGGTAATTATCTTATAACTCTTATACTTACCAATAACCGGCGTGCGCCAAACCGAATGATAGTTTTTCAAATCCTCTGCCGTAATAATGCCCTTGCCGGCCTGCATTTCGGCCACCAGTTTAGCTGCAACGTCACCTGAATAAAAACCATCACGGCCACGATCACGAATTAATGATAAGGTATGAGCCAGGTCCTCCTGCTTTAAAATATCCCCCTTCTTCCATAAAGAATCTTTTATGAAATAATGTTTGCCGGGATTAAGACGCATAAACTCGGCCCGGGTACCGTTTAAACTGGCAGCCAGCCTTTCGGTAATTATAAAACCTTTAGCAGCCAGGTCAACAGCTGGTTGTACCAGGTCGGCCCATTTTAGTTTACCGTATTTTTTATGCGCCTCAAACATACCGTCAACTGAGCCCGGTACACCTGAAGCCAGATGCGTGGTCAGGCTCATGCCTTTAATCACGTTGCCACAGGCATCCTGATACATGTTTTCTTTAGCTGCAGATGGGGCTTTTTCGCGGTAATCGAGCGTATTGATTTTTCCATCGGCTGCGCGATATACCATAAAGCCGCCGCCGCCAATATTACCGGCAGTGGGATGAACAACCGCCAGGGCAAACTGAACCGCCACGGCAGCATCAATGGCATTGCCGCCTTTTTTCATGATATCTACACCAACCTTAGCCGCATCGGGATAAGCGCATACCACCATGCCCTTTTTATAGGGGGATGATGCTTGCTGAGCAGTGCAAATCTGCCCTGCGAGCAGCAACACCGGCAAGCAATAAATTATATAAAGCTTTTTTATCATATCAAGTATTCCTGATCTTAAAATTATTAATCGGTTATTTTTTCTCTAACAGTTCTCTTTTTAAAAAGTCTGCAGCGGCGCTGTTTACTTTGACAATGTCGGCATAACTCATCCAATGATGCGAGTCGCCGGGAATAGCCATGTACTCAAAATAAGGATTTCCTTTCAATTCAAACCTGCGGATCAACGAAACACCCGAACTGAAGGCCACATTACGGTCGTCATCGCTATGAATGATCATAGTTGGCGAGGTCCAGTTATCCAGCGACTCTTGTGAATTACCGTGGATAATAACGCCCGCTTTGAACAATTTTGAGTCGCGCGCCAGCGCCGTTGCCGTTAAGGCGCCACCGGCAGATCCACCGTAAACACCTAGACGTGTGGTATCAATATCGGGCTGCGCAGCTAACCATTCGCCACCGGCCTTGCAATCAATATAATTGGCACCTTGCGCCGACGGGCGGTTAAAATCATAACCATACCCAATACCGTTACGATAATTGATAGCAAGCACCTCAAAACCTAGTCCCACAAGGTATTGATTCAGGGAATAATCGATAGAATAATAATCCATAGGATGCCAGCCCAAAAGCATTTGCCGCTGCGGGCCACCATGAATATATAAGATAGCCGGTTTTTTGGCGGGGCCGCTTACCGGTTTATACAACTGGGCATGTACAATAGTACCATCAGGCGATGTATAAATAACCTGCTGTGGTATGGCCATTTGTTTTAAAGGAAAATCGGCAGCCAATAATTTTTCGCCAATCAGCTTGATCTTTTTGGTGGCCAGCGGCATTTCGGCAACTGTTAATGGTCGTTGCCCGTTCGAGCTGAACATGGCCACACCAGCGCCGTCGCCGGTTAGTACAGGGTAAGTTTCGAGCCCGGTACCGGCAGTCAGCATTTCAGGGACGGGGTTGGTTACCGATACCCGCATGATATGCCGGCGGTCAATATCTTCCTTTTTATCGGGCCCGGTGTTGGCTGCGTAGATGATCCACTGGCCGTCGCTGCTTAACTTAAGGTTATCCACCTCATAATCGCCAAGGGTAAGCAACACAGGTGCCCCACCCGATGTGTTTAAGGAATAAGCATGCGGCCATCCGTCGGTATAGGACATAAATACCAACTTATTGTTCAAGGCCCAATGCAAGTTGGCACCGCCATCAATACCGGGAAAAGAGCCTCTGGCGGTTGCCGGCGCCTTCCAAAGCGGTGCGCCCTTACCGGTGGTTACGTCTGCTGTCCAAATGGCCCAGGGCTGCATACTACCCCTGCTACCACCCTCTCTGGGTGCTACGGCCGGGGTTGCGGCCGGCATATCTGCTACAGTTTTTGTTTGCGCCGCCAGATTTCTTCGCCCGCTACCTGTCAGTGCAGTAGCCGGGCCCTGGGTACCGGGTATTGTTGCAACAGCGGCCAGCAGATCAATTCCCGGGGTACGTATAAAAGCGATCTTCTTTCCGTCGGGCGACCACCGTGGAGAGGCATCGCGCGAAAATGAAGGCTCGATCCATTGAATAGGGGTATTATTGTTAATATAAACACCAATAAATGAATGATCGGTACGGTCGCACACAAAAGCCAGCTTTGAACCATCCGGCGAAAACTGCAGAGCGCTGCAATCGCCTTTAACATCAAACATTGGCTTGCCGGTTTTCAGCCCGTTAATAGATGCAACCCAAACCTGGTTATCATTAATAAACGCCACGCGATCACTTTTTGGTGAAACCGCCGGGTAATCGCCTTCGCCCAGTAACTTAGGCACGCCACCTGTAAAAGCGACGCTCCATACTTGTATTTTGGGTGCCTGCGGCAAATTTGCGGGGTTTACTATGACACTGCGATCTCGGTTGCCGCTATGCTCGCCGCCTCGTACGTACACCACCCATTTGCCATCGTTGGATATGGTTACACTAGTAATTTCCTGCCCGTCATCCATACGGTAGCCAGTTAGTTTACGGATGGTAAAATCCGGTCCGCCGGCTACATAAATATTTCTCTTGCCTTTATCTTCGATAGTAAAGGCAATTTTTGAGCCTTTGACGCAGCTGGTCAGTTCGCGCGGGAATGGGTAGTTGGTAACCTGCTCCATAGTAAAGCTCTGCGCGCTCAATCTAAATGCCATTAACGTAAACAGCAGCACGAGGCTGCTGTTTACTGTTGATCTTTTACTGTTCATTCGTTAACCGATTTAAGATTTAAAAATCAAAATCGTTATTTAAAAATGTCATGTCAGGCTCAATCGGTGCGCCCGGAGGCATCTCCTGGCCCGGCTCGATCTCAAATTTTGAAGGCGCCGATTTAAACTCAGCAATTTCATCAAGGCCGTAAAGAATATTGGCCTTTTGCTCGGCAGATGCAGATGCCAGTTTGCCGGTCATCCAATCTTTTAACTCTTCAATTTCCAGCAATGCCTGGCCCTTTACGTTTTCAGAGGCTTTACTGTCGGCCGCCAGCGCTAATAAATATTTCAGGGTCAGGTTATTCACCATTACCTGTAACTCGCCTTTATATCCAGGTTGCAAAGGCGCTTTCCAGGTTTCGTCAAGCAACTTGTTAGCTATGGCTATAAAACCCGGTTGTTTGGCATCGCGAGCGTGGTACTCTAACAGGCGCGCCGCACGTTCTGAGTTTAATAGCGATGAAATGGTCTCCGTCGCGGCAGATTCGGCAGCGGCAATCGGGTCGAAAGTCGGGCCGGTATTACCGGTAAAAATTTCGACAGTTGCCGGATAACCGGTTGGGCGCGGCGGTATTTTAGAGATCAATTCATCAGGCAATGCCAATGCATCAGGCGACACTGTATTCATCAGCGCGTCAAACGCTTTCCACTGTACAGCCGGGTCAACCATTTTGGTAGGCTCCTGGCCGTCGCCTTTTACTGCGTGGGTAAAATATAAACCACCAACCGATTTAGCTACAGCCTCAATCTGGTAACGATGTAACAGGTAAATAGGAACCAATACTTCATTCAGCGTTGTCAACGGCGCATCTTTTTTGATGGCTTTTTCAGAGAAATTATCCAATACATGACGGCGGATCTTCATCAACTTATCCAATTCGGCAATCGGGTCCGGGCCGTCGTCCCATTGATGCGATGCAGGGTGGGTATAACCCCCGATATCCGGAATATATTTAAAGCCCAGTTTCAGGGTTTCATTCATGATCTTGTCGAGCGCGGCGTTCTCATCAGTTCCTTTTGGAAAATCGCTGTAGCCCCACATGATGGCACGTTTGTCCCACGAGCCGATCCCTTTTGCATAAGCGTCAGAAACATCGATGCTGCCATCGGCTTTCATGGTAAGGCGCGGAAAAGGATAGTCCATTACCGAAGCACGATCTTTCTCGCTTGCAGCAAAGTTGTGCGTAAAACCCAATGTATGGCCAATTTCGTGTGCCGACAGTTGCCTTAAGCGTGCATAGGCAATTTGCTCCAGGCGTTTGTCCATTGGTTTGCCGTCCACATAGGGCTGCAATAAGCCCTCCATGATCAACATGTCCTGCCTGTGCCTGTCAGAGCCCAGCGTAACCACACCTTTTATGATCTCGCCGGTACGTGGGTCAATGTAAGAAGCTCCTGAAGAGAAAGCACGTGTGGGATTAGCACGATTGATCCAGTTTACTACGTTGTAACGGATATCCATAGGGTCAGCGCCTTCAGGAAGCTCTTTAACAATGAAGGCATTTTTATAACCTGCTGCTTCAAAAGCCTGGTTCCACCACGAGCCGCCCTCAATCAAGGCTTTCTTTACCATTTCAGGTGCGCCGCGGTCGACATAATAAACAATCGGTTCAACCGGCTCGCTTACAGCAGCGTTAGGGTCTTTTTTAAACAGACGATGCCTGCGCGTAAACTTTTTCTCAACCGGCTGATCAAGCGAGGCTGAAAAATCTATATAGCTAAAAACATTGAATGATGATCTTGAATCGAATTTTCTTGGCTTGTATTTATCGTCAGGTAATTCAACAAACGCCTGGTGCATTTTTACAGTAACTGCTGATGGATCAGGAGCAATACCTGCCCCACGTTCGCCACCAAAACCACCACCGCCGCCAGATCCGCCTACCAATGTAATCAGCGCCTCAAACTCAGAGTTTTTTGGGAAGTTTTTAGTATTAGGCAGGTAAACGGCCGAGCGACTTTCGTCAATGCGATAACCGCCCCCAGCACCCGCTGCGCCTATACCCGCGCGGGCACCACGGCCAGCACCGCGACCGCCGCCACCTCCCGGTTCGCCAAAGCCCGGGCTGCCTAAACGGCTGCCAATGTTTTGGCTATCGCGAATTAAAAATGGGGTCAGGTCAATCAGTGCCTTATCTCCTTCAACAGCTACTGGTGCAAACCCCCAGATAACAGATTTGGGATAAGCATTTTCTACCGCTTTTATTTGGTCAACATTGGTAGTAATAGCCCGATAAGCATAGTTTGGTTCAACAAGCATTACTTTAGGGCCAACTTTAACAAACTTGGCAACCGCATCGCTGGCCTGGCCTCTTTCGGCACTACGGCCGGCACCATCTGTAAGCGATTTGAAGTAAAGAAACTCGGCATCCCATTTTTCAGCATCAATCTCAAGTAAAACGCGGCCCGTTTTTTCGTCATAATAAAACGGAAAGTAGCCATCAAATTTTTTCATATTCTGCGTTACGGCAGCGATACTTGTTGCAGGCCCGGCCTCAGCACCGGCGCGTGCGCCACCACCGGTAAGCCCCCGGGTACTGCGGCCGGCGGGTGGCGCATCCTGTGCAGACGAATTCAGGCACAAGCCAACCATCCCGGTAAATAGTAATAGTTGTAATTTCATGATAAGAATATTTTTAATTGATTTATGAAGGGTTTGGTACACACAAAGTATTGATTGATGTTTCATTAGCCGGGATAGGCCAGATGTATTTATTTTCTGTAGGCGCTACGGCAGGCGCTGTGCCCGATGCTGCTGTTTTTGACGGCAATGTTTGCTGCAAACGCTGCAGATCAGGCACACGGAAGCCTTCCCCTAAAAACTCTATTCTTCTTTCAGTTTGAATGGTAGTTATTAAAGCGCCTTGTGTAGCTATGCTGGCCGGAGGGAAAACATACCCGGCGTTTGAACGTGTTCTAACCGCCGACAGTAAGGAGATTGCTTTAGTTATGCTGGCCGGATCGCCTGCCTGAGCCAGCGCTTCTGCATAGTTGAGTAAAACTTCCGGATAACGGATTACCGGTACGTAATCTGAATAGGTTGAGGCTACTTTGTACTTGGATAGCCATTTTTGACCGGTATTGGTAAATACAAAACCTTTCCGCGCGTCGGTTGACGCAGACGAATAAACCGGGTCTGAAATGATACCGCCTGCGTTAAGATAAAACTCGCCGTTGCCCGGTGAAATATTGAAGTAATAGGCCAACTGATTTTGAGTTCCCGGGGTTTCGGTCGGCGTAAAAGGCATTGAAAGTAAAGCTTCGGGCCCTACATAGCTGCCTCCAAAAACAGTGGCCACGTTAGCCTCCATTTTGTTGGCAACACCGGTGGGCGCCGTGTAAGGAGCCGCGGCCGAAACTATTTTGCCGGCCTCTGTTATTACATCGGCGTATTTATTCATTACCAGGTATACCCTGGTTTTTAAAGCTATAGCTGTATTTACACTTGCACGTGTAGTATTTAAGGAAGCTGAGGCATAGCTTGCGGGTAAACCGGCCTCGGCAGCATTGAGGTCGCTGATGATCTGGGTGTATATCTGAGCCACGGTGCTCCGGGCCAGCAGATTATCTGCCGATGAAATTTCGGGCTGCAAACGTAAGGGTAAGCCCAGGCTGGCCCCCTGATCTTTGGCATAGGGTTGACAATAGGTTTGTACCAGCGCAAAGTAACATAGCGCTCTCAAAAATTTAGCTTCGCTGCTGTAGTTGCTGTATAAGGTCGCGCTTACTTTGCTTTTATTAAGCTCAAGGCCGGCCAAAAATGTGTTAACAGAATTTATAGTGGCATAGCCTGCACTCCACAAGCCGTTAACCTCGCTGGTGCCGGAGTTTACCGACTGGCTCCAGGTTTGCTGGCCGGTTACAATATTGGGTTTGTTCATAATAAACTCATCGCCACGCAACTCATTGTATATGATAAGCCTGCCCCCATAAAACTGACCGCTTTTCAAGCTAGCATATAAGCCGTTTACCTGTGCCAGTATTCGGTCAGGGGTATCAAATGCTGATTTGTCTGCAATACTTGTTATGATAGTTGGGTCAAGTAAATTCTTTTTGCATGACAATGCACTAAACATCATTACAAAGCACAAAGAACCCTTTAGTATAATTTGGTTATATGTTTTTATCTTTTTCATTGCCTTAATCGTTAAAATCCAACATTTAATCCCAACACGAATGTCTTGCCCGCCGGAACGGAGTTTTTATCGTGGCCTGCCGCCGTATTTGAGTCGGCATTGGCAGATATTTCAGGATCTGAACCGGTGTATTTGGTATACAGGATAAAGTTGCTGGCTGCAGCGTACAGTCTAAGCGAGCTTATATGCAGTTTAGTAAAATACCTTGCAGGAAATCTATATCCTAATGAAACGTAGCTCAATTTGAGGTAGCTGTCATCTTCAACGTTAAAAGAGTTTGGCAGTACCGAGCCGCTGGCCTGTTGATCATTGTAATGCAGCGCAGGTATATCAGTTACTTGTCCGGGGTGTGTCCATCGTTGTAATATCAGCGTTTCATTATTAAAGAAACGATTATCTAACAGCGTAGCTTTGGTACCGTTGTAGATTTGGTTACCGCCAGAGTAACTAAGATTAATAGCCAGATCTACGTTGCCATATGTGAAAGTATTATTTAAGCCGCCATAATAAGTTGGTAAGGTGGTACCCATTACTACGCCGTCGGCATAAGCATCAAGTGCCGAGGCCGCTGTACCATCAAGGTGCGTCCATTTGCCGCTCACCGGGCTGTATTGTACTGTTTCGCCAGCCTTGTTTAAATAAGTACGCAAACCATTTGCCGGATTAACGCCCGTAGTTTTAACCACGTATATGGCGCCTACTGGTGAGCCAACCCTGGTAATATTTGAGGTTTCTAAACTGCTCGTCCAGATATCATTAACACCCGGAGCTAATGAGGTTACTTTGTTTTTTAAAGTACTGATGTTAAAGTTAGCCTTCCACCTGAATTTTGCATGGTCTATGATATGGGCATCGATATTAAACTCGAAGCCGCGATTGTACATGGTGCCAATATTCTCAGTTAGTGTGTTATTTGGAATACCTTTTGAAGCCGCTTGTGGTACATTCAATATCAAACCATCGTCGGCATTGTTAAAGTAATCAGCATCTAAAATGATGCGGTTATTCCATAAGCCGATATTTATACCGATATCAGTTTTTTTACTGGTCTCCCATTTCAGATCGGCATTACCAATTTGCGAAGCGGATAACGTTGCTATGCCACCATAAACCCCGGAAGCATACAACGACGATGATGCATAATTGCTAACACCGCTAATGTTACCCGTTATACCGTAACTGGCTCTCAATTTCACCATGGATACAGTTTTAGCAATAGATGAGTTTAAAAAGAAACCTTCCTCAGATAAATTCCAGCCTACGGATACACCGGGGAAGTTACCCCATTTATTGGCAAGTGCAGAGTAACCATCGCGACGGAAACTTGCGCTTAACAGGTATTTTTTATCGTAATCGTAATTTACGCTACCAAAAATTGAGCGTAAGCCATTTTCGCCGTATGACGCCGTTGAACCACTTACGGTTGAATATGCGCCGAAAAAGGTTTCATAATAGCGGTCTGTAAGATTAGTTTTGGTTACACCCCATGATGAGGCGAGCGAATAGATATCTTCATAAGCCGCTAATGCGCTGATGTGGTTTTTCTCGGCAATGGTGCCGCTGTAAGTTAACTGACCTAAGAAATCAGTGCGACGGTTTAGCGCACTGGTGTTGGTAGCCGAACCATTGGTTGCATAACCGCCCGCCTGGTAAGGGTTACTAAAGCCCATGTTTACGGTGTTTAAATCATTAAGGCTATAGTTAACTTTGGCTTTTAAGTTTTTTACAAACTCCCATTCCAGAAAGATATTACCTAACAGCGATTTACTTTCTGACGTAAATTTATCATGCTGCAACTGCGGAAGCGGGTTATAATAACCCGTTAATATGGTGTTTGCGCCTGCGCCTATACCGCTGCCACTTAGGTTGTATGAACCATCGCCGTTAAATGCCGAGATGTTAGGCGGCAACACCATCGATTCGCGTACCAGATTATTTAAACCAAAGGCATTGTTAAAACCGCTGGTTAAGTTGTTATTTAGTGCGTCTGTATAAGAAATATTAGAGCCAACGACGATGTTTTTTGTCAATTTGGTATCGAAGTTAAAGCGGGTGCCGCCACGTTCAAACGTGTTTTTTACCAGGAAACCGGTTTGGTCGGTATACGAGGCCGAGAAGAAATAGTGTGTATCACCGGTGCCGCCTGAAAGGCTTAGGTTGTGGTTTTGCGAATGACCGGTTTGATATACGTAGTCATACCAGTTTGTTTCTACATTGCTGCCATCAGGATTTTTTTGCAGGAAAAAACCCGGCGCGGTACCATTATTGGCTAACGACTCATTTTTTATAGTAACGTAATCAACCGAGTTAAGTAATTCAGGTAGTTTAGGTTTTTTCTGCATGCCGAAGTAGGTATCATAATTTATCTTCATTTTACCAGCTTTGCCACGCTTGGTGGTAATAACTACTACCCCATCTGTACCTCTTGAACCATATATGGCTGTTGCTGACGCGTCTTTAAGCACTTCAATGGATTCAATGTCATCAGGGTTAATGGTTGACAAGGGGTTGTTTTCGGCTGAGTTGCCTACGTTACCTGTAAAAGCCTGTACCCCATCAATAATAATAAGCGGGTAAGCACTTGAGGTGATAGAGTTTGTACCCCTGACCCTGAAAACCGGTGGCGAGTTTAACGAACCGCTTGATGATGTAAGTTTAATACCGGGCGCCTGTCCGGAAAGCGCCTGATCAAAACTGGTAACCGGGCGCTCGGCTATTTGACTACCGCTGATGTGAGCCGATGATCCTGTAAATTCTGATCTGTTTTGTACTGTATAGCCGGATACTACAACTTCGCTTAACTGGCTTTTTGTTTCTTCAAGCGTAATATTAAACACGCGTTTGCCATCAATACCAATTTCCACGCTTTTGAAGCTCACCATACTAAAAACCAGCACACTTCTTTCAGGTACACGTAATGAAAACTTACCATTTACATCCGTCTGTGTGCCAATTTGTGTGCCCTTAACCATTACGCTGACACCCGGCAGCGCTTCACCTTTTTCGTCCTTTACCTGGCCCGATATATCGACGTTTACAGGCGCCACGTAATTTGCCGGTGATGGCTTTTTTAGCTGTACAATAATTGTTTTGTCTATAATGCTATAGGTAAGCGGCTGGTTAGCAAATGAAATATCCAGCGCGTCTTTTAAAGGGGTATTTTTTACATTAATGTCTATTTTTTTTGAAAGCTTCATCCACTCAGGATTGTACACAAAAAGGTAGCCTGTTTGGAGCTTTATCTCAGTAAGTATTTTTTCAATAGAGGTGTTACGCTGATTAATAGTAACGTTTTGTGCCGACGTACTTGCGTGCACCTGCATAAATCCAATAAATAGCAGCGCAATAATTATCTTCATCTGTAACAGTAACTTATTATCAATAGCAAAAGCTGCTATAGTTTTTATTATGTATTTGAGGGCGCTTTTATATTTAAAAGCTGTGGTTGTTTGCCGGGCGGGCGCCGCGTTTGGATTTAATAGGCTTGCAATTGGCGCTTTTAATAACGCCGCCGGCCCTGGCCCTTTGTAAAATTTTACATGGTCAGTTGTGCAAGTAGCATTTAATTGCATAGTTTTGTATCGCTTTAGGGTTAAATATTAGATTGCTTCGAACGTTTTCTTTGTTTACCCTCAATCATTTAACCGGGAGTGGTGGTACATTTCCGGTTTTTTCATGAGCTTTATTTTCAGTTCATGGTCCCATATCTTTTAATTGTTAAATATTTTAATTTTCTTTCCTTCAATCTTTAGCTTAACACCACTTAGTTCAAGCATTTTTACCACCTCAGGTAAATTTGAACTGCGCGATATGTATCCGGTTATCTGATGGTCAGGTACCTTTGCCTCATATTCAATTGTAACACTATACCATCTTTCTATTTGCCTCAACACGGTATGTATATCCGTTTTATCAAAGCTGAACAGACCGTTTATCCAAGCT
Organism: Mucilaginibacter ximonensis; assembly: GCF_042686265.1. NCBI lineage: Bacteria > Pseudomonadati > Bacteroidota > Sphingobacteriia > Sphingobacteriales > Sphingobacteriaceae > Mucilaginibacter > Mucilaginibacter ximonensis. The sequence continues at coordinate 997,766 of NZ_JBHUPD010000001.1, forward strand.
ATCGACTCATCTGCATTTACTTCTTTCAGATTAATCTCATCAGTAACAGTTGCCTGCTGGCCCGGCACCATCAATTTGCTTTGGTTTCCTTTCCGGATGTTTATCGAGCCTTCTAATAAAGTAGCGTTGATACTACGCTCATTATCGTAAGCCATTATGTTAAAATGGGTGCCTAATACTTGTACAGATGTATTGTTGGTCATTTTTACTTTAAAAGGCATCGCCTTATTTTTCGCGACCTCAAAATAGGCCTCGCCATTTAATTCAACCACGCGTTCCTTTCCGCTGAAAGCTGTCGGAAATTTTAATTCCGTCAACGCATTTATCCAAACTTTACTGCCGTCGGGTAATGTTATTTGATAACTACCACCAGCAGGCGTACTTATCATGTTTATTTCGGGCTTAGCATCTGCTGCCGCGTCAGTATTTGCGTATAACAGTTTACCATCCTGCGTTTTTTTTATTTCGGTATGACCTTGTTTCGCTATCAAACCGTTGCCTGATTTATTTAGTATCAGCTTTTTTCCATTAGCCAGCGTCAAGATCGCCTGATTTGGATTTGAGACTGGCGCATTTACTTTTGTTTGAAATTCTTCATTAACAATTTGCTTATTACGCGTAGCTGGTAAATAATAAAAAACCACGCCGAATGCCAAAATCAGTGCTGCCGCCATCTGATACACTAACGGCTTTTTGTAAAGCGGGCGCAATACCTGCGCCTCAGCTTTCTGCATTTCGGTAATGTTATATAAAAGCCTCTCTCGCAGTTGCTCTTCATCGGCGTCTCCCGCCTGCCATCTTAAGTCGCCCTGGGGGTGTTGGTTATACCAACCCTCCAGTTGCTCAAGCTCTTCGGGCGTTATGGCTCCTCTCAACCATTTGTCCGATAATTCTTTTAATTTCTCAGTAGATAGGTTTTGCATTGGTTTGTGGCATTTACACTATAGCGTATCAAAGCATACCAATACCCTTAGTTGGTTTTGAAATATTTTTAATAAATATATTTTCAGGTAAAAAATAAAGCAACAAAATGCCTGTTATGTTGAAATTTGACTAATCCAAACAGTTTAATGATGTAAATAATATAATCGGGCCTGATTACATGAAGAAACTTCCCAAACTTATACGCAAGGTCTTAATTGCTTTGGAAATATGGGCTTCGACAGTTTTACGGGAGATATTCAGTGTATTCGATATCTGATTGGCGGTAAGGCCTTCTTCACGACTTAATCTGAACACCAGTTGACATTTGTCCGGAAGGGTTAGTATGGTATTTTGAATTTGATCTTTTAGTTCATCAAAATCCAGCCATTGTTGGGTTGAGTGGTCGGCCGGATTGGTGAAGGCAATGTCTTCAATAAATAGAGGTTGTTTATTGCGGTTAGCCAGCTTAGTCATTACTTCATATTTAACTACAGAGGCTATATAAGTATGAAAGCTATATTTAAGCTGGATGGTTTGCCGGCGGCGCCAGAAATTAATAAAGGCATCCTGAACTACTTCTTCGGCCAACTCGTGCGATTGCAGCGTCGACAGGGCTTTGACAAGCATACGGTCCCAATACCGATCATAAAGTGTTCTGAAAGCCTTTGAATTATTTTCAGTAATTAAGGCGACTAATTCTTCGTCAGAAAGCTTTTTGAATAAATCCATCCGCAATAACTCCAATAAACTAAAAATCAGTTAATCAATATCGTTGATTAGTTACTATCAACGTTATAAATTTAGTGAAATGCAAAATTAATTTACATTTATTTTGATAATTGGAGATTTTTTTATCAAATATTCAATTAAGCTATGGTCTATTTTTAATTAAAATAAAAAACTAAAAAAATAAAATGGCAAAAATGAATTATTTGCAAACATAAAATCATAAAACTATGATAAAATATGACTTATAAGTTTGCAATCAATACGTTAAATAGCTTTCTCAAAGAAAAATTACAATAAAATTTCATAAATATTCCGACAAAAAAAGATAATGCATACATGGTTTTTACTTAACATACCGGTTTACACGCCAGAAATATTTGTTTATAGGCAGATAATATTAGCGGCGATAATATCATTTCTGTTAAATATTTAAAAACTGGTGCCGGTAATCTGACGGTTTTGCCTTCATTTCTTCTTTAAATTGTTTATTAAAGTTGGATAATGTTTTAAACCCCGACTTCTCAGCCACCGTTGCAATACTCATATCAGTTTCCGTTAGTAATTTACAGGCGTGCTTAATTCTAAGTTCGCTTATAAATCTGGCAAAGTTTTTATTATTAACCGTCGTAAAATAGCGGCTAAACGATGTGGGCGTCATACAGAGTAAATCTGCCAACTCATTTTGATTTATTTTTTTGCGATAGTTTTTCAGGATATACTCGTAAACCCTGCTCATTCTGTCGGTTTCATTTTCTTTGAATGGATCAATATATTCTGTATGCGATATGTAATGATATTCTTTAGTACCCGATAAGAGGTTTAAAATCTTAAGCAGATGAATAAATGCATCAAGTCCTTTTAATTGCAGCAGTTCTTTCATCATTGCAATTACCTGCTGCCTGACCTGGCCATAAAACTCCAGCCCGCGCGATGACCGTTTAAAAAACTTATTTAACTGCAGCATCTCTTCCTTTTTCATTAAATGGTCGCCAAGCAAACTTTCCTGTAAATAAATAACTATGCCGCTTATCTTTAATGAGGTGTTTTTTTCAAAGTACGCTTCATCGCTTCGCCAAAGGTGGGGTAAATTTGAACCTGTCAATATCAATTCATTTGGCCCGAATGATTTGATGCTGTCGCCTATAAATCGGGTTCCACTCCCCTCCAGCGGAACAAATAACTGGTACTCAGAATGTGAATGCCAAACAGGATCAAAATATTGATCGTGCAGATATTTAACAATAAATACTTGAGAATCAGGTATAGGAGACTTGTGGATAGCTGGCTTCATAAGTTATTATTAGCCCAAAATAACATAAAATTAAATAATTAATGATAAAAAACAGTCAAAATTGGATAAAAAAGAAAAAGGTTTGATTCTCATATTTGCTTATATCTAATTCATCAATTAGTAAACCTATTTAGCTCATTTCATGAAAAAGTATTTGATCCTGGCCGCGGTTTGTTTGGCGGCTGTTATCAGTTTTAAAGGCACATTAATCAAAACCAATCCGCCACGCCGCCTGGAGATTTTGTTTTTGGGGCATACCGCTAACCATCACCTGTCAGAGAAACTGGCTGAAGTTGTCCAGCAATCTTTTTTTAAAGATGGGATCAATATTACCTACACGAACAACCCCGATGATTTGAACGAGGCTAATCTTTCAAAATATGATGGGTTGATGCTTTATGCCAATTACGATACGATTTCTGCTTCGCAGGAAAAAGCTTTATTAAGTTTTGTAAAAAACGGTAAAGGCTTCATTCCTATCCATTGCGCATCATTCTGTTTCCGTAACTCTGACGAGTATGTCAAAATGGTTGGCGGTCAGTTCAGCACACATAAAACCGATACATTTACTACGGTCATTGTCGACAAAAAGCACCCCATCATGAAAGGTATCTCCCCTTTTAATACCTGGGACGAGACCTATGTACATACCAAAATCAATAAAGCTATTCATGTGCTGACTGAGCGCGTAGAAGGTGATCATCATGAACCTTATACCTGGACAAATAATTATGGTAAAGGGCGCATATTTTATACTGCCTATGGTCACGATGAGCATACCTGGAAAAATCCGATGTTTTTAAAACTTCTGGAAAACGGAACAATTTGGGCTGTGGGGAAAAAGGCGGAAAAAGACCTCGATAAGCTTTCAAAACCTGCTCCGGATTATACGGCAGCTGATATACCAAATTATGAAAACAGAAATCCGGCACCAAAGCTGCAGGAACCGCTTTCACCTGCACAGTCGCAGCTTTTAACTCAAGTTCCTGTCGGTTTTAAAATGGAGCTGTTTGCCGCTGAACCCGATATTGAAAAACCTATTGCAATGGCATGGGACGAGCGCGGCCGGCTTTGGATATTAGAGACAATTGATTATCCGAATACGGTGATTGATAATCCTGAAGAAGGCCATGACCGCATAAAAATTTGTGAAGATACCAATGGTGATGGTAAGGCTGATAAGTTCACCATCTTTGCAGATAAACTTAACATACCTACCAGCATTGTATTTGCTAATGGTGGCGTAATTGTTGCGCAGGCGCCCGACTTCATTTTTCTCAAAGACACCAACGGAGACGATAAGGCCGATGTACGGGTAAAACTGATATCAGGTTGGGGTAAGTTTGATACCCACGCCGGTCCGTCAAATCTGCATTACGGTTTCGATAATAAAATTTGGGGAACTGTTGGTTATTCAGGCTTTAAGGGCGACGTAGGTGGTGAACATTTTGATTTTTCGCAAGCTGCCTATCGGTTTACACCGGACGGCAAACACCTAGAGCACATGGGTGCCACCAGTAACAATACCTGGGGTTTAGGATTTTCAGAAAATAACGATGTATTTATTTCAACAGCCAATAATTCGCACAGCGATTATTTAGGCATGCCGTTGTCATACATCAATAAGATTGGTTTGCCGCCAATGACCTCTGTATTAAAAATTGACGGCCATTACAATATGCACGTGGTTACAAAAAACTTAAGACAGGTGGATGTTCACGATGGCTTTACCGCTGCGGCCGGGCATAATCTTTATACCGCGCGTAACTTTCCGCAGGAGTATTGGAACCGCATAGCATTTGTAAATGAACCTACTGGGCGTGTTGTCCACCGGGCAATTTTAGAACCAGATGGCTCAGGCTTTAAAGAAAAGGATGGATGGAATTTCCTGGCCAGTGCCGATGAATGGTTGGCTCCTGTACAGTCTGAAGTTGGCCCCGATGGTGCTTTGTGGGTGGCCGACTGGTATAACTTCATCATTCAGCATAATCCTACTCCCAGAGGATTTGAAAACGGCAAGGGTAACGCCTACATTAATCCGTTACGTGACCGTACCCATGGGCGTATATACCGCATTATTTACGACAATGCAAAACCTTCAGCAATAAAGGCGCTGGATAAAAACAATCCCGATCAACTGGTGGCGGCGCTTCAAAGCGACAATATGTTTTGGCGCATGACTGCTCAGCGTTTAATTGTCGAAGGTGGTTATAAACAATTGGTACCCAAGCTTTACACACTGATACAAAATAGAGACATTGATGCTATAGGTATTAACGCGCCGGCTATACATGCCTTATGGACGCTTAAAGGTTTAGGCCTGCTAGGCGGATCTGATCAGCAAGCTATCGGCGTTGCCGAAGGTGCTTTAAGACATCCTTCGGCCGGGGTTAGAAAGGCCGCCGCGCAGGTGTTGCCGTTAACCAACCAGTCAATGGTGGCTATACAAAATGCCGGCTTATTGAATGATGTTAATCTGAATACCAGACTGGCTGCTATCCTGACCATTGCCGATATGCCGCAGTCGGACGCTATGGGTACAACCTTGCAAGCTATGCAAAAGGTACCGCAAAATATGAACGATTACTGGATCAGTAAAGCATTGCAGGCAGCGATAGCCACACACGTTAAAGGTGCGGCAGAAGAAATCAAGGATGCCAATATGGCCGCAAATGGCCGGCCCCGGGTGTCAAATGCTAAGCCCGATCAAATAGTCAAAATAAACGTGGTTCAAAACGCTATGAAATTTGATACTAAGGCCTTTACGGTTAAAGCCGGTAGTTTGGTTGAAATTGACTTTGCAAATCCCGACTTTATGCAGCACAATTTCCTGATACTGCAAAAAGGAAGTTTAGAGAAGGTAGGCTCCGCGGCCGATAAGCTGGCACAAGACCCGAAAGGTTTAGAACAAAGCTATATCCCTAAAATGCCGGAAGTATTGTGGTCGACTAAATTGATTGATCCGCAGGGGAAAACCATATTGAAATTCCGTGTACCGGCAGACGCGGGCGACTATCCGTTTATATGCTCGTTCCCAGGTCACTGGCGCATCATGAATGGCCTGATGCATGTCGTAAAATAAAAAGCTAAAATCATGGTCAATCCAACTTTAAGTAAGCGCACAGCAAGTACTGCACCCGATATGAAGCTTTTTTATGCCTGCTTCATCTCATTGGTAACAACAGCCTTTGGCTTTATCCTGCGGGCGATTGTATTGCCGCAATGGGGTGTTGACTTTAAACTTACCCAAACGCAGTTAGGAGAAATTGCCGGCGTAGGTCTTTGGCCCTTCGCTATAAGTATTGTATTGTTTAGTTTGGTGATAGACAGGATCGGCTATAAAACAGCAATGTTTTTTGCCGTATTCTGTCATATCGCATCTGCTATTTTAACCATTTTTGCTACGGGCTATTGGATGCTTTACATCGGATCGTTCATTTGCGCTATTGGCAATGGCACTGTCGAAGCGGTAGCCAACCCGGTGGTGGCCACCATGTTTCCGAAAGAAAAAATTAAATGGTTAAGCAGGCTTCACGCAGGTTGGGCCGGCGGTTTAGTTTTGGGTGGTATAATGGCTTTATTTCTTGGCGTCAATACCCGCTGGGAGTATAAAATAGCCTTAATACTCATCCCTACACTTATATATGCCATTATGATCATCTCCAGGAAGTTCCCGCTTAACGAGCGTGTTCAGGCTGGAGTGTCTTATAAAGAAATGTTACAGGAAGTTGGTGCGGGTGGCGCGCTTATTATCGTGGCCCTAATCATTTTTCAACTCGGCGCCGTATTCGGGTGGACAACTCTGGCAAGCGTCATCATCACCTTATTGATAACCGCTGGTTTTGGCTATTACACACGCAGTTTGGGTAAGCCCCTGTTTATTGTTTTGTTATTGATAATGATTCCATTAGCTACCACCGAGCTTGGAACTGATAGCTGGATAACCGACCTCATGACGCCTGAGATGAATAAGATAGGTTTTCAGGCCGGTTGGGTATTGGTTTATACGTCGGCAATTATGTTTGCCTTGCGTTTTTTTGCAGGGCCAATATCACATCGCTTTTCGTCTCCGGGCTTGTTAGCTATATGTTCTGCTATAGCGGGTATCGGGCTTTATATCATGTCTTTTTCCGTCGGCAGCCTTATTTTAGTTGCGGCAACCATTTATGGTTTGGGTAAATCATTTTTCTGGCCTACTATGTTAGGCATGGTGTCAGAGCGGTTTCCAAAAGGCGGTGCGTTAACTTTAAATATTACCGGTGGTTTAGGAATGATTGCTGCCGGCGTTATCGGTGCAGGCATCCTGGGGTTCATCCAGGATAAATCAGTTGATAATAAAATAACAGCCTACGACGTAGCCAACCACACAACCATTCACAGCACCTATGTAACTGAGCAAAAGACAAGTTTTTTTGGCGATTACAAAGCGCTTGATCAGGCTAAATTAGCTACAGCTAAAGCAGATGAGCAACACACGGTAACCACTATAAGCGACGCTGCAAAAAAGGAGGCATTACGCTACATCGTTATTTTTCCATTAATTATGTTGGTAAGTTTCCTTCTACTTATCCTGTATTTCAAATCTAAAGGCGGATATAAGGCCGTCACGCTGAATCAAACCGAAGAACCGGAAGCTACACCTTATTAACGAAACCATATGCCATTACCAGTAAAATTCGGTGTCAGCACCTGGCTATTTACCTCGCCATTTCAAACATCGTCCATAGAAGAACTATTTCCAAAAATTGCCCAAATGGGATTTGATACCGTTGAGATTGCGGTTGAAGATCCCTCCATAATAGATGGCAATGCGGTTAAGGCCGCACTACAAAAATATAAACTGAATGCTGTGGTTTGTGGCGCCTTTGGCCCCACCCGCGATTTAACAAACCAGGACCCGGCTATTCATGAAATCTGTTTTAAATACATTGAAGATTGTCTGGATCTATGCGTTTTGTGGGGCACTGATTTCTTTGCCGGGCCTATGTATTCGGCAGTGGGTAAAGCGCGTATGCTACCGCCTGCACAACGCAGGGCTGAGTGGGACCTCGCAGTAACCAATTTGCGCAAGGTTTGCGATATGGCTCAACAACGCGGTTTAGAAATAGCTTTAGAACCGCTTAATCGTTTTGAATCAGATTTAGTGAACACCGCCTGGGATGTTTTGAGATTAGTAGATGATATCGACCATCCCGCGGCTAAAGTTATTCTCGATGGTTTTCACATGAGCATTGAAGAACGCAATGTTGAAGAGGCTATCAAGTTGGTGGGCGATAAACTAATTCATTTGCAGGTGGCCGAAAACTATCGCGGCACTCCTGGTACCGGCCAAACAAATTGGGACGCTTACCGGCGGGGTTTAGAAGCCATTAATTACAAAGGCACCATTTCTATTGAAAGCTTTACGCCCAATAATCAGGAATTGGCGCAGGCGGTTTGTATTTGGCATCCGCTGGCCCTGAGTCAGGAAAAATTTGCTATTGAAGGCCTGGCATTTTTAAAACAATGGGCTCAATAATATCAAACTTTATAAAACATGGAAAATAAAAAAATTAACGTAGCAATTATTGGTTTAGGCTTTGGGGCTGAGTTTATTCCTATTTACCAGCACCATCCAAATGCTAAAATGTATGCTATTTGTCAACGTGATCACAAAAAGTTGCATGAAGTGGGCGACGCTTTTGGCGTTGAAAAGCGTTATACAGATTATGACGAATTATTACGCGATCCCGAAGTCGACGCGGTACATATTAACACGCCTATCCAAAACCACGCCGAGCAGTCTTTAAAAGCGCTGCGAGCTGGTAAGCATGTGGCCTGTACAGTACCAATGGCAACAACGGTTGAAGAATGCCGGCAAATAGTGGAAGCAGTTAAAGAAACCGGTTTGACCTACATGATGATGGAAACGGTAATTTATAGCCGCGAGTTTTTATTTGTTAAAGAATTATATGAAAACGGCGAATTAGGCCGCCTGCAATTTTTACGCGCTTCGCACCAACAGGAAATGGCAGGCTGGCCGGGGTATTGGGAAGGCCTCCCTCCTATGCATTACGCCACGCATTGTGTAGGCCCTGTTTTAGCGCTGGCGAAAGCAGATGCTGAATATGTATCATGCTTTGGCTCTGGCCGTATCGATGAAAATCTGATCAGCAAATATGGGTCGCCTTTTGCGGTCGAAAGTTGTCATATCAAATTTAAAGATTCTGATCTGGCGGCCGAGGTAACACGTTCGCTGTTTAACACCGCAAGACAATATCGCGAAAGCTTTGATGTATACGGCTCTAAAAAAACATTTGAATGGACGCTTATTGAACACGAGCCATCGGTGATCCACACCGGTGAAAACCCAGAAAAAGTGACGATACCTGACTATGCGCATTTACTACCTCAGGAAATCCAGGCATTTACCACGGGCGGTGTTTATGACGCCAACAGCAACCAGCACTTATCGTTTATACAAGGATCCGGGCATGGTGGCTCGCATCCGCACCTGGTTAATGAGTTTGTTTCTGCCCTGGTAAACCATCGACAGCCTTTCCCTAATGCCCGCCAGTCTGCAAATATTACTTGTGTGGGCATTTTAGCACATGAGTCGGCAATGAATGGCGGTAAAAAAATAAACCTGCCTAATTTTACATTAATTGATTAAGGTCGTGGAAAGAAGAACGTTACTTAAAGGGATTGCAGCTGGTGTCTCGTCGTTGTATTTATCAAAAAGCTACGCCGGCAGGTTATTAAAAGCGCCTTACGCCGCACCTGCTTTTAAACCTACCTGGGATTCATTGACGCAATATCAGGTGCCAGATTGGTTTCGCGACGCTAAGTTTGGTATGTGGGCGCATTGGGGGCCGCAATGCCAACCAGAGCGGGGCGATTGGTATGCCCGCGGAATGTACCAGGAAGGCAGCGATCAATATAAATATCACTGCGAAAAATACGGTCATCCGTCAAAATTTGGATTTAAAGACGTTATTAACGATTGGAAGGCTGAAAACTGGAACCCTGATGAACTGGTTGGCCTTTATAAAAAAGCGGGGGCTAAATATTTCATGGCACTGGCTAACCACCATGATAATTTTGATTTGTATAACAGCACCCATCAGCCGTGGAACTCAACCCGTATAGGGCCAAAAAAAGATTTAATTCGCGGCTGGGCAAACGCAGCTAAAAAATATGATATACCATTTGGTGTGAGCATTCATGCCGCTCATGCCTGGAGCTGGCTTGAACCATCGCAAAGAGCTGACAAAAACGGACCGCTTGCCGGCGTACCGTATGATGGCAAGCTGACTAAGGCCGACGGGAATGGCAAATGGTGGCAAGGCGAAGATCCGCAAGAACTTTACGCACAAAACCATCCGTTGAGTATGAATAGCCTGAATGACGGCACCATTCACAGCCAATGGAACTGGGGTAACGGTGTAACACCGCCATCGACTGAATACTGCGAGAAGTTTTATAAACGAACCATAGAGCTGATAGATAAATACGGTGTAGAAATATTGTATTTTGATGATACAGCCCTACCCTTGTGGCCGGTAAGTGATGCGGGATTGCGTATAGCGGCCCATCTTTACAATACCAGTATTAAAAAGCATGGCAAGTTAAATGCGGTTATCTTTGGTAAGATATTAAACGAGCAGCAGCGAAAATGCATGGTTTGGGATATTGAACGCGGTCAAAGCAACCAGATTGAATCATTCCCTTGGCAGACAGACACCTGTATTGGGGGTTGGCATTACGACCGTCGTATTTATGAAAACGGCAGTTACAAAAGCGCAAAAACGGTTATTCAAACTTTGGTTGACATAGTGAGTAAAAACGGTAACCTTTTGTTAAACATACCTGTACGTGGCGATGGCACCATAGATGACAAAGAGAGAACTGTTGTTGAAGGAATAGCAGACTGGATGCACTTAAACAGTGAAAGTATTTATGGTACCCGCCCCTGGAAAATCTTTGGCGAGGGCCCTGCCATTGCGTCAAGCGCCCCGCTTAGCGCACAAGGTTTTAATGAAGGAAAGGGCAAACCATTTGTAGCAGAAGATATCCGCTTTGCGACAAAAGGAAAAACACTTTACGCCACCATGTTTGGGTGGCCGACAAATCAACAAATAGATATTAAGGCGCTGAACACAAACTCCGGGCGAGTTGAGCAGATTGCTTTATTAGGTAATGGCCAAAAACTATCGTTTAAACAAACTGCAGATGGGCTTATGATAAATCTACCAGACCAACCGGTCGGCGCGCATGCATTTGTGCTTAAAATTGAAGGATCGATAACATAGTACCGGCGGCAGAGATTAAATAGTGATTGTACATCAATAATTCTGGCTAAATTTAGTCGGCAAATAGTGCTATTAAGCTGTAATAAAACAGACCAATGAAAAAGACTTTAACATGCATGCTGACATTGCTGTTTATTGCATTTGCTTCGCAAGCACAGCCTCCGGTAAAAAAGGGGTTAAAAGATTATTACAAAAACTATTTCCCTATCGGTGTAGCTGTGTCGCCGCGAAGCTTAAAAGATTCGGCAGAACGGCAGCTTATTTTAGAACAGTTCAACAGCCTGACTCCTGAAAATGCAATGAAGATGGGGCCTATCCATCCTCAGGAAAATACATATAACTGGAAAGATGCGGATGCCATCGTCGGTTTTGCGCAGGCGCATCATATGCGGGTGCGCGGCCATAACTTATGCTGGCACACGCAGGCGCCCGACTGGATTTTTCACGACAAAAATGGCAACCCGGTTAGTAAAGACGTATTGTTAACCAGGTTAAAAGACCATATTAATAATGTTGTTGGCAGATACAAAGGGAAAATTTATGCCTGGGATGTTGTTAATGAAGCCGTCTCTGATAACAATGATCAACTGCTTCGAAATTCATTATGGTACCAGATATGTGGCGAAGACTTCATTTTTAAAGCATTTGAATATGCGCATGAGGCCGACCCGAATGCCGTTTTGTTTTACAATGACTACGGAACTGAAAATCCTGCTAAACGCGAGCGTGTTTATCAACTTTTAAAGAAAATGCTGGATGCCGGTATACCTGTTAACGCGGTGGGTTTGCAGGCTCATTGGTCAATCGATGACCCATCTGAAGAAGCGATAATAACCAGTATTAAAAAATTCAGTTCATTAGGTCTTAAGGTTCAGATTACAGAGTTAGACATATCCGTTTATACCGGCAAAGATAAGGACGCCGCCGATGCTAATTTTACGGCAGTGCGAGAACAAAAACAATTAGAGCAATACGCTAAAGTTTTTAAAGTATTTCGCGATTACAAACAATACTTAACCGGAGTAACATTTTGGAACGTATCTGATAAGTATTCATGGCTTGATAACTTTCCGGTGAGAGGAAGGAAAAATTATCCATTGTTGTTTGATCAAAATTTAAAACCTAAAAAGGCTTATTGGAGTGTCGTGCAGTTTTGATTATTAAGAAGATCTAAAGCTCTTGCTTATATTTTATTAGCAGTTTATTTAACTGTGGCTAATACGCCAGATCAGAGTGACCGTCACCCAAACCGCTCGGTTAGCTGCATAGTAAATAAAAACGCCGCTCTGGCAAAATCAGAGCGGCGTTTTTATTTACTATGCGATTATTCTAGGGGTATCTTCTGCCCTACCGCGCTTTTTTCGGCTGATTGCAGTTAGTGCGGCAGTTTGTTTTTGAGCAAACCGTAAAGGTAAGTGCCCATTACTGCTCCGAATATGACAATAAGCATGGTAATATACCCATAGCCAACGTTTACGAACATTGGGCCGGGGCAAGCACCGGTTAACGCCCACCCTAACCCGAAAATTAGTCCGCCAATGATGTATTTTTTCCAGCCCTTATCCTTATCGGGGATAATGATAGGATTGCCTTGGGAATCTTTTATTTTTAATTTCTTTATCAGGTAAACGGCCAGCATACCTAAAACCACGGCTGTACCAATAATACCATACATGTGGAACGACTGAAAGCGAAACATTTCTTGTATGCGATACCACGATGCAGCTTCTGATTTTACCATAACGATGCCGAATACTATTCCGGCAAGAATAAATCTAACTCCTTTCATAAACCGAATATCAGTGGTAAAAGTAAATGTGTCATTATTAGGCCGCCCATGAAAAAGCCCGCAACTGCGATTAGCGATGGTAATTGAAGGTTTGATAAACCACTAATGGCATGGCCAGAGGTGCAGCCGCCGGCATAGCGTGAACCAAAACCGACAAGCACCCCTCCAAATAGCATTATCAGCACGTTTTTAAAAGAGATATTATGTACGCCAAATAACTGACCGGGATTAAACTGCCCGTCGAAATGTATACCTATATCGTTTAAATCTTTTACAGTAGCAGCAGATATTTTTAGAGGCGCATCGTTTTTCAAAAGCGTAGCCGATATGATACCACCTAAAATGGAACCCACCAAAAAAAGCAGGTTCCATTTTTGCGTTTTCCAGTCAAAATCAAAAAATGCAACTTTTTTTCCGGCACCGGCCAGAGTACAAATGGTGCGCAGGTTTGAGGAGAAACCGAACGACTTTCCAAAATACAACAACGTAACCATAATAATAGCTATAGCTATACCCGATGTATACCAGGGCCATGGTTGCTTCAGTAATTCAATCATATTAATATTTTAATCAATTTATAAACCTGTTTTGCTGTGTGATTTACAACATAGTGCTTGGACACATGTAATCGCTTATCTCGAATCTGCCCGATTCTTTCAATGCTTTAAACCCACCTTTGATATCAATCAAATTATGAAATCCGCGGGCCCGCAATATGGAGTTAAATATCATAGAACGGTAGCCCCCGGCACAATGGACGTAATAAGTTTTATCCTTGCTAATGCCGGTCATGTTTTTATTAATATAGTCGAGCGACACGTTTTCAACATTTAAAAGGTGTTCAGCGTAATATTCACTTTCTTTACGAACATCCAGAATATTTACGGATTTTTTTTGAGCGATTTCAGCTAGTTCATCAACCGAAACGGATTGGATCGCGTCTGTTTCTTTACCGGCTGCTTTCCAGGTTTCGATGCCACCTTGCAGGTAACCAATGGCATGATCATACCCAACCCTGGCTAATCGTGTAACTACTTCCTCTTCCCTACCCGGATCGGTAATAAGCAATATTGGCTGATCAATGTCTGGTATTAGGGCGCCCACCCACGGCGCAAAGCTACCGTCTATACCAATGTTGACAGAGTTTGGGATGAATGCCTGCGCAAAAGTTTGTGCATCGCGCGTATCAAGTAAGATGGCGCCTGTGGCGTTGGCTGCCGCCTCGAACTCGCCGGGTGTTAGGGGCTGGGTGCCCTTGCTTAGTACCTGATCAAAATTTTCGTACCCTTGCTTGTTCATCTTTACGTTGAGCGGGAAATAGGCCGGTGGCGGCGTCAGGCCGCGGGTTACCTCGGTAATAAATTCATCCCTGGTCATGTTTGGCCTCAAGGCATAATTGTATTTCTTTTGATTACCCAGGGTATCGGTAGTTTCCTTGCTCATGTTTTTACCGCAGGCTGATCCTGCCCCGTGGGCCGGGTAAACAATAACATCATCACTTAAAGGCATGATCTTATTACGGAGCGAATCGAACAGCATACCTGCCAGGTCTTCTTGTGTGAGGATACCTGCTTTTTGTGCCAAGTCCGGGCGGCCAACGTCACCAATAAACAGTGTATCACCAGAAAACAAGGCTGTTTCCTTACCCTGTTCGTCTATAAGTAAATAGCAGCTCGACTCCATCGTATGGCCCGGCGTATGCAAAACTTTAATGGTGGCCCTGCCTATCTTAAATTCTTCGTTGTCCCGTGCTATGCAGGCATCAAATCCAGTTTCGGCATTAGGCCCATAGACTATTTTTGCGCCAGTTTTACGTGCCAGGTTAACGTGCCCCGACACAAAGTCAGCGTGAAAGTGGGTTTCAAAAACGTATTTAATTTTTGCACCTGCGGCCTCAGCTTTTTGTATATACTGCGCTACCTCGCGAAGCGGATCAATGATGGCTGCCTCGTTTTCCGATTGAATGTAATAAGCTCCCTGCGCTAAACATCCGGTATATATCTGTTCTACGGTCATTGTGTTTGTTCCAATTAATTTTTCTATACAAATATCAGTTTGGTAACCCGCTACCAACGGTGATAAAAGTCACCAAGCATATTTTATTTTTCAGGTAAAACGCTGCGCTCATGTTTTAGGCTTTTTACAGCGACCTAAAAGTATGCTTCAAAAAGCTACAGCAGAGCATCCAGTTGCGGTGACAGCCTGAAATAAAACGCTTCGGTCTGCAATGCCTGCTCTTTATATTACCAGCCCAAGTATTAATCAGATTATCCGCATCACATTCGAGTTATAAAGCATACCGTTTAGTGTTTCAATATTCATTGTCTCTTGTATTTCATTTCGCCAGGAATAACTCCCTCGCGATGATGTATACACCCATAACCAATACAAACCAACCAAAACCCTTTTTAAGCTTGGCTCCGTCAATCATTTTATTGATAGTGCCGCCAGCGAATATACCGGTGACGGCGATTACGGTAATCTTCGCTAAAAACCACCAATCTATTTTAAAGTGCCCCAAATCGCCGGTAAAGCCAATTAACGAGTTCAGGGCTATAATCAGCAATGAAGTTCCAACTGCCTCTTTCATCGGTAGCCCAACCAGCAGCACCAGTGTTGGGATAAGCAAGAAGCCGCCGCCCGCACCTAATATACCGGTAGCCAAACCAATTGCGATGCCGTAACCTAACAACTTAGGTATATTAAGTTTCCTTTCATTTATAGGATCAATGGTTTCTTTTTTGCCACCGCTTTTTATCATGGCAGCCGCCGCAGCAATCATCAGCATTGCAAATAGCATCATAGTCATGGTGTTCTCGGTAAGCTCAAACGAACCAAACTGTGCAATATGCTTTGGTATAAGCGGAATAAAAAATTTACGGGTAACAAAAACGGTTGTTATGGAAGTTAAGCCAAAAAGCAATGCGGTTTTAACGCTCACCAATCCTTTGCGATAATTACTGTAGGCGCCTACCATACTGGTTGAACCCACAATAAATAAGGAGTAAGATGTTGCCAAAAGCGGACTGGTACCAAACAGGTAAACCAGTACCGGCACCGTCATGATGGAGCCGCCGCCACCAATTAGTCCGAGTGAGATGCCAATTAAAGCAGAAGCTATATAAGCGAAAATTTCCATGCCTGGTAATTATTGAAAAGCACAAAACTCGGTACCGTATAAGGCTTTAAACGGTGACTTATGTCACCCAGGTAGTTATTTTTTCCATTCTATAAAATTACGATGCAGTGCAATGTCACCGCGCTGCTCCATTTTTTTCAGGAGCCGGGAGATAACTTCTCTGGATGAGTTTAGGTCGGCCGCTATTTCGCTGTGTGTGATCTTGATTTCCCTTACCTCTAAATTGTTATACTGGTTTTGGAGATAATAGAACAGGCGTTCATCCATATCTTTAAACGCAATATGGTCAATTACTACCAGCAGCTCCTCATACCTGGAACGGTAGGTTTCGAGTACGAAGTAATACCATGTTTTGTAAGTTGTCATCATTGTATCCATCAGGCCGATGGGCACGGCCAGCACAGTAGTGTCTTCAATAGCCTTGCCCATTACCTCGCTGGTTTCTTGTTTGGCAGCACAAATCATGGTTAAAGCGCAGGCATCGC
This sequence comes from Mucilaginibacter ximonensis, assembly GCF_042686265.1. Lineage (NCBI taxonomy): Bacteria > Pseudomonadati > Bacteroidota > Sphingobacteriia > Sphingobacteriales > Sphingobacteriaceae > Mucilaginibacter > Mucilaginibacter ximonensis. Next base: position 1,014,414 of record NZ_JBHUPD010000001.1, read on the forward strand.
CGGGCTCCAGGTAATACATGAAGAATTCGCCACCGTCCTCACCCTCGCGGTAAAGCTTTACCCGGCCCTCAATGATCATCATCGTGCTTTTAATATACTGACCGGTGCGTAGAATAACCTCACCTGCCGGAACTTTGGCAACCAACGCGTTTTCGGCTATAAAGGTGTTAAGAGCGGGCTCAAATTGAGGGAACAGTTGGTTCAGATAATGCCCGATGTTTATATCACTCATTTTGTAAAATTAGACAAACTCAAATAAATAGTTAATCTAATGTGATAGAGATAGATGTTGTGAAACTTTCATTAAAGCTCATATTATTAATATGAGCGATAACTAAATCTGAATTTTCTATTACTTAGAATTATACTTATTGAAACAGCTACAGGTACACAAACATCACAACGAGGATACTACCGCATACAACTGCACCATCAGCCCATTCTCTTCGCATCAGCCGGGAAACTCCAGTGCAACACCGCCTCAGTTTTTCATGATCTGTAAGTGCATTAAAATCGTGAAGCGTCATCACGCTAAAGATAAATTAAAGCAGTTCACGAGAAAAATAAACCCTGAAATTTGCGCTAAGGATTAATCGTCCCATCGACGGCTGTTCCCGTCGGCACGCCCATGAAAGATACTTCTACTGCACCCGTTGGTGCCGTCAGAATAGTAATGTTATCCAGAAACTCTGATATCACCTGTGTATTGGTCCGGTCAAAATACCTTACACGGCACTTAATAATTGTACTCCCTACTGCATTAGCAGTGATATCGTAAGCAGTAACGCCAAACTGGCTGGCAATTTGGGTCCACGCACTCCACGTTGATGGCCCAGCATATGCATGATAAATTCTTGTAGGCATGGTTGATCAATTAAATACCTTGTGAGTTAACTATGATATAATTATGATGGTTGCATAATAAAACATTGATAAAGTCAGGGTCACCCTATCCGGCTATTTATTAAAGGTAGAATTTTTTTTTAACCAACTGTAATTGTTACCTTAGTTTACATCAAATAATTAATTTTCAATCACATAACGCACCTTCACCATGTCAATTATCACCCTTTCTCCAATAGTAATACAAGCATTTGATGAAGCCAAAGACGCTTTTGGAACGTTGTCAGATCTTAAATCGGCAGTTAATAATGTTGAAGCTGGCCAGCATCCCGATTTGCATGAACACGGCGACTGGTCGTCGATCGTCACTAAATATAATAATGCCGCGGCCACTATAAATGGCGCGCCGGTAGTTGATAATTTCGATTCCGGACCGTATACAATTAGTGCTGATGAGCTGGCTAATTGTGCTAACCTTAATAACAATGTTGCTAAACTCAATGCCTACAAACAAGCGCTGATCGATGCTGTGGATGGTGGGAACAATGGACTGGAAGTTATCCAGGGGCAAATAGACATTATCAATCAGACGAGAGATGCGCTGACTTATTTGATCGGGGTTTTCGCCGACGCTGCAACAAATCCATTGCTCACACCCTATAACGATATTTTTGTATTAGACTGGGATGAATTACAGAGTGATGTGAATCATGCATTAGAAACTTATGCGAGTGCAGTCAACAGCCAGAAAGCCCAGCTAACTACCGTTATAGCCAATATCAATACACAAATTGGTAACCTGGCTGCTAATATCAACACGATCATTGGGCTTTGCGGTGGATAACAGATATCAGTAAATCATCCAAGGGTAGCTTGTGTACGAAAAGAGTATTTTAAGCTTAATAATTACGAATAACCAAATATCCATTAAAGTTAAAGGCCTTCTTGAAAGCCATGAGGATTTTAACTTATATCATATCTTCTTTTCAGGATTAGCAACAATAAATAAAATATTAGATTTAAATAATAAAAATACTTAAATTTATTGTATCACATAAAGCGATAATCTTCAGTTGATTAGCTTAAATATTAACTGTTTTTCATAAACCTGTCACAATAAATGAAGACCACACCTTTCCACAAGAAAAATCAATATCTGTTCATTAATTACACAGCTTTCGCCATCAATTCCGGGAAAGCTATCACTAAACTGTCGGGATAGCGCGGCGGCTCCCCCACCGATGACTTGCCCCCCTTGAATCAATTACCTTAAACCTTGATTGCGATCTTATGAAACAGCCTGACTTTAACCGCAGGGATTTTATTAAAACCTCAACAATTTCCGTCATCTCGGCAACGCCGGTCGCGAGATCATTGGCACAGTTGTTTAATGTCCCTGCCGGTAAGGTGACGACGTTGATCGACTATGCTTTCCGCCTTTCAAAATGGCAGAATTTATTAAACATAGACTTTTATTTTGTCAATGTTGGCTACAGGGATCAATGTATCTTCCGGAAACGAAAACTGATTTTCAATTATCAGGAACAGAAGTCCTTCATGATCGTGCGCCTTCCGCAGCAGCATATCGCAGAACAGTCTTATGACGCGTCCTATACCCCGAATGGTGCAGTATTTAACGATAATAATGGTCCGGGCCAATGGACAGCGGTTACGCGAATCGCTGGTTATAGTTATCTGGTCTTCCGGATTATTTTCCCGGATGAAAAAAACAAAAAAAAGATATTACTGACGGAGGAAAGCCTGATGAACTGGAACGACACGTCATTATATAAACTTGTCGTGAAGCAAAACATGACCGAATCTTTGTTTGACATTGAGATTGAAGACGGGGCGAATATATCCTATGAAAATAGATATCCATTAAACTACAGCTCCGCGGGTGAAGGCGGCGTGTATGCTTATGATTACGACGCTTACCCAAAAGCCTATGGCGATCCGGTAACCGCTATTGAAGCGCCGTGGCGGCTATTTTTGAGTCCTAAATTACCCGACCAGGACAGGTTTAGGTTCCGTTGGGAGTTTTCAGCCCCACCGGTCTATACCCGCTCACACCAGCTTCCGCAAACCTTCCGTGCTGAACTTTGGACAGCCTCACTAACTATCGAAGAGAACCCGGACTATCTCCGATTGCTGGCCTTGCGCAGATCTTTTGAAAAAAAGAAAGATGAAGATAATCATGTAGACACAGCGGATGCTGTTATCGGTAAAATCGAATTAATGCTGATCGGTTCTCCTGACCACCCAAACGCGCAAGGGGTCGACGCCATTTTTACCACAGCCGCACCTTATCGTATTTTACCTGCGGCAGCCGACCGGAAGGATCTTGTCGAACTTTACATCAAATACAAAATTGTCGCCCGTACGAATAAGCTGATATTTTCACCGTTGGGCATATCCACATTTATTGAATTCAAGAACGATAAAATCGATACTGACAAGATCAATTTATACCAATGGAAGCAGTTAATATCCTTTGGCAGGGATGAAGAAGTTGAAGTGGTTACTTTGTGTCTGGAAAAAGAACACGGACATAAATACCTGCATATCAAAACAACAAAAAGAAGAACCAAACAAGGGGTTTCTTATTTGGATTACCGGGAGTATGTAATGCCGCTGGAAATCAGCAAAGACCTGCGCAACCATACGAATGAACATATCGGTGGCAAATTAGTCACCAAGTTCGCATCGCCCTTTAATCAGATCTATGTGTTAGACACGCAGCCTAAAAGAATAGCTCCACTATCTGCCGCAAACTATAATACCCCGGGGGAGGCACTTACGGATGCTGCCAACGCGGTCTTGGCTTTTATTCCCAAGGCGATCAGTATAGGTACCGACGGACAGAACTACAAAGAAAACGTAGAGTTTCAATACAAAGGAGTGGACTGGCAGGGAAATGTCACGTTGTATAAAAAGTCATTGCAACTGATCCCATTGGAAACGATACAGGGAATTAACAAGCTGGCCACACCCGTTTTAAGAGCGGCCGATATCAAAAGATTGGAAAGCTTTTTCAGCAGCGATAAGTTGGAAAGCCTGAATCTGAAATTAGCTGCGTTTGAAACCAGTATTTCCGCGATCAGTAAGCGTCTTTCAGACCTGGAGACAACAACTTTCCAACCAGCTACACAATTAAACCGGATAAAGGCATTATTGGTCGCGTCTGAGCTGAACAAATCTGTCCAGACTGCTGTGGCAAATTTCAAAGACCGACTTAAAACCTACGAAACAGATTTGGGTGGCAAGATCGACACGCTGAATCAAAAGTTAGATGCTATCTCGGCATTGGCCGCTCCCGGAGCAGCTGTTTTTAACATTTTTGATGCAAGGGTCGCGATCCCGGCTTTTACCGCCCTTGAAAATGAGATCGGGCAAATAGATCTGTTACCACCATTACCTGATCCGCGTGCTGACCGGGTGATACACAAACTTACGCCGCTCAAAACACAGCTTTTAGCCTGGTCAACTGACCTGACCTACGCCGATCTGCGGTCACTCAACAATATTAACATAGCCGGTGTACCGTTGACGATCTATACCGAGCTCTATACCAATTGGGGCGCAATACAGGCCTTGGAAAAAGACATCCCCAATTTGATTAATACCTATAAACAAAAAGTCGGTTTTGCCGTCAAAGACTTCAGAACGACGGCCGAGCAGCAGTTAAAGACAGAAACGGACAAGAAGCTGGGTGTGGTAAAAGAAGAACTTTCGATGCTTCAGGCTAACTGGATGGCTTTTAACGGGCAGTTAAAAACGGATATCAATAATCAGATTGATTTTTTTCATGAGTATGCTGCTATGCCGCAATTACAGCAGGCCAGTGTTTTCATTAGTTCATTGAACAAATTGGTCAATGAAGAGATACCGGTAAATATTCAATACGCACAGGATTATTTAAAAAATCAGCTAGACCAGCAACAACTAGAGGTCGAGAAAAACGCCTCGCGGGTTTTTGCCGAATTAACGACCAGCGCCAAAGCGGCTGTGAACGGGAAAATTCGACAGATATCAGCGGACATGGGTGGTTATATTAACCCGGAAATCCCTGTTGAATACCTCACCTACTTAAAAGATCCGAAGAAACTTTCAGATAAACTGGTAAACGATATCTTACAACAATACCCCGAGCTAAAAGCCTATAAAAACGAGATACAGGAGCAATATAATGACCTCGTGTTTATCAGCAATACGGCAAAAGAACAGTGGAAAAAAATTCAAGCCATAAAACCAGAAGCTTATTTCGCAGCACTGGAAGCTAAGATCCTGGGTAGTATCTCGCTAAAGGATATATTGGGCGTGGATTTTGAGATGCCGCGCCTTACCAATTACCCTGATAAAATAGTTTATAATTTCATCACCGATAAAATAGTCGATAAAGATCTTGGGGTGGTCTACTTCTATGCCCAAAACAGGGGCCAGAAAACATCTTTACAGATTTATTTAGAAAAAAGTACCAAAGACCTGCACCAGGCCCTTTCCTTTACCCGGCTATCAAATTTTTCTTTATCTGTACGTGTTTCCTCAGCGGATGTGCTCGTCATTTTGTTCAATAAACTCGAAGTATCGGCATCAAACCAGGGTAAAAGCACGACGGTCAAAATCGATGATATTTCCTTTGGCGGCCCTTTGGAATTTCTTGCCAAACTCGCGGAGGCCATCCAGATACCAGGAACAGGTCTTCACGTTAACCTGTCAGCAGCAAACATAAGCATCGGGTATGCATTCGCGCTGCCCGGCATAGAAAGCCCCGGCTTTAACTTTACCAATATCAAATTTGATGTCGGGTTAAATATACCATTACCAACATTCGGTGCTATAAAACCGATATCAACCACCATTGGAATCAACAGTCCTTTTGATAAGTTCCTGATCTCCGTGGGCATATTCGGTGGGCGGGGGCATTTTCAGCTTACCGCCACGCCAGATAGCATACAAAAGATCGACTCCAGCCTCGAATTCGGCGGATACCTTGGTATCAACCTGGGCATAGCTTCCGGCTATGTATACCTTTTTGCGGGAATACGTTTCGTATACTACGGGGATGGGGACATTATTTTTGACGGCTATCTGATCTGCGGTGGCGGCGTGACCGTTTTCGGTTTTATTTCCGTAAGCGTTACATTCCTGCTTATCATGGAATACCAAAATGTCGGCGGACAGGCCTCGCTGACCGGATCAGCATCTGTGTCTTACTCCATCAAGATCGGGTTCTTTAAAAAATCGTTTACTTTAAGTTACAGCAAAACAATAGCCGGAACGGGTGGCAAACGGATCGATCCTAATTCCCAGGCATCCCTTGTAAATAAAACATCACAGCCCATTTATTATGCCGATGCGGGACCAGAATTGATTATCCCTCAGGACTTGCTTAGAAAGGAACAAACAGCTACTCCTAAGAATATCAATACGACGACAAAAGACAGCCTGCCTGATAACGCAGCCGCGTTTAAAAATGTCTATACTGAAACGACCTGGAACGAATACCTGAACTCATTTATACGATCATAATCATGGGAAAGAACATAAAGCTTATATGCACTATCGTACCGAACAAATTTGAATCGGGGAATGGAAAATATTGTTTTTCTGTTTTCATCACACCCAGGCTGCCTGATTCCGGTCATATCAAAGACTATTATCAAATTTATTATTGGCATAAATTTTACGATTTTTTCACAAAATGCCCTTTGCGGGTTATGGTGGGAAAAATAACTCCGGTAATTAACGGTACCACAGCCGACTATACGGTAAATTCGACAAACACAGCGTCGGATAGCCTGATTAACGAAACCGAAAAAAACCTGCAAAACAAGCAGTTCCCCGACAGACTGATCTATTCGGACGACATCTGGCCATTGATCTGTAAAGCGGATACGCCGGTAGAGGGCTGGATCTACGATGAAGGCCCACCCAAAAAACATGTTACCCATCTGGTGCGGCCTAAGGGTATCACCGCCGGTGAGATCGGCCTTGTTGAACAATCGGTTGAAGCGCATCTTCAATCGCTCAAAGACGTTGCAAAAAACAACAAGTCTTTTGACGAAATAAAGATCATGAATAAGGAAAACGAGGAGTTTCACCGAAAAATGTCTATGCTCGCGGATCACCCCGACCTCTTGCGGGCTATGGGTTGGATCTATGATTTCAGTATTAAAGATACTGACGGATTAATTCCGGGTAACAACATTATCAAACTGACCATGCCTTCTCCGGAAGACGTGCTGAAAAGCTTTCCTCATGCAAAGGAGGGCGATGAAGCCTATCAAAAATGGGCCGGTTTTATTAATGAGATCGACTTCAAATGTCCGTATACTGCCTACGATAAGAATTTCGCTTACGCGTACAGTCAGTTGTTGTCTAAAAGTTATTATGAGACCCGGGATGGTTTTATCAATGGCAACCCTTCCAATAAATTTTACAGCTTTAGTGCTTCACAGATCGATGATAAACAGATCAAAGGCAAACTGGCACAGTTGATCAGTAATAACTCTGATAACGACCTGAACAACAAAGCAGCCGTAGCGTTTCAACAGCAATATAACGGTAAAAATATCGAAACCAATTCGACAGGAATAGGTCTTTCAGTCGTCGTTGCCACAGCCGGAACGTCGCCTTTATTGTCAGCCGCGGCAAATTCCCCTGAAACATTCAATGTGAATGGCGTTAATAATGAAACCGCGAATATTGATGATTACATTATCTGGGGGCACCATCTTGATGCCGGGTATAGAATTGACGTTGCCAATAAGGACGGGCATTTTAACAGTAGCAAATTTGCGTCGCTTTGTTTTCGTACCGCTGACTATTACATTGACCAATCCCCGGATGCCGAAAAAACAAAAACCGAACTTATCGTGAGAAATTACGGCGATGAACCTTGGATCGCCGAGTCTGCACAGGTGGGTAAATCCGGCAAATTATACGTGGACGCTGAGCTTTTCCGTTGGAATAACTGGAGCCTTACCTGCCCGCATATTGGCAACTACCCTCAGGAAGAAGAAGCGGCAATAAACCACGAATTTAATGATTTGCAACTTCAAAATATAAGGCCGTATAAAAATATGTTACCTAGTCTAATCCCGCTTCGCTTCGGGTTGGCTTATTTTTTCAGGTTGCGAATGGTTGATATATGTGGCAACGGTCCTCAACTGGAAGATGCACCAACACCTGTTGGAAAAGAACAGCCAGGCGACTTTGTAGTAGCAAGTGATTATTACAAAAGGTTTGAACATGTCAACCCGCCGGAATTACATTATACGGAAAATATTTATCAGCAAAAACTCAGTTCAAAAAAAGGAAAAGACCGTACTTTTTATGAAAGAGTACTAAAAAAGGAACATTTTGGTGAAAACTTAAACACACTGGTGATCAAAACCAGGGTGCATGGGCATAGCTTGTTAACCGGACCTGACTGCGAAAGGGTTATTTGTCCGCCAAGGGTAACCTATCAGTTTGCTGAACTGCACGGAACGTTTGACCGACCCGATGAGGAGGGTATCATCGCCAAATTGGATAACCACAGAAACATTTTCCAGAAAGCCGCATACAATAACATAGACCAGGATATGGAGTTGTTCCATGCTTTCGAGGAACTCCCGTTTATCACCGACCCCTGTGTAGAAAATGCCGAAATAACGACCACGCTCGGTACAAGAAGTTTTGACCTTTGGGGACATCTCAAACTTTCTCTTTATCTGAAACGCCGTTTTTTCAGTTTACTTTTATCCGGATCTGAAAAAACGACCAATGATATAATGCTGGACCACAATGACACAGGCAATCCGGTTAAAAATGGTGTGGTAAAAATTGAACTAAAGCCGGGATCTATTTATAAAGCATCGATTAAGAGTACCGTTTCACCGGAACCCTTAGGATACCCCGGGCTCTCGATCTTTAATATCGCCGGCGATATCACCACGCCGAAAGATTTACTCTTTGTCCATGCTGTTCAAAAACCTGTCGTTAAAAGCCTGTCTGGTGCGGTGAGGTTTATCGAAAAACCAGATATCAGCTGTTTTAGTGTGATTGACAGGTCTCCACTGGCGACCAATTGTGTTTTCCGTTTAAACTCAACTGATTTTCTTTTCCCGGTTTCTACTGCCGCTAACTTCAAACTGATTGCTCAGTATGAGGAAATAAGCGTAGACCGGACCAGACCGGATGGAAAAAAAACAACTCATAAAAAAATCATCACTTCTTTTTCCAATATGCCGGATGATAAAACAAGCATACACCTTAAATTAGAAACAGATAATGATCCGGCTGTTTTTTTAAACGCGTTCAACGGGCTCGCCAACCAATTCCCGGATACAAAATTCCATAACGTCAGCTATTCGCTGGAAGCAACTTCAAGATATAAGGACTATTTTCCTGATGAAACTGAATTTACCGTAACCGGTCATTTCAACGGACCGCGCGTAGTAAAGAATTCAAAGACCCCTTCCGTCCCGGACATCAATATTGCTATGCCTGTTTTTGACTGGCAATTGACAGACCCTTTGGTGACGCGTAGCCATTCTACCATCCGTATCTATTTCAATGACGATTGGTTTGAAACGGGGGATAGCGAACAAATAGCGGTTTTATATCTCCCTGATTCAAATACCGTCAGTGATGAAATGGAAAACCTGATATCGGAATTCGGGAAGGACCCGATAACAGCCAGCGATGGCAAACCTACAGCGGGCATAACTAAAGGTTTTTTTAGAGCCACTAAATGGGCCAAAGTTGATTCCAGGCTGCTTCAAAAAAGTGAATCGGAATTTTCCGCTCCCCTGGCTCCTGTTATTTCATTCACATCGCTGACCGCAGCTATTTTTGACGTCGCTTTTGATCTTCAAAAACAACAATTCTATTGCGACGTGTTGATCGATATGCAGGATATCAGTTTTTATTTCCCCTTTTTAAAGCTGGCCATTTGCAAATACCAGGCAAATTCCATCGCTGTGGACCAAAAATTTGACTACCGATTCTCCAAGGTAAAAATGGTACCGACTATCCAATTAATGCCGACTATCCGGATCAATACCAGCACCTATTCTTTTGAAACCGTAAGTTACTTGCCGCTTAAGAGGGTTGAACGCTACCTGATATTGGAAAAGCGCAAAACGGGAAATTTTGACATGTATATCCATAATAAAACCCTAACTCCGGTTCTCGCTATAAAACTAACTGGACAGGATGCCGCAACTCTCAAAAAATCGATTGCTGATTTCGGAGCAGAAAGTATATACCTGGAAGAGTTTGAGATTTACGAAACAGAACCTTCATTCACTATGCAGCAAAATGACGGTAAATATCAATTGTATAACCCACGTAACGATATGAGCAGACGTTTAACATTCACTTATCAGATAATTTAACCATAATATGATGCGTACATTTTTGTTTATTTTACTGGCAATTTACGGTTCTGTAAATACCGGCTTCATTCACAAAAAGCCCCAACCAATATTTCGTTCTCTCTGTTACGCGGTGGCCCGGGTGCCTATGGCGCACCCCGGGGTCAGGGTAAGACGCATTCGGGCGTTGATATTGTGGCCAATCAAAGTTCAATGGATAAATCAACCTATTCCGTTTACGCAGTAAATAGCGGAACTGTCGCCTATGCAAAAATGAACGGAACGAGCTCAACCGGATATGGGTATACCATCGTGATCGATCATGGAGACGGCAACTACAGCCAGTATTCGCATCTGGCAACAAATGCGAGCACCGGACTGGTTAAATTGGGGGACAAAGTAACCGCAGGCCAATTAATAGGTTATATGGCTGATCTTCGTAAAAATGAACGGTCTTCAGGAAATGTGTTAGCAGAGGTAGTAAAACCTTATGATAAGATTCAACTGCATTTTGAGTGCATTTTAAACAAGACCGGACTAAGGTCACCCACATCCCTTGCTATTTTTCACACTGGCGGTTTTTTGACGGATCCGACCAAAGACTTACAAAACTTAAGTTACAAGTCATTTTAATACTGGCGGGGAGTAATCTAAATAATAAGACAATCTATCTTGGTTATCCTTACTTCTCAATGTTACTTTTGATGAAACAAATACATCAAAACGATGAGAAATGAAAACGTATGAAAAGTACATCCGACCTTCGTTTTTGTTACTCGTTTTGGCTGGTAACAACAGTAACAAAAATTAAGGCAAATAAATGAAAAGCTTAGAAACCAGACAAAAGATAACCTATTGATTACTAATACAAATTAAAACAAGTGATAGGTGTGACACGCGTTTACTTACCGATACAGAACTTACTAAAAATATTATCTAATAAATCATCGGTGGTTACAGCCCCTGTGATCTCGCCCAGGTAGTAAAGTGCCTGTTTAATATCCATCGACAAAAAGTCGGAGGTTACGGCGTCAATTCCGCGCAATACGTTGGCTAATGCACTTTCTGTTTTTTGTAAAGCGTCAAGATGGCGGATATTGGTTACCAGCGTCTCATTACCATCAAGTTGTTCTTTTATGGCAGAGTGATATATTTTTGAACGTAATTCCTCAATAGCCGTCTTTTCCCTGGCAGATATTGTGACGATATTGGCTTGATTAAGTGCTTCAATTTTTTCAGGTAACAACAGATCGGTTTTATTGGCTACGGTTAAAATAGTTACATCCTCTCGCTGTAACTTTGCTAAATCGCTATTCAATTGTTCGTCTGTTAGCACAGCTGCGTCGTAAACATAAATTACCAAAGCCGATTGCGCTATTTTTTCCATAGTGCGCTCAACTCCTATCTTCTCGATAGCGTCTTTAGCTTCACGAATACCGGCTGTGTCTATCAACCGGAAATTAATACCATTAATGTTTAGCACCTCTTCAATGGTGTCGCGGGTAGTACCAGGAATATGGCTTACAATAGCTCTTTCCTCATTCAGCAACGCATTTAGCAATGTGGATTTACCGGCATTTGGTCGGCCAGCAATTACGGTATTTACGCCCTGTTTAATAGCGTTACCCAGCTCAAACGATTGTATCAATGCAGCGATTACTTTGATTATATCATGAATCAGCTTCTTCAACTGGTCGCGATTAGCAAACTCTACATCTTCTTCTGCAAAATCCAGTTCCAGTTCAATCAATGAGGCAAACTGAACCAGTTGCTCTCTAAGTTCTTGTAACTGGTTACTGAAACCGCCACGCAATTGCTGGAGAGCAATCTGTTGCGATGCTTTTGAATTTGAAGCGATCAAATCGGCCACCGCCTCCGCTTGAGACAGATCCATCTGGCCATTCAGGAAAGCGCGTAGTGTGAACTCCCCTGCTTTCGCCAGCCGGGCTCCCTTTTTAATGAGTAGTTTAATGATCGACTCAATAATATAGGCCGACCCATGGCAGGATATTTCTACCACGTTTTCGCGGGTGTACGATTTTGGCCCGACGAATAACGAAACTAATACCTCGTCTAAAATAGTGTCATCATCCACTATAGTACCAAAGTGAATAGTGTGCGAAGGCTGCTTAGTCAGATCTTTCCCTTTGAATACGCTATTGGCGATGATAATGGCATCAGGACCCGACAGCCGGATAACGCCTATGGCGCCCGTGCCAGAGGGTGTAGCTAAAGCAACAATAGTTTCTTCTGTATTTGTCATGGGCAGCAAAGGTCGCAAATTAGTGGCAGCAGTACCAAACTAAAAAAGTAAATTGCGCGTCAATTATGGTAACTGCATTCGAAGCTTCTTTAGATACTATTTCTGTACATCACGTTGGCAACCAGGCACAGGGCGAAATGTACAGCTTGTCAGATAATCCGCTTGAACTCAAAGATGAAATAATTTCAGGCATATTGAAGCAATATTTTTTATCACCCTTTGCTAAGGCTGTTGAGGTTTACCACTTGACGCATAGTAGCGGCGACCTGGCGTTAAACGAGGTTCACAACTTTGTATCTCAAATATTTGAGGATAAGGAAAAATTCCATCAAATGTCTGAGCAGTTAGCCAGGCATCTGTACAATTCATCCAATCATCCGAATATAAAACCGGGCGAATTGTACGTAGCTTATTTTAATGATGTACAGATAGAGGGTAATTTACTGGATGCAATCGGTATTTTCAAATCAGAAAATAAAGAGACGTACCTGAAAGTTTATCCGGATAAAGGAGGCTTTGCGGTCGACTATGAAGATAACGCCATCAACATCAATAAGCTGGATAAAGGTGTGCTGATATTTAATATCGAGAAAGAAAATGGCTATAAGGTGGTAGTGATAGATACGGCCAATCGTGGACAGGATGCCGCTGTTTACTGGAAAGATGATTTCCTGCAGCTTAAGATACGCAACGACAGTTTTAACCAAACCAGCAACGTTTTGGGTATCTACAAAAACTTTGTGACTGAGAAGATAGGCGAAGAGTTTGACATGACCAAGGCCGACAAGATTGACCTGTTAAACCGCTCCATGAAGTACTTCAAAGAAAAGGAGACGTTCGACCTGGATGAGTTTGCCGACGAGGTGATCAGCAACCCGCAGGCTATTCAATCATTCAAAACCTTTAAAAGCCAGTATGAGGATGAGTTTGAAACCCGCATTGGCGATACCTTTGAAATATCTGATAACGCGGTAAAAAAGCAGTCGCGCGTTTATAAAAGCGTTTTGAAGTTGGATAAAAACTTTCACATTTATATCCATGGCGACAATAAGCTGATAGAGAAAGGTTTTGACGACGACCGCGCGATGAATTACTATAAAGTTTACTTCAAAGAAGAGCAATAGTGGTTTCAAAGTGTTTCACTAAAATATGAAACACTTTGAAACAGCAATTTCATTTAAATTACTCATTTACAAAAGTTTAACAAAACCGGGTGAAACACTTTGAAACAGTAGTAAAGGTTTAGGTGAAATACATTAAAACATTAAATATCAACAATTTAAACCAAAATAGCAACATTCGCCAAAATTGAGTGAAACACCTCTGGTGAAACACCCCGGCTCAATTTTCCAATAAAATATAATAGGCATCCTGAGGGAGCCGGAGTGTTATACCATGAGCGGTTTTTTTTAAGTCGAGCGTTTTAATGGCATGCCCGGCAGCATTAAGCTGTATGGCTTTAGAGATCAATTTATTTTTCAGGCTGATACTACCTTCGGCTGGCATACCCAGCCAGGGCATCTTACCCGTCGAGGTAATTTTGAAACCTGGTATCGGTTTACCGTTATTATTAAAATTGGCCGGTTCTTCGCTCCAACCACTCGGCCTGAAAATAGTGCCTACCTGTAATAACAGTTTTTTTGATTGAGCGACGTCTCTCCCATCCATGCTCACTAATTCTATGGTAGCGTATGGGTTGTCAGACATAATGGTCAGTTCGTTTAAATCAAATGTCTTTTTGCTGTTTAAAAAACCTGAAACTGCTTTCGCTTTGGGTGTATTCAATATAAAAATTCCGTTTTTATAATCAAGCTGCTCCTCCCCGGTTATTGAATTAACCTTAGATGCATTCATATCGGTCAATTTATTCAAGTCGGCCCATAGCTTTACCGTGTCGCTTTTACTATCATAAATAACCGACACCCTGCCGGTTATAAAGGCAAGCGGTGAATACTTTCCCTGATCTTTATTGCCGCCAATCACGAAATCGCGGTTCGGGTCAAACGATTGCTCCTCGAAAATAGGCGGTACATCGCGGTTAAGCATACTTTTTAACGTACGCTGCTCCTGTAATGCAGAGGCCTGCTTAACATAACCGAGCCTCTGTATCAGGGCGTTAGCCGGAAACATCCCCAATTCGCCTGGCGTAGAGGTAGTCCACCGATTAAGAGGATGCTGCCCTTTAATATTTAAAAAAGTAAAGTAAGGCACCTGCATATAATTAGTTGCGGTTGGCGTGAACCAGAAGAAAGCATCGAGCCCGGTAAGCGAACCGTAAGCTGCAACCAACAAAGCACCCTCAGTTTGATACCTGTTGGGCAGGTTCCAACCGCTTTCAGTCACCATCATGGGGTGGCCCTCAACCTGTATTACATTCGTGGGCAAATCTGCCGGATTTTTCAAGGCCGACGGCGATCCGTAAAAATCGCCCGGATCTACCCGCCAGCCTGCATTAGGGCCCTTATGCTGCGGATCAAAGTATTTATTAACCGCAATTACATCCGCCGCGCTGTTGGCCCACCGCTCCAAGTCTAATAAACGGCTTTGCGAGGCTGTGCGCCAGTTACTGCCATTAATTAATTGCTTACAACCCAACACATTGCGGTAATAATGCACCATATCATCATAAAATGCCCGCTGATGCTCTGCATAAAACTCAACCTCGTCATTTAGCCTGCCGCTATCCTTCGGCGTTGATGGCCTGGTCATGTTGTAAATAGGCAGCAGTTCGGTGGTATCTTTTATATCCGCCTGCGGCCCGTATTTTTTGCGCAGCCATTCAGAAAATTGCGCGCCTACCATTTTGGCCAGTTGGGGTTTTATGCTGCTCATCGTCCAAAAAAATGGCGAATCTTCATTAATAACCTGTATTAAGGCAACCGCTGGCTCATCTTTCAGCGCAACTTTGATGTACGGATTAGGCGTTGTATATAAATATTTTACCCAGGCTTTATAAGCATTCTTTAACCGTTCATTAAAAAACAACACTTCCCACAAATCATCTTTGCCTGTGTAACCGTCAATACCCCAATCGCCGGGTATCCAGCCGCCCATGTGCCCGTTAGCCGGCCAGTAGGGCGAAATTACTGTATAGATGCCTTGCTTTTTCATAGCCGCAACACAGCGCCATATGTTACGGGCCTCTGCGGTATCCACATCCATTAACCGTGTATTTCTGCCGTGGGGATTGATAGCGCCATGGTAACGTATCATGTTAACCCCCATTTTAGCCAGGAAAGCAGCCAGGCTGTCCAATTGTTGATCATTGAATCCCGCAGCCAGGCTACCGCCGTTACAGGCCCAAAAGCGCATTGGCTTATGTTTACCGTCAATAAAATAATTGCCGTCGGCGCTTAGCTGAATAAAACCGTTCTCGCCGGCAAAACGCTCGTTTAAGTAGCGCAGGTTCAGCAAATCGCTATTTGCCGGGCTGTTGGCCGGGTATGAGAATGTCCACCAACTTTTGTCAGGCACCTGGGCAACTGCGGCAAGCGTCATACAAAGCAAGTAAATTGCAGCGGCGGCTTTTTTCATAAGGATGAAATTACAAGATTATCCTGACAGATGACAAATAAGCATTGAGTTACGCTTAAAAGAACTATTATGGCTATTGCGATATGTGCTGACAAACTGATGTCACCAAAATTTATCGCAAAGCGCTGTACCTTGCAGCATTCCATTAAATTTTATGAACTATAACAACACTTTCGAGCGGCCCGCCGAGATTGAGCTGATACGGCAAATGGCCAGAGGTACGCTAAAACCCAAACAAGAGCAGCAGTTAAACGATTGGCTCGCCGGCGAACCGGACAGCATGGACGCCTTTATTGTTAAACCTGCTGCCGCATTTTTACAGCAAAAAACGGACAATTGCCATAGCAGCGCCATGTTGTTTGGCGATTTTTGGTATGAAGGCGAGCTTTGTATTTTGTTTGCCGATACCAATGTGGGTAAATCCATCCTGGCGGTGCAGATTGGAGACGCACTGAGCCGCGGAATACCCATGCCTCGCTTTGCAATGAAGCAGCAGCCCGGTACCGTGCTGTATTTTGATTTTGAACTGAGCGATGCGCAGTTTGCCAAACGCTACACCAGCGATCTGCACGGTATGCACGAGTTTCACCCAAACTTTTACCGGGTGGTGTTTAATCCGGATGCTACAGGGGCGCGCCGTTTTGCCAGCTATCATGAATATATCAATAATGCGCTTGAAAATGCGGTAATTAACAGCCAGGCGCAGGTGGTTATTATTGATAACATTACCTGCCTGCGCAGCGGCACGCAGGCCGCTGCAACAGCCGTAAGTTTAATGCAGCATCTGCAATCGCTCAAAAAGCGATACGGACTGTCGGTGCTGGTGCTGGCCCATACGCCTAAACGCAACCCGGCACGACCCGTTACGCGTAATGACCTGCAGGGCAGCAAAATGCTCATCAACTTTGCCGACAGCGCATTTGCCATTGGCGAAAGCCAGACCCAACCCAACATACGCTACCTTAAACAAATTAAACAACGCAGCGGCGGCCAGGTGTACGGAGCCGGCAATGTTTACCTGTGCGAAATTATTAAGCCGTACAATAACCTGCACTTTGACTTTTACGGGCCCGCTAATGAAGCCGACCACCTGATACCTTATACCGAGCAGCATCGTAAAACACTCGAAAGTCGAATAATTAACCTGCATCAACAAGGCCGCAGCATCCGGCAGATAGCTAATGATACAGGTATATCAATTTCAGCGGTTTTTAGGTTAGTCAATAAGTTTCGCGATGCGGGATAATAGTAACTGCAATGCCTGGCTTGATTTCGTTAGTTGTCGGTAACCTCCCAGCTATTTACGTCGCGACCTTATCCCTCACCCTCGAAGTCCTGCCAATTTATTTCGGCACTTATGTTAAACCTCTAACAGCCTGATCAAATCGTGCCGCTTGGCGTGCTGTTTCAGGTAGGCCAGCGCTTTATCTTTAAGCTGCCTTACCCGTTCGCGGGTGAGGCCGAAATGGTGGCCTATATCTTCCAGGCTGGACGGTTGCGATTGCCCGATACCAAAATACAGTACTAAAATGGATCGCTCACGTTCGGGCAATGTTTTCAGCGTATCGCGGATGGTGAATGACAATGACTCCTGTAAAAGCAGATGATCCGTTGTTTCGCCTGATGAACTGATGGTATCGAGTAACGAATTTTCTGTTTCATCGCCAAAGGGTGCATCTAATGATACCTGCCGGCGCGATTTACTCATTACATCGGCCACTACATCTACGGTTTTTTCCATAGCTTCAGCCAATTCGTCGACAGATGGTTCACGGCCGAACTCCTGTTCAAGTTTTGAAAAAGTTTTATTGAGTTGCGAGAGCGACCCTATCTGATTAAGCGGCAAGCGCACCATACGCGACTGGTCGGCAATGGCCGACAGGATACTTTGCCGTATCCACCATACCGCATACGATATAAATTTAAAGCCCTTGGTTTCGTCAAAACGATGCGCGGCTTTAATGAGGCCCAAATTGCCCTCGCTAATCAGGTCGTTCAATGTTAGCCCCTGGTTTTGAAACTTTTTTGAAACTGACACCACAAAACGCAAGTTAGCCTGTGTAAGCTTATGCAGCGCTGCCTGATCGCCCTCGCGTATCAAGCGGGTCAGCGTTACTTCCTCGTCTGGTGTCACCATCCCTATTTTTGAAATATCGCTAAGATATTGATCTAACGACTTGCTGTCGCGGTTGGTGATGGTTGGTGTTATTTTAAGTTGTCTCATGAACAGGGGCCAATACCGGCCCAACATTTATATACTTGGTTAAAAAAGAAGATTTATCATCGCGATAGCTGATTACAACTCCCAGGCGATATAAAAAACGGATGTATTGCCAGGCTAAATCTAACTGATAGCGTTTAAAACCGCTGCGTGCGCTTTTAGGGTATAAATGATGATTGTTGTGCCATTCGCCGGCAACGAGTCCGGGCCACAGCTGGTTTATTGATTTATCTTTTTCATTATAATCAATTCCCTCGCGCCGCTTGTCTTTGCCATGCCCGTGGCCGTCATAATTAAAGGTGCGCACCCCTACCGCCCAAATGCCGGCGGCAGCAAACAGCGAAACCGCAAGTGCAATGCCGCCCATTAAATAAAAAGCGGTAAACCAAAAGGCCCAGTTTAACAACCATATGCCTATGGCACGCATTGGGTGGGCGTACGAGCCCCAAAATTGATATTGCTTATAGGTATTGCCTTTAACGCCCGTATGGGCCATGAGTTGTTTTACGCGGTTATAGTTAGCCTCGCAAAGGTTTTTTGCTATGGGCTGATGATTAACGTCGGCCAGGAAACAGTACCAGAAACCGGCCCCCGCGTTATAAGGGTCGCCGGGCTGATCTGAACAGGCATGGTGCACATGGTGCGATATGACGTAAATTTCTTCGGGGATTATATTGAGGGTGAGCTGCTGGGTAATAAATCGCCAGAAGGGATTTTTAAAACGGTAGGCTCTGTGTGTACAATAGCGGTGGTGCCATACGGTGCCGTGCGTCCCCATGATGATCATTCCGTAAATAAATGCCGCGAGCAGCATGTACAACGAAAAAAATTTAAATATAAACAACACCAGGAAAGGTACCAGGCATATTATTTTAAACCAGCTAAAAAAAGGCAGCCAATTTTTTCTGTCTCTAAATATGTTTAATCTCGTAAAAAACTCTTTCAGTATTTCTGAAGTAGCGGGGCGCACTAATTCGCCCTGGTTGTTTTTCCAGCCGTATGAAGGTGGCTGCAATACCTCGTTAATAAAAGCCATTAAAAGTAGGATCTAAACAGTTAAAAGGATTATTTACGAGAGTTGCGAATTGGAAATGCCACCAGGTGGTTTTTGCCGTCGCGGGTTAGGTCGGCTTCTGAAATGATAGCGTCGCTTTTATTGGTAAACTTTTGCAGTTTAATATTCACCTGCTCATAAACATGTAAAAGCGCCTCCGGCTTTAAGCGCATATATATTACCGGATAATGGGTTCTTTTAAGCGAAATTATTTCATCGTCGGTAACCATCTGTATATTCCACGACTCGCCCAATTTAAAGCCATGCTCGCTGGCTTCGTTCTTTAAATCAAATAAAAAGATGTTTACCTGGTTGTCCAGGAAATGTTGTTGCGCATCGGCGCCTGCCACGAGGGCACGTTGATTGTTCATATTATTAAGCTGATTCGGTTTTTCTATTTAATGGCTTAAAGATCACCTGAACCAGTTTAGGGTAACATCTAAGTAGTGGGGTTTGAAGGTTATGTATGCATATATACGTAAAGCATCTTTAATTGTTGCACAAAAACCAATATTTTTAACTTTTTATTAGTTGATTTAAATTTATTTTTAATTATTTGACCAAAAGTAGAAATATACCAACTATTAGGCGTACCTTGCACACTTATTAAATAATAATTCAATGCAAAAAGAAGGAACAGTGAAATTTTTCAATACTCAGAAGGGTTTCGGATTTATTTCACAAAATGACTCAAGAACAGAAGTTTTTGTGCACTCAACAGGCCTTATCGACGAAATTCGCGAAAACGACAAAGTTAGCTTTGACGTTGAAAATGGCAAAAAGGGCTTAAACGCAGTAAATGTAAAAGTAATTTAATCGTCACTATAAAACTTACGCGTAAACACCTGCCCTCCGCGGCGGGTGTTTTGTTTTTTAACCAAATCAATTTTTTATACTACTAAAACATAATATGGCGAAATCCAACGAAACATTTAACAAAAAAGAAAAAGAGAAAAAACGACTAAAGAAACAGCAGGAAAAGAAAGAAAAAGCCGAACTGCGAAAAACCAACTCAGATAAGGGCAAAGGTTTAGAGGATATGATGGCTTATGTGGATGAAAACGGCAACATCACTACAACGCCGCCTGTTTTTAAAAAGCCAAGCCAGGTATCGGTAGAAAGCATACAGATTTCTACACCCAAGCAAATAGACGAACCTGAAGATGCTGTTAAAACCGGCATTATCAGTTTTTACAATACCAGTAAAGGTTTCGGTTTTATACGCGATAGCAAAACGCAGGAAAACGTCTTCTTCCACATGAATAATTTAACCTACCAGGCAAAAGAGAACGACAAGGTAACTTTCACTGTTACCAAAGGGCCTAAGGGTTTGAGTGCAGAAAATGTTTCAAAACTATAAACTGAAATATTAGACCTGCATTTCATCATCAATTGAAACTGTATTGATATGGAAATTACAAGAAATGCTGCTAAAGCCTCTGTTATAGGGCCGGCCGACTGGTTTACAGGTGCAGTCAGAATTGATTCTTTATTTGATCCAAACGAATCTCGCCGCGCTGCGGCGGCTATAGTAACATTTGAGCCGGGTGCGCGGACGGCCTGGCACACGCATCCGCTGGGCCAGACGCTCATCATTACTTCCGGGTTAGGCTGGGTACAACGGGAAGCCGGCCAGGTGGAAGAAGTACGCCCCGGCGATGTAGTATGGTTTGAAGCCAACGAGAAGCACTGGCACGGCGCGTCAGCAACTAATGGCATGAGCCACATTGCCATACAAGAAAATTTAAACGGAAAGGTTGTGGATTGGCTGGAGCATGTCGCTGACGAAGATTACAAACTGTAATTACATCACTTCGGCAAAAAATGCCATATAAACGTTTTTAACGTTTACCCCCTTTTGGTAAACAGCAATGCCTGTAATATTGCCGCTGCGGTCGGCGTCAAAAGCTATACCTTCGGCTTTGTCATCATAGAGCCTCCGGCTGCTGCCGTTAAGTTTAAAAGTTCCTAATGTATCCAGTTTATATTGTTTTTGCGCGTCTGTAATCAGCAGGCCGGCATACAGCTGGTTTTTCGTTTTAAATGATGGCGAACTCACGCGGATAGCTTTAACGCGCGAAGTATCGTCATTACCCATATCAGTGGCAAAATACATATGCGTGGTGTAACCGTTTTTATTATGATCAGCATACCACGCACACACACTCTTACCCATAGCAGCGTCAGAAAAATCAGGTTTACCTAACCTTGCTATCACGTCACCTGCCGGTCTATCCAGAATCGTCCCGCCGATACTTTTACCAGGCACAATTAACCGGTCGGCAGCAACCGTAGCAGACACCGCGCGGGTGGTATCCGTATGGTTTTCGCTTTCATTCCTGATAGCATCTTTAAACGTTTTACTTTTATGCTTGCAGGCAAATAAGGTGATAGTGCAAATAGCGATCACTGTGTACCGGTTAATTTTCATGGCAGCGTAATTAATAATGGTGCTAAGATAACCCGTTGCCACGATTTTTTGTTTGCCGCTTAGTACCCGCCGAATTAAACCTTTTCTTTACGCTCAGCCAACAATCATCGCTGTTTCTATTTTTAACTTTGCGGCACAATGTTCACTACACCTGCTATATCCACCTCACAAATCAAAAATCAGCGCATTTCAACAGTGTTAGCTTTTGCTTTGCTGCCCTTATCAGGCTTCGCTACTGATATTTATATACCCTCATTGCCCAATATGGGTGCCGATATGCATATCAGCAGCATACAGGTACAATTAACACTTACACTGTTCCTGATCAGCTATGGTACTTCACAGCTTTTCCTGGGTAGTATATTAGATTCATATGGCCGCTATAGGTTCAGTATGGGCGCACTGCTGGTGTTTATACTGGCGAGTGTGGTTATCGCCATCACTAAAAACATTTACATTATTTATGCCATGCGGATAATACACGGCATAACCGTAGCTATGATTGTAGTGGCTAAGCGCGCCTACTTTGTAGATGTTTATGAGGGCGAACGATTAAAACATTACCTGAGCATGTTCACTATAATCTGGTCGGCCGGGCCTATTGTGGCTCCGTTTCTGGGCGGATACTTTCAGACGACATTTGGTTGGCAGTCAAACTTTTATTTCCTGGCGGCTATAGCTTTGGTTATAGCAGTTTTGGAAGCTATTTATAGCGGCGAGACCATTCGTCACCGTACCGAGTTTCATCTGAAAAAGATAGCCGGCCTTTATGCCGAAATGATTAAAACTACCACATTCAGTTTAGGTATACTGATGCTGAGTTTCGCGTACTCGATGGTAATTATGTATAACATGACCGGCCCGTTTATTATTGAACACCACTTACGTTATACGCCTGTTGTTGCCGGTTATTGTTCGCTTATCCTGGGTTTTGCCTGGATGGTTGGCGGTTTTATCGGCCGGGCTTTAATTCATAAACCATTCTTTGGTAAGTTATTCGTTAACATATTGTTGCAGCTGTTCTCGGTAGTAATTATGATATTGAGCATTAACTTCGTGAGCAATATTTATGCGATGGTATTTTTTGCATTTATTATCCATATCGGGGCGGGTTTTACCTACAATAATTATTTCACTTACTGTTTGGGACGTTTCCCTAAAAATGCTGCTATGTCGGGCGGTTTAACCGGCGGTATGATATATGTTATACTCTCACTGCTTACTTATATTGTGGTAGCGGCTATCCCGGCAAAAGACGAATATAATCTGAGCTACAGTTATCTGGTATTTATACTGATGTCTGTTGTAGTGATGTTTATTTTGTTCAGATTGAACCGAAAGCAGCCTTTGGTCGACTAGCCCCTGTCAAATCAATCCGTCCACTTAAGCTTAAAGCAGACAGTTGGTGTTGCCCTTCCCTTTGTTATTTGGTTATATTAGCCATAACCAATTATAACGAGGCTTAATGCGGCCGATACCCGTATGAAAAAACACTTTATACTCAGTGCGCTGCTCGGCATTGCCGCCGTTGCCGTTCATAGTCAAAATATTTCCAGTCCAACCATATCTGTTTTAAAAGCCGGTTTCATTAATCCGCCCGCATCGGCAAAACCGGGTGTTTACTGGTATTTTATGGATGGCAATATGAATAAGGAATCTATCACCAGGGATTTGGAAGCTATGAAGAAAGCCGGTATTAGTAATGTGATTTTCCTGGAGGTAAATGTAGGAATCCAAAGAGGTAAAGTAGATTTTTTAAGTGCCGACTGGCAGGAGCTGTTTAAACATGCGGTAAAGGAAGCCGAACGGCTTGGCATTGCAATTACCCTGGGTATCGGTCCGGGGTGGACGGGCAGCGGCGGCCCCTGGGTTAAGCCGCAGCAATCTATGCAAGTGTTGGTTTCAAGCATGGTTATTGTTAAAGACCATCAAAAAGAAAGAATCGTACTACCAATCCCTCAACCAAAAGCGCCCTATTTTGGCGAAGGAGCGTTTACGCCCGAATTAAAAAACGAATGGCAAGCCTTTTACGAAGATGTAGCGGTACTCGCCTATCCCACACCGGCAAAAAACCAGAAAATTGCCGATATCGACGAAAAAGCACTTTATTACCGTGCTCCATATTCGTCGGCCCCACATGTAAAACAATATTTACCTTCTAAGACCCAATTTATGCCCACCGATAATAAGGAGGCTGCAGATAAGAAACAGATTATCGACGTCGCCAGGTATTTAAAACCCGACGGCACGTTGGAATGGGCACCTCCTGCGGGTAATTGGACGATCATGCGCTTTGGCCGTCGTAACAATGGCGCCATTACGCGCCCCGCGCCGGTACCGGGGCTGGGGTTTGAGGCCGATAAATTTGATACTGTAGCTTTAAATGCACATCTGGATAGTTACGTTGGCAAGCTGCTCCGTAAAACCGGCGGGGTTAACCCAAAATTGGCCGGAGGATTGAAACGGCTACACATGGATAGTTGGGAAATGGGTTCTCAGAACTGGACGCCGCATTTTCGTGCTGAATTTATCAGGCGCCGCGGTTATGACCCTCTCCCATTTTACCCGGTATATGCAGGGCAGGTTGTTGAAAGTGAAGAGATCAGCGAGCGCTTTTTGTGGGACCTGCGCCAAACGGCACAAGAGTTAATACTTGAATACCATGCGCAGGCAGTAAAAAAATATGCGCACAAAAATGGGTTAGTGTTATCCATCGAGCCTTACGACATGAACCCTACCGCCGACCTGGAGCTGGGCGCGGTCGCTGATGTACCGATGAGCGAATTCTGGAGTAAAGGCTTTGGTTTTAACTCGTCATTTAGCGCAGTTGAGGCCACATCAATAGCACACATTAACGGTCGTCCATTAACACCTGCCGAATCATTCACTGCCCAAAACAATGAAAGCTGGAAACAATACCCCGGCTCGATGAAAAACCAGGGCGACTGGGCATTTGCCGCAGGTATAAACCAATTTGTATATCATACTTTTCAGAATCAATTTTTGCCAGACTCGCTACGTCCGGGTGCAACCATGGGCCCCTACGGTGTACATTGGGACCGCAACCAAACGTGGTGGCCAATGGTAAGCGCTTATCATCAATACATAAGTCGCTGCAGTTATTTATTGCAGCAAGGCAATACCGTGGCCGACGTACTGTACCTTAACCCCGAAGGCTCACCACATGTATTCCGTCCGCCTTTTTCTGCCTTTACCGGCAATGATACCATCCCTGACAGGCGCGGTTATAATTTTGACGGATGTTCGCCGGGTTTGTTATATAAAGCCACGGTAAAAAATGGCAATATAACTTTTCCCGGAGGCGCGTGCTATCGTATTTTGGTTCTCCCTTCCTTTGCAACCATGACTCCCGCCCTGCTCACAAAAATTGGGCACCTCATAAAAGACGGTGCAACGGTAATTGGCACGCCACCTGTTAAATCGCCCGGTTTATCTAACTATCCCGAATGCGATAAACAGATACAAAGCTTAGTCAACATGATTTGGGGCGATGATATTGATTTCGCTAAACAGACTACGCGCAACTACGGCAAGGGCAAAGTGATATGGGGATATGTTATTGATGGCCAGCTCGACAATCTTTATCCCAAATATGAAGTTACTGCAGCCATTTTGAAGGATATGAATATTGCTGAAGATTTCCAATCGAACGCGCCTTTGCGCTATACCCATCGCGCCACTGCTAACTTGGACATTTATTTCGTATCCAACAAAACCGACCAAACAGTCAGCGCCGATGCCATATTCAGAAGCACTAAAGGCCAGCCTCAGCTTTGGGATGCAGTAACAGGAAAGATCACCGCTTTGCCGCAATTTAAAAAGATAGCCGGACAAACCGTAGTCCAGTTGCAATTTGCTTCTTACCAAAGCTTTTTTGTAGTATTTACTAAACAAACTTTGCCGGCTTTAAAAACTGCAACAAATATTGCACGAAGCAGCAATATCGCTACGCTTACCGGCCCATGGCAGGTATCTTTCGACCCAAAGTGGGGTGGCCCCGTAAACAACACATTTACAGCGCTGAGTGACTGGACAATAAATACCGACGATGGAATTAAATATTACTCAGGGATCGCTACCTACACCAAAACTTTTAACCTGGTCGTCAAACCCGGCAAAACCGATAAGCTATTACTTAATTTAGGCGAAGTACACGATATGGCGCATATAAAACTAAATGGTAAGGATCTGGGCGTAGTATGGACAGCGCCATGGACTGTAAACATAACCCAGGCACTGCAAACAACAAATAAACTCGAAATTGAGGTGGTTAACCGCTGGCCCAACCGGCTTATAGGGGACGAGCAAAATACCGGCAAGCATTACACGTACACTACTTATAACCCTTATCGTAAAAACTCGCCCTTATTTAAGTCAGGACTGTTGGGCCCTGTCACTATCGAGTTAAGCAGGTAATTAAACATACATACTATGATATCTTCAAAAAATAAAAACACAGTCAGGATAGGGTTATTTGGGATCGGGCTGGATACTTACTGGGATCAATTTAAAGGCCTCGAGCAACGCTTGCGGGGATATATTGATGTGGTGAGCAGCAAACTATCAGGTTATGATGTGGAGATAATTAACCTGGGCTTGATTGACAATCCGCAAAAAGCCTTTGAAGCCGGACGTGTTTTTAAGCGCGAAGGATGTGGAGCTGATATTTTTGTATATAACCACTTATGCGTTATCATCTACTGTGTTGCCGGTTGTTAAAAAAGCCAAAGTACCTGTAGTGATATTAAATCTGGCTCCTGAAGCGTCTATCGACTATAACACGTTTAATAACCTTAATAATCGAACACAAATGACCGGTGAGTGGCTGGCTTATTGTTCAGCGTGCCCGGTGCCCGAAATCGCTAATGTGTTTAAGCGATCCGGCATTCCCTTTTACCAGGTAACCGGTATGCTGAATAACGATCAGCATGTTTGGCAGGAAGTTGAAGAATGGATAGCAGCGGCTAGGGTTGCTAACGCGATGTACCATAATACAATGGGCATAATGGGTAGCTATTATGGAGGCATGCTGGATATTTACTCAAATCTTACACTGCAATGTGCAACATTTGGCGGACACATTGAGGTTATTGAGGTGGATGAATTGTCAGGACTGCGCGACAGCATCAGCGAAGCGGAAATTGACCAGAAAACTGAAATTATAAACAACTGGTTCAATATACAACCAGACTGCCCGGCAGATGAAGTAAGACGTGCGGCACGCACAGCAGTAGCTTTGGATAAACTTGTCGATAAATATAATCTGGGTTCATTAGCATATTACCACAAGGGCAGCGGCAATTGGGTTAATGAGGATACCATGAGTTCAGTAATACTGGGCACCTCGCTCCTGACCGGTAACCACATACCTGTAGCGGGGGAGTACGAAATAAAAAACGTGCAAGCCATGAAGATCATGGATAGCTTTGGCGCCGGAGGCTCATTCACGGAATATTATGCCATGGATTTTAACGACGACGTGGTGCTCATGGGGCATGACGGGCCTTGTCATCCGGCCATCGCCGAAGGCAAAATTAAAGTAAAACCGTTACAGGTATATCACGGTAAGGTTGGCAAAGGCCTATCAGTTGAAATGTCGGTAAAACACGGGCCGGTAACGCTGTTATCAGTAGTTGAAACTCCAGACGGAAAGATCATGCTGCTCATAGCCGAGGGAGAATCTGTGCCAGGCCCTATACTGGAGATCGGCAATACTAATAGCCGCTATAAGTTTTTAATCGGCGCCCGTAAGTTTGTTGAAAGTTGGAACTCGCACGGCCCTGCGCATCATTGTGCCATAGGCAGAGGTCATATTGCTTCCAAAATCATCAAATTTGGCAACCTGCTGGGTTTAGAAAGTGTGCAAGTTTGCTAACCTTGCTTAGCTTTTCAACACAGCATCAATTGATTTGGCAAGCTCATGGTCTTTGGCGGTGACTATATCCCCCGCATCATGCGTATTGAGCCATATTTCAACTTTATTGTAGGTGTTTGTCCACGTTGGATGATGGTTTTGCCTGTCGGCTAATTCTGCAACAATGGTCATAAAGGCAAAAGCCTCCTTGAAATCCTTGAAGGTGAAGACCCGGTGCAGCTTATTATTTTCTTCAATCCACATAAAATTACCAATTATATAATTCTTAAACGCGCCCGCCGCTTTTTATACAACCTAAAAACACCACGATTGTTGGCAAGTTATAGCTTATTTTCACACAACGTGTAAAGTACCGCATATTCCTCTCAATAATAAATATTTGATATTTAAAAATATTTGTATATTTATTATAACCAATTGACTTAAAGTCGCCTAAGACTTCTTATTAACTTATTTATGAGACCAAAGTGGCCGCTAATTTTATGCTGCTTACTACTCTCCTTTTGCGCTTGCAAAAAGGATGGCAGCCTTATGTCTAATACGCCGCCCAAGCAAAGCTTTAATCAAAAAATCACATCCGAGGAGTTTGGCATAAGCAATGAGTTTCAAAACAACATGGTTGTACAACGCGATAAACCTTTGCCCATATGGGGAAAGGCAACAACCAACACTACCGTAAAAGTTAAAGTTAGCTGGGACAACGGCACCTACAGCGCAGTAGCCGATACTAATGGCAACTGGCGGGTTAGCATCCCGGCGGCAGGTGCCAACACCAACGCACAAACCATTAGTTGCAGTATTGACGAAACGCACATAGTTACCCTTACAAATATTTTAATAGGCGATGTATGGCTTTGCTCGGGTCAGTCAAACATGGAAATGGAGGTAGCACCCGTTTCGCCATATTGGGGCGTAATCAACTACGAGCAGGAGGTTGCCGCGGCAAATTATCCAAATATCCGGTTTCAAACCATACAGGCCGATCTTAATTCACCGATGTATGATTACTTTAGTAATACCAATTCGTGGCAGGTATGTTCGCCGGCTACAGTAGGCAATGTTAGCGCGGTCGGTTATTTTTTTGCCCGTAAGTTACACACAACGCTCAACGTACCTGTTGGAATCATTGTTTCAGCTTTCGAGAATACTTCGTGTTACGACTGGTGGGGGGGCGGCAGATGCTATGGTGGCATGATTAACCCGATGGCTAAACTGAGCATCAAAGGTTTTATATGGTACCAGGGCGAAACCGACCAGCACATGCTGCCGGTAACCAACTACACCGATGTAACTAATCGTTTAATTCAATACTGGCGCAATGCTTTTGATCAGGGCCTCCTTCCATTCTACTTTGTGCAGCTTACCCCTTTTGCTGAGGACTATTTTGACACCAATCCCGTCGGCGGCAATCTCGCTGACGACTATCTGGCTAAGTTTAGGGAAGCGCAGGCCGGGCTGCTTAAAATACCTGCTACAGGTATGGCCGTTACTATGGACGTCGGCGAAGCCTCCAACCATCACCCCCGTAATAAAAAACCTGTAGGCGAACGATTAGCTTTGCTTGCATTAAAGAATACCTATAATCTGGACGTTACCTGTAATGGCCCCAGGTATCTTTCATATACGCAAAACGGCTTAAAGCTCATTATCAACTATGTTAACGGCACTGCCGAGGGGTTAAATACCATCAATAACGCTGCGCTTAATCAGCTTTTTTTTGTGGCTGGCGCCGATGCTGTGTTTCGTAACGCACCGGCAGTAATAACGGGCAATACCGTCGTCCTGTCAGTGCCCGATAACTTACCGGGACCGGTAGTTGCTGTGAGGTACGCTTTTACTAACGCCCCTATTACCAATCTGCAGAATGCTGCCGGCTTACCGGCCGAACCATTTCGTACCGACAACTGGTAGTTTTGACAAAACCTAAACAAAGAGCACTGCTTCAGGTTCTTCAAAAGTGATTAATTTTAAATTGAGCCGTGTTATAGTATCGGCGGCTAAGTCGGTAATAAATAAAATAATGGGCGGTTTTGGCCGTTATTTGCCTTGTATGGGATACAGATATGTGGGGATTACCATAGCGGCGTTTATGCTTACGGCAATAGTTAGCTGCGGCGTGGTCAGATCAATGGGGCAAGATCCATATGGCGACGAGCTTTCGCGTTTAGACACTTTGCCTAATTATAAAAATGGCGCTTTTGAGAATTTGGCCGAACGCGCCGATTCGACCGTTAAAAGTAAATGGTTGTTTTTACGCAGCAAGCCTGAAACCATAAGGCCCAGCCGGGCATTACCCTGGGTTAAAACAGATTTAAAAACACTGCGCGCCAAGGCCCCTACTGTGGTATGGTTCGGGCATTCGTCATTGCTGATCAAAACCGGGCAGGGCAATATACTTATCGACCCTATTTTTAGCGACCATGCAGGGCCAGTACCTGGCGTAATGACGGCTTTTGCCGGAACCAAACATTACCACGCGGAAGATATGCCGACAATTGATTTACTCATCATTTCTCACGACCATTACGATCACCTGGATTACCGCACACTCAAAAAATTAAAAAGCAAAATCAAAATGGCTGTGGTACCCATGGGTATAGCTGCTGATTTAATATACTGGGGTTTCGACCCTAAAAAAATCATCCAACTAAATTGGAATGAATCAGCTGCCTTACCGGGCGGATTAAAAGTTACCGCTACACCGGCACAGCATAAAAGCAACCGCAGCTATAAAACTGAAAATAAGACGCTCTGGGCATCTTTTGTGATACAAGCAGGTAATTACCGGCTGTTTTATAGCGGAGACAGCGGTTACGGACCGCTTTTTAAACAAATAGGGCAAAAGTACGGCCCGTTTGATTTAGCGCTGTTGGAATGTGGCCAGTACAGCCCGAACTGGCCCTGGACGCACCTGTGGCTGGGGCAGGCCGCACAAGCCGCCGTCGACCTGAATGCACGTATGCTGCAACCCGTGCATTGGGGGAAATTTGAAGAGGCTAATCACCCCTGGAATGAACCTATAGAAAAACTGGTGCCCGCTGCTGAAAAGCTTCATATGCCGCTAAACGTGCCGCGCATTGGCGAGCCTTACACCGTCGGTGAGCCACCGAAGACTAAGGTTTGGTGGGATTTTGATTGAGGATATCTGTTAGCATATGAATCGATTAATTATTATTTCTCAGGTTACATATCTATAAGTTTCAATGACTAATCAGAACGGATCGTTTTTTATAAATCCTTTAACCATTTTTTGGAATTAAAGCCCTATAATCATTGCTGGTTTCGGTTTCACATCTACAATTATCTGCTTTGTGAATAAATTCAAAGCCTTTCTTTGTTTCGTCGTTCCACTTCATCCTGATCTACCAGCTTTTCTGTTATATTTGGTAATATTTTTAGATATAACTGATGACAAGAAAGGCTGTAATTTACCCCACCCATAAAAACAGTCTTTTGATGGGCTTTTATTTACCATTAGCAACATTCCTGCTGCTTCTTATACCAGTCTTCACCGCTAGGGCACAGGTGAACAATGCCCCGATCGAAGTATTGATCCCTCATCTTCCAGCCGTTATTAAGGGCAGTGATAATAGGCTTCATTTAGCTTACGAGCTCCATATTACCAACTTCTATCATTCAACCGGCCCGTTGACGGTGAAAAGTCTTTCCGTATTTGGGGATAAATCCTTACCCATTATCAGGTTTTCTGATGTATATCTATTGAAACTGCTCAATTCTGAAGAAATGCCCGGTAAAGGGGAAGATTTGATAATACCGCCGGGACAGCGGAAGGTTCTTTTTGTATGGCTAACCCTTCCATCGGGAGCCGTACCGCCACAAAGGCTTTATCACAAAATCACTTTAACCGACAAGAAAAAGACACAATACAAGCTTACCGGAGCGGTTACCATGATTGATCAAAAAAAGTTATCGGTGCTTGGGCCACCGCTTCGCGGACATAGCTGGTTTATAGACGAAGGGCCCGGCAACCCTAAATCACATCATTGGGGCAGCTTACTTGCGCAGAACGGCATAGTGACTATTCCGCAGCGCTACGCTATCGATTTTTTCGGGCTAAATGATGCCGGACATGCTGTAGAAGCCGCGCCGGGCAAACTTAATAAGTTACCTAACAAAAAATGGACGGGATTTGGCACTGAAGTGCTTGCGGTACATGATGCAGTTGTACGTGATATGCGCGACGGCATAGCAGACCATGAGCCATTAGCTCCGCTGCCAGAGCCTAAAGAGATCACAGCACCTGGGCTTTATGGGAACTTTATTGTACTTGAAATTTCGCCGGGCGTTTTTGTACATTATGCACACCTTCAGCATGGAAGTATTAAAGTGCATATTGGCCAGCGTGTAAAACTTGGAGATATTATAGCCCGCTTAGGCGATTCGGGAAATGCTGGGGCGCCGCACTTACATTTTCATGTCTCCGATAAACCAACGTTCGAGCTTTCTGAAGGAATGCCTTTTGTATTTTCAACGATCGACCTGCTTGGAAAAACCAATGAAGCAGCCATGCTTGACCCAACTTCAAAGCTCAAGACGAAAACAGTAAAACAAAATAATGTGCTGCCACTTTTTGGTGATGTTGTGCGTTTTTAATACGTAGTAACAACGCGCTCGATTATTATAGTTCTCTTCGATACGCGTTCAGCATTTCTCCTATAGGTTGAGCCAGATCAACTTATCCTTTATAGTAAAGGCAGTGACGCAAAAAAAAGCCGTCTTTACATATATGTAAAGACGGCTTTGTGCGGAAGAAGGGACTCGAACCCCCACGCCGTGAAGCGCCAGATCCTAAGTCTGGTGCGGCTACCAATTACGCCACTTCCGCATCGTTAGGATTTTTTAGAGCTGCAAAGATAGCTCAATTTAACAGAATATAAAATTGTTATTAAAAGTTTTTCTTAACCACCTGTTTATGCGGTAATTATATTTGTTTAGTTAACTTAACTGCTGGCTGTATATCTGGTACACACCCACAATTTTGCGCCCGTTACCCACCAAAACATTGGTAATTTTCTTTTCCATCATTAATGATTCTACCTGGCTTATAAAGTCGTCTTCTTTAACAATAACCGGGTTTGGGGTCATCATTTCGCTTACTGTTAATTTAGCAATATCCTGGTTTTTAAGCAAAGCACGTCGCAAATCGCCATCGGTAATAACGCCCTCAATATGGCTGCTGTCGCCAACCATTACCATACCCAGTTTACCTTCCGACATCCGGAGCAAAACATCTGTAAATGGAGCGCTATGCGGTATAAAAGGCAAGTTATCGGTACGCATCAAATCTTTAACCCGGCTCAATAATTTCCTGCCCAAGCTGCCGCCGGGATGAAAACGTGCAAAATCTTCTTCCTGAAAATTGCGCGACTCCATCAACGCTATCGCCAGGGCATCGCCCATAACCAGGGCAGCTGTGGTTGACGACGTTGGCGCCAATGCAAGCGGGCAGGCCTCGCGGGTGATATTTATATTTAAATGATGGCTGCTGTTTTTTGCTACGGTTGAATTGATATTGCCGGTTAAGCTGATAACCAGGTTTTTGTTCCATTTTAAAAACGGAATAATTTTCAATACCTCGTCCGTTTCGCCAGAGTATGAGATGAGGATAATAGTATCATCACTGCTTATTATACCCAGGTCGCCGTGAAAGGCATCGCCCGGGTGCAAAAATAAAGACGGCGTACCTGTGCTTGACAACGTAGCCGCTATCTTTTTACCAATCAATCCGGATTTACCCACCCCAATAACAATCACCTTACCGGTATTGGCCAAAATAGCCTCAACCACGGCGGTAAACTTATCATCAATAAGCCCGGCCACGTGTTGCAGCGATTCGATCTCGACCTCAAAAACTCTTTTAGCAATATCCTTCATTTATGTTGGACGTTGTACGTATTACGTTTGGTTAGTTCTTAAATATGTTCAATACGTAAAACGTAAAACGTTCAACGTAAAACCTAATCCTCTATCCTATCAAAGGTTTAATTACTTCTTCAAGCTGGTGCAGTTTTACCATATTTGGGCCGTCGCTGAGCGCATTGTCCGGGTCCGGGTGCGTTTCCATAAAATACCCGTCGGCGCCAAAAGCTTTGGCAGCCAGCGCCATCATAGGCACAAACGTACGGTCGCCGCCTGTTTTACCGCCGGCACCACCCGGGCGTTGCACAGAGTGTGTACAGTCCATACAAACCGGGTAGCTAAACTTTTTCATATCGTATATATTCCTGAAATCAACAGCCAGGTTGTTGTAGCCATACATATTACCGCGCTCGGTTAATATCACCTGGTTATTGCCCGCTTCAACTACTTTTTGAGCCGGGTAAAACATATCCTGACCTGAAAGAAACTGCGCTTTTTTAACATTGACAATTTTCCCGGTTTCGGCAGCGGCTACCAACAGGTCTGTCTGACGGCAAAGGAATGCCGGAATCTGTAAAATGTCAACCACCTGAGCCGCAATGGCAGCCTGAAAAGGTTCGTGAATATCCGTAGTAACCGAAAGATTGAATTTCTCTTTAACATTTTGCAGCATCTCCATGCCTTTTTCAATACCCGGCCCGCGATAAGAATGAATGGAGGTTCGGTTAGCTTTATCAAAAGATGATTTAAAGATAACCTGTACAGGATACTTCTGCCCTATCTCGGCAACCTTCTCGGCAACCTGATACAAAAGTTCCTGGTTTTCCATCACGCAGGGGCCCAATATAAAAAATGGCTTCTGCTGTATGTTTTCAAATAGTGTCATGCAGCAAAGATGATAAATTTTATGTTTAAGCACGAATATGCTGAAACTTCGGACGCAAACTAACACGCCCCGACGGTATAGCCCGTTTATCAAAAACAAAAAAAGCGGGAGACTCACGCCCCCCGCTCTTATTAAGTATGTTAAAACCCGTAATTATGGTTTTACCACTGTTTCCGGTTTCTCTACTTTCTTTTTCACTTTGTAGCCGCTGTAGTGCTTGTGTTTGCTAAAAGTGTTGTGTACTTTCTGACCAAGGGTCGAAGTGTGTTTAACTTTTACTTTTTCTGTGGTTTGTGCTAAAGTTGTTAAGCTGACAAAACAAGCCAGTGTTAACATGCTAATTACCTTTTTCATAGTTGACGGTTTGTGTTGTTAAGTTTGATTGACAATAGCACAAGTCATGCCAAAGTTATTTTTTAAAAAAGCATAACGCAGTTTAAAAATGCCTTTACCGGTAAAAAACTTAGCTAAATAGCAGCCGGCTTTAATATTTTTATAGTGTAGCGACGCATCAAATGGTATAAACCTGGTTGTGCGCCTTTAAATAAACTCTTTGGATGTACTGTATGGTATGCTGGTCGGCCATGTTCTTGCCTGATAGCTGCAGCCCAGCGAAATTTTGCGAATAAGGTATTTGCAGCAGGCATGCTATATTCATTATTTATTGACAATCAGACGAAATACATTTTTTCCTTGCAAAAAATGTATTTCTACCTATATTTGCAACCCCAACGCGAAAGTAGCTCAGTTGGTAGAGCACGACCTTGCCAAGGTCGGGGTCGCGAGTTCGAATCTCGTCTTTCGCTCAAAACCCCTCCTTAAACCGGAAGGGTTTTCTTTTTAATATCGCCCAATGCCAAAGAAGCCGCGTTATAAGTCAATTATGAGGCGGCTTCAAACCTTTGGTTTATGCTATAAAACTTCCCAACTATTCTCGTTGATTTTGATTAAGATGTGAATACCGATCTTGAAAAACTACTGAGCAATAATGTTTTGTGTGTACTTTAAAGCATAATTTTAACAAAAAAAATTCTATCGATAAGTACTACTTTTGTTGGGGTTGAACTACAGACTAAACTCATTCTCTCCCAGAGAACAAATGAAAGAATTATTAGAAATTTTTCGGGAATACGCTTCATTCAAACCTCAGGAGATGGAATTGATAAGAAAAAGTATTAAATACCGCAAATTAGCGGCTAACGATCACCTGCTTAATGAAGGCAGTTATTCAAGAGAATTAGTTTTCTTATCGTCGGGAATCATTCGTGTGGCACTTTATCTGGAAAGCGGGGAAGATATTACAAGAGCCTTTATTCCAGAATATCACTTTGCCGTTAATTTCAAAAGTTTTTTTAATCATGAACCTTCCAAAGTAAATTTTATCGCAGTGACAGATTGTGAGTTGCTTGTATTTGATGAGCGCACAATTTTAAAGCTTAGCAATGAAATACTTGGCTGGCATGATTTTCTGTTAAAGATTTCAAGTAAAGCGCTATCGAATAAAATGCATGTCCTTAATAACATGTTAATACAGGATGCGGAAACCAGGTATAAAGAATTTTTAAAAATTTATCCTGGCTTGGCAAATCGCGTTCCGTTATCTACACTCGCTTCGTACATTGGTATCAATCAGGCTTCATTAAGCCGGATACGGAAAAAGATTTCATAATTTTTTGACAATTGACAAAAAGTAAAGTTCAATCTTTATTTTCTTTTGCTTGAAAATAAAGTTACCATGTCAGCAAATTCCAAAAACAATATAGATATTTCTAATTGGCAGCAATGGCCTAATAATACGTGGGCATTTCAGCATGTCGATAAAATACTACCCACCGTCATTGTTAATAGCAATGCTAAAGGACACTCTGCATTTGACCAGGGTGAAAAATTTATTGACGACCCACAATTTAATCATTTTATAAGCGAGACAGAGACCGATAGTATTTTAGTGTTGCATCATGGACATATAGTTCATGAGCAATATTTTAAAGGAAATAATAAAGATACGCGTCATATTCTAATGTCGGCAACGAAGGCTGTAATGGGGCTCCTTGCCGGAATTTTAGCGCAACGCGAAATGATAAATCTTGATAAAACGGTCGAAACCTATATCCCCGAATTAAAAGAAACCGCGTACGGTAATGTCACACTCCGGTATTTACTTGATATGCGAATTGGCTTTACACTTGATGAAGATCAACAAAAACTTTATGCCGAAGCCTCAAACTGGGATCAGGCGAGGGATGTCAATGAGCGAATAAGCCTTCACGAGTTTTATGGAAAACTGAAAGAAGTTAAAGACAATGGGAATGACACTTTTAAATACATATCTGCTAATACTGACCTGTTGGGGTGGGCTATTGAGAGAGCAACCGAAACACCGATAAACGTTTTACTTAGTGAGATGATTTGGAAGCCAATCGGCGCCCGGCATGACGCTTATCTTACCGTGGATAGCAAAGGTTCGCCAAGATGCACAGGTGGTTTTTGTGCGACACTAAGAGATTTCGCCTTACTCGGACAATCCCTATTAGGCGATGGCCGTTTGTCTTCCTCTATTTTACCGCACGCTGTTGTGGACGACATTTATAAAAATGGTGATACCCGCGCCTGGCGTGATGGAGAGTGGGGAAAAGCATTCGCCGCTATCAGTTCAGACATGGCCTATCGCTCGGGGTGGTATGTAATAAACTCCAAGCCAAAGTTAATACTCGCTATGGGCATTTATGGACAAAATCTGTTTGTAGATCCTGTTAATGAAATAGTCGTTGCAAAATTTTCTTCATGGAAAGAACAATTAGATTATAGTGCAGTCTTTAAAACTCATCAACTTGTTGCCAGAGCCGTTACTTTATTAAGTGGCCAGGAAAAATAAATAAGTAAAAGTGATTAAAGTGTTTCACAACAAAGTGTTTCACTCTAAAAGTTTATATTTTCATAAAAACCAATAATTACCTGGTATTAAGTTATTTAATTGGTTTAACCTAAAGTATTGGTACTGTTTCAAAGTGTTTCACTGATTTTTAATAAACCACTGGCAATTAATCAGTTACTTAAAAATGGTGTTTCAAAGTGTTTCATTATTAGTGAAACACTTATACCAGGTAATTCACATATTGCTCCTCGAAAGTACCATCCTCGTACAGGTCAATCAAACCGTAGCCGGGTGCGGTTTCGTGCTTATTACCCTCCCACCAGGCGCCGCTAACCGCGCCGTTGCAAATGTAGGTTACGTTGTTATACAGCAGCCGCTCGCGCAGATGGATATGGCCGCTCAGGCATAGCTTTACATTTGGGTGCTTGTAAAATAAGCGTATCAGCTGTGCAGCATCGGTGTGCATATCGCCGCCATACATCGTCCAGCGGTTTACCACGCCATCGTCAACCAGATTGGTAGCTGTAAGTATCGGGATATGCGACAAGATAAGGACTGGTGTCTTAGGGTCGGTAGACTTTAATTCGTTCTCTAACCAGGCAAACTGCTCATCGCCCAGTTTACCGATATACCAGGTGCCGTCAATATCCAGGTGAACACTGTCTAAAACAATGAACTTCCACCCCGCCTTACTAAAGCTATGATAAGGTTTACTAAGTTGCAAACGATCAAGCGCGTATTGTTTGCCATAAACGGCCTGCCCTTTATCGTTTTCGTTCCACCATATATCATGATTGCCCAGGCATGAATGGGTTAATATACCGCACTCTTGTTTGTAAAGATTGGTTACCAGGTTCCATTGGGCGTTAATGGTGTCCATGTTTTCTTTATTCATGTCGAACACAAAGTCGCCACCATTCAAAATCAGATCAGGCTTGGGGTCTTGCTGTTGTAAATGATGCAGGCATTTGGCAAATTTGGCCGGAGCGTCAAACTTGTCTTTCAAATGCACGTCAGTAATATGCGCAACGCGTAAGGCACGTTTTTTCCTGCCGGCAGTCTCACCAAACCCTATTGAGGGTACCAGCAACAGGCCCCCCAGATTCTTCAGGGCTGATCTTCTTTCCATAAACTCAAACTAATAATTGGTTTCAAAGAACAAAATAAACTATTAAGCAGGTATTATGCTATCATTATTTAAAACAAAAAGACCCGTCTTGTAAACGGGTCTTTTTGTTTTAAAGTTTGGCAACTGTTATTTAGCGTACCAGTCTCTCAGGCGCACATCGATATTTTTGTCGCCGGCATTAACCAGTTTCTTAAATTCGCCCGTATCCTGCCCGCGATAATGGTATGGATAAACCACTTTAGGTTTAAATGCCAATACGCCGCTGGCTGCAGTTTTAACATCCATCGTATACGGCAGGTTCATACATACAAAAGCTATATCGATGCCTGTTAAAGCCCGCATTTCAGGAATATCAGCAGTATCGCCCGAGATATAAACTTTTTTACCTCCGAAGGTCAGCACATAACCGTTGCCTCTGCCCTTAGTATGAAAAGCCGTTGGCGATTCGGGCAGGTTATACATTGGGATAGCAGTTATTCCGATATCGAATTTAGTGGTGCTCTCGCCATTTTTCAGTACAACCAGCTTGGATTTATCTGCGTTGGGCAATTTATCAGCAACCGCTTGTGGCACAACAAGGATGGCATGTTTTGTATTTACAGCGTCAATAGTTTTAGGATCCAGGTGATCGCCGTGGATGTCGGTAATCAGGATCATATCCGGAGCTGGTTCGCCTTTAAATGCTTCGGCCCCGCCTACCGGATCGACATAAATATTTTTATGCTGATAGGTCAGCACCATAGTAGCGTGGTTAATCGGCTGAATAGTCAGCTCACCTCCTTTTGTTTTTTCATGATCGGGCACCGGGCGCTGAGCATTCGCTATAGAAGCTACGGCCGATACCAATAGGGTAAAGATTAATTTAAATTTCATTGTTTTTTTTGTTAGATGTTTTAGCTAATAAAGGTATTAATTTACTTACAATTGCAAGTATTGGCATTACGCTGGTTAAGGCACCTGGGTTGTCTTGCCCTAAATAATCGGCTTCCGGCATCAATTCAGCATCAGTTTTTCCAGATAACACGATAGTTAAACCGGCGGTTTGGTGCGCTGTCACCACTGGTACTTAGTGAAATTGGATCAATGAGGTTTGCCGGATTGTCGCACCAGTGATAATCAAAAGTTAATGTCTTGCCGCCTAGTTTCAATATTGACCTGGGTACGGCTACCTCCAGCTTGTTACCGGCATATCGATAATTTAACTTGGCTACCGTTACCCAATGGTCGCCTGGCGCTTTCGGGTCGTAATGCATTAAGGTAGTGGTATGGTTGTCGATCACTCTCTTGTTGATCATATAATCATAGCCATACCAACCGGTATTTGAGTTTCTGTCTGCGTCGATAAATAAAAGCATCCAGTTATTTCCGTTTGATGGTGTTAAAGGCCGATCTGTCTCTGCATAAAAATTAACGTTAACAGCATCCACTGCTATCTTGCAAGTTACAATATCATTCCGGCCGGAGGTATCGCGATAATGCAAGCCTCCATACCCGTTGTAATCCCGATGGAATACATCGCCTTTGGTATCCCGGTATTCTGTTTTAACAGCGGCCCAATCTCCAAAATTACCATCGATTTTTATACGGCTCAATCCTTTTAACTCAGGTATTGGCCGTACGCCTTTATACTTGCGGATATTTTCGGCCATCTGCATATAATAGTTGTCGGTATAGCCCCCTTTCATAGGCTGTATACTGCGGTTAAACTCGGCATTGTATTGGTCTACAAAAAAATACGTGCTTTTACGCCGCATAAAATCGGTTGTCTGGCCGCCATCGGGCTGATATTTGCCTGCCGTCCACTCGTTCCAGTCGTTGATATACATAAATGTCGGATCGGCCTTCAGGGCTTCGTCCCAGCGTTCCTGGAAATAAATACCATAACCTTCCGGATGTGCCACTTTCTTTTTGAGCCAGGGTACATAAGTCGGTACCGGTAAATCATACCCGTCCAGCATTGGCTCCTTATTGTCGCGCGACCACGATTTACCAATCAGGCTTGAAGGGTGCTGTGCAGGCGTTACGGCCATTTCCTCACGTTGAGCTTTGTGGGTAGCTGCCAAACTATCTACAGGCAGCTGTTGCACCTGCCGGTTGCCCATGTCAAAACCAAAGCTCCAATGATCTTCGGTACCAACGTAACGCTTGCCGTTCCATTTGTAATAGCCCCACCACATGCCCCGGCGGGTAAAGAAATTCTTTACTTCTTGCGTGTAATCTGTATAAAGCTTGGAGGTATAATCCTTATCTCCATAATGCGGATTATTTTTATCAGTCAAAGCAGCCTCGTCATAATGCGGATTTGGATTTTTCTGGATATTACCGGTTGCATCTTTAGCTTGCGGGTCACTGTTATACAACAGCAGCGGCTTGCCATCCCAATAAAACCACAGACCAGGATATTTATTGGCTTTATATATCTTATCATATAAGTCCTGCACCACGGTAATCACAGGGCCGTTAAACGCCCAGAAACAAAACTGTGGCACCTTGTTGCCTTCAGCCTTCATTTTTTCCATAACTTTAAAAATGGTTTGCCATTCATCCCAATAGCGTACGGCATTAGTTACGTCAAATATCAAAACGTCAATACCTGCATCCGTTAACATGGACATGTCTTTACGGATCACATATTCATCCTTACTTAAAAAATAGCCATTCTCAGGCTCACCCCAGTGATATGACGGCTCTTTCCATAGCTTGTTTTTAGCGTCCAATCGCGCATTTGAGTCGGCTGCCAGTACTTTAGTAACATCGCCGGCATAAGGCGCGCTTATCGACTTATTGAGATTGTCGCTGTGCCAGGTAATGTAAAATATCCCCACTACCCTTTTATGATCTTTTTTTACCGGGCCAACCAGATCAATCGTTTGCATATTCCGGCCCAATGCATCAGTAGCCACCCAGGTATCTGCGTACAGATCGCGTGGTTTTTCCTGGGCATCCGCAGAAAGAATAAATAAAGTCAATAACAGCGTCAGGCAGATTCTCAAGTTCATAAAGGCAGCAATTAAACGCAGAAAGCCCTTCATTGCTGAAAGGCTTTCTGTTTCAGTATTATAATTTCACCGTCGCCGGCAAATATTTAGCAATCAAATCTTCGTAGTAGGGTTTTAACTCGGCTACTACAGGTGGTTTAGGGCTTTTTGAGTACAGATCGTAAGGGTTAAACTTATCCACCCATTTAAACATCTCCTGGTCGTGCGCGCTCAATAAATGATCATATGCATGCTCGCGATGCTGTGAGTAGAACGAGTGATAACGGATCATATACAAAGCCGGCTCAGGCAAATAGTCCTTAGTGATCTGATACAGGTACTCATCATGTCCCCAGGACATATTTACATTATCCAACCCGCATTGATGGGTGTAAACGCCATATTTGGTATTAAACCGCCCGTCGTTTACATCCGGGTTTGCAGCAAAAAACTCGGGATAAACAATCTTGTCAGAAAAAGCGCAACCTACCGGAAAGGTGTCGCCAACCACGTTCCATTGCGGCTCGCCAAAAAGGCAAAGCACTTTACCCAGGTCATGGATAAAACCGGTCAACACAAACCAATCCGGGTGGCCGTCGGCTCGGATAGCTTCGGCAGTTTGCAGCAGGTGCTGCAGCTGATCTAAAGCAATATCTGGGTCTGAATCATCAACCAGCGTATTCAAATATTCCATGGCCTGCCACCAGGGCATTTCCTTTTTATCAAACTTCAGGAAATTCTCTTTTTTGGCCAGCACGTTTTCATAAGTCTGGTATTTATGATTCAGGCGATAAAATTCGCGCACGCTGTCACGTTCGGGAGAGTCGTAATTTCTAAACTCTTCCTTCTTTTTCGCAGGGCCTTCTTCAGGATATCGTTGCAAAACATCATCTTCCCACACGTCTAAACTTGACAATGGCGAATGGTCTTTTTCATTTAGATTTTCCATATCTGTTTTGTTTTAAAGGATTACCAAAATACCGTGTAAAGCGCTGTCAATATACCACATATAGCAACCGAAGCTACTACAAAGCCCGGCGTAACCCGAAACATGCTTTTATCAACTACAAGCGCTTGCTTATTATATTTACTTTTAGGATCTAATAAAGTTACGACAATTGTTAGCACCATTACAATAGCAAAAACCCAGGTCATGCGGTGCAAAAATGGAATTGGTGCAATGGCTCCGTGCGTCAGCTCTGGCAAATATTTAAATATCACCGAAAGCGGAATGGTAGCAATGGCTGTAACCAGCGCAGCTCTTGATGTGGTACGTTTCCAGAAAAAGCCTAATAAAAATATAGTAAAGATACCCGGAGAAATAAAGCCCACATACTCCTGTATAAACTGGTACACCTGGTCGAAGGTACGCAATGCTGGCGCTATGGTCATAGCGATTATGGACGCTACTATTACAGTTATACGACCAACATTCACCAGCTTTTTTTCAGTTGCATTTTTATCGATATATTTCTTAAAGACATCTAACGTAAATATGGTAGCTATACTGTTGCTTTTACCGGCTAACGATGCTACAATGGCAGCAGTTAATGCAGCAAAAGCCAAACCTTTCAATCCCGAAGGCAACAAATTCATTAAGGTTGGATAAGCGTGGTCTGGTTTTAACATGCCGTTATCCATCATCTCGGTATGGAAATAACCATGCTGGTACATTACATAAGCTGCAATGCCCGGAATAACAACAATAACCGGAATTAATAATTTGAGAAAGGCCGCAAATATCAAACCCGCGCGGCCGGTTTTTAAATCGGCGCCTAAAGCGCGTTGCACAATATATTGATTACAACCCCAATAGTTAAGGTTGTTAATCCATAAACCGCCTGCCAGTACAGCAACACCCGGCAAATCGTCGAAGTATTTGTCGCCTTTGTGAAAAATCATGTGAAAGTGGTCGCCGGCCTGTTCTCTTAATATGGGTAAAGCGCCTAATACGGTTTTGGCACCTAATTTTACCGATACCAGATCGAGCGCTTTGTAACAGGTAATTAATCCACCCATAATCAATACAAACACCTGTATTACATCGGTAAAGCCTATTACCTTCATTCCGCCCAGCGTAATAATTACCGAAAAAATAGCTAAGGCAATAACGCAATAATTAAAAGAAATGCCGGTAATGGTTTCAATAGCCAGGGCACCGAGGAAAAATATGGAAGTAAGATTTACGAAAATGTAGATCAATAGCCAAAAAACGGCCATCACGCCACTTACCGTGTCATTATACCGCGTTGATAGGAATTGCGGCATAGTATATATTTTATTTTTGATGTAAATGGGTAAGAAGAAAACCGCTACGATAATCAACGTCGCAGCAGCCATCCATTCATAACTGGAAATAGCCAGACCCATGGCAAAGCCCGAGCCCGACATGGCTATAAAATGTTCAGAAGAAATATTTGAGGCGATGATGGATGCACCGATGGCCCACCAGGTTAATGAGCCTTGTGCCAGGAAATAGTCTTTGGTATCGACGTTCTTGTTTTTTTTGCTGCGATAAACCCAATAACCATAGCCTGAAACAACGATAAAATAAATTAGAAAAACGATGTAGTCGCTGGTAGAAAGGTGGTTCATTTATACGATTATATTAGGGTAATAATTTGGTTATATCGAATTACCGCAAAAATATCGTGATTAACAAATTACCACGCCCTAATTAATCATATCGACCAGACAATGAAAGACGAGTAGTAAGGGTTAAACCGCCTAATTTTCAAATTCAGGCTTTTCGTCCCAATTAACTCTGTTAATTCGTTCGAGCGTGCCGAATTCATTAATTGCGTAATTGGCATTAGAGGTATCTGTGTCTATCCTGTAACTGCGGATGGGCTTGATTGCTCTGATGTTTTTAACTTTTACCCGCTTATTTTTTAGTGGCAATGCCAGGGCTGCTAACAATAAAACCACCTGTGATATAATAATTAACATAACATTTTTTTTAAGTCAATATAACGTTAAC
Source organism: Mucilaginibacter ximonensis (assembly GCF_042686265.1). NCBI lineage: Bacteria > Pseudomonadati > Bacteroidota > Sphingobacteriia > Sphingobacteriales > Sphingobacteriaceae > Mucilaginibacter > Mucilaginibacter ximonensis. Next base: position 1,058,749 of record NZ_JBHUPD010000001.1, read on the forward strand.
CCAAAAAGAATGCCGAAGCGTGATTAGACCGTAGTTATAGCGTTTAAAATGAGTATTTATCCGCAAAATTCATTTATAAATGCCACAAAACGGGTAATGTCCAAAATAAGTCACAATACGTTTCCCCAAAATTCCATCAAAAACCATTTCCAATTATCAAATGGCTGAGAATAATTACAATAAAATCAGGTGCTTTTAATAATGTTGTTCAAAAAATCAGACACAAAAAAAGCCGCGTTCTCGTAGAAGACGCGGCTTTTTGATATCGTTGAATCTGTTATTAAAATTTTGCTTCTACGTAATCGTATTTGTAAGCATCGGCAACTGCTTTGTAAGCTACCGTACCTTTGTATATATTCAAGCCTTTCAACAACGCTGGGCTTTCAGCAAATGCCTTAGCATAACCTTTGTTGGCAATTTGTAAAGCATACCCCAAAGTTGCGTTGGTAAGCGCATAAGTCGATGTGTGGGCTACTGCCCCCGGCATATTACCTACCGAATAATGCAATACACCGTGTTTTACATAAACCGGGTTATCGTGTGTGGTAGCGTGGTCGGCAGTTTCAAACATACCGCCCTGATCAATAGCTATATCTACAATAACTGATCCCGGTTCCATTTCGGCAACCATGGCTTCAGTAACTAATTTTGGCGATTTTGCGCCCGGTATTAATACCGCGCCGATTACGAGGTCAGAATTTTTAACCGCGTCTGCTATTGTAGTTGCATTTGACGCTAAAGTTGTGATCTGGTAACCAAAAATATCATCCAGTTCACGCAGTCTGTTTAAGTTGTTATCAATTATGGTAACGTCAGCACCTAAACCAACCGCAATTTTAGCTGCATTGGTACCGGCAACACCACCGCCTACAATAGTAACCTTAGCCCGGCGCACACCCGGAACACCGCTCAACAACACGCCTTTACCACCGTTAGGCTTCTCCAAGAAACAAGCACCTACCTGTACTGACATACGACCTGCAACCTCACTCATTGGTGTTAACAGCGGCAACTGCCCGTTTGGCAACTGAATAGTTTCATAAGCAATCGCAGTGATTTTACTTTTAAGTAAAGCGTCGGTTAATTTTGGTTCGGCAGCCAGGTGCAGGTAGGTAAACAACACCAGGTCCTCGCGGAAATATTGAAACTCACTTTCAATCGGTTCTTTAACCTTCATTACCATTTCGGCGCTCCAGGCTTCGGCAGCGGTTTCAACCAGGTTTGCACCTGCCTTTGCATAGCTGGCATCGGTAAAGCCCGACCCTTCGCCTGCTGTTTTTTGTACAGATACCTTGTGGCCTGCAGCTATCAAAGCCTCTACACCCGCTGGAGTCAGGGCAACACGGTTTTCGTTGTTTTTAATTTCCTTTGGAACGCCAATTGTCATTTTTTCAGTTAATTATAAGATAAATAAATACCAACACCGCTATATTTAAACTTAGCGATATGGCGTAGCTATTATTTCTCTGAGAAGTTAATTTCAGACAATCAAAAATAAACAAATTATTGACCAAATATTATTTTGTCAGTAATTATTTTTTTGTTGAAAATCTGATGACAAAACAAAACATGGCCCTGATAAGTTTAGTACAAAAATGAAAAAAGCGCTCCTATTCCTCTTAATTATAGTCAGTTCGCATTGTATGGCTCAGGATAGCCTGCAAATGTTAAACTTTAAACGCAACCAAATAAAAAATGGCGGAATGCAAGTTTTAGGCTCTTGGGCAGCCGCAAATATAGTGGTTGGCGGAATTGGTTGGGCCACAACTAAGGGTCAAACCAAATATTTTTATCAAATGAATACGCTTTGGAATGTGGCTAATCTAGGCGTCGCTTTTTTAGGTTACAACAGCACTATTCGTGATAAAAACCGCACCTACACAGCTCAAGAAAGCCTGGAAGAGCAACGCAAAATCGAAAATATTTTCCTGGTTAACGGCGCATTAGATCTGGGATACATCGGCGCAGGTATTTATTTAAGGCATAGAGGAATCACCAATAGTTCAAATCAATCAAAAGGATATGGATCGGCGGTGATTATGCAAGGCGCCTTTTTGTTATTGTTTGATGCTACCATGTACACCTCAGAGCGTAAGGCCGGCAATAAACTTCGGCGCTTTCTGATCAAGAACCCAATGACTTTTGATGGGCATAAAATAGGAACGATTATTAACTTTTAGCAGCTCATTAAATAGCTGAAATTCAATATCTTTAAATAATTTAATGTTAAGTACTAACCAATCCCGCTTCAATTTGTTAACATAAATATAATATTAATTACACATTGCATTAACCTAACTTTGCAGCGTTATAACAATGTTATTTTAGATACTCACACTATATATATGAAAAAATCCAAAACCAGTTCAGAAGCTAAAAAGGCAAAGAAAGCCGCGAAAAAACAATTAAGCGATAAAATAGCTGCCCAAATAAAAGCCATTATCGGCGAACTGGGCCCCGGCCTGAAAAAAGCTGAAAAATCGATAGAAAAAGCCGCCAAAACCTTAGCTAAGAAATTATCAGAGATCACTAACGATAAACCGGCCAACGCGCCTATAAAAAAGACTGCTCCGGTAAGTGTAGCTAAAACTCCGGCCGTTACAAGCAAAACAGAAACCAAGGCTGTAGAAACCGCACCAATTAAAGCTCAACCCGCTGCCGCTACAAAACCGGCTGCTAAAGCCACTCCTGTAAAATCAGCAGCAAAACCAGCCGCTAAAACTGCTCCGGCTGCTGCTAAATTACCGGCAAAACCGGCTACCGCAAAAAAATAAGTTAAGCGATATGTTTTTTAAGGCGGGAAGGCGGTGGCTTTTCCGCCTTTTATTTTTTGGAACCTGTAATATTGATTACGATAGCGCTATTGTGCGCTATGCCCAGCGATGTACCGGGTATTACTTTGAAATAAGCTTTCAAATAGCCGGCACAAATCCCATTGATAGCATGATCAGTAACCTTTCTAAACTCCGGCTCCACATAGATCATTGATTTTTGATAATGTACTGTTCCGGTTGTATCTACCGTGGCCCAGAACGAGTAATTAAAATCCTCATAAGCCTTGCTTATCCGTATATTATATTCCGGGAACATATATTCGTCAGAGTTATCCCATTTGTTCATTACGTCAGCCTCCACTCCTTTCTTTTCTACACTGGCTAATCTATTTATGCTGATAAACTGCACCGGCTTACGCGCTGCAAAGAAGCTGTCAGGCTTTGAAGTAATTGCTTTGCGTTTAAGTATATAAGCGGTGTCGCGCTTAAGTGGCTTGCGCTGCTCGTCAATATTACTGTGCAGGGTCTGGGTAATATATTTTTCTGAATACAGCGTCATATAAACGTTAGACTTTACATAATAAACCGTTTTACCTTCAACTTTTAATACCTGAAAGATCAAACTGTCTTTACTCACCTTCATGGCCTTAAGCCAAGTACCTGAAATATTAAATATCGAATCGTGATCCAGAGTCACATTAAATGGCAAAAATATCTTCTTGTCCGGATTGTAAACTCTGGCGGCGGTATCTGATAAAAACTGCACGCGCCATATCGGTGCCAGTTGATAACCATCTTTATTAAATATAAGCCCATTATCAAAGCTGCGACGCACCTCAATAAACACGGTTCCCTTTACCGAGTTGAATGATATTTTATTTTGGATGGGATCTTGAAACTTGCAGGCAAACAGTCCGACAGCAATTAAGGCCAATAACAGATAGCGGCGTATGGAAACAGATAGCATGTCGTAAAAATGCAGATTTAATTTTTATTTAGAAATTTGATAGGCGTAAGATATGTAACGATCATGATGTGCGAACGACACCGCAATATCAAGCTCCTGCCCTTCTTTAATTAGTATAGGATACCCAGCCGCGTGTTTTTCGATTGAAACGCCCGGCATTTTCAAGTTATCCAATAAAAAGTTCCTGACGGCTTTTGACTGGGTTTCATAATCAGACGCTTCGATCTGCTTAACTGCCCAATTAACGTCGCCCTGGTCAATAACCGTAGCTATAAACTGATCTGTTACTACAGCGAGAAATGGCAAAGTAGTATGATGTAGCTGCAATTCGCCTTTGTACTGATTATGCGCGTCAATGTCACTTTTCAGCTCACCAAGTACGCTTAATTGCTGCACCGCTATTTTAGCAGGCGTAAATGTCAATTCAGTATCTAAACGTTTCTGATATTTATAAGCAGACTCTTTTGCACTCCACAACAGCCAGACAAAGTTCACCAGGGCGATCTCATTTGGGTTATGCAATGCAAGTTCTGCTGGGGTAATAAATTTCGAATAGAAAGCGGGCAACCTGGTGCGCTGTACGTCGACAGCCTGCAATGCTACAATATCATTGCCCGCGCTGATCACGCAGGCTTATTAATCTTTTCCGAAATTACATCAATACAATTACCAACATTGTACATCTTTTCGGCTGCGTCAAAATCTATTTCGATATTGTATTGTGCTTCGGCATCTATAATGATATCAACCAGGTTAGCTGAGTTGATCTTCAAATCTTTTATCAGGTCGGTTTGCTCATTGATCCCCTCAAGCATTTCCTTGTTTTCTGTATAAGGGGTCAGTACTTTTTTTAATTCAACTAAAATTTCTTTTCTATCCATCAGTCGTTTTTAATATTTAGAGATCACTAAACAAGCGTTCACATCGCCAAAACCAAAATTAGCCTTAGCTATTGTTCTGATCTCCTTGTCTACTCTTGTTGTAGGCAAATTACTTTCCCCAATTATATCTAAAATTTCCGGTATTGGATCTTCTAAATTTAAATTAGGGTGCACAAAGTTATGCTTTAATTGCAAAACTGCGGCAACCATTTCAATTGAACCGGCAGCGCTAAGCGAATGCCCAACCATCGATTTTAATGAATTTACCATCGGGAACTTATCTCCCTCACGGCCCAACGCCTTCACCCAATTCTGTATTTCCAATTTATCGGCTATAGTAGCGGTAAGGTGTCCGCTTACCAAGTCAACCTCATTGGGGTCAATATTGGCATCGGCTATAGCCTCTTTAATACAACGCACCACACCTTCAGGCCCGGGTGCAGTCATGCTGCCTCCATTTTTCTGTCCGCCCGAATTAGTTGCACCGCCTTTTAATTCGCCATATATATTTGCCCCGCGGGCGAGAGCGAAATCAAGATCTTCTAATACTAACGCTCCCGCACCCGACCCGGGCACAAAACCACCGGCCGTAGCGCTCATTGGGCGCGAGGCACGTTCTGGCTGGTCATTAAACTTGCGCGACAGCACACGCATGGAATCAAATCCACCAAAAACATACCTGTCCACATATTCACAACTCCCCACCACCATACGCTTAGCCATACCATATTTGATATACTCATACCCCATTAAAATAGATTGGGTACCTGTGGCGCAGGCGGCAGAGTTATTAATAATCTTATTTCCTAAACCCAGACGACCGGATATATAAGCCGTAACGCCGCTGTTCATAATTTGCTCAACCACACGCGAGCCTAATTTTTTTGATTCGCGTGCGTCAACTTTGTTAATGGCGTTTTTGATTACATCAGTATCAGCCACGCTGCTGCCAAATACGCAGCCCGTTTCCCAAAGGGTTTCGTCGGTTACTATCGTATTACCGGCATCAGCCCAGGCATCTAAAGCAGCTTTAATACCATAGGCTATCCCTTTGCCTTTTAAGCCATACAAGCTGGTTTCGGTAATGTAATTGTGTAATACTTCCCATTCAAAATCAGGGATACCCGCTACCTGGCAATTAAATTTCAGATCCTCATACTCAGGCACGAACCGTATGCCCGATATACCGTTTTGAATAGCATGTAGAAAGTCAGGAATATTTAATCCGTTTGGGGCTACAACACCCAGGCCTGTAATTACAACGCGGTTACCCATTATTAATTAATTATCTGACGGCATTTTTTATAATACCTGAAAATATGCCTTTTGCTACCAAATCGCCGGCTGCATTTTGCATTTCAACTGAACACTTTAACTTACCGAAACGAAAATATTGCTTTTTTGAAGTTACGGTCACTTTTTCGCCCGGTAGTACCATTTTAAAAAAATCAACATTAGTGGATGTTAACAACGGAAATGAATCTGCATTCATAACTGCGCCTTCATGCGGCAAACCATCCAACATTAAAAATATCCCTAACACTACCAAACCAATCTGCGCCATAATCTCTGTAATAATCACGCCCGGCGTAACCGGGTTACCCGGAAAATGATCTTCATAAAAAAAAGCCTCAGGCTTTAATGTATGATCGCCGGTTACACCGTTCTCGTCTAACGCAGTTATGTTGTCGACGAATAAGAAAGACGATTTGTAAGGTAAATAGTTTAATATGTCGTTCATAGACCCCTCTAAATCTTCCGCCAATCGGCGGAGAGACTATTGAAACACTTATTGTTAATTTTTGATTTTCAATTTGCAAATCCTTCATATTCAAGCTCTCCCTCGGGGAGGGTTGGGTGGGGTATTATCTACAATTCTCTCCCCCATCAACCCGTACTATGGTGCCGTTTATCCAGGCGGCCTCATCTGTACAAAGCAGGTATATAACGTTTGCAACGTCTTCTGGTTTTGTAATTCTTCCTGAAGGATTTCTGGCGATGGCGTGCGCTATTAAACGCTCGCTGTCGGGTATGCGCATCAGCGAGGGCGTAGCGGTAATCCCGGCCAATACGAGGTTGGTTTTTAAGCCATATTTGGCAAATTCGACAGCCATATAAGTGGTCAGACTTTCTAAAGAAGCCTTTGCGACAGATACCGCAGCATAGCCCTCCCAATATTTATCTGATCCTTCACTGGTTAAGCCTATTATACGGCCGTCGGTATGAAATAAGCCGGCAGACAGCAGTTCCCGGGCCCAATCCAACATACTGGTGGCCATAGCGTAAGTGGTTAACTGAATATCCTGCTGGGTTAAGGACTCCTTGCCCGCATCGCCGACAAGCGGTTTTAAGTTGCCGCGAGCTATAGAATGCAGCAATACCTTTACCTGGCCTTTTTTGCTCTGTGCAAATTGCTCAATAAACGCTTTGCGGGCAGCATCGTCGAGGGCATTGATATTATGGGCCGAAATAGTTACCTCATGTTGTGATTCAAGCTCAGTAAATTTTTGTTTCAAGGCCCTTTCAGCAGCTGCAGTTTCGCGGTAAAGTACCGCTGTGTTCATTCCGTGGCTACTCAGTTTCTCAACGGTTGCCAATCCAAATCCGCTTGATCCGCCCAGAACGATTGCCCAGTGGCCTGAAAATTGTTTATTATTAGGATGCACTTATGATTGTAGATATTATTGCCTAAAAGTAAATAATTCTTCGAATTTTATCGATACGTACGCACACTTAATTAGGCAAACTGGTATTATTAGCTATATTTGTGGCACTGACACTCTGATGACAAACATGAAAACAAGAATATTATTTAGCTTGCTTCTTTTGTTACCTGCCGCTGTTGTTTTGAGTAAAAGCATACAGCAAAAACTGGATAAAGCTGCCTTTTACGAGGTAATGGATCGTGGTAAATTAGATGAAGTTGAAAAAGAGATAGAAATAGTAACTAACTTATCATTGCCTGAAAAAGATGGTTATATAGGCGCCTTACTGATGCGCAAAGCCGATTTACAGAAACTACCTGCCCAGCGCCTTAAGTCATTCAAAGCCGGCCGTATTAAATTTGACCCGGCCATCGCTGCTGATGCCGGCAATGTTGAATTTCATTTCCTTCGTCTTGCCATACAAGAGCATGCGCCCAAAATAGTTAAGTATAATAAAGATATCGAAGCGGATAAAAAAGCTGTCATCAAGGGCTATAAAGATCAGTCACCTGCCGTACAGCATGCTATTATGGATTATACAAAGAAATCAAAAGTGCTTTTAGCAGCCGATCTTAAATAAGCGAATGAGCAAAAAGGTATTAGCTATATATTATTCGCAATCGGGCCAGTTGGGCGACATCATTGACAATTTTACGCAACCACTTATAGATGCAGGCATCGAAGTTGAAAAAGTGCGGGTGCGATTGGTAAATGAGCCGGTTTTTCCGTGGACAGCCGATACTTTTTTTAGTGTAATGCCCGATTGCCAACTGGATGTTCCCGCCGAATTAGAACCGTTCGAGCTTCAATCAAAAAAATACGACCTGGTAATTTTAGGCTACCAGGCCTGGTTTCTGTCACCAAGCATACCATTTAACTCATTAATGTTAACTGGCCAGATGCAAACCGCGGTAAAAAACACACCGGTGATAACCATAACCGGCGCCCGCAATATGTGGTTAAGCGCCTTTGTACGGGTTAAAAAAATCTTGCGCTCGGCAAAAGCGAATCACGTGGGTAACATTGCCTTAGTTGACACTCACCCTAATCCGGTAAGCTTTGTAACCATTTTCCACTGGATGCTGCACGGAAAAAAAGATCGTTATTTAAACATTTTCCCGCCTCCCGGTGTTTCTGATGCTGACATTAAACATACCAAAGTTTTCGGCAATAGCGTTATACCTCACCTGATGAATGACGACTGGGAAAGCTTACAAGCCGAGCTTGATGCTAACAAAGCAGCCGTATTGAACTATAACCTGATGGTTATTGAAAGTACAGCGAGCAAAATATTTAAAGCCTGGGCCATGTTCATCAGCAAACGAAAGAACAAATTACCCTGGATCAGAGCTTATAAATATTACCTGCTGATAGCTTTTTTTGTAGGTGCACCCATATTGATCACTTTGGATGGCATTTTGTTCAGATTTACTTCGCCTAAACGCATAAGGGCGAAAAAGCAATATTATTTAAATTTAAATTAACCGGTATGCCCGTTTATATTACTAATACGTCTAAATTTTTGCCCAACAGCCCTGTCGCTAATGATGAGATGGAGGAATACCTGGGTTTCATTAACGGTAAACCGTCTAAATCAAAAAGTATTGTATTGCGTAACAATGGTATCACCAATCGATATTACGCATTAACCAAAGGCGGTAAGCCAACGCATACCAATGCGCAAATGACTGCCGAAGCTGTTAAAGAATTATTTAAAAACGATCCTGAAAAAATAACCGAAGTTGAGTTGCTATCATGCGGTACCTCATCGCCTGACCAAATGATGCCTTCGCATGGCGTTATGACTCATGGCTGGTTGCCTGAAATGGGTCCCATCGAAGTCGTATCGCCGTCTGGCGTTTGCTGTGCCGGTATGCACTCCTTAAAATTTGCTTACCTGGCTATTAAAGCTGGTGAGGTAAAATCGGCTATTGCTACTGGATCTGAGCGTTTTTCGGGCTTATTGGTATCGGATGTTTTTGAGGAAGAGGCACATAAACTTATTGAGTTGAATGCCAACCCATTCATTTCTTTCCAAAAGGAATTTTTACGCTGGATGCTGTCTGACGGCGCCTCAGCTTTTCAATTAAGCGATGAGCCTAATAAAGAAGGTTTGAGCTTAAGCATCGACTGGATAGAAGGTGTATCCTACGCCAACGAAATGGAAACCTGTATGTATATGGGCGGCGATAAATTACCTGATGGTACATTGAAAGGCTTTATGGATTATACTCCGGAGGAGATCATGACCAAGTCTATCTTCAGTGTGAAACAGGACATTAATATCCTGAGCGATAATATTGTTCCGCTGGGTGGTAAAAAGATCAAGGAGATATTCGACAAAAAAGGCTTAACCGCTAAGGATATCGATCATTTCCTTCCCCACATTTCAAGTAATTTCTTCCGCAGTAAAATTTATGACCTGGTGGAGATATATGGGGGCGGCATTCCTTACGAAAAGTGGTTCATCAACCTGTATACCGTAGGTAACGTTGGTGCAGCTTCCATTTATTTAATGATAGATGAGTTATTCCACAGCGGTAAATTAAAAAAAGGCGAAAAGATATTGTGTTTGGTACCTGAAAGCTCGCGTTTTTCGTATATGTACGCGATGATGACGGTTTGCTAGGGAAAAACTTTTCAAAACGATGTCATTCTGAGCGATAGCGAAGAATCTTATCAAAGCGACCAACAAAGCTTATAAGATTCTTCGCTATCGCTCAGAATGACAAAGTGGTAATCGACAATGAAAAAAAAAGACGTTCCGCAGGACTTAGGCGCATTGGGCAAAGTAACCAAGGAAGTTTGCTATGCCACTGACGAGGACGGCAGATACACCACCGCGCTAAGCAACGGCTGGGACGTCAAATCGACTGCGCTTGATACGGCCTGGCAAGATGTCGAGGACCGCATCGCGGCAGCAAAACAAAAAGTGTTAAATAAAGAGGCCAGCCCTATCCTATTCTTCATGGAAAAAGCGCTGATGGATGCCGAGATATTGGCAGGCTATACCGGTTTTTGGCAGTGGCAGGTAAAAAGGCACATAAAGCCCGATGTATTCAATAGCCTGTCTGAAAAGAAGCTGCAAAAGTATGCTGATGCGTTTAATATCAGCATAACCGATTTAAAAACTATGACTGTTAATGAAGCTTGACTTTAACCACATACAGGCCGCACACTGTGAAAACGGAGTGACCGTTGGTCTGTTAAAAAATAGTGGAGTTCAGCAAATCACCGAACCCCTGGCTTTTGGTATTGGCTCAGGGCTGTTTTTTGTATACATTCCTGTTCTCAAAATTAACAATGGGCCGGTAATTGCCTTTCGCAGCATGCCAGGGTTAATATTTAAACGCACCTGCAAAGCGTTAAATATCCCAATCGTCCGCAAAAAATTCAGCTCAAAAGAAGCGGCCGAAAAGTTTTTGAACGAGCGTTTGTCCGAAGGCCACCCGGTTGGTTGTCAGGTAGGAGTTTATTATCTGCCTTATTTCCCGCGTGAATACCGTTTTCATTTTAATGCCCATAATTTAATAGTTTTTGGCGCCGAAGATGGCAACTATATGGTGAGCGACCCCGTAATGGAAAGCACAAACGTTATGTCGGCCTATGAGTTGGAACGCGTGCGGTTTGCAAAAGGCGCCCTTGCTCCTAATGGACAGTTGTATTATCCGAAGGAAAACAAACCGGTCACTAACGAACAGATCAAGGCAGGTATAATTAGTGGGATCAAGAGGAATGTATTTAACATGATCTCGCCATGGATGGGTCCAATTGCAGGAGTGAATGGTATAAAATATACCGGCAACAAAATCAAACAATGGCGCGATAAATTAGGGGTAAAAGAAGCAGGTTCATACCTGGCGCAGCTAGTGCGTATGCAGGAAGAAATAGGTACAGGCGGAGGTGGTTTCAGGTACATTTACGGGGCATTTCTTCAGGAAGCTTACAGCTATATACCCAATGATGAATTGATGGAAATTTCTAAACAGTTCACGGCATCGGGAGATTTATGGCGCGAAGGTGCCATACAAGCGGCTGGGATATATAAAGGCCGTTTGGGCAGTCAGCAAGACTTTAACAAAATGGGCGACTACCTGTTAGAGATAGCAGAAATTGAACGCAAAGCCTTTGTGGCGTTAAAAAATGTAAAATGGCATTAACCGGCGAGCCACTGGCAATACATATCGAGCACATGGGTTTTCGTTATCCGGGTAACGAGAAGGTGTCGTTTACTGATCTGAACTTACAGATTATTAAAGGTACGCGCTTTGGCTTGTTCGGCCCTAACGGTGCGGGTAAAACCACCTTGATGAATTTGATGACCGGCGTACTTTCGGCCGATGAAGGCAGTATCAAATTACTTGGTGAACAAGCTGGCAAACAGAATAAGGAATTCAATAAATTATTTGGTTTTGTGCCGCAGGATTTCTCTTTCTATCAGGAACTGTCACCTGTTGAGAATCTGGAGTTTTTTGGCGCGTGGGCCGGTCTCCACAAACAGCAGATCATAGACCGCACCAATGAGCTATTGAATATACTTGGTTTGGAGGACGTAAGAAATAAACCGGTGGAAAAATTTTCAGGCGGTATGAAACGCAGGGTTAATTTGGCTATCGGCGTGATCCATAATCCGCAGGTTTTATTTCTGGACGAACCTACAGTTGGCGTCGATGTACAAACCCGTACGGCTATCATTAGTTATCTGCTCGAGTTAAATAAAAGCGGTACTACACTTATCTATACCTCACATCAACTCAACGAAGCTGAAGACCTTTGCGAGCAAATTGCGATGATAGACGAAGGCAAAATCATCACCCATGGGCGTATTAATGATGTATTGAACGCACATAATCACCAAAGTCTGGAAGATTTATTCATTAACTTAACGGGCAAAGCCTACCGCAACTAATGTTTAAGCTCTGGACATCCATAAAAAAAGACATCCGCATTTTATTGCGCGACAAAGTGGGTATCTCACTCATGTTTGTGATGCCAATTATATTGGTTGTAGTGGTTACCAGCATTCAAAACAGTACATTTCAGCTGGTAAATAAGAACAAATTACCAATTATAATCTGCAACACAGATACCGGCAAGTCGGCTAAACAGTTCATCGAGTCAGTTAACAAGATAGGCATGTTTACGGTTACCGAAACGAGTAAAGATAGGGCCGGAACTATTTCCAATGATATGCAGGACAAAGATGCGATGCTGGGCGTAGTCATTCCTTCAACTTTTTCGGCTGACATACAGCGAAGAGCGAAGGCAGCGTCAGATAAAGCGATGGCTGCTTTTAGCGGTCAGGCGGATAGCATTAAAGCAACTCCTCAACCCGCCGTTAGTGTGGATGCCTTGACGTTATATTACAATCCTGTTTTGCAGGAGTCGTTACGTTTCTCTATTCAGGGTGCCATTCAGAGCGCTTTACAGATCGTACAAACCCGTCAAACATTACGGACTTTGTATTACGACTCCAACGAAAAAGAGCTGCCTAAAAGCCTCGAAAACGAGATGCTGAACAGTAATACTAAAATTAATATGCTGCCGGTATCTAAAGATGGTACACGCTCAACACCGAACGCATCTCAACACAATGTGCCCGCATGGACAATCTTTGCCATGTTCTTTGTCATCATGTCACTGGGCGGTAGCGTGGTTCGTGAGAAGGTTAGCGGTAGTTTTATCCGCCTGAAAACATTGCCCACCAGCTATTTGACCGGGCTTTTATCCAAACAGCTCACCTACCTGGTTGTAACCTTAATACAGGCCGCAGTTATATTTTCAATTGGCATCTGGTTATTTCCGCTGATTGGTTTGCCACCATTAAATTTACCTTCTGACCTTTTTGCCTTATTTTTGGTGACGTTGGTTTGCGGCTGGTGCGCAGTAAGCTATTCTATTTGTGTAGGTGTTTTTGCTGACACACAAGAACAATCTAATGGTTTTGGGGCAATATCTATTGTAATACTGGCCTGTATCGGCGGTTTAATGGTACCGAGTTTTGCCATGCAGGGGTTGGCCAAAACGCTCACCAATATTTCGCCTATGCATTGGTGCCTAGAAGCTTATTACCGGCTATTTCTTGAAGGGGGCTCCCTTAAAGATATTTTAAACTATATTTTCTCGTTATTTATTATTACCGTCGTTATCCAAATAATAACTTATTTAGGCTTGAAACGAAAAAATTTGATATAATTACCCCATGGAAAAAGAAGCACTGAAAGAGCAACTGAAAACTCAGATCATACAATTTTTAAACTTAACCGACCTTACCACTGCCGATATTAAAGATGACGAACCTTTATTTGGCGATGGCTTGGGTTTAGACTCTATAGATTCGCTGGAGTTAATAGTCTTATTAAAAAAGGAATATGGTATTGATATCCGCGACCCTAAAGAAGGTCGGAAAGCGCTGGTTGATATCAATACTATGGCTGATTATATAGTAGAGTACAGAACTAAGTAAATCTCAAAGACAACAGTATTTAAAAGGCGCTATAAGCGCCTTTTTGCTTTAGTAAGATTGCAACGCTAAGTTGCCATGAATTTGGAATAAATATTATCGTTCGCTAAACAAAGCCTGAAGTTTCATACAGGCCGTTTCTCCGGTTGATAAACTTGCGATTACTTTTAAGTTATTGTCAGCCTGTTGATAATTGAGGCTTAATTGAAGTGATGCTGCAGAAGGTTCAACAAGCGAGAGGAATTTAATATTATCGGCCCGTGCCAAAACCAGGTCAGACTTTAAGGTGTCCGCCAGAACCTCTTTAACAATTTGCAGCATGCAGGCTCCCGGCACCACCGGCTGGTCAGGAAAATGCCCTGTAAATATTTCATTTTGCTGATCTATTTGTAATTCAGCGTCAATTTGTCCATCTGTGTGGTTAAGCGACAAAATTTTAAACAGAGGTTTTTTTAACATAATGAATTAGCAAGCCGATACCAGCATCAAAGAATGATAATTATTTTGATAATGATTATAGATTAATATTTTTTTGGGCGACGTTCTCTTAATTGCCCCGTCAGCCACCAAAGCAGGCACCTCACCTCTTTTAATAATGTTAGCTGCCAGCCATAAAGCAAAGGAAACTGAAACCTGGTAATCGCCGGTCAGGTGTTTATAATTTGCCTGCGATGTATCAGAAAATAAAGCCGACAATGAATCATTATAAACTGCATCGTTTTTCATATCACCGTTTTTTCCTGTGATTATAAGATCGATATCTTCAGTACTGATTAAGTTATCAGCCAAAAAGCTATTGATATTTAACAAGATATCTTCAGATGTTTGCGGCTTATAAAACACTTTGGTTGCCACTAACTCAGCCAGATTATCAGCCGAAGGCCTGTCACTAAACAAAAAGAATACAGCACCCTCGCCACCTATAGTGCCGGTGGTCTCAGTTTTGTACAGATCAGCATTTGATAGCGGCCGACGTTTGTAAAGGCCCAAACGGCTTAATATTTTGAACGCGGTATCGGTCATTTCTTCGGTGCCACCTACCAGGATATCATTGGCGTCGCCTTCTTTAAGAAGCAAAGTCGCGTCTAACAATGCGCTTTCAAAAGAAATACCTTTATGTACAAATGTATTGTTATAGCTGTGGCATTTAAGCGACAAGGCAATCTGAGCAGCCACGGTGTTGTGTGTAGACTGTATAAAAGCTGTCGGGGGCAACATTTCTTCCTGCATTTCAATTATGCGGGTTAAAAATGTGACGGTATCTTCCTGGCAACCTAAAGCGGTACCGGTAATGATAGCGCCTGGCATTTCTGTATTGCCTTGTCGCAAACATTGTAACGCTGAAGCTACACCCATTTTCACCATACGGCTCATGCGCCGTGCCAGCTTCGGATCAATATAGTCTTTATAATCGGGCTCAATAGCAGAAAGTCGTACGTCATCATATTCAATCAGCTCATTTAAAAACGGAACGTTGCCGAAAGTTTTCTGAGCGGTTATTGCAGCTGCTGAGCGGATGAATATCTTCATAAATTAAACAGCCGAAAAAATTAATGATGTACAATTACCGCCAAAACCAAACGAGTTTGACAAAACGTTTTTAATGGGCTGATCTTGTAGATACTCGGTTTCTGGTGCAAACGGCAACTCGTGCATCTGTGTCTTAAAACGCAGGTTCGGGTAAACGAGCCCGTACTTGACAGACAATGCTGAAAACACAGCCTCAACCCCACCGGCTGCACCAAGTGTGTGACCAGTAAATGATTTGGTTGAACTCATAGGCGGATAGCTTGGCCCGAATAAGCGTTTTATAGCCGTACCTTCTGCACTATCGTTGTTTGGAGTACCGGTGCCATGTAAATTGATATAGCTAATGTCGGAGGGTTTTAAGCCAGCTTTGTTCAGAGCGCCTTGCATAGCCATGTACGAGCCGGTACCATCAGGCGAAGACGCTGTTTGATGATAGGCATCATTACTGTTATTATAACCACTCAAACTGCAGTATACCGGCTTGTTGAGCATTTTAACGACCTTATCAGACACTAAGACCACATAACCCGCGCCTTCTCCTAAATTAAGACCTTCCCGAGTATCGTCAAACGGCCGGCAAAATTCCTTATCAAGAATCATCAGCGTGTTAAAACCGTTTAGTGTAAATTTAGCTAAAGCATCAGCTCCGCCGGCAACCACCACATCAAGCATATCATTTTTGATAAGTCTGGCCCCATAAAATATCGCATTAGCAGACGAGGAGCAGGCTGTACTTATAGTAGTCATATAATCGGTGATACCCAATGCATCAGCCACTACCTCGGTAATACTTCCGCATTCATGGTCGAAAATATAGCGCAATTTGCCCTTATTATTATCTTTCAGGAAATCGACAAAAAAGTCTTCACTCCTGTCCATACCACCTACCGTATTTGCCGACACAAAGCCAGTACGCAAATCAGAAAAGTTTGGTATCGCAGCATCATTCAGCGCTTCGCGTGCGGCAATAAGGCTCAGCATTTTGGTACGACTGGTTTGCGCCGAGATACCTGCCAAGGCAGCCAGTGCTTCATTATCCAGCTTAACTTCTGCTACAGGTAATACGCCTTTATGCTTAGTATTGAGCATAGTTATGTTGCCGATGCCTGCCTGGCATTCCCGAAAAGCCGCCAGATGTTGAGCCACGTTATTACCGATAGCGGTGATAACCCCAATTCCCGCGATATATATCGGTGAACTCATTTATATTTATCTATTACAAGGTTATCAAATATGGTATCCATGTTCCTGGCCGAAAAGGGTATGGCATTAGCCCTCGAAGTTTTTTCGACCCAAAACAGCACGGCTTTATAATCATCATCCAATACATCAACCCAACCACAGATACAAGCCTGCAGCACATTGCTGCCAAGCAGGTTGTTTACATATTGTTCGACAAAACCGGCATCGAACTTTTCAAATATAAAAAATGCGTCTTCACCTTTAAAATTATTACGGATACAGATCTCACCAATCATAATATTAGGTAAGGTGTAAACAAATAATGCGGGACTCGGAATATCCTGAACGCTTTGTATGTAACGTTGGTCGCTGTCTAAACTGGCATTGGCATTACTCAATACCAGACCAACTTCCTCAGCCTGATAAAGTTTAATATCCGTATCCTCTAATAAAACTTCGGTGGCCAGCAAGCCTAATTTACTCAGGTTATCCATCTTATAAAACTTAGGATAGTTAAGCTCAAGATGCTGATAAACCGATAGCAAAAACGCAGGCAGCCCGGCGTTCCTGTTTTCAAAAACAGGGCGCTCGCTGTGGTAAACCACGTTTTTTACTATAGTTACATTAGACGTTATGTAATAGTTTATATTCAAGTATTTATTGTGCTGATTATAAATTAATTATATATATAAAATGCCAACATGTCAGTCCATTTAAACCCTATTTACTATATAAAACTGCCGCATTACAGCCACCAAAACCCGATGCTGTTTTTAGGCAGGTCTTCAGTCGCTTCGGCGTTAATTGTGTACAAATATTTATAGGGCTACTAACACCGATTGTTTCGAAACCTAAAGTAGGCAATATCATATTTTGTTTGAGTGACTGAACAGATATAATGGACTCGATCAAACCTGCAGCACCCAGCGTGTGCCCGTAATATCCTTTCAAGCTGTTTGCAGGCACAGTATCCAGCCCGGAAAGTGCTATGGCTTTTGCCTCCATCTCATCATTATAGCTGGTTGCGGTACCGTGTGCTGAAATCAGATCCACGTCTTCGGCCGTAAGGGCCGACATACTGAGCGTACGGTTAATTGCCCCGGAAAGCTCTTCTCCGGTGCGTGAAGGCGCCGAAATATGATTGGCATCGTTAGATACTGCCCCGCCTAAAACCTTTATCCTGCCGGCGTATTTTGAGTTTGTTGATAAAATCATGGTAGCAGCTCCCTCACCCAATGTTATTCCGTTACGATTTTGATCAAAAGGCTTACACGGCTCATCACTAATAGCCTGGAACGATTGAAAACCAGATAGCACGAACTTACTGATCTCGTCGGCGCCGACAACTATCGCCGTTTCATATTTACCCGACTGCAGCAATCGCATTCCAGCTAAAACAGCCATGATACCGGATATACAAGCGTTGGATACGACAAGCGGTTGATTCGCCAATCCAAAATATCCTGCGACAATCCTGGCAGATGTATGCAGCGCTATTTTGTTTTGAAGCTCAGCATCGGCAGCATTAGTTTCCAGCAAACTGATATTTCCTTTGGTTGAGGATATGATAAGTATAGTTTTATCGTTTTCAACATCAATATCGACCTCGCTTAACGCAGCCTCAACTGATGCTATAAGTAAATTCTCAAACTTGCTGTTTTTGAACTGTTTAAGAACCTTGTTTTCTTTATAGTTAAACAAGGATGCATAAAATTCACCGTCAGAAATGGCCGGATTTTGATGCTTTTGGATACCTGAGATGCCTTGCTTTAGCGCCTCAAAGTTTTGAGCAGTGGTGGTGCCTATAGGTGAGTAAATGTTGTCGGCAACAATATAAACCGCGGGTGTCACTGGTTGATAAATATCTTCATTTCGCATTGCGCTACCTCCACTTCATTGCAACTTACCTTACCCGAAACTATACCTGCATCGAATACTTGTACCTCTATTTTTACCTCTGTAATCAACTTATCTCCTACCTTAGGCAAACTGTAAACTTCGAAATTTTTTACCTGGCCAATGTAGCCGTTGGCAACCTCCCGGTTTTCAATCCTCGCCATATTGCCAGATCCTGCAGCGGCGGTCTGCGCCATATTTTCCATCAAACCGGCCTCACTAAATTCGTTATTGATGACAAAGATATTATCGGCAGTAACAGTAAAGGATGTGCGGGTTATATTGTCGTCAGAGAATAGCAGTTCGTCCACCATTACAAATGGCGGTTTTTGAGGTATGATTGATAATATGCTTTGTCTCTCTGTCATGAATATAAGCCGCCGTTAATAGATAAAACTTCCCCCGTGATATACCCGGCCGCTTTGGAAGCCAAAAACCCAACAGCGGCAGCTACCTCATCTGGCGTGCCGAAACGGTTTACCGGGATATTGCGCTTTAATTCTTTCTCATCCAGCCCTTCGGTCATATCGGTTCTGATAAAACCTGGCGCAACCGCGTTAACGGTAATACCACTACGACCAACCTCTTGGGCCAATGCCTTGGTTGCCCCTATTACACCTGCTTTGGCTGCCGAGTAATTAGTTTGTCCCGGTAGGCCTTTTAGCCCGGATAGCGACACCACATTAACAATACGCCCATAACGGTTAAAAACCATGCCTTCCAGTACCAAACGGGTTACGTAGAAGAAACTATTCAGGCTGGTATTGATCACGTTATCCCACTGCTCGTCTTTTAACCAGGCCATCAGGTTGTCATCACGCACACCGGCGTTATTTACAAGCACTTCTATAAGTTTATCATCCTTAGCTTTAATCCAGCCACCCAAAACTTCATTAATCTGTTCTTTATCGGCAACGTCAAACTTTATTAATTCACCATCACCTCCGGCTTGCTTAACTAACTCCAGGGTTCTAATAGCCTCGTCGGTATTGCTTTTGTAATTGATGAGAACATAATATCCCATAGTGGCCATTTTTTCGCAAATGGCGCGTCCTATGCCTCTTGAGCCACCGGTGACTAATGCACATTTCATGGTTTTAGATAGTAGGTTTTGCTGCAGCCAAAAATTGCTTCACCTTTTCCATTTCTTTGTAACGCGGTGCGTCTTCAATAAATTTAGGAAAGATTTCTCTAACCTGATTATATATCGCCAAAGTGGCCGAGGCCAGCTTATCCTGACAGTTTAAATAGTCAATAGCCTGCACAATGGTCATTAATTGGATGGACAAAACGCTGAACGCATTTTCAATAACTCTTGAAGTCATTAAAGCGGCGTTACAGCCCATACTTACAATGTCCTGATTGTCATTATTATTTGGAATACTATGCACATACATTGGGAATGACAGGGTTTGATTCTCGGCCACTGTGGATGTTGCTGTAAACTGCACCCCCTGCATACCAAAGTTAAAACCCAGCACGCCCAAATTCACAAATGGCGGGAATTTCAGGTTCAGTTTATCATTCAGAAGGTAATTTAACTGACGTTCAGACAACATAGATAGCTTGGTGATGGCAATTTTCAATTTATCCATCTCAAGCGAAACATAATCCCCGTGAAAGTTGCCGCCGTGAAAAACGTTTTGATTTTCATGGTCAATTACGGGGTTGTCGTTAACCGAATTCAGTTCGTTTACCAACACCTCTTCTGCCTGGTTAATGGTATCCAGTATCGGACCTAATACTTGAGTTACGCAGCGTAACGAGTAGTATTCCTGTACTTTATCTTCAAACACTTCCTGATCGATATTATCAGGATGATACAAGTGATCAGTACGGCTGCGAATCATTTTACTGCCTGACAAAATATCGCGCAGCATAGCCGCTATTTTATTCTGCCCCTTATGATGTTTGACGATATTCAGCTCGTGCGAATAATGGTCGTCATAAGCCTGCACAATTTCATTGGTCATCGCTGAAAACATGGCTGACCAATTCAACAGTTTATGTGCCTGGATAATATTTACCATACCAATACCTGTCATGGCCGAGGTACCGTTAATGGTGGCCAGGCCCTCGCGCACATGTATTGACAAAGGTTTTATATTTAACCGCTTGAACACTTGAGCGGTTGATTGCAGTGTGCCTTCGTAAATTACCTCACCTTCGCCTATCAGCACCAGGCCCAGGTGTGCCAGCTGCACCAGGTCGCCGCTGGCTCCTACACCGCCGTGGTCAAATACACACGGAGTAATGTCTTTATTGATTAACTCTGTCAGCAACTCAACAATATCGGTATGTACGCCTGAATAACCCTGAATCAAACTATTTAAACGGGCAATCATTAATGCCTTTGCCTGTATCGGCGTCAACAAATTACCACTGCCCGAGCTATGGCTGCGAATAAGGTTATATTGCAGTTGCAATAAATTCTCTTCGCTGACCTTGTATTGGGCCATAGGTCCGAAACCGGTGTTGATGCCGTAAATAAGTTTGTTTGATGAGAAATTTTGCAGGAACTTGAAGTTGGTATCAATTTTAGATAAGGCTGCTGGTGATAAAGCAACCGACTTCTGGTTAAACACAATATCGTTAAAGTCGGTTAATGAAAGGACGTCCTGTCCAATAGTTATCATAGGCGAATATTAATAATCAAATCTCTTAAACCCAAACACGGTCTATATGTTTGCCATGATGGATGACAAATATATTGAAAATAGTGAAAGTTGTTAGTTTCAACAGCAGTTCAGCTTAATGAAGTTTAACAGCACATTTATCCGCCTTAAACAAGTTAAAAGATGTTAAACAGGTTTTATAACAGCCACCGCTTATTTATGTTTGTGAGGTCAATTATCGGGCAATCAAAATAAATGCGCTACCTTCTGGCTATACTTGTTTTATCCATAGGTATTAAAACTTACGCGCAACGGGCAAGCGGTTTTGTAACCGATAAACAAACCGGACTGTTTATTAGCGGTGCTATGATCAAATCAGCAGCAGCGACAACAGTAAGCGATCTGCATGGCCAATTCTCCATTAAAGTCAACAAAACGGATACGTTAAGGGTGAACATGCCCGGGTATGACGTTTTTGTACACCCTGTAACTGAGGCCGGAAACACACTGATTATCTCCCTGCACAAAAACACGCAACTTAAAGAGGTTACTATATCTGCACAAAGAGACAGGATTGCCGATTCTTTAGCCACACGAAAAACTTTCGCTAAGAATTTCAATTCAGCCGCACCAAAATTTGAGGATATTGTGCAGGTGCGTGCAGTGCCCGGAATAATACCGGTTGCAGGTATAACTATCATACCGTCTCAGTTAGTCAACGCTATCACTTATAAAAGCAGCAAAGGGTATAAATTGAAGAAAAGGCTTATACAAGATGAAAACGACAAATACATTAGCAGTCGCTTTAACAAAGCTTTGATAATCCGGCTAACTGGATTTTCAGGAGATTCATTAGCAAAGTTTATGGTTAAGTACAGGCCCACCGCCGCGGCAACTAAAAAAATGACCGCTTATGATCTAAGCACTTACATCAAGAACAACGCTGTTAATTACAGAAAAGGAGACTAAATACCTTTACACCCGCTTATCAATAAACTTAACCGCTTTACGCATGCCTTCAGGAAACTGCATCTTTTGGATATGCCCGGCGCTTACATAAGTTACATGCGGACTAACCCTTAAACGTGCTTGCAAATAAGCGCGAATGCGGTTATCTGTGGCCTTGCCGGTGTCTGACGGTAAAAGGTGAAGCAATACCTCGTCCATACCAATCTCGTTCGAGTATACCTCAACCACATAATCAAGCACCTCCTCCATCTCATTCAGCAAATCAAACATAGCCGGCGGATACAAGGTAGTGCCCTTAAACTTGATCATTTGTTTTTTACGACCGATGATCGGCGACAGACGCATGGTCGTTCGCCCGCAGGCACAAGGCTCGTTGTAATACATACATATATCACCGGTTTTATAGCGTAGCAGTGGCATACCTTCAACGCCCAAAGTGGTTATAGTCAACTCACCGGGGGTGTTTGCTGCAACCGGTTTATTATCTTCGTCTAAAATCTCAGCAATCAGCAAATCTGCCTGCAAATGGCCACCATTGCCCGCGCTGCATTCTGTAAATGCCGTCTGCATTTCGGTAGATGCATAGGTTGAATACAATTGAATATCCCAGGCCTCAGTTATTTTTTTTCCGAGGATATTTAATGAGAAGTCGGTATTGCGGATATTCTCGCCGATGCAAATAGCCTTTTTAACCGATGTTTGGTTGAGGTCGATACCATGGTCTTTAGCGGCTTGTATAAGCTTTAAAATAAAAGACGGCACGGCTACTATTGCCGTAGGTTTTAGCCGTTGTATGGTTTCCAATTGAAGCGAGGGCACACCCGGGCCCAGCCTGATAATGCCCGCGCCTAGTTTACGCAAGCCCGAGTAATAGGCTATCCCGGCCATAAACTGGCGATCAAGTGTCAACATCAGCTGATAAATATCCTCGCCACTGCCGCCTGCACAGACGAAAGAATTGTACTCGTTCAACGTAAGGCGTACCAGATCGTTCTCGGTAAGTGCGATAGTAACCGGACTACCTAAAGTGCCCGAGGTTGATGCATATTCAATGATCTGATGCTTCGGCACACACAAAAAATCCATATTGCGGCGCTGCAGGTCTTCCTTATGTGTAGTTGGAATGCGCTGCAGATCCTCCAAAGTTTTGATGGTAGCCACCTCGATACCATGCTCAGTAAATAGTTCACGATAAAACGGCGAGTTTTGGCTTAGATGCGCCAGCAGTTCGGCGAGCTTTTGCTCTTGAGTTATTTTAAGATTACCGGTGCTCAGGGATATGCTCATACAGGGCAAAGAAACAAATTTTAAAAGTCTATAACAATTAATCAAACCGGGTGTCACTCTCAACTCGGCATAAGAGTAAGCGGTGGGATTAGCACGCTGTTGTTTGGCCTTTGCGCTCATGCTTCGACGAGCTTAGCATGCCCCCCACCGAATTATCTGGCTAACTTATACTCCTTAAAAAAATTCCAGATTTCCTCGCAGGCATTCAAATTATGCGTGGTTTTCCCGACAATAAATTTGGGAAAGTACTGCCAGCCGCCCGGCCAGGTGTGGCCGCCGTTGTTGATGGTATAGCTAACAACTTTATTGCCGGTTGATGAATTCAAATACTCTTCTTTCAGTATACTGGTGCCGTCGCCGGTTTTGTCGGGTATATTGGTTACATAGGGTTCTTTTCCGGCTTTATTCATCGCTATCCATTTATCAATAACAGCTTTATGCGAAAAAATACTGCGGCCAAAGAGTTTGCCGCCGTCAATAGAAACTATAGGGTCTTTGGTACCATGCATGTATAAAACAGGCATAGGCTTTTCGAGGTCGTACCCCTCTCCCACATCTAGCGTAGCTGCAACAACAGCTATGGCTGTAATACGGTCGTGTAACTGGCAGGCTAATCGCGTGGTCATAAAACCACCGTTAGATATCCCGGTAACATAAATTCTATCCGGATCGATGTGATAAGTTTTGATCATGTAATCCATAAGCTGGTCAATGAATTTGACATCGTCAATACCGTGCAAATTAGCGCCGTCATGCCAAAAATGTTTTGATGCCGGGCAAACCACTATAAATTTTTCACGCTCGGCAACAGGCCTGAAATCGGCCAGATGAAACATCCCTTTAGGGCTGGCAAAGCCTCCGTGCAACGATATCACCAAAGGCATTTTATGCGTATGGCCGGCAGGCAGGTAGGTTAAAAACGACCGTTTTATACCGTCTACCATTATATCTCCTTTAATTTGCTTACCGGGGTATTGTGCCGATGATTTAAAAAAGCTTAAAAATATCATTATGAAAAGCAGATAGCGCATAATATGTGTGATTATAAAATCAACAAACGTATCCGTTGCCTGTATGGTTTTCAAAACCCTTTGTGACTTTTTAGGTTATTACAAGTAATTAATTTAATCAACTCACTATAAAGACGTCATGAAAACAATTAAAGCACTATTAATTGGCCTGTTTACAGTAGCTACCCTGTCTGTAGCACAGGCGCAGATCCATTTACCGCCACCTCCACCGCATCCGCCACACCCACCGCTGCCGAGAATACATTTAGGCACGCCACCGCCGCCACCACGTCCTGGAGGCCGTGTAGTAGTGACAGAACGCCGACGCGGGCACGTAGTTAGACGCCATTATTATTACAAACATGGTCGTCGCTACTACAGAACTTACTAAAACGAAAAGAGCCGCTCCTCCTTGCGACGAGCGGCTTTCTTTTCTACTGTAAACCAAACCAAATAGTTTATCTTTAATATTTTATGCAGATCGTTTCTGCACCTCTATCAGCGCCGACTCATAAACTGCAGTTATTACATCGTCCGTTCTGAAATTTGTTTCCATATCGCGGTCAATATAATGATAGGCAATATGCCTGTCGGTATCAATTACATATAAAGCAAGCAAGGGGATATTCACATCAATACCTGAATAAGTGTTCCAGGTGGGATCTTTTTCTGAATAGATCCTGAACTTTGCGGCTATCTTGTTAGCCACGTCATGATAAAAATTAAGCGTCAGGCTATGCTCCCAGCTAATGCGCGCCAGTTGCTCTTCATTAACATCGTTGGTAAACACCAGCAAATTACCTCCGTTGGCTTTAATTTCATTGTGAATTACGTTTAAACGTTTTAACTGCTCTATGCCCCTATCACCCCAATGTATCGAGTAAAATGCTATGGTAAGTGGCTTGCCGTACAGTTGTTTCCAGGAAAACTGCCCTTGTGTTGGCGCACCATTGTGAAAGTTTTTCCAGCGCTTATAGTCTGAAACCAGATCGATGTCAGGAACTAGGTTGCCGGTTTTAACGGGCTTTAATTTTTGATATATTTTTGGATTGAACTCGTTTTCGATATTTAAGTCTGACAGATCAAAAAACGGATATTTATTTATAGTTGATAACATGTTTTATTGAATTGAAATTAATAATGACGTTTGGCAGATGCAGGATCGACGACGATCAAGAGCAACACATTCGGAATCCCTTAGTCTGTCTGCCAGAGAGAATCTGTAGCTGATGTGGTGTTCGTTTGATGTTTTTCATAGCTGTGTTTCAATTACAATTCAAATATAAACTATAAAGTCTATATATTTAGTATACTTTAATTAAATATTTTATAATTTACTGATTATCAGTTTAAAAATTTTCTATAAAGCCATTACTTAATTAAATAGCTTGCCTTTTACAGCGTTAAAGCCGTCTTTTATTATGCAGATAACAATCCTACCCCGCCCACTGGCTGTTTAATTTAAAGCTTACCCGAAGCCGGCGAACCTGCAGCTAACTTTTAGGTTCGGTTATTAACCATAAGTTGGTAATTGTCGGCCGGCTGATTGTTTGAATTGTCGAAGTTATCCTCAATCAGCATAAACATTTCACCGTCTTCATTTTCAAAGCACGGTTTGTCAGTGCCAGGTTGTTGGGTGATCACAATTTTTGGTATATAAGTTTTCATTTGGAAGAGCATTTGATTTGTATGATTATTATTAGCGGGTATTAGTAACTTTGATAACAGTAGATTTAACAATTGCATTTGTTGTTTGTTTACCTTTACAGCGATCTTTCTTTGCATATTTGTACAGCTAATTTTATGAAAATTAATATACTGGCTTTTGGCATTGCCAAGGATATTTTCGGTGGACCGAGCATCAGTGTCGAAATGACTAATGACGCTACCGTTTCTAACCTGAAATACCTGCTGGAAAATCAATATCCAAAACTCAGGAAACTGGCGACTTACATGGTGGCTGTAAACAATGAATATGCACTGGAAGGCGATACTGTTCATGAGCGTGATGAGATTGCCATTATCCCCCCGGTAAGCGGTGGTTAACATGAATACAGATATTCAGATATCGGCTAAACCCCTAAGCGTGCAGCAATGTATTGATTGGGTAATGTCGCCCGACTGCGGGGGGATAGACGTATTTATTGGCACCGTGAGGAGTAACACCAAAGGAAAGATTGTTTTAAGGTTAGAATTCGAAGCCTACGAAAAAATGGCTTTAAACGAACTACAAAAAATCGCGCAGCAAAGCTTTGAAAAATGGCCGGTACAAAAAGTGGTGATCCGTCACCGAACCGGCATTTTACAGATTGGTGAAATACCGGTTATAATAGCCGTAGCAGCTGCGCACCGTGACGCTGCCTTTGAGGCTTGCCGTTACATTATTGACACATTGAAACAAACCGTTCCTATCTGGAAAAAAGAATTTTTTGAGGATGGCGAGATTTGGGTTGCCGCACATCCTTAATCAGGATTCCACGTACTCAAACCAGGCTTTAAGCCCTCCGGCTAATGAATAGACCTTAGCATCAGGCGATTGCTGTTTGATATATTTAACGGCTTCGGCGCTACGTTTCCCCGACGAGCAATATAACACCTTCACACGCGCATCAGTTAAATATTCCATATTTTCGTCCAGTTCATCGGCTTCAAAATGTACACCACCAATGTCAATCTCGTCACGCTCCTGATCTGTACGGATATCAACCAAATCTAAGCTATTATCTAATAACGCCTGCCTTACCTCGGCAACAGTTAAACTTGGTATATCTGCCGATTGCTTTAATGAATGGATATGGGTATTGGTAGTTTTACCAATTTTAATCACCCGGCTTTGCATGGTAAGCGCATCAAATATCATCACCTTGCCTGCCAGTAAATTACCTGTTTGGGTAATGTATTTTATAGCTTCATTAGCCTGTATGCAACCAATAATGCCTGCCAGCGTTGGAAGTACACCGCCGTCAGTACAATCAGGTATCTGTGTTGCGTTAACCTGCGGGAAAAGATCACGATAGTTGGGCGATTTGCTGCCATCCGGCTGCGTAATGTTCCACACGGCCGCCTGGCCTTCAAACTGATAGATAGCTCCGTAAACCACAGGTTTACCAGTCATCACACAAGCGTCGTTAATCAGGTACCGGGTATCAAAGTTATCAGTACAATCAACTATAATATCATAAGGTTCAATCAATGCTATAACATTGTCAGCGTTTACCTCAACATCATACGGTATTAATTTTATTGACGGATTTTGTGTTTGCAGTTTCGCACAGGCAATTGCGGCTTTCTTTTTGCCGGCATCATCCGGCCCAAATAGCACCTGCCTGTGCAGGTTACTTATCGATACGATATCAAAATCTGCAATGCCTAAGGTACCAACACCCGCTGCTGCCAGGTATTGCGCAACCGGACACCCCAGTCCCCCTGCACCAACAACTAACACGTTGGCTTGCTGCAACCGTGTTTGAGCAGTTTCGCCAAAATGCGGTAAAGCCACCTGGCAGCTATATCTTAACCAATCGGCGTTCATGTTGGAGTATTTGCTGCTTTCGCAGTTAAATGATGTTTAATCTTTTCGAAATCCTCAACTGTGTTAACGTTGGTCAACACCTCTTCGTCCAAAGGCTGCAGCAAATGGGTATCGCTATTAATTAACACTTTACGTGGGCAAGAATAACCCTGCGCCAAAAATGACAGCAACACCGGGTAGCTTTTAGGCTCCCAAATAGTAATCAACGGCTCAGCGAAACCGTCACCAGAATTTTTATAAGCGGTGGCGATAGAAGATGTCCGCCGGTTTTCAATTAAATGTTCAAAAGTTTCTGTATTCAGCAAAGGCATGTCGCAAGCCGCTACCACCCAGGCGCTGTCAGGCTTTTCACGAAATGCAGACAATATTGCTCCAAACGGCCCAAGGCCAAGGAAAGTATCCGGCAAAGTTTTGTATTGAGGTGATATATTTTCAAGCTGATCTGCACGGCAGGAAATAAAAACGTCTTCGCAATATGGTTTTAGCATATTGGCTAAATGATATCGCTGTTCTTTACCGTGCCAGTTTAATTTACCTTTATCGCTACCCATCCTGACACTTTGCCCACCAGCCAAAACCAAGCCATTTAAAACAGGTTTGGCTTGCTGCATTTTATCTTTAAAAAACGCGATAACTTGTCCGGTTTGGTTAAGGTGGTAAACTGGTAACTGCGCCCAATTGGGCACCGCATCTTTGACGAAATCAAAAATCCCGGTTGTGTGATCAGCCAACAAAAACATTTCGACATTGGTAAGTTGCGAAAGCCGTTTTTGCAATGAAGCGGCTTTATTTTCACAAATAATGACCACCTGAGATTTTGCCGGCTGATGATTACCATTTACTAAAACCAGGTCAGCATCGGTAAACTGCTGTTTGAAGGTCATTGGTTTTATCTCCAGGCTAAAGTTAAACTGGTGATTATTGATCTGATCAGTATATTCCACTATCGCACCATTGGCAAGCCGACCAGGTGGCAATACCTCTTCGTCATTGTGTACACTATCAGCATAAGCACATTTATATTGCGGCGAAAGTGCAGCTATAATCTCGGCTGCCAATAATTTGACGCTGGTGCATGGCGCCCCGACTATGGCCCATTCGTTACGATTAAAGTTACCAATGGCCGGGCGAGCCAGTTTTGTATGTTTTTTATGCTCTTTTGAAATCACGTTTACCTCCGGTTTTCTCCATAAGCTTAGTTTCTCTGATCACGATGTCATGGCTCAGGGCCTTGCACATATCATAGATAGTTAAGGCAGCAATGCTAGCGCCTACCAGGGCTTCCATCTCTACCCCGGTTTTAGCGGTAATGGTTGCTGTACAGTCAATTACCACCTCATTATTTTTATCAACGCTGATATTGATGTGGCAATTGTCTAAACCCAGTGGATGACAAAGCGGAATCAATTCGCCGGTTTTTTTTGAAGCCATGATACCCGCTATAACGGCAGTTTGAAATACCGAGCCTTTTTTAGTCTGCAAATCACCATCCACCAACTGCAACATTACCTCCTGTGGTAAATGCACAATACTGCGGGCCGTTGCCGAGCGTTTGGTAACCGCTTTTTCAGAAACGTCAACCATGGTTGCCTTTCCGGTTTTGTCCAGATGCGAAAATGTTTGAGCAGTATCTTTTAAGGTATTCTTTGCTTCCACAGTTTATGATTACGCGTTAAACGGCCATGTTTTGTAAACCTCGCCTTTTTTGAATTCTGTTTTATCAAGTGGCAGCTCTAAAAAAGCGTCTGTTTCTGCTAAGTTAGCAAAATCGCCAGAACCGTTGCCAGCCAATGGCATTGCCATTAACTGCCCTTCTTTATTATAATGCAATTTTACCTGCAAATAGTATTCAAGAGCCGGCTCAAATTTAAAATCATGAGCCAAAATCGCGTACATAGGCTGGCGGGGCTGCAAGCCTAATGAGGCATTTAACCAGGGCACAAAATACCGGTGCGTACACATAAACGAGGCAACCGGATTACCCGGAAAAGCAAATACTACTGCACCGTTTTCATGTTTGCCAAACCAAAATGGCTTGCCGGGCCGTTGTTGCACTTTATGAAACACCTGTTCAACGCGTAAGTCTTTTAAGGCTTGCGGGATGTAATCAAATTTGCCCATCGAAATACCGCCGCTTAACAACATCACATCATAATGTTGCAGGCAAAGCCCGAGCTGCTGTTTGATGATAGCTTCATCATCAGGAATATGCCTGATAGCCCCCGTGATACCATGCTGCGAGAGTATAGCCTGTAACATGTAACTATTTGAACGTCTGATCTGGTATGGCGATGGCACATCTGACACCTCCACCAATTCATCGCCTGATGATAAAATAACAACCCGGGGAATGCGCTTCACTCTCAGTTCCGTCTCTCCTACCGATGCCCCTAAACTGATAACCTGGGGTGTGATCAATTGGCCGGGATTTAAGATTACCTCGCCTTGTTGTTTGTCTGAACCCTTTAAATGTAGGTTCTGGCCTTTACTGATACCGTTGTTTATTAAAGTTGCTGTACCATTTTGGATTTCAATATCCTCGTACCGAATTACGGTATCAACCGAATAAGGCAGGGCTGCGCCGGTCATGATCTCAATACATTCGTCATCAGCATCAACCTCAACAGGCACATCGCCGGCTGCCTGGGTTGCTTTTATTTTAAAGTTTTTGATGCCATTAGCAACAGCTTCGTATTTCACGGCGATGCCATCCATCGTCACCCGGTTAAATGGCGGCAGGTCGCGATCAGCTTTTATCTGTTCAGCCAATACGCGGCCTAAGGCTTGGTCAAATAACACAATCTCGTTGCCGTAATCGCAACTGTTTTCCAATATCAGTTTTTCGGCTTGTTGAACCGTTATCATAAGTAAATATTTATCCTCCGATTGTCGCCATAGATTCATGGACGCCAACCTGTTTATTTCTCAAGCGCTCGGCTTCCCAACCGTTAAGCGGCCGCTGATTAAAAGCTTTTAACAGCTCGTTTTTTATATGTTGGTCTGTTGCTCCACTGCGCATCAAATCTTTGATATTTAACACGCCGTCATCGTACAAACAATTTTTCAAGCTTCCCTGCGGAGTTACTCGAATACGATTGCAGGTACCACAAAACGTGCGTGAATAAGCGGCTATTAAACCTATTGTGCCTGTATAACCGGCAATTTGATAATTGTATGAGGTTGAGTACGCATCATCAACCAATTTTTTGATGGTGGGATAATGCGATTTTATCTCATCCAGTATCCGCACATAATCCCACTGCACACCGGTGTAGCTATGACTTTCGCCATTAAAAGGCATCTCTTCAATAAAACGCACACTTACCGGCAGGTTTTTGGTTAACGCCACCATAGGTAAAATATCCTGCGTGTTTTTACCTTCCATTACTACAGCGTTAATCTTAACCTCGAAATCGTGTTTTAATAATTCTTCCAGTGTATGCATCACCGCCGCAAACTCATCCCTGCGGGTAATGGCAAAAAAACGACCCGCGTCCAACGTATCTAAACTCAGGTTGACTGATTTTATACCGATAGCTTTTAACTGAGTAATGTAGGAGGCTGTTAACACCCCATTGGTGGTGATTGACAAATCTTTTAAACCGTCGATTTCGGCAATTGCTGAAAGCAACTGCATCATATCTTTACGAACAAAAGGCTCGCCACCGGTTATGCGGATCTTTTCAATGCCCATTTGCACCATTAAGCGGCACATGCGCAGCATTTCTTCATAGGTTAGCAGTTCGGCCCGCGAAAGCCAGTCCAGCCCCTCTTCAGGCATGCAATAAAAGCAGCGCAAATTGCAGCGGTCTGTCACCGCCAGGCGCATATAACTAAGTTTCTTACCGTGATTGTCTGCCAGCACTGTTAACTTTTTTGGAAAGATATAAAGTTAACACCTTAGCCTGTTATTTCATTTAAAAAGATGACAGCTTATACAGATAACTTATAGATAGTGGTTGTTTTATAAACCTCACCGGCTTTTAGTACCGTCGATGGAAATTTCGGCCGGTTTGGAGAGTCAGGAAAGTGTTGAGTCTCTAAGGCAAAGCCGGTACGGGCCTTATCTTTTACACCACCGCGCAGGGTGTTTTCGCCGGTCATGTAGTTGCCTGAGTAAAATTGCATACCTGGCTGATCAGTATATACCTGAAGCTTGATGCCGCTCAAATCACCGGTAACAACCGCTACGGGCGAATGCATTCCATGGGGGTTAAGCACATAATTATGGTCATAACCAAAGCCCATTTTTATTTGCGGATGATCGGCATTGATGCGTTTACCAATACGCTCGGGCTGCGTAAAATCAAGTGGAGTGCTTTTTACCGCGGCAATTTCTCCTGTGGGTATCAAAGTTTTATCTATAGGCGTATACTTGTCGGCATTTATCTGTACAATATGATACAGAATATCGCCGTTCCCCTCGCCGTTTAAATTAAAATAAGCGTGATTGGTTAGGTTAACTACAGTTGTTTTATCGGTAGTAGCCTCATAGCTGATCATTAGCTCATTATCATCAGTTAGCGTGTATTTTACTTTGGCCGTCAGGTTACCGGGATAACCTTCGTCCATATGTTCAGAAAAGAGTTCAAGTTCAACAGCACTGCTGTCAAGCTGTTTAGCCTCCCATATTTTAATACTGAAGTTGTCGACACCGCCGTGCAAACTGTTAGGTCCGTTGTTAATAGGTAATGAATATTTCTGGCCTTCAAGCGTGAACTTACCTTTGGCAATCCGGTTAGCATACCGGCCTACGGTAGACCCATAATAACTTTTTTGGCGCGCAAGCCCTTCTATATTATCAAAACCTAAAATTACGCTGGTTAGATTACCCCGGCGGTCGGGCAGCCAGGCGCCGATAAGATGCGCACCAAAGTTGCTCACTACAACCTGCATGCCTTTATTATTTTTCAGGTAATATAATTCAACCTGCCTGCCGCCAATTTTACGATTATAATTTGCGGCCTCGGGTACTTTTATAGCGGTAGGGTTGTAAATCATGATAGTATTTAAATTTTGTCTTTTACTACTGCATTATCGCAGATGTATGTAGGAACAATGCCTGTAGCCTCGATACGGGTGTGTGCATCTTGCGGCAACGTATTGCCCGATAGCACCAAAACGGTGTCTAAACCATATTTATTGCCACCTAAAATGTCGGTATGCAAGGTGTCGCCCACCATTACAATTTCCTTTTTACTAATAGGCCGGTATTCACGAATCAGATCGTACGCAAACATAAACATCTGTGAATCGGGCTTACCAAAGCGGATAAAGTTTTTCTCGACGATTGATTCAACCATATTGGCTAAACCGCCAATCGCTATGGAAACGTCGTGTACAGTAACCGGGTAGGCATCGTCGGTATTAGCTACAATAGCCGGGATAGTACGTTTGCGCAATAAATTTACAGCGGTATTTAACCCGGTGGCCCAGTCAAACCCTTCGTCATCTAAAAACAATAAGGCATTTACCTTATCAATATTACTGGCGTCAACTTCGCTTACCGGCATGGGGTGCAAACCCATACTCTCAATATAGTGTGCTGAGTTTTCGGTACCCAGGTAAGCTACAATACCATCATAAACTTTCAGGTATAAATATTCTTTAGTTAACATACCTGATGAAATAATCCTGTCGGGAGAGATAGCATGCAGCCCCATTTTGTGGTACGACGTTGCCAGTTGTACCGGGCTGCGCGATGCATCGTTGGTTACGATGTAATATTCCTTGTTTTGCTCTTTCAGATATTCGAAAGTTTTCTCGATACCCGGCACCAGGCCGTGGTAATTTTTAAGCACCCCAAACGCATCGAAAAAAATAACATTGTACTTATCTACTATCTCTTTAAAGTTATCAATGCGTTTCATAGTGTCGGCTGGAGCAAAAATTATTTTAAGTTTAAGGCATTTATTATTTTATCGGCATTAAAATCCCTGTCTACTGATGGTAGATAATTACTGAATGCCTCGGCCTGCAGCTTACGGGCATATTGCTCGCTGAAAAAGTGACGGCCGTCTTTAATCACATAATTTAAGATAAAAAAACGATAGGCTTCTTTTAAAAATCTGATCTCGTTAGCGGTAAGCGGATTTACCTGATGATATTCCTGTAAGAAGATAATAAAACGATCTTCCATAAGGGTGTTAATGCCGTAGCTAAATACGGTCTTATCGCCCACGTTAGAAACCACTCTGCTCAGGAAATAAAAATCAAGTATACGATAACTCATCCTGAACCAGTCATAATCCCAGCGCGAGTATAGGTTCATGTTTTGATCGACCGAGAAATTACCAATATTCCAATCAATAAATACCGGAATAATCTCGAACGAGCTCATATTATATTTAGAGCGGTTGCGCAGAAACGTTTCGCAATGGTATTTCAAAAAATCAACCTGCATGGCCGAGCCGAAGTCTTTCTCATTAATCTCCAGTTGATGCAGCAACGAGTAAATGTCAGTACGTAAGGTTTTTGAAGATTTCGGCAACACATTCTTGATCCTGGAGCAGGCTTTATGAAACTTACCTACCTGCTGCCCCAGTTTACGAATATGCTCTTCTTCCAGCCGGCGCGGCATGCGCTCCATGATGCGGGTTGGATTATAAAATACCACCCAGGCATCTTCGCCGGCATGTTTGTAATGATATATGTAAACGCGGTTGTTTTTTAGCAGCGACTTAGCCAGAAAGTTTTCAAACGGATACAGCAGGTTATTGGACAGCGCGTGGATAATACGATGATCTTCCTTAAAATGCTCGAACTTGCCAAAAAGTGAAAGCTTGGCTATGATAATATCGTCATCGTCAAACGTTACCCTGAAAACCCGGTTCGTCGATACCATTGCACTGATGTCCTCAATTTTTGCAATACGCTTTGAAGCATCATACCCATCCCAGGCCTTGTTAATTATAAGAGAATAGTCCATCAGGTTTATATATTCAACGGATGGCAAAGATATAACAGAAATAAATTACAAACGGCTAGTTTTTTAAATAAGCGCAAGCAAACTCACAAACAGACCGTGAGCTTTTAATTATCAGGAAATGGTATATATTCTGGTTTATATTATCTCAAAATATCGCTTCAGCTCCCAGTCGGTCACGCTTTTGGCAAACTGGCGCCACTCCCACAAACGCGTTGCTGTAAAGTGCTCAACAAAATCGGCCCCTAAAATTTCTTTAGCTATTGCTGATTTCTGCATGTCGGTAGCCGCTTCATATAAATTAGGCTGTATGGTGCCGTTGCTGTTGTTTTGATAACCATTGCCAATGGTTTGCGGCACGTCTAATGTCAATTTATTCTTGATACCGTATAACCCTGAGGCTAATGCCGCTGCCATTACCAGGTACGGATTGGTATCGGCGCCCGGTATACGTGTCTCTAAACGGGTGTAGCCTTTTGACGAATTGATCACGCGAAAGGCCGTGGTCCTGTTTTCAACCGCCCAGGTAATGGTGGTAGGCGCCCAGGCACCTTCAACCAGGCGTTTATAGCTGTTAATGATTGGGGCATACATAGGTAAAATATGCGGCAGACAATACAACTGCCCGGCCAAATATTGCTTATGCAGCTCGCTCATTTTATTTACATCTTTCGCATCATGAAACAGGTTTTCTGTTTGATCTTTGCTCCATAAACTTTGATGTACGTGCCCGCCGCAACCGGGCAGGTTTTCGTTCCATTTAGCCATAAAAGTGGCTGTGATACCATGTTTATAGGCAATTTCTTTAACGGCTGTTTTAAATAATGCCGCCCTGTCTGCAGCTTCTAAAACATGCGAGTGCAAAATTGCGGCTTCATACACTCCCGGACCGGTTTCGGTATGAAAACCTTCTATAGGTACATTAAATTGATTAAGCCAATCAACCAGCTCATTGCAGAAATCATTGTTCTCTGATATGCGCAGCACAGAATAGCCAAACATTCCGGGTGTTAGCGGTTGCAAATTGGCAAATTGCTTATCCTGTAAACTTTGCGGTGTCTCCTTAAAATTGAACCATTCAAACTCTTGCGCAAACTCAGGGTGAAAGCCCAGGCCCTCACACTCTTTTGTGATACGTTTCAGTAATGACCGGGGACAGGCAGCCAGGCCTTTGCCTTCCGCATCACTAAAATCGCCTATAAAAAATGGGATATTTTCCTGCCAGGGAATGGTACGAAATGTCGACAGATCGATATGACAAGATTTATCCGGGTAACCGGTGTGCCAGCCTGTAAGCGAAACGTTATCATAACAAACATCAGCGCTATCCCAGCCAAAAACAACATCACAAAAACCGTAGCCATTTTGCAGGCCATCCAGAAACTTTTTAGGGTGAATAACCTTTCCGCGCAAAACCCCGTCGATATCGGCAAACGCAAATTTTATTTTCTGTATATTGTTTTCGTGTAAGTATGCTGTTATTTGTTGCTGATTCATGGTATAGGTAATGCCAATTTTAAGCAAGATAACTATCGTAACCCAAAAAACTCAATTTAAAAATGACAAATGACCTTTTGTTTGTTTACGGCACCCTGCTACTTGCTGATAATGAGTTTGCAAACTATTTAACCCGCAATGCTGCTTTTTATAGCAAGGGCACTATCCAGGGTAAACTTTATGATGTTGGACATTACCCGGCCCTTGTAATTGACGAATATGGTAATTATGACGTTTCAGGAACCGTTTACCGCCTGCACAATCCTGATGAAGTACTCAGACATCTTGATCCTTACGAGGGTTATGGCGAAGGAGAGGAACTACCCTATTTGTTTGTTCGCGAAGCTTTGCCTATTCAGACGGGTCAGGGAGTGATAACTTGTTGGGTTTATTTGTACAATCGATCCTTAGCGGGATTAAGCGAGATTTCGACAGGAGATTATCTTGATCATTTGCAACAGAAGCATTAAAACCACGTCATTGCGAGGAACGAAGCAATCTCTACACACGCTTTTCCGACACGCTTATCGGGGATTGCTTCGTTCCTCGCAATGACGAGTGGATGAAAGCGGCTTAAAATGTCCATAAAAACAAAAAAGCGATGAGCTCTCACCCATCGCTTTTGCTTATCTGTTTAACTAAAATTAGATTTTAGCTGATTTTACAGTTTTAATAATTACTGCAGCTACTTTGTATGGATCGGCAGCAGAGTTTGGACGACGATCTTCAAGGTAACCGCTCCAGTTATGCTCAACAGCATACAGTGGGATACGGATAGAAGCGCCACGGTCAGATACACCATAGCTAAAGTCGTGGATAGAAGCAGTTTCGTGTTTACCGGTTAAGCGTTGATCGTTATCAGCACCGTAAACAGCAATACACTCAGCAACCGCCGGACGGAAGGCCTCGCAAACAGCTTTGAATTTCTCTTCGCTGTTAGCAGTACGCAATAAAGTGTTTGAGAAGTTAGCATGCATACCTGAACCGTTCCAGTCTAATTGACCCAATGGTTTACAGTGCCAGTTAATAGCAACTCCGTATTTTTCACCAATTCTTTCCAGCAGGTAACGTGCAACCCAAATTTGGTCGCCAGCTTCTTTTGCACCTTTAGCAAAGATCTGGAATTCCCACTGACCGGCAGCAACCTCAGCATTAATACCTTCTACGTTCAAACCTGCTTCTAAACATACGTCTAAGTGCTCTTCAACAATCTCGCGACCGAAAGCGTTGTTAGCGCCTACAGAGCAGTAGTAAGGGCCTTGCGGACCTGGATAGCCACCTGCCGGGAAACCAAGCGGTTTGTTAGTTGCCGGGTCCCAAAGGAAATATTCTTGCTCAAAACCAAACCAGAAATCGTTATCATCATCTTGAATAGTAGCACGGCCGTTTGACTCATGTGGCTGACCTTTTGAATCCAATACTTCGCACATAACCAGGTATGCGTCTTTTCTTTGTGGATCAGGTACAGTGAATACTGGTTTTAAGATACAATCAGAAGAACCACCCGGTGCTTGCTCAGTTGATGAACCGTCAAAGCTCCAGTTATCAAGATCTTCTACTTTACCGCTAAAACTTTTAACGATTTTGGTTTTGCTACGAAGGCTTTGAGTTGGTTTGTATCCGTCAAGCCAGATGTACTCGAGTTTAGTTGCCATGTTTTAAATTAATTTTATAAAGTTTGATTCAGATAATAGTTTTAATTGCAACGTTTCCGTTTGTCTGAGCAAATTTATATTAATAATTCGCTTTTTTACAAATTTTATCAAAAAAAGTTTAAAAAAATGAAAAATGTTACATAAAAAGCAAACATATACTTCAAAAACAGCAAAACTTTATCTTAAAAAATGCAAATAATCATTTTTTGACAGTTTATTTAAGAAATTCAAATTTCAAAAGCTGGTTTTGCGTCTATTTTTATA
This sequence comes from Mucilaginibacter ximonensis, assembly GCF_042686265.1. Lineage (NCBI taxonomy): Bacteria > Pseudomonadati > Bacteroidota > Sphingobacteriia > Sphingobacteriales > Sphingobacteriaceae > Mucilaginibacter > Mucilaginibacter ximonensis. The sequence continues at coordinate 1,096,901 of NZ_JBHUPD010000001.1, forward strand.
AATTCCTTAATCATCAAACCAGCTAGTGGTGGCGTGAGCGACGGAAGAACTCTTATACATTACCATTTTTGCGGCGAGTTCCATCTTGAATTCGCACAAAATTCTACCTGTAAAAAAACAAACCGGTATAGCTAATTATAAAACATAATGACTTTAAGCACATTTAACAATAATGCGACGATGTTTTATAATTTTTTACTAAAATTGCGTCCGATATTTCAATCCCGTCTCATATAAATTTAAAATACTATGAAAATTACTGTTGTTGGTGCCGGAGCTGTTGGCGCTACATGTGCGGATAACATCGCAAGAAAAGAATTAGCAGAAGAGTTAATTTTATTAGATATCCGCGAAGGTTTTGCCGAAGGTAAGGCTATCGATATGATGCAAACCTCTGCCCTGCTGGAGTTTGATACTAAAATTAAAGGTGTAACTAACGACTATGCTGCTACTGCAGATTCAGAGGTAGTAGTGATTACTTCAGGCTTGCCCCGCAAACCAGGCATGACCCGCGAAGAGTTGATTGGTGTTAACGCCGGCATTGTAAAAAGCGTTACCGAGAATATCCTGAAACATTCTCCTAACACCATCATCATTGTGGTTTCAAACCCAATGGATACCATGAACTACCTAACCCTGAAAGCTTCAGGCTTGCCTAAAAACCGTGTTATCGGTATGGGGGGCGCTTTAGATTCAGCCAGATTTAAATACTACCTGAGCCAGGAATTAGGCTGCTCGCCTGCCGACTTGAACGCAGTAGTTATCGGTGGTCACGGTGATACTACCATGATCCCGTTAATTAACCATGCTACCTGGAACAGCACGCCGGTTACTCAGTTTCTGAGCAAAGAACAACAAGACAAAATTGTTGCCGATACCATGGTTGGCGGCGCTACCTTAACAAAATTAATTGGTACTTCAGCGTGGTACGCTCCTGGTGCAGGTACTGCCTTCATGGTTGAGTCAATCGTTCGCGATCAGAAAAAACTGATCTCATGCGGTGTCGCTTTAGAAGGTGAATATGGCCAAAACGATATTTCATTGGTTGTACCGGTTGTTTTAGGCAAAAACGGTTGGGAGAAAATCATTGATTACAAACTGACTGCCGACGAGCAAGCTACCTTTAACAAAAGCGCTGACGCCGTACGTGCCATGAACCAGGTATTAACTGACAGCAACCTGATCTAAGCAAGATCTGCTCTGCATAAATAAAAGGCTTCTACTTTTTGGTAGAGGCCTTTTTTTACCAGCTATTGATGATTTATATTTAACATTAAACCTTTTCTACATCTGTGTATCCTACCTGCAAACACACATTTATGAAAAGATTACTTTTAATGGCAGTTTTACTGACCGGGTCGGTATTATTTGCAAATGCACAAACAGCAACCAAATCGCCAGATCAGCGCGCAGCGCGACAGGTTAAAATGCTTCAGAAAAATTTAAATCTGGATGCTACCCAATCTGATAAGATAAGCGCCATATTGACCACCAGAGCTACAAAAGTAGACAGCTTAAGATCAAACCCATCGGCAGATAAAAGATCAAACAGACAAGCTTTAAAAGCCTTGATGCAAACTACTGACGATCAGGTTAACGCTGTACTTACCCCCGATCAGCAGCAAACTTACGCTAAGCTAAAAGAAGAGCGTAAATCGAGAATAAAAAAAGGGGCTGATCAAACCCAGGACACACCGCCACCATCAAAAGGCTAACAACATAAAAAAAGCCGGTTTTAATTAAAGCCGGCTTTTTATTTACAGTTGACTGAAGCGCCGCTGCCGGCGTTTTTCATCCGGATCAATTTTACAAGGCATTACTTTAATATGCCTGACGTAATCTGCGGGTAAACCTGCCTCGGTGGCCAGTTTTAATATTTTGGCATGATACCAGTCATAAGGCAGCAAATGTGTGGTAATAGCATGCGGCTGCGTTATAAAAACTTCGGCGTGATAAATATTATCGGCCATATCAAAGCAAAGTACGGGTTCCAATTTAAGGGTCGAACTCCACATCGGGTCGTGAAAGTTTGAGCGCTCTTCGTCTGCCAGTTCAATCAGCAAGCCCCAAACCATAGCATCCAGATCAAACGACTTCACAACATTGGCTTTCGCCGATTCATCGTCGCCGGTGCTATTGAACATAAAAGTATATCCGGGTAATTTAGCTATGCCTATTTTTTTGGCAGAAGGAACTGTTTTTGCAAACTTATCCACATTCATATTGCCCGCGTACGCAAATAATATCATAGTGTTTTGTAGGTGATAGATAGTGTTTAAACGCACCTGCCTGAAAAATGTTATAAAAAACTGCCGGTTACTATACAGTCACCGACACCTTTTTACCCGTTCTGGCAGCTTCATAAACAGCAGCGATGATCTTTAGATCTTTCACCGCTTCATAACCGTCAACCGGTATTGGCGGCTGCTTGTCATGAAATATGATATCGGCAAACTCATCCATCTGTACCGCCTGATGGATAGTTGCAGGTTGCGTCAATTCGCCTTGGTTGGTGCGGCCCATTATTGGCCCGTAATTGGTAGATGGCTGCATTTCTGCAAAACCACGTTCGCCATTCAGGAAAAACTTATCCAAACCATTCATATTATAAGTTGACAGGCATGAAGCTGTTGCGCCGCTCGGAAAACCAAATTGAAATTGAATAGTCTCGTCTACACCTTCTTTGAATTTAACCGGGTCGGTTTTAGTCTCCTGAGCGGTCACCCATATTGGCTCCTCGCCGGTCATATACCGCGCACCGTTTACGGCATAAATACCAATATCCATCATTGACCCGCCGCCGGCCATCTCGGGTTTTAAACGCCATTGTTTTGGGTCGCCTATTCTAAATCCGCAGAGCCCCTGAAAGAACATGATCTTTCCAAACTCTCCCTCTTTACGCATCCGTACCACCTCCAGGGTTTTGGGTTCAAAATGCATACGGTAACCCACCAGCAACTTAACCCCTGCCTGTTTACAGCCGGCAATCATTTCTTCAGCTTGCTTTACGTTGATAGCCATGGGTTTTTCGCTGATGGCGTGTTTGCCAGCCCTGGCAGTACGTAATATAAAATCATGATGCGTACTGTTTGGCGTAATAACATAAACCGCATCGATATCTTTATTATTTCTGATATCGTCGAAGTTCTGATAGTTGTAACAGTTTTTTGCCGGGATGTTATACTTAGCGCTCCACTTGGTAAGCTTATCGGGCGAACCACTTACCAAACCAACCAGCTTAGCTTTTGTACAGCTTTGCATGGCATCGGCCACACGTGCAGCATAATTACCTAACCCTAAAATAGCAACGCGCAGAACGGGTCCATCGTATGTTTCTCTTTTAGCTCCCCACGAGGTAATTGAGGCCAACTGCAGCGCCAATGCCGACGCGCCAACTTTCTGCAAAAAATCGCGACGTGAATTTTTCATAAACGGTTTAATTGGGTTTATTAAAGTTAATGCTTTAAAAGCAAAAAGGTTCGCATTAATGCGAACCTTTTTATCAATTTTTCACGTGAAAATCTTATTTAAAATCAGCGTCTTTTAAGCCCGTGTTAGCTTCGGCGTTATTTACTTTAAATTCTACCGCATAACCTAAAATTGCTGTCTTAGCGTCATAAGGTATTTTTACGCCGGCAACCTCACGGTAATCGCTGTATTCAGTCGGCGATGCGTTTGCAGCATCGTTTACCTGCTTTAATTTTAAGCCGGTTTGCCTGTCAAAATAAGCCTTCACTTTAGTGCCGTCGGGGTGAGTAATCAAGATCAAATAAGCCAGGCTACCGCTAACATCGTGCAGTCTGCTATCTAACGTCAAAACATAGCCTGATTTGCCATAATCAAGCTCAGGGAAAAATCCGAAACGGTTGGTTAAAATATGCCTGTACTCGGCTGGTGCGTTAACCGGCGTATTTTGTTGCACTATGCTTACGCTGTCACCGGCTCCTTTTACACGCAATAAGATAAAATTATTATAGGCCGGCGCCGTCAGGTTAAAATCAAACATATTGTCGGCTTTGTACTTATTTACCAGCTGAATCTGCGTGCCCTGAAACGCTGCAGACGATGTAATGGTCAGATCTTTTAAGGCTTTGACCTTATCGGCCCCGCCAATAGCATTCAGGTATGATTTGATCACCGAGGCCGCAGTAACGTTTTTGTCGATATCCAAACCGCTTAATGAGTTATTTTCAGGGTTGGTATCAGGCAACGCATGATCAGGATCGAGTGTTACCATCATTATTTTCGAAGTGGTTTTATTCAGGAAAGTCCAGGTGCCACCGCGCTGCCAAATTTCGGCAGGTAGTTTAACGATGCTGACTTTTCCATTTTCTTCTTTGATTTGAGCGGTTACTGGCAGTGCCATTTCGCCCAGGTTCTCGATGGTGATCAGTGAGCCTTTTGCAGGGTCATTATCTACATAGTCAATTGCTTTAACCGATTGGTCTAAAGACATAGTCCCCATAAACCACTCGTTCCAGAACCAGCTCAGGTCCTCGCCTGCGGCGTTATCCATTGAGTGAAAGAAATCCCACGGAGTAGGATGCTTAAATGCCCACCGTTTTATATAAGTTTTGAAAGCGTAGTCAAAACGTTCTTCGCCTAAAATCTGTTCGCGAAGAATTTTAAGGCCCAAAGCGGGTTTCTCATAAGCTGCAAAACCCAGGTAGTCATTTTGAATCACGTCAGGCGTGCTCATAATCGGGTCGGCCTCAGGCGCGAACATTGCCGCAGCTTCGCGCTGTACATCTTGCTTTACGTAATACTCGCCGTTGTTAAATACTTTAGTATCTACCTTATTAATAAAGGTATTAAAACCTTCGTCCATCCAGGCATATTTACGCTCGTTCGAGCCCACAATCATCGGGAACCAGTTATGGCCAAACTCGTGGTTGGTAACCTCCCACAGGTCGCCTGCTTTTGATTTCCAGTCGCAAAATACAATGCCCGGATATTCCATGCCGCCTACAATACCACCAACGTTGGTAGCTACCGGATAGGTAAATTCAAACCATTCTTTTGAATATAGTTCGATACAATTTTTTACATACTCGGTTGAACGGCTCCAGGCGTCCTGACCCATAACCTCAACCGGGTAAACCGATTGCGCTAAGGCTTTTTTGCCGCTTGGCAGGTTAATACGCGCTGCATCCCACACAAAAGCTTTAGAGGCCGCCCAGGCTACGTCGCGGGTGTTTTTACACAAAAAGTGCCAGGTTAAACTTGGTTTGTTGGGGTATGATGTTTTGCTGGCAATATCTGCAGCGTCGCGAATGGTTACGGTTTTATCACTATTGCGTGCATCAGCCAGTCGTTTTTGCACAGTAGCGGTCAACACTTCAGTCGGGTTTAACAAGCTGCCTGAGCCAGTTACTACCAGGTTAGCTGGCGCAGTGATGGTATAATCAATATCACCGTACTCCAGATAAAACTCTGATGCGCCCATGTATGGAATAGTGTTCCAGCCGCTAATGTCATCATAAACCTCCATGCGTGGATACCATTGTGCAACTTCGTATATCCATCCGTTTTTGGTGTTGATGCGCCCCATGCGGTCGGTACCATATTGCGGAATATCAAAGCCATAATCAATTTTAATAGCTATCTTTTTGCCATTGGCCTTCAACGAATCTTTAAGGCGAATCTGCATGCGGGTATCATTCACAATGTAATCGGCTTTCTCGGCTTTACCATTTTGTATAATGTATACGCCTTTAATCTCGTCGCCATTGGTGTAGCTTTTATTGGCGAACCTGCCGCCGGTAACCAAACTGGTGGCCTGTCCGCGCGAATCTTCGCGATAAATATTCTGGTCTAACTGAAGCCATAAAAATGGCAAGCCATCCGGACTGTTATTGGTGTAATTAATATTTACCGAGCCGGTAACACGGTGCTTAGCGGTATCAAGCACAACATTGATTTTATAATCGGCGCGATTTTGCCAGTATTTGGCGCTGGGTGCACCGCCGGCAGTACGAAACTGATTACCATTTTGCTGGTAAAACAGCGGACCGAAAACTTTATGCTGGTCGTACTTTGAGGGATTTGGATCGGCCGTTTGCGCGTTTGCAGTCAAAGCAGACGCCGCAAATGACAATAATAAAAGAGCTTTATTAAATTTCATATTGTTTGATAAATGTGGACAGCTAAAGATATACTATAGAGGGTGATAATCAAAATAACAAGCTAAGCACATATGATTAATGTATTAAGCAGGAAAAAATGTGGGATGCGAGCATATTAACTCCCTCCCGGGGAGGGGTGCGGCAGTGCTGAGCGAAAAGGCAGGGAGGGGTTTCGCCGCTCAACAGGTCCACAAACACCTCCCTACCCTCCCGGGGAGGGAATCGCACAATCCCTGGCTTTTACACTATTTTACATCCAAAAAATCACAAAGATACGCCGCTATTATTGGCGTAAGTAACTTATTATCAATTTAAATTCAATATGTATAACACATATTTTATAAAAAATAATATGGCTAGTTAGTAAGGCTTTATATTTGAGCATCTTGTTTATCACAGAAACATGAATGATTTTTTAGCCGCCAGATCGCAGATGGCCCTATCGCTGGGTTTTCACATCATTTACTCATGTATTGGTATGGTAATGCCCGTTTTTATGGCGATATCACATTACAAATATCTCAAGACACAAAACCCGGTTTATAAAAACGTAACCCAGGCATGGAGCAAGGGCGTGGCTATTTTCTTCGCTACGGGGGCAGTGTCGGGCACCATGTTGTCATTTGAATTAGGCCTGCTATGGCCAAAATTCATGATACACGCCGGGCCCATATTCGGAATGCCGTTTTCGTTAGAAGGTGTCGCCTTTTTTATAGAAGCGATAGCGCTTGGCTTTTTCCTCTACGGCTGGAACCGTTTAAATAAGTGGTTTCACTGGGCAACGGGCGTTATGGTCGGCGTAAGCGGTATCTTATCGGGCATACTGGTGGTTTCGGCAAATTCATGGATGAACAGCCCCTCCGGCTTTGACTTTGTGAACGGGCAATACCTCAATATCAGCCCCATAAAAGCCATGTTTAACGGAGCATGGTTCTCTGAGGCCCTGCATATGACCATAGCTGCCTTCTCAGCAACAGGGTTTGCAGTAGCGGGCATACACGCGCTGATGATCTATCGTAAACAAAACGTTGAGTTTCACTCCAAAGCGTTTCGTATAGCCATAACCTTTGGCGCCATTGCGGCAATTCTTCAACCATTAAGCGGCGACTTATCTGCTAAACACGCAGCCAAACGTCAACCGGCAAAACTGGCGGCAATGGAGTCCTATTTTCATACACAGCAATATGCACCATTGGTTATTGGCGGTATACCCGACACGGTGGCCAAAAAAGTAAACTATGGCCTGGAACTACCTGGAATGCTGAGCTTTTTGGTGAACGATAATTTCAAACAGGAAGTTAAAGGGTTAGACCAGATCCCGACCAAAGATCAACCCAATGTACCCGTAACGCATTATGCTTTCCAGATAATGGTTGGCTTTGGCATGTTAATGATGGCCGCAGGTATTATATATCTTATTGCCGTTTGGAAAAAACGCGGCTGGATGAGCAAGGGCTGGTTTCTGAAGCTCTTTATTTATTCAACGCCTCTGGGCTTTATTGCGTTAGAAGCCGGCTGGACGGTTACTGAAGTGGGCCGCCAACCCTGGATAATTCAGGATGTTATGCGGACTGCGGATGCGGTGACGCCAATGCCCGGCATTCAATATTCGTTTTACCTGTTTAGCTTCATCTATTTTACACTAAGCCTGGCGGTAATATTCTTGCTGCAAAGGCAAATTAAAATGGTACCTGAGATTTATGATATTAAAAAGTGAGTAGTGAATTGTTGATCAGGTGAGCGGTTCATTAGTTGAAAAAACCAGAACAACTCACTCAATCAACTTAATCAACCCATAAACAAACACCAAAATATGCTAACCGTAGTCATCATATTTCTATTCTTCGCTATACTGCTTTACTTTTTGTTAGGGGGTGCCGATTTTGGTGCGGGAATTATTGAGCTTTTTACCTCTGATACCAATAAACATCGTACCCGCGCTACCATGTACCAGGCTATAGGCCCCATCTGGGAAGCCAATCATATGTGGCTCATCATTGCCGTGGTTATTTTGTTTGTAGGGTTTCCGGATATTTATAGCGGCATGTGTACTTATTTGCATATTCCCTTACTGGCTATGCTAATGGGCGTTATTGCGCGCGGTACAGCCTTTGCCTTCCGTAATTATGATGCTATAAAAGGCGAACGCACACAAGCGCTTTACAATAGCATCTTTGTGTATTCCAGCTTTTTAACCCCGTTGTTTTTAGGGATAACAGCCGGCAGCGCCCTGTCACGGCAAATAGATTTTGATGCTAAAGATTTCCTGACTGCTTACGTTTACAGCTGGTTTAATTGGTTTTCCATCACTGTAGGGTTATTTACTGTTGCCCTTTGTGGCTTCTTAGCTGCCATATATCTCATTGGCGAAGCTACTGATGAGTATGATGTAAAGCGCTTCGTCAAAAAAGCCAAAGTATTAAATGCAGTAGCCTTTTTTTGCGGCGGCCTTGTATTTCTTGCTGCCGAAACCAATAACATTCGGCTGGCGCATTGGATCTTTGGCAACCCGGTTAGCTTGACGGCTGTTATTGCCGCATCGATATCACTAGTGTTACTCTGGATCAGCATCGCCAAAGGCGGCAAACAATTGCCACGGGTATTTGCAGCTTTCCAGGTGAGTATGATCTTATTATCAGTCGGCTACACCCACTACCCTAATTTCATCATGGGTAAAAACGGCAAAAATCTTTCTGTTTTGACCAATCATGCTACCGCAGGTACCATTAACACTTTAGGCACCGCACTGTTAATTGGCAGTTTGTTTATTCTGCCCGCATTATTTTACCTGTTTTATAGTTTCAGGGAGAAACAAGGCGTGGAAGATTTCCATTAATCCCCGTATAAAAGCGCGTCATTGCGAGGAACGAAGCAATCTCTGCGCGACAATTACCCCTTGCTGGGTTGACTGGCATGTGTAGAGATTGCTTCGTTCCTCGCAATGACGCTATGTGAAAACATTAAAAATCGTCTATTATTTACTTCGTCGCAATCAAAACATTCCCACCATTTTTAAACAAATCGTGCGATACGTAATAGTCCTTATTTAGCTTACCATTAACTTTTATTGCGGTTATAGCCCTACCCTTGCCCGGTTTTGATATGGTGATGTATTTGCCATTGCTGGTTCTCCATTTTACTTCGTCAAACAGCGGGGCGGTAACAATATATTTCGGATCAGTGGGCGATAACGGGTACAACCCTAACGAGCTAAACACAAACCACGCCGACATCTCGCCGGCATCATCCATACCCGCCAGTTGAATACCGCGCGGGCCCATCCCGTACAGGTTATTCATAATGTTATCCAACACTTTCTGGGTTTTCGCAGGCTTGCCTATCAGCGTGTATGAAAACGGCGCCTCATGGTCGGGCTGGTTACCCTGGCAGTACTGTCCAATAAATGTTTCAACGTTACGCGCTATATAATGCGGGTTCCAGGGTGTAGTAAAAAACGAATCAAGTTTGGCCTCAAACGGTTTAGGGCCGCCGTAAAGTGCTATCAGGCCGGGCATATCATGTGGTGCAAAGAATGACACCTGCCAGGCGTTCGCCTCGCGGAACTGCCATTCATAATAAGGGTATTGCGGATTGAAATTCTGTATCCATCCGCCATCCTCGGTTCGGCCGCGCATAAAATTGGTCGATTTATCAAATACGTTTTTATAATTTTTCGATCTGGCCATCAGGATGCGGTAATTAGCCGTATCGCCCAGTTTTTTAGCTATTTGAGCAATCGAATAATCGTCGTATGAGTATTCTAAAGTTTTTGATACCCCGGCGCGGCCCTTAGCCGTTTCAGTAGCATTCTGAATTTCAGGATCAGAAATATAACCTTTTTTCAAATACTCATCCAGATACTGACGGCCGCCACTCCGCTGACCGGCAGGCGGTAAATTGGCGTTGTTTAGCAATATCCTGTAGGTATCTTTAATATCAAAACCGTCAATACCACGCAGGTAGGCTCCGGCAATTGAAGAGGCCCCATGATCGCCGTGGAAAAAGGTCGGGATATATCCGGTCTTGTCTCCCTTGTCCTCCAACGATTTGATTACATTAAGCGTGACATTCGGCGATACCAGTTCTAACAGCACATCCTTATTACGGTAAGTATCCCAAAGCGAGGGTTCGGTATAATAATCAATCCCGGTGTTTACTACTTTGTGATTGATATCTGTAAAATCACCATTAACATCACTACGCAGTACCGGCCATAAAAACGAACGGTAAAGGCAAGAATACAGCATCGTTTTCTGCTTTTCGGTACCGCCCTTTACCTGTATGGTCGATAATAATTTTTGCCAGGCAGCGTGCGCGTCTTTACGCACAGTTTCAAAACTTTTATTGGCGATCTCTTTATCCAGATTCATCCTGGCATTGTCAGTACTTACAAAAGAGAAACCTATTTTCAGGTAAACCGGCTCTTTTCCATCGTCCACTAAATGAATTATGGCGTTGCCGCTTGGAGCGTTAACTTCCCGGCCTCTTACGTTTTTGGTAGTTGTACCATGGTTATTTACCAAATCGGCTATTTTTGAGCTGAATACCGCATAAAAGAAAATATTCTCGCCGCCTTGTTTGCCTTTAACCGCATAATCGCCGTCCTGGTTTATCTCCCAATCGGTAACACCGCTAAGCGCTTTTGACAGGTCAAATAAAACCTGACGATCGTTATCAGACTTATAATCAAACCTATAATAGGCGCATCGTAAAGTTGAGGTTAGCTGTACATTAATGCCATAATCGGCAAGATAAACCTGGTAATATCCCGGCGACGAGCTTTCATTTTTATGCGAGAACCTTGAACCAATGGTTTCGCCGGGTTTTGACATAGGCAGCACAGGCACATTACCAAAGTTCCAGTGGCCTTTATTGGTATGGGTGAACGATACGATCACCGAATCCTCATACTCATATCCTGCGCCGGCAGGCTGGTACTTGGTCATGGGGCTTACCTGAACCATGGCGTTAGGAAGGGAACTGCCCGGGAAAGTTAATCCAGACCATGGCCGCCAGTTTTTTGGGGGCACATAGCCCAGTAACTTATAGTCGGTCACTGCTTCAGTACCTACAAAGGTGTTAACGTATTTGGTATTATCGGGCGCGGTTTGGGCTTTGCCTGCAATGCCAATCAACAGCATTACTGAAACATGTAAAATGTTTTTTAATTGGATTCTCATATAGTCAAATATTCAGGTCTGTGGCGGCATCTTTTCAAAATTGGCTGATGAAAAAAAGCCGGTATTGGTTTGTTCAAATATAGGGTATAAGCCCGGCTGTAATTCAATATGTTAAGATTGTTACTATTTAAAAAGTTAATACTACTCAAATCATGATTTGAGTAGTTATATAGCGAAATATAATGTTCGTTTGTTCAAAACAATTATTTCATCCCGGTTTTTTGCGGTTTGGCCCCACTTGCTTTAAACAAAAATTAAGCTGGTCTATCTTGCACTTAAAAACAACGGATCAATATCAACCCAACAAAATCACTTTAAGCAAAACCTATGTAAATTCAAATTATCATTCCCTATTTAAATAAATTAACCCTTTTTAACACTTTAAAGGCTTTTTTTAGAAACTAATTACTTAGTTTAGTAACATCACAATTATCAACTAATTCTAAACCTTATCAATTAATGCGTGCTACATTTACCTTTAGTACAAATAAACTTATTGTTTGTACTCTTTTATGCCTGTTTTCGTTAGTTGCTTTTGGACAAAACAAAGCAACCATAGCCGGCAAAATTGCCGACTCGACTTTAAAGTCACCCATTGAACATGCAACTGTTGCTATTGTTACAGCGAAAGACACCACGTTAATTTCTTACACATTAACGCAAAACGACGGAACGTTCAAGCTGTCGGGCCTACCTGCCGGTGTTGAAACCAAACTGATTATATCCTCTATGAACTATGGTACTTTCAGGCAAACCATTGTTTTTAAGCCTGGCGAAAACAAAGTAATGGGCACCATTTTAGTAGGACTTAAAGCTTTACAAGAAGTTGTAGTTAGAGGTGAAAGATCGCCGGTAGTTATCAGAAAAGACACGATAGAATTTAGCGCCGAGGCTTTTAAAACCCGCCCAAACGCTGTTGTTGAGGATCTGCTAAAATTACTTCCCGGTGTACAGGTAAACATGGACGGTTCGATAGAAATAAATGGCCGTCCGGTAAGCAGACTTTTAATTGACGGAAAGCGTTTTTTTGGCAGCGATATCACTATCGGCACAAAAAATCTGGACGCCGAGCTGGTTGATAAAGTGCAGGTATATGATGACCGTGACGATGACCCAGATCATAAACTCACCGAAATGGAGCTGAGCAAAGTCATTAACCTAAAGCTTAAAAGCAAGATCAGAAAAAGCACCATCGGTAAAATATTTGGCGGTGCAGGCACGCGCCAGCGGTATGAGGCCGGCGGTATTATCAGCACATTCAGAGATACATTACAGATGACAGCTTTTGGTTTAGGTAATAATCTAACTCACACCGGTTTCTCTAGCGCTGACTTGACCGGCCTGGGCGGTTTTAACCGTTCCGGAGGAAATATTCAGTATGACGGCACTTTTGGCGGCACCGGTAATGGAGGGATAGAACAGATGCACTCGGCTGGTTTTAATATCAACAACGACTATGGCACCAAACTTAAACTTAACTTACAATACGGCTATTATAATTATATAAAAGACTATAAGACAAAATCGCTTACCGAACAACGGTTAGACAATACTTTATTAACCACGCAAAACGCAGGTACCGAGCATTCAAAAATGCGCAAGCATACCGTAGCCACCTTAATAGAATGGAAACCTGATACTCTTAGATGGTTAAGATTTACAGCTCAATTAAATATTGCACCAACCGGCGACGTTAGAAATGGCACCACCAACAATTTCAACACACAAACACCTCAAATAAGCGACCTGTTTAGTGAGGTAACAAATACAAGCCAGACTAATGAGTTTAATGACCGTTTAATTTATCACTACAAACGCAATAAAAACTCTGTGACTATTTTTCAAACAGCCGACATCAGAAACAGCGGCTCAGACACCTATAATTACAATAGTTTACACTCGTTTGTGTCCGCCGTTCCGTCGTCGGTTTTAGATAGGTTTACAGATAACAACCAGCGCTATTATTATGGCGAGTTATCAAGCGCATTTAATCATGACTTTAATAAGATGGTGAGTTACGAGGTGTTTGTTCAGTCAAGGTTTTACCTCACCGCTAACAGGGTTACCGCTCTTGATAAAAGTCAGGACGGTTTGTATGAAAATTTTGTACCTGATCAAAGTAATAACACCATCAGGGATCATTACGTTGAAAACCTGAAAAACACGGTCACCATAAATTTAAAGAACGCAAGAATACGGGCGGCCCTTGATCTGGAAATCCAATCCCTTACCAACAGGTACCATTCAGATATTCCTAACCTATCCAAATGGTACGCTTATTTGTTCCCAAGTGTCAATTACGTAAATTTTAAAAAACATTTTCAGTTAAGTTACTACGAAATGGCAGACCCACCGACTGTCGACCAGGTGCAGCCTATAACGCGCCAGATCAGTTCGCTGGAAACCCTGACCGGCAACCCTAACCTGACGCCGGGCATTGAGCGTCATTTCAATTACAGCTACTTCAACTATAATACCGATAAGCAATCAAATACAAATATGAACTTTTATGCCGGGGTAACCAGCAATAACGTGGTGCAGGTTTCAACCAAAGATGATAACGGTTTCATAACATCAACCTATGCTAATAAAAATGGGGGCTGGTACGGCGGCGGCGGCATTAGCAACGGCAAGCAATTCAAAAAATCGCGAATCTGGAAGTTTGGTTTGGGTAACAGGCTTTCTGCCAATTTTGGCCAGCAGTCTTTCTATTTTAATGGCGATGAGGGCACACAATTTAATTATGCTATTTCAGACGCTCCAACTGCGGTAATTAACTATAAATCTACCGTAAACTTAAATTTAACCTATACGTTTACGAAAAACATAACCACTTACAGGGGCGTAAATTACCCTTCGGTATCTACCATTTATCATAATATAACCGCTGCGGCGTCTGTTAACGCGCCTGCAAATTTTATTTTTGACCTGCAGTATCAGTACAGGTATAATCCGCAAATACCGGCAGGCTTCTCAAAATCAGCCAATGTGTTAAATCCGGCTGTTACCTATATGTTCCTGAAGCAAAACCGGGCACAGTTTAAACTATCGGCTTACGATTTATTTAACCAAAACACCAACGTTTACCGTTATGCCGGAACCAACTCAATCACCAGCGGCGAAACGCAGATTTTAAGGCGTTATTTTTTATTGACCTTTCAGTATAAGATTAATAGCATGAAGAGCAAATAGTAAGTCCTGGCTATGCATTTAAATGAGCCAAGCGAAGAATGACACCTTGATATTCCGTCAAAAATATTAAGCCATATTTAATAGCATGTTAAGTGTTAAATTATTAGACTTGTACTGGTAAACCAATATAAAAATCTTAAAACGTAAAATAATACTTACTTCATGCGCAAAGCAAAATACATAAAAGCGGCATTAACCGCGTGCGTAGCTGCATCTGTTTCGGCAGGGCTATTTGCATTTGATGTGATTCATCCGCATAAAACTATCACAAAAAAAGCCACAAAAAATCCTGGTATTTCTGTACTTAAAAAGCCGGAGGACAACCGCTTTGTTAAAACTATTTTGTATAACGACCTGAACGAACCCATGGAGCTGGCCGTTGCCAAAGACGGACGGGTATTTTTTATTGAGCGGTCGGGCAGCTTTTATGTTTATACCCCCGCAACCAAACAAACAGCGTTGGTGCATAAGTTTGATGTAAAAGCCGTTGATAAAATTTTGCAGGGTATGCTGGGCATGACCATTGACCCGGATTTTGCCACTAATAACTATATTTATTTTTACTACTCAACCAACGGTGGCGATGGCCTGGTTAACCGGCTTTCGCGTTTTACCATCAGTAAAACCAACGTGCTTAACCTGGCATCAGAAAAAGACCTGCTGGATGTACCGCTGGACGCTGAGGTAAGCGCCCACTCAGGCGGCGGTATGGATTGGGATAAAAACAAAAATCTTTATATCTCGACAGGCGACAATACCGTTCCGTTTGAATCTGAGGGCTTTGCCCCTATTGACCAGCGCCCAAACCGGCAGACCTTTGATGCCGAGCGGTCGGCAGGCAACACTAACGACCTGCGCGGCAAGGTATTGCGTATTCATCCTGAAGCTAACGGCACGTACACCATCCCGGCAGGAAACCTCTTCCCTAAAGGGACAGAGAAAACCAAGCCTGAAATTTACGTTATGGGTTGCCGTAACCCTTACCGTATTTCGGTTGATAAAGCTACAAGTACGCTTTACTGGGGCGAAGTTGGGCCCGACGCCGGTAATAACGGCGCGCAAGGCCCCCGCGGTTACGACGAAATTAACCAGGCAAAGAAAGCCGGCAATTTTGGCTGGCCCTTTTTTGTCGGCGATAGCAAACCTTATAACAAAATTGACTTTTCCACCCACGCCATCGGAGATCTGTACGATATTAATGCGCCCGAGAACACATCGCCTAATAACACCGGCTTAAAGATTTTACCACCCGCCCAAAAGGCCCTGGTTTGGTATCCGTACGATACTTCGCCTGAGTTTCCGGAGCTGGGCAAGGGCGGACGTTGCATCATTGGCGGGCCGGTTTATCATTATGACCCTGCCCTACAGTCAAAAACCAAGTTCCCGGCTTATTATGACAAAGTTTTATTTGTGGGCGATTACATGCGCAACTGGATATTTGGCGTGCGCATGGATGAACACCTTAATTTTAAAGCGCTTGACCAGTTGATGGAAAGCAATGGCGACTTTCGCCGCCCTATAGATATTAAATTTGGCCCTGAAGGCTCGATGTATGTGTTGGAATATGGGTCGGCCTACGGCCTGGATAACCCGGATGCCCGTTTGGTGCGTGTAGATTATAATGGCGGTAACCGCGCACCGGTAGCCCGCATTGCTACAGCTGATACCATTGGTTTAATACCATACAAAGTAGCTTTGAATCAAAAAAGCTTTGATTATGATGCTGATGATAACCTGAGTTACAAATGGATACTGAATGGTAAAACGGTGATCTCGAAGGCCCAGGCATCAACCTATACTTTTCGCAAAAACGGGGTTTATAAGCTGACGCTGAAAGTTACAGACGCAGCCGGCAAAAGCTCGACCGATACTAAATTGATCAAAGTAGGTAATACGCTGCCTGACGTTGCCATTACCACCACGGGTAACAGTACTTTCTTTTTCCCGGGCGAGCAAACGCTTGGTTATAACGTAGGTATTAAAGACAAGGAGGATAAAACTATTGACCCTAAGCGCGCTAACATCAGCCTGAGCTATATAGCCCGTGTAGAGAATAACCAGGCGCTGGTTGGGCACCAGCACATAGCGCCTACTTATAACTACGGCAAATCGCTTATGGCAAAAAGCGATTGTAAGGCTTGCCACGCTGTAAATACAAAAGTGCTGGGCCCTGCATTTATTGATGTAGCCAAACGTTATAAAGATGATAAGGATGCAGTTGACAAGCTATCAACCAAAATTATTAAAGGCGGTAATGGGGTTTGGGGCGAACATGCCATGAGCGCCCATCCGCAATTAACTAAAGATGATGCCTCAGAAATTGTTAAATATATTTTGACTTTGAACGATGCTAAACCAGCAACATCATTACCGCTGCAGGGAAATGTAACGCTTAAAGATCATGTAGCCAACAATAACGGTGGCCGGTATGTATTAACCGCATCATACACCGATAAAGGCGGCGCTATTACACCGCTAACCACTACCGAGTCGCTGGTATTGCGCCCGGCTAAAGTAGAAACCGAAAGTGCCGATAAATTTGAAAAAATGGATCATAACGATCGCGACGCCTGGACATCGGCTAATAACGCCTATTTTATGTTGAAGGATATCGATTTGAAAGGCATTGCTCAGCTAACTTACAGTTACACTTCAAAAGGCCTGGACGGCAAAATTGAAATACATACCGACTCGCCTGACGGAGCAGTAATCAGCATGCTGAATTATACGCCGTCGCAAACAAAGCAGGCAACGCAGCAAAGCACAGGCATCAACGCCCCACAGGGCAAGCACGACCTTTATTTTGTTATAACCAAATCATCGCTTAACGCCAAGGGCACAATAGCGATCGACTGGATTAATTTTGAAAAGATCAACTAAATTATAGCGTTCTGCTAAAATTTAAAAGCCGCTTGAATGATAAACTCAAGCGGCTAATTTTTTATAATTTATTTTTTTAAAGGTATTTCAATAAAAGTGTTTCACCCCAAAATGGCTAACATCGCAAAAAAACACATAAAAACTTATTAAACAGTTAATTAAGTAAGCTTACCTAAACTATTTGTACTGTTTCAAAGTGTTTCACCCCATATATTTAAAAAACTCATTTACAGTATTTTAATCTAAAACGGTGTTTCAAAATGTTTCATATTTTAGTGAAACACCTTGCCGATGTAAACCAGCTTGGTAATGCCGGTAAAATTGTAGAGACAGTGAAAGCACCATTGCCGGTAACAGATTGCGATATTGACTTAAATAAGCACGTTATCAATAATATTTCTAAATTTAGGTTAATATTTGCATAACGCGGATAAGGCATAGTGTTGATTCATGAAACCTATATTAAGAAAAGTAGACAGCGGCAACAATTCCTTCAGTATCCGGGAAGATATCTACCCCTTCCTGTACAATCACTGGCATTACCATCCGGAGATCGAGCTTACCTATATCCGTAAAGGTACCGGCGTACGATTGGTTGGTGACAGCATGTCGCCTTTTGAGGATGGCGACCTTATTTTGCTGGGCTCCAACCTACCGCATATGTGGCGAAGCGATTCTATCTATTTCAAAAACATCCCTACCCTAAATATTGAAGCCATTGCCATACATTTTAAAGAAGATTTTTGGGGTGCAGGTTTTATGCAGCTACCCGAGTTGCGCCTTATCAGGGAGATGCTTGACCTGGCAAAACGTGGACTCCAAATCAATGGCAAAACCCGCGACTATGTTATAAAGGCTATGGAAGATAACCTGCATATAACCGGTCCAAAACGTATTGAATTTTTACTTGGCATACTGGATATAGTAAGCCGCAGCGGTGAATATAATCTATTAGCTACACCAGGGTTCAACAAAACCTATGACTTGACTACTACCGACAAGATTAATCTCATATACACTTATACTTTTAATAACTTCAAAAACAATATCTCTATAAAAGCAGCAGCCGAGGCGGCAAGCTTAAGCCCCAACTCCTTCTGCCGGTATTTTAAAACACGAACGCTTAAAACCTATTGGCAGTTTTTGTTAGAAATCAGGATAGGCTATGCCTGTAAGCTACTGATAGAAAATCAAAAATCGGTATCGCAAATCTGTTATGAATGCGGATTTAACAACCTCTCAAACTTTAACCGGCAGTTTAAATCGTTGCTAAAGATCACGCCTTTGCAATATGCCAAGTCGTACACGGTACATGTTATGCACTTATAGATGTGCAAATGTGCGGATATGCAGATTTGATTAGCTTATATCTGCATATTTGCACATCTGCACATCCTATTTAAACACAGTCTCTACATCGGTCAGGTTTACACCCAACACTTTTTGTGCTATCGTGTTCAATGCCGTTTTATCTCCGGTAAAATGAAATACTTTATGCTGATGCCGCAGCTTAGCGCCAGGCTTCAGGAAAGCGGCCGGCGACACGCTCTCGATTTCATAAAACGGCCCCATCTGGCTGCCATTGGCGAGTGGGCCGTCGTTATAGGCATTAACCGCATCGCCGCTTAATGGCGCGCGGTCAGTGCGCCATTCCTGATTCAGGTATAAGCCATTGTTGTCCACATCGAATTTGGCAATAGTCAGCACGTTATTAGCTGCATCGTAACTACCAATAACCGGCATAGCTCTTTTAGGCGTGATGCCCAGTTTACCGCGCGATTTACCGTCGGCCTTGAAATATAAAACGTTGTTTTTATAAACAATCCTATCCAACGGTATTTGCCCAAAATAATCAGTAGTAGCAACCTTGGCAGTTTTGGCGTTGTTGTATGGTATAATGATTACCACTTTTGGCGATGGGGTAAACATATCCAGGTTCCACATACAAGGTGCACCGGTAGTTTGGTTCCATTCGGTATTACCGGTATTGGTTAAAGTATTATCGGCCTGAAAACCTACAGCTTTTACCGCCGATGCCAATTTAATACCTAAAGCACTTTCTATGCCTGCATTATCAAGCAAGGTAATATCCCGATCGATCTTTATCTTTAGCTGTGTACCAGCATAGTTCTGTAAATACATATCCTTGGTCATAGCCACCTTTTTATCATCGGCAGATACGATCTTCCAGCTTTCGGTATCAAAAGCTTTAGGCGTATGCCAGTCAGGGAAAGCCATTTTAGCACCGGGCTTAAAAAACAAGGAAAACTTACCGCCCTCCGGACCTAACCACAAACGGTTTTCGCTGCCATAGGCATTCATATGCGCATCAGTGTCGGCTTTAAAAGTTTTGTAATTGATCCAGCCAAAACTGCGGCCATTTAAACCATCGGCAGTTGATGTAAAAACTTTAGCCTGGTATTTTGCAGAGACAATAATCTGCGCTGCTCCATCCGCACTTTTTAGAACCTTTACGCTGTCGTTCTTTTTCAGAAAATCCAGGTCATAACCAAAAGTACCTTTGGCATAGGCAGATACTGAGTCGGCGGCTCCCTTTTTAGTTCCAGATTGACACGACGCTAATAGCGCAACTGAGCCTAAAGCCGCTATTTTTAATTTTAAATTACTCATCATTTCAGGTTTATAAGTTGATCATTAAAATTTAGCTTACTTGTTGTGGGCAACGGTGTTTGTTAAAGTACCAATCCCATCAATGGCAATTTCAACAACATCTCCCGGGATCAGGGTAAAATCGTTTGGCGGCACCAGGCAAGTCCCCGTCATCAGGAAAACGCCGTTTGGAAAGGTAAGTTCTCTGAACAGAAAGCCAACCAATTCTGTTAATTCACGTTTCATTCTCGATAAAGGCGTACTGTCTGAATAAACCGCTTCATTGTTTCGCTTAATAACAATACTGATAACTGTTTCTTTACTGATTGGCTCCGGCAATACAGTCAGGCATGGGCCAATGGCGGCGCTTTTATCGTATGTTTTCGCCTGCGGCAGATACAGGGCATTCTCTCCTTCTATACTTCGCGAACTCATATCATTACCAATCGTATATCCCTGAATATCGCCGTTACTGTTGGCAAATACGGTCAATTCAGGCTCTGGAACATTCCAGGTTGAATCTTTACGAATACTGATATCCTGGTCGTTGCCAACCACACGCGAAGCGGTTGCTTTAAAGAATATTTCGGGGCGCTCAGCATCATAAACACGTTTATACAGGTCTGATCCTCCTGACGATTGCGACTCTTCAACCCTGGCATCGCGGCTTTGCAGGTAAGTTACACCCGCCGCCCAAACCTCCTGACTTTCAATGGGTGGCAATAAATGGCTTTGCCAGTCACTACCGGTAACTTTGATAGCAATTTGCAGCGCCTTTTTTAAAAAATCGTGCAGACCGTCGCGATTCACCAGTTCATCCCACCCGTAATTTAATTGGTAAACCGATTGATTATCCTGCAAGTAAATTCCTTTGCTTGTTTTGTATAATTTCATTTGGTATAGTTTTTTTAAAGAGAGATACCTCTTTTCCATGGAATAAAATCGTCATGACCGCCCACAACTGCCTTGGCCTTTTCTTCGCCACTGGCTATGCGGATGATATGCTCAAGGATACGCTCGCCGGCCTCATTAATTGTTTCCGCTCCGCTGATCACCGTACCTGCATCAATGTCGATTATATCGTTCATTTTGTTATAGAGTTTGGTGTTGGTAGACACCTTGACAACAGGTGCAATTGGGTTACCTGTAGGTGTACCTAAACCGGTTGTAAACACCACAATAGTTGCACCTGAACCTACCTCGGCTGTCGTTGATTCTACGTCACTGCCCGGAGTACATAAAAGTGTTAATCCCGGCTTTCTAACTTTTTCAGGATAGTCGAGCACATCAGCTACCGGAGAAGTACCACCTTTCTTGGCCGCCCCTGCAGATTTGATAGCATCGGTAATCAAGCCGTCGCGCACGTTACCGGCCGACGGATTAGCGTCAAACCCGGAACCGAAAGCCTTAGCCTTATCATGATAAGTGCGCATGAGGTGGATAAACCGGCCGGCGGTTTCATCATCCACACAACGGTCGCTTAACTCTTGCTCAACCCCGCATAATTCGGGAAATTCAGACAGTATAACTGAGCCCCCCAAGCCAACAATAATATCCGAGGCATGTCCTAATGAAGGATTAGCCGAGATACCCGAAAAACCATCAGAGCCACCGCATTCCAATCCCACACACAACTTGCTTAATGGTGCCGGTTTGCGCGTATTTTGATTAGCTTCTATCAAACCGGCAAACGTTTTCTTTATAGCCTGGTTCAGCAACTCGGTTTCGCTGCCTATTTGTTGTTGTTCCAGAAGATATAGCGGCTTAGAGAAAGCAGGGTCGCGTTTATAGACCTCCTCTTTCAGCATATCTATTTGCGCATTTTGGCAACCCAGGCTCAGCACGGTTGCACCCGCCACGTTAGCGTGTGTAATGTATCCGGCCAGTAAGCCGCACAGTCCACGGGTGTCTTCTTTAATCCCTGCGCAACCTAAAGAGTGATTTAAAAATTTAATACCATCTACATTTGGAAAAATCTTTTCGTCCTTGGCTTTAACGTCAGTCCGGCCGCCCAAATCAACGGTTAATATTTCTGCCGGATTTTTCCCTTCGCGATAAAGCTGAATCAATTGCTTTACATGGTCACGTTCAGGCGAGATATCAGTTTGATAACCCAGCTCCTTGGCAAAAGCATCCTGGATCACCTGCACATTCCGGTTTTCACAAAAAACCAGCGGTATTACCAACCAGTAGTTAGCAACCCCTACCGAGCCGTCAGCACGGTGATAGCCCATAAATGTACGGTCCTTCCATGACGACAAATCCGGTGTGAGCCAATCTGTCTTGCGTTCGCGAAGTTCATAATCGCCAGAGGCATGCTTGATATTCCTGGTGGTAACCAGCTGACCAGTTTTAACAGGTTCTACCGCTTTTCCTACCAGCACCCCGTACATCACCACATCGTCGCCCGGATTAAGGTCATGAAGCGCGAATTTGTGCTTGGCCGCAACATCTTCGGTCAGTGTTATTGGGTTTCCGTCAGAAATTACGGTATCGCCGGCCTTCAAATCGGTCAGCGCTACTTCTATGTTATCTTTCGGGTGTATTTTTAAAGTTGTATTTCGCATAATAATTTTTTAAGCCAGAGCCTCTCTGGTCATTTGCCCGTCAACCTTGCGCCAAATACCCAATGGGTTGCTGTTTTGAAGTTCAGGCGGTAGTAATTCCTGCGGAAAATTCTGGAAACAAACCGGGCGTACAAAGCGGTAAATAGCTTGCGAACCGACCGAGGTAGTCCTGCTATCGGTGGTTGCCGGATACGGGCCGCCGTGCTGCATGGCATGGGTTACTTCAACGCCTGTCGGTACGTTATTAATCATTACACGGCCAACTTTCTCTTCCAGTATATTGAACAAATCTTTATGCGCTAGTCCGTCAACCAGGTTGGCCCAAACACTTGTGGTGATCTGCCCCGGGGTATTTTCAGCGATATCTAATAATTGCTTCTCATCATCGGCAACCACCAATAATGCTACAGGGCCGAAATGCTCTTCGAATAAAGCTTTATCCTTCAGGAAATCGGCACCCGAAACCGAAAACGCCTGCGGCGTAGCCTGGTTGTTAACTGAATTTCCTTTTCCTAACGATTTTAACGAACGCATCGACTCTAATTCAGAAATCCCCTTACAGTACGCGCCGTAAATAGCATCGGTCAACATCAAGCCACCATTGGCAGCCGCTAACGACTCAGCATATTGTGCCATAAACTTATCAGCGCTATCGCCTTTAACCATCAAAATAATGCCCGGATTGGTACAGAACTGACCAACACCCAACGTATTTGAAGCAACCAGCGATTTGGCGAGCCCTTCGGGATCTTCTTTCAATTTGCCGGGCAATAAAAACACCGGATTAACGCTGCCCATTTCGGCATAAACCGGGATAGGTTCATCGCGTTTCACCGCTAAATCAAATAACGCTTTGCCACCCCGCAGTGAGCCTGTGAAACCTACAGCTTTAATTAAAGGATGACTAACCAACGCCTTTCCTCCCTCAATCCCATGGCCTTGTATTAAAGAAAAAACGCCGTCGGGCATACCTGTTTTTTTTGCAGCCTCAATAATGCAATTACCAACCAATTCAGAAGTAACCGGATGGCCAAAATGTGCTTTATAAACTACCGGGCATCCTGCAGCCAGGGCTGACACCGTGTCGCCGCCGGCAACTGAGAATGCAAATGGGAAATTGCTGGCACCGAAAACCGCCACCGGCCCTAAGGGCCTTTCCATAAGGCAAAGTTGCGGTTTAGGTAAAGGTGGCCTATCTGGTATTGCGCTGTCAATTATAGCATTCACCCATGAACCTTCTTTAAGCAGCTTTGCAAAAAGGTTTATCTGGCCAATAGTTCTGTCTATCTCGCCATTTAGGCGTGGTTGCGGCAAATGGGTTTCCTGCATAGCGATGTTTACCAGCGCTTCGCGGATGCTGTCAATTTCGGCCGCAATAGCCTCTAAGAACTTTATCCTGCTTGGCGTGGGCAAGTGTTTATATATTCTGAAAGCAGCATTAGCTTTCCTGGCAGCTTCATCTACGTTTGCAGCCGTGGCTTCAGCAAAAAGGTAAGGGCCCGAATGGTCTTCCATGGCTATAGCGCTTTTGAATTTTTGGCCCCCATCGGCTGTAGAATAACCTATAATTTGTTTTCCTGTAATTTTCATAAATAGTATTAGCGGGATCTTATCCCCAATTTTTAGTCACACTTGATACGATCACTTTATTAACCGGGATCTTGCCATATACCACATCTAAATGTGGGGTACCTGCTTTTAAAGTCACGGTACCAAAACCGGTGGCTGTTGACAAAAAGCTGGTAAAATCGCCTATACGTGAATCTACGTGGAGCGTTTTATCAATTGCGTCATAACGTACGCCGGTGAGCCCCTCGATCATGCCATAGCTTGACATGGCACGAGCGTACCAATGGCCGCATTCATATTCGTTAAATGGATTACGAACTTCGCCATCATACCTGTCGCGGCAAGCACGTACTATGTCCAATCCCTTTTGTACCTCGCCCATTAACATTAAGTGCGATGCTACCTGGTATTCTATACCTGTCCAAACTTCATTGCTGTAAACAAATGGCAATGACAACATTCCTCCTTTGGGCCACGAACAAAGCAGTAAGCCTCCTTCATCACCAATGGCATAAGTCGGCCGTTGCGGATTTGAATGTTCATGCAGATTTGTCTTGAAGTTGTATTGATGGACAGCCTTCAGATGATTGGTTGTCTTCGTTTTATCCAGCGGATCACCCAACCCGCACATTCTAGATAGCCATCCACCCATCACACCGTCTGAAAGCACGCCGGTACCGTATTGATATTTGGGGCCTTCCTTTTCGAGCACTTCCCTGGCCTCGGGGGTATACCCTGTCGCGAATGATTGTACTTTAGTTGGATCAGGCGCTTGCAGCTCTTTCCACTCTATTATTTGGCGGAAATACTCGCCATCATAAAGTTCGTTTTCCATGTATTTTTTGCCTTTGGTATAAAGTGTTTCATACTTGCCCACATCTTTACCCAACGCTTTACCCATGGTAATGAACGCATTTAATGCTCCCAGGTAAAAGCTGGTCGCAAAGCCTGTCGGCCCCCAAAACTCGATATCATAAGTGTTATGATGCGGTTCCTGAATGACACCGCTACCTTTCGGATCCCAGGTTTTGCTGCAGTAGTCTAAGCTGGCTTGCACATTGGGATAAATAGATCTTAACCATTCGGTATCTCCGCTAATGCGCCATTCGCGGTGTACTTTCATGATACCACCCAGTTGCCCGTCGGACGCAGCATGGAAATTGTGTACGACCCGTGTGATCGGCAAGTTGGAGCGGAACATCTGGTGCCCTTCTGCATTCTGACTTTCATTAAACTCAGTATTGCGCAAACTACGCTCTAACGATGGAAACAAGTGCGAAACAGCCTGCGCGTAGTTCCAAACGTGAGTACATGAGCCGTGACAACTGCCCCAGCTATCGCCTGTGCCTTCCCAGGCCCAAAACCGCCCGTCGTATTGTCTCAATACCGTGGGCGATTTCAGGATGGTCAGGTTTGCCGCCACTGCCTCTATTACTTCGGGCGGTAGCGTACTTTTATAAAATGTATCTGTGAAAAGCTTTGTTTTTTTGCGTAGCTCAGTGTAATTACCACTCCAATAATTGGCTACCTCTTCAATAGTATTGAACTTGCTGCTGTACCATGGTTTATGAAATTGTAATAGCGGATTGGCTTCTACCTTCGCTTTATCCTCTGGCGCAACCTCGCCCATGCGCAACTTAGTATTAGGTACATACCATGCCATCATCAGGCGAATGGTCTTTTCCTCGCCTGGTTGTAAAGTAAAAGGCACGAACAGAGAAGCACCAGGCGCACCCGTATCCACCGGTGGATTATTTTTGGTTTCATGATTACGGATTGCTTTCCAGGCCATGGTCAAGCCATCAAACCAACCTCCTCTGAACCAGCAATGATCTACAATAGTATGTGCGTCATCCGTATAAATGGCAAAGTCGCCCTGTTTCTGCGGATCTTCCTTGGTTCCTTCAGATGAGAGCACGAAACCATTTTTGATAGCTTTAACCAAGTTTTTGGTCCCTGGCTGCTCCATAAAATTGCGGCTATTGTAGGAGAAAATACAATCCTGCGTTTTGTTGCTTGTGTTTTTAAAATGATATTCTAACGCGCCAACAGGTAAACTTGCACTATCTGCATCGGTAGGTACAAACGGGCTCCAGCCTTTTATATCGACATGCAAAGGAATGTCCTTATCAAACAAGTTAATATCAGCAAACGGGAAACGTGCATTAAATTCAGCCGATTCAAATCGGGCCAAACCCCAGGTAGCGCCACCCGTGCCACCCAAACCAGCGTCACGATTACCAAATTTTTTCCAGGCCGGCACCTTGGCTTCCAACACTTTGGCCCCGTTTGGGATACCTTTTATGCTGATAGCCGCAAACATAGCCGGCTCGTTAAACACATCAGGGTTGTTGCGTACCGACATGTGCGATATAGCCCCCGTACCTTCCAAACAAAACATACCCGCACCAATACCGCCGATTGGGAAAGCCACACGGTTTAAGTTTTTACCCGCATAGGCGCTATTGTATTTGCGTTT
Source organism: Mucilaginibacter ximonensis (assembly GCF_042686265.1). Lineage (NCBI taxonomy): Bacteria > Pseudomonadati > Bacteroidota > Sphingobacteriia > Sphingobacteriales > Sphingobacteriaceae > Mucilaginibacter > Mucilaginibacter ximonensis. Next base: position 1,123,503 of record NZ_JBHUPD010000001.1, read on the forward strand.
ACCTGTTACAGCAGCAGCTAAAGACTGGCTTTCTGCGGATGTCTTTTCGGCGGCTTTAACGCGGCCTATAGGCAAAAATGCAGCAGCGCCACCTACGCCCAAATTCCTAAGAAAACCACGACGCCCTGATCCGTTTTTCATAGCAGATGAATATTAATTTATTAGCGTATTAGTTGATCTCTAACTCGTCTTTTGACGGCAATTTTGGATAAGCGCCATGTGCACCTTGCTGATACCAGAAAGCTACAGAGATGATATCAGAATGCTGTTGCAGGTATCTGCCACCCGATTTCCAACCCAAGTCCTGAATAGTCACTTTCAGATCTTTATCAAAACGAATAGGGTCCTGAATGTGCCATCTGTACAAACCGAAGCGCTGCCGGATTGAGTAATGCCCGTCGCCTCTGATCACCTGCGGTAAACCGGCATAAGGCGTTGAAAACTCGGTATATTGCGATTCATCGCCGCCGCCGGCTTTAGGTCTGCGGGTATCAAAGTCGTACGATCCGCAGAAGTAATCCTCTGTACCTGTACCTATAATGGTTGGGAATTTGTCATCGCCATCCATATAGAATTTAATCTCGCCTTCGCCCCACCAACCGTTGTTATTGATATCAAAGCCCATGTACACACCAACATACTGGCCCTTACCTTTTACACCATCGAGTATGGTATAAACTGAATGATCATTGGGAGTTGATTTTCTGAACTGCGCATGGAAATAACCTTCGTCATCAGCAACCTTAGTTAGGGTATAGTTCACAGAATAGTAAAGGCTCATTTCGCGATCGTCGATATTTTCCATAGTGATCTTACATTTTTTGCGGAAAGGCATTTTCCAGTAGCAGTTAAACGCACTGCCCGGGTTCACCGTAACTGGTAAAGAGTTTAGCGGAGCATACTGGTTCCAGCCCATGCCAAAAAATGCACCCACCGGAGCTTCAACAGACGGCGTAGTTTCATCGTCCCAATAAATACGCAGGATGGACAAGCGCCAGTTACCGGTCGGGGTCATCCAGATGTGTTGTACAGCGCCCGGGCCCTCCATTTCAGCAATGGTAATTGTCTCGCCCGGTTTAATCAGAATATAAGGGTTAACTTTCCAGCCCTGGCCTAGGTCGCGGGCAGCGCCGGCAGCATTCGCTACATTGCGTTTGCCTTTATCTTTTGCAGGATCGGCCATACCACCCTTGCCCTTTTCGCCGGTAAAATTCTCCGGACTAATAGAACGCGATTTTGCATCAGACACTTTTGACAAGCTGCCCAGATTCATATCCAGACCGTTAAACTTCTCGCCTTGCTGCGCGCGGCAGTTAAAAGCTACAGCAATTGCAGCTACGATAAAAAGTAACTTTTTCATCATTTAAATACGGTTATAATGTTGGTTTATAATGTTAGTACAAAGAAAGAACAATGACTGATAGAAAACTTTCATTAAATAGCCAATAGTGATACAATATTGGCATTTGATATTTCCACAGCTCAAAATCACCTACAAATAGTACTAGCCCCCACAGCTAAAAAGACAACATAATACTGTTTAACTCAAATCAAACAACGGCACTTTATACTATATTTATAGATGTACGATTGAATAAGTCAATTTCAAGTTGTATATACAAGATGTAATTTTTTGTTCTATATTTATTGCGGGCTTAACCTTTAAACAAGTCCGGCGGGCTATTGCCTGATACCAATTATCCTAAAATACGAATTACCTGATGAGAAACTTCAAAGCAGTTTTCGCCTGTTTGTTGTTGCTGGGAACGGCGGCTATCGCGCAGCAAAAAAAATCAAATTTGAGCTACGTCGATCCGTCGATCGGCGGTGTTGGGTTGATATTGGAGCCCACGCGCCCTACTGTTCAATTACCTAATCAATTGATCAGGGTTTTTCCGGTAAGGCATGATGCGCTGGATGACCAGATCTCCTATTTTCCGCTAACTGTTGCTTCACACCGGGTGGTATCGCTGTTTAGTTTCATGCCGGTGAGCGGCGCAAATCCTGACGCACTTTGGGACAAAAGGCAAGTATATAACTATGAGGTATTAACTCCGTATTATTATAAATCTGAATTAGGCGATGAAGGTAATCTGATAGAATTTACGCCATCCCAAAAAAGTGGCTTCTTCAAGATCAGCTTTAAGAAGAATGCAAGTAATTATTTACGATTAGGAATCTTGAACGAAGGCGGAGAAATAACACTGGCCGACAAACGCACACTAACCGGTTCAGAGATTTTTCATGGCATGAAAGCTTACTTTTATGCTGAAACCGATGCTGATATAAGCGAAGCGATTAGCAAAACCCGGAATGCACTCATCAAATCGCCCAAAAATATCAGCTTCAAATACGCCATCTCCTACATCAGCATTGAACAGGCTAAAGAAAACCTGCAAGCAGAAATACCGGGCTGGGATTTTAATAAAGTGAAGGCCACCGCATACAATGCATGGAACAAGGTTATGTCGCAGATTAATGTCGAAGGTGGTACCCTGGCGCAAAAGCGTGTATTTTATACCTCACTTTACCGTTGCTATGAGCGTATGGTTGATATCAATGAGCACGGCAAATATTACAGCGCTTATGATCCTGCGATACACGAAAGCAACAGACCATTTTTTGTAGACAACTGGATTTGGGATACTTATATAGCGCTCGGTCCGCTGCACATGATTTTGGACCCGGTTACAGAGCAGCAAAAAATCAACTCTTATATCACCATGTACCAGCAAGGCGGATGGATGCCGTCATTTGCTTTAATTTTTGGCGACTGGCCAGCGATGACGGGCAACCATGCCGCTTCATGGATGGCCGATGCATGGTTTAAAGGTCTGCGGAATTTTGATTTAAAAACGGCTTATGAGGGCTTACGAAAAAACTCATTAGAAGCTACCCTACTGCCCTGGAATAACGGACCTGCTACGGTGCTCGACTCATTCTACAATAAACATGGCTATATGCCGGGACTGCACTACGGCGAGCCGGAAACAGTACCACAAGTAGAAAAGGTTTGGGAAAAACGCCAGGCTGTTTCTGTAACGTTGGAGAATAGCTACAGCGATTGGAACATTGGCCGCATGGCAGCCGAATTAAATAAACCTGACGACGAAAAGCTGTTTATATCCCGTTCAAAAAATTATCAAAACGTTTTTAGGAAAGACAAAGGCTTTATGTGGCCCAAGGATAAGGATGGAAACTGGATTGATATGGATCCAAAAGCGGCCGGCCGCGAATTTTTTACCGAAAATAACGCTTACACCTATAACTGGGTTGTTAAGCATGATTTTAAGGGGTTATTTAATTTGATGGGTGGCCGCGAAAAAGCCGAAGCAAAACTGGATAACTTATTCCGGGAAGATTTGGGCACTGCAAAATTTATCTTCTGGAAAACACAGCCCGATGCATCAGGCCTGGTGGGCCAGTTTGTAATGGGTAATGAGCCTAGCTTTCATATCCCTTATTTGTATAACTATATGGGTGCGCCGTGGAAAACACAAAAACGTATCCGTATGCTGCTGAACACGTGGTATACCGACAACCTTTTTGGTATTCCCGGCGATGAGGACGGTGGCGGCATGACCTCATTTGTTGTTTTCTCAATGATGGGCTTTTTCCCGGTTACGGCTGGCATTCCGGTTTATAACATTGGTAGCCCTGTTTTTACCAAGGTGACAATTAACCTGCCTAGCGGCAAAGTGTTTACTATTAACGCGCCCAATAGCTCGGCAGATAATAAATACATCCAGAGCGCGACGTTAAACGGTATACCTCTGAACAAACCGTGGTTCACACATACCGAGTTAGTTAATGGAGCGACTATCAATTTCAAAATGGGCAGCCGGCCCAATAAAAGCTGGGGTGCCGCACCCAGCGATGCCCCGCCAAGCGATTGTAATAACCTTTATTTAAATAATAAATGGTAAGGTCATGAAGAAGTTATTAATTATAGCGTCTGCTATTTTATCGGTAGCGTTCAATTGCATCGCGCAGCAAAATAAAATATCATCGCCATTAGATTACGTCGATCCAACTATAGGTGGCTCCGGTATAGTTTTACAGCCTACACGGCAAACTGTACATCTGCCTAACTCCATGTTTCGAACTTTCCCCATGAAACAGGATCAACTGGATGACCAGATCATGTTCTTCCCGCTTTGTGTAGTATCGCACCGTATTGAATATGCTTTTCAATTTTTACCATTAAAAGGTAAAGTGGATGATAGTTTCTGGGGCAAACGTTTCACCATTGCCACAGAAAAATCGACGCCTTATTACTACCAGGCTGAAGAAGAAGACAACGGAACTGTCATTGAATTTACACCATCGGCAAAAAGCGGTTTCTTTCAGGCCAGCTTTAAAAATGACGATAATAATTACCTGCGGATTGGCTTAAATGGCAGTACCGGTTCTGTAGAGCAACAAGGCAAACGTGTTATCACCGGAACCGAGGAAGTATCCGGCCTTAAAACCTATTTCTACGCGGAAGCCGATCAGGACATCGACAAGATCATTTACCAAAACGATAAAGAAAAGAAGCATTTGCTGGCCAAATTCAAAAGCAGGCTGGTGAAATTTAAATACGCTATATCGTATATCAGCATTGAACATGCTAAGTCTAATTTGGAGGCGGAGATACCAGACTGGACTTTTAATACGGTTAAAGAAAAAGCTAAAAGTATTTGGAATAAAAAGTTGAGTCAAATTGAGGTACAAGGTGGCACTGTTGCACAGAAACGCACGTTCTACACATCGTTATACAGAACCTACGAGCGCATGGTTGATATCAACGAATATGGCGAATATTACAGTGCCTACGACCACCAGGTGCATCAAAGCAAAGAGCCATTTTTTGTAGATAACTGGATTTGGGATATGTACATAGCCGACGAACCACTGCACACTATCCTTGACCCGAAAAAGGAGACGCAAAAGATAAACTCTTACATCGCTATGTACAAGCAAAGCGGTTGGATGCCGGCCTTTGCGCTGGCTACCGGCGACTGGCCGGCCATGACAGGTAATCATGCTGCCTCATGGATGGCCGATGCCTGGAGTAAGGGCTTGCGTTTTGATGTGAGAACTGCTTATGAAGGATTAAAGAAAAACTCGTTGGAAGGTACGTTACTGCCCTGGCGTAACGGGCCGGCGACGGCTATCGACTCATTCTATAATCAGCATGGTTATCTCTACTCAACCCATCCCGAAGAGCGCGGTAGCAAAGATGGCGTTGATATGGATAAATGGTGGGAAAGCCGTGGTAACGAAGGCGTTTCCATTACTTTAGAATGGAGCATTTGCGATTGGGAGATTGCACAATTGGCTGATGCAGCCGGTTATCCGCAAGATAAGTCGTTGTTTTTGAAACGGGCGAGTAATTACAAGAATGTATTTAACGTAAAAGAAGGCTTTGTTTGGCCCAAGGACAAACAGGGTAATTGGATTTACCCCTACAATACCAAACTATTGGGCCGTGAGTATGTAACCGAAAACAACTCATACACCTATAACTGGACGCCTAAACATGACCTGACCGGCCTATTCAATTTAATGGGTGGCCGCGCAAAAGCCGAAGCTAAGTTAGATCAGCTATTCCGCGAGGATTTGAGCTTGCCAAAGTTTTTGTTCTGGCTAAATCAGCCGGACGCTTCAGGGCTGGTTGGCCAATTTGTAATGGGGAATGAACCCAGTTATCATATCCCCTACTTGTACAACTACCTGGACGCTCCATGGAAAACTCAAAAGCGTATTCGTATGCTGATGGATACCTGGTACCCCGACAATGTTTTTGGTATTCCCGGCGATGAAGATGGCGGTGGCACAACATCTTTTGTAGTGATGTCAATGATGGGATTTTTCCCGGTTACACCTGGTATCCCGGTTTATAACATTGGTAGCCCAAGTTTTAACGAGATAAGTATTAAGTTACAGAATGGCAAAGTGTTTACGGTTAAGGCCGTCAATAACTCTAAAACAAACGTGTATATTAAAAAGGCAATATTAAATGGCCGGGTATTGAATAAGCCATGGTTCACACATAAAGCTATCATTAACGGCGGTACGTTGGTATTGCAAATGGGTAACCGGCCTAATAAAGCCTGGGGATCAAGAATTCAGGACGCGCCGCCATCGGCTATTGAGGTCGACCCGGGTAAATATGAATAACCCAAACAGGAAGAAATACGGCCACAAAAAAAGCCCGATACTTTCGTATAGGCTTTGTAATAAAAGCCGCAGTCCCCACGAACCAGTTTCTAAACGATTTGAAACTTTTGAACTCTCTATTGGATGATTGACGCCGATTTGAAACATCCAACCGGTTTTTGATTGAACCGGAAATAATGTTTGCTTCATAATTAGTCGGTGAGATTAGCGCTATTGTACAACGGATTAATGGTGTGTCCGTTTCGGGATCAATTTGCTATTTAGATTTAAGCATCATATTATTAAAGCTTCAAAGTAATCTAAAATGGAAATTTAGTGTGCAGCTTTTATATTAGCTTGACTATTATAATTATGAAGGCCAGAAACTGCTATCGTTTTTTTGTTGCTATTATTTGGTGGGTCAGTATGTTATCCACAATTAGTTTAAGTGCCTTTTGCCAGGCAAATGTACCTGTCGACAATTGGTGCAGCACGCCGCTGCGACCAGGGCTTGAAAAGTTTAAAGAGATCAAGACTTCCAAACCATGGTTTAAGGTTTATGACGTGGGGCATAATACTTACGCAATAGACGAGCCTTATAATTGGGAAGAAACGATTGCTTACCTCATATTAGGTAAAGAAAAAGCATTATTGTTTGATACAGGCATGGGGCTCGATACGATTTCGTCGGTTGTAAAAGAATTGACTAAATTGCCTATCGTTGTACTAAATTCGCATACTCATCCGGATCATATAGGCGGCAATCACGAATTTAGCTATATTCTAGCCATGAACACCAGATATACCCGGATCAATGCAGCTAATGGCTACCGTCATAAAGATGTAAAATGGGAAGTTAGCCCGGCCGCATTTTGCCTTGCTCGTTTACCTCATCAAGATACCGCTGTTTATAATATAAAACCCTTTAAAGTATCACGGTTCATCAAAAGTGGCTATACAATCAATCTTGGTGGAAGAAAGTTACAAGTGATTGCTACTCCCGGACATACACCAGATGCGATTTGTCTGTACGATGAAAAAATAGGTTATTTATGGTGTGGCGACAGCTTTTATGAAGGCCCAATTTTGTTATCCTCTGATGGTACCGATCTGAAGGCCTATCAACAAAGCATAAAAAGGATGGCGCAATTGGCGGCTAAATCAATCTGCGTGTTGCCAGCCCATAACCTCCCAATTGCTAAACCAGGCCTCTTAATAGAAGCCGCAAAAGAATTTGATCAAATAGTATCTGGGATGAAGAAAGGAAAGCCTGGAGATAATTACACGCTTATATTTAATTGCAATAAATTTTCATACCAAATTGGTGAAAGGCATCTTAAGCAATTAGGGCAACTAAAGAGGGATTGATTTTCGTCACACATGTTCGGAGTTTACCCCATAAAAAAAGTAGCCAATAAAAATTGGCTACTTGTCATAAAATGTACCCAGAGCCGGAGTCGAACCGGCACGGTTTCCCACAGGTGTTTGAGACCAGCGCGTCTACCAATTCCGCCATCTGGGCATTGCTGTCACTGAGGTAACCCTCAGAAGCGGGATGCAAATGTATTTAAACTCCGTTTAATTCGCAATAAATATTTGTGAATATTTAACCACGAGCTGATTTACTGTTATTTAAAATAATAAAGCCTATAATCGCGAAGCTACATTACTCATACTCTCTTTAATACGCAACAAATATTTCTGGCGGTAATAAACGTTAGCAATATCGTTGAGGCGGCTTTCTTTGGCTGTATCATCCAACTGTTCGTAGTCGTCAGTTAACTTATAGAGTTCTTCATTCATGTCTCCCTCTATGGCCAAAACTTCGGCAGTGATCTTGCTTAATTCTTCGGTGGTGTCAACTTCCATTAGCCGCTCGTTCACGTCCATCATTTCCATTAAAAAGTCGGCCGGCAACTGTGGTTTAGCGCCTTCAGAAACCAGTCCGTGCAGCTTCAAAATGTACTCAAGGCGCTTTGCAGGGTCGGATAATGTTTGGTAGGCCTTATTATTTAGCGTTGACAGTTCAAGTATTTCCTGCTGTTTGGCGTCGTCCTCGTTGGCGTAAAAATCAGGATGATATTGCTTACTTAGTTCGTAAAATTTCTTCTTCAGGTAAGCAGCGTCCGGATTGAATGATTGCGGAATAGCGTAAAAGTCAAAATAATTGATCATGGCGCAAAGTTAGCGTAAACTTTGCTTTACCTGCTATTCAAACTCTTAATAAAAGCTATAAGGTCTCGTTTTTCTTTAAGCGTTAAATGCAGTTGGTCAGCCGGCAAAGTCTGGTTAAATACTTTAATTCCCGCACCTGCGCCACCACCTTTATTGTAAAAATCAATTACTTCTTCCAAAGTTTTGTAAATTCCATTATGCATATAAGGCGCCGTACGCGCGGCGTTGCGCACTGTAGTCACTTTAAAAGCATGATTATTAAAACCTAGAGGCTGAATAGCTGCAGTGCCCAGATCCGGATCAATTTGCCTGCTGTATTTACTTTTAGGTACACCAATAATTTCGGCTTCCATTTGCATATAGCGCGGTGGCAAAGCCCCATTAAACAGCGGCAGATAATGGCAGGTGCCGCACCTTGCTTTACCCATAAAAAGGTTAAAACCGTTTATTTCTGTAGCGTTTAATGCTTTTGAATTTCCCTGCATATAATCATCGAAACGGCTATTTAATGCCGTTAGACTACGAACATAGCTAGCTAAAGCATTCACTACCTCAAAAGTATCTATAGCTGTGCGATTTTCTACCTGATAGGCCTTTGCAAATTGATTGCGGTAGCTCTCATCCATCCAAAGCTTGCCTATGGCTACTTGCATATCGCCGTGCATTTCATCGCGGTTACGCACCACATCGTTAGCCTGATCTTCGAGCGAAGGAGCGCGCAGATCATAAAACTGCGCCGGTTGTAAAGCAGCGTTGATTAGTGTTGGTGTATTACGCGCGACCAACTTTTTGCCGGTAATGTCCAGATTTTTCGGTAAACCGTCGGTAAAGGCTTTGTCGGGCTGATGGCAGGTACCACAACTGCGTACGCCGTTACCCGAAAGTATTGGGTCGAAAAAAAGATGCTTGCCCAAAGCTATCTTATCTGCTGTAGCCGAATCTTGGGGTGAGGCTATAAATGCGTTTCTATTATAAGCATTTTTATCATACAACGTAGCAGCTTCCTGGTTCAACAGGCGATTATACTTGATATCAGGCAAGTTCAATCGCTTATGTAAAGCCGTCAGCTTACGCGTAAGCGGATTGGCATAACGCGTTATAAATGCGGCGCGGTCAAATTGATTAAATTCTGATTGCCGCATTATATACTTAATCGCCGATTCAAAGTTTATTCGCGCATCATATCTGCTAACTGCCCACTGAACACCTTGCAATGCCGCCGCCGACTCATTAAAACAGTTTTGCAGCAAAGGATCATCAAAATTGTTCAAACCCAATATCTCTATCTTAAAAACCTCCAGCTTGGCCGCGTCGAGTATCTGCCAGTCCTGTATATCTGCATGCTGAAAACGATCTTTACAAACTAAAACATTTTGAGTTAGCCGCTTTAAAAGTCCTCTCATCTCGACTTTTTTGGAAGTTGCGATAGTTGGGAAAATATCAGCTTCAATAACCTGCAAACCATCGGGCTGAATAATTACCCCGCTTAGCTCGGCCTCAGGTACCGGCGGACCGTTAACTAACCGGGTATTTACCGGATCAAAATATTCGGCTGCCCATTCTATACGCTTATAAACCAGCCGTAACTGTTTAAAGCGGTATTGCAACTGCGCCTTATGTGCTGCATCAAACGGCGTAGAACGCAACAATCCGACCGCCTTTAACAGGCTGTCGGATTGTTCTATTAATTTCTGTTGAATTTGTTTGGGCGGGCTATTGTCAGACTGTCTCAATGAAAGCAATGACACCGAAATGGCAAGCAACGCCCCAACTGCAATAATTTTAAAAGTTAAACGCATGGCTAAACGGATCGGCTTTTGCGTCGCGATCGGTCAATGGTTTGATGCCCCAGCGCTTTTCAATAAAAGCCAGGATACTTACAGTTTCATACTGAGTATGATCAACGTAGCCTTTTTTAGCGAAAGGCGAAATAATCAATGCAGGGATACGTGAACCCGGCCCCCATTTATCAATAGTTGGGGGCGCTACGTGATCCCAGAAACCGCCGTTTTCATCATAAGTTAAAATGATTACGGCATCTTTACCATTCGGTCCGTTCAATACAGCATTAATTATTTTAACGGCATGTTCTTCGCCTTGCTTGATAGACGAGTTACCCGGATGCTCATTTTCAACACCGGTAGGTTTTACGAAAGATACTTCAGGTAGCGTACCATTCTTGGCAGCTACAAAAAAATCGTCCTCATCTTTTAAATGTTCTTTACGATCTTTCGAGCCCGGCGTATAACGGGCAAAGTAAACAATTGGTTGGTGATGGTAAGAAAAACCTGGATCAGCATTCCCGGCGTCGGCTTTGTTCCACCCTCCCGCGTACCAGGCCCACGAAACGCCTTTATCGGTTAAACGGTCGCCGATGTTGGGGCCGGTTTGTATTGGCACCAGCGCAGCGGGATCCTCGTTTTTACGATGCAGGTTAACCGAATTCAAAGTGTTTACCGCGTAATCATCAGGAGTTACAGAACCATCTTTAATCAATTTGCCTGAAGCATCAAGCTTAGCTTTCATAACCTCGGGAGCATTGGGGAATGTTGGCGACGCTGCAGCCACCAGCCACTGGTGATTCAGGAACGACCCGCCAAATGCGCTATGAAAAAAATTATCGCAAAGCGTATATTTTTTTGCCAGATCATACAAAGGGATATCGGCGGTTTTATAATAACCCATAGCCAGGCCTTTAGAGTTATTATACACCGCAAATTTATCCATCTTGCCACCGTCTATCTGCTCCTGTTCCTGGTAAAAGCGGTGTGTAACGTCCGGCGTTATCTGGTCGGCTGGTACATACTGGTCTATGTTAAATAAATTGTTGGGCAGATTGGTTGGAAAAGCACTGCTGCGCGGAATTGGCGGCAGGGTTTCAAAAACTTTCCCATTGGCATCAACCTGAACTATATTTTCTTTTTTAGCTTTATCTAAACCGTTAGCACCCGGAAACTGCCCCCATAAATTATCGAAGCTGTGGTTTTCCATATAGATCACCACCACATGTTTTACTTTTTTTATCTGTGCATTTGCAGACACAGCGCCAGCCAGGCTCAATGCTGCCACAATTGAAATACGCTTATTGAACTTAGTTTTCATCAGAGAAAAAATATGCTACGAATATAAGATTATCATCGGCCGGTTGACGTTAACGCTGTATTAACTTTCGTCCGTTTAACCTGGCTATATACCTCATCCAGCGCTTGCTGAAATGTAGTAACCCAAATTTCCTTTTTATGATCTTTCAGATAATTAAGGAGTTGCTGATGCGCATCGGCAGAAATTCGGATATAATCGCCGCCTACCCCATGAATCATGATTATGCCCAGACCCCCTTTTTGTACCACATTTTTTACATAAGCAATTAGCTTATCGCCGTTCTCACCACCATCTAATCCGTATGACGGGATCCGTAAGGTGTCCAGATCTTTAAAATCAGTAATTATCGTACTGCTATCGCCGCCAATGCGGGCATATTTAGCTACCCGGTACCTGCGCAGTGAATCTACATAGTCTCTACCTCCGGCCAGCGTCTCGGCACATGGGTATGCAAAAGTTCTTTTGGTTTTACCATCTACGGCAAACAGCCAGCGGTCCATAACCTCTATTTCGCGTATCATACCATAAGCTGTATAGTTTTCGGATTTGGCCGGATTATCCTCAATGGCCAAACACGGATGATAAAGCGTATGATTGCCCAGCTCATACCCTTTTTTTGCCAGTTTACGCCATTTGGGTATGCTGGTACTATCAATATCGCTGGTAAGAAAAAATGTAGCTTTAAGACCTGATTTTAGCAGTTGCGGCACCGCATTATTTAGCTGCGAGCGCAAGGCATCGTCATAAGTGAGCACTATGGCTGCTTTTTTGTTTTTGGGCCAGTGTACCTGTTGGGCACGAGTCAATACGGGCATGAGCAGACACGCCATTAGCAGAAATCTAACTCTATCGATATTAATCAGTTTTACCATAGTGTTATCGCAAAGCTAAAATTTATTACGATGTATGAAAATGTAACTAAGTAAAAGCTTTGTGATCTAAGGTTTATTTAACATCTTTAAACGATTAACTTATAAACCGTATCAATATAAAATGGGACTGTTAGGCAGACTGATGAATGAATTTATCGACGTCATTGAATGGGTCGATAATACACAAAACACTATTGTTTGGAAGTTTCCGCGTTACGACAACGCTATCAAAAACGGCGCAAAACTGATTGTTCGCGAATCGCAAGCCGCAGTTTTTATGAATGAAGGCGAAGTCGCCGACATATTTATGCCGGGAACTTATAGTTTGGAAACTAATAATTTACCGATATTAACTACACTTAAAAGCTGGAAATATGGATTTAATTCGCCATTTAAGGCCGATATCTTCTTTGTAAGTTTAAGGCAGTTTACCAATCAAAAATGGGGAACAAAAAACCCGGTAATTGTGCGCGATGCCGAGTTCGGTCCGCTTAGGTTACGTGGTTATGGTACTTTTAACTTCAGGGTTAATGATCCGAAGAAATTCATCGGCGAAGTATCGGCAACTAATCCTGATTTTATTGTTGAAGAGATTAATGAGCAACTGCGCAATATCATTACCTCTCGCGGTATGGACGCTATTGCACAATCAAGAATCCCGGTTTTAGATATCGCATCGCACTACGACGAGTTAGGTAAAAGCATAAGCAATATCATCACGCCTGATTTTAACGAATTAGGTTTAGAGCTAAGCAAATTGCTTTTAGAAAACATTTCCTTACCACCCGAAGTTGAGCAAATGCTGGACAAACGCAGTAGCATGGGTATTATTGGCAATCTGGGCGCTTACGCTCAATTTGAAGCTGCCAACGCGATGGAGAAATCCGCAGAAAACTCAATGGGTGGTAACTTGGGTGCTGCCGGTATGGGTTTAGGGGTTGGCGCTGCTATGGCCAGCCAGATTGGCAACGTGTTTCAGCAAAATCAGTTTAACCCGAATACAGGCAGCGATGTGCCGCCGCCTGTCGCGCCTTCCATACAATATCACTTTGTAAATAATGGAGCTGCCGATGGGCCGCATACCTTTGCGGAGATCAACGTTCTGATCAATAACGGCACTATCAAAAGAGATACTTTGATCTGGAAAAAAGGCATGGCTAATTGGGTTGCCGCTAACACGGTTGATGATGTAGCCACATTATTTGACAATTTGCCTCCGGCTATCAGCTAAGCGACAAACCCTTCGACTAACATGGATCAGTTATCTGAAATAGCTCAGTTAAACAGCACACTGAAGTGTGATGGCTGCGGCGCATCTGTACACTTTAAACCGGGTACAGAAAATTTGCAATGCGATTATTGCGGCAAGGAAATTCACCTTGATAAAATTCAGGATGAACTTAGTGACCAGCCACCTATTGATTTTGACGATTATTTAGCATATACGCAATCAAACCGATCAACGGCCGATGTTAAAATGGCCAGTTGCAGCGGTTGCGGTTCAACTACTGCGCTAGACGCACTTTCTGTGTCTGATAAATGCCCGTTTTGCGGCTCTCCGCTGGTGCTCGACCCAAAGAAAGAGATACAGTTTGTAAAGCCCCATTATGTGCTGCCTTTTGCTTTAAGCCGCGACGAGGCTATCAATTTTTACACATTATGGCTAAAGTCTTCCTGGTGGACGCCGAATGACCTGGCAAAAACAGCTTCGCAAAACTCGGCGGGACTAACGGGTATGTATCTGCCATACTGGTTATATGATACCGTGGCCGAAACTGATTATACAGGTGAGCGCGGCGACTATTATTACACCACCGAAACTTATACAGAGACGGTAGATGGCGAAGAACGTGTGCGCACCCGGCAGGTAAGGCATACTGCGTGGTCGCCGGCATGGGGGCATGTAACTACCAATTTTGAAGGCATTTTAATACCGGCCAGTAAATCATTGCCGGATAAAACTTTGGATGCTCTTGAGCCCTGGCTGTTTGAAAAATCGGTGATGTTTGATGAGCGTTACCTGGCAGGTTTCAGGTCTGAGACTTATGCCATCGACCCAAAATCAGGCTTTGATATTGCGGCACAACGCACTTTGTCTCAAATTGAAAGTGATATTTGTAATGATATTGGCGGCGACGAGCAACGCATTAACAACAATAATATAGACTATACTGAAAAAAAGATCAAACAAATATTGCTGCCTGTTTGGGCCAGTTCATATCGTTATAAAGACAAGGTATATCAATTTACCGTAAATGCCACTACCGGCGAGGTTATTGGCAAACGGCCAAAGAGCATTGCCAAAATTGTGCTGCTGGTTTTATTTATTTTGATAGTGATTGCTTTGGGGGTAATTTATTTCGGCAACCGATAGTGAGCCATTTATCTTACTAATGCCGTCAACTGTAGCTTCATTTTTACATGCCGGTATTTTAACTTGATTTATATTTATGGCAATTAATCAATCAAACATGATCAGACACATTACCAACCTGGCTTTTTTTACCATGCTTTCGGTAGCAGCTGTAGCACAAACGGCTCCGCAAACGGGGCAGCCTCAGCGAAGACGCTACCAACCACGCCCCTACACTTTAACGGTTAACGACATAGCAAAAACCAAAGTTGACACTGCTAAATTAGGCGCCGCATTCAGAGCTGCATATCCGGCATTTGCTTATGCCGACGGTTACCGAACCAAACGTGAAGTAACGATGCGCATTATTGATACTGCAAAAAACTTTACCTTGTCTGCCCGCGAAGGCGAAATTGTAGCAAATGCTACATGGATCAAAAACAAAAAGAATCTGGCAGGTTTCCAGCAGTCTTTAAATGATGCTTTGCACAAAAACTGGGTGTCTGTAGATACCATCAAAAAGAATGGTTACTCATTGGTTTTCATTAACAAAAATGAGAAATTCAATCCTACTGTGCAGAAAAATCTGATCAACACCTATTTTGAAATTTATCCAAAACTGTGTGATATGTTTAATCACAAAGCTACTAAGGATGTAATTTTTGTTACAGATACAGCTTACAAAGGCGTAGCCGAAACCAGCGGTAGCCGCATTTTATTTGCTACCCATTACATGAACCAGCACCCTTACGATATCGACGTGGTAACGCACGAATGTACGCACATTGTACAAAGCTATGGTTACAGCTATGGCCGCGATCTGGTTTGGTTAACAGAGGGTATTGCCGACTTTATGCGCTATAAATTTGGTGTAGATAACGTGGGTTCAAAATGGTTTCTGCCCAACTTTAAATCAACACAAAGCTATAAAGACAGCTACCGGGTAACTGCGCGTTTCTTTGAGTGGATGGATCAAAAAATTAAACCGGGCATGATTGTACAGATTGACGAGGCCCTGAGAAATGGCTCGTTTAAACCCACCATCTGGGCTGATATGTCGGGCGGCAAATCGCTTGATGAATTATGGGCCGCTTATGCAGCTGACCCGGATTTACATCTGGTTTACAGCAGTGAGAATCCGTGATAATTAATTACTTTAATAAACAAAGCCCGGTACATTGTATTGGGCTTTGTTATTAATCTGCTAAATTTAGCTCCCAAATTATTTAAGATGTTTAAATCTTTACTACAATTAAAAAACATTGCGTTAGCTAACCTATTTTGTTTAAGCGGATTAATTGTGTCGGCACAAACCAACCTTAACAAAAAAGCCGCATCCGAACTTGCGGCAAGCGAACTAAAAGCTCAATTAGCTGCGCACAAGCCGAAAGCCGAAACCGAATGGACCGCTAAAAAAATTCAGTATAAAAACTTCACCATGAAGTTTACTACGCAGATTTTTGGCGACAAGCCAGCTGATGGCCGCAGCCTGTACATTTCATTACATGGCGGCGGGGGTACCGCTCCTGCTGTAAACGATCAGCAATGGGAAAATCAAAAGAAACTTTATAAGCTTAAAGAAGGCGTTTATTTTGTCCCGCGAGCACCGGTTGATGCCTGGAACATGTGGCACGACTACCCGATGGATGAACTGATTGCTGAAGTAGTTAAAGATGAAATTGTGTTGGACGACGTGAACCCTAATAAAATATACGTTATGGGTTACTCCGCAGGTGGCGATGGCGTTTTTCAACTTGCTCCCCGCCTGGCCGATTATTGGGGCGCTGCCGCTATGATGGCCGGTCATCCCGGCGACGCGCAGATTCTGAACTTAAAGAACCTTCCATTTGATGCGTTTGTTGGCGGCAAAGACGCAGCATATCACCGCAATGAGTTAGTGGCCCAATGGGGCGCCCGACTTGATAGTTTACAAAAAGTGTACCCAGGCAGCTTTGAACACAGACTGCATGTTTATCCGGATTTGCCACACTGGATGAATCGTAAAGATACCATTGCCGTTCCGTGGCTGGCATCCCATAAAAGAAACCCGATACCGAAGGATGTGATCTGGATTCAGGATGATATCCTGCGCGATCAGTTTTATTGGTTGGGTACTGATATAGCTAGTGCAAAACAAGGTCAGAAAGTACGGGTTAAAATAGATGGTAATAAAATTGACATTATCAACAACCAGGATGATATACTTTACATCTTCCTGAACGATAATATGTTAAACATGGATAAAAAGGTTGCCGTGAGCATTAACGGCAAGAAGGTATTCAAAGGTAAAGTGTCACGCAGCCCCGATATTATCAGGCAGACAGCAGCTGTCCGCTTAGACAAAGACCTGATATTTAGCGGAAGGCTAACAGTGAAAAATGGCCGGGTAACCAACAGTTAATTATAACGTAAGGAAGTTATTACAATAACCCTTTAAGGATAAAAGATTACTATAATTGAAGCCGATATGCGCTTTACCGGCGCTGCCCTCTAAATCAATATTGAACCAACATATAACAATGAAGATCAAACATCTTTTCTTTACGCCGTTGCTTTTTGTGAGTACGGCATTTGCACAACAACAACCAGACCTGGTACATTATGTAAATACGTTACAGGGTACAAATTCTGAATTTAAATTAACCAGAGGTAACACTTATCCAACAACAGCCCTGCCCTTCGGCATGCATACATGGACACCGCAAACCGGCAAAAACGGCGATGGATGGAAATACCAATACATGAAGGATCATATCCGTGGTTTTCAACAGGCACACCAGTGCAGTTCATGGACCCGCGACTATGCCGTCTTCTCGCTGATGCCAATGAGCGAATTGGTCGTTGATGAGGACAAACGCGAAGCTAAGTTTAGCCATGCCAATGAAATCGCGAAGCCAAACTATTATAAGGTTCAGTTTGATAATAAGATCACTACAGAGATTGCTCCTACGGAGCGTGGTGCTCATTTAAGATTCACCTATCCGTCGGGCCAGAAAAGTTTTTTGGTGCTTGACGGCTATATCCGGTTAAGCGGCGTAAAGATCGATCCGAAAGCTAACCGCATTACGGGCTGGGTAAACAATGGCGAAGGCTTTAAAAAAGGCTGGAAAAGCTATTTTGTAGTACAATTTGATCAACCAATAAAAGCGTACGGCACCTGGGACAATAAAACCAATACCACCCATGCCGACTCAACCGAAGCTGAAGGGCAAGGTAAGGGCGCTTACGTTCAATTTAAAAACGGCGCTAAAGTGCAGGTTAAAACGGCATCTTCATACATCAGTCTTGAGCAAGCCGAACTTAACCTGAAACGCGAATTGGGTAATGACAAAACTTTAGAACAAACCAAAGCTAAGGCAGCTGCGGTTTGGAA
The DNA here is from genome assembly GCF_042686265.1 of Mucilaginibacter ximonensis. Taxonomy (NCBI): domain Bacteria; kingdom Pseudomonadati; phylum Bacteroidota; class Sphingobacteriia; order Sphingobacteriales; family Sphingobacteriaceae; genus Mucilaginibacter; species Mucilaginibacter ximonensis. The sequence continues at coordinate 1,141,522 of NZ_JBHUPD010000001.1, forward strand.
TAAATCATTAGGTAAAGTTGTGGTTGAAGGCGGCACTGAAGCCGACCGGGAAACTTTTTATTCTTGTTTCTTTCGCGCCAGTTTATTCTCACGTAAATTTTATGAGCTGGATGCTTCTGGTAAACCTGTTTATTTTAGTCCTTATGACGGTATGGTACACCCAGGCTATATGTTTACTGATACCGGCTTCTGGGATACTTTCAGAGCGCAGTTCCCACTCAATGCACTGTTACAAACCGAAATGCACGGCCGCTATATGCAGGCTTTAATTGACGCCTATAAACAATGTGGGTGGCTACCGGCTTGGTCTTTCCCTAGTGAGGGTGGTAGCATGGTGGGCAATCATGGTATTTCTTTATTGGCCGATGCCTGGGCAAAAGGTATTCATACTTTTGATCCTAAAGAAGCTCTGGATGCTTACTTCCACGAAGCCACTAACAAAGGCCCATGGGGACCGGCAAATGGTCGCGAAGGCTGGAAAGAATATTATGAATTAGGCTACGTTCCTTACCCTAACTATCGCGAATCGACCGCTAAAACTTTAGAATATGCATACGATGATTGGTGCGGTTACCAGTTAGCTAAAATGACCGGCAACCAGCACTATATGGATGTTTTTGCGCGGCAGATGTATAACTATCGCAACGTTTACAATCCGGCTACTCATTTTATGGAAGGCAAAGGGCCGGATGGTAACTGGAGGCCAAACTTTGACCCAATAGAATGGGGCGGCCCGTTTACTGAAGGTAACTCATGGCATTATACGTGGTCGGTTTTTCATAACATCCAGGACTTAATCAATATGATGGGTGGCAATGCCAACTTCAATGCTAAATTAGACTCTGTTTTTTCAGTTCCGAATGCTGTTAAAGTTGGTACTTATCGCGGCATGATTCATGAAATGACCGAAATGGTGGCGGCCAATATGGGGCAATATGCACATGGTAATCAGCCAATCCAGCATATGATCTATCTGTATGACTATGCCGGCGAGCCATGGAAAGCTCAATTTCATGCACGCGATGCCATGTACAAATTGTATAATGCTACCGAAAACGGTTATCCGGGCGATGAAGACCAGGGGCAAACATCGTCATGGTATGTGTTAAGCGCGTTAGGCTTATATAGCGTAACACCGGGAACCAACCAATACGCTATTGGCAGTCCGATGTTCAAAAAAATCACCCTGAACCTGGAGAACGGAAAGAAATTCGTAATTGATGCACCGGCCAATGATAAAGATCATGTGTATATCCAGTCGGCCGAGTTGAACGGTAAGGACTTTACCAAAAACTATATCACGTATGACCAATTAACTAACGGCGGCGAGTTGAAATTGATCATGAGCGACAAGCCAAACAAAAGCAGAGGTACCGCTGCCGGCGATAAACCATATTCATTAATGAACCAATAAATGTTTAAAGCGGGATTAATATTTGCAGGCTGTTTGTTGAGTGCCCAACTAATTTGGGCACAGGGCAGGCAGTCTGCAAATAGCAATCCGTTGGCGGGCACTATTGACTTTCATTGTCATGCCGGGCCTGATGTGTCCGGTCGCTCTTTAAGTGATCTGGATTTGGCCCGATTAGCAAAAAAGGACGGCATGCGGGGCATCGTCCTCAAAAATCATTACACCATGACGGCCGACCGGGCCGAAACGGCTATGAAAGAAGTTGGCGGTATAGAGGTTTTTGGTGGAATAGCTCTTAACCGCTCTGTTGGTGGATTAAATGCGGAGGCCATCCGTCGCATGGCTGCCATGGAGGGCCATCGTGGTAAAGTAGTTTGGCTGCCTACCGTTGATGCTGAGAATAACTTTGAGCATGGCCCGGGGGCCCGCAAATTTGTAAGCGTTGTAAAAGATGGCAAGCCAGTGCCTGAAATGGCTGAGGTGTTTCAAGCTATTGCCAAAAACGACCGGATACTCGAAACCGGGCACTCCACTCCTGCCGAGTCGTTGATCTTGATACAGGCGGCCAGATACGCCGGTATTGGTAAGATTATCGTAACACATGCCCAGCTTTTGGGCGCCACTGTTCAACAGATGAAACAGATGGCAGACATGGGCGCTTACATTGAGTTTTGCTGGCAAAGCTATCTTGCCAAAACCGGCAACAAAAATGACGGCGACAAAAAAGCAGTTGCCGAATGTGTTAAAGTTATTCAGGCTATCGGGGCTGATCGTTGTATTATTGATTCTGATCTGGGCCAGCCGGGAAATCCATTGCATCCGGATGGAATGCGGGCCTTTATCTCGTCTCTAAAAGCTAACGGTATGAGCGAACATGATATTGACCTCATCGCCAGAAAAAATCCGGCTAAGCTTTTAGGTTTACCTACGGAGTAGTTTGCACTTTATAAAACCAATTAAACCTGATGAAAAACGTATTATTCGCTGTAATTGCTTGTTTATCGTTTGCCGGCGCCTATGCTAAACCGCAACCGGCAGTTAAAGCCAGGATCACCAAGGCGCCTTATGGCGAAATTGATGGCAGGCAGATTTTTCAATACACTTTGACCAACAGCAATGGCATGCAGGTGAAAGTAATTAATTACGGCGCCACCATTACAGACATCATTACCCCGGATAAAAATGGCAAAATGGGCGATGTAGTTTTGGGCTTCGATTCATTAAAACAGTATTTAGGCCGAGATAACGCCCTGCTGGGGGCTGTGGTAGGCCGCGTGGCTAATCGCATTGCTAATAAAAGGTTTATGCTTGATGGCAAAGAGTATATCCTCATGTCAAACATTCACGGCGGACCGAAAGGTTTTGACAAACAGGTGTGGAACATCGAAGAAATGCCCGGCAAAGAAGTCGCCTTAAAACTCACCTACTTTAGTAAAGATGGTGAAATGGGTTATCCGGGAAATTTGAATGTAACGGTAATTTACACCCTGACCAACAATAACGAGTTGAAACTGAACTATTCGGCAACAACTGATAAAGCAACGCCTGTGGTGCTTACCAACCACACCTATTTTAACCTGGCCGGCAATACTGCTAAGGTAACCGACTGGAAACTGACCATCCTGGCTGATCAATATCTGGAAGCTGATAAAGATGTGATGCCGAGCGGTAACCTGCTTGATGTGAAAGGCACCCCTTACAATTTTACCGAACCTACAGCAATTGGTAAAAACATTGCTGCCACCGGTAATGGCTATGACCTGAGTTATGCCCTGCGCAATAAATCTGGCGAGATGGCTTTGGCGGCCATGGCTTATGAACCTTTAAGCGGACGGTTGATGCAGGTTTATACCACTGAGCCCGGTTTGGTTGTTTATACCGGTAACCATTTCAGCGAACGCATTATTGGCCGCGACGGCCTGCATTTCAACAAGTGGGGTGCGCTTTGTTTAGAAACCCAGCATTACCCCGACGCACCCAATCACGCAAATTTCCCCAACGTAATTCTAAGACCCGGCGAGACATTCAGATCAGAAACTGTTTATAAATTTTCAGTGAAAAAATAACTGTTTCTGCTTGTGTGGTGTTTCACCAAATGTGAAACACTTTGAAACAGTAGTAAAAGTTTAAATAACCGCTATAAAAAACTAACAATAAGTTATTTATACAAAATAATCCCAAAACCTGATTTTGGAGTGAAACACTTTACGTGAAACACCTTATTTAACCAAAATTGTGATGAAAACCATCGGCCTATAACTCAACTATAGGCGCTTTAAAATGCGTGTTTTGTTACTTCTCTTCATTGTAGGCGATTTGCATAAAGCCAAGTACTTCGTTATTGATATCCTCTATATGGAGTATCCGCAAATGATGGTTAAACTGCTGTGAGCCGGGCACCTGCCCTATTTTTTGAAAGCAAAAATTATCCTTATAGGGCTTCCCGAACGGAAATACCACATGAATAAAATTCTTTCCTAGTTGTGTTACCCAGGCAATGCGTTTATGCGCGTTGGATATGCCGATCATTGTTTTGGTAGGCTCGATAAGTATATCACCCACCTTTTCAAATTCTGTTAAGAAATGATGATACAGCGTCAGGGTATGCGCTGATTTACCGGTGAGAAATTGAGCGATGCGCGGGTCCTGGTTCATAAATATATTTCCATTCACATTCTGTCATTTCGACCAACGGGAGAAATCTATACATAGACATGAAATCCATGCTTATGTGTGTATAGATCTCTCACTATCGTTCGAGATGACAACTTGAATAGTTATTACCCTAATATAGGCAAAATAGCGTCCCCGCCCCAACGTTCTTCAATTCCGAGCCCAAACAAGGCAAAATCATACTTAACGGGGTCTGCCGGGTCAAACTCCCTCAAACGCTGTGTTAGTTCAATGGCGGTTTGCCAGTCGGTTTGTTTGCGGTTAATGAGTTTGAGATGCCTGGCCACGCGGTCGACATGCAGGTCGCAGGGCATGATGAGTTCTGAAGGTTTAATCTGGTTCCAGACACCGAAGTCCACGCCTTGATTGTCCTTTCTGACCATCCAGCGTAAAAACATATTCAAGCGCTTGCAGGTCGACTTCTGCGAGGGCGATGATACATGTTTTTTGGTGCGATGCGGGTAATCGGGCAACGAAAAGAAATATTGACGGAAATGATTTAGATATTCTTCTACAGGTTCAATAGCAAGGCTGTCACCCTGAGCTTGTCGAAGGGCGCGCGGAGAGGCCTGCCCGTTATGCTTCGACGGGCTCAGCATGACAGCGCTCTTTGCCTTATCTGTTGATGATATAAAAGCATCTTCCAACGACTCATGCCGTTCATAATGATATCTGAAGAAAGCAATAAAATAAAGCGTATCAATATCATTAAACGTGCGATGCTTAAAATGCAGCAGCTTTTTCAGATCGATCTCCTGGTGATTCATGATAAAATCATGCGGGGCGCCGTCCATCAGGTCAATCAGTTCTTTACATTTTTTAATGATGGTTGGGCGTTGTCCCCAGGCCAGCGTCGCCGCCCAAAAGCCCACAATCTCGATGTCCTGTTTTTTGGTGAACAGATGCGGGATGCTTACCGGGTCGTTTGCAATAAATTGAGGTTGATTGTATTGCGCGACTTTGGCGTCGAGGAAGGATTTGAGATTATCTTGCATTTTATAAGAGGTTGTCATTCTGAGCAAAACGAAGAATCTTATAAAAGCGATATAGCAAATCGTATAAGATTCTTCGCTTTGCTCAGAATGACAATAAAGAATAGTGTTTACGCCAGCGCCTGCTTCAAGTCATCCAGCAAATCATCCACATCCTCAACCCCAACGCTTAAACGTAGCAGGTTGTCAACAACACCCACTGCCTCGCGGGCTTCTTTAGGTATGGAAGCATGTGTCATGGTAACCGGATGATTAATAAGCGACTCCACGCCTCCCAAAGACTCAGCCAGCGAGAACACTTTGAATGATGACGCTACGCGGAAAGTTTCCTGCAGGTCTGCTCCTTTTAACGTTATCGAGATCATTCCACCAAAATCGCGCATTTGCTTTTTGGCGATCTCATGGTTTGGATGGTCGGTAAAGCCCGGCCAGTATATCTTGTCTACTTTAGGGTGTGTTTTCAGAAACTCAGCTATTTTACGGCCGTTTTCGCAATGCGCTTTCATACGCAGATGCAGCGTTTTAATACCCCGCAGCACCAGGAAGCTGTCCATCGGCCCCGGCGTGGCGCCGCAGGAGTTATAAATAAACCAAAGGCGTTTATACAGGTCTTCATCGTTCAACATCAAAGCACCCATTACCACATCGCTATGGCCGCCAATGTATTTGGTAACCGAATGCATTACCACATCAGCACCCAGATCAATCGGATTTTGCAGGTATGGTGAGGCGAAAGTATTGTCAACCACCGTCAACAAACCCTTTTCTTTACCAATTTTGGTTACCGCAGCAATGTCAACAATTTGCATGGTTGGATTAGTGGGCGTTTCAATCCAGATCAGCCTGGTATTGGCATTTACGTGCTCGCGGATAATCTCCGGATTTGAAAGATCCAAAAAATGAAACTTAATGCCGTAGTTGGCAAATATCTTAGTGAAGATTCTATACGAACCGCCATACAAATCATTACCGGTAATCACCTCATCGCCCGGTGCTAGTAATTTCATCACCGCATCGGTAGCGCCCATGCCGCTTGAAAAGGCCAGCCCGAATTTAGCGTTCTCCAAAGCTGCCAAACACGCTTCCAACGCCTTGCGCGTCGGGTTAGTGCCGCGCGAGTACTCAAACCCCTGGTGCTCACCCGGCGATTTTTGCCAATAAGTTGAGGTTTGATATATCGGTGTCATTACAGCACCGGTTGATGGATCGGGCTCCTGCCCTGCGTGAATTGCTTTTGTTGCGAATTTCATACTTATGGTTGATTAAGTTGATTGGGTTGATTGGGTTGATTAGGTGAGTGGTTGCTTAACTCAATTCATCGACCTTTTTCTTTTTAAGATATTGGATATAACCGTTCAACAATCTTAAGCAGCTATCATACTCTAGTTGAAAATCATCAAGGGCAGATTGTTCGATAATTTTTTCATCGACGGCAATCATTAAATGATCGAGGGTTTCAGATAACGAACCACGAGCCATGATACAAAATCGAATATTATCCTGGTAATGAAAACGGCCGTGTCCTTCTGCTATATTATTTCCAACAGAACGAGAAGATCGTATAATTTGGTCTCCGAGTCGGTACTTTTCTTCTGAAGGAAATCTTTTAGCCAAAGCCGATACCCAGATTCTAATTTTTCTGGATTGTTTCCAAACTTCAAGTTCTGTAAAGGAAGCCATGGGTTAGTGAACGGTCGAGTAAGTTAATTAGGTGAATGGTTGATTGAGTGAATAATTTTTAAATCTAAATAAAGTTTTTGATGATAGACAAGTCTTACCACTCGCTCATTAAACTTAATCAACCATTCACCTAATCAACCACTCACCCAACATTAATACGCTCGCGCAAACAGAACGCGCTGCGTACTCGGCTTACCGGTCAAAATACACTTACCTTCTTCTTGCTTGTTATTTAAAGGAATACAACGTATGGTGGCTTTAGTTTCGTCTTTGATGCGTTGCTCGGTTTCAGGCGTACCGTCCCAGTGTGCTGACAGGAAGCCCGGTTTTTCATCCAATAATCGTTTAAACTCTTCGTAATCGTTAACCTCGGTGGTGTTTTCGGTACGGAAGTTAGCGGCTTTTTGGTAGATGTTGGTTTGGATCTCGGCCAATAGGGCTTCGATGGTATCAGCCAAACCTTCCTGATTTACAGTTTCTTTAGTTTTTGTATCACGACGGGCCAGTTCAACGGTGCCGTTTTGCATATCGCGGCTACCAATGGCAACACGCAGTGGTACGCCTTTCAATTCGTATTCAGCAAACTTGGCACCAGGGCGATGTGTATCGCGGTTATCAAATTTCACAGAGATACCTTTGGCTACCAGTTCTTTTTTAAGCCCGTTTACATAGTTGGTGATATTTTCCAGTTCTTCGTCATGCTTGTATATCGGCACTACAACCACCTGTATAGGCGCCAGTTTTGGCGGTAATACCAAACCAGCATCATCAGAATGCGCCATGATCAGCGCGCCGATTAAACGGGTTGAAACGCCCCATGAGGTAGCCCAAACGTAATCCAGTTTATTTTCTTTGTTGGTGAACTTAACATCAAAAGCCTTAGCAAAATTTTGGCCTAAGAAGTGCGAAGTACCTGCCTGTAAAGCTTTACCATCCTGCATCAAGGCTTCAATACAATAAGTATCCAAAGCACCGGCAAAGCGTTCGTTAGGTGTTTTACGGCCCTTCACTACCGGTAATGCCAAAAAGTTTTCTACAAAATCGGCATATACCTCCAGCATTTGCTCGGTTTCGGCAATAGCTTCTTCGGCAGTGGCGTGCGCGGTATGTCCCTCCTGCCATAAAAACTCACTGGTACGCAAAAACAAACGGGTGCGCATTTCCCAGCGCATTACGTTGGCCCACTGGTTAACCAGGATAGGCAGATCGCGGTATGATTGTATCCAGCCACGGTAGGTGTTCCAGATAATGGTTTCAGATGTAGGGCGGATAATCAGCTCTTCTTCCAGCTTTGCTTCCTCATCGACAATAATATTACCATCGCCATCATTTTTAAGGCGATAGTGCGTAACAACAGCGCACTCTTTGGCAAAGCCTTCAACGTGGCTGGCTTCTTTTGAAAAGAATGATTTGGGGATTAGTAAGGGGAAGTAAGCATTGCTGTGACCTGTGTCCTTAAACATTTTGTCCAGTATGGATTGCATCTTCTCCCAGATAGAATATCCATAGGGCTTAATGATCATGCAGCCCCTAACTGGCGAATACTCAGCCATATCGGCCTTTATAACCAGGTCGTTATACCATTGCGAATAATCTTCTTCTTTACTAATAACACCTTTACTCATTTGTAGCAGAATATATTTTGACTATTTAATTACTTAGATTTGTGGTCAAATTTATAAATTTAAAACTTAACGGCGCGGCAAATTAAACCTTCGGCGCAAATAATAGTCTATAGCTGCAAACCAAACCTGCAATGAAAAGGAACCTGTTAAAAGTAATTATTCTGTTCAGTGCTGTTACACTGAGTTCCTGCGCTACCCTTGCCGACTTGTCGAACCCCAAACCGTTTGGCGATGACGTATATTACACCAAAGCAAAGGCCGGCGTATCCAATACTTATGTGCCTGAGTATGTCTCCCAGCCACAGGAAACAATTGTCAGAAACGACGACTATTATTACTACGGCGATTATGAATCGCGCATCAGGCGTTTTGGCTATGCCTCGCCATTTGATTATGATGATGACTATTACGGCAGTTATATACCCTATTCGCCATCAGCATATGCAGATACCACCAAGTATGCCTACAATCCAGATGATTATACCGATGACGCTTACTATGATGATTTAGGCGTTTACTCAGCCTATGATTTTGGGTATGGCGACTATTGGGGCTACGATAACTTTTGTTACGGCCTGGCTTATTCAACTTTTATTTATAGTGGTGGTACACGGGCTACACACAGCAGAGATTATTCTTACTCGAACAATAACGACGGACCTGTTTTCAGCAAACCCTACAATAGCCGTTTTGGCGATGACGCTTATATAGGCAGAAGGGGCCAGTTTGGTATCACCGTGAAAAGAGTACCAACCGATTACGACCCTAACGCTGGCGGATTGGTATTTACCAAGCCGGGGACAGTTAGCGCCAATGGTTATAACAGACCGGTATTCACCGGCGCCCGCCCGGGTGGCAGCAATGCGGTATACCCCGGTCGCCCGGGTACTAATCCGGCTTCAACAAGCTCAAACGGTACTACTTTAGCCGGCACCAATCGCCCGATACGGCAAGCCAGCGAAGCACCACGATCTCAGACAGAAACTTCACAACCAAGCTTTCAGCGCAGTTCTTCTCCTCCGCCTTCCTCTTCAAGCAGCAGTGGTGGCAGTTCAGGCGGTGGCGGCGGCAGACCGGTTAGGCCATAAGCATCAATATGAAATTTAGATATACCATTTTATTAGTTGCATTTTTAGCAATTAGCACGCATAGTTTTGCCCAATATGCTAAGGATGCGGTACGTTTTTCGACTGCCCAAACCGGCACCACCTCTTGCCTGAAAGCTATGGGAAATGCGACTACTGCCGTTGGCGGCGATATGAGCTCCATCAGTGCGAACCCGGCCGGATTGGGTTACTTTACCCATTCAGAAGTTAGTTTCACGCCCGAGTTTGACAGTTACAGCAATAAAACCAGCTATATTGGTCAGCCAAGCGCCGCCACCAGAAATACGCCGAACTTTAACAATGCCGGAGTTGTATTTTACAATCAGCTCTCAAAAAACGCCGGTACCGACAGAAACAGAGGCTGGTTAAGTTTGAATGTGGGCCTGGGGTATAACCGTACCAATAATTACTACGAAAAAGTACAATACGGCGCAAAAAATAGCGCCAATTCCATTACAGACTATTACGCAAACCTGGCTAATTCGCAAGGGCTTACGCAGGGAAGCCTGCAGGATTGGGCATCACAGTCGCAACTGATAGATGCTTACGGTACCGCGACACACTTTCAAAGCAATACCTTCCCCGGCGTGCAGCAGGCAGGTTTTATCACCCGTACGGGTGGCGAAAGCGGCTACGATATTTCTGTGGGAGCTAATTACAGCAATAAGCTTTATTTGGGAATGGGTGTCGGCATTGGCGAGATACGTTACCACACCAATACCAGTTTTGGCGAAACCGGGCAATTGAGCGTTTTAGAAAACGGCAGCGCTGTTACCCGGGGTTTTAATTCGGTTTATTCTCAATTTCAAGACACCAAAGGCGAGGGTTATAACTTCAAATTTGGGGCGATGTACAAACTTATCGAAAATGTGCGTGTAGGCGGGGTAATTACCACCCCTACTTTTTATACGGTCGACGATTCATTTAACGAGGGGCTCACCAACAAACTAAGCAATGGCCCAAATTACAGCAACGGCCCGGTTGAGTATCCGCTAACTTACAATATGCGCACGCCGTTTAAGTTTGCGGGCGGCTTGTCTGTGTTTCTGGGCAACATTGGTTTTATTACCGGCGATGTGGAGCGCGTCGACTATACCACCACCCACATCAGCAGCAATGACACCTACACCAGCGATTATGACAACGGCCTTATCAAAGCCAATTACCGTGCGATAACCAATTACCACGCAGGGGCCGAGATTAAGGTTGCCGACACTTTCTTTTTGCGTGGTGGGTACGGTCTGCAAGGAAATCCGCTTAAAGGCGGTGCAGACACTAAAATGATAACCGGGGGTTTAGGCTATCGGGTTGGTAATTATTATGTGGATGCAGCTTACATTAATGTAAAAGGCTCACAAAATGTCACACAATACGATGCGGGGCCGGCTACACCTGCCGCAGCCGTCAGTGCAACTAACAATAACTTCTTTTTAACTATCGGATTAAGATATTGATCAGCTTAAGCTAAACCAAAAGAGCCGACTAAACAATCGGCTCTTTTGGTTTAATATATTTTCTGACTGGGTTAATCTTCATTCACAAATGAACGCAGCATCCAGGTATTTTTTTCCTTGAACTGCATAAAGCGGTTCACCATGTCGTTAGTACCGTCATCGCCGGCTTCGGCGGTAAGTTCTAAGAGTTGGCGCTCCATTTCAATAAGCTGAGCCATATCTTCAATAATGGCTTTAACCATTTTAGTATCTTTCAGGCCAATGGTGTCAATTTCTTTTAAGGTAGACGTTTTGATATAATCATTAAAGGTGCTGTACGGCGCTTTACCCAGGGTGAGAATACGCTCGGCCAGTTCATCAATTGTAAGCAGGGCCTGGGTGTATAATTCTTCAAATTTAAGGTGCAGGGTGAAAAAATTCTGGCCTTTAATATTCCAGTGGCAGCCTCTTAGCTTTTGATAGTGTATGTGGTAATTAGCCAATAAATCATTTAAATGATCTACAACGGGTTTTACTTTGCCTTCTTTAAGGCTGATTTCTTTTGCGTTCATAGTGGGTAATTGTTGTGTTTGTGATAACAGTTGCTAAATGCTTTTGTCGCCTAAAATTACTAATCCTATCAATATTAAATAGCATATTTGTATCCTTATGACTATGCTATTACCATCCATCAATAAGCCTCTTAACGGAGTTATCTGGAGAATGGAAATTGATAGCCTCAGTGATACTATTTACCTGGAAACACGTACACCCGAAAAACAGGTTTCTTTTACATCCATCGATCTTGCTACCGGCAAAACCAATTTTGAAAACTATACCACACCCGAACGCTGGCTCACCGGTATAGAGGCTGCTTACGACGGTGTTTTGCTGCTGCACGGCTATCAATCAGAAAACTCACCGGTACATAAAGGGCTAACCGCTATAGATAAAAATGCCCAAACAGTTTGGAGTAATTATGCTTACGCCTTTGACCATCTAACTGTTAACGGCGCCGTTGTTTTCAACACACAATTTCAGCCCAAAAAATTATTTTTGATTGATATCAAGACCGGTGCAACACTCAGGCCGTACAACCCGTGTATTGATTTAGAGGTGAATACAAGCATTCAATTTCCAACCGCGGCTTTACCGTCTGATTTAGATTTTGAAGTACACGGAAACATTGTACAATCCCTATACTACAATAAATTGAGAATTGTATCTTTGCACACTTTAAGCAAGGGGCAGCTTGAACAACGTCTGTTAATTACTGACGCAGCGGCTCTGGTATTCGAAGATTTATTAAATACCGATATACAAAAAATGCAGCCCGAGTCGTTTATCCTGTATAAAAGCTTGGTTATTTACATTAAAGACAAAGCAATTTTAAAAGTAATTCCCCTTATAAATTACTGAATAAGAATTTATTATGAAATTAAAAACTTTATGTTTACTGGCATCCCTGATCGTCTCATCAACTACACTCTTTGCAAAAAATAAACTTACCGACTCGATTGGTATTGAGAACCTGGATGGCAAAAAAGTAATCTTACATAAATTAGATCCAAAAGACAATTACTACTCAATAGGCCGTCGTTACAATGTAAAACCCGGCGAAATCATTAAATTTAATAATAACGCCCCACTTAAAATAGGTGGCATTATTAAAGTACCTACCAACAGGTCATTTCTTGAAACCACCAAACCGGCGGTAGTACAGCAGGCCAGCAAACCGGTAAGCGCGCCACCTGCGCAGCAACAACCGATAGCCAAACCTGATACACAGCCAAGCCAGTCGCCTACTAACTCGGGGCTTGCGGCGCAGCAATACAAAGTGTCGGCCGGCGAAACCCTGTATTCAATCGCCAAACGCTTTAACTCAACTGTTGAGGAATTAACTAAACTGAACAACCTGACAAATACTACCGTTACTCCCGGCCAGATCATCCAGGTAAAACCAAGCACACCAGATGTTGCGGCTCCTGCTGATGCACTTCGTACCACACCAAAAACCGATTCAACCAGCTATGTAAGCAGCCAGGACAGTGCTGAAAGACATATAAATGCCAACAGATACGGCTTATTCGAAAAAAGCGAAAAAGGCGTAGCCACCTGGATAGATGACACCAGTTTGGACCCCAACAAAAAATTGGTTTTGCACCGCACTGCCCCTATCGGCACCGTAATAAAAATTACCAATCCAATGACCGGTCGTACTACTTTTGCCAAAGTGGTGGGGCGCTTAAATGACAGCGAATCAACTAAAGACGTGATTTTGGTGATGACCAAAAACGTGGCCGAATCAATTGGTGGCTTAGATAAACGTATCCACGTAAACATTAGCTACGGCTCGCCTAATGAATAAACCCTATATTATTGGCATAGCCGGTGGCAGCGGCTCTGGCAAAACGTTTTTTTTAAAACGATTTCTGAATCATTTTTCTGATGAAGAGGTTTGCCTGATTTCGCAGGACGACTATTATTTTCCGGTAGCGCAGGATATGACACCCGAGGAAAATAAGCTTTACGATTTCGACAAACCATCGACCATTAATGCTGATCAATTTGAAAAAGATATCAAAACCCTGATATCCGGCGAGGTCATTTACAAGGAAGAATATACTTTTAACAACCCCAATATAGTACCTAAAATGCTGGAGATTAAACCGGCACCTATAGTTATTATTGAGGGACTTTTTATTTTCCATTTTAAACCCATAGAAGAGCTGCTGGACATGCGTATTTTCATCGACGCGCATGAATCTGTAGCACTTGAGCGCCGCCTGAAACGCGATCTTATTGAACGCGGTTACTCGCACGAGGATGTGATGTATAAATGGACAAACCACGTGGTGCCCGCTTATAAAGAGTTTCTGCTGCCTTACAAAGACGGCTGTCATAAAGTAATAATCAACAACTCAAACACCGCTGAAGGTATCCAGGCTGTAACTGATGAGATTTCTGAGGAATTGAGAAAACAGGTGTTGGGTAAAGCATAGTCCGCCTACCCATACAAATAACGTCATCCTGAACTTGTTTCAGGATCCTAACCGGCAATCTAGATTTTATTGCCCCATCTATGCTTTAAGATGCTGAAACAAGTTCAGCATGACGGATAGTTTTATGACGATTGATTTCATAACGGATAGTTTTCTATATCGTCATTTCAGGCACATCCCCTTCAATAACCAATTTCCCGGCCGTGGCTTGCTTTATTTCTTCGACGGATATTCCAGGCGCGCGTTCCAAAAGTTTAAATCCACCTCCAGGTAAAACATCCAGCACAGCTAATTCTGTCACTATCTTTTTAACACAACGCACGCCCGTTAGCGGAAGGCTGCACTGAGGTAATAGTTTTGATTCGCCGGCTTTATTGACATGTTGCATGGCGACAATAATATTTTCGGCAGAGGCAACCAGGTCCATAGCGCCCCCCATACCTTTAACCATTTTCCCGGGAATCTTCCAGTTCGCGATATCGCCGTGTTCTGACACCTCCATTGCTCCAAGAATGGTAAGGTTAACCTTCCGCGCGCGTATCATCCCAAAACTCATTGCCGAATCAAATACGGCCGAGCCTGGAAGCATGGTGATGGTTTGTTTACCGGCATTAATCACGTCAGCATCCTCTTCTCCTTCAAACGGAAATGGCCCCATCCCCAATAATCCATTCTCTGACTGCAATACTACGTCCATATCCCCCGGGATATAGTTAGCTACCAGTGTAGGTATACCAATACCAAGGTTTACGTAGTAGCCGTCTTTTATTTCTTTAGCAATACGTTTTGCTATTCCGGTCTTATCCAGCATAATCAGTTAATTTCTTTAAATAATATTTAGGCGACTCAGTGTATCCGTTTCTTTCATAAAACCGATGTGCGTCAACCCGGTGCTCATTACAATGCAGAAAAACACGATCACAATGTCTGTCTTTAGCCAGTTGCTCGGCACGCTCTAATAGTACAGCTCCAATACCTGAGCCACGGGTATCAGCATCGACACAGAAATACGTTATATGGGCAAAGTCACCCAGGGTTAACTGCGAGATAAAGTGCATATCAATAAAACCGACTACCCGTTCATCCTGCTCATAAACCAGTAATTCATGATCGGGATGATCGATTAAAAAGTCGATTTTGCCGGCTATCAATTGGCTGTCGGCAGGATAACCTAATTGGGCCAATAGTGTACTTATCGGGGGCGCGTCAATCATTTTAGCTTTTCTGATCATATTTTTTTCAATATCAATTAAGCTTGTCATTCTGAGCAAAGCGAAGAATCTTATACGATTTGCCTGCAATTTTTATAAGATTCTTCGCTTTGCTCAGAATGACAATTAGTGATTTTTACTCCTCACCGTTCTCTGTTCTATTCTCTTCTCATAATTTTCACCTTGAAATATCCGATGCACATAAATTCCCGGTGTATGGATCTGATCGGGATCAAGTTCGCCGGGTTCAACCAATTCTTCCACTTCGGCAATAGTTATCTTGCCCGCCATGGCCATAACCGGGTTAAAGTTTCTGGCCGTAGCCCTGTAGATAAGGTTGCCCATGGTATCTCCTTTCCAGGCTTTAACTATGGCAAAATCCGCATCAAAAGCCAACTCCATCAGGTAATCTTTCCCGTTAAAATTCCTGATTTCTTTGCCGATAGCTACCTCTGTACCTATACCGGCAGGCGTAAATATAGCCGGCATACCATAACCCGCTGCCATACAACGTGTTGCCAGGGTACCCTGCGGAATAAGCTCTACTTCGAGCTCGCCACTTAAAAGCTGCCGTTCAAACTCGGCGTTTTCACCTACGTACGATGCTATCATCTTTTTAACCTGTCGTTGTTTAAGCATCAGGCCAATGCCAAAATCGTCGACTCCGGCATTGTTGGATATACAGGTTAAATTTTTCACTCCTTTTTTAACCAGCGCCGCAATACTGTTTTCGGGCAATCCGCATAGGCCGAAACCACCCAGCAAAAGTATAGCGCCGTCATGCACATCGCGTATTGCGTCGTCGGCATTATGAAAGACCTTGTTCATTGGTTTATAATTGATTTAATAAATCTACTAAATCGTAATA
The DNA here is from genome assembly GCF_042686265.1 of Mucilaginibacter ximonensis. NCBI lineage: Bacteria > Pseudomonadati > Bacteroidota > Sphingobacteriia > Sphingobacteriales > Sphingobacteriaceae > Mucilaginibacter > Mucilaginibacter ximonensis. Next base: position 1,157,523 of record NZ_JBHUPD010000001.1, read on the forward strand.
CACAAAAACAATTATCAAATGCATGTATTACTATTATATAACCATAAAACACAGATTATGTTACTTAATGATGATGATTTTGAAAAGGACAAAGGCGTTGAGCAAGGCCAGCCAAACGCTTACCGTGTAGATGATGACAAAAATCCGGAAGAGAAAGATCTGAAACGCAGCGGTGAAATGCATCCTGTCACTGAAGGGCAGCCTATGGGCGGTCAAAACTTCGGCGCAAATAATGTAACATCAGCCGGCGATGACAAGAATAACCCGTCGCAAAATGCGGGTTACGACAACGCTTATTTCAAACGTAACGAACCGGCCGAAGAACACCCTGAAAACAGTAATTTTAAACCGGATGAGAAGCTGGACTACGAAGAAGGCACCGCAGATAACGACGGTGAAAGCAACGACAAACCAAATATTCCGGGGCCTGGTGAGTTGCCTGACCAGCAGAAGGTTGGGGAGTGACCTCTTTTGTCATCCTGAGCATAGCGAAGGATCTTATACGCTTTACTAATCGCTCATACAAGATCCTTCGCTATGCTCAGGATGACAATTTATTATTTAAATATCCTTTACCGCAAATAAACATACGTAATCCCATCACCACCCCTATCAGCATGTTCATCCTCCATCCTATCAACCTGGTCGTATTTTTTGAGGTATTGGCGGATCATTTTTCGCAGGATACCGTCGCCTTTGCCATGGAGAATTTTCAGGCTGCCGTAGCCCATCATCACCGCGCGATCAAACAACCGTTCAATAGCTGCAAGAGCGTCCTCGGTACGCATTCCCCGCACATCAATTTCCGGACTAAAGCTGGCAATGTCGCCGGTATTAGCCGCAAAATTGCGCCGCACCTCTTTGGGTACTGATGATTTGGATACCTTCTGAACGCGCTTGCGTTTAGCAACGGTACGCAGGTCGCCGATGGCAATAACCACGCTATCTTTTACTATTTCAATTACCTGGCCGGTAGTCTCTGAGTCGGTTAGCTTTACCCAGTCGCCAGCTTTTAGTTCTTCATCTACGGCCTGCTTTTTAGGAGCTTCCGGCCTGATAGTATTTTTCTGCAGTTCCTTATTGAGATTTTCGCGCAGGTCCCGGGTCTTTTCTTTATCGGCATTACTGCTTTTTATCTCGGCTATGGTATTCTCAATCAGCCGGTTGGCATTAACAATTATATTCCTGGCTTCCTCTTTTGCTTCGCGAATCAGTACTTTCTTATTTTCTTCGAGATAACTTTTCAGTTTTTCATTCTCAGCAAGTAAAGTATCAACGCGGCGCTGTTGTTTGTCCAATTTTACGCGGGTATCCAGAATTTCTTTCTTTTCTCGTTCAAGTCCTACCAGCAAAGTATCGACATTTTTTTGTCCTGCACTGATCTTGTTCTTCGCCAGGTCAAGCACCTGTTTCGGCAGGCCTATTTTCTGCGCAATCTCAAAAGCGTAAGAACTACCGGGCTTTCCAACTTCAAGAATATACAGCGGCTGCATTTCAACATTATTAAACAACATCGAGGCGTTTTCAATCCCCTCGGTGTTGCCTGCAAATATTTTAAGGTTTGAGTAGTGCGTGGTTACCATGCCCTTAACCTTTTTGTAATTGAGCGATTCCAGAACGGCTTCGGCAATCGGTCCGCCAAACTGCGGATCGGTACCGGTACCAAATTCGTCTATCAATATAAGCGACTTGCCGTTAGCGTTTTCTACAAACTTTTTCATTTTGGAGAGATGCGCACTGTAAGTACTCAAGTCGCTTTCTATAGATTGGTCATCGCCGATATCGACAAAAAGCTGTTTGAAAATACCTGCCACGCTATCTTCACTAGCGGGAATGAGCAAACCGGCCTGTACCATCAGCTGCAGTAACCCAACGGTTTTCATACAAACCGACTTACCACCGGCATTGGGCCCAGAAACCACTACAATGCGGGTTTGTTCGTCTATCTGCACGTTAAGCGGCACCACGGTTTTGTGCTCCTTTTTAAAGTTCAGAAACAACAGCGGATGCCGCGCATTCATCAGCCTTAGTTTAGCCTCATTGACCACCTTAGGCATTTCGGCCTCAATATCAATGGCAAACAGCGCTTTGGCACGCACAAAATCAAGTTTGGTGAGCAAACCATGATAAGAAAGCAAAAGTGGCACATAGGGCCTTAATTCATCTGTCAGAATGGTTAATATCTTAATAATCTCGCGCCGCCGGTCAAACTCCAGATCGCGCACCCGGTTGTTTAGAGCAAAAACCTCTTCAGGTTCCATATAAACCGTTTGGCCCGATGCAGATTCGTCATGAATAAAACCCTTAAGTTTACGCTTGTTTTCGGCAAGCAGGGGGATACACAATCTACCGTCGCGCACAGTTAGCGAACCATCTGCTGTCCAACCATTCGCGGTAGCATTTTTAAACACCTGGTCAATTTTGCGGCGGGCCTCCTGTTCGGCCTTGGCTATACCGGCAGTTATTTCAGCCAGTTCGCGCGAGGCGTTGGGTTTTATCTTGCCCTTGGTGTCAATCACCTGTTCAATTTTGCGGATGATGGCTTTCTCAATCGGCAAGTGCTCAAACAACGCCTCCAGGTTGGGATATTGCCCCTCGCGCTCATTGAAATATCCAATGACAGCGAACACTGTAGTAAGCGAGGCGTAGATCTGAAAAAATTCTTCTTCAGTTAAAAACGCCCCTTCAAGCCTGGCCTTGTTGGCTAGTACTTTAATATCATAAAAATGGGTAATGGGCAGCGCGGCGTCATTTTGCAGGATATTTTTAAATTCATGAGCCTGGCTTAAAAATTTGCTGATCTGCTCAAAGTTGCTCATTACCTGAATACGATCAACCATTTGCTGGCCCATCACACTGAGGCAATGTGCTTTTATTAATTCTTTTACCTCAGTAAATCCTAATTTATCAATACTATTTTCGGGGAAGATCATTATTGTAGTCGCTTTTTGAAGCTATGCAACCGGACACCAGGCACAATGACAGAATTAGGTTTAATTCCTTTTTTTGTTAATGAATCTTTTCTGGTTTTTTCCAGTTTTAACTGCTCGGCTTCGGCACGCTTTCTTTTAACCTCGTTTTCTTTCGCCATGATAGCATTCATTGAGTCAGATTTAGCTTGCAGTATTTTAATTATATCGTCATACATCTTCATGAAATCATCAGGGTGCCTACTATAATAAAGCACACTTTTTCTGAATTGAGTAGAGTCTGTATGATGCTGTTTAAAAACATATACATAATGGCCGGTGCTTCTGTATAAGCTGTCGCTGTTTGATTGGTTTGACAAGGCGCCGTCCACCAGGTGAATATCAACCAGCAGGCTTATCATATCCCGCCGCGCAAGGACACCTTTTGCATCCTTATCGTCATTGCAGGCACACAATAAAACCAAAGCTGAAAAAAACAAGAGAATATGTTTACGCATTCTTTAATTTAGCGGTTTGATTGACAAAATTACGGATTAATGAGCATTGCAGATAATATCAAACGTTTAAAAACGCAGACTGTACCCAAAAAAGTATCGCTTATTGCGGTATCTAAAACAAAATCAGTCGAAGATATTCAGGAGGCGTATGACGCGGGTCAGCGATTGTTTGGTGAAAACCAGGTACAAGAGATGGTTGAAAAACACGAAAAACTGCCTAAAGATATTCAGTGGCACCAGATAGGCCATCTGCAAACTAATAAAGTTAAATACCTGGCGCCGTTTATTACCATGATACAGTCGGTTGACAGCCTGAAATTACTTCAGGAGATCGACAAACATGCGCTGAAAAACAACCGGGTGATTGATTGCCTGTTACAGATTTATATTGCAGATGAGGATACCAAATTCGGGCTGGGTTTTGACGAAGCTATCGAACTTTTAAGATCCGAAGAATTCGCCCGGTTAAAAAATGTTCGCATTCGCGGGTTGATGGGCATAGCCACCAATACCGACAAGGAAAAACAATTGAAGGATGAGTTCCACGAACTTAAAGTTTTCTTTGATGGCGTTAAAGTAAGCTTTTTCAGAAAAGAGGATAGCTTTAATGTAATATCAATGGGTATGTCGTCAGACTACGAGATAGCTATAGAACAAGGCAGCACCATGATTCGCGTTGGAAGCACTATTTTTGGCGAGCGTGTGATTAAGCACTGGAAAAATAACTAGATCTCGGATTTCGGATGTTCGATTTTGGATTAAAAACGTCCCGATCACCAATGACGCGAAGCAAATGACTAATGACTCAATGACCAACAATATACATTTAAGAATAGCTGAAAAACAAGATTGTGTTCGCCTGCTTGAACTGGTAAATGAACTGGCTTTGTACGAGCGGGCGCCCCAAGAAGTAACGGTTACGATCGAAGAGTTTGAAGACGCAGGTTTTGGTGAACGCCCGGTGTGGAAAGCTTATGTAGCGGAGGTTGATGGATTGATCGTCGGCTTTGCGTTGTATTACATACGTTTTTCAACCTGGAAAGGCTGCCGCATGTACCTTGAAGATTTTATAGTGACCGCACCAATGCGCGGCCGCGGTATAGGTAAGCTGTTGTTTGACCAACTGATACTTGAAGCCAAAGAAATGGGCTTTGCGGGTATGGTTTGGCAGGTGCTCGACTGGAACGAGCCTGCGCTTAATTTCTATGCCAGATATAACGCGGCGCTTGATGCGGGCTGGCTAAACGCATCATTATCGAAAGAACAGTTACTAACTTATTGATACATATATGAAAACCTGGCATCTTTTAACCATAGGTCTTTTTGCAACGTTAAGCAGTTGCAACTGGGGCGAAAAAAACACCACTAAGCCTGATATCAATACAGATACATTGGCCTACATCTATAAAACCGTAAAACAACGGGCTGCCGATTGCGGTAACAAGCCCGACACTGGCTGTACAGTGGCACAGGTAAAATATCCGCTATTTAAAAATCAGCCTGTTTTAAATGATACAGTCAACAAAAGGATAATCGGGCTTTTTGGTTATAACAATCCTGACAGAAAACCTGATACTAATCTTGCCAAATATATCATGAGTTTTGTAAAGCAGTACGAAAGCGATAAAGCAAAACAATTTACCAGAAACATGTTTTACACGCTTGACCTAACGGTAAAAATAGTAAGACAAGACTCAAGCCTGACCACCATAGAACTAAGCGGTTACAATTACGAGGGTGGCGCCCATGGTGGCAGTATAACTACATTTATCAACTGGAACACCAAGGCAAATAAAGATATAAAGTTAGGCGATATATTTACAGATGGCTACAAACAACAACTAACTACCATTGCCGATACTATCTTCAGAAAACAGGAAAAGCTTACGCCTACGCAATCGCTGGCTAACGACTATTTTTTCAAGGACAATAAGTTCGCGCTGAACGAAAACTTTTTGATTACGCCACTGGGTATCAAATTCCTTTATAATCAGTACGAAATTAAACCGTATGCTGCCGGGCAAACAGATCTGTTTATCCCTTACGCCAAAATCAAATCTTTGTTAAAACCTAATACGGTTATTACTCAATATCTTAAATAAATGCTTGTTTTTAAATTTGGAGGGGCATCGGTTAAGGATGCAGAAGGTATTATTAATCTGGCCAACGTAGTCGAAAAATATAAAAATGAGCAATTGCTTATTGTTGTTTCGGCTATGGGTAAAACTACCAATGCTTTAGAGGCGCTAACCAAAGCATACATAAACCAGGCCGATGATATGCATGACATTTATGAAGGCATAAAACGCTACCATTACGAAATTATGGGTAGCTTGTTTGAAAACGGCGACCCGGTTTTTGACGATGTGGCCAATACTTTTGTAGAGATTGATTGGATGATAGAGGATGAACCCCACGATGATTTTGGTTTTACTTATGACCAGATCGTATCTGTAGGCGAATTGGTTTCGACCCGTATTGTTGCAGCCTACCTGAATAAAGCCGGCTTAAAAAGTCTATGGCTTGACGTGCGTGGTTATATTCATACAGACAACAATTACCGCGAGGGGCGTGTGCAATGGGCCAAAACCCGCGATAGCATTAAGGGCAGCATTCCCGCTCAGCTTGAGCGTAGTTTTGTAGTTACCCAGGGATTTTTGGGCGGTACGTCTGAGAATTTTACCACTACGCTGGGTCGTGAAGGTTCTGATTATACCGCTTCAATATTTGCCGCAAGCCTCGGCGCAGATTCGGTTACTACCTGGAAAGATGTGCCGGGTATATTGAATGCCGATCCGAAACTGTTTAAAGACACGGTTAAGTTTGATGAATTAAGTTATACTGAAGCTATTGAGATGACTTATTACGGCGCTTCGGTTATCCACCCTAAAACCATTAAACCGCTGCAAAACGCTAATATACCCTTGTTTGTAAAATCATTTAATGATCCGGATGCTGCCGGAACGATCATCAAAGAAAACGCTGCTAACGTATTTAAAAAGCCGGTTATCATTGTTAAACAAAAACAGGTATTGCTGTCTATTGCGCCAAAAGATTATTCGTTTGTTACCGAAGATCATTTAAGTGATATCTTCAGGAAGTTTGCCGAGCACCACGTAAAAGTAAACGTTATGCAAACCTCAGCGCTGAGCTTTAGCGTTTGCTTTGATTATAAAGAAGAATACTTTGGCGGATTGCTAAGCGAACTACACGAAAACTATAAAACCAAGTACAATAGCGACCTGAGCCTGGTTACCGTAAGACATTATTCTGCGGGGACTATTAAAGAGCTAACCAGCGATAAAACCGTTTTACTGGAACAGGTAAGCCGTAATACAGCTCAACTGGTTTTGAAATAAGCCTTTATTCTGTTAACTTGTACAGCGCATAAAATATAACACCATGAAAAAGCACCTCTTATCACTCGCAACCCTAATTCTGGCTTTCTCGCTATCAACTTTCGCGCAGGATACTCCACCTCCTGCTACAGACGTTGTATTGAAACAAGCCTATGCCCAGGCCAAAAAAGAAAATAAAAAGGTGTTATTGATGTTTCATGCCTCATGGTGCGGCTGGTGCAAAAAAATGGACGCCAGCCTGGAAGACCCAAGTTGCAAAAAATTCTTTGATGACAACTACGTAATCGCACATTTAGATGTCTTGGAGCAACCGGCAAAGGCAAATCTGGAAAATCCGGGATCATTAGATCAGCTTAAAGCTTTTAAAGGCGAAAAAAGCGGCTTGCCTTTTGGCTAATACTGGATGCAAAAGGAAAGATGCTGGCCGATAGCCAGATCAGGCAGGCGGGCGCGTCATTGGATACTCCCGGCGAAAGTATAGGCTGCCCGGCTGAGGAGAGTGAAGTAGCTTATTTTCTGAAACTGCTAAAGTCAACCTCAAAACTAACTGACGACCAGTTATCAATTATCGGTAAGCGATTTGCACAAAACAAGCCTGCGCCTGTAAAACCATCTTCGTCTAAATAATAATTAGCGGCTTTGTTTAATGCTGCGATACGGCTTATCGTAGTCTGTGCTGCTGTACATAGTCAGGATGCTGTCTTTCAATGTCATGTAGTCGCCTTGCTGGCTAACCACCATTTTGCGCACGCCTTTAACTGTAACCTCCATTGGTGCAATGGCCGACACGACAGTACCCGCGCTGTCAAGCTCTAAAATATACAATTGATTGTCTTCGTGCTTGTCTTCAGCAATAAAGCTGATAGTTTTGGTAGCATCATCAATAAACTTACCTACTATTTGTTTGCCGTTTAGTTCTTTGGGATCAAGGGACAGCAGTTGTTTAGCTTTTTCGGGCGTAAAGCCTACAAACTCAAAACTTAAAAAATTTTTGTTTTTATCTGCAACGGTATCTGCCGGCGATACCACGTTTTTATCGTGATAAGCAGCGGTTGCATAAACGGTTACTCCGGCTTTATTAGCATAACTATTGCCCGGCAAGATAAAGTCTATCTGCAAATTGTTGTATTGTGTGCTGTCGCTTTTGATATAAGAAGCGATGTCAACCATTTCACGTTTACTGATACGGTCGTTTACCTGTACATCCAGCTTTACACCATCTTTTATTTTGGTAGATTTTAATACCTGAAAAGGAGTTTTGGGTTTTGAGTTACAAGCGGTAAGGATTACCAGGCACAGGATGAGAACTTTTTTCATATCGCTACAAAAGTAGCTATTAAACCCAGAAACACCTACATAAAAAAGCCCCCGATTGTATCGGAGGCTTATCCATTTTTTATAATAATGGTTTTCTTTTTTGTTGCTTATGTGCGCTGTCTTTACTTGACGTTTGAAATGAGCGCTGCCCACCGGCATTGCTAATACCCCTTTCTTTCATCCGCTCATTCTGGTCTGTAAAACCCCGGTCGGCAGTTGATGATCCCTGTCCGTTGCCGTTTTTAAAATCCTGTGTTTTCATGGTATCATAACATTAAGTTCACAAGATACAATGCAACAACTATACCAGTTGTTCAAACAAATCTTTTTTACTTTTTTTTTTCCATACCGAACCATATATATAGGTAGTATGCCAACAAAGGTTGCATCTATATCTTTTGATAGGTAACCAAAATAAAAAGGTCTTCACTATAAAACCTCTTGGAACCCGGGTATCCAATTCGCCCTTACTGCACTTAGTGCATCTTCTTCTTTCTCTGGTTGTGTCCATGGTAAGATTTGGTTAGGTTAACTAATTAACCTTAATACGTTTGGGCGAAAGCATACCGGGTTAATTAATAGTTGAACTAAGTTAACTATAGACAATAGCCGAACGCAATTTTTGAGGGTATACAAAAAGGGGACAAAACAGGTAAAAAGAGTGGACAAAAAGCAAATCTAAGCTTCACAGTCGCGCAATCACATCGTCAATACTAATGCCCTCAGCTAAGTGCATTTTTTTGCGTAGACGCTGCCTGGCTTTTTTTATACCGTCAGGTGTAATGCCCAACATACTTGCCATCTCCTTCTTTGACGATTGCAGCTTGATTAAAGTGAGTAAGCGAATGTCTGTCTCAGACAGGTTGAGAAAACTCTTTTTCAGGTTAAACAAAAAGTCAGGATATACCTTCATGAATATTTTTTTAAACTCGAGCCAATTAGAATCGGTCATGATATGAGCCTGCATAAGCTCTTCCAGATGTTCAACTACTGAACTATCCACATTTTTATTTTTGAGCTGATCTATCTGCTCCTTGAAACTGTCAATCAGTTTATTGTTTTTGCGTATATGTTCGGTATAAGTTTGCAGCTTCATGGCAGTATACTTCAGTTCCTCGTCCACCCTGCGTTTTTCTGCGCTTAGCAGTTCTTTATCTTTCCGGGCTTTCAAAGCTTGCCTGCTATAAAACAATATCAGTATAATGATCAATAAGAAAAGAATGATAAATGCGGCATCACGCTCCCGGGCCTGTGCTTTAAGCCGGCTATCTTCAGCCCTCTGCTTACCAATAGCATACTCCATTTTTACCAAATCAACTGCAGCTATGTTATTTTGGGCAGCCAGGCTATCTTTGGTTAACTCATAAATTTTACGAAAAGTAAGCGCTTTGGCAGGGTTGCCCATTTTATCATAACACTGGGCCCGCAGATCATAGATATCCGTTTTAATGTTTAGTACTGATACCGCGCTGTATTTGATCAGCGACTCGGCAGTATCCAATAATTTTAAGCTTGGCACCAGGGCATTTTTCTGAAGGTTGATCTTTACCAGCCTTAGCAAAGCAATAGCTGCGTTATTTTTTTCGCCGTACTTAAGCGACTGCGTATAATCTGTTGTAATGGCAGGCAGCGCTTTTTCATAATCACCCAAACTTAAATAAACCGAGCCAATGTTACCGGTAGCAATCCCAACCCAAACTGTATCTTTACTTTTTTTAGCCAAATCCAGCGCCTTATTAAAATAAGGCAAAGCCTGCTGATATTGCCCGTTATTTCGCCTGATCAGGCCAAGTGTGTTAATCATCGTTATCTTTTCGCGCGGGTTGCTTATAGGGTATTTTAAAGCATTTTGCAACTGTATCTCGGCATTATTATAATCGCCTAAATGATAATAAAAGTCAGCCACCTGGCTGTAATAAGTACTCATATCAGGCACCTTATCAAAACCTATCGACTTAAATACCTCCTGTGCTTTTAAAATATTAAGGCAGGCCCTCGTGTTATGCTTAAAATTGAAATAAAACATACCTTCATGGTGAAGGCATATAGCAACATACAGCGGGAGTTTGTTCTCTGTTGCAAATTCAATGGCGCGGCGATAATAGGCTATAGTTTTTTTATTGAATCGGAGATTAACAGCGTAATAATCGGCTTTTAAATCAAACACAATACACTCCAGGGCCTTATCATCAAGCTGCCTGGCTAATGATGTCAGTTGATCAAGGTAACCCATAGCTAAAGCTTCTGGTACATGCCTGAACTTTTTTTTATAAATATTGGTAGCTGTAGAAACACGTTCCCCTGGTTTTATATTTACAAGTGAATCGAATGGGTGTAGGGTGCCTTGTTCTACAGGTATTGTATTTGCATATGCAAATTGATAATTGGAAAAGAATAGTAAAAGCAATAAGACGAATACACCCTTGAGTTTGGCTGGCATACCGCAAAGGTCTCGGTTAAAAAGGGGGTCCATGTCTGATTATCAGCGACTAAAGTAATAATTAATCTTTAACCGCAACGTAAATAAGCTGTCAATTTACAGTCAATTGTTCCTATCTGGAATAAACCGTTAAGCAAATTAACCTAAATAAGGGTTTATTAAATTATAAAGGTAATTTTGCCCGACAATAAAAACATAAATGGCAGGGTTTGAAAAAATAAAACTGAGTAAACAATTATTGAGGTCCCTTACGGACATAGGCTATACGGCCCCTAAAGAAATCCAGCACAAAACCTTGAACCGTATTATTGGCGGCCAGGATGTAATAGCTATAGCTCCGAAGGGCTCGGGCAAAACCACTACTTATGTACTCGCTGCTTTAAACCGCTTCAACTATGCCCCCGAAGGCGTACCAAAAGTACTTATCCTGGTACCAGAAAAGGAGGACGTTTTAGCTACCATTGAGCAATTTGATAAATTCAATAAAAACAAATCCATTTCAATAACCGGGCTTTATGTTGCACCAGGGCTTGAAGCGCAGATGGATGCCTTAGCCGACGGAGCCGACATTGTTGTTGCTACGCCCGACCGCGCCCGTGCCATTTACCTGAAACTAGGGCTTAATCTTAATAAAATAGAGGTTTTCATTATAGATGATGCCGACAGGATAATAAAGAAAGGCATGCAACTGCCAATGACCGAACTGGCTAACAGCATAACCAAAGCCCAACGACTGATATTTACGGATGTGCTACACAGTAAATTAGAAAGTTTAATTGAACCATTCCTGAATAACCCGGCTGTTATTGAGGTAGATGAACTTCAAGAAACCGAACTTGTAACCTATCATCAGTTGCTGTATAAAGTACCTAACTTTTTAACCAAGCAAAACCTGTTGAACTTGTTTTTACAGGATGAAGAAGTATTTACCAAGGCAGCGGTATTTATCAATAACAAAGCATCTGCCGAAACGATATACCGCAGTTTGCATCGCCGGTTTTACGATGCTGTTGGTTGTTTAAAACCGCTATTCTTTGATATGAATGGCTATCAATCTGCCGAAGAATTTAGGGCAAACGCGGAAGCCCGCATAATGATTGTAGTTACAGAAAACAATGATGATATTGATTTAGGCGGCATTCCGTTCCTGATTCATTTTGACATACCACAGGATACTGAAACTTACATTAAACACGTAACAAACACTACAGGCAGCGACGAAACCATAGCCTTAACTTTTGCTACCGATATGGAGTTAAGCCTGGTAAAAGAGATAGAATACGCAACAGGGAACAAAATGGAAGTTTCTGCCCTGCCTGAAGACCTTGTCATTGTAAACGCGCCAAAGTCAAGAACAGAACCTAAAGCTGAAAAGAAACCAGAACCCGAAGCCGGTGCAGCTTTCCATGAAAAGAAAGCATCTAACAATAAAAACTACAATTTAAGCGCCAGCGAAAAGGCCAGAATGAATAAAAAGAAAAAGCACGGTTAATTGCGGCACTTAATGTAACAAGCTCAGCAACACCCCTGGTATAACAAAGAGACCCCGCCGATTGGCGGGGTCTCTTTGTTATTTTACTATAAAATCATAGCTACCGGACACAATCTGCAATCCATTAGCGTCAACAGACTTACCATCAAGTACTACATTTTTACCTGCCGGGAATACTATAGTGGCGGTTGAGTTAGCCGGAATAACTACATGATATTGAACTGTTTTACCTTTGCGTTTCCAGTTGGATATGATTTTGCCATAAGGCCCGATATGCTCGGCTTCAAAATGCTCCAAAGTTGAAATAAAAGCCGGCGTCAGCAATACATTTTTAAAGCCCGGACGGTTTGGATCAATCCCGATACCACCAATACCTTTGTAATACCACGCTCCTATTTCGCCAAACATGATATGATTTAACGATAAATCGCTTTTGGCAAATACGTCCCAGTTTTCATAAAGGGAGGTGGCGCCATTTTTGATCCACCAGCCCCATGACGGGTAAGTTTCCTGCGAAGCAATAGCATAGGCCACCTCAGCATAACCATTATCGCTCAATGCGCCCAAAATAGCTTTAGCGCCAAGTATGCCGGCATCCAGATGATTGTTATCTTGCTTAACGCGTTCAGCTAGATTGGCGGCAACTTTAGCTTTCAACTCGTCAGGGCAAACGCCCCAGTAAAGTGGCATACTTAACTCAGTTTGGTAGCCCTGGTCATAAATGCCTGTAGTTGTATTTAAATATTTGGCATTGATTGCGTTTTTAATTTTTGCGGCGATGGCGCTGTATTTAGCCTCATCATCGGTGCGGCCAAACATTTTTGCAGCTTTGGCCAGGATATTAGCATCCGTATAATAATAAATGCTTGATACAAACTCAACCGGCGATTTTGATTTTACAGGCACCCAATCGCCCAGGCCCCAGGTAGTAAGGCCGGTTGGGTAAAGCTCGTCGATATGGTTTACGTAACGTTTTATTGCGTCGTAATTGTCGTTTAGCGTCTTGCTATCGCCGTAAAACTGGTACAGGTTCCAGGGGATGATAGCTACGGTACTTGTCCAATCGGGGCCGTTACCCCATTCATATCCCCAGCCGTTCGACGGGATGATGGAGGACAAGACACCGTTAGGCTGCTGTTCATCGCGATGATCGGCCATCCACTTTTCATAAACGGTTATGCCGTCAAAGCCGTACAAACCGGTTTCGCTGGCTATGTGCGCATCGCCGGTCCAACCGTTCTTTTCGCGCTGGGGGCAATCAGTCGGATAACCAAAAAAGTTAGAAAGGTAAGAAACATTAGTAGCTGCCCAAATCTTGTTGAGTGTAGTGTTTGACGAGTTGATGGTGCCTACCGGCGTCACATCGCTATGCATAAAATAAGCGGTCAGGCTTTCCTTTTTCAAAGTAATCGGCTTATCGCTGGTTACCTCGACATATTGAAACCCTTTGTAGTTGAAACGCGGCATAAAAGTCTCTTCACCTTTTCCGCTCAAAATGAAAATATCCGTCTGAAATGGATCGGTATCGTCTGTAGGGCGATAGTGCACATCTATATTTGATTGATCGGCGTGCCCGTCTTTACCCAGCTTCTCGGCATGTTTTAAGCGAATTATGGTACCGGACTCACCGCTAACTGTAATCTTGCTTACACCGGCAATGTTGCGGCCGATATTGAACAAATAGGTATGGTCATCGAACTTTTTCATATCCACCGCAGGTATGATTTCAATAGCCCTTATAGGCTGCATAGCCTGCGAAACGATGTTGGCCGAAGGCGCCGGGCGGATAATGGTACCATGCCAGTTGCGGCCCTCTTTAAAATCAACAGTACTCCAGCCCGGTTGCTCCAGTCGCGCATCATAATGTTCGGCAGTATAAATGCTGTTAAATATGATAGGGCTTGATGATGATTTCCAGTTCCTGTCAGAAGTAATGGTTTCTACAGTGCCATCCTCATAAGTTATCCTCAGATCCAAGCAAAACGCGGGGCGATTGCGCCAGGGAGCTTTATGAAAATCCCACACCGCGGTACTTTGCATATTATACCAGCCATTGCCCAAAAGCACGCCAATCGCATTTTTTCCTTGCTGCAGCTGCGGAGTAACATCGTAAGTAACATAAAGCGTACGGCGGTCAAAACGGGTATACATAGGGTCAAGACGATGGTTACCTATTTTTTGACCGTTGATATATAACTCGTACAAACCGGCCACCGCAATATAAGCCCGCGCTGACCTAATCTTTTTACCCAAATCAAATACGTTTCTGAAATAGGGTGCTGGTTTTACCTCAGGACCCCTGCCATCGCTTATCCAGGTACCTTTCCAGTTACTTTTCTCCATAAGCCCGGTCTCAAAACTGGTTATCGGCGATACAATCGCTTTACCTTTTTCATCCCAAACCGACACGCGCCAAAAGTATTTCGTGTAAGGTTTCAATGCCTGCCCGTTATAACTTACCAGGTTATCGGCCGATGTTACTTGCTCAGATTTCCAGGCTTCGCCATTGCCGCCGGCTACCGCTGCCGAATCTGTACCAACCACAATCTGATAAGCAGTTTGCGCGGCGCCGTGACGCGGATCATTCATCATCCACGTAAAACGGGGATGTGGGGCATCAATACCAAGGGGATTAATAAGGTATTCGCATTTTAAACCTTCAACAGTTTGGGCTCTAACAGTCGTTGTAAATAAAGCGCTTACCGTAAGAAAGAGGCAAGCTACAGTTTTTAGCGAAACAGGTTTAACAGATAAAATCGGGTTCATTAGCTATATTGGTTGGTAGGGCCAAGATAGAAAATAAACACTGCTTTTAAGCAAAAAATGCCCTTGCGATTTACACAAGGGCATTTCGTAATAAAATTATTACGACTTTATTTTTGAACCGGTTTACCAATTAAATCCATAAACTGATCCAATTTTGGTGTGATGATGATCTGTGTACGACGGTTTTTAGATCTGCCGTCTTCTGTGCTGTTATCTGCAACCGGGTTGTACTCGCCACGGCCGCCGGCGGTCAAACGCTTCGGATCTACCCCATAGGTATTTTGCAGTGACTGAACTACCGACGATGCGCGCAAAGCACTTAAATCCCAGTTGTTACGAATGTTGGTTTGTTTGATAGGTACGTTATCGGTGTTACCTTCAATCAATACATCATAGTCTGAGTAGTCTTTGATAATCTTTGAAATCTTGCTCAATGTTTCGCCGGCTTGGTCTGATATCTCATAGCTACCAGATTTGTATAACATTTTATCAGATAATGAAATATAAACAACACCTTTCAGCACCTGCACATCTACATCTTTCATCTCGGCCTGGCTTAATGAACGCGTTAAATTGTTGGTTAACACCATATTTAACGAGTCGCTTTTACTTTTTGCAGCAATCAGTTCTTTGATGTATCTGTCAGAAGCGTTGATTTGGTCTGCCAATTTTGCGATGTTTACGTTACCCTGGTTGTTACCAGCTAAACATTTGTTAAGCGCGTCTTGTAACGCAGCCCGGTTTGCTTTTTCTGATTCAATTTGCTCTTCCAAGCTTTTAACTCTTGAACGCGAACCTTCAAGCTCACGCTGGGTAAGGTCATAGCTTTGTTTTAATTCTGTTTGTTTAGTCTGTAAGGCATTATAGTTACTTTGCAGCTCGGCATACTTTTTATTGCTTACGCAACTTTGCGTAAGGGCAGCTGCCACAAATAGCAGGGGCAATATAATTTTAGTTTTCATAATAAAAGGGTGTTTATTAACTAATTACCTTTCTTAAACAAAATATAGGCCAAATTGATTTAACTATTATGCGTTTCCCAAACATTAAGTTCAAACACCAACTAAATCGTATAATATTGTTACTTATTATTTACAGCTGCACCATCTGATAATATCTGTAAACCATACAATAATATAATAAAGGGCCCAGTTTTTTGCAGCTTTAGTTTGTAAGTATTGTTTTTAAATCTTTTTAATAGGCATTGCCGTAGTTGATATCCGGCCATTGCCACCAAGCGTTTTACGGGTCAGGCTTTCCACTTTGCCCTTTGCATCGCGGTTAATATACACGCGCGAAACGTTAGGCCCAATGTTGGCATTTAAACCGGTAACAACCAACACATCCGGCTTAACTTCTTTTAGCGGGTAGCTTTCTATAGGTTTACCCGGCTCAACACGGTTCCATAATAATTCGCCCTTAACATAAGTAATGGTTAGGTTACTATTATATTTACCAATTAGTTCGCCGTATTTAGCTTTCATATTAACGGAAGCATTTGCAGCTATGCCTGCGTCGTCCAAAACCCATTGCGCGGCCGCTTTCTGCACCGTATCAGTCGAGTTTTTAAGAATGTCCTGCAATATCAAATTATGAGTTGCAGCAAGAGCGTCTTCTTTACCCGTTTCTACATCAGGTATTACGCCTATACCCTCCCAGCCATGATTATCATGCGGGCCAACCACCATTTTAACCGGTACAAAGGCAACCAGGTTATTTTTTAGCGCCACATTACCTCCTGCAATACCGGCACCCGCGCTGGTATCGCCCACGATAGTGGCGCGCTTAAGCTGTTGCATGGCATAGGCAAATCCTTCTGATGCCGAACCCGTGCCACGGCCCGTCAGAATGTAAACTTTAGCGTCGGGCATATGCCTGCCGGGTACGTATGAGTAGGTCCACTCCTGTTCGTCGCGTTGACGGTCTTTATAAAACCCGTTCAAATAAAACTGCTCGCGACCGGTAGGATAAAAATACGACGCCAAAAAACGGCCCATTTGTCCGGTACCGCCTGGGTTGTGTCTAACATCCAGAATAACATATTTACTGTAAGCACACATGTTCATACTAGCAGCAGCCATATCAAGCGCCTCTTGCGAAGCCAGGAACGGGCCTGGTATTTCAACATAAGCGGTTGAGGTAATGCCGTCTACCTCGACACGTTTAAAGCCGTAATTTGCTCTTTCGTTTGAATTGTCTTCCGATGTTCTGGCGCCGCCTCTACGGCTGCGAGGTTCGGTCATACTTTTATAGCTTTCTTCATTTCGGCTAACGCGCAGGTGTACATCTTTGTGAGTAGCGCGCATATCTGCTGTTAGTTTTGCTGCGAGCTCACTTTCACTTAAATTATGGTAGTGGCCTGCTGCCTCATTTTTAAGCAGGTCTGCCTTGTATTTAGCGCTAATTTCAGGAAACGGGTATACGTCCACCAGTCTGTCGCCAAGCTTGGCAACTATTTCATGAGCATCAGCGTCGCTAACGGTTTGCGCAAAAGTGGGCATGTTACTGCTTAACAGCAATGTGGTTGCGGCACACAACAACCGGCATGTCTGTTTGATAAAAGTGGGTTTCATTAATTGAGTTAAGTTTGAGGTGATTAATTTTCAATCAAATATAAAAGTCTGTGCAACAAAACGCTCTTTGTATAAAGTAACTTGATTGATACAACCCTTTCATATATATACCAATATCTCTTTCTATTTTTGTTAAGCATTCATTATCTAATTATTAACTATCAAAAACTTCAGAATTTATACAAAATTTCTTTCGGATTTTTATGGCGCAATAAATTCTTTAATAACCAGATCAACACCCTCTAAAATGAAGTCATTATACTTTAAATCTATTTCTTCAGGCAGGATGCTGGGTACAGCGGCTTTGCTAACGCTTGGCTTGTGTACACAAGCACAAACTCCGGGCAAAACCAAAATTCCCGGACAAACCTTGTTGCCCAACGGATGGAAACTTAGTCCCGCGGGGCGGCAGTTAGAAGTGGGCGATTTGCCGCTCAACCTTCAAATAAGCGCCAGCGGCAAATTCATGGCGGTGAGTAACAACGGGCAAAGCACACAATCTGTACAGCTAATTGATCCGCGCAGCGAAAAACTGCTGGATACCCGTGAGCTTAAAAAATCATGGTATGGCTTGTCATTTAGCCATGACGAGCGCCACCTTTACGTTGCCGGCGGGTATGATGCCATGATTTTCGACTTTCATATTACCGCTAATGGTCTTGGCGAAGCAGATACTATACGGTTAGGTAAACCGACGGCAAAAAAACCTATTTGCCCTACCGGTTTGGCTGTTGATAAAACCAATACCAACTTATACGCGGTAACCAAGGAAGACAGCACCCTATACATCATTAACCCTGCAAATTACAGCATCACCAAAAAGGTGCACATACCGGGCAACGCTTACAGCTGTTTACTATCGGCCGACGAGAAAAGTTTATATATTTCTTTATGGGAAAAAGCGGCAGTTGCGCGCTATGATATCGCCGCAGGCAAAGTTACCGCCGTTATACCAACCGGCGATCACCCTAACGAATTGCTGCTGAATAAAAAAGCAACTTACCTGTTTGTAGCTAACGCGAATGACAACACAGTGTCGGTTATCCAAACTGCTACCGGCAAAGTGGTCGAGACTATTTCGACTGCCTTATACCCGACCAAACTGGCAGGCTCGACCACCAACGGCCTGGCACTATCGGCGGATGAAAAGACGCTTTACATTGCTAATGCCGACAACAACTGTCTGGCAGTATTTGATGTAACCACCCCCGGTAACAGCAAAAGCATTGGTTTTATACCGGTTGGCTGGTACCCAACCAACGTAAAAGTACTGGGTAATAAAATTATCGTAGCCAATGGTAAAGGCCTTACCTCAAAAGCTAACCCGGGCGGCCCGCAGCCTTTTCAAAAAGAAAATAATGTGGGCGAACATGTAGGCCAGATTGGTAAAAGCAAAGTAGAATATATTGGCGGTTTATTTATCGGCACGGTATCATTTATTGATGCGCCTAAGCCCGAACAAATGAAGATTTATACCAAACAGGTTTATGCCAACACGCCGTTTACCCAAAAAGGTATTATAAACGCCAAAGGCGAAGAAGGTAATCCTATCCCGCACCGTCTGGGCGATAAATCGCCAATCAAATATGTATTTTACATTATCAAAGAAAACCGCACGTACGACCAGGTTTTAGGTGATATGACCAAAGGCAACGGCGATACTTCGCTTTGTATTTTCGGCAAAAACATTACCCCTAACCAACATGCTTTGGCTAACCAGTTTGTGTTGCTTGATAATTTTTATGTGGATGCCGAAGTAAGCGAGGACGGCCACAACTGGAGCATGGGCGCTTACGCTACGGATATCATCGAAAAAACCTGGCCTACCAACTATAGCAATCGCGGTCCATCGTACAATGGCCCGGCAACGGGTACCCGCGACGGTTATATATGGGATGCCTGCAAACGCGCAGGTGTTACCTACCGTAGCTATGGCGAATTTGGTGCATATGGCAAAGCTCAGCTTAAATCATTGCAGGGACATATGGGGCCTCATTCGCCGGGCTTCAACTTAAAGATCAAAGACCAGGTGCGTGCCGATGCCTGGATACATGACTTCGACTCGTTGATGAATATAAATGCGGTGCCACAATTAAGCACCCTGCGTATCAGCGACGATCACACCAGCGGCCAAAAAATTGGCGAATATTCGCCAATTGCAGCCGTTGCAGACAATGACCTTGCTGTAGGCCGCATTGTTGAGCACTTATCGCAAAGCCCTATCTGGAAGGAATCGGTGGTATTTATTTTGGAGGATGACGCCCAGGCCGGCCCTGACCATGTCGATGCGCACCGCTCTCCGGTTTACGTAGCCGGGCCTTTTGTAAAGCGCGGGCAGGTTATTCACAGCATGTATTCAACTACCGGCGTAGAGCGAACTATTGAGCTTATTCTGGGTTTACAGCCCATGAGCCAGTATGACGCCGCAGCGGTGCCATTCTTTGAGTGTTTTACAAGCAAGGCTGATGTAACGCCGTTTAAAGTTATACCAGCACATGTAGATATAGACCAACGCAATATTGCCGTTAATAAAAGCAGCAAACGCTCGGAGTATTTTAACCTGGCTAATGAAGATCAGGTGCCCGACAGGGATATGAATGAGGTGATATGGAAATATTTTAAAGGCGAAGACGCCGTAATGCCCGCGCCTAAGCGTAGCGCCTTTGTAATGCTTGAGAAGAAAAGAAAAGACGACGATGACTAATTCGCGTCACTAGATACTACAAAGCCTGACCGTTTGGCCGGGCTTTGTAGTTTAATTTATTGCTGAAACTGGTGTTGAAGACAAACTACGCCCGAGCTGAATACATGCGTTTTCAGAAGCTTCAATGAGTGCCTTTCTTTAATACCTTTAAACACCGGTATTCCATCACCTAACAATACCGGATTAACAAAAAGCCAGCATTCGTCTACCAAATTTTCTGCCAGCAAGGCATGGGCCGTGGTGGGGCTGCCAAATAATAAAATCTCGCCGTGCGTTTCTTCCTTTAATTTACGCAGAGCTACCGCATAGTCCGTTCCTATTACCGTCGTGTTGGTAAATGCTGTCTGGTTTAACGTAGTTGACAACACTACCTTATGCGCGTTCTTGTACCAGGCCGAATGCACCTTATCATGTTTACTTGCATCGGGCTTATCGGCTGCTGTAGGCCAGTAGCTTTCCATCATCTCAAACGTAACCCGCCCGTATAAGGCGGTATTGGTTTGTGCGATCCTTTGCTCTACAAAATCAAAAATTTCCTGATCTACACGGATCCAGTTCATCTCGCCTTTGGTACCGGCAGCAAAGCCGTCAAGCGACTGATGCATGAATAATACTATTTTTCCCATAAATGGTTATTGTTTGTTGCTTAGTTTACGACACGAATCTAAGACAAATAGATTCAATAAAACTTGGGCAAAAATGACAAACAGCAGGGGCATTCAGGACAAATGCAGTTAACTAAACCCGCCATTGTCAATATAGTGTACATACACTGTATATGAACCGATAATTTAATAGCCACATAATATTAAGTGCGCAGCCCAATGTTACTTTTAAGTAATTACTTTAAAAGCAACTAATTATGGAATCAACAGCAAATGCATTAAACTGGTTTGAGATACCGGTTGATGAAATTGAACGCGCACAAGACTTTTACGAAGGCATTTTCGAGATGGAAATGACCCCCATGCAGGAAATGCCGGGAATGAAAATGGTAGGCTTCCCTATCGACATGGAAAGCGGCAAGGTTGGAGGCAGCCTGGTTGAAAGCGACAACCACTACCCGTCTGAAGATGGCGCCGTAATTTACCTGAACGCTAACCCCGACATGCAGATTATCCTTGACCGTGTGGAAGACCTGGGCGGTGAGATCATCATGCAACGCACCCAAATAAGCCCCGAAATTGGCTACATGGCTTTTATTTTAGATACCGAAGGCAACAAAATCGGCCTGCATTCAAATAATTAAGTATCTCTTTTTTTAATGGTTTGAAGCGCCTCGGGTTGTGATGATTCGGGGCGTTTTTGTGTTGAAGGGAAATTACAAGCTTCAGACAGCGCGGTAAAATTTAAGATGGAAATTATCTGGCGCATACGTCAGCTTGTGGCTTTTCATCGTTGGCACAAGCGGACGCTTGCGCCAGATTGGGGAGAAAGTACAGAGCTGCAAATCAATCCACTAGCTTCAGAGCGGCGTTTAGCTCATGTTCAAATTGTTCTACCGGCATGGGTGTGTACGGAAAGGATTTATACCTGACAATTCGATTTTTATCGATTACATAAAACTGGCAAACATCTCCGGAGCTATAATTATCAGCAGTATAATAAAAACTGGAATTTGAGTTTTGATCTTGATGATAATTATCCATCAGCACCTTAAAACTTAAGTTATTTTTTGTTAAAAATTCATTGATTCTTTGAATACGTAATGGCCTGCCATTGGCTTCATCCTGTTCTGATACGCGCCCTTTATCAATCGCTAAAAATACAACCGGGCTTCCTGAATATTCCTTTACTATTTTATTAAAGTAATTGTTAAAGTCGTTGCGCTGCGTGTTGTTGTAATACGTAGAGAAAAAATAGAGTATCAAAGGTTTCTCTTTAAAATCGGTAAGTGATATTGTTTTACCATAAATATCTTGTAACGAAAAATTTATAGCAGGCACATTGAGTTTTCCATATTCGGGCAATACATATTTTTCTTGCCCCTTTTTCATCAGCGACTGGAAATAATTAGTGTAGCCATCTATCAGGCCGTTTTCTTTAACATAGGCCTCTTGCAAAAATTTTTTAATTTCTACTGATACCTGATCGTTTTCAATATATTTGGATGCAGCATCAAGAGCGGCTTTATTTTCGCCCGTATCCATCAGGTATTGCAGATAATGCGCCTTTATTTCAACATTGTTACTCGCCATTTTCATGGCTATGTTCAGGCAATTAATGGCCTGCTTAATGTTACCTAATTTGTACTGTATCTGCGCAGCAAGATCAAAATAATCGCCCGTAGTATTTATTACCATTTGGCTCCATTGTTTTTTATCAAAGACATAGTAAGGCATTGGTTGAAATTTTTCCAAAGCAATAGCTCGCTCAATATATTTCTCGGCCAAATGAAAGTCGGACGAGCTACTGTTTAACATGGCACGGACAACACTAACATAAAAATCTTTTTGCATGTATTTGAACCTGATTTCATCTACATAACGCTCAGCATTATTAATATCACCTTCCGCAAATAGCATATACGCAACAGTAGTGTAAATACGATCAAACTTTCCTTCGGCCACAAACTTTGGATACTTGATTTCCATAGCTGTCAGTTCGGTTAAGAAATTACCCGCAGGTATTTTGTTTTTAATCAAATCGACTGATTCTTTATTGAAGGCTGCTATATTTTTATCCTGAACAACTGCTATCTGATCGCTTTGCTTTTGACTGATATATGGTTTTCCATTTTTTGTGACGTTAAATATAAATTCTTCTGTAGTGTCGCGCTCATTGCGGGTTTTTATATCTATTGATGATGTGGAGTCGGGTATAATAAACGAGCCGGTAGTGGTTGTGCCATTGTATTTGGCGTCGAGCGTTTTCCATCTCAAATGATCATTAACTTTGTAGTACATGCTTAAACGCGGGTCTATCTTTTTGGAGAAGGCCCCGGAATAGACGAAATGAATTTCATGCCCAACTTCAAGCTTATCAGTGTTTAATTGAAAGGCCGCATATTTCTGGGCAAATGCTGAGATTGACAAAGCAAATAAAAAGATAAGTAATGCGGTTAGGTATTTCATGGTTAGCTTAGGTTAGTCGGTACCTTAACTATACTAAGTTAATATAAGTTACTGAATGCAACAAACGCTACCTTTGTTACACGGTTGTCGCAAGCCTCCTCGCTTGTGGTAATACAATTTGCCGCTTAACCACAAGCGGACACGCTTGCGGTAACGTACTAACAACTTTATCAAAGGTGTTTCACTCAAAAGTGTTTCACCCAAAAATAGCTAACATCCCAAAAAACACATAAAAAATTACTAATCAGTTAGTTAAGTAAGTTTACCTAAACTATTTGTACTGTTTCAAAGTGTTTCACCTCACATAATTAAAAACCTAATTTACAGCACTTTAATCTAAAACGGTGTTTCAAAGTGTTTCATATTTTAGGCGGAACAGTACACGCTCATGCCGTAGCCTCGTACAAATGTGCCAAACTTCCCTACTTCTGTATAAATTCTCGTGAGGCGGCCACGCTAACTTTGTCTTAGTTATTTAAACACAAACAAAATGGCAAAGACAATTTTTATTACCGGCGCTTCACGAGGCTTCGGTAAATTATGGGCCGAGGCGCTTTTGCAACGCGGCGATAAGGTAGCAGCTACAGCCCGCGATTTAAGTGCGCTTAACGACCTGGTAAACAAATATGGCGACAACGTACTGCCCCTGCAACTTAACGTAAACGACCGCGAAGCCGGCATCGCTGCTATCGCGAAAGCAAAACAACACTTTGGAAGCATAGACGTGCTGATCAATAACGCAGGTTACGGTTTGTTCGGCACTGTTGAGGAGACTACCGAGCAAGAGGCCCGCGAACAAATGGAAACCAATTTCTTTGGTTTGTTATGGTTAACCCAGGCGGTATTGCCAGTAATGCGCGAGCAAGGGCATGGCCACATCATCCAGCTATCCAGCGTATTGGGTCTGGTAACCCTGCCTGTGCTGGGCTTATACAATGCTTCAAAATTTGCCGTCGAGGGCTTGAGCGAAACCCTGGCGACAGAGGTTAAAGGTTTCGGCATTAACGTCACGCTGGTTGAACCAAATGGTTTCGCAACCGACTGGAGCGGCGCGTCGGCCACACAAACTACGGCAATGCCTGAGTATGATGCCGTACGCGCAGCTTTCCAGGAAGGTGTAAGCGGCGATATCTGGGGAGTGCCTGAAGCTACCACCCCGGCAGTACTAAAACTGATTGACAGCGAGAACCCGCCGCTGCGTTTGTTCCTGGGTAGTATGGCTTATCCTTGGGTTAAACAAGTAAATGAAGGTCGGTACGCCGAATGGGATAAATGGGCCGAAGTTTCGACCGCAGCACACGGTAAATAATTTACCCGCTTATTTAATGGTTTAATACTGACAAATCTACACCGGCTTTTGGTGTAGATTTGTCTTATACTTCAATCAATGCGTTATGCAACATTATAAAAGTTTAGCAGAGATGAACCGTGCTAACGGTTTCCCACCGCCTGAGCATCCGCTGCTGAGCGTGTACCGTTGTACGCAAACCTGCGGCATGGGCGAGCGCGCCTTCACTTCTGATTTTTATATGATAGGCTTTAAAAAGCTGCGCTCGGGCAGTATTTTGTATGGCCGCACCAAATATGATCACGACACCGGCAGCATGATGTTTGTAAAGCCCCGCCAGATCATTGAGTTTAAAAATCCCGAATTTGAGGAAGATGCCTTCATTATTTTTATTCATGAAGATTTTCTGAGCGGACATAACCTGCATGAGGATATCACCAGATATTCATTCTTTGAATATGAAACCAATGAGGCCCTGCATGTATCCCCGCGCGAAGAAAAAATCATTTGGGATCTGTTTTTCAGCATCGAAGCCGAATATAAGGACAACCCCGACGAGTACAGCCGCGACATTATCCTGACGCATATTGACTCTATGCTGCGCTACGCGCAACGTTTCTACAAGCGCCAGTTTATTAACCGGGCCGAGCTATCAGGCAAAACGGTATCAAAATTCAGCGAGGCGCTGAACACTTATTTTAAAAATGGCTCATTACTAACTTCAGGTTTGCCAACGGTTACCGCATTGGCCAATCAGCTAAATTTATCAACCCGTTATCTGAGCGATTTGTTGAAACAGGAGACCGGCAAAACGGCTATTGAGCTTATCCATATCCACCTCATCAACGAAGCTAAGAACCGCTTAAAAGGTGAAGATCGTAGTGTTTCAGAAATAGCCTACCTGCTGGGGTTTGAAAATCTACCCTATTTTTCAAGGCTATTTAAAAAAGAGACAGGCATCAGTCCAAATCAATTCAGAAAACAGATATTGAATTAGACAGCGGCAGGCTTTCCTTTTCGGTATAAAATGCACTATCTTCATTTTTAAATTCAATTGTAATGAAGATAAAAAAAGCATTGATCGTCACCGCTTTATTAGGGTCGTTTATGTTAGGCTATGGCTTTCACAGCCTTACCAAATCAGAGCAGCTGGGTCCGCGGGCAACAGGCATAGGCGGCATATTTTTTAAATGTAAAGATCCAAAGGCGCTCAAGCAATGGTATGCCGATAACCTGCATATGCAAGTAGTAGCAACAGGTGCAACCTTCGCCTGGCGCGAGGATGCAGACAGTAAAAAAAAAGGTATAACGCTATGGACGCCCTTCCGCGAAACTACGACCTACTTTGCTCCTTCCGACAAGCAATTTATGATCAATTACCGCGTGGTAGGGCTTAACGCCTTACTGGCCAATATGAAAGCCAAAGGTATTTCGCCGGTTGATTCGGTCGAAAAAACCAGCTATGGCGATTTTGTACATGTAATGGACCCTGAGGGTAATAAGATAGAGCTTTGGGAGAGCAAATAATGCTATAATATGCTGATATTCGAACCATGAAGAATATCCTGCTGCTTGCTGCGTTTTTGTGCTTTAACACGCTCGCTATTGCTCAAAAAGTTGTCGAGCCATCTACACAGGCGCATCCCGAATGGTCAAAACCTTACCCGCCGTTTCAAATTGTGGGTAATCTGTACTATGTAGGCACTTATGATCTGGCTTGTTACCTCATCACCACACCGAAAGGCCATATCCTGATCAACACAGGTCTGGCCGCATCTGCGCCAGCTATTAAAACAAGCATTCAAAAGCTGGGCTTTAAATTTTCGGACATTAAAATACTGCTCACCACCCAGGCGCATTTTGACCATATGGGTGGGATGGCTGCTATTAAAAAACTAACTCATGCTAAATTAATGGTTGATGCCGGGGACGTAGGTGTAGTTGAAGACGGCGGTAAGTCTGACTATGCTATGGGTGCCGGGGATTGTGTTTTTGAACCGGTAAAAGTGGACAGAATATTAAAAAATAACGATGTCATTAAACTGGGCGGTATGCAAATCATCATGCTACATCATCCTGGCCACACCAAGGGTTCATGTAGTTTTTTGTTTGACATGGCTGATAACACCCGTAGCTACAAAGTACTCATTGCCAACTTACCCACCATTATTACCGATAAGAAATTTTCTGAGGTTTCGGTCTATCCAACCATAGCGCAAGATTATGCTTACACTTTAAAAGCCATGAAGGGTTTAAAGTTTGATATCTGGCTCGCCTCACATGCAAGTCAGTTTGGGTTGGCGCGCAAACATCATCCGGGCGATAAATATAACCCTGCTGCTTTTATTGACAGAAAAGGTTATGATGCGCAGCTGAATGAAATGCAAAAAGCTTACGATTTAAAGGTGAAGCAAGATAAACTATCGCACTAATAACCGCTGAAAATCCAAACTGTCACCTTTAAAGGCATCAAAATCAGTTACATGGTTAATACCGTTTATAGTGGCAATATCTGAGTGTTGCCAAAACCACCAACCGGTGCTTTTTGGCAATTGCAGCTCTTCCTGGTAGTAATGGGCTATCCACAAAGGGTAACCATCAAAATATCCTTTAAGATAGTCCTGGTAATACCTTATGCCTGTGTAAATTATAGGCTTAACCCCGGTTGTGCTTTCCACTTTTTTAATGAAGGCTTTAAGCTCCTGCCGCATTTTGTCCGGGGCTACCCCGTCTAATACTTCAATGTCTACCACAGGCGGCAGATCGCCGCTTTCAAGCTTAACATTTTGCAGGAAGAAACGCGCCTGCCACAACCCGTCTTTTTTTGGGCGGAAGAAATGATAGGCACCGCAAGTAATCCCCGCTTTAGCAGCCTCGCGCCAGTTACGTTTAAAATAGGGATCGACTTTAAGCAAACCCTCCGTTGCCTTAATAAACGCAAAGCGGATGCGCACACTATCCTCTTCCATGGCTGCCACCTTGGGCCAGTTTATTTTACCTTGTGCGTAAGATACGTCGATACCATGCCATTTATAATTTGTTGGTATGGGGATACCAAAACTATGATAAGTGCGATAATTGGGCGACGATCCCATATCCGTGACCCAGCGCCAGGTAGAGCTGAACAGTTTAAGCACATAGCCATAATACAAAGGTGATAAGATAACGAGTAACAAAACCGCTAACAACCATCTGAGTGTTTTCTTCGCGCCACTGCCTGCAGGCTTCTTCTTTTTGGAGGCCGGTTTCTTCCTGGCCGGGACACGCCTGGTAATGGTTGGGGCTTTGTATTTGTGCTGCGCGCGATTCACTTTGCGAAGATACAATTTGACGCCGGTTTTATATCGCGTAAGCAAACAGCGCGATACCGAAAAATATGTTCGATATCGAACATATTTTAAAATCAAATTTCATATAAATACCTAATTTACAACAATTTAAGTTTGGTACAACCATTGCAAAGTTGTCGTCAAAATACTTTGTATGGATATAGAAATTACGCAAGAAGTTAAAAATCAAAAACGCCGCCGGTTGGTCATTATAATCGCCATAGCCGTCACGATTTTGGCAGGATTGTTCTGGCTTATAAACCTTTGGCTTAACTCCAGCATATCGCGCAGCGAATTTACTACGGCGCGCGTCGAGGTTGGCAATGTCGAAAACACCATTAACGCAAGCGGCGAAGTTTTGCCCGAGTTTGAAGAGATTATCACCAGCCCTATCAATGGCTCGATAAAAAGTGTGACCAGCGATGCCGGTGCAAAAGTAAAACCGGGTCAGCCAATATTGGAACTGGACAAGTCGGCCTCAGAAACCGAATACGACAAACTAAAATTTCAACTGGAAGATAAACGTAATGAGATAGCCAAACTAAAGCTCGACCTTGATAAAAGCTTTTATGACATCAAGGCTAACAACGATATTAAACAACTCAAAATAGGCGACCTTACAAATGCTGTTGAAAACGCCAAACGATTGTACAAAGCCGGCGGTGGTACCCGCGAGGATATTGAACAGGCCGAGCTGAACCTGAAAGTGGCCAACGTTGAAAAAGCACAATTGGAGAACGAGGTGCGCAACAAACAAAAAACCATGCTGCTGGAGGAAAAGGAAGCCGAACTGGCCGCCAGCATTCAGCAAAGCGATCTGAAACAGCTTGAACATAAACTGAAACTGGCCAACGTGTCGGCTACGCGTAACGGCGTTATCACCTACGTTAATAAAAACATTGGTGCGAATGTTAAAGAAGGCGAAACGCTGTTACGCATTGCCGACCTGAGCAGTTTTAAAATAAGCGGCAGCTTGTCTGATAACTATATTGACCAGTTGCACAATGGCATGCCGGTTATTGTAAAAATCAATGACACTCAGCTGCAGGGCCATGTCTCCAACATATCACCCTCTGTACAAAATAACCTGGTAAGTTTTGATGTTCAGCTAAATGACCGTGCGAATAAGCAGTTGCGCCCTAATTTAAAGGTTGATGTGTATTTGGTTACCGCAGTGCACAACAAGGTAATGCGCGTAGCTAATGGCGCGGCGTTTAAAGGCGCCAGTCCGCAGGATGTATTTGTGTTGGATGGCGATGGTGCTCAGCGCCGCAGCGTTCATACAGGTCTTAGCAATTTTGATTATATCGAGTTGCAGGACGGCGTTAAACCGGGCGATATAGTAATCACTTCAGACATGAGCAGCTATAAAAACACTAAGCGTATTAAGATCACTAATTAAGCCCCTGAGACCATGAAACGTATCTATTTTACACTTTTCCTGATCTTTGCTAACGCGATGTTTTGCCTGGCGCAAAGCGACACTTTAAGGCTGTCGCTGAGCGATGTGGTAGAGCTGGCCAAGGGTGGTTCTATCGAATCAAAACAAGCCACTACTACTCGTGAAACCAAGTACTGGCAATGGCGGTCGTTTAAATCAAATTATGCGCCGCAGCTGTCGCTGAGCGGCACTTTGCCTGGCTATAGCAAAACCAACCAGCAGGTTATACAACCAGACGGCACAGTACTTTTTCAGCCTATACATTACGACAACTCTCAACTTACTTTAAATTTCAGCCAAAGTATCACCGCTACCGGGGCCACCATTTATGGTATGAGCCAGCTGCAGCGTTTTGATGATATGGATCGGCATAATATCCTGTATAACGGTGTGCCTTATGCTATTGGCATCAGCCAGCCACTTGGGCAGTTTAACAGCCTGAAATGGGATAAAAAGATCCAGCCCCTGCTTTATAATGAAAGTAAACAAGCTTACATGGAAGCCAAAGAGCAAATTGCCATTAAAGCAACTGGCTACTTCTTTGACCTGCTGCTGGCACAGGTAAATCTGCAAATAGCCGAGACGAATTATAGCAATACCTCTAACATCCTGAAAATCGCTAACACCAAATTTGAGATGGGCAAGGTAAGCCGCAACGAGCTGCTGCAATTACAGCTAGAACTTTTGAATGCACGCAAGGCTGCCGGGGCTGCGCGCCGCGACCTGGAAGTAGCTTCACTGACCCTGCGCAGCTATATCGGGCAAGATGGAAATCAACCCATAAAATTGGTTACGCCGCAAACGGTGGGCGAACTAAAAATTTCTGCGGATAGTGTATTGACGCAGGCTTACGCCAACCGATCGGACGCTATTGGTTTTGTACGCCGTATTACCGAAGCCAGGCGCGATGTAGCTTTGGCTCGGGGACAGACAGGTTTGACAGCCTCGTTAACGGCAAACCTTGGTTATTCAAATAGCGCCCGTAACATTCCGGATGTATATAAATCGCCGCAAAACCAGCAACTTCTGCAGTTAACTTTCAGTATTCCGGTATTAGATTGGGGACGCTCGAAAGCTAAGATAAAAACAGCCGAGGCAAACGAGCAACTAACTACCTACACCGTTGAGCAGGATAAGCAGAACTTTAAACAACAAATCATCACCCAGGTAACCTTATTCGACCAGATGAAAGAGCAAGTGGGCCTGAGCGCCGAAGCCGATAGTATTGCCGGCGAAAAATATAAAATAGCGAAAGAACGCTATATCTTAGGCAATACGGGCATCACTGATCTGAGCATTGCCTTCGAGGAAAACGACCAGGCCAAGCGCGACCACGTAACCGCCCTGCGCGATCTTTGGGGAGCCTATTACCAACTGCGCTACCTATCGCTCTACGACTTTGAGAACCAGAAAAAAATAATCTATAAATAAACCCTAAAAATATATCAGCAAATATGATAAGCTTACAAAACATTGAAAAAGTATATCGCACCGATACAGTTGAGACCCTGGCGCTAAACAGCATCAGCCTGGACGTTGCCAAAGGCGAGTTTCTGTCAATCATGGGTCCCTCGGGATGTGGCAAAAGTACCCTGTTAAATATTATGGGTTTATTGGATGCACCCAGCAAAGGTGTAGTGAACATTGCAGGCCAGCAAACCGGCAGTCTTAATGATAAAAGCCTGGCTGCGTTTCGCAATAAAACATTGGGTTTTATCTTTCAGAGCTACCATTTGATTAATGACCTGCAGGTAATTGACAATGTCGAGCTGCCGCTACTATACCGTAATATATCGGCCAGGGAGCGACGCGAACTAGCCGCAGAGGCCCTGGCAAAAGTGGGGCTGGCCAATCGTATGAAGCATTTCCCTACTCAGCTTTCAGGCGGGCAAAGGCAACGTGTAGCCATAGCACGCGCTATTGTAGGCCGACCGGAAATTATACTGGCGGATGAGCCTACTGGTAACCTGGACAGCGCTATGGGTAATGAGATCATGGACATACTTATGCAGCTTAATCAGCAGGACGGGACTACCATTGTCATGGTAACGCACGACGAATATATGGCCGGTAAGACACACCGCCTGGTGCGATTATTCGACGGCTCGCAGGTTCAATAATAATTAACCTAAATTATTTACAACAATGCTTAAAAACTACTTTAAAATAGCCATAGCCGTACTTAAACGAAGGAAGTTCTTTACGTTTATCAGCTTGTTTGGCATTAGCTTCACGCTTACCATATTAATGGTATTAACCGCTTTTATGGATAACGTGATTAACCCCACCTATCCTGACTTAAAACGCGACCGCTCGCTGTACATTGGCCGGGTTGAAATACGCAATACCAAACTGGGCTGGCGAAATACATCTTCCCCTTCTTTTTACTTTTTGACCCGCTATGCCGGCAGTATGAAAACGCCGGTAAATATGGCCATATCATCTAACACAAGTTCATCTAACGCCTACGTTGGCGACAAAAAAATTGTGATGGAGATTAAATATACCAACGCAGCATTTTGGGACGTAGCCGATTTCGAATTCACCGAAGGTAAGCCTTATGATAAAGCGCAGATAGAGCAGTCACAACATCTGGCAGTTATCACTGAAAAAACCAAGGCAAACTATTTTGGCGACGAGCGCAGTGTAGTAGGTAAATACATCGAGGCCGACAATATTAAATATCGGGTTATTGGTGTAGTTAAAAATCCACCTATAACCAGTAGCACCTACTATGCCAGCATGTATCTGCCGTATACGCTAACTAAGGGCAATTATAAAGATACCGGCAACATGGGAGAATTCGGTGCCGTTCTGTTAGCTAAGTCAACTGCCGATGTCCCTAAAATGCAGAAAGAGTATGATCAGATAGTCACAAAAATTCCAACCGGCGATAAAAATATGGACGAGTTGTTTAGTAGCGCCGATACTTATTTCAAAGAGAAGGTCAGAGGCCTGTATGGCAACGGCCCCAGTTCAGGTTTTAGTCACTTTTCCATTCTGTTTGGCGCCGCTATCTTCCTGTTCATGTTGTTACCTACAATTAATCTGGTAAACATCAATATCACCCGCATTATGGAACGCTCGTCAGAAATTGGGGTGCGCAAAGCCTTTGGGGCATCGTCAAAAACTTTGGTGTATCAATTCATTATTGAAAATTTGATTCTGACAGGTATTGGTGGGCTTTTAGGCGTTTTGTTATCGACGCTGGCGCTTTACTTCATTAACCAGTCTGATTTCTTAGATGGCCTGCATTTAACCTTGAATTTCACCATACTTTTTTATGGGCTTATAGCCTGTTTAGTGTTTGGTATTTTATCGGGTGTTTATCCGGCCTGGCGCATGTCAAAACTGGCTATAGTAAAGGCCCTGAAGGCACAGTAGATCAATTTTATCACTCTTTATAAAAAATATTATGTTCAAGCATTTATTTAAACTGATCTGGAACAAGAAAAAGCAAAATTCCCTGCTGATAACCGAAATGCTGGTTTCATTTATGGTGATGTTTGTTGTGTTCTCCATGGTCGTTAATTTTTACAATAATTATAAAATCCCCATGGGGTTTGAATACAAACAAGCATGGTTAATAAATGTCAATAATCCACCTAAGTTTAACAATATTGACTCATCGCGCATGTATTACCGAAACCTGCGCAATGTTTTAATGTCAATGCCACAAATTGTAGAAGTAAGTTATTCTAGTGGTAACACGCCATTTACCGGCAGTATGATGAGTACGGCCTATACCTACAAAGGTAAAAAATATGATAATGTTAACTTTTATAGAGTTGACGATCATTATAAAGACGCCTTTAAAATGAACGTTTTAGAAGGTCGTTGGTTCGGCAAACAGGATGAAGCAGACGCTTATGAACCTGTGGTGATCAATCATACACTTAAAGAAAAAATATTTGGAAACGGCGACGCGATTGGTAAAAGCTTAGATGATTATGATGGTAAGCCAACAAAAAACAGGATAATTGGCGTTGTTGCCGATTTAAAATATCATGGCGATTTCAGAACGACTGAAAGCGGTTTGTATAACAGGCCTGATAGCAGTTTTTATAAATACGTAAGCCGAATAATTGTAAAAGTTGCCCCGTCTGCCGACGCCGCTTTTGAGGGCAAACTATATAAAACAGTGGCAGGTATGATGAAGCAGTCATCAATTGATATAGAACATTTCACCCAAAAACGCGACAACACAAACAAAGAAGCACTGACACCAATAATCATTTTGATCATACTCGCCACTTTCCTGATCATCAATGTGGCGCTAGGCTTGTTTGGCGTACTCTGGTATAACATCAACAAGCGCCGGGGCGAGATAGGCCTGCGTCGCGCTGTTGGGGCAACGGGCGGTTCTGTATCATGGCAAATTGTGACTGAATCAATGGTACTGGCAACTCTTTCGCTCATCATCGGGACATTCTTCGCAGCGCAGTTCCCGGTGCTAAATTTGTTTGATTTGCCGGCTGGGGTTTATATCGCAGCTATTATTTTGTCCATCCTGTTTATTTATGTGCTGGTGCTTCTATGCTCGCTTTATCCTGGCAAGCAAGCTGCGGCAGTGTATCCGGCGGTCGCCTTGCATGAGGAATAATATAACACCGTACTTGAATTTTTTAAAGAACAATCAATCCAAACAATATGAAACCAAAAATTTTAATTGCACTATGTATACTTTTCGGCGTAGCCTTGATTGGCAACCGGATGAAAGCACAGACAAAAACAGGCAACATCTCCATCAGTGTATCTGAAGATGAAAAGACCTATGAGTTCTCGGCCAAATTTGATGCAGAAAAAATGCCTAAAGTATTAGGTTATATGGATGACCATTTGAAGGGCGCCGGCATATCTTTTAAAAACACCCAGGCCGATGCCGACCTGACTTTAGATAACAAAATGATCTTCCACATGAAGTCGTCGCCGGGAAAACTTGCGTTTAAATTCGATAAACGAAAAAATTCTGCCGAATTTTATAGGCAGTTTAAAGCGATGTGCGAAGGACTCAGGGATTTAATCCAACAAAAATAAATGATACTGGTTATTGATGACGATATTGCAGTACGCGCCTCGCTTTGCCTGTTATTGCAGAGCGAGGGTCATACTGCTGCCCAGGCCGGCGGGCCGGCCGAAGCGCTGGCCATCATCAAAAAAAAACAGCCTGAGCTTATTATTCTCGACCTCAATTTTTCTATAGATACCTCGGGCGATGAAGGCATGGCGCTACTGGGCAAAATCAAACAGCAGAGCCCCAACACACCTGTTATTTTATTGACCGGCTGGGGCAGTATTGACCTGGCCGTTCGTGGTATGAAACTAGGCGCAAACGATTTTATAAATAAACCCTGGAACAATGATTACCTGCTGCAAAGCGTTAAGACCCTAATAGACCTGCAAGGCCAAAAAACCGTAAGCCATACCCGCAAACAGCTTGACAGCAAATACAATTTTCAGCACATTATCGGTCAGGACGCCAAAATGATGGATATACTGGAGACCATTGGCCGTGTGGCAGCTACTGATGCCTCAGTACTAATCATGGGCGAAAGCGGTACAGGTAAAGAATTGATAGCCGAAGCCATACATCAAAACAGTCAAAGACGCAACCGCCCTTTTGTTAAGGTTAACCTTGGCGGTATATCAACCTCTCTATTTGAAAGCGAGATGTTTGGCCACGTACGCGGGGCCTTTACCGATGCCCGTTTTGACCGCACCGGCCGTTTTGAAATAGCTAACAAAGGCACTATATTTTTAGATGAAATTGGCGAACTCGATGCAAGCAGCCAGGTAAAATTATTGCGCGTATTGCAAGATCGTACGTACGAGGTGCTGGGTAGTAGCCGTACCAAATCGGTCGATGTCCGGGTGGTTTGCGCCACCAATAAAAACCTGAACGAAATGGTGGCGCACCATAGTTTTCGCGAAGACTTGTTGTATCGCATTAACCTGATCACCATTTATCTGCCGCCGCTGCGCGACAGGCCTAAGGATATACCATTGCTGGTTGATTTCTTTATTGGTAACTTAAAAGAGATTTATAATCGCCCCAAATTATTTGTCGCGCCTGCAGCCATGAAGTGGTTACAGGCTTTGCCTTTGCCGGGCAATATCCGCCAGTTAAAAAATTTAGTAGAGCGATCGGTACTGGTGAGCAGAAATGATGAATTGACTATCGACGATCTGCGTTCGCAACTGGATATATCGCCGGCTAAAAGCGGTAAGTCGCATTTACCGGGCGTGGGTGCCTTAACTTTGGAAGAAATGGAAATAGGCATGATCAGAAAAGCGATGGAATTTCATCAAAACCGTATTGCCAAAGCCGCCCGCTCTTTGGGAATAACACGCAGCGCGCTATACCGCCGGTTAGAAAAATATCAGATACCATACGATGAAACTGAGGACTAAGTACATTGCCTTTGTAGCCATTTTACATATTGCTGCACTGGCAATGAGCTGGGTTATTTTTAATCAGAATCGCATTTTTTTTATTATTGCCGAAGCTGTTATCATCATATCTGTTATTATCTCGTGGAACCTATATCGCGAGCTTTTACGACCCTTACGTTCCATGATGCAGGGTATTGAGGCCATCAGGGATCAGGATTTCAACGTTAAATTTGTACATACAGGTAAGTATGAGGTTGACCGGCTTATTGGAGTTTATAATGATATGATAGACCATCTGCGTACCGAACGTACCAAGCAGGAAGAGCAACATTTTTTTCTCGAGAAGCTGGTACATACATCGCCCTCAGGCATTATTATTTTAGACCATGACAACTGCATTCAACAAATAAATCCAAAGGCAGCCGATATGCTGCAGATCGATGTACGTTTGTTAATGCGTCAGCCGGTAAGTAGTCTGCCAGAGGTATTTGCCAAAACAATTGGCGAGCTTAAATCGGGCGAATCAAAAACAATTAAAATAAAAGGGGCAACTACCTGCAAAATAAATTGTTCACAATTTATCGACCGGGGGTTTGCCCGCAATTTTGTGGTGATCGAAGAGCTTACGGCCGAGCTTTTAGCAGCCGAGAAAAACGTCTATGGTAAGGTAATACGCATGATGGCTCACGAAGTAAACAATACCATCGGGCCGGTAAACTCAATCATCAATACAGCATTAAACACACCAATATTGTGGCAAGCTAACGATCTGAATATGCTTAAAGATGCCATGCGTATAGCTGCCGATCGTAATCAGAATCTTAACGTGTTTATGCGCAACTTCGCCGACCTTGTCAAGCTGCCACCGCCTAATAAAAAGCAGATCGACCTTTGCCTTACTGCTCAGAACGTTGTACAATTAATGCAACTACCTGCCGAGGAAAAAAAGGTTGCCATAAGTACAGATCTGCCCCGGCAAAAAATGATGGTGATGGCAGATGAGCAGCAATTGGAACAGGTACTTATCAATGTTATAAAAAATGCTATTGAAGCCACCGAAAATAATGGCAAGGTACATATCACCATCGATGCTCAAAAAAGGCTATTAACCATAACCGATGACGGCAAAGGTATAAGCGCCGAGCAAAGTGCTCATTTATTTACCCCGTTTTATACCACTAAGTCCGATGGGCAAGGCATAGGCTTGACCTTAGTTAGGGAGATATTAACGAATCACGGTTTTGATTTTTCTTTGAGGACAATAGTCCCGAATGAAACTGTTTTCAAAATCGATATGACAAAAAAAAAGCGATAGTTACCTGACATGTGTAACCTCTCAAATAAAAAAAAGCACACGACGCCCTGGGACGATGTGCGCTTTTTTAAACTAACTACTATTAACTGTATATAAAGAACGAGTAGTGTCCGCGGGGGATGCTGTAGCCGTTGTCACCGCCGCGGATATCTTAACATTGCCGCAGACCGGGATGGCCGCAGCTGAATTTCAAACTATCTCCTGGATCTTACTTCATGTTCTCCGGCATAAGTACCAGTTTTATGTAGTTTTTTCCGCTCAGGTACTTTTGCGCTGCCACTTTAATTGCAGATGGGTCTATACTTTTCAAAACAGGGACATAATCGTCCAAATCTTGCAGACTTTCTCCATTTTGCAGACTCTCGTAGATGGATGAATGCCACCATTCATTTGTCAACACATAGGTTTCCCGCTGGCGCAGTGTTTCTGTTATCAGCTTATCTACGTTAACCTGCGGCGGGCCCAAAGTTTTTAGCTGCTCAATCTCATCCAGCGTAGAAGTAATAAGCTTTTCCACATTTGCCGGGGAGCAGCCAAACGATACGGTAAAAACATAACGCCCGGAAGGTATTTTGACACTGTGTGCAGTAACTGAAGGCGAGTAAACTCCACCTTCATCTTCACGAAGCCGCGCTATCAAACGCAAAGAGAGCGCCTCTCTTAGCGCATCAAGCTCTATCCTGTCCCTGAGGGTGTATTGGAAGGGACCTGAAAAGTACAGCTGAACGGTGGCTTTCGGCTCAGTACCTTTGTAAACCGTTTTTGAGACTATTCCGGGCGGGATATGAATACCCAAGTCATTGATTTTTGCCGGCGTATGCTTAGCTGGCAGCCCGCCGATGTATTTTTCTATAAAGCCTTTAATGCTGTCGGGCTTAAAGCTGCCGGTAAATATGAAAGTGAAACCCGAAACATCACCAAAACGTTCCTGGTAGATCTCATAGGCTCTATCAAGAGAGATCTGACTGAGCTTTTCAACACTCGGACCGGTTTTGCGGACATTATAATTACTCAGTATAGCAGCTGATGTATCCTGGAAAACACTACTCGGGTCATTTTTTCTGTTGATCAGGCCAGCTTTCGCATTTGATATGATACTGGCAAACTTCGCTGAGTCTTTCCTTGGTTCAGTCAGATAAGCATACATTAACTCAAGCATTGCCGGCAGATCTTTTGTAGTCGAGCCGCCGCTTATTTGTTGACTGGTCTCCCCTATGCCGGTACTTATCGCTATCTGTTTGCCGGTAAAATATTTACTTAACGCTACAGGTGAATAATTACCTGCACCAAAGAAGTTGATGAGGCCCGCAGCATTAGCGGCCGATTGATAGTCCTGATCGCTATAAAGATTGGTACCCCCCGGAGCGAATGCCGACATCAGCACCTGGTTGTTTTTATAAGTGGTTGGTTTTAAAACAACCTTTACATCGTTGCTTAGGGTCAGGGTAGTTATATTGAATTCCGGGTCAGTCGCCTCCTTAACGATCCTTCCGGGAACAGGAGTTTTAGTAAGAAAGGGTTGAAGACTGGATGCCTCCTGGTAAGCCTGCATCGGCTCGGCAGCCACCTCCTTAAGCCAGCTATTGATAGTTGATTCATCGGGCAGGTTTGCCTTATCCTTTTCCGGAGCCAGTACCAGTACATCCCTGTCAGTATCTTTTATGAGAGACCGTGCGGCATAGTTAAGTTCTGCTAACTTAATGCCCGGCAGCTTGGCTTTTACAAACTGATACTCAAAAGGCAGCCCTGGGGCAGATTCACCTTTTAAAAAATGCTGAACATATTCATTGACGTAGCTTCCTGATTTGACTTTGTCGGCCTCTTTGAAAATATTTTCAATACTGTTCATATAGTTTGTCTTTGCCCTGGTCAATTCAACTTCTGTAAAGCCTTGTTCACGCAGTCGGAAGGCTTCGCGCCAGATGGCTTTGAATGCCTTTTCCAATCCTCCTTTTTCGGGCTTAGTGACGGCCTGTGCGGTAAAAGATTTAAGGCCGCCAATAAAGCCGCCAATGCCGGCACTCCCCTGCAGAAATGGAACGTCTGGTTTCTGCCTTATCTCGTTCAGCCGCTGGTCCAGCATTTGATTAAACAATGCTTCAATCATGGAGTTGCGGTAATCAGCACCGGTCCTGATCTCCTTTCCCTTACTTTTAATAATTATTTCAGCGACCGTTGAGGTCATTTCCTTGTCGGTAACCGCCATGTAACGATTTTTACCGGTAAGTTCTACAGCGTAATTTGCCCTGGCCTTCTCAGGCGCCGGGTTTTTGAGATCAGCAAATTTATCCCTTATTGCCCTTTCCATTTCCTTTACGTCCACGTCCCCTACCACAATCAACGCTTGCAGATCAGGCCGGTACCAATCTTTGTAAAATGCTCTTAGCGTCTCTGGTTTAAAACCGGTAAGTACTTCGTCTGTTCCAATAGGAGAACGTTCGGCATATTTTGAACCGTTTAGCAAAAAGGGATAGTATTGTCGCTGCATACGTTCCCCGGCGCCTTTTCCAAGTCGTTTTTCCTCCAAAATAACCCCACGCTCTTTATCTATTTCGGCAGTTTCCAGCAATGCCCCATGCGCCCAATCCCTCATGATCTGCAAACCGTTCCTAAGTATCTCCGCATTATCTGAAGGCATCGGAAGCTGGTAAACGGTTTCATCAAAGCTGGTATATGCGTTGATGTCCGCTCCGAAGCGCACACCTGCCTTTTCCAAATAATCAACCAGCTGGTTTTTCGGGAAATGCGTAGTGCCATTGAAATTCATGTGCTCCATAAAATGCGCAAGGCCGCGCTGTTCCTGCGTTTCCAGGATGGAGCCGACCTTATTGACCAGGTACATAACGACCCTGTTTTTCGGCTCCGCATTATACCGGATGTAATAAGTGAACCCATTAGCCAGACGTCCTGTATGAACAGATTTGTCGAAAGGCAGTGGTTGTTGCAGCTGATAGCTAACCTGTGCGCTGCAAATACTGTTGAAAGTCACAGCGACGAGGCCAATTAGCAGCCTGCGGGTAAATTGATTGATGATTTTCATTTATTTTATTATTTATTAAGGACAACTATATCATGCTTGTCAGCCGTAAGCGGCTGCAGCTTGTAGTTATGCCCGGATATTGCCCTCTGACCCGTTGGCCGAATGAGGAATTATAGATTATTAAATTTTGCTTAAATCACAGAGTCCTTTGTATAATATATATTATCCGGTTGAATGTGACAGGTAACAGAAAAGCGCCAGGCCCGCGCCGGAGCTGACGCCTAACTAAACTAACTATATTATCATATTAATAAGATCTGCCGTT
This sequence comes from Mucilaginibacter ximonensis, assembly GCF_042686265.1. Classification (NCBI taxonomy): domain Bacteria; kingdom Pseudomonadati; phylum Bacteroidota; class Sphingobacteriia; order Sphingobacteriales; family Sphingobacteriaceae; genus Mucilaginibacter; species Mucilaginibacter ximonensis. The sequence continues at coordinate 1,197,746 of NZ_JBHUPD010000001.1, forward strand.
GATTTACAGCTGCTGACAAACAGGGACGGCTAAGGAATCAACTTAGAAAGCTGCTGGTCCAGCATTTCACCTCTCAGGTCCTTTGCAATGATTTTTCCCGAAGGGTCTATCAGAAAATTGGCCGGGATACTGGTGATGCCATATTTAACTGCAACGGCGTTTTTCCAAAACTTAAGATCAGAAACGTTGGTCCAGGCCAGCCCATCTTTTTCAATTGCCTTTAACCAGGATTCTTTTTTGCCAGGCTGGTCGAGAGAGACGCTCAACACGGTAAAATTCTTATCCTTAAATTTGGCGTAGGCCTTGACCAGGTTCGGTGACTCGGCTCGGCATGGGCCGCACCATGATGCCCAGAAATCCAGCAAAACGTACTTCCCTTTAAAATCAGAAAGCCTTACCGGTTTATCGTTAACATCATTTTGCGTAAAATCGATAGCTGGTAAACCTATCTTCGTTTTAGTTGCACCCTCAATCATGTCGCCAATCATCTTCCCCAGTGCCGTTTTTCTGACCTCCGGAGAAAATTTATTGTATTCTTCGGCAGTTGCATCCAGTTTATCCTTCACGTCAATTTCGTCGTTTGAAGCATAAGCTACCAAACCGATATACGAATCGCGGTGGCTCATGTAAAAGTTCCTTTTAGTGTCTTTATATGCCTTTTGTATTGCTAATTGCTTTTGACGGTAAGCGTTCAGGGTGATTGTATCCTGACGTTCCTGCTCTGTCTTACTCATCCACGCTTTTACCAAAATATTGCTTTCGGCACTCAGACGGCCAAGTTGTCCGTTATAGAGCCTGAAATCGTCGTTGACCTTTGAGCCGGTAACAACTGCATCTTTTATAAAGCCGGTTGCAGAAGTTACGTTGATATTGCACGGCTCCAGATAAATCGGCAAGATGTCTACCGATTTGTCCTGATGACTTACAGTTAACCGTGCCATCGGAAGGGTCGACGCAGAATTTGACAAGGAAAATTTCCCGTCAATAATCTTTGCCGAATCAACTATTTGTTTATCGTCTTCTGAGAAGCTCAGGTAAGCCATCAGCGGCGCGTTTGCGGTGTTTACCTGACCTTTTATAGTAAACTTTCCCTGGGCGAGCGCCATTACAGGCAGCAAGCCAATGATCGTCATTATTATCTTTTTCATATTGTTTTTTTTGTTCTGGGTTTAGTTGAACCCGTTTTTATTTGTCGTGATGGTAACAGGGTGGCTTGTATATAATTTTCGCCGCTAAAAAATTGACTGGCGGCTTTCTGCAATGACTCCTGAGAGGCTTTATGAAAGTTGTACGGATAATGCGCCACATCGTAAGGGTCGTCATGGTTCATGAATTGCAATTCGAGGTAATTCAACCAAAATGTATAGTCGAAGGTTTGCGATTTGAGTTCGCGTTTACGCAGCGCTACATACTGTTTCAGCTGTTCGGGTCTGATTTCCACGTGCAGCGCTTTGACCGTCTGCTGTGCGATGTCAACCAACTTACCGGCTTGCTGCGGGGAGCATTTGAACGCAATATTAATCGCATACTCTTCTTTTGGAAATTTATTCAGCGTAAGGGTAACAGTTGGTTTGCTAACCCCACTGAAAGCATCAAGCGTATCAAGATTTTTTTCCAACAGATAGGAAAGTACCTTTAATTGGAGATTGACTGAATCTGAATGCTGGTATTCCCCGCTGTAGATCATATGCACGGCCGCCAGCGGAGCATTGCCGTTATATACTTTTCTTACTATTCTGCCATTGGGTATTTCCGTATTTCTGTTAATAATTTTTTGCGAATCCGCGGTAGCCGGCAATGCAACGAGATATTTACTCAACGTGTCGATGGCTTCCCGCGAAGGCTGGTTCATTCCATCCACCTTAAAGTCGCCGGTAAAGATGAAGGTATAACCGTAAGCATTACCAAAGCATTTGCGATAAATTTCATATGCTTTATCCAGGTCAATCTGATTGATGTTAGCCATATTGAGGATGTTAACCCTGTTTTTATTTCGGGTTGCAAGAAACTTAACCGTGTCTTCCAATACCTGATAAGGATCTTTTTGCCGGGCGGCAGAAATTTTTTTAAGGTTCGCTATATAAGTTTTAAAATAATCCCTGTCCTTACGTGGACTGGTAAAATACAGCGTCAATGCCTGCATGAAGGTTTCAATATTACCGCGGCTAAAACTCCCTTTTAAAGTGCTGTATTTTTCGTCTATGCCCGGACTGAGCGTGATATTCTTCTGCTTAAAATACTTTTCTGTCTCGGCCCCGTTAAATGCCCCCAGTCCGCCGTTACCGACTATCGCTCCGGCGTGCATAGCAGACATAAAATCCTTGTCGTCGGCAACAGATCCGCCACCGGGACAAACGGCGGTCATCAGGATATCTTTCCTCCCTTCGTCTGCCCTGAAAACAAGGTGCACACCATTAGCAAGCGTTAATTCATAAGCCCGCAGCTCTGAGTACTTGTAAAAGGTTCGGATGGCATAAAATCCTTTTTTTGCTGCCGGAGGTTTTGCTTTAAGCAGCATTGATTCAAAAGACTGCCCCCGGGCGCCTGGGCCAAGAAAGGTGAAAGCGCCAAGTATGCTTAGGAACGTATAATTGAGTATTTTCATATGATGATCAGGCTATTTGATGAATTTCTCCAGGGTGGGTTCTACCATTTCGCCTCGCAGGTTAACAGCTATCACCTTCCCGTCCGGATCTATCAGGAAATTAGCCGGTATACCATAAATCTGGTATCTTATAGCTGCGGGTTCGTCGTGCCCCAGCAAATTAGAGATATTGAGCCATGGTACATCGTCGTTTTCGAGTGCGGATACCCAAAGCGACCTTTCGTTATCTATCGAAAAACCAAGTATCTCAAAGTTCTTGCTCTTAAAACGGCTGTAAGCTTTTTTCAGGAACGGAAACTCGGCCCGGCATGGAATACACCAGGATGCCCAAAAGTCAACCAGCACATATTTACCGCGAAAATCATGGAGATTGACAACCTTTCCTTCCGGAGTTTTGGCGGTAAAATCAGGAAGAATGCCTCCGATGACCAAACTCCTGTTATCTTCAATCGCCTTGCCAAGAGCCGCACCATCCTTTGTGCTTTTGATACGCGAAGAAAAAGCATTGTAAATGTTTAGTATTTCAGGCAACTGCTCGGGATAGCCTTTGGAAAGGTTTTGGCCAAAGCGGCCGGCAAATACAGCTAGAGCCATTTTAGAATCGGGATATTTTTGAATCACTTGCTTATAAACAGCAAGTTGTTTGTTGATATCCCTGGTGCCTGCTAAACTGTCCTGCAGGTTCCGGTAAGCTTCACTTTGTTCAGAGCCCGTAATCGTCGCCTCGCTGACCAGGCCCTTGATATTCACTGATATTTTGTCACCTTTCCTGGCAAATAATATGATCTGGCTTTCCGTCCGGCCTTTTTGCTGCAACTTACCAACAGTAATTTTGGCTTCGTTATATTCATCATTCAGCATAGTTCCTGAAAAATCAAATTCGCCGTTTTTCTTCATCATGGTTGAATCAACCGATCTCTTCTCACCGTTATCATAACTCAGATAAACCTTTTTGCGCTCGTTTCCCGGTGCGCTGATATTGCCCTTTATGGTAAAATTATTCTGCGCCAATAACACTATCGGGCATAGCATTAATACGCCGGTTATTATTTTTTTCATGGTATTAATATTGTGTAAGTAGCCGCCCGGAATGTTCCCGGGCGGCACTGATGGTAAATAAGATTAAGGATTTTGCTGCCAGTTTGCGTTAAAATACATCACCTGCGCAGGAATCTGCAGCGTGTATTTGGTACTATTTGGCGGCAGGCTTGCAATCTTTTGTCCCGATGCATCATATCTGTCTACTTCAGGCATCCGGTTTTCTGCTGCCAGTCTTTTCATATCAAACCAACGCAAACCGTTGTATGGGAATTCGAACGTGCGTTCTGCCAGTACCCTTTTTAATACATCATCCTGGTTAGTAGATTGATACTTTACATAGTTTGCCGGCAAAAACCGCTTTTTACGGACAATATCTAATTGATCTAACGCCAGCGGCAGGTTGTTTGCACGGGCCGCCGCTTCTGCAATGATCAAATACATTTCTGCGGCAGAAGTACCCCAATCCGGATAACCATTACCTACCAGGTTTCCATACGGATAGTATACAGTTTTTCCCCTCTGTGTAAAGTTTGGATCGCTGCTTTGATCATACCATAGTTTTAGCCTCAGATCATTTTTGTCAAACGACTTAAGGAAATCAAGTGTCGGAATCTCCTGTAAATAATAAGTCGAACTCTGCCTCGCATATATCTCGCTGGTGCTACGGATCATAGCCGGAAGCTGCGCATAGGGTGCCAGGGTGCTATAATCTGTAATAGTGAACTGCCCGCTGCTTAAGGCCTTTCCGGCGTTATCGGCCGCTTTTTGGTAATCTCCCATATATAAATAGGTTCTGGCCAAAACACTATAGGCAGCAGCTACCGATCCGCGGTAACGGTTGCTTTTATTGTCTGCAGGCAGGTTTGTAAGCGCTTCATTAATATCAGCAATAATATGTCCGTATATTTCTTTCACAGTGCTTCTGTTGGGCAATTTGTCTGAAATGTCCAGCGTAGTAACAAATGGCACAGCCAGGTCTTTGTCTGCAGTAGCTGCATTATACTGTTTGCCGTATAAATTGACTAATGAAAGGTAATCAAGAGCCCTGCCAAGTAAAGCTTCTGCCTTTAAGGCGTTCTTTTGCTGCGCAGTTCCATTCTCCGCCCCGTCAATATTGTAAATTACTGCATTGAAAAGGTAGATTGACTGATAGTAATTATACCAGATATAGGCCGTGCCGGTTACCTTCTGATCAAATTGGTCCTGCCAACTATAGACACGATCAATAGCATCGACTGGTGGAGAAGGAATAGTTACATTGTCAACAAGATCAGAGAGTAAATTAAGTTCTCTTGGCATTTCTGCTTCCAGCGCATAATTGTTCAACCACAAATTATAGTCGTTGACCGTCTTCAGCAGGCGCGAACCCTTGGGCTGCACATCAAGGTATTTATTGCAGGATATCAATGTCGCGGTCAAAAACAGGCTAACCAATAACCGTAACCCTTTGCCTTTATTGGTATTGAATATTGCTATTTTCATAATTTTTTATTTAAAGTTGATATTAACTGCCAAAGTATAAGTAGGTGTGATATATGATTTGGCATAACTGCCGGTTGCGAGGCTGTAATTGTCTTTATTAAAGCCCTTTGTGTAAACATTAGAAGCTTGCGCCTTAAATTCTACCGCGTTTAAGCCGATTTTTTTTACCAAATCGTTTTTCATGTTATAGGCAAAGGTCACGTCACCTAATGTAACGTAGGCTCCGTTCATTGTGTAGCGGTCAGAAGCCATTACGTAAGGGTCATAATCCCGATAATTCGCCGCGGGCAGTATGTCAGGAATATTTTCATCGCCCGCTTTTTTCCAATAATTGCTTGCGCCTTCAAGCGGCCTGCCTGATCTTAAAGTTGGAACCGGTTTGCGAATTTTGTTGCCACCGTAATAGTTAACCATGGCGTATACATAAAAACTTTTGTAATCTATTCTATTACTCAATCCAAAGTTCAGGGATGGTATAGCGGTACCTGCATAGCTAACATCATCATCCCGATCATTGGAAGTAATGCGTTTCACTTTACCGTCACTGCCGTAAATTGTCGGGAATCCGGTATTGTCAACGCCCGCCAGGTGGTAACTGAACAAGGCACCTACCGGGTATCCCTGCAGATAATTGGAGTAAACACCGGTCACATATTGGGTGCCACCGGTAACATTGCCGCTATAAACTTGTAATACTTTACTGGTGTTGCGGGAGAAAGCAAAACCTGTGTTCCAATTAAATCCCGGATGTGTGATCCAATCTGCATTGAGGCTAATTTCAAACCCCTGATTTCTGATAGACGCCTGATTGATCAAGGCAGATTGTACACCGCGGGTCGGGTCTACCTGTTGGGCCGCAAGCAGGTCTACGCTCGTCTTGACATAGTAGTCAAAGCTACCACCTATGTTTTTAAACAGGTTAAAATCCACACCGGTATTGAAGTTATGTGTTTGTTCCCAGCGAAGGCCCCTGTTAGCCGGAGATGACAAATAAAGAATTGGAATGTTGCTGTCGAAGTTATTAACACCGTTTGAAGCAATGATCTCGGGAAGAGAGTTTTTGGCTACGTTGCCATTAAAGCCGTAAGCTACGCGCATCTTCAGGGTGTTTATCCAGTCGTAGGTTTTTATGAAATCCTCCCGGTCCATGTTCCAGGCAGCTCCTACCGACCACAGCGGCCTGTATCGATATTTGGGGTCTGTACCAAATAAATTTGACTGATCTACCCTAATGCTCCCCGTTGCAGAATATTTTCCTTTGTAGGTGTAGGCCAGGTTAGAATAGGCTGACACATAACGGTTTTCCTCGTATAGAATATTGAACAGATCAGTGTATTGCGGCCGCGGATTTGCAAAGGCATAAGTCGCCGGTAAACCATTAACGAACAAGCTTTGATAATTGACCGCCTGTTGGGTTAAAGTTTGATCATTGTAACCAAAATTGGCCGAAGCATTTGACTGTGTGATGATGCCTCGAACTTCAGAACCTAATATGGCGGTTATTACATGATCCTGTTTAATGGTTTGGTTAAAATTTAACTGAGCCCGGAGGGTGTAACCTTGGGTGCTCGAAAATTGCTGTTTTAAGAACCCACCTTTTGGCAAATTAAAAACTAAAGCGGTAGCTGGGCCTGATGTGTAACGATTAATCAGCTGACGGGTTACGGATGAATTTTCACTGGCCAGCGACCGCGAGTCGCCCCTGCTGAGTTCATAAACACCTCCAAATGTGAAATTAAATTGCCTGTTAATCTTATAATTAAAATCAGCAGTAAAACGGTTGCTGATCGTTTTCAGGTCGTTATTTATCTCATGCACATCCACTAACGGGTAATACATGTTGTCCTGCAAGCCGGCTGCTATCAAGGCCTTATTATAGTAAGGGCTTGCATTAGAGCCATTGAATACAGGCAAAGGATTCCCCTTATCATCTTGCAGGCGCTCATAAGGCAGGAGGCTATTAATGTCCGGTACAGGCGCTCCGTTAGTATTGGTTTGCATAAAATTATTCGTAAGCGCCAGCGAAAAACGATCGGAGAAATTAAATGTACCCCTTCCGGATAGTTGCCAGGTTTTCTTGCCGTTCTCAATTTGTGTGGACTTGGTATCTATATAGTTGGAAGACAAATAATACAGTACGTCCTTGCTACCTCCTGACAGGTCTAAATTATATACGTTGGACACAGCGGTACGGAGGAATAATCGGGCGTAGTCATCGGCGTTATTATACGCTCCCAAAGCCGCAAACTGTGCATCCGCCTGCGCGGGTGTTATTACGCCGGCCTTCTGCTGTGCGATGATGAGGCCAGGCGTTTGGTAATTGTAAAACGCACCGTTTGTTAAGCTGTTGATGTTATTCCAGGTATTGGCGTTAATGCTGTTCTGGCTGACCGCCCGATAGTAGTCAATAACCGCCGATGAGCCGTTTTTATCCCACCGGTACCTTTCATAATTTTCTTTGGGGGTCAAGCTGGTAGTTGCACGAAAGTGTACCTGTACTTTTCCGACCCTGGCCTTCTTCCGTTCCACAATGATTACGCCGTTAGACGAACGCGCACCATATATTGCCGCAGCTGCCGCGTCTTTCAATACCGTTACCGATTCGATATCGTATGGATTGATCATCTCTAAAGTAAGCTCTGTCGGGTAACCGTCCACAACGATCAAAGGTTGTTTATTCCCTTTTATGGTGGAAATACCCCTTATCTGGAACAAGTTGTTGCCCTCGAACTTGATATCATTATTGATGAGTAAACCCGGTATCTTATTTTGAAGCCCTAGTAAGAAATCCGTCGTATTGATACGGCTGTTATAATCTTTTTCACGGATGACAGCAATACTGCCGGTGCTTTGTATCGGACTTAATCTTTGATAACCCGTGCTGATTAGCTGAATCTCTTTAAGGTTTAAAATAGCTTCTTTAAGAACAATGCTGAGGTGATCCTGATTACCAACAGTAATTTCTACCGTTTTATAATTGACGGAAGAGAAAATGAGTACGCTTTCAGGGCCCGTTGCTTCGATCTGAAAATTACCATCGGCATCTGTTATCACTCCCCTGGAACTTCCCTTGAGCCTTACTGTTACCCCTCCTATAGGGCGACCAGCCGTATCCGTCACTCTGCCATTTACAACAGCAACTTTTAGTTGTGATAGTATTTTCGAAAAAAAGGAACTTTCCTTCTCATGTAAAACAATGGTTCCTTCCTTGATCTCATAAGTTAGCGGCTGGTTGCTGAATATACGTTCCAGCACTTCTTTAAATTCCGTATTGCTAACCGTGATGTTTACGGGATAAGCCTGATCAAGAAGATTATCGGTTGAAAGAAAATTATAACCGCTTTGTTTTTTCAGTTCTTTGAGTACTGATTTCAACGTTGTGTTGGATTCTGACAAGGTAATCTTTTGCGCAGATCCGTTAACAGCGAAAACCTGCATGAGGGCAGTCAATAATATAGCGGCGGTAAGTCGCATAATCAGCCAAATTTTGGAGGCATAGGCATTCCATATACCTTGGTTTCTGGTAAGTTTTCTATACATTTGTTTGTTTGGTAAGTGCAGTCCGCTTCAGTTTACGAGGCTTTTAGCGGCTGCGTGTGATAATTAAAATTAAACGGCCAGACTTAGCCAGGGGGATATCATCCTTCTGGCTTATCTTTTTTTGGGGGTCAATTCTTTTGTAGCTGTTTTGTCATACGTTGTTTAAGGGTGAAACAAATAGTTAATTTAATTATAGGGTGATCGATTACTCTTAAAGACATAGATAGTTCTTCCTTTTATTTCGAAATGAACTTTTCCGGTTAATTCGAGGACATTCAAAACTTTGGAAACATTATCAAGACGTGAAACCCCGCCCCAGAACTTCTCTTGTGTTAGCGCCCCCTTGTACTCCACCTTGACATCATACCAGCGCTCAACCATGCGCATGATGGTTTGAATATCTTCGCTCTCAAAACTAAACTGATTATTTTTCCAGGCCACATAGGGATTTGTATCCACATCCGTGATCGTTAAACCTGCGGCGTCATTACTTTTAGATCGTTGCCCCGGTTTAAGCACCGCTGTTTTATTTTTCCAAGTTACTTTAACAGACCCTTCCAATAGTGTCGTAGCTATAGTGGGCTCATCACCGTAGCTATTGATGTTAAAATGGGTACCCAAAACCTCTACCTCATGCGCGCCGCTTCTTACAATAAACGGATGTTTCTTGTCCTTTGCAACTTCAAAATAACCTTCGCCTGTCAACTTTACACTACGGATGGGGCTATGCACAAAATTTGAATTATAAGTAAGGCTTGAACCTGCGTTCAGCCACACCTTCGAGCCATCTGGAAGTTGTAACTGATACGTCTCTCCATTTGCTGTGGAAAGCGTGTTCATCATATCAGCCTTAGAATCATGTTTGATGGTGTAAACCAATTGACCCGAAGAAGTTTTTGAGACCACTACACCGGCCTGGTTTGTTATATGACCGCTAGGGGTTTCATTCAGTCTGATCTTTTTACCGTCTGCCAATGTCAGTGTAGCACCTTGTTTTCCCGGAGATACATCGTTCGCGTAGGTCACCGGTTCTGCAACGCTATTTCGACCCTGATAATAAAACCATAATCCGGCCGCAATAAAGATAGTTACAGCAGCAGCTAAGCCAACCAACCACCTGTATCTAACCTGAATAGCCCTAATATTCAAAGCGGGTGAGCCCTTTTGTGCCATTTTTTCCTGGGTCCGCTGCCAAATATCTTCTGACTTAATTGACTCAAACCGAATAAGTTCTCGCTGAAAATTTTCGGGAGCTGTCAGAGCTTTATAAAAGTTCAAATTATCAGGTTGTTCATCGAGCCAGCGCTGTAACTGTTCAGCCGATACATCATCCAACTCATTGTTTAGTTGCGCTTTGATCAATCTTGCGATATGAAACTCCTGGTCAAGCATTATTTTAATAGTAATTTATTATTAATATAACATAGAAACACCATTTACCTGCAAAACAACCATATCTTATAAAATTATTTCTGGGGCATGTACAATTATGGCAATAAAACGACTTACAAAATGGCAAAGGCGGTATTAATTGCAGGCGCATCCAAATTCGGGTTGAAAATCAAAGATTGCTATGTTTATTACTTAAATTTTAGCCATCCGGGTACATTTTTCTAATCAAATTGAATAAAGTTTACGATTACTTAAGTAATTTAAGCCCTGTTTTGGTTTTATGTTGAATGTGCCGAATCATTCTTCATACTTCAATAACCAAAGCGCTTAGTAATAAGTTAGGTATTGATGGACGTACAAGAAATAAAAGATGCACAGGAGCAGTGGATAGAGCTTTTCAGGGAAGGCGATGACCGTGCGCTTGCTTATTTTTTTAAATTATATCATAAATCGCTCTTTTACTTTTCTTATAACTTACTGGATGATGAAGCAGCCGCACAGGAAATTGTTTCCGATTGCTTTATTAAGCTATGGCAAAAGCATGCAGATTTTCAAACATCGCAGAATATAAAAGCTTTCCTTTTCATCAGTTGCCGCAACGCCTGCTTAAACTTTATCAGACAACTAAAGGCGCATACGGCTTCGCAGGAACGTTATTTATCTGAAATGGAGTCTGACGAAGACACAAATGATTATCAGATTATCCAGGCCGAATTACTGCAACTGGTTAGTCATGAGATGGATGCTTTACCTGAAAAAATGAGGGTGGTTTTTAAATCACTTTATCTGGATGGTAAATCAACTAATGAGGTGGCCCTGGAACTAAATCTCTCCGTCCAAACTGTTCGCAATCAAAAAACAAAAGCCATCGAGGCGATTAAGAACTCCTTGTTGAGAAAAGGTATTTCATTAGGTATTTATCTTGCTTTCCTGCTGTTTATTGAGGGGAAATAGACGAACAACCCAGCCAGGTTGGCCCATAGCCTGTCAATGACAATCAGCGATTACCAATAATTTACCTGCAAGTATATTTTTACGAGGCGATCAGTTTTTTTTCAGAATAAAGCCGCGTTAGCTAAACGGGGGTGGTTTAGCACCTCCATTATAACTGAACGTATTGAAGCTCTATCGCGCTTTTCCGAATCTGTAAGTTAATGTCAGGATAAATTGGCGCAATGGCTGTACATCAAATAAATTAAATTGCCACGGGTTCAGGTAAGATACCCTATTGGTAATATTGCGAACGTTGAGTTGCACACCTATCGATTTATAATGGTAACCGGTTGCAGCGTCTAAGGTATAATTAGCCGGTACTTGCAAAATCGGGTTATTAGCTATAGTCGAGAAGAATTTATCCTTGTAAAACGCCCCGGCACCAATAAACCATCCCTTAAATATATTTTGCGGCGAATAGTTAAACCAGGCATTGGCCGTATATTTCGATGCATTAGGTAAACTATTACCGGTGGGGTATCCGGGATCATTTATTACACGAGTAATAGTATATGCTGCGGCGGCGGTTAACGACAGTTCTTTCGTTAAATAGCCATTAGCTTCTAACTCAATACCGCGGCTACGATGATGACCTTCATAATATACGTTGTATAAATCATAATCCGGATGATCTGGGTTTAAATAAACGAAGCCGTATGGATTGTGTTTATTGATCTCAAACAAGCTAAGAGTTAAGCCTAGTCTGTTTTGCAACAAACTTGTTTTGGCGCCAAATTCTACTTGCTCGCTGATGGTAGCGGGGGGCGTCATGTAATCGCGAAAATTTTGAGCAAATACATCGGGTGAGTTGATCTCGTAGCCTTTTGCCCAGGATACATAAACAGAGGTTTGTTCGCGTAACTTGTATACTATCCCTACCCGGGGTGTATAAATCATCTTTGAAATGATATTGTCTGTATAACCGGCGTAAGCGTTACCCCCTAGCTGATCCTGGAAGTAATGCTCGCCCTGGCGTGTGCTGCCCATCCGAATACCAAGCAACAACTGCAAATGCTCCTTTAGCATTTCTACCTGGTCTTGTAAAAACAAACCCCGGCGTTCGATAATAGATACCAGAGGTTGTAAGGGCGAAGAAGGAGGATCAGGCGTGATATGATTAATAACCGGCCGGTTAATATTGCTCGTGTCCAGGCGACTTAATTCGCCTAAATTTGTATAACGATGACGGGTTGACTGGTACTCGAAACCTGCCAGCAGATGATGTTTTGCACCACCGGTATAAAATGTTCCATTTACCTCAACGGTTGCGGTTCCGTTGTGCGCAATCTGGTAAAAGCCGTAAGCATTTCGACCAAAGTTACCGGCCGAGTCGGGCTGGTCAAACCAAATACCGAACGGCCTGTTGGTACTATTGGCGTAAAAACCTGCCAATTTCAATCGCCAACTTTTATTAATCTGATAGTTAGCGGTAACCATATAGTTCTGATTACTGTATAGATAACGACGACTTGGCTCGCCAAGATAAAGCGATGGCGACAAGCGGTGAAGCCCGGCTATACTACCGTCAGGCGATACCAGGCCTGCATCGTCCGTATTGCTGGAATGATTGAAAGTTGCTTCAGCGTTGATGCTCAACTTTGGCGTAATATCCCAAGCAAGAGCAGGCGCTGCGAATAATTTTCTTGAGACAACAAAGTCGCGAAAGCTACCCTGATATTCAAAAGAAGTATTTAAGCGATAACGAAGATTGGCGCTAGACGTTAACGGGCCGGTAATATCTAAAGAGGGACGAGCAAGTCCCCAAGATCCTGTTTTAAAACTCACCTCGACAGCAAACTCGGCCAGCGGCTTTTTGGTAACCATATTTAGCACACCACCTGGGGCCACATCGCCATACAGAATCGATGTCGGGCCTTTGAGGAATTCTACCTGCTCAATATTGTCAGCATACATATTGCCCCAGTTCCAGACCATCATCCCGTTCCAGCGATAGTTTTGCGTTTCATTAAGGTCAAAACCTCGAGCATTAAAAAACTCGGCAGACCCACCCCCACTATAGTTACCGGTAAAATTTAAACCACTGATATTTCGGGTAATGGTGGTCAGATCAAAGGCAGCCTGTTGCCGGATGTCCTTCTGACCGACGATGCTGATTGCCTGAGGGATGTCCTGCAACTCCATAAGTGTACGCGTAGCAGTAGCGGTTTTTACCCTAACACCTGTAACAGCCACCTCCTGAATCAGCTTAGCGGCATGAACTAATTGCAGGTTAAGTTTTGTTTGCCGCTCCGGCCTTACATTAATCGTTGTGGTTGTCAAATCAAAACCTAAAGCTTTTACACTAACTGTATAAGATCCTCCTGATAGTTTTAACAGGAAATAACCTTTTTCATCGGTCACTGTGCTCAACAAAGTACCACTGAAGGTAAGTTTTGCATAAGGAACCGGCTGCTTATATTCATCGACTATTTTTCCAGTGACAGAACCACCATTTTGCGCGTAGCCCCGCAGGAAAAAACTAAGTAAGAGTAAAATGAGCAATGTGGCCCTGAAATAAAACGTACGCAATTTCAACTATTAAAGTATTGTTGATATATATTGGTTAAAGTTTGTATCAGTTGCTCAATATTTATTGGCTTGGCCAAATAGCCATTCATACCAGCTTCAAGGCAACGATCGCGATCTTCGGTCATCGCATTTGCTGTCAATGCCATTATCAGAGGTTTATCGCCATATTGTTGACGAATTGACCGCGTAGCCTGCAATCCGTCCATTTTTGGCATTTGCACGTCCATCAAAATTAAATCGTAGTTATTGTCCGTTAATTTTTCAAGAACCTCTTCACCATCCCCCGCTAAATCAGGCTGATAGCCCAATTTATGTAGTACACGCATAATCAGTTTTTGATTCATTGGGTTATCTTCTGCAACAAGTATATTAAATGGATATTGCAATGCAAAGTCATCGCTCAACAAAGTTTTTTTAACCACCGAAGCCTCTCTGTTTTGTTGTGCAAGTACCATCTCGATAACCTCTAATAGTGCTTGTTGCCGTATTGGTTTGGTTAATACAGCTGCCAGTAGCTCCCGGCGACGGTTTTTAACTTCTTCACCGATAGAGCTAAGGAGGATAATAGGCAAATCCGGTTGCACCGTTTTTACTTTTTCACTTAAAGTTAATCCATCCATATCTGGCATTTGCATATCTGTTATCAGTAAATCAAACTTCGCTCCGGCAGACAAAATTGCCAATGCTGACTGTCCGGAATGTGCAGATTGTGTTTGCAACTGCCGTTTGCCAAGCTGGGTTTCTAAAATCCGCAGATTGGTTGGATTGTCATCGACAAGCAACACTTTTTTCCCTTTAAAATCAATAAGAGGTTTAGCTTCTGCTGATTGTTCCAGATTTCCCTTTTTACATTTTACAGTAAACGAAAATGTACTACCCTTACCCGCCTTGCTCTTTACAGATACCTCGCCATCCATAAGCCGGATCAGGCGGTCGCAAATTGCCAAACCCAAACCTGAACCACCATATTTTCGCGTGATAGAGGAATCAAGTTGATTGAACGCCGTAAACAGGTGGTCAACCTGTTCCTCGGGAATCCCGATACCTGTGTCCCTGACTTCAAAACACAGCATCATGCTATTGTCAGCTGCGCCCTGTTCCATCTTGACGCTGATAAACACTTCGCCTCGCTGTGTAAACTTAACCGCGTTACCAACCATATTGATCAATATTTGCTTCAGCCGAAAACTATCGGCATACAAATACGCAGGTACATCATCAGCAATTTGATATAAAAGGTCTACTCCGGTATGAGCAGTTTTTGCGGCAAAAAGGCTGAGCACATCTTCCAGACATTTATGCAGGTCGAAATCGTGCGGGTCAAGCTCCATATGCCCGGACTCTATCTTAGAAAAATCCAACACATCATTGATAACATTTAGCAACGATTCGCCGCTATTTAAAATTGCATCTGTATAATCTCGTTGTTCTGCATCCAGCGATGTTTCAGCTAACAACGACGCCATGCCTAAAACGCCATTCATTGGTGTGCGGATTTCATGACTCATAGTTGCAAGGAACGTGCTTTTTGCCTTATTTGCCTTTTCTGCCTCCTGACGCGCCAGCGCCTCCTGTGCCCGCTGTTCTGCAAGCTGGTTATTTAACAGTTCAAGGTCACGTGTTTGTGAAATCAGTTCTTCCGACTGAACTTGCAATTCTTCTGATTGTGCCTGCAATTCTTCAGATTGTATCTGTAAATGCTGATTAGCCAACTCTAACTCCTGAGTGCGGTGTTTTACCTGCGCAGCCAATTCAACCTTTTGTCTGTTCAGGAAACGCACACGGTAATAATAGCCGATATAAGTCAACACAACAATTACCATTGCAGCTAAAATACGGAACCACCAGGTCAACCAATATGGTGGTTCAATTACAATAGTCATTAAAGACGGCTCAGAATTCCACAGCCCGTCATTATTTGCAGCTTTTACCTCAAGCGTATACGTACCCGGGTTAAGATTGGTATAGGTAACGTGGTGCTGATTTCCAACGAATCGCCATTCGGTATCAAAACCATCGAGTTTATAAGCATAACTATTTTGTGTCGGAATAGAATAATCAAGTGCCGCAAAATCAATGCTAAATACCGATTGACGGTAACCCAGTTTGATGGTTTGGGTTTTCAACATACTTTGAAGTAGCGGACTACCTTTCTCCCCCGGCAATACCTGCCGATTAAATAACTCCAAACCTGTAAACACTACCGTTGGCTTATTGTTGTTGGTCGATAAATCTGCCAGGGCAACAATATTAAAACCGTTAATACTCCCAAAAGCTAAGTCTCCGTTTGACAGGTTTACCCCTGCGCCGGCACAAAACTCAAGTGTCCTGAGCCCATTAAACAGGTTAAAGTTACGGAACGTTTTGTGTTTTGGATCAAAACGTACTATACCCTGGTTAGTAGTTAGCCACAAGTTACCTGATTTGTCGCCGGTAATGTAATTAACTGTATTATTAATCAATCCATTACTTTCCGTATAAGCACTAAATTGTTTTGTTTTTTCATTATAGCAATTTAGCCCACCCTCTGATGTTCCAATCCACATGTTGCCCGCTGTGTCTTCATATAGCGCGTTAATTATATCGCAATTCAATTGACTGTTATGAGAATTTAGCTGACTAAACTGCTGTGTTGACGGATCAAAAATACTGATACCGTTGGTGTAGCCCCCCATCCATATGCGGCCCTTGCTATCCTCATACAATACATCAATTGTATTGTCACAAATACTGTTCGTCTTGTCGTTTCTCAGATAGTGTGATATTTTGCCCGTCGCCGGGTCCAGCATATTAACTCCACCGTAGTCAGTAGCTATCCAGATATGTCCCTTACGGTCTTCTAACAAGGCGTCTATTGAGTTACTGCTCAATTGCCCAACCTGCTTTCCGGCTTTATAATGTGTAAACGCTCCTGTTTGCGGATTTAACTTATCCAAACCGCTACTATAGGTACCAATCCACACCATTCCGTCGTTTCTGCCAACTAACACTGTTGTTGTGTAGTTGCTTAACAGACTGTTAGTATTAGTCCGCTGATGGGTATATTCCTTATAGTTATTATTCCTCTTGTTATAATAGCTTAGGCCCGCGTCAGTAGCTAAATATAAATTATGTTTTGCATCCTCAGCAATACCACGAATAATGTTTTTGGCCGAGGGAATATGC
The DNA here is from genome assembly GCF_042686265.1 of Mucilaginibacter ximonensis. NCBI lineage: Bacteria > Pseudomonadati > Bacteroidota > Sphingobacteriia > Sphingobacteriales > Sphingobacteriaceae > Mucilaginibacter > Mucilaginibacter ximonensis. The sequence goes on from NZ_JBHUPD010000001.1 coordinate 1,214,493, forward strand.
GTTAAGGACGTTTTCAGTGCCGGAAAAACCGATAAATTGCGGTCGTATTTTAAAGCCCCTTGGCTGGTGGTACCTATCCACAAAATATCATTAGTATCCCGAAGCATTGAATAAATACCATCGTTAGGCATTAAATTATCCTCAATCGTTTTTTCTTTTAAGGGTTTCAATTGCTTGCTGGCAGCATCAAACAATTGAAGTGTGGTGTTAGTGCCCAACCAAAACTGATCCCGGCCAGCCGGCTGAATACAGAACACAGGGTTAATACCGTCTGCTGAATTGTCGTCGGGCTCAACAGCGTAGTAACTGAAAGATCCGTTTTCAGGTAAAAAAAGCTTCAATCCTTTATCAGTGCCTAACCAAAGATGATGAGATGCGTCTTCTTGTATGGCGTAGATATTATTTCCTGTCAGAATTGCTGATTTATCACGATATTGAGTTATATTACCAGTAACACGGTTAAGACCCCGAAGGCCAGTTGCTGTACCTATCCAAAAGCGGTGATCATCATCTTCAAACATGCTACTTACGAAATCGGTTCCGTAACGTTTAAAGTTTGCGTCCCCCTCGAAAAGGTCGAGTCCCCTGGCGGTTCCAATCCATAGTCTCGATGAACGGTCTTTATAAATGCAATTTATATTATTATCACTTATAGAAGTTTGGCGCCCGCTGTTAAACCAAAAGTTAGTGAATTTGTCATTAGATCGATCAAGCCGGCTTAAGCCAGCAGTACGGGTGCCAACCCATAAATTTCCACTGGCATCCTCGCCGATAGCAGTAATATGATTGGCGGGAAGAGAATTCTGATTATTTAGTTGGTGTTTATAGACAGTGATATGATAACCATCGTATTTGTTAAGACCATCCTGAGTGCCAAACCACAAAAAACCATAGCGATCTTTAAACAGGCAACTGATGGTGTTTTGCGAAAGCCCGTTAACGCTGGTTAGTAATGAAACACTGATCTTTTGCTGCGCTAATGCCCCTATGCATTGTACGTAAAAAACAATCAAAAGTGCGATTAGTAATTTTCTGACCATAGGGGCTGTAGGTTCTCAGCCTAATTATACACAAAATTCAAGTAAATGTTTCATAATCGTGACGTAAATTTGAGTTTCAAACTATTTATAATCTGAAATTAAATTAACTTTTAATTCACAAAACATTCTAATTGAGGCATTTCCAAAACTATCTATAGAAATATAAATATGTCTTCCTTATTCGATTTTACTATCCAAATACGAACTTATTAGCCCAGATTATTAACGAAATTATGATGATAGAAACGAATATAAGTTAGTCAAAACGCCAAAAGAAGGATAATTTACCCCACCGCCGTTTTGCACCCGACGCGAACAAAAAAGCCTAACAACTAATATGGTGCTGGGTGTTGCATTCCTTCTTTTCAAAAGCAAAATCAAACCATTTGCGGCTGATAGCGTAGCCTGTTAGTGTTTCATTCGACATCCGTTAAAGTAATTTATCAGTTGAAGAGGCCGGAGCATTCGTACTTATTGCTAAAGAATAGAAATTTACCGTTCTACCAGTGATTGGACATTTGTCTTTATGGTGAATTATTACCAGGCCAATCTTTATTAATTCATAGATCGCCCTCGTCATATTGGCCCGTTCTTTTTTTGCGGTAATTGATAATTGACGGCTGGTGATCGGATCATCAGCCTTTAATATCCTAACCACTAAATTACGTTCGGCTTCAGGTATGCCTTCCTCAACTATTTCGTGATATGCTTTTCGTGACGTGTCCGCTATGTTACGCCTTTTCGTTGCTGTTTATCCTTCATCCCCCCCACTACTGCCGATACTCTTATAATTAACTGCATTTCTTTTATCATTTAATATCCTGCCAATTATCATTCGGATTACGATCAAGTTGATAGGCTTGCGGGTCAAGCACTACAGCTTTAGGTTTACCTTGTACAACCATTCGGAGTTCATGATCGCCTGTTGTTAGCTTAAAACGTTGTTGCTTTATGATATGGCCAATATTTCGACCGTCTTTATCTTTGGTGTCGTTCCCATAAACTCCAACATCAAAATAATCATTCATATTTAATACCGGTGTTTCCTGTCCGTTATTCTCCAACCAACTTTTTGCCATGTGCACTTTAAAACTGATCTCATATTCGTTCGGTTTGCCGGTAGGTTTAATGTGGTTAAAGAGCATTTTGTTATCATAAAGCGTTATTTTTTGCCAGGTATCATTAAGGTAATATTGCAAAGAATCTGGCGTATATTTTTGCAACACCCGGTACAAATCCGGCGCACCGGCGAACGGTCCGGATTGTTTGAAAGCGTAGGCATTTCTAAATTCAAGCAGCGCCTTATTCATTTGTTCCGCGCCAATTAGCTCTCGTAAACCATAAAGTACAGTTCCGGTTTTAAAACCCCATTCAACAGACTGATTTGATTTGATAATTGGCCGCTCGGGCTCGTCTATGCGGCGCCGAATAAATAAATAGTACCATAACGAATTAATAATATCGTTACGCAATGTACCCCGTCCATATCTTCGCTCATTCACTACTAAAGCGTCATAACAAGAAATACCCTCGGATATAACAAGCGAGCCAACAGCTGCATTAGGCGCCACCTGGAAACGCCACCATTGTTGGGCGGTATTGTACACCGCGTTGTTGTAAAGATAATCTTGCTGATTTGGATCAGTAAAATTGGCGTTCCAGCCAGATAATTCATTATGAAAATCGACCGTAGTGGATGAGCCTTCTTCAGACTCATAGGGCGAACACTGTATCATGCGTATTTCTTTAAACGGATAGTTTCCGTAAGTTTTGCTCATGTATTTTAGTCCATCTTTATAACCTCGTACGAAGCGCTGAATATTTGACCCTTGCGCTGGATTGTAGTAGATTTCAATTGGTATTGCTCGATCAAGTGTTATGCTATCACGCAGCACGGCATACTTAGCAGAGAATATTCCAAATGGCATGTACATTCCAGGATTGTTCTGCACATAGTGAAAATAATTACGGCCGTTTGCTTTCCATTGTTTTATTAAGTCGCCATTTGCAACGGCAATTTGGTTGTTATCTGTACTTACAGTAATATCCAACGCCAGCAAATCAGTAACAGCACCAGCTTTCAGGTTAAACAAACCCCTAGGGTCATTCTGAGCGGTTTCCTCTTCAACTCTTGGTGGAAGGCCTGCTTTTTTCCGCTCATACGGGCTCGTTAGCTCATCATCATCGTCGTACCCTAAATTAGGTAGCCCACCTTTTGAAAATGTTCCGTTATTAAGCATTGACCCGGCGTAGAAGCCGTTTTGGAACCCTTTGAATATAATTGCCGAACGAATATGAAGTGTAGCCGAATCGCCGGAGGCCAGTGGCTTATCAAATGTATATAGTCTAAAGGCTGCGGTGTCTATTTTGGGCCTGAACCAGCTAAAAAATCCACGCTTGTATAAAAGTGGGTATGTATAAGCTATTGGTTTGCCATTTAAACTCATCGAATAGCTGGTTAAAATATCGCCGTCTACCAATAGCTCTTTTATAGGCTGGCTATTTTTATTAACGATAGTAATTACAGCATCAGTAAATGCCTTTTTATCTTTAGGATACAGATCTGTTTTTAAGATAATGCGAGTTGCTTTAGGTAGCGGTAAGTCACTATAACGTTTTAACGTTTTTTCATAAATAACAGCACGATCGATGTTTTCTTGTTTAGTCAGATATTCATTAACATAGCTAACGTTATAATATATGTAACCACCTACTAAAAGAAATAATGGTATAAGGACCGCTACTGCGCGTTTGCTGCTTTTGTTATATCTTTCAGAAACTAGCTGCAGGCGCTCCTTAAAAGAGATGCTAACACCACGGTTATAAAATAAAGCCGCCACTACGATTAATAAACCGGCAGCCAACAACCAATAGCAATCAAACCAAAGTATTGGGCGCATCATATGGCCCATGCCATCCATGTCATTTATCCCAGCCTTTGGTGTATAGGAATACATTAAAAGATGATAGTCAAAAGTGCTTGTCGTGTCGAGGAAAAATAGGCCGATCCATAACGTAATGCCGAAAGCAAACGCCGCAAACTTGTTATTAAATAACACTTGTATAACATAACAAAATACCGTAGCTGCCAAAAGTTTTGGCATCAATAGCACAAAGATGTAGCTTAAATAAGCTGATAAATTGAAATGCGTATATCCCTTTAACAATTGAATAATTACACCCAATACAATTGGTACAAATGATAAACCTGCAGCAATTAGTAGAAGTGCGACCAATTTTGAAGCATTCATTACCCAGTTTGGTGGGGGCAACGAGTCGCTTATAAAAGCATAGCGGCTTAAGCGGTCGCGCTGCAATATTTCACCTGTGTAAAACATGAGTACGAAAAACAAAAAAAATGGAAACGTTTCGGCAAATAGGCCCAGGTAGACAACAGTACGCGGAAGATCGGCCACGTTATGATGATTGTCTCCTAACCACATAATGAATCCTAACCATAAACTCCCAACACCCAGTATAACCGTGAAATAGTTATCGCGTAATACGTTAATTAGCTCGAGGCTAATTAGATTTTTCAGGGTGTTAAAATTATAACTACCAGAAAAACTTACCGCCGGACGGATGAGAAGTTGATGGGTTTTACCGCTTGTTGCATTAATTCCGGATTTATCGCGCTTACCGGCGAAAAAGCGTTCGAAATTAAAACGCCAATAAGTGATGAGTAATATGATCAAACTTAGCCCCGGCCAAAGTATACGGTTAAACGCCAATACGCCCGACATCGTTACCATAGAATTATTATGCTGTTCTGTATTAGCAATGCTCATCTGAAACCGGATACCGCTAAGTCCAAACGGATCAGCAATGCTGATTACAGCTATATTTTGTGTGTGATTTAAAAAATACACAGATAGCATGTAAAACATAAACAGCATTAAGCCACCGAAATAAATAACCTTTACATTACGCACAACTGCTACCAGCCCAAAAAACAATGAGGATGAAAAGAAAACATTGGGCAAAGCGACGAAAAGAAACGGATACCAATAATAACCAGGCTTATTGGGTCCATAGTGTGAGACAACAGTTTTTCCAGTCATCGGCCCAATGAATGTGCTGAGGTAAATACCAATAGGTATAGCAAGAGCGATAATTACCATGAAAGTAAATGAGCCCAGGTATCTGCCCCAGAAATAACCGTTTTTTGTGATAGGGTAAGTAAGATAATAATCCTTGGTTTGGTATTCTATGTCACGATACAAGGCTGTACCCATTACAGAAGAGCTGACCAGCATCATGAGCATACTCATGGCTGCGCACCAAAAAGTGATCATATAGGGCGAGTTGATATGCTCTTTTTCACCCAGCGGAAGTGACCCGGTAGCGAATGAAGCGATAGTAAACGCTAATGCAGCGAAAAAATACAGATATACGGCGGGCCTGCGGATCCTGTTTTGGATCTCAAACCAAAATATTTTCGAAAACATAAGTTATTGTTTAATAGTGGCTTATATAGTATTTATATCTACACGTTTGGCTATGTTGCTAAAGTAAACGTCCTCGAGGTTTGGCGTGGTAGTTATAAAACCATCTTGCGGTGTACCATGCTCCATTAGGATGCGGATATGTAGTTTGCCGGATTTTAGTTGTGTGGATATAACACTATATACTTCGTTATAATACTTTAACTCAGATTTATCAATAGCCTTTGAGTAAATCTTTCCATCCAACGCTTTCACCGCAGTTTCAGGATCCCCGGCGTAAAGTACTTCCCCCAAACAAATAATGGCAAAATTAGAGCAAAGTGTACTTACATCTTCAACGATATGTGTCGATAAGATGACAATGGTATTCTCACCCAATTGACTTAGTAAATTGTAAAAGCGATTGCGTTCTGCAGGGTCGAGGCCGGCCGTAGGTTCATCAACAATAATCAATTTGGGCGCGCCTATAAGTGCCTGGGCAATGCCAAAACGCTGTTTCATACCACCGGAATAAGTGCCCAGGTTTTTTTTGCGGTCTTTAAAAAGATTCACTTTTTCCAACAAGCCCTGTACAAGTTCTTTCCGCTCACCGGCATTGCCGACGCCCTTTAGCTGAGCAATATGGTCAAGCATTCTTTCTGCCGGGATTTTAGGATACACACCAAACTCCTGGGGCAAATAGCCTAATAGCTGCCTTACACGTGTTTTGTCTTTTAAAACGTCCAGTTCGTCCAGCATAACGCTGCCGCTATCGGCCTCTTGTAAAGTAGCGATAGTTCGCATTAACGATGATTTTCCTGCGCCGTTGGGGCCAAGCAAGCCAAACATGCCATTATTGAGCGTGAGCGATACATCTTTGAGCGCATGTACGCCATTGGCATAAGTCTTTGATAGCGAATTGATAACTAATTTCATGGTTGTAAGGTTTTGGTAAAAGGTTTTGCAGCGATACCGTCAACGTAAAGATGAGCGCCGTCGGCTATATGGTAGTTACTGATTCCGTTAGTAGTTGCCTGTAGACGCAGTTGGCCGTAGTTACGAATGTCAAAATTGGCTTTCCGGATTTGATTACCGGCACCTATGCTGATACCTGAGCCAGCATGTCGGCTCAGACCTGCGATAACGTTAAGATTATTGATCTGGTTATTTTCCAGACGTACATTTGCAGCATAATCTGCTTCGATGCTTAAACTGTCTGCTTTAAATCCTGAGATTAATGTTGGTCTAAATTCAAGATCTCGTGCTACAGTGTCAGTATTTGGATGACCGCCGAACGTGTATAATGCGGTCGCTTTAAATAATTTTAAAACAGGACAACGCACATAAACTGCGTACGGAGCGTTAAAACCCTGATAATGTTCAGGAAATGCTACGCTGATGTGTAAAGTGCTACCTTTTTGAGTGATCTTTAAAAAGCTTGACGTTATTGGGTTGGTGCTAACTTCAAATGGTCCTTGTTCTATTTTTAAGTTAGCAGCTGTGGAAGCATCTAACTCAATACGGTCAAATGATTTAAAGTTTTGGCGTTCAAAACCATAATCAGGTTTCTTATAATCCCCTTTTAAGTAGGCGGCCCGCAAACCCAAATCGTGTAAAACGAAGCTTGATAATAAGACTAATACTGCAGCGGCAAATATCTTTGTACTTTTTTTCATGATTTAGTTTTTATCAATTCCTTGTTCTTTTTTAAAAGCTTCATATTGGCTGACTATCTCCTCCATCGGAATATCCAGCAGGTAAAGCTGCTTGAAAAAATCTGGCATATATTGAGCTACAAATTCTTGTTTGCGATGCGCTTTTACTTTTTCAACTGCATCATCGGCCACAAATAATCCTACACCACGCTTATTGTATAAAACACCAAGTGTTTGTAAAAAATCATAAGCGCGCATAACCGTATTCGGGTTTACTTCGAGCTCAACGCCCAGGTCACGAACCGATAATATCCGTTGTCCGGTTGGCCATTGACCGATAATTATCTTTTCGCAAACCAGCGCAGCGATTTGAACATATATAGGTTCGTTATCTTTAAATTCCATACAATATCTCTCTATACTTGCTGCTCTTTTAATTTAAAGTAGGCCGATACCCATAATAATAATGAAACTGTAGTACCTACCAAAAGTATAGTTGTTTCAGAGGTGGGAAATTGTACCAAATAGTACTTACTATTTTCCATAAAACTCAATCCCCCGAAAGGTATATCAAAGTGTACGAGCTTGACACCGGTAATTTGATGTAAAAACAAATAGTTAAGAAACATCAATATGGCATAAGCCAAAAAAAATAGGAATGCTGTCTTTATAAAATGTAGCTTTTTGAAAGCTATGGCTCCAAATAAGGCAATAGCATGTAATAAAGAATATAAAGCAAAGGCGGTAAGAGCAATTTCAGCCCCTAAGCCGGATATAATAAATGGTTTATCTCCCCAGGTTCTGAAACTGGAAAGCCCATATAAAGCAATAAAAAATATAGCTGTGTAAGCAAGTATGAAAATCAGGTAAGAGTACAGCCAGCCGACCATAAATTTTTCAAAAGTTGTAGCGGGTAGGGTAATAGTAGCCGCGGCTTTATTCTTTTCACCAAAATCACTGAATATGGTGCTGGTAAATATGGTGCCCGACAAAAGCATTAACATTAGGTAACAAGCATTTTGAAAACCGGTGTCGGGCGGCTCGGGCATCAGGAAGAAAAGAAAACCGCCACCAAAAAGCATAACCCCGGCCAATACACCAGTTGCCATAATGTAAGTACGATAATGTTCTGCCGTATGTTTGATGAGCAGACGTATAAAGCGCCACGGTGAAAAGTACCTAGACATTTGCACCTCCTTCATTTAAAATTTCTAATAAAGGGTTATTGCCCGTTACTATAGCATTAAATAGTAATTCGAGATCGGTTCGGGTATACTTACGGCTTTTGTTTCGTGCTATTACATAACGACCTTTCAGCGTATCTTCCGAATAGACGACATCTAGTCCGGTGGTATCATCAAAAAAGCCAAAAATTAACTTGTCACTTAATTCATCGACAGAAACATTCACAACAATACGCTCGTGGTCCACCAATAAAAGTGTATCTATAAGGTTATCCAGGTCTCTAACCTGGTGTGTAGAGATCACAATGCAACGGTCATCAGACACTGCTGACGCGATAAGTTTACGAAACTGAATTTTTGAAGGAATATCTAAACCATTGGTAGGCTCGTCCATGATCAGTAATCTTGTACCTGATGCTAAGCCAAAAGCGATGACTGCCTTTTTCTGCTGTCCGTAAGAGAGCTTATCCATTGGCCGGTTAGGATCGACCTCAAACACTTCTAAAAAATCATGGTATTGTTTTCGGTTGAACCGGGGGTAAAAGCTCGCGGTATTTTTAACAAATTGCTCCGGGCTTAAAGCCGGCACATAAATATCCTCAGGTACAAAATAAAGCTCCTGCAGCACATCTATTGAACGCTGAGCAGTATCGTTACCTTCGAGCAAACAGGTGCCTGATGTAGGGAATACCAAACCGGCAATGCACTTTAAAAGGGTTGATTTGCCTGAACCATTTTTACCCAGCAAACCATAAATATGTCCGGGCCTAAGGTTGAGATTTATGTCACTTAAGACTTTCTTGTCTCGGTGATAAGCAAAATAAAGGTGATCAATTTGAACCATATTAGTGTATTAAGGTGATAATACACTTCAAATGTAATTATTCTTTTATTAGAAACAAGTTAATTTTCAAATAAAATCATCTGCCCTTTTTTTATAAATCCAGTAATTGGAAAACTAACGTCGCATTAGTACCATTTAAATGCAAACAATTGAAAGATGAGGAGCAGTATTTTCTGGTACATTTTCTTAATATTTTACAATCTGGCAAAATTGCCCCCCATTTTGCCCCCCTAGAAAATCTTATTGCATAAAAAAGGCCATAGCAGAATGCTATAGCCTTTTTTACAAAAATAGTCGCGGTGAGGGAGGGAAAGTAACCCATCCAGTTAATTCGCTATTTATCAATTAGTTACCTAATATTTTCAATTCATTGCCACGATTCTGCCACGAATTTGGAAATAACAAACAAATAAAAGAGCGTTAACGTCTTAATTTTCACCGATTTATGTCATCAGTTTCAACTGCTGTTACCTAAGTCACAGCCCTGTAACTGTAAATCGTTTTCTGATATAAAAATAAGAAAAATCAACTTAATATGAAAGATAAAAAAAGCTTTGACCATGGACTATTAATATTTTAATTTCTGGTAGTGTTGTTGCCAAAATTTCAGGCTTGAATTTTTTTCTAAAAAGTCGTCTGGCACATCTTCGGTACTTTGTTGTGTCAGTGTACAATGGTTTGCTAATACCTCCTTCATCGCTCTAACTTTCGCAATAGTTTGAAGATAGGCGAGTTGGTGGGTTTCAGGGAAAACGCCATCCTCTTTCGACCAGGAAGAAGTAATTTCATCCAAAGTTAAGTCATCTTGACTATCGTAAAACGCATCCAGGTCGCTAACGACCTGTTGTTCTCCACTGAATTTTTTAAATAAATTGAGGTCTTCTGTTGATAGTGAATTTTTGACAATATTATAATGCAGTTCTGAAATAAATAAACCAGCCGGATAATTGAAACCGAATTTTTTCAAAATGTTCTTCGGCTGAAAAATCATCGGATAAAGTAAATAATAAGACCAGACCACCGGGGTAATAATTAAGTCCAGTTTGATCCAGAACACCATTGAATCAGGTGTATATTCAAAATGCAATCTGCCGTGATACCTGCTCGAATTGTCAGGATTAAAAGCATGGGAAGATGAATTTGAAAGCCTTTTTAGGAGGTTTTGAATATTGACTTTTGTAGCCTTGCCTAAGCTATCATTCGGCAAGAATGAATTGAGCATGCTTTGATTAGTGGGGCAGTGCCCTTTTTCAAGGTATATTTTTACGGGGTTAAAACTTTGCGTTTCCTCGCTTTTCTGGCTGAAATAACATTGGCGGATATTGAATTCCAGTATTGTCCGCAATAAGTGATCGGCCGCTTTTAAAAAATTGTTTAATCCTACATAAAAGAATTCGCGAATGAGGTGAAGGCCTTCATAGTAAAAGTAATATTGCGCATTGTAAACGTCCAGGGAGAAATCGTTGTATATCCTGCCTGGGAATATATCCTGAATAATTGTAAGTGCCCATATTTTCCATTTAAACCTTAAAAATTCAACATGGTGTACAGCCTCCCGATCGTTTTCAAGAATATCTAAAATCAGTTTACCTTCTTCACTTATTTTCGTTTCATCGAGGTTCAAAATTCTGATCAAAGGCATCTTCGTCTCGAAACTATCATCCATCGGAAAGATCGCGGTTGAGCTCAAAATTGACTCCCCAACATTACTGAACATATTCTTAAGGAATTCGTCCTTTGTCATTATTCATTATTTTGCAGATAAATTTCCAACGTAGTTTAAACACTAACGTGGTTAACTAGTTAGAATTCTAAGTCGTCTTTATTTATCTCACTTAAAAATTGAATTAGTCGTTCACATTTATTGCTAAAAAAGTCCTTATAGAAACTTTTAGCCCCTGAAACTTCTGCGTTGTCGTTTTTATAAAATTGCAGCCTGCTGGAATATAAAGTAGTATAATTGTTCATACTCAAATTACTCGTGTCCGCCTGTATTAATTTTAAATAGGTTAAAAATTCATCTTCGGGCTTTTCCTTCGCAGACCAATAAGGGTCAACAATCAACAAGCGTCCTTGCTCATTTTTGTTAAGATGGCGAATGATAATATTATTCAAATAGTTATCAAAAAAACTATAACCGATAACCACTAATAATTTGGACGTCTTCAATTTTTGAATAAATTGCTGTAAAAGGGTAAAAAAAGGATCGACAGAAAACAGCTTATATTCGAAACCTAATATAATATGGGGCTTCCGTTCGTCTGGATTTAAAGGATTGAAGGCAACCTCATGATCCGGTAAAGAATAAGTATCATCTTCGCTTAGGTACCAGTCCAGTGAGCCGTGTATTTTGCTGAAATTAATTTTCGCTTCCGGCGTATTAAATGCGTTGTCATTCCAGACTCCATCTGAATTAAAGCCTGTGTTCACAGGGAATTCAGAATCCCGGTTGAACACTTTTTCAAATATCAAATCATAGTTTAAAGTGAAAATATTAACGTGATAATCCTGATCATTGGTTTCTTTTAATAAGTCGACCAAGGGTAGTAATAATTCTTCTGCACCTTTGTACTCATCTTTAGGTGTTATCCATTCAATTACTTTTTCGTAAATGAAATTCAAATAGATTTCAAAAATATTGGGGTTTTGAATTTCCAACCGCATTAATCTTTCGCTCCAGCTACCTACCAGTGGTTCAGGTATTATGTAATCCTTGTTGATAATCTTACGTATAATCAAAATATAGTCTTCGATGTTCGGAGAATAAATATTGTCTGCACTACCCGATTTGATATTCCGTAAATCACTTTGAAATGAAAGCGATGGTCTGATAAACTGATATAACTCGATAAAGGCACCTTTATAATCCTTATATATAATGTGGTCCTGTGGTATATCCATAATAGCCTGATGCAGCTTGCCCAACATAGCCTTTGATATAAGGCAATTAGCCTCGTAGGAAGCTCCGGCACCTAATAGGAATACGGTATTATCAAAAGTTTCCTTTAGTGTCATAGGAACCAGAGATTGGAGTGTGCAACAGGATTTTCAGGAAGCTTGTTATCAGGAAAGTGAGCAGCAAGGTTTGCAACGATTTTTGAGTAAGAAATAGTCACCGGCAAACTGGCTTGCCCAATAGATTTCCAATAAATCCTGGAAAAGCTATATACCTGGTCAAGTAGCTGTTTTATATCAAATACGTCATGCAACACGTTTTCCGACTTGTTAATCTTTATTTTTAATGGAAAAGGAAACTGTCGAATATTATAAAACTGCGTTTCGTCATGGCGCATATTGTTGGAAAGTAAGTATTCCGACCGGTATTTTAATTCAATGATTGTTCCGCTCACAGGCATGATCTTATCGTACATGGTGTCAAAAAACAAATAATCCTTGCTACGGGAATCATTGATCGTCAAAACGACATAAGGAATATTCAAGTTGAAAAACTTGAGCACTCTTTCTATTTCCTCCCCTTCTTCGTCGTTTAGCGTTTTATAATAATGAATGACCAATTTGCTGACATTTAATTCCCCTTGTTGTAAAACTGTCTCGATGTTTGCCTTTAAGGCATCTCCAATCGAGTTCAAACTATTATTCTGAAATGATTCAAACTTGTGAAACGTACCATCCTCTTTAAAAAACAAACTATTTCCCAAAAACACATTATTGTCCGTTCTTTTTACTCCGAAGCCTATAATTAATTTGTCGGTTGAAAAAGTATCCAGTTTCCATGGTATGCCGCCCAACTTTGCCAATATTGCTACCTGTATATTAGGCAAGTGGTATCGGAAACTGGCACCCAATATATTGGCATGATAAATAAATTGTGATAAAATGCCTTTTTGCAGCAACAGGTATTTTACCTTATAGTATTCTTCATCATTGTCTTCATCACTTTCAAAACGGGTATGATCGGTCAGGTAAATAACAAAGTATTTGAAGCTATCCTGGAACGGATATTCATTTAGTTTACCCACCAATTCTTCATAGGGGTCGTCCGATTCCAAAACTATACGGTGTTGGTCGGCCATCTTGAAATTGACCTTTAAGTAATCTTTCAAACCGGGAGAAAAACTACCTTCCTTCAAGCCTAAAGAAAGTGAGGTATGTAGTTTTTTTGCAGACTCGCTATGCCGCGGTTTATAAATGAAAATAAAGCGCAGATTTTCAGTATCTGGCACTGCGTAAGGCCCATAACGCTTTAAGCCACTTGGTACATTGTTATCCTCGCCCTCATTGCCAAAACGCAGCTTATTTGAAACAAATTTTGTTTTATGGATTTCATTTTCACTGAGTTTAGCGAAGCTATCATCGTAAATTTGGATATTGTCAGCAATAAGTTTACCCTGCAAATAAGTTGTAAAAAAAGCACTGATCAACTGATAATATTCCAAATATGTATTTTTGGTCGGCGAATTATCAAATTGAAAATTAAGCTCCTTTTTTAGCGAGTACCCAAGCACCGGATATACCGTTTCAGGTGCACCTACCACTTCGCCAGCATGATGCCTTTTAACCTGGCCATTTTCAACATATTTAGAAAAACCGCTTCGTATCGAAACCGCAGATAAAGGCTGTAGAGTGGTGTACGATCTCCCATCAAAAGAAACGAGTAATTCCAATTTTGATATATTCGAAACAGATACCTGCCTCAAACTGATTTTTTCGTATTCTCGAAATGTTTGCTTCGTTCCTTTTTTTTGCCATACCTGTAAACCATTGATAAAATCATCGATGGTCATCATCTCCTGAGACTCAAAATAAACCCTAAACTTTGAGGTGACATACGGCTTAATAAAATATTTCTTTTCCAGGATGTTGATCGAATATTGGGCTGCCGATTGCGTTGGTTCAAATGAGTAATACACATATTCATTCTCCTGAATGATAGAAATATCAAGCACTCCATCAAAGCGCGTAGACAATTTTTTATGCGCCCCGATAAAATACTCGGTACTAATCCAAATAGGAATTAATGGATTTATAATTTTAAAAAATATCTTATTTAAAATAAGGTTGGCCATAGTGCTGATTTTATAAACAATAACCTCAAAATATTTGGCTGCGAACACCCAATTCATCTCTTGATTATTTAAGAATATAAAAGTCGTTAATTAGTTGCATAGTCAAGATATTTTGATTTGCACATACTAACATATCACTAAGGAGTTTATGGATACGTTTTTGGGGCTAAACATCCCTATATTTTTTCTTCGTCCGCAATATTTAGGGTGGTAAAGCAAGTTTTTTATAAATATTTACCGTATGTAGGAGCGCTGTTATTGTTATTTATATTTCTTAGGTTTGATAGTCTTACTAAATCATATCATGTTTACTCTCGAACAGATCACCAATGCCTACATCAAATTAAAATCTTATATCTACTATGATAATACAGATATATTATTGCGAAGACAGCTTGTTGAATTTGAAACAAACAGAACGAAGGACGTTACGCCAATTTTTGGAGGTGGGCCAGCATCTTTATATAACTTGAAGAAGAAAAAGGCTCAAACCGTAAGTGATATTATTAACTTCAAATTAGAGAGAATAACTGAGGAGATCAACCAATATCATGAGAATCCGGAATTTTGGAACCATTGGTTGAGCAAAATTGAGGTTAGCGTATATCCAAAGAAAATAACAGAGCCGAAAGCAGAAAAGAATTTCATTACAAACAAAAGAGTAAATGCTGATTACTTGGTTGAACGGGAAACGGCATTTATTAAAGCTCCTATAGAAATTCACTTGTTGTCATCCTTATGGATATTAATGGAGGGGATTAAACTTGATGCAAGTCTTGGAGACTGTACGTACGGCAATCGTTTGCTTTTAAATAAAGATAAAAGTGCGGTTGTTCAGGGGTCTGGATTATTTAAACCTTATTTCAAGCAGTATCAAAAATGGCGGGATGAGTCGGTTCAAACGGCAAAAAATCAGTTAGATAAAGGTAAAGACGTACTTTTTTTAAATTTAGATATCCGGGACTATTTTCATTCGGTGAGAATTAGTTCGTCGAAACTATATAACGGAAATCGTAGAAGACATTTGGAAGAATTAAAAAATCTTCAGGAATTATTCTTGAAAATTCACCAAAAATATACGGGCCTTATCTGTGATGTTTACAAAACACCCTATGATTTTTCCGCTGAAATGTCGGAGGGTAAAAATACTGAAATCAAAGAGGTTATACTTCCAATAGGATTATTATCCTCGTATGTGCTTGCAAACGATTATTTAAGAGACTTTGATAAAAGAATCACAGAGAAAATAAAACCTGCTTATTATGGCCGGTATGTTGATGATATCCTAATCGTTATTAATGATCCAAATCCAGATTATAGTAATCAGGAAAGCTTAGCTGATCTCAAATTTTCTTTTAAAAAGTATAAGAATAAAACGACAACTGTCCGAAATGAAAGCATCAGTTTTGAGGAAAAGGACATGACCATACTGGAGAAGTTTGTTTTAGAGAACTTTTATCCGGTCATCACATTGGTAGATACCCCCTCTTATGCGATTTCCGACGATGCAAAAAAAGAAAAAGTTGACAAGTCGTTCAAGTTAAATGGTTATCCGAAACTTTATTGCCAAAGCGACAAAACGCTATTATATCTGTTTGATCATCTTGAGTCAGATCTGGTAATAGATAAGTTAAAAAAGGAGTTGGATGCGCGTACAAGTGAATTTCGGGATTTCCCAACTGAAAAAGAAAATCAGGAAACATTTGAAGAAAGCGCTTATCACTTATTATACGATGGTACGGAGGGGAAAATAAGAACACTTAAAGATTATAAAGAAAACCGGTTCGGTTTAACAATCTATCTTGCCAATAGAATATTCAGCGCTCTGCGGCATGACAGCGCAAGTGCTGGCGAAGAAGTTGACCAGGTGTTAAAATTTTTCAGAGGAATAAATTGCGTAAGCTTTTATCGTCTTTGGGAGAGGATTTTAACCTATTTTCTGGTAAATAATGCTGCTGACGCCTATGTGAGATTTTACTTGCATTGTGCAGAGCAAATCCAAAAAATAAGGCCTAAAGAAGAGAAAGATTATGCCGTCAATGAATCATTGCACACAACAATGGTTGATTTTTTGGATTGCGCGCATGAACTTGCAATATCGCTTAATCCAAAATTCATCGATGAAACTAGCGCAGCAGCCAAAAATTTTGAATTTCAAATCAATAAAATCGGCGCGGAGGCATTCGCTTATTTCTCGACAAATTTTGAGCCTACCAGGTCGGACTCCTTTTGGGTACAGCGGTTCCGGGAATCAAATATGATACGGCATAGTTATGTAATCCATCCGCTATTAAATTTCACAACAGAAGCAAAGAAAGGCTGGGTTAAGCTAACAAGCCTGGCATTAGATTTTACTAAATATAATTTAGACCCTGAATTAGTAAAAAATTCACCAAGGCCAATAAAATTTTGGGAATGCAGTTTGGCAAAAGCTTACGAAAACATCGGCAAGGCAAAGAAAAGTTTTTCAAAAGAACACGAGCATGTAACAACACTTTTAAATATTGACGATGGATTAAACTTAGATGTAAAAAAAGACGGCAAATCATTTTATCTTGACGATGCGTTTGAATTGTATAAGCAAATCAATGGAAATCATAGTGCAGAATATATTTTAGAAGACCCTTCACTCCGGGATAAATTTTATGTTAGAAAAGCTAACCGTCTCACATATGATGATATCACCCCAATCTGGGGACAAGAAATCGGTGTTAGTTCGACAGCGAAAAACATGTTAAGCCGACCAATCATTGCTTTTGCCAATACTCAGGTGCAGGAAAAAGATATAGCGGACAGCATACGTAACAAGCCGAGATTGGATAAAGCGCGGTATAAAAAACTTGCGGAGATACTTGAAAAGGCAAGGAAGGAAAAAACGGACATGTTGTTATTTCCTGAATTTTTTACGAACATCAACTTACTTTCAAGCTTAGTGCGATATGCCGCGAAAAACGATGTGTTGGTTGTAACTGGTTTGGAGCATATACAGATGGCTGGGTATGTATATAATTTTATCGTAACCATTCTACCAGTGAAGGTCGGCGGCATTACAGATGCGGTACCGGTTTTTAGATTAAAAAATCATTATGCCCACGCAGAAGAACATCTAATTGAAAAATATCACCTGCGTGTTCCAAGACCATTAGTATATCGTTATGATGTATTTAACTGGAAAAATATATATTTCTCCAGCTATTATTGTTTTGAGTTAGCAAATGCACTGCATCGGAGTATGTTCAAATCGAAACTGGACTTATTAATAGGTGTTGAATGGAATAAGGATACTCCCTATTTTTCTAATATCGTTGAAGCTGGTTCGCGAGATTTACATCTGTATGTGGCACAAGTTAATACAAGTCAATATGGGGACACCAGACTGACTCAGCCCGTAGAAACCGCAAGAAAAGATATTTTAAAATTAAAAGGTGGTAAAAATGATGCCATATTAACCGGGGAAATAGATATCTTCTTATTGAGAGAGTTTCAATTAAGAAAATATGATCCGGAGGACAAATCTTTTAAGCCGCTGCCACCGGATTTCTCGGTTGCAGATGTGCAAAAAAGAATTTCAAATCAAAATGTGTTGATATAGGGCATCTATGTCTTGTTAATGCCATCCATCATTCATTTCTTTTTCTGTATCACCAAATGCATGAGTGACGGATCGCTTAGTATGCGCTGCATTTCGGATTGAATGAGGTCGTTGATGTCTTGTTTGATCTGTTCGTAGTTGCGCTGTATCATGGCTGGGGTTGTTTGGCGGACTTGAGGAATATCGAGATAATTTTCTTCTTCCTTTTTGATGGCTTCATGGTCGTTGATGATGCGGCAATGGAAGGTTTTGAGGTTGATTAATTCATCGGGATTATCGGCTACCATGCCAACAAATTCGCCGGAACTCAGGCCGGAGATTTTTGAGGCGGGTACGGCAAATTCCAGTTGCTTGGAGCGGCTGATGGAAGTATCCTGGCGGTTGATAGATATGCTTTCCCGGTCCTGCATGATCTTGCCAAAACGCTCGGATAAATGTTTGGCGGTGTCACCGGTTACCTGCCCGCAAACCACGTTTCCTACAATGTTGCCGATCACATCGGCCTGTTCGCGCCCGTAATCTTTACGGAGCTGGCTGAAATCCTGTATGCCTAATGTGGTGGCTACCTTATTGCTTCGGGCGGTGGCAATGAGGTTATCTACGCCGTTGAGATAGATGGTCGGAAATTCGTCAAAGATCAGGCTGCTTTTTAGCTTGCCTTTTTGGTTGACTTGTTTAATCAGACGGTTAACATACAAAGATATTACCGCACCATAGACCTGTATCTTTTGCGGATTATTGCCAATGCAAACGAGCTTTGGTGCGGCGGGATTATTGATGTCTAAGGTGAAATCATTACCTGATAATACATAATATAATTGCGGTGAGGACAATCTTGCCATGGCGATCTTAGCGGCGGCTATTTGTCCCTCTAATTGCTCGGTGGCATCATTCAGGTATGCATTAATAAAAGGATTGATCAGTACTTCGATTTCCTTTTCTGTTCGCAATACAGAAAACAGGTCATCATAACCCACCTGCATGAGTTCGATAACGTGCGGCAAGGTGCAAAACTCCCCGTCACGGAAACGGCGCAAATACCAGATTATAGCAGTTAAAAAATTGATGGGTGACTCGACAAAAAAATCACCCTGACGTTTGATCCATTCCCGGTTGAGGCCCATTAAGATCGTGCGGCCTGATTCCGCCGCGTCGGTAATGTCGTTCATCGATGCCGGGTCCAGCGGATTGCAGCGATGCAATAAACGGTCAAAATCAATGAAGAAAATTTGGGTGTTAGCCGGGTAAAGATGCCGGTAACGTAAAAAGGTATTGTAAACGATCTTTGATAGATCATCGAACTTAAAGTCATAGGAAAATACCGCGAAACCTTTGCGAATATGCTGCTCGATGATGTGACGGATCACAAAGTACGACTTACCACTGCCGGGAGAACCAACGACCAATGTGCCGCGAAACGGATTAATGATATTGATCCAGCTTTTGCGCAGCTTATTTTTGAGCCTGTATTCGGCGGGCAGATTGATGGAATATTCATTTTCTAAAAGCCTTTCTTCCTGCGGGAAGGTTTCATTCTCCGCATTAAAAATATCATCACGCAAGCGGTCTTTGATTATGCGTGACAGCCAGGTACTGCCGCTCAGGAAAATCAGCATACCTGCCCCTGAAAACACGATGTATAACAATGGCCATAACCATAATAAGCATACATAGCTGCCGAAATAAAGTAGCAACCCAAACAGGATATAGAGTAATGGCATTTTCCAGTTCATTTTTTCATCCTTCCGGCCACTGGCACCCAGCGTCGAGATGGCCATAAATGCTAATGCGATGAGCTTACATTTGAAGGGATTGCTAAACAAGCCTGTCCGGTAAATATTGTCAATCAGTTTATTTAATAGCGGCAAGGTCAAATGCCAGCTTACAAAAGCTGCGTAGCAGGCAAAATAAAAATGCAGTAATAATAATACGATACTGATGAGCCTGGTCATGTCCAGTATTTTGCGTAATCCTTGTTCGTTTTCTCCGTTCATTGCTGTAAGCGTTTGCGTTTCTTCTTTTTTTGTTGTTTTAATTCAAAGGGTAAGGCTTCCGATGGTTCCTGGGTATCCAGTAAAATGGTTGCTAAGTCCAGCTTCAATTCCAAAAGATTTGGCTGTTTTAATAATGGCAAAGCACACCGTTCCTGTATGGCTTTGGCGCTGTAATTTTTACCGAGATCGCTTCCGTTAAAAACCACCTTTTCCTTATGGTCAACATAAGTGATCCCGTAAATAATTCCGTCGAGACTTTTGCGTAATATGGCATCAATCCCGTCCTTTTTTAATGATTCGATCAGCTTGTCAATTGAAATGGATTTTAGCAAAGCAAGGTCAACCGTATTTTTAATGTGTGTTTTTTTGGATAGCCTGGCCGCTTCATTTGCTGCGTATTTTTTGCTTAAAAATTTGAGTGTTGGCTGGATATGAAAGTCGCTGGCTTTAATCGGCACACCCACTTTGTTGCCTTGCTTATCCAACATGGAATACACCAGCCCATTGTTGCGATACATCCTTGATTCTTTGTCACCCCGGTCGGCTACGATATTGTAGCATTTTAAAACGGCATTTAATTCTGGCAAGGATGCAAATTTGTAAGCACTCAAAACATAATTCAGCACGCCTGAAATCGCACGTTTGGTTTCCGTTTTACCATAGAGCGCTTGCTGAACATTAACAGGTTTAACGCGTTGTTTTTCTTGCCGCTCCGAATCCTGCGCCTTCACCAGACCGAAAGCAATTTCGATTGCTTTCCGGGCAATTTCAGATTGCACCGAACCGATGTTGTGCAACTCAATAGCCGAACCGTCGGCACGTATATTGGTCGTCACGATGTGGACGTGTGGGTGACCACTATCGTAATGCTCATATAATAAATAAGGCTGGTCTTTAAAGCCGATCTTTTCCATATAGTCAGCCGCGATAGCTTTTAGCTTTTCCGCACTTAATTTCTCGGATGGATCGAAGTTGAGCGATATATGGACGCTGTTAATTTTACGGGTACTCAATGACCTTAATTTATCCAGACCAGCCATCTTTTGATAGAAGTTTAGGCCGGCTAAATCTTTAGGATAATGGGCCGCTTCTAAACATTTTGCGATGCCTTCACCCACCTTATGCTCATTGTAATTGAGCATCTTATCGATGCGGTTACTATGATGGATTACTGCAACCATTTGTCGGCTATTAAATTGATCCGCTCCTGCACCTCGTCCACTTTGGTAAAGAATACATTTTTATCCCGCTCAAATATCTCCAGCCAGCGCAACATTTGCGGCAAATGGTCGAGCGTATGTAGCCGGTGAACCGCCTGGTTAAAATTGTTGCCGATGGCATTGAGTTCCTGCCTTAACACGATTAATTCCGCCATCAAATCATCCTGTGATTTATCGCGTATAAAAACGGTAACGGGCTTGTTAAATAGTATGCGCCGGACGTATTCACTCAATTTTTTTAGCGGCGTTTTTTGCCACTTCTTTTCGAGTTCGCCATACTCCTCTATGGTCAAGCGTAATCCAATTATGCGGTTTCTGTTTTTTTTTCCTTCCATTACAAAATCCTTCAAAAGTTGACAAAATCCCCGCCAGCGACGTCCCGAGCGAAAAGGCGGCCAGATCCGGTTGTTTAACAACCGTACATCTGGCCGGGCGCGGCGAAGCGCGCAGGCGGCCTAATTCATGATATTCTTGGTTTGAGTTGCTGTTTTTGGTTTTGTTTGCGTTTGACGAGATAGTCGTTGAGGTCTTTATGACCTGTATAGAACTGGCTTTCGTCTTTGTACCGGTTACTTTGAGATAGGGCATATTGGGTGCATTTCCTGCCGGTTTCATCGTGGTCGAGATAGAGCCGGATGTTTTGAAATTGCTCCAGGTGCGGGCGGGCCTTTTCAAAGAATTTGACGGTATTTAAAATGACATAGCTGGCCGGTTCCAGCGCCCGGAAATTGGGCAGGGATAAATAAGAAAGGAAGTCGGTAAAGCCTTCAAAAACATGGACGGTTGAATTGGTGGCCGGGCCGATGGTGGTATAATCTTTTGGTGAGCTACTTTGCTGGAAACGTTCGTTGCGTAATTCATAGCCACCGCTGTTATTTTTGAATCCGATGGCATAATAAGTGCCGCCCTTTAATTGATAATGCACTTCCTTGCACCAAGCTTTGGCTAAGGCAGCCGAAATGCCGCGCCGCTGCAAATAATCCAGTAACACATGCGAGGTTAATGGGCGCTCGGCGACAATGGCAATTTGATGGTCTTTGGTTTTTATCGCAGGCAAAATATCACGATGTAATACCAAGCCATTATCCAGCTTTGCTAAGAAATCTGCTACTGAACAATTAAAATAAGTAATTCCAAAATCAACCAGGTTACCCCGGTCAATGCTGTTCACCAAACCATAATCTCGCCAGCGGTTGAGTTTGCGGTTAATTTTAAAGGACGCTGTCTGCTCATCATGTAAGGGCGACAGGTACCAATAGTTATGGCCGACAATTTTTTGTGGTTGATACTGTAGGTGTGCTAAATAATCCACCAGGTCAATTTCTTTCGCCTCCTTAATCCTCATCACGCCCTCCGCATTTGTTTAACAAAACGAAATTAGAGAGCCGTGCTCAGATTCACCTATCCCCGGTATATTTTACTGAGGATCAAATCAGTACAACGTTTTAATTTTACAACAAAAAAATCAAGCGTATGAATGCAAGTGATGTAGCGAAAGTGTATGAGACGGTGCTCTCCATACCTGGAATGAACGAAGGCGTAAAAATCGATGTAAAGATCAACCGCAAGGCAGTGCTCCTATTACACAGCGTGGTGGGCAACGGATTAAGCGCCAAAGAAGGCGAAACTGCCGAATTGTTAAAGTTGCTGCCGGAGGAAACGGTTAAGGAACTCAAAGATTTTAACGAAGAATGTCTCAAAAAGGCTGGGCTGACCGAACTCAGCGAAAAACTGAAGGGACTTACCAGCAAGTAAAAGCGATCTTAAAAGTGCGCGGGGTTTGGCTGAGCGCGATAGAAAATCCCTGCCCGGCGATAGCGTGGCAGTGTGGTTTTCGGGCGGTGCGATGGAACAGCCAAATCCCGCGCTCTTTTAATGCGATAGAAAAGCGGGTGAACCGGCTTTTCTATTCTTATTGTATCTTAGGGCTATGAATAACCGTTCACCTGGTAATGTAGACTGCTGGTTCGTTAGTGAAGACGAGGTGCGTAATGCAGCTAAGGGCATTCCTTTTAATCCCGGTTACCTGGTTTATGCTTATTTCAAACGAATGAATCGTTTGGATGATAATACGATAGAGGGCTGGATCGGTCGTATCGATAGGATCAACGAGAATTTCCATTGCGCGATTGATAACACCTATACTTATTTCAATGATTACCGGGCAAACAAAAAGGTGTATGTGACACTTGATAAGACCGTGTTTTATGAGATTAGTGAAATCTTTCCTTTAAGGCCGTTATTGTTTTTGCTTAAAAAAGTTGACCTAAAAACGGAATTTAAAAACCCTGTAACAACACCTATACCAATTACTGTACACCGTTTGCCCTTTAGTGTACTCGGCGGCGAGAACTTCGAGCGATTGATTTTCGCATTTCTGCAACAAACGGAGCATTGGAAAAAAATCGAATGGCATGGCGAAGCGGGCCAGGACAATGGAAAAGATATTTGGGCTGAAAATGAAAACGGCACCCATTGCTTTCAATGTGCCAATTACCAGCAACTCACCTCTCAAAAAGCAATAAGTGATATCGAAAAGTTATTAGTCAACAAAATTATCCCCGACCAGTTGACCATCGTTTGCGGCGGCAAAGTCACCGAAGGTTTGCGGCAGAAAATCAAATCCTATGCCGCATCCAAAGGAATCAAGGTGATAGCGATATAGAGTGGTTCAGAATTAGAGCAAAAAATCCGAAAGCAGGCGCCTGACCTCTTGGCTCGTTTTTTTGAAGGAAAAACATTTCCGGAACTCAGATAGTATAAAATAGCCCTGCTAAATGAATAGCAGGGCTTTACCAGATTTGTCCTGTCACTACCGATTATGCCGTAGCATAAGGATAGCTGCCATTCAAAAGTAGGATAAAATCACGACGTAACAATTTTGTAAATCATTACAGGTTAACATTAGCTTCATATCCGGGCGTTTCTTTTGACGAATATTTATTATATTCGTTTTCCCAAAACGTACTTTTTTTAACATGCGCGCCCTGATTACCCTTTCTGATCTGGAACTGGTTGGCCTTTTAAAGGCGGGTGATCATGCTGCGTTCGCTGCGATCTATGACCGTTATAAAGGACTGTTGTATGTTCATGCGCTGAAACTTTTAAAAGATGAGGATGAGGCGCAGGATGTGATACAGGAGGTTTACGCCGCGCTATGGAAAAATGCACCTCATTATAATGAGGCGATACCCTTAAAAGCCTATTTGTACCGGGCCGTAAAAAACAAAATCTTTGATATTTTCTCGCATGAGAAGATCCGTTCGGAATACGTTATCCAATTTGACGAAATCATACAAAAAGGCACCTGGATTACGGATGAGCAGGTAAGAGAACGGGAACTGATTGCCGCAATTGAAGCTGGCCTGGAGCAAATGCCGCCAAAAATGCGGGAGATATTTGAGTTGAGCCGCTTTTCCGGGATGAGCCATAAAGAGATCGCGGAAGAATTGAACCTCTCCGATAAGACGGTCAAGACACAGGTGCATAATGCCCTTACGATCCTGCGCTTAAAACTCGGCTCTTTTTTCTGTTTCTTTTTGCTGTAAATTATTTTTTACGGCATTAATGGGTGATACCTTCGTTTTTATACGAAGAATTTCGTAATTCTGCCAGAAATGTAATGCTTATGAACAATCGTTTGGGGTTGCTGCTGTTACCGGCGGTATTGCTTTGGGTTACCGTACGCGGACAAAATCCAACACGCAACATTGATAGCCTGGTTAACAGCCTGAATAAAGAACATGCGCTGAGCGGTAATGTCCTGATCGCGCAAGATGGAAAGGTTATTTATCGTCATGCTTATGGCCCTGCGGTGGTTAACGATGGCCGGCCGGTGAATGATGCGACCACCTTTTTGCTGGCTTCGCTGGCTAAGCCGTTTACCGCCACGGCCATCTTGCAATTAAAAGAAAAAGGTAAACTAAAATTGGATGATGCGGTCATTCAATACTTGCCGGATTTCCCATACCGGCAGATCACCATCAGGCAATTACTAACCCATACCTCGGGCCTGGTAGACCTGCAAATATTTGAAGCGCCGTACAAAGCGGATACCGCTAAAGTCTTTTCCAATGCCGATGTGATCCCGGCTATCCGGGCCGACCAACATGCGCTATTAGCGCAGCCCGGTGAAAAATACAGCTATTCCAACACGAACTACGCGCTGCTCGTACTGATCGTGGAAAAGATCAGCGGCCGCGCGTTCCCGGATTATTTGCAGCGCTATGTCTTCGGGCCTGCCAGCATGACGCATACGTATATCCGTACCCAGCTCATCGACCAGCGCCCCAACGATAGCAACCGTTCTGAAAATTATGATTTCCCCGGTTACGCACCGGATCATTTAGTACCGGCAAAGTCGATAAAAAAATACCGTATCTCGCTGGTTAATTTGGGCGGTTTGCTTGGGCCGGACGGGGTGGCCAGCACGGAGGAAGACCTGCTGCGTTTTGACGAGGCTTTATATAGTAACAAATTATTAAAGCCCGCTACCTTGCAAGAAGCTTTTACGCCCGGAAAGTTAACTAACGGGCAACCCGCCGCGGGCGGCGGCGGTAAACTGGCCTGGTACCAGGGGCTCGGCTGGATGATCCTGCGGGATACGACCGATGGCAAAGTGGTTTTTCATCCCGGCGGTAATATTGGCGCGGTAACGATCCTGCTGCGCAATATCGACAAACGGCAAACGGTTATCGTATTGGATAATGAAACCCATCGCGGCGTGCATGAAACCGGCGTCGATCTGCTGAACCTATTAAATGGCCGGCAATTGGTTGCCGCCAAACGTTCCGCTGCGACCGCCTACGTTCGTGCCTTGTATGCCAAGGGCACTGACTACGCCGTCAGCCGGTTTAACAGCCTGCGGAGCGATACCGCAGCCTACTACCTGAATGAAAACGAGTTCAATTCACTCGGTTACGAGTTACTGAACGACGGCCACCGTGAACAGGCCCTGGAAGTGCTGCGCATGACAACCCTGTTATACCCCAATAGCTGGAACGCTTTTGACAGTTACGGTGAATTGCTGCTGGCGCTTGGAAAAAAAGAAGAAGCCATCGAAATGTACCAGCTTTCCCTACGCTTAAACCCTCATAATGAGGGCGGCAGAAAGGTATTGCAGCAACTCGGTCAAAAAAAGTAAAATTCTTCTACACCCAAAGTGCGAGTTACCCGTAGTGCTATTAAATGCAGATGGATAACGAACAACTACAAGCACTTTTACGCAAGCAAAAGAACGGCACCTTAACCGAAGTCGAACAGGCTATTTTGGATACCTGGTATCTAAAGCTGAGTCAAACCGAAACGACTATGGTCGATACGCCGGATATGGAACGCCGTTTAGACGCCGTCTGGAACAATCTTCAGCCACGCGACCGGGCTAAAATTGTCCGCATGAATATCAGGCGGATCGCGGCAGCAGCCATTTTACTGATCATCGCCGGTGCCATGTTCTTTAAACTGCGGCATCATCCGGAGCCAGTTCAAGCCCTGGCGAACCATGACTTTTTACCGGGCACCAATAAAGCGACGCTGACGCTGGCCAACGGGCAAAAGATAGTACTCTCGAAAAACAATAAAGGCCAAATCGCCGTGCAGGGCCAAACCAGTATCCAGATGCAAAACGGCACGGTTACTTATGCCGGTGATAACGACCAGATTGTTGCCACCAATACGCTGACCACTCAGCGAAAAGAAGAATTTCCGTTGGTATTAGCTGATGGAACCGAAGTGATGCTGGATGCGACATCATCCATCACTTATCCTGTTGCCTTTAATGGCAAAGAACGCCGGGTTAAAATAACCGGGCAAGCCTACTTTAAAGTCGTTCATAATGACAAGCAACCATTCGTGGTAGAAGTCAAAGGACAAACCATCCGGGACATCGGCACGGAGTTTAATATTAATGCGTATGACGACGAGCCCGTCGTAAAAACCACGTTGGTCGAGGGAAGTATTTCGGTTGATTATAACCAAAATCTGAAAACATTGAAACCTGGCCAGGAAGCCGACCTTGCAAACAATTCATTAGTCGTTAAAGCAGGCGATATTGAAGGCGCTACCGCCTGGAAGCATGATAACTTTCATTTTACAGGTAATGATGTAAAAACCATTATGCGGCAGTTCTCCCGCTGGTACGATGTAGACGTGACCTACGAGGGAGAAATACCCGATCATGAATTTGGCGGGGATATCTCGCGTAACGTACCCGCATCCAAAGTATTTAAACATTTAGCCCATTACGGCCTGCAATTTAAAGTTGAAGGCAAAAATATAATCATCAGCAAAAAGTAATCACCACTAACCCTAATTAGCATGAACAGAACTCTACATAGCCAGTAACCCCAAAAGGGTAGCCACAAAAAAGCCGGAAAATGTACCACCATTCCCCGGCAAAATCATTGGGCTAACCCATTTGCCAACCGCAAGGCGGAAAGCAAATAAATTGATTGGATAGCAATTACTTAATTAACCCAACACACAAAAATAATGAATTTTAGTGCGATCAGCATCGTTATGCAAAAAAACAAACGATGTCAACTCAATAAGTTCCTACTGGTTATGAAACTAACAACCCTTATGTTGCTCATAGCCCTTGTTCACGCAAGTGCGGCCAGCTTCAGCCAAGTCAAGCTGAACACCAAAAACGCCCCCCTTGAAAGCGTACTCAAAACCCTAAAAGATCAAACCGGCTACACCTTTTTCTACGATCTCAAAGACATCCGAGACACCAAGGTCACCGTCCAATTAGCAAACGCTTCCCTAAAAGAAGCCCTGGACAAATGCCTCACCGGATCAACCCTCGGTTACGAAATCGAAGACAAAACCGTCTTTATCTCCAAAAAACAACAAACCCTCCTCAATAAATTAGAGGACAAAATCAAAGAGGTCTTTGCCCCACCTACCGCCATCACCGGCAAAGTCACTGACGAAACCGGCCAGCCTATGGCTGGAGTGACCGTAAAAATTAAAAGCACCGGCGGCGCGACAGCAACCGACAAAAGCGGTGCCTTTGAAATTACTGTTCCTAATGATCAGGAAGTCATCGTTTTTTCTTCTGTTGGGTACGAAACGCAGGAAATTACCGCCAAGAATATCACTAAAGGCGGGACGATTACTCTGAAAGCAGTAGCGACCAATTTGCAGGAAGTCGTGGTCAATAAAGGCCCCTATTCTGTTAAACAGGAATTAAATACGGGCGACGTAACGGTCGTTACCTCCGCGACTCTGCATGAGCAGCCGGTGACTGATCCCATCGATGCTTTGATCGGAAGGGTGCCGGGGCTGAATATTCAACAGACTTCCGGTATTCCGGGAGCGTTTGCAACGATCCGAATTCGCGGGCAAAACAGCATTAATAACGGAAATGACCCTTTTTATATCGTTGATGGGGTGCCGTTTACCAGCACCACTTTGTCGGCCGGTGGTGGTCTATTGACTCCTTTCGGCAGCCCCAATCAATCAAAAAACGTGTCAGGTACGGGGATGAGCCCGTTCAACGCGCTTAGCCTCGATGATATCGAAAGTATTGAAATATTGAAAGATGCCGACGCTACAGCGATCTATGGCTCCCGGGGCGCCAATGGGGTGATCCTGATTACCACAAAAAAAGGGAAGCCGGGAGCGCCGCGATTTAATCTCGACATGCAACAGGGTGTCGGACAAATTGATCACAAAATCAATTTTTTAAATACGGCTCAATATATTCAGTTGCGTAAAGAGGCGTACACCAATGACGGGCTTCCTGTTCCGTCATTCGGTGCCGATCCGACGGATGTGAATTACGATATTAATGGCTATTGGGACCAATCCAGATATACCGACTGGCAAAAAGTACTGATCGGTAATTCTGCAGGATTTACCAATATGAAGGGTTCTTTATCCGGAGGTACAACCGAAGATCAATACCTGTTAAGTGCGGGCTATAGCCGTCAGGGTACGGTTTATCCAGGTAGTTTTTCTGATAAAAAGATCTCGGTGCTGTCGAACTGGACCCACAGTTCCGTTGATAAAAAATTTACCTCTACCTTTAGCGCGAGCTATGTGAATGATAATAACCAGCTGCCTTATGCGGATCTGACGGGTTACATCACGCTTCCGCCCGACGCTCCGGCCATGTACGACCAATATGGAAAGATTAACTGGCAGACCCTCAATGGAAACGCTACTTTTTATTCCAACCCCGCAAGCGTATTACTTCAGCCGAGCAATGCACTGACCAACAATCTTGTGAGCAGCATTAACCTCAGCTATCAGTTGGCCACGGGACTTAGCATCAAAGCAACAGCAGGGTATAACCATGATGAAATGCAGCAACAGTATCTTAGTCCGCTTAGTGCTATTTTCCCGCCATACAATACTGACCCATCGTTCCGGTCCAGTACCTTCGCTAACACAGAACTGAACAAATGGGTCGTTGAACCGCAGTTGAATTATCATAGAAAAACCAGTGCCGGTACTTTCGATTTGCTTTTGGGCAGTAGTTTTCAAAGCAGTACGACCAGTTCATTGACCACAAACGCTCAAGGTTTCGTGAATGATGCATTTTTGACTAACCCCCAGGCAGCATCGGTGGTTGCATTAACTGGTTCTAATTACCTAAATTATAAATACAGCGCGATCTATGGACGTGTAGGCTATAACTTGGATGATAAATACCTGGTCAACTTAACAGCAAGGCGCGATGGCAGCAGCCGGTTCGGGCCGGGTAAACAGTTTGGTGACTTTGGTGCAGTCGGCGCAGCCTGGCTCTTTTCCAAAGAGCAATTTATCCAGCGGGCCATCCCTTTTCTGAGTTTTGGAAAATTAAGGGCCAGTTATGGAACCACCGGAAATGATCAGATCCCGGATTACCAATTCTTGAGTACTTATAGCACTTCGAGCGGGACCTATCAGGGACTAAGCGGTCTTGCGCCAACGGGTTTAGCTAACCCGGACCTGCGCTGGGAGGTAGTGAAAAAGCTGGAGTTTGGTCTGGATGCAGGTTTCTTAAACGACCGGATCAATTTATCGTTAAGTTATTACCGGAACCGCACAGGTAACCAATTGATTAGTTACGGCCTGGCATCCAGCACGGGATTTGCCAATATTCAATATAATCTGCCGGCGGTGGTCCAAAATGCAGGTACGGAGATATCCCTAAATACCAATAATATCTTGAACCACGATTTTAAGTGGAACACCAATTTTACGTTGACTGTGCCCGAAAATAAGTTGGTCGCTTTTCCAAACATCGCCGCGTTTCCGAATTACGTGTCGTCTTACACGGTAGGGCAGTCCCTGTTCGCACGCCGCATATTTCATTATACGGGTATCGATCCGCAGAGCGGCGTGTACACCTTTGCGACGTCAAATACTTCCGGTTTACCAGCAAACGCTGACAAAATATCCGGGCCTGCTGTTACCCAGCAATATTATGGCGGCTTACAAAATACCTTTAGTTACAAGCAATGGTCACTGGATATTTTTGTACAATATGTCAAGCAACTCGGCAGGGATTACAGAACCAGCCCCACCTTCGCTAAGTTTGGATTTAATTTTGACGACGGTAACGCCCCAGTGGAATTTTTGAACCGCTGGCAGCCCGGGAGCAATAGCGCCACTGTGCAAAAGCTATCCACAGACTATTCCGTTGTTACCCGTAGTGCGGATTACTTATCAGCCAGTGATGGTATCATCACCGACGCTTCCTTTATCCGCCTGAAGAATGTCTCACTGGCATACCGCTTGCCGGAAAAATGGACGAGCCAACTCCATATGCAAAGCGCCAGGATCTATTTACAAGGGCAGAATTTATTGACCTTAACACATTATAAAGTGCTCGACCCGGAAACGCAAACTTTAAGTTTGCCACCCTTAAGAATGATCACTGCAGGCCTTCAAGTCACTTTTTAGTTAACCATACAGCCATGAAAAAGTATCAATTTTATCTATATCTCGCTCTTGCTATTTTAGTACTTAGCCTGAGTCTTTCGGCCTGCCGAAAATTTGTGCAACTCGATCCGCCAAACACTAAACTGGCGACGGTTAGCGTCTTTACTTCTGATTTAGCCGCCACAGCAGCACAGGTCACTATCTACCAAAATATGAATCAGCAATCAGAGTCATTCAAAATCTCTCAATTCGGTGGTCTATTGGCTGATGAATTAAAAAATTACTCTACAAATGTTAGCCTGGTGCAATATTATACCAATTCCATGGTGTCTAGTAATGCACTATTAGGAAATTGGTCCAGCACTAGCGCGTATTTCTACATTTACCAGGCAAACTCCATCGTCGAAAGCTTGCATGGAAATGCGCAAATCACTCCAACTGTGGCCCGGCAACTTACCGGTGAATCGTTATTTGTACGCGCTTTCTGGCATTTTTATCTGACCAACGAGTACGGTGATGTGCCGCTGGTCACCAGCACGAACTACCAGGTGAACAACCAGTCCGGCAGGACACCGCAGGCCCAGGTATACCAGCAGATCATAATTGACCTGGCTGCTGCACAGGGATTACTGAACGGCAATTATATTGATGCTTCGGATACGACTGTAACGACCGAAAGAACAAGACCTAATCAGTCCGCTGCTACGGCCTTGCTTGCCCGCGTATATCTGTATACCAAACAATATCCCCAGGCGGAGGCGGAGGCTACCGCGGTCATTAACAATACCCTTTATAAACTCTGCCCTAACCTGAGTGGCCCTGCGAATAGCGTATTCTTAAAAAACAGTTCCGAAGCCATATGGCAGTTACAGCCAACACTGCCCGCTAACAGTAATACCAAGGAAGCCCCAAGCTTCATTCTAAAAGGCGCCCCGGGTACTGGAACGGTCAATAGCGCGACGATCAGTACACAGCTTTACAACAGTTTTGAGCCGGGGGATAAAAGACAAACAAATTGGATCAACGTGTATACCGCGACAAAAGCCCCCTTTACGCAATATTACTATCCCTATAAATATCAATCCAATAATGTCAGTGTGACCGATCTGTCTACGGCAACGGAATACAGCATGGTGCTTCGTCTGGCAGAACAATACCTGATTCGCGCAGAAGCAAGGGCATATAATGGTAATACTGCTGGTGCGTTAGACGATTTAAACAAGATACGCAACCGGGCCGGCTTGTCTAACTATGCAGGGGCGACAGATCAGGCTTCCATATTAACGGCTATCTTACATGAACGACAAGTGGAGTTATTTACGGAATGGGGACACCGATGGTTCGACCTGAACCGAACAGGGAATATTACTACAGTTATGGGTTTGCCTGGAAATGCCTACGCCGCTAAAGGTGGTATAGGCGCTTGGAGCGATACTAAACGGCTGTTCCCGGTGGCCCAGGCGCAGATAAACGCTGACCCCAATCTGGTCCAAAACCCGGGTTATTAACCTATAGTGAGCCTTAGGGCTCACTATACTAAAATCAACAATTAATGATAAAAAAAATCGTGTTATTAACAGCGCTCTTGGCGCTGTCCGGAGTCGCTTTTTGCCAAAAAGAAGTGGTCTTTGAAAAGTTCACCACCTGGCAACAGGTGTTGGCAAAAGCAAAAAAAACAAAAAAAATGATCTTCGTGGATTGTTATGCGACCTGGTGCGTACCCTGTAAATTAATGGACAGTGCAGTGTACGCGAACAGTGCCGTAGGCAGTTGGATGAATGACGCTTTTATCAACCTCAAAATTCAATGTGATCGGAAGAAATCAGACGCCAAATCGGTTAAGGCAGCATACCCGATTGCCCATAAGTTGGTTGCCGAAAATCAAGTAAATGCATACCCGACCTTATTATTTCTTACTCCAGAGGGTAAACTGGTCCATAAAGGGGTAGGCTACATGGAACCAACTGCATTTATGCAATTGGCCAAGGATGCCCAGGACCCGATGAAGCAAACCTATGCGCAGTTGGAACGATACCGGCGGCATCAAATGAACTACCCGGATATGGTGCATTTAACGGAACTGCTCAACACGGCGGAAGATACGACAGCTTGCCGAACTGTGGTGACCGATTATTTGAAAAACTATGAGGGCCGGCTTACGGACCGGGATTTTTATACCCAGGAAAACCTGATGCGTTTAAGACATTTCAGCAAATATCTATTGGCGAGGTATCCCGCTTTTCAGAAGGTTTACCAAAACCCGGCCCTGGCTGACTCCGCCGTTCATGATCGTCAATTCTCCGATGGCCTGATCAATTTGGTTGCCTATAACGAGCAAGTCGCCGGACCGCTTGCATCAGCTTTAAAAACAGGTAGCGCCCCCGATTGGTCTGCTTTAGGCAGCATCATCACTAAAAAATTCGGTCACAGTTATGCATTGAAAACAATCTCAAAGGCTAAAACAACCTGGTACCAGTCTCAGAAAGATTGGGAAAATTACAGCCAGGCCGTTATTGATCGGATCAATGCGGGCGAATTTAAAACCGCTTTGAACGTTCCTAATAACATCTCCATCTTAAATACATTCGCCTGGGAAGTCTTTTTGCATAGCACGGACACGTTGAAACTGACGACCGCGCTGGCCTGGACCAAATTAGCCCTGGAAAATATCAGGGACGGAGTCAAGTACCCGCATGACATCCATCCAGGCGATGTGCTAGACACCCAGGCCAATATTGAATACAAAATGGGTCAAAAAGAGGTGGCTTTGAGTGACGAAAACCGCGCATATCAATTGAACGCAGCCATACTAGGTACCGACGACCAACAAACCAAAAGTATCGCTGCAAACTTTAGAAAAATGCAAGCCGGGTTACCTACTTGGTAACGCCTTAAATTACACACCATGCGCTATAACTATTTATTACTAACCCTGGCTATTGTTTTCGTCGTTGCAGACAGCCGGGCTCAACATATGATCCTCAGGCCCTCGAGAACAATAATATTTACCACCAATGAGGGAAGTTACTTGGATGTTGCGGTATCGCCTGACGATAAATTAATCGCTTTCGGCCTCCTGGGAGATCTTTATACTATGCTGGCAACGGGCGGTAAAGCAAAGCAATTAACACGTGGGCTGTCTTTGAACTTGCATCCTGTGTGGTCGCCCGACGGCCATAAGCTTGCCTTTGTCAGTGACAGAACGGGCTCTTATCAGTTGACGCTGATCGACCTGGGGACAAAAAACAAGCCAGTCGTTACGCTCAGTCATTGGACGAGTGATCCGGACTATGAGAAAAATGCAATTGCCTGGTCACCCGACAGCCGACAGGTATGGGTAGGTGATACGGCCTATGTGGTAGCTACAAAAAAAGCTTTATTAAGAAAAGGTAAAGAAGCAAAGCCGGCATCGGCGCTTCCAGCGGACTGGGGGTTGATATCTCCCGATGGACGTTGGTATAGTTACATCGCCAATGACCATGGCAAACGAAGGCTGTTGCTGAAAGACCAGCGAAACAACAAAGAGCGCGTATTAGTCAACCGGCTGATCACCCAGGACAGCAGTTATAACTGGGAAGTTCCAATTAATCGTTTTGGCTTTTCTTCCAACTCTAAAAGAATCTACATCGGTTATGGGGGAAAAATACATCAAATCGACATCAAGAGCGGCCAGGACCTGGTGGTCCCCTTTTTGGCTCAGGTCCATGCTGATCTGGCACCACTGGTTAAATATAACTCGCGGATTCATGACGGAAAGTTTAAGGTCAAATATATGCGGGACGCAGTTGCTGATCCTTCCGGAAAGAAAATCGTGTTTTGCGCGTTAGATCAACTTTATCTGAAAGACCTGGTTAAAGGTTCTACCCGGTTGTTATGTTCGCAGGCGATAAATCAATTTCAGCCCGCCTGGTCACCTGATGGTAAATGGATCGCTTATGTAAGCTGGTGTGATACCACTGGTGGCGCAGTCTGGAAAGTAGCCTCAGACGGAGGGCAGCCAATCAAATTGACAACAACGCCGGGACAATACCGCCACCCGGTTTGGTCACCTGACGGGGCTTCGATCGCGGTGGTAAACGGCAAACCTATATTGCATATTAAAGATTATATCGCTTCAAGAACTGGCCCAAGTACCATTGAACTCATTAAAATTCAAAGTAATGCAATAACCACACTGGCTGACTCGGCATCCCTGCAATCTATTCCCAACTTTTCGGGGGATGGCAGCCGGGTGCGTTATCTGCCAATGGAAGCCGATTTTCACCAAACTGTATTATCAGTGGATACGGGCGGGAAAAACAAAATTGGTTTGATGACAATACCAAGTCTTGTGCCGGTGCTAGGTAATTCGCAGGTTCGGCTATTATCCCCCGATGGGCAGTTCATGATTGTATCGGCAGCCGAAGATATCTTTTTGTTGCCTGCAAATCGCCTGCACTGGTCCGGTCGTTT
This sequence comes from Mucilaginibacter ximonensis, assembly GCF_042686265.1. Lineage (NCBI taxonomy): Bacteria > Pseudomonadati > Bacteroidota > Sphingobacteriia > Sphingobacteriales > Sphingobacteriaceae > Mucilaginibacter > Mucilaginibacter ximonensis. The sequence continues at coordinate 1,249,798 of NZ_JBHUPD010000001.1, forward strand.
ACCACTGATCCGGATCTCAAGAGGTGTGGACCCGCATTGGGACAACAAAGGTGCATTCCTGATCTGGAGTTATGGTACTCGCTTTTATCGCTTGAGCCTCAAGAATATCATGGCTGCTTTGCAGCGCCAACATCCCGGGTTCGAAAAAATTTGGGCGGCAAAACAATCAAATGAAGACCACCATGAGGACCAAAGCGATTTTGTAGACATTCACCTAAAACCGGATCAAAACATAGCCTTGGATGTATCGTCAAATACAGCTCATAGTCAAGGTGATATTGCCTTTACCAATGTTCGGATCATCACCATGAACAAGGCCGAGGTGATCGAAAGGGGTATTATCGTAATCCATAACGGCCGGATTCTTTCGGTAGGGTCGGTAAACCGGGTGCAAATACCTGCCGGTGCCCAACTAATGGACCTGCAAGGTGCAACCATCATGCCCGGTTTGATAGACCTGCATCTGCATACCTACGTACCCTCGGATATTTTCCCCCAGCAGTACTGGGAGTTTTTAACTAACCTGGCCTATGGGGTGACCACAATGCGGGATCCTTACAGCAATTTTAGTTCCTATGGTTACAGCGAGCTTTTGCGCGCGGGTAGCATGTTGGGACCACGATTATATACAGTGGGTGTAGCCGCTCACATCGGCGATGGAATGCTACATTTTAATGATTTAGGGGATGCGCAGCAACTGATTAGTAAAAGAAAGTTAATGGGAAGCACTTTCGTGAAAGATTACATTGCTACGCCACGCGCAGACCGGCATTTGCTGTTGCTGGCTTGCAATCAGCAAATGCTGAACATGACCAACGAAGGTTGGCGCAATCCGGTTCTGCAATGGTCGATGCTTAAAGACGGAAGTACCGGTATCGAGCATAACCCGATGTGGGGGGATGTATACGGAGACGTGATCACATTATATGCCAAGTCGGGTACTGCCTTTACGCCTACCTTACAGATAACCGAAGATGCGCGGAATGGATCTATCCCCGGTAAAGAGTATTTCAAATACAAATACTGGCAGAGAGCGGATCAAAAGCTGGCGCATTTTTATTCTTTCCTTGACCCGAAAATGAAGCCGCTCGTCAATACCATTGAATCCCTGGGTGTGATCAGACAGGCGAAGCCGGACGATACGCTTAAAACTGGGTTTCTATCTGCAGCGAAAATCGATGCCCGAATCCGTCATGCAGGCGGACAGGTCACCTTAGGTAGTCACGGCGAAAACCCCGGGATCGGCACCCATGACGAACTCTGGGCCTTACAAATGGGCGGGCTAACGAATATGGAGGCGTTGCAGGCTGCTACGATAATGGGTGCGGAAGCATTGGGTGTACAAAAAGATTTAGGTTCCATCGAAGCAGGCAAAATTGCCGATCTGGTTATCCTAAATAAGAATCCATTGGATGACATTCACAACAGTCGTGAAATACGGTATGTCATGAAAGATGGAATTTTATATGATGGAGACACGCTTGACGAGATCTGGCCGGTGAAAAAGAAATGTCCGGAATGGCAGTTAAAAATTAAAACCAATGAAAAATAGAGTTTTATTATTAGGGCTTAGCTTATTATGCGGTAAGGCCGCAATGGCCCAGCAGGACTGGCCGGATTTGAAACGTTATCAGGAAGCGAATGCAAAATTGACTGGCAAGCCTGTGGGTATCGTTTACATGGGTGATTCGATCACGGATTTCTGGATCAGATCGGACTCTGCTTTTTTTAATGATCACCAGTATGTGGACCGTGGCATCAGCGGGCAAACTTCGCCGCAGATGCTGCTGCGCTTTCGGCAGGACGTTATTGCGCTTAAGCCAAAGGCTGTGGCGATACTTTGCGGGACCAATGACATCGCGGGCAATACCGGGTCATCGAGTCTAGAGATGATCGAAGATAACATCAGTTCTATGACGGAATTGGCCATAGCCAGTCATGTTCGGCCAATCCTATGCTCGGTCTTACCGGCCAATAAATTCTACTGGGCACCGCAAATGCAACCGGCGGATAGTATTATCATGTTGAACAGTTGGATCAGCAGCTACGCCAAGAAAAAACATATTCCATATGTCGATTACTATGCTGTGATGGTCGATGATCAAAAAGGCTTGAAAGCAGTTTATAGCAAAGATGGCGTGCATCCTAATGGGGTCGGGTATGCCGTCATGGAACAAGTCATTCAACCAGTTATCAAAAAGATATTATAAATGAGATATATCGCCATCACACTCTGGTTACTTTTACTGTCGGTAGTCGGCAATGCTCAACCCGGTAAGGGGTTTCAGCAACGCCACCAGCTACTCCGTTCCGGTAATACCACCGCTGATAAAAACTTCTACCTGCTCACGGTATTCGGACACTCTGCCGAATTAAAGCAGGTGTTCGCCCGCGATACGTTACTCAAGGCAGCAGCTAGCCGTAAAGCTGCATTGCTACGAGCCGGAAAAAGCAATTTAGCCGGTTTTAAATGGTCAGCAGCAGATTCCCTGCAAACCTGCCTGGAACTGCAAAAACTTTATGCGCAGCACAGGGTGCTGTTTGACTACATGATCAACGGGGAACTCCGACCGTCGGGCTGCTACGAACGGTTCAAAAACCTGGATAATCTCACCTGTTTACTTAAGGCCTGGGTGCAAAGCATGGCCGGGATGAATCATCTCATCGATCAGTATGGCTTTAGCAAAGGCATGCGTTACCCTGCGGTTGACTCCGCCAGCTATGATGTTCACAGCGCGAATTATGCGGATATGGTTAGTACCATGCTGCATTACCTGAACGAGCGGGTTAAAAACAAGGACCTGTTTTACCAGCCAACGCTTTCTGTAGCCCTGCAACTGATGGGTCTGAATAACCGGGATGAACCCTCACGTTTTGAACCATTGGAAAAAAAGGAAAACCAGGCAGCAGTCACCAAAGCCAAACAGACGAACTGGAAGTCCTATCCCTACAGTGCCATTATGGTTCCCGGCGAGGGACTGGAAGAAGGTCAGCGCGGCATCAGCCCCATCAGCAAAATACGTTGCGACCTGGCAGCGGACCGTTACAGGCAAAAAAAGGCATCCTTTATCATCGTCAGTGGCGGTTTTGTGCATCCTTTTCAGACACCTTATTGCGAGGCCTATGAAATGAAAAAATACCTGATGGCTCAATACCACATCCCCTCAAGTGCGATAATAATGGAACCACAGGCACGTCATACGACAACAAATTTCCGGAACAGTGAAAGGCTGATGATCCGCTACGGCTTTCCGTTAAGCAGACCTGCCCTTTGCGTGACCACCAAGGACCAGGCAGATTATATTGAGGACTCGCGCTTCGACCAGCGCAATATCAAGGAACTCGTTTACGTACCCTATACCGACAAAAAGCGCCTGGGCGATCACGAACTCAGCTTTAACATCATTAAAGACTGCTTACAGATCGATCCCATTGACCCGCTTGACCCATAAACCATTGAATTATTTATCTAAAAACAACAATAATATGAGAATCATCAAAATCCTAACTATAGTACTATTGATCGCTTTCGGCTATAACGCAAACGCGCAGGAAGTTCCCACCAACATAACAGCCGCATTAAAAGCCGATGATGCCACCGAACTGGCCAAGCTGGTGACCAAAGACAATATCAATAACTGTTACCAGATCGGCGACTGGCAATACAGCCTGCTCGCTCAAACCATCCGGAGCAAGGCCAAGAAATGCTTTGATTATTTGATTGCGCAAGGCGCTGATGTCAATAAAGCCTGTGATGGCTATGTGCCGCCGCTATTTCATGCCGCCAAATACGGCAGTTTGGAAATGTTGAAGATCCTCGTCAGTAAAGGCGCTAAGGTAGATTATGTTTACGCGGGTGATTACTCGCCGGCTGATGGAAAAACGCCGGTCACCTACGCGGAAGATAATAACCAAAAAGAAATCGCGAAGTACCTCCGTTCAGTAAAAAAATGAGGCGCTTACTATTTCTTCTGACCTTGCTGCCTGGATTGTCATGGGCACAAAAGTCTGTCCAGGTGGACGGCCCCTATGTGCGCTATGAAGGCCAGCAAAGGATCGTAAAAACCATCTGGCAGGATGATGATGACCTGGTGGTTAAAACGGAACATGGTGCGCTCAACGTGGTGCCAGAAGGCCATCCGGAATGGGCTTTTCAGGTGAAGCTACATACAATAGGCAGTGAAAACGCTGCTCAGCCATTAGCCGAAAAGACTTTGTTTATGTCGGATATAGAAGGCGAATTTGCGAAGTTTCGCAAATTATTGCTGGCTGCACAAGTCATTGATTCGGCTTATAACTGGACCTATGGCCATGGTAGTTTAGTAATCGCAGGTGACTTATTTGACCGTGGCAAGGATGTAGTGCCGGAATTGTGGCTGTTGTATAAACTTGAAGACGACGCAGCGGCCGCTGGCGGAAGTGTTCATGTATTGCTCGGTAACCATGATGTCATGAACCTCTCCGGCGATTATCGGTATACAGATGCTAAGTATTTTAAACATGCCTGGTTTTTGAATACAGGCTGTGCGGGTTTGTTTGGCGCTGATACGGAACTGGGGCGTTGGTTACGCAGTAAAAATATTATCGAAAAGATCGGCAATGTACTGGTGATGCACGGCGGGCTTTCGCCTGCATTGAAAGGGTTGACACTTGATGAAGTCAATAAAAAATATCAGCCGTATGGCCAACAAGTGAAAGTAGACCGTAACGCACCATTTTGGTATCGGGGATACTTTAGGGCACCCAAAATCAGCATGGCGGGCGTAGACAGTACATTAGCTGCTTATAGTTGTAAATATATTGTTGTAGGCCATACCATCATTAAATGGAATATCGCCAGTTTTTATGAAGGCAAAATCATCGGCGTAGATGTGGACGAACATAAAGGAAAACCGATGGCCGCATTACTGGAAAATGGCCAATGGTTTACGATTGATGACACCGGTGAGAGAAAACGATTACAGTATAAGCCGTCCAACGATCAAATCAACGAAAAAGATATTTTATAAAAAATGAGCATGAAAGCAACTTATGTATTAACCATTAAAGCAGAAGACCGGCCTGGCCTCTTACACCTGGTCACTGGGATGATTGAGAAACGGCTTTTGCGAATCAAAAGCCTCAGCTTAGCACCAACCGACATCAGTTTTATCCTTCTGATAAGCATAGAACTGGATTCAACTGATAGAGAAATTACTTCGTTGGCATTAAAGCTGGAAAACATTGTCGAAGTTATGCAGGTAGAGGTCAAATTATACGAACAGGTCGTGTGTTTACGTGCAGCTTATTTCAAACTGGACAAGGGTCTATTAGCATCTCCGCAGGCATCAGCATTGGTTAAGTATGGCGCGGTGATCGTTCAAATGACCAGCGATAACTTTTTAGCTGCCAAATATGGTAGCGACATAGCTATCCTCAACTTATACAATGAACTGGAAGGCCCGCATTTATTGGGTTTCATCCAAACAGGATTTATAACGGACACCAACCTGATCGGCGAGGATGAGTCATCGGTCATTAACCGGCTGGCCGCCTAACGGTTTTTTACTATCAAGAATAAAAGAAATAGAAAAAAATGCTTATGCCCGATTTATATAAAACCACCGCTATACCAAAAATCGCCGAACTCTGGCGGCTGGTGGGTAATACGCCAATGGTCAGGGTGAGCTACCGCTATCGCGATTTGCCGGAACAGGAAATACTGGTCAAATGCGAGCAATACAATATGACAGGCAGTATCAAGGATAGAATGGCGCTGTATATTTTGCAAAAGGCCTACGAAACCGGTAAAATCAATCCAGGCGATAAGATCGTCGAAGCCACCTCCGGTAATACCGGAATTGCATTTGCCGCCATCGGGCGCGCATTAGGTCACCCCGTAAAAATCTTAATGCCCGATTGGCTAAGTACGGAGCGGCGAGCGATCATCAGCAGTTATGGCGCGGAAATCCAACTGGTGAGTAAAGCGGAAGACGGCTTTTTGGGCAGCATCAAAATGGCCAACGCCATGCAATATTTGGATAATGTATTTTTACCCAAACAGTTTGAGAACCGCTATAACGTGGAAGCGCATGAGCAAACTACCGGGTGCGAGATCGACCACCAGCTTCTGAAGAAACGTATCCGGCCGGATGCGTTTGTAGCGGGGGTCGGAACGGGCGGTACCATCATGGGTGTCGGCAATTATTTAAGGGCCGGCTATCCCGACATTAAGATTTTCCCTATTGAGCCTGCCGAAAGCCCGACGCTATCGACTGGCCGCAAAAACGGAAGCCATCGGATACAAGGCATTAGTGATGAATTTATCCCCGCTATCGTTAACCTGCAAAAGCTTGATACCGTGATCGCGATATCTGATGGTGATGCCATCATCATGGCGCAGCGTTTGGGCAGAGAATTAGGGTTAGCGGTTGGTATATCCTCCGGGTGCAATCTGCTGGGTGCTATCCAAGCACAGCGATTATTAGGTAATGGCCGGGTAGTCATTACCGTATTTCCGGATTCAAACAAAAAGTATTTGAGCACCGATCTTTTTAAGGAAGAACCGGTAAAGCCGGGTTATTTAAGCCCGTATATTAAACTAACCGGCTATTCGGTTTTAAACAGTTAACATGAAACGCATCGACCAAAAGGACATTACGCTCATCAACATCCTTCAAAAGGATGCCCGCACCAAACTGCGTCGGTTAGCGGCGACTTTACGGTTGACCACTTCGCCGGTGCATGACCGGATCTTATTACTATTGAAAGAAGGCTATATCAAAAACTTCAAAGCAGTGGTAAACCGACGGAAATTCGGTTATCACTACCAGGCTTTTGTGCGGGTTGAAACCGTAGCCGAAAACTTTGACGCTGTAATGGCCGCCTATCATGAGGTCGAATTGGCTTATCAATTAAAAGATCATTCCTTCCTATTATTAATAAATACTAAGGATGAAAAAGCCTATAGCCGCTTTGTGGTCGAACGGCTGCGTCCCTTAGTCAATGATTTTAAAACCTTTCCGGTAAATCGCGAAATCAAAACCTTCGCCCGGCTGGATTTTGAAGATATCAAAGCCTGCTCCAACAGGTTAGTGAGTATAGTTAGTTAATTAGTAAATGCCGATGTCCGCGCCGTTGGAGAGGCGCGGTACATCGTTCAAAAAAGACTCGTTTTGTTCTTTATAAGATCAGTTAATAAAAATCAAAGCGTCGCCGGGAGCGGCGGCGCTATTTAAAACAATGCAAAGAACACATCAGCGGCAGCGGCACTAGCCGTCGTTCCAAGTTTAAAGACTTTATAAATGGTCAAAGTAGCTGCCCTGATGTTAATGAACATACATAGACGATCAAACAGTGGAGACTTAGACTTCGCTCAAGGCCCGGGCCTGTTGGATGAATGAAGCCACTGTTTGCTCGTCCCGTCAACAATAGCGAGCGCATTAAACTTCTGACAAGGTCAGCCCTGCTGGATGTCCGAATCCCGCTATTGCTGATTTAAATAATGCCCTTTGTAAACGGCTGGGCGCATTATAATTATTCCAAGGAAACAGGCCTAAAAACGGTCTTAATGCCAGTCGTTTACAAATAAAATAGAATACGGGCACGCAGGCGCATTATATCTTCTCCCAGGCTATTGGCCTTGGACGGGTCTTAATCCTGCCGCCCGTTTTTATGATAGTAGCATACGGGCAGGCAGGGGCATTATGTTTTCTCCCTGGTGATAAACCATCAACCGGTCGAAATCCTGCCGCCCGCTTTTAATTGAAACCTATGATCGTCAAAGAAAAGACACGCATAAAAAAATATACCTTCTTCATCGGTACCGACGTATCCCGCAATAAGCTGGATCATGCAGTAATGGAAGGGAGAAACCTGTTGTTTCATACCCAAACCGAGAACAATGGCGAAGCCATTGCCGCATTCGTTACGGAACTTAAAGCCCTGAAAGGATTTACCGTCACCAAATCGGTATTTTGCCTGGAACAAACAGGCATTTACGGCAGGCCGATCCTTTCTGCCTTGCAGCGACAGAAAGCCAATATCGTACTGGAAGGCGCATCGCACATTCGCAGCTCGATGGGCAATATCCGCACGAAGAACGATAAAGTCGATTCCATCCGTATCGCCGAGTACGCTTATAAACACCGCGAAGAACTGCGGCTGTATATTCCTAAACGTCCGCTGATCCAGGAATTGAAAGAATTGAGTGCTTTGCGCGAACGATTGATCACCACCCAATATATGCTCAAAGTTCCCATTAAAGAGGCCAAAATATTTACCAAAAAGTCTGTCGTCCAGCAAAGTGAGAAACTTTGTATGCAAAGCCTGCTGGCCATCAAAAGTGACCTGGAAACACTGGAAACGGAGATCAGCAACCTTTGGAAAGCCGATGAACGATTGAACCGTCTGATGGCGATCATCACCTCTGTACCCGGTGTCGGGCCAGTGACCGCGCTACAAATTATCATTTGTTCCAATGAATTCAAGGATATCAGGGACCCGAAAAAATTTGCCTGTTATTCAGGTGTAGCACCTTTTATCAAAGAATCCGGTACGATTAAAGGCAAAGCAAAGGTATCCCATATGGCGAATAAAAAGGTGAAGGCCTTATTGCATACCTGCGCCATGAACTCCCGCAGAAGCGACGCGGGGATCAAAGCCTATTTTGACCGCAAGACCGTCCAGGAAGGAAAGAATAAAATGTCGGTACTAAATGCCATCCGTTACAAACTGATCCTGCGGATATTTGCCTGTGTCAACCAGGACCGGCTTTATGAAAAGAACTATATTCGTCCACAACAACAACAACAAAAGTCTAATGTAGAACTAACAGCAGCAGTTATGTAGAAAAAATCAATCCACATAAATATTTATTGAGCGTTTGAACGCATCCCTCATTAGAATTACGACAATCTACTATAATCAGGAAGGGAAGCAGGCTTACGCCCGCCTTGACGCGGGCCGGCCTGTATTCGCAACCTGACAGCCGTCGTAAGCTGGATGAAAATTGTGGTACAGTCACCGGTCCGCCCCACGGGGTCTAAACCAATCTATCTGTACTACCTATGAAAAAACACCAACCTATCCTCGACCAGCTTTTTAAAGTGCTGGATGGCTTTAAGCCACAACCGCAAGCGTATTACGATCATTTAGCTGAAGTTTTACACCCACAATACTTTCCCGATGACCAAGTACTATTTGAACAAGGCGATACCGTTCAACACGGCTATTTTTTAGCCAGCGGCTTTGCTATCTCTTATTATTACAACGATCAGGGGGAAAAGCAAGTCATCCGGATTTATCAACAGAACGAAATCATCAAAGGCAAAAGCTTCACCCAGCAAAGCCCATCTGCGGAATATCTAATGATCTGTGCTGACAGTTATGTATTGAGCGTTAGTCACCAGGATATGGAAACAATCTATGAGCGCTTTCCAAGCGTCGCCGAACTTTCCCGTATCGTTTTGGCCCATCGTGAAGTTAGAGAACTGGAACATAAACAACTGCTGGCTAAAGAAACCCTGCTCATGGTCGAAGCGTTTTACAAGGCCTATCCAGGGCTTTCCGACCCCGGTAAAGTATTGGTTGATGCCGATATCGCCTCTTATCTGCTGATCAGCGGACGCACCTTACGTGCTTCTCGTGCTCAATTAAAATTAACCTAACGTTAATAAATTAACTATCCGAGGCAATATTGCCACTTTGTTTTAAGGCAATTTGGACATTTTTGTAAAAACGAAGTGCCTATGCAGCAAACCGGACTGAACAAAATGAAAGATTATGCAGACAAATGTAAATACGCAGGCTTATCCGTTCGCCTGGCTGGATGAATTGATAGAGATCACACTGCATCCAACAACTATCCAATTAAAAGCGATCACGCCGAAGCGTCTCGAAGAAGTTTGCGATCAGCTACCTGTCGCGACCAAAGAGGTGGAAATGAGCCTGAGAACACAAATCTTCGGCTTAGACAAAAGCAACGTAAAGACCGTTGTGGAACTCTACTACAATGCCTTGCAGGAATTACGCTGGCAAGCGACGCAGAACCTGACGGCCTATACCCACAATGCGCCCTTAGCTAAGGCAGGCAAAATCATTCTTTCCGTTCTTGATGAGCTGCATCAGCGTATTACTGAACGTTACCGCGTCTATTTACCCAAAGAGGAATCCCATACATTTTTACCGGCGATGCTCTTCAAGCTGCTCATCAAACTGAGTGGCGACCAGATCAGTATCCTTGTAAAAGCCGCCTTCCAAGCCGGGTTGATACCTGCCAGATCGCTACGGCAAGCCTGCCGGTTGCTCGCCCCATATCTGTCCACTGACCGGGAGGAAACGCTGTCGGCCAACAGCTTGCGCAGCCACGCCAGTCAGCCGGAAACACCTGACCTCGATATTGTATTAAACTACCTGGAAAAGGTAACCGCCATTGTCAAAGGCTATTACCGGCGCGGCAGGCGCTAAATCCCACCTTTACTAAAAGCTCCTTTATCGGAGCTTTTTTTACGTCCGAACACACCATTTTTATCCACTGATTATCAGCTGGGTACAAGGGTACAACCGGGGTGCCAGGTAAAATTGTACTTTATGCGCATCGCCCAACCCGCCACCTTTGTATCAGAAACCAAATGAAAGATATTATGCTACTCAATCATTTTACCTGGATGCAATACTTGGAAGCCTTAGCGGTATTGCTCCTCATTTATTACGGCGTGATCCTGGCCAAATATTACCTGCCGGAATTGCAGCAAAAAATAAACGGCACTAAACCCGCTGTTGCAGCGCCTATCAGCGCTTTGCAATTTAACGAACAACCGAGCAACGAACAGGAAGAACCGCTTTTGACAGAAACCGAACAATTGATCGCCCAGCTAAAGCAAAGTATCCACCGGGGTTACGAACCGGCAGAAATCAAAAAAATATTACAAAATCATCCGGTGATCAAAGATACGCCGCTCCGTCCCGCCATCAACGAACTGGTGGTAACAGAGTGTGAAAAAACAGATGCCGCCCTGCTGACGGAAGCAGAGGTAAACGAGTGGTGGGAAGCGTAGCAGGCGGCATCAACCCATAGCTGGCCAAAGTCCGACGCAGTAGTGCAAAGTGTTGATCGATTAGGGGCAAAACGGCAGCCATACCCTGTTCCGCGTTGCGGAACAGGGTTAATTAAAAACTTAATGTGTAAAGGATATGTGTAAAGGAAAAATTAAAAAAATGGCGATAGCAGCGTTACTGCTGTTGATCGGCTTACAAGGGCATTCCCAAGATGGGAATGCGGGGATAACGCAAGCGACCAGCCAGGTCAAAGGTTATTTTGACACAGGCTGTAATTTAATGTATGCCATCGGCGCGATCCTGGGATTGGTTGGTGCGGTAAAAGTGTTTTCCAAATGGATGGGCGGACACCAGGAAACGCAGCAGCATGTCGCCGCCTGGTTCGGGGCCTGCGTATTCTTAGTGGTGGTTGCCACCGTCATCAAAAGCTTTTTCGGCGTATGAACTCGGTATATCAGATCAATAAAGGTGTCAACGCCAGCATGGAACTGAAAGGCCTGAAAGCGCAGTACATCGGCTATATGGCGGCCTTACTTTTAGTAGCTTTTATCCTATTCGCTATCCTGTTTATTGCCGGTGTACCGGTTTACATCTGCCTGATCCTGATCGGCGGGACCACCGGTTTCGGCGCTTTTAAAATCTATGCGCTGAGCCACCGTTATGGCCCGCACGGCTTGCAAAAGCTAATCGCGCGCAAACGCACGCCCAAATTCATCAAGGCCTACACCCGCAAAATCTTCTACTGAAATGGAAATCAACTTAGCCGAGCATTTACCGATCATGGGTGTGGAACATGATTGTATCCTGTCCAAGCAGGGCGATATCACCATCGCATTTAAAATAGCGCTGCCTGAAGCGTTTACGCTTTCGGATGAAGACTACGAAGAAATGCACCAATGCCTGGTCAAAGCTGTTAAAATCCTGCAGCCGGGTACGATTCTGCATAAACAGGACTGGTTCGTACAAAGCGAATACAAGCTGGAGGCGGGTGGCAGTTACCTGAACCAGTGCGCCGCCCGGCATTTCGCAGGCCGTGCTTATTTTAAGCATGATTGTTATATCCTGCTGACCCGCAAGCCCAGAAACCGCCAGCCGTCAGGCAGTTTAGTCCATCCCGTTATGGTGCCGCCCGAAACACTCGATCCGCAGTTTTTACGGGCTTTCACCGATAATGCTAACCAATTCAAACGTATACTGGAAGACAGTAAACTCATCAAATTGATCCGCTTAAAATCAGATGATCTTTTAAGTCATTCCAAAAAGACTGGCCTGATCGAGCGGTATTGTTTTTTAAGCGACCAGCAACAATACAAAGACATTCAATTCGGCGACGAGATCAGGATCGGTAACGAACATTTAGCCGTTTACACGCTGGGTGATGCCACCGATCTGCCCGCTGCCTGCGGTTCACGCATCGACTACGATCAATTTAGTACGGACAAGACCCGCTTCCCAGTCAGCTTTGCTGCTGGCCTCGGCTTGCTGTTGCACTGCAACCATCTCTATAACCAATATCTATTCGTCGATGATGCGCAGGCCACGCTCAAACAAATGGAGAAAAAGCGCTTGCGCCTGCAATCCCTGTCCGGCTATTCGAGGGCCAACGTCATTGCGCTGGAAGCCACCAATAACTTTCTGAACGAAGCGATCAGCCAGCAGCGGCTACCGGTCAAAGCCCATTTTAACGTGATGGTCTGGTCGAATAACACCGAGCAATTAAAAGACCTGAAAAGCCAGGTCGCTTCAGCGCTGGCAGGTATGGATGCCGCCGCCAAACCGGAAACCGTTGGCGCGGCACAACTCTGGTGGTCGGCCATTCCCGGCAACGCAGCCGATTTCCCGATGAACGACAGCTTTGATACGTTCGCTGAGCAGGCCTGTTGTTTTTTGAACCTGGAAACGAACTACAAAAGTGTTAACCCAAAAGAAGGCATCCGCTTTTGCGACCGGCTGAATAACCGCCCTGTATATGTCGATCTATTTGATGCCCCGCGTACATCAGGCATCACCTCCAATATGGGTATGCTGGTTTGCGGCGCTTCGGGCGGAGGTAAATCCATGACCGTTAACCATATCTTGCGTACCCTTTACGACCAGGGCGCGCATTGCGTGATCGTGGATATCGGCGGCAGTTATGTCGGACTATGCGAATCGGTAAAGGGTTACTATTTCACTTATAAAGAAGATGACCCGATCCGCTTTAATCCCTTTTATCTGCCGGAAGGCCAATCGCTGGATACGGAGAAAAAAGAAAATCTGAAGGCGCTGCTGGTATCGCTTTGGAAAGACGAAAAGGAAAGTTTTGACCGCAGTGAATACGTGGCCTTATCCAATGCTTTGCAAGGCTATTACGAAACGGAGGTGTTTCGTTGCTTCGATAGCTTTTATGAATATCTAAAAAACGATTATGTGCAGGTATTACGGGAGCACAAAGTCAAAGACCATCATTTTGATCTGGATAACTTCCTGTATGTGCTGCGCCCTTATTATAAAGGTGGTGAATTTGACTATTTATTGAACGCCACCGAAAAACTCGATTTGCTCAATCAGCCTTTTGTGGTGATCGAGCTCGACAATATCCGCGACCATCCGATTTTATTCCCGGTCGTGACCCTGCTCATCATGGAGATGTTTATGTCCAAAATGCGCAAGCTGGCAGGTGTTCGCAAAGTACTATTTATCGACGAAGCCTGGAAAGCTATTGCAAAATCCGGCATGGCGGAATTTCTGCGCTACGCCTTTAAAACCATCCGCAAATTCAACGGTATACCCGGCGTGGCCACGCAGGAACTGGACGACCTGGTATCCTCACCGATCATTAAAGACGCGATCATTAATAACGCCGATATCAAAGTGCTAATGGAGATGAAAAAGTTCATTAACAAGTTCGACAAGCTGCAAGACACGCTCGGATTATCAGATAAGGCCAAAACCATCCTGTTATCAGTCAATAAAGACGACCGGGAGATCTTCATCGATTTGGGCGGGCAAGTGCAAAAGGTTTACCGGAATGAACTCTGCCCCGAGGAATACTACACCTACACGACCGAAGGAACTGAAAGAGTCAAGGTGATGGAAATGGCAAAGCTGCATGGTAGCATGGAAAAAGGAATCGAAGCATTAATCAAAGAAAAGGAGGCCAAATGAAAAAGATAGTTATTCTAATTTTAACCGGTGGGCTGATCAGCCTGGCACCGAAAGCAGATGCCCAAATACCCGTAGTGAGCCTGGTGAGTGGTATCATTAAAAAGGTCATTATCGCTATCGACCTGAAAGTGCAGCAGCTCCAAAATCAAACCATTGCCCTGCAAAATGCGGAAGCGTCGATTGAAAATAACCTGCACCTCAACAGCCTCAATGACATTAACGGCTGGCTTGGTAAAGAAAAAGCTTTGTATCAACAGTACTATCAGGAACTTGCTACCGTGCGAACCGTCATAGCGGATTACGACGAAGTGAAACGAATCATCAGGCAGCAGCAGCAATTGCTTGCTGAATACAATAATGCCAATAACCTGTTCAAGCAAGACAAGCACTTTACAGCGGCTGAACTCCAACAAATGGGCACCGTCTATAGCGGTGTTATAGAGGAAAGCGCCCGGAATTTACAGGAGGTGGTTACAGCGGTCACGTCCATTTCGACGCAAATGAAAGATGCGGAACGCTTGCTCTTGGTGCATCATGCCACGGCAGGAATGCAAAAGAACCTGGATGATTTGCGGCAATTCAACAATAATAATGTTCGATTGAGCCTGGCCAGGGCGCGGGATGAACAGGATCGGCAACAAATACGACAACTCTACGGATTATGAAAAAAATAATTTTCTTAGTGCTATTGGCGCAAGGCGCGAAGGCACAATTTTTAGGCGGCTTTTTCAGCCAGCAATCCGACAAGGAAAAATTGATGCTCACGCAGATCGCCGAATACGACGTGTATCTACATGCGCTCAAAACTGGTTATACCATTACCCAGGCCGGGCTAAATACTGCCCAGCAACTCAAAGGCGGCACATTCAATTTGCACACGGCCTACTTTAAATCATTGGCGCAAGTCAACCCGGTGGTGAGCAATAATCCCAAGGGAAAAGCCATTATTTCGGTAGCTGCAAAGATCGGCACCGTATTTTCAACGGAGGTTAGTTTTCAACAGCAGCAAAAGCAGTTAAGCAGTGCGGAAATGACCTACTTACGAAAGGTCTATGATAACCTGGTCAGCAAATGCCAAACTGATATTAACGATTTGACCGCTGTACTCACACCCGGCAAATTGCAACTCACCGACCAAGAGCGGCTCGATCGCCTGGATAAAATTTATGCGGTCATGCAGGACAAATATGCTTTTTCCTGTTCGTTCACGGCGAAGTGCCATACGCTGGCGACCAGCCGGGCGCAGGCAAAGAATAGTAAATCCCAACTCAAACAATTATACGGCATCCAATGAAAAAGCTATTGATCATATCGCTCATTTTTATGGCGCAGGTTTGCAAAGCGCAAAGCATTGCCCAGTGCCTGGAGCAACTCTCGCTGGATTACCAGAAACTGGCCGGGCTGAAAAGCATCTTGTCCCAAATGTATACCGGCTATGAAGTACTGAGCAAGGGCTATGGCGCGGTCAAAGGCGTCGCGCAAGGGAACTTTTCCATTAATGAAGCTTTCCTCGATGGCTTGTACGTCGTCAGCCCGACCGTGCGCAAATATCCCAAGATCGCGCAGCTCATCAGTAACCAGGAAATGCTGGTCAGCGAAATCCATGCCGTCAAAACCGCGTCGTTCAGCCCGGATGAGGTTGGCTATATGATGGATGTCTACAACAATTTAATTACGCAAAGCCTGAATAACCTGAGCGCGCTGACGATGGTCGTTACGGATAGCCAGCTACGCATGAGCGATGCGGAGCGCATGGGGATGATCGACCAGCTGTACGAGGAAAGTAAGAATGAACTGGGTTATTTGCGCAGCTTTAATAACCGGCTGTACCAAACCTCACTGATCCGCGCCCGGCAAACCCAGGATAAAAATAATGTCAAAAGCCTTTATGGTTTAAACCCTTAAACGATGAAAAACAAACTTTTGAAAGCCACCTTTTTGGTGGGCTTAGCCACGCTTTTTCCTTTATTTTCCCAGGCCCAGGATACCGGCGTATCGGGCGGTCTGTATAGCTTACAGTCTGTCCTGGAAAATCTCTATACCCAAATGATGCCTCTATGCAGCGGGGTGATGGGTGTAGCGCAAGGAATAGCCGGATTTGCCACCCTTTGGTACATCGGTGCCAGGGTTTGGAAACATCTCGCGGCTGCCGAACCTATCGACTTTTACCCACTATTGCGCCCGTTTGCATTAGGCTTTTGTATCATGATCTTTCCGTCGGTATTGGCTTTAATGAACGGTGTCTTACAACCAACCGTTACCGCTACGCAAGCGATGGTGACCAATTCCAATGCAGCCATTGCCAATATGCTAGCCGATAAACCCGTAACAGACACCGAGCAGCCTTCACCAGGTACGCAAAATGCCGACCCGGATAAATGGTACCAGTATAGCCACCCCGATAATGCCACTGCTACCGGCACGAATACCAACCCGATCTCCGATGCTTTTTCCGGCTGGAGCATCAAGGATATGGCCAAAAAATGGATCGCCGAACTGCTCAATATCCTGTTTGAAGCGGCGGCATTATGCTTAGACACCATCCGCACCTTTAAACTCATTGTGCTATCTATACTCGGTCCGCTGTGTTTTGGCCTGTCGGTCTTTGACGGTTTCCAGCATACGCTCAAGCAATGGATCGCCCGCTATGTGAACGTCTTTATGTGGCTGCCCGTCGCCAATATCTTCGGTGCCATTATCGCCAAGATCCAAGAGAACATGATCGCATTACAACAATCGGGTAACCTCGGCGGCAACAGCTTTGGCAATGACAATACGATTTACCTAATCTTTCTGCTCATCGGCATCGTAGGCTATTTTACCGTACCGAGTATCGCCAATTACATCATGAATGTTGGCGGCCACGCCCTGTTTAATAAAACCAGCGCACTGGCAACAATGGCGGTGACCGCCACGACCAATGCCTTTATGCAAAGCTTTAGCAAAAGCAGCACGACCAATTCACCCACATCGCAGAACAACAACTATATCGAAAACAAGCTATCCGGCAACAACGGCCAGGACAGCAAAACCAAAAAATGACCATGTTCAAGAAAATGAAAAATATCGATACGGCCTTCCGGGATTATAGGCGCTATACGCTCATTACCATTTGCGGCAGCCTATTGGCGGTTGGCTTTATGGCTTATGAATGCAAAAGCCTGATTGCTTCCCTGCAAAACAAGATTTATGTACTGTACAATAACTCGGTCTTATCGGCAGTGGCTTCCGACCGCAGGGATAACCTGCTGGTCGAAGCCAAAGGCCATGTCCGCAATTTTCATGAGCTGTTCTTTACACTCGACCCCGATGATAAAGTGATCCAGGCCAATGTCACCAAAGCCCTGTATCTGGCCGACGCTTCCGCCAAAAAGGAATATGATGACCTGACCGAAACGGGTTATTACGCCGGGATTATCTCCGGTAATATCAGCCAGCGCATCCAGGTAGACAGCATCCAAACCGACCTGCGCAGCGAGCCTTACATCTTTCGCTGTTATGCCACGCTGACCATTACCCGGTCTACCAGTACCGTTACCCGCAGCCTGGTGACGCAGGGTGACCTGCGCCCAGTATCGCGTAGCGATAATAATCTCGGCGGCTTTTTGATCCAGCATTGGGCGATCCTGGAAAACAAAGATTTAAAAGTTGTGAACCATTAATATGCAAAACCATGAAAACGATTATCTCTCTTTCCCCTCAACAGCAGCGCCAACGGAAATTCCTGCTTGGCCTACCCGTATTGATTATTCCATTTCTAACCCTACTATTCTGGTCGCTCGGCGGCGGTAAAGGCAACCAGGCTCAAGCGGAAACGCCCAAAGGCTTTAACAGCCAACTACCGCAGGCGGTCCTGCCAGGCAAAAATGACCTGAACAAATTAAGCTATTACGCCCAGGCTAAGGTTGATTCTCAAAAGCGGCAACAGGCGCTGCAAAGCGATCCTTATGCGAAACGGGCAGCGGATTCCGCAGGGAAATCGGCTGCATTAGGCGGGCCTAATCATTTTGCCGGTAATAAGCTCAACGGCTTTTCCGGCGACCCCGGTGCCGGTGAAGCCAAAATCTACCAGCAGTTGGCAGCTTTACAAACCGCGATGAACAAGCCTGCCAGCGCACCTGTACAAACTACTACCGCCGTCAAACCGGTCACCATTTCAAAACAAACGGAAGATCCCGAACTCAAACAAATGAATGGCCTACTCGAAAAAGTGCTGGACATACAGCATCCTGAACGAATGGCCGCAAAACAACCAACTAATACCTCGCCTGACAGACAATTCGCCGCCATCCCTGCCGTAGTAGAAGGCAATCAAAAGGTCGTTACGGGCACGGTAGTCAAATTAAAATTGCTGGATAGTGCAGTGATCAATGGCCAAACCATTCCCAAAGGCACTCTGCTTTACGGTGCGGGAAACCTGTACAACCAGCGCCTGACCATTATCATCAAAAACATCGGCTTAGGCAATACCATCTTGCCCGTAGACCTGACCGTTTTTGATAAAAACGATGCCTTAGAAGGGATTAGTGTACCTGAGGCCGTGACAGGCGATGGCCTGAAAGAGGGCGCAGACCAGGGCGTGCAAAGTATGGAACTCATGAGCTTGGACGGCTCGCTTTCCGCGCAGGCGGCTACCGCCGGGCTAAATACCGCCAAAGGCTTATTTTCCAAAAAGATCAAGCGCGTCAAAGGCAAGATCAAAGACGGGCATTTGGTGCTGCTGCGGGATAACAAAAAGAAATAGTGATGGAAATCGAAACGCTCAATATCGCGGAATTACGGCAATTTGTGCAGGAAGCCAGGGAATACGGCTGGAACTGGGTGGC
The DNA here is from genome assembly GCF_042686265.1 of Mucilaginibacter ximonensis. Classification (NCBI taxonomy): domain Bacteria; kingdom Pseudomonadati; phylum Bacteroidota; class Sphingobacteriia; order Sphingobacteriales; family Sphingobacteriaceae; genus Mucilaginibacter; species Mucilaginibacter ximonensis. The sequence continues at coordinate 1,268,808 of NZ_JBHUPD010000001.1, forward strand.
GATGGATACCACGCCGGTGGACAGCCATAGGAACACCGTGCTTTACAGCTTTGAATCCGCTAACGAGGCAGAAGCCTTTTGCGAGGAAGGCAATATGCGGTTCGATTTTATGGCGCAAGACTGGATGCCGGGCTATTTCCAATTTATGCCGACCCACAATTTATGGGCAGCCATTCAAAATAAAGAACTCGCCGTATCAAATGACGCGGTGGAGGCCTTAGCTGCACAATTGCAACGCGAAGGCTTACAATTACACCCGGCTTACGATATGGGACGGCTGCAACCCTGGCTGAAACAAGAACTGATTTTCCAGGTGCAATGGAACAAAATGATTTATCCGGGAGAAGAAGCTGAGCGTTTTCATGTTGTTGCGCACCAATACCCCGGCCACCAGGAGTACGAATTGGGGCACGTTAAGGGCATCGTTGGCTCTTTCGACACGTTGGGAGAAGCGGCTACGCTGTTCAAAACCCTGACCCGGCAGTCCATCGATAACCCGGATAATAATGATTACCTGCTGATCGCAGAATATAAAGATCATCACCTCAAACTGAATATGGAAGGCTGGCCGGAGGAGCATTGCGGCCTGACGCTTCAAACTGCCTATTATGAGTATGACGCTGACATACAAGAAAAGGCTTGGCGGGTGCAGGAAATCAACACACTGGATGAGCCAAAAAATATCCGTCACTTTTTGTATGCCCGCTTTCATTTGAACGAAAACCAATTAAAGCTGTATGACGACCGGCTGCAAGTGACCAGCACCGAAGAATTAAAGATAACCGCCTATCCCTCACATTTTATCAGTGAAAAATTAACCATTAAAAACGTAATGACCATGAACATGAAAAATTTTGAATATCTGAAAGATCAGCTCAAGTACACCGGCTTCGGCGACATCGCTGAAAAGGAGTTAAAAACCAAGTTGGAGGGCGATGAACCCAAATTTACGCTCACCCATGAACGCGAATTTGATGACCGTAAAGTCGTCGCTCAATTGGAGTTTAACCGCTCTAAAGAAAGCGATATGTATTTTTTTAACGGATACAAGGTAACGACCACGCCTGAAAATCAGAAAGAGGCCATGACCCAACATTTTTATGTGAATCATAAAGGACAGAATATCACCCTGAAAGAAGCCTATAATTTGATGAATGGCAGAGCGGTGTTTAAACAGGAATGGTCCAATCGCGAAAACCAGCTCTATCCGGCCTGGCTGAAGCTGGACTTTACTAATCCTGATGATAAAGGCAGCTTTAAGCTGAAGCCTTACAATGAGAATTACGGCTACAACCTGGAAAAATCCCTCGAAAAACACCAGGAAATCAAAATCGTGGGTGAAGCTGCTGCGCAACAATTGGCAAAAGACTTGCAAAAAGGCAACCGGGTGCCGATCACCATCAGTAAAGACGGTGCTTCCGCTAAAATTTTTGTTGAAGCCAGCCCGACCACACACGGCCTGAATGTCTATGACGAAAATATGAAGCTGATCCATCCAAAGCAAAACAATGGCGAACGCCAGGGACAAGCCGAAAAACAAGGACAAAAAGTTGCGGATGACGTTAAGCCGACCAATAAAAGAAGACAGGCGCAGCATCATTAACAAACCCTAATCATGGAAGAACAAGATCTTTTAGCGGACTTCTTTGCGGCGATTGAGAATGATGCACGGATCAGCATCACGCATATTGGCATTTATTCGGCGGTATTGCGCTACTGGCAGCTGGCAGGCAGGGCTAACCCATTTCCGGCTTATAGTTACCAGATCATCAAAATTGCAAAGATTTCCGCTAAGACTTACCATAAGATCATCCGGGATTTGAGCGCTTATGGCTATTTGCGATACGAGCCATCATTTAAGCGTAACCAAGCCAGCCGGGTGTTTTTATTGATTTAATTATAAAATGTGAAAGAGATGAGTGTAGAGATAGTAACCAAAGATGATTTGCAGATCTTTAAAAACGACCTGCTTAATGATATTAAGACAATGCTCGGTAATGCAGCCGAGCAACCAAAAGAGTGGCTGAAGGCGCTGGAAGTGCGCAAACTGCTCAAAATATCCGCAGGCACCTTGCTAACGCTACGCGCCACCGGGAAGCTGGCATATTCCAAAATCGGCGGCACGTATTACTATCGTTATGCCGACATACAAAAAATGCTGGCCGCCAGCACTTCCTGGTAATGGAAACGGGTATTGTATTTCATGAGCTTTTCCGGTTGCTCGCGGCGGATAAACGGATCACCGTCTGGCATTTCGCCATTTATATGAGCCTGTTCCGTAAATGGGCATTGAACGGGCTGCAAAACCCGGTTAGCGTATCGCGTAGCGAGATCATGAGCCAAACGCATATCGGCAGCATTGTTACTTACCATAAATGTATCCGGCAACTGCGGGACTTTGGCTATCTAATCTATGAGCCGTCCTATAATCCGTTTATCGGGAGTTATGTGAGTTTACTGGTGCCGGGGCAATAAAAAAAACCATGTGTGATCACATGGTTTTTTATCTCATTGATTATCCTTAACACAGTTCCCACTGCCGTCCATTCAGCTTTACAGTAATTCGGATAGGCAGGTCCAAAGCTTTGGAAACTTTAGCGATGGTCGCAATAGTCGCATTGCCATATCCTTTTTCCAGTTGGCTAATCCGCGCTTTTTTTACGCCAATCAATGCTGCCAATTCCTCCTGGGAGAGATTTTTCTTTTTACGGGCTGCGACAATCAGTTCCTGTAAAACCTCCATACTTAAATCCGATTCAAACCGTTCGCGTTTTTCAGTGCCTGATTCTCCTGCGGCCTTGTTAATAAACTGTTCTATGTTTTTTCCTTTTCTACGTTCCATTTTAGTATTTTTTTTTATATAGTAAATTAACGTCCACTTTTTGCCTCTAAATCAATTTATCGCGTACAACGCTATTGATTACTATTCAATTGTTCTTCTATTACTGCTCTTAGTTCTTCTTTATCCGGTAGATAAAGCTGATACTTGCTTACAAATAATTGAGAAGAAATATTGTGCATAGCATACTTGATTAGCAAATCGTCTTTTTGTTTTGCCAGGATAATCCCAATTGGCGGGGCGTCGCCTTCTGTATTTTCTTCGTGTTCAAAATAGCCTAAATACATATTCATTTGCCCAATATCCTCATAACCTGCCCTTTCTTTTTTTAGATCGATCAATACAAAGCATTTCAGTATCCGGTGATAAAAAACCAAATCAACATAATGATGTGTGTTGTCTAAGGTGATGCGATATTGCCGCCCTACAAAAGCAAATCCTTTTCCGAGTTCTAAAAGGAAATGTTGCAAATGTTCAATAATTCGTTTTTCAAGTTCGGATTCTGAGTAATGATTTGGCTCAGGTATTTTCAGGAAGTCAAGAATGTAGGGATCACGTATTATGTCCAAAGGGTGCGTAACCGTCTGGCCTTGTTTTGCAAGGTGCAAAATTTGCTCTTTATCTTTGACTGTGGCAAGGCGAAGGAATAATGACGAACTTATCTGGCGTTTTAATTCCCTTACACTCCAACGCTCACGAATGCTTTGTTTTTCATAAAATGATCTTTCCAGTTCGTCGTCCAACTTTAATAATTCGACATAATGCGACCATCCCAATTGGTCAGACACCGTCTGGCTTTTTGAGTAGCAGACGTAAAGCTGCCTCATTAATTTCAAGTTGCTCAAACTGAAACCTTTCCCATGAAGTAGTGATAGGTCTTTTGACAAAACTGATAATAATTGAGCGCCGTACTTTGCCCGTTCTGCACCACCTTGTTCAAATTCGATGATGTGCTGGCCAATCTGCCAGTAAGATTTCAGTAAAGTGGCGTTTACTGCCTGGATTGCTTTAAGCCGTCCGTCAGTGTAAACCGTTGTGATATTGCCTATTAATTGTTGATAGTCTTTAGATGTTTTGATGATATTTTCTTTCATAATTTTAATCGTTAAAAGTAAAGTGATGTCTTTTTTGATATCACAGATTGTGATGTCAAACTTGATATTCCGATTTGGAATATCAAGTTTGGTACATTAAGAAGCTACCAATACATAATTGTACTGAGGCAATGCTGGTCGCGGTTTAGCAGGCTCCAGGACAGCTTCTGCACATTCCAATTCAGGTTCAGCTTTTATAGCCAATTTCTCCCGTAGTGGTGCCATATCTGCGCTGATCTTGGTATGCAGGATTTTCGCATAGTGCAAAGTCTGTTTAAGGGTCGTATGCCCCAGCATTTTAGAGACGGTTTCAATCGGTACGCCGTTGCTCAAAGTAATGGTAGTCGCAAATGTGTAACGCGCTAAGTGAAAGGTTAACAACTTATCAATACCGCATAAGTCCGCGATCTCCTTTAGATAGGCGTTCATCTTTTGGTTAGATAAGGTTGGTAACACCTTAACTTCATTCAGGCATTTAGGATGCTTGGCGTATTTGTCCAATATTTGTTTGGCAACTGGTAAGAGCGGAATGGCACATTGGGTTTCTGTTTTTTGACGATAGGTGCTAATCCATAATTCGTTGTCAACGCCGGTGATGATCTCTTTGCGTGTCAATTTTTTAACATCCGCATAAGCAAGCCCGGTATAGCAACTGAAAACGAATATATCTCGCACGATACTTAACCGTTCATTCTGAAAATCCTTTTTGATGATCTTATCCAGTTCCCATTGGGTCAATGGATGGCGGATCACTTCCCTGCGGGTCAACTCAAAATCAGGGAAAGGGTCAGCAGGTAACCATTTGTTTTTAACGCAAATCAATACGATCTTTTTAAAATTGGCGATGTACTTCATCGTCGTATTGTGGTTGCATCCTTTAACCGTCTTCAACCAAAAAGAGAACCGCTCCATAAAATAATAATCCAGCTTGCGGATGTCCATATCTTCCGCCCGGTATTGCCATCGGATAAACGCTGTTGCGTGGTCGTAGGTGGTCGTAAAACAGGTGAGCGTGCCATCGGCATAGTCCTTGCCGATCAGTTCTTCCATGTCGGTATTGTGCTGTGCAAACACCTGTAAGATCAGCTTCCGGTCGCCGGTTCTGCCAGTAACCACATCCCGGATCAGTTCAGCAGTAATGAACTCCTCATCATCAACCAGCTTTTTCCTCGCTTTAAAGATTTTGTTTTCCAGGGTACCCAGGAAGGAATTAATGGCTTTCGCATCTTCTTTGTTGCCGGTGGCCTGGCCCTTGTCCTGATCCCAGCGGTCTTCATACCACTGCATTTTGGTAGACCATTCAACGGAGTGTCCGTTTACCGTAATCCGTAAATAAATGTACTTTTTCGCCCCTTCGGTTTTTGATTGCTTTAAAAAGAAAAGCAATGCAAAGCTTTTTTCTAACATAACGACACAATTTAAAAGTGAATAAATGTCGAAATGCAGTTTCAGGAAATCAAGATGTTCACCTCGTGTACAACTTGGTAATCAACGACTTAGGTAGTTTGGCGTGGCAATTATTTTCAAATAGTGAATTGCCACGATTTTGCCACGAAATTCGTGGCAATTTTGTCCATTTTTGTGCAGTTGATAGAAAAAACAAAGCCTGTAAACTATTGATTTACAGGCTTTTGTTTGTTTTTGATGACCTTAATGGCGGTGAGGGAGGGATTCGAACCTATCCTCATATATCATTGTAAATTAGTGTTTTAGACTAAGGCAAACCAATTGAACTACACGAATAACTCACTTTTACTATTTCGGGCACTTCAAATCGTCTGAACAAATATAAGATTTTCTATTCATTAAACCCAATAAAATCAACCATTTAGTCAACGAACAAACTTCTTAAATAGGTTCCTGGAATGGCTTTGGGCGGGCGTTACGGGCTGGCTCGGATGTCAAATAATAAGTTAAACAATAGCTATTATAATGGGTTGTTTTAATACCTGGCCTGTTGTTGATCATTCATAAATATAACCGTTATGATAAGGAAATTAAAATCCGGGCAATACCGCATCTATTCGAGAAAGGTCGACCCAGAAACCCATAAACGTAAGAACCTGGGTACATTCGATTCTATGGAAGCTGCAAAAAAACACGAAAAGGAAATCCAGTATTTCAAACATCATTAATCAAAAGCGCCCCGTGTTTGAGAAAACGCGGGGCGAAAACGGCTCCCCGGTGGGGAGCCGAATTATTTTAAAGTTCTATTACCATTCCCTCCTGACAGTCGTCAGCTTCTGCCTCCGCATCTTGCAGATTAGCAAAGACTTTATTTTCGCCATTTTCATTGGTAACAATGATGGCATATTCTGCGCCACCATGTGTTTCTATCATGATATAACTCATGATTGTAATTGTATTAGTTTTTGGTAAACATCGTCCCAATAAGCCTGTAGCTTGGCATCTAAGGCTTGATATTCGAGGTTTAAATGTTTCATGTGCCTGTAATCATCTGCCTGCATGATAGCCAATTGCAGGTCGTCTATTTCAAGGTCAAAACCATTTATGTCTGTAATCTTCATAACGTTCGTTATTAAGCCACTTTGAGTGGTTGTGTCCTGAAATCTGCGAGGTTCAAAAAGAAACCCCGGTTAAATAATATGCCCTCTCTGAATAATTGCCATAGTAATGATGCGCCACAATTAGCGAGTGCCGAGTTAATAAACAAGTCTTGTTTAGTCAAGGCTTCGGCTAAAGAACAGCTTGGGATGTTGTCTGCTTGTTCAGAGGAATAAAGCAGTTCTTTAAACTCATCGGTAACTAAGGGTAAGTTATCGATAGGCTTATATATTTCTGACGAGGGTTGTTTGATTTTCTCTAAGGTTGATAAAATAACCTGTCCGCTTGTTCGGCTGTTGCCAAAATCCATCCAATATTGCACATGATTGCGACCACCGTAGTTTTTAGACAGATATTTTAATACTTCGGCGATATTAAAACGTGCCTGAACCGTGTCGACACAGGAAATAGTTATTACCGCACTGGCGACATCTTTATCCTTTAGCTGTTCTTTTTCATAGCGCACAGTTTCTGCTTTCCAATTTGTTCCAAAAAAACGGTTGACACGGTTTATCAGCGCAACAGATTTATATAAGCCTATTTCGGCGGTTGTGAATAGTTGCCTGCCGAGGTTGGCATCATCTATCTTATCATCGTCAAACACTCTCACGGACAGCCCTGCATGACCCAAAGCCGTCAGCGCATGGTTCATTCGTGCAAGGGCGGTCAATACCTGCCCTCCTGTCCCACCCGCACCGATCAAGTTAATACTTACTGGGTTATAAGGCTGTAACAGTTCCTTTTGTACGATATGCACAGCAGGTTTTATGGTTTTATTCTTCCTGGCTTTCATTCGATAATATTTTTAAGGTTGTAACCAATTTTAATTAATTCATCCTGCGGGAAATCCGCATCTGTACCTGCGTGCGAACGCCATAGTTCGGTAGTATTGCTCTTTGTACTGTTATTACCACTAATGGAATGGCTGAAATAACTATTAAAGAAATACCGCTCCCATAGGTGCATAAAATCCTCTAAACATTCGGTTTTACCGATGGCGATATTTACCGTTCCCATACACACCTGCCCCGAATGATAAATGTTCAGGTACGGGGCATGGCAAAGCGGTGTTTTGTCCGTTGGTTTGTTTTTGCCTTTGAACGCATAGACACTTAATCGTTCTGCATTCGCTTTCCAAACCATCGCAGGTATTTTGAACTTACCTGATGGTATTTTTAAGCTATCTACAAAAAATAAACGCACTTCCTGCGGTGGCGTGTACCAAACGGCATAGCCGTTTGATTGCTGATTGACATAAAGAATATTGGCAGGTAATAAACTACGGCTTTTGAGATACCCGCCTTTTAATTCCTGTGCTGTCTGTAGCATTTCGCTCAAAGTCGCCATTTCTTTAACGGATAAGGGATGTGCGTTAATCGGCTGACCCGTTTGTCCAATGTCATAACTCTCGACATAAATGTGCGTTTGCTTATCGCTGTGCTGATAGGTGGTACGTTGCTCTGCCTTATCATGCCTGTATAACAACAGGGCTTTAAAGGGCTGAAATTCGCTATTAAATTGTTCTGTTATGTTCTTCATGGTCATAATCATCTAATAAATCCCTCAACCGCTCTATTAAACCGAACAGCCGTGTTTCAAAATCAAAGTCTGTGGTCAAATGAATGGGCATCTTATCAAAAAGCTGTACGGCGGTAGGTTCATCCATGACAGCGATTTCCTGAAAACTGCAATTAATCATATCATCCAGTTCATCCGCAAAACAATCCCTGTTACTCCAATGAAAACCTGTGTACTGGTAGCAACTGATGCGCTCGTCTTCGTCAGGATAAACCAAATCCGTATGAATGCAATCGGGTAAGGACCGTTTGGGGTATTGTCGGTAAAGCTGTAAAAACTCCACGCCCAACAGTTCCCATTCCAGTTCCCAATTATCCCGATGCTGATAACCCGTTACCACTTCCTCCATGCGGTTAAGGTAATCGGGGGTTTGTATCAACCGTAAGATATGATTACCTGCCTGCCTTAATTCATACATCGTATCTTCACGTTCCTCCCGCCATTCCTTTTCTTCGGCATCGTCTTGTCCCTCATCCTCGGCTTCGCTTAACCATTGCTCCAACGTATCATATTCGCCATTCATAAAACTGCCGTTCTCGGCATAAAAGGGAATTTCCACAATTTGGTACAGGTAAGCAAAAATCACCGTAATTAATTCGGCTATTCGCTGCTGCTCGGCACATTTTGACCAACGCCAATAAGAGCGCACGGGTATGTAGTACAAACCGTTCAAATTGAACGTTTTAACCACGCCAATGACCGCCCGCTTGTTTTCGGCTTCCAAAATCATACAATGGCTATGTTCATCCAGCCCAGTGATTTTATCAGCGATTTCTTTCCATGACTGATAAATATTTTGCGGAAAAGCCATCCCTGTTACTGCCGGATACGGCAATTGATAATAATTACATAAGTTGGTAAGGGAGTTAAAATACTCCCTTACCATGCGTTCCCTGTTACCCTCAACACCCCAAACCGATTGAAAATAATGGCTTAGAAAACCATTTCCGTTAGCCCTATGGGTGCGCTTTTTGGCGGGTTGCGCCTTATTTCGTTCGCATCGGGCAGACGGTCTAATTGCACCGCCAGTTCCCTGAACAATTGTTGTAGTTTCCATTGATTACTATTTGGATTTAGTTTGACAATCCTGTTCACTGTTCGTGTTTTCATACTCACCCCTTTGTTCCCATTGTGCTTTCAAAACGGTACTGCATTTCGTCGTCCTTAATTTCAGGGCCAAAGACTTTTGCATTGGTCAGGACGGGATAAGTGCCTGCAAAAAAGTTCTGTACATCAGCTACCGTAAATCCCTCGTTCGGGTCGGTCAATTTGAGTTCCTGCCCATTCTCCTTGTGCAGAAACACCCTTTTCAATATATTCACTTTCATGGTCGTAGAGTTAATCGTTAAACTGTTGGGCTAATTTGTCGTACAGGTCTTTCCCCGCTTGTATCTCCTGCCGTTTGGCTTCAATCAATTCGGCTTTATCGGGATATTCCGCAGGATCGGGTAGTTGTGCTAATGCCTCGGCATACTTCATTTGCTTAGCCAGTTCCTTTACCCTGTCCATTGCTTCCTCGTAAAGCCGTTTTTTTTCGGCTTTGGCTTGCTTATCGTCCTCCTGTGGCGTAAACAAATTGTTGTCGTCCTCTTTATCGTCCTCCTCGTCAGGTTCAGCCGTTGTTGCCTTTGCGGTCTTGTCCTTGTCAGGCTTGGCGTTCTTTTTCGCTTTCTCGACTTCCTTTTGGTAAGTTTCGAGATTGGTTATTAAGCCTGCGGTTTGTTTTACAGGCTGTGCCAGTTGTTCAAAAAAGCCCTCGTCCAGTTCCTGCGCTGTCGCTTTAAACAGCATCGGTGGCAGGTTAGTCCCTGCGGTAGCTTTGACGCTTTCTCTTTTTAATATAACTGAAACAGTTTGCACCCCTGTTTCGTCTTGATGGATATTAAGCAGGAAATTGCCGTTAAAGCCTAAGCCTGCGATTTGTTCAAAAAAGTTCGTTTTCATAATTCTTAAAATTTAAAATGATGATTAAAGCCTGCGAGGGCAAGCAACAGCAAGCCCCCTAACAGACATAGGTTACCGATGAATAATATCAGCGTTTCCATGAACCGTATAACCACACCATAGCCGTATGAGGGAAATTGTTGTAAACCCGCCACTCCCCTGCGCTGAAACTTGCGTTTGCCAATCAGATAGCGGACAAAAAGCCCGATGCCTAACAAAAGTGAACCGTAAATAATGGTATGGTCTTGCGCTTTCATGGTCAGGTAAATAAAAGTTCAACGGCGGGTTTAAACTTCGGGTCGGTGTTTTTGCTTAACGCCACGTACTGTGTTAAGCCATGAATAGTAAATATGGCTGTATAACCATCAAATAACTGGTCGGCAAAAACGTTGGTACTTTTGTACAATTGTTTGGGATATTTTGCCATCACTTTTTGTACCTGTTCTGCGAGTTCAAACCAAAAATCAGGGTTAATCATTTGGTCGTTCCATTCTGATTTGATACGTTCTTTATCATTCAATACCGTTTCGGTCAGTTCATTGAGATAACCTAAAAACTCAGGTATTTCTTGTATCAATAAGCTATGCAAAAGCCTTGCTTTCTGCACGTTGTTCAACATTTTTAATGGTTGCATAACATTCGTTTTGTGTTCAAAATTCTGTTACTTGGATGATTTCAAACGAAGTACAGCCGTTTAGAAACGGCTATACTCGTTTAGGGAACTATCCCTGTCTTTTTAAAGTGCTTTTTGCACCGTCATTATAAGGTTCTCCGCCATTTCGATGCGCAGATGCGCCTAACAGCGTAATCTCATTAGTATGAAAATTCAGGCTTGCCATAGGCTCACCATCTTTGCTGACCCAAGGTCTTGCGCTGATGTGTCCGTAAACCTGAACCAATAAACCTTTAGTTAGGTATTGGGCTAATTTGTCGGTGCGCCAATACGAGCAATCCACATAAGTGGTTTCTTCTTTTTGCTCGCCGCCTGATTTGTACCTGCGGTTAATAGCTACTCTAAAATTTGTTACTTTTCTGTCGCTTGCGACATTTCTCACAGTAGCGTCTGCCACTATTCTTCCAGTCAATTCCATTTTCTTTTATTTTTAAATTTTACTTCTATTATTTTTTTACTCTTTCAGGTTTTTTGGCATCCTGCCTGCCTTACCATTTTGTTTTTTCTCTTTTTCTGACCTCCTTTCGCTTTTTTTTGTGCTTCCCTCTATCTGGCGGCTGATGGATACCCAACTCAAAAGCGCAGTCACTGAGGCAAGGCCGCGTAGCGCTCGTATAGCCTTGCTTCAGTAGCGAGCATTTTGTCCCTTTGTGCAGTCAGTCCGCCCAGATAGAGGGAAGCTCCCGGACCTGACTGGTTGTAGTAGGCGGAGAAAAAAGTGAGCCTGCGCCCGCGAAACGATTTGCCTTGGAGGAACGGAGAGGCAATAAGTGGGAGCTTTTGGCGCACCTGGAAGGTCCGGAGGAGTCACTTTTTCTTCGCCGCGTCTTTCAGAAGCGCAAAGCGTCCGCGAATTCATTGAGTATGAATTTTAGCGTTAATATGGTCTTACCGGCTTTTGCAGCTCGGCGAAAATGCCGTACAGGAGTCCCAATGGCGCGTGACAACCTGGTTGTTTCGAAACCGCCATGATTAGCGTTATTTAGCTTGCTCTTTGAGGAAATTGTTTTAAACGGGTAGAGCCGTTTATAAACGTATAATTGGCTACAAATGCCCCAACCGATCGTGAGATTTGACCCAACAAATTTTAACGATATGAATAATTTAAGTAACAGCGTGCGGTTGACCGGGAGGTTGGGCGCGGCACCGGAATTAAGAGAATTAGAAAATGAGAAGAAGGTGGCTAAGATCAGTTTGGCGACGCATTATTACCGGAAGAATGGTAAGGGCGAAACGGTGGAAGAAACGCATTGGCATCAACTGGTGCTGTGGAATAAGCATGCGGATCTGGCGGAGAAGTATTTGAATAAGGGCAGCCAGATCGCTGTAGAAGGCAGGTTGGCGAACCGTTTTTATACGGATAAGGATGGTGCGAAGCATTATGTGACGGAGGTGGTGGTCAGTGAGGTGATGTTATTGGACAAGGCGTCATGACGGTGAGTGTTTTGAGCGCGGCATTGGCGGGGATCGATGCTGCGCTGATTACGGTGGAAACGCGGATCTGTCCGGGGCTGGGCTATAATATTGTGGGGCTGGCTGGTGAGGCGGTGCGGGAGAGTTTGTACCGGGTGGAGAGCGCGGTGAGTACGGTGGATTTACAGATGCCGCGGCAAAAGATGCTGGTGAGCCTGGCGCCTGCGGGTTTGAGAAAAGACGGCGCTTTTTTTGATCTGCCTATTGCGCTGGGTATCCTGGCGGCTTCGGGGCAATTAGACCCGGAAAGGTTGTCGGGGTATTTGTTTACGGGCGAGTTATCTTTAAATGGGAAACTGCGACCAGTTAGGGGTGCTTTGTCGATGGCGATTGAAGCGCAAAAAATGGGTTGTAAGGGAATGATCGTGCCAGGTTCGAATGCGCAGGAAGCGGCAGTTGTAAAAAATCTGAAGGTATATGGTTTTGATGAACTGGCAGGTGTCCTGGCTTTTTTGAATGGCGGCACAGTTGAACCTACGGAAGTCAAAGAATTGATCAGTCCGCAGCCGGCTTTATATGCGGCGGATATGGCGGATGTGAAAGGACAGGCGGAGGTGAAACGGGTTTTGGAAATTATGGCGGCGGGCGGGCATAATGGTTTGTTGTCGGGGCCGCCGGGTAGTGGTAAGAGTATGCTGGCGGCGCGGTTGCCGGGTATATTGCCGCCTTTAACGTTGGCTGAGGCTTTGGAAACTACACAGGTACATTCGGTTGCAGGGCTATTGGATCAGACCGGTTTGTTATTGCAGCGGCCTTTCCGGGCGCCGCATCATACGGCGAGTGATATCGCGATGGTGGGTGGCGGTTCGGTGCCGATGCCCGGGGAGATTTCTTTGGCGCATCATGGGGTATTGTTTTTGGACGAACTGCCGGAGTTTAAACGGCGGGTTTTGGAAGTGTTGCGACAGCCTCTGGAGGAACGGAAGATATTGATCTCGCGGGCAAACTTTTCGGCCAGTTTCCCCGCGAATTTTGTTTTACTGGCAGCGATGAATCCTTGTCCTTGCGGGTACTTTGGGCACCCTTCTCGGAAATGCACTTGTACCTTTGCGGCCATTCACCGTTATAGGCACCGGATCTCGGGGCCATTGCTTGATCGTATCGACTTGCAGGTAAATGTATTGCCGGCCGACCTGTCGGATGGCCAGGTTTTAGAGTCCAGCGCGGTGATCCGGGCACGGGTAGTTGCCGCCAGGCAACGCCAGCAGCAGCGGTTAAGCTCGGTGGCTTGTAATGCACTATTGAATACAGCGATGGTCAAAGAGTTTTGTAAGCTGGATGCGCAGAGTAATGCTTTATTGCAGGCGGCGATGGTGCAGCATAAGCTGAGCGCCCGGTCTTATGAACGAATTTTAAAGGTCGCGCGGACGATCGCTGACCTGGCGGGCAGCGCTGCTATCTTATTACCCCATTTGGCGGAAGCGATCGGCTTACGTCAGTTAGCCGGATAGGCCGGGCCGCTCAGGCGTACCATGGTGTCATCCTGCACGATCAGCACCCGGGTTTCGTCATCCAGTAGTAAATAGCCCATATCATATACAAAATAGTAACACTCGCCGTCGCTGTCATTAATCCTTTCGGCGGTAGCGAATTTGAAATTGAATCCACGGCCGCCCAGGTCGCGTACACGCATTTTACAGGTGTCCTTGTCGCCCAGGCATTCCTTGAGGATCTTCCAGTTTTTGATCAGGATGTTGTTGATCGTTGGAATATATTCCGGCAGTTTATTTTGATTGTTGGCTTCGCTTTTGCAAGCATCGCTGCAATATTTTTTGTCGCTGCGGCCCTGACCGACCGGGCCACCGCAATAGTTGCACACTTTGGCGGCTGTTGTTGAGGTTTCTGGCATATCCTTAAACGTTTAGAAACGGCTATATACGGGTAAAACAACGTTTTAACGTTTTGGTTCGCAGAATTTTGCGTTATGAAAAACTTAGGCAAAAATCTGCTGGACTCGGAGAGTTTTGGCGGGAAGGGCCGGCATTTTTTTGTCGACCTGGTGAAGGCGAAGAATAATGAGCCGTATTTACAGATCACGCGGGCGGATTACAAGGATGAGCAATTTTATGAGCGTTCGTCGGTGATCCTGTTCGAGGAAGATTTTGATTTTTTTGTGGAGGCGCTGTCGATGGTGCTGACGCGTTATACGCACGGTGAAGGGAGGCCTGCCTGATGGAAAATATCAAGCATTTGTTGCCGGTGGACCGGCCGCGGGAAAAACTGCAGCTGCAGGGGCCGCAGGCTTTGAGTGATGCCGAGCTGCTGGCCATTGTTTTTGGCTCGGGTAATCGCGGTTTGCCTGTGTCGCAGGTCTGTGATGAGTTGTTAGATGCCATTCAATTGAAAGATATTCCCGACGCGGAAGTGAAAACGCTCTGCCAAACCAAAGGCATCGGCCCGGCTAAGGCGCTGGTGTTATTGGCTATCGCGGAGATCGGTCGCCGGTTGTATGTCCCGCCTCCACTACGTTTACCTGACCACGAAGCGATAGTACAGCACGTAAGGCCCATTTTGGAAGCCAGCGACGGATTATGTTATTTGATGGTCTTGATGACCGCAGACCGGGAATTACTGGCAATCTGCGAGCTGGGTAGCGTACTGCCTGACCTGCAAAGAACCTTACAATTAGCTGCCGAGTCCGGCGCGAAACGTGTCCAGTTGGCGCGTAATGGCTGGCTACAATTTAGCCGGTTGGAATGCGAATTTCAGCGAAATTTAGAATTGGCTTGCGGGGCATTGACCATCATTGCTTACGAAATGATGGCGGTAAATGCCCAGCAGTTTAAAATTCAATAGACTTTAGTAATAATCATTTCAGAGTGGTCGTTTTAATTAATTATGATTCACGACATTAGCCATTTGATAGGAAAGTACGCGAAACTTCACCCCCTCGGGGAAGACTATCGTTGCCGTTGCCCGTTTCACACGACGGAACAACTTCAAATGGTGGTAAGCCCGCAACTTGATTATTTCGAATGCTTTCAATGCGGCAAAAAAGGTAATGCCGGCGAATTTGCCATTTTGTTGAGAAAACAGCGGTTTCCAAAGCCGCGCCATGGCAGGCTCATTGTTTCAGAAAACGAAATCACCGGTTGTGTCTATGTCCTGGTATTGGATGATAACCGGTACTACATCGGATTCACACAAAAGTTGGATGATCGCTTGCGTTGTCATTTTTCCGGAAGACCTACCGCCTGGACAAGAGAGTTCCGCCCTGTTAAAGTTGAACAGATTTATAACAACGTGCCGATCGGCTTTGAAAACGAGCTCACCGAAACATATATTCACAAATACGGTTGGCAGAACGTTCGTGGCGGAGATTACACCTATTTATTAGCCATCAAGGCAATTAAACGCGGGCGTCCAAAAAAAACAACTAACTGAATAGCTATCAGCTGATATTGCCGGCAACTACTTTATTCTTTCCATAGCATTGGCGGTATTGCTCCGCTAAACTTCTTTTAAATTCTAAATAATTGCCGTTTTCAGGTTTGATGACCTGCCATTCGGCTACCTTCAACGGTGGGTGTTCGCGGGTGAACGCGATGGTCTGGCCGTTGAAATGATCGCCGAGGGCTTTGCCTAAGCGTTTGCCGCTGCCGATGTAATAATAGCCGTCGGAAAGTTCCAGTACGTAGACCAGCCAGTGGTGGGTGGCGCCGAATAGGTATGGGCAGTCGGGGATGTACTGGCGGATTTTGTTGGTATTGAGGTCGTAGATATGACTGATCTTTTCGGCGATGCGTTCGTTTTCTATGTCGAGGTACTCACCGCCGCGGACGTTCTGCCAGCCGTATTGTTCCATGTAGTGGAGGGTGAGCCAGTTTTCGTAGAGGCAGGCTTCGCGTAAATCTTCGACCTGGATCGTTTTTGTTTTGAGCAGTGCCTGGGGCGGGTAAAGCCGGGTCCACTTTCCCCCCTGCCCGATTTGGTGATCAGAGAAGCGTACTTCGGGGCGGCTGCTTTGGCCGACGTAGTATTTTCCGTCCCGGAGTTCCAGTAGGTATAATTGCAGGCTGATCATTATTTAAATAACGTAAATTTTTTTCCATTGTTTCTACTGGTGTTTCACCAAAACTGACATGAACTGGTTTATTTCATTATTGGTGAAATTATATCCGGAATAGGGAATAATTTGAAGATATATACCAAATGGGGTATATTTTAGAAAGCTTGAAATTTGTTATTTTGGACTATGGAAAAAGCGGTTTTAGCGGAATTGAAGGCGATACGTGCTGCGCTGGCAACTTTGGCTGGGACAAGTGATTTGCCGGAGGGCGAGCAGTTGAATTTGGTGGCGTTGGAGAAGGCGGCGAAGGAGTTTAAGAAGTTGAGCACGCTGCGGAAGGCTTGGGTGGAGGAGTATCAGTTGAGCAGTGTTTTTAAGGACGTGCGGCATGGGACGGGTAAGTTTTTGCGGGAGGAACTGGGGTTTACGGCTTATTTTACGCATGGGCGGGGGCATTTTTATAATAGAAAGGCTTTGCTGGCGCTGGCCAGGGAGTTGAAGGAGCGAAAGGTGAATTTGGCGCGGTATATGGAGTATAAGACGGACCGGGCGAAGTTTGAGGCGAAGGTGAAAAAGGCTAAACTGGCGGTGTATGTGTTGGCGGATGATATGCGGAATATTGAGACTTCGGTTACCCCTGCCCCATCCAAGATTTTGGTGACGGATGAGATCAAACGGTTAGAGGGCGAGTTTGACGAGTTTAGGGAATATGTGGACGCGTATGAGGGATTCGCTATGATGAAGTCGGATTATTTCTTTTCGAAGTTCCGGGATGCGGCGTTCCGGGCGCGGTGTAAGAAGTGGATCGAAAGTTATAATTACGCCCATGAGGCGCTGCGCTTACTGAAAGACCGCGCGGGGGTCAAAGCCTAGTTTTTGGACTAAATCATTATAGGCGATGACCCGTTCGGGTAGTTTGCTGCGTTTTTCATCAGGCAGATTGGGCATCCAATAGGCTAAAGTGGTTTGGTTGTATTCGATGACCTTCCAGTAATGGCTGGGTATACTGAAAGTGCCCCAGGTGCCGCACCAGATTTTTACGGTGTCGTTGGTTAGCGTGAGTTTGCGGGTGAGTTCTTCGGTGGCGATCTCGGTGCCGATGTTCTGGCCCTGGTATTCCATGGCGGCGTTGAAGGTATAAGTATTGGAGAGGATCGCGCCGTCGGCGTCGTAGGCTAAAAGTATCCAAGCCTGGCAGTGGCCCTTGGCGATCATGTCGGCGGATTGTTGATTGGCGGCTTTATAGACCTTGGTTTCGTCCGGCTGGCCGTAAGCCGGGTGCCAGGCGGCGTAGATGCCGGTGCGCGGTACATTTGCCGCTTCCTGTTGTTCGCGGTGCGCTTTGGTGTAGATGTAATAAGTGACCACCGGCGCGTGCTTCACCGTATCCGCAATGGACTTATAATAAGGATTGACCCAAAGTTTGCAAGCCGGGCAAAAATCCGACTTTTGCGTGGGATATTTCTGATACAAGGCCTTGACATAGGCGGCGTTAATTTGCGCGGTACCCAGTAAAGGAAACAAAAAGAAAAACAAGGCCAGGCGTTTCATGTTCAAATATAAATAATCGCAGCGGATGAGCAATTTAGTCAGTATGAACAATATGGGCATTGTCGTGGAGAACCTCGATAAGGCCATTCAATTCTTTGAAGCCATAGGCCTGAAACTCGAAGGCCGCATGAACGTCGCCGGCCCCTGGGCAGGCAAAGTCACCGGCCTCGGCGACCAAAACGTCGAAATCGCCATGCTTGTCACCCCCGACGGGCATAGCCGCCTCGAACTCTCCCGCTTTATCGAACCCGAAGTCATTAGTGATCATCGGATGGCACCGGTAAATGCGTTGGGATATTTGCGGGTGATGTTCCAGGTGACGGAGATTGATGAACTAGTCAATCACTTAATTGAGCAGCATGGCGCGGAACTGGTTGGTGAAATAGTGCAGTATGAAAATATTTATAGGTTGTGTTATATCCGTGGTGTGGAGGGTATTTTAGTTGGCCTGGCAGAACAATTGAGTAAGTAAATCACTTAATCATTAGTTCCTTCTTTTCGGAAGTCAACTGATAGTTGTGGCGGATATTTTTGATTAAACAGGTCCATGCCGGGTATATCGTCGTATCGTTCATTGAGCTTTTGCCTTAATCCAAACAATCTTTTTTCTGCGGTGTCAACCAATTGGCTAAAAGTGGTGATGCGTATCTTGCCCAATTCGACGTTGTTATCATTTTTAACCGTCGCGATAGGTGTTATTTTCTCGGAGAATTGATCACCTACGACAAAGGCTTCCACGTAAGGCGACCCGATCAATGCGCCACAGTTCACAAAATCTTCCACATAACCCTGGGCTTGGTTTCTTTCCGCGCGGGTAAGTTTAAACGCCCCTCTTTTGAGTTCGATAATCAGCACTTTATTGACCGTGGCGAGATTTGATTCCGTATCAAAAACTTCCGTTCCTGTAATCGATGCTGTGGCATCGTTTAGTAATACGATATCCGGTCTTTGTTTATAGTTATTAAAGCTTTTAGTGCTTATCCTTTTCTTAAACACAGTCTCTACTGCTGAGTGCAATTGTCTGTTAGAAGCGTATTCGGCAGACTCAAATTCGGGGCCGAACAGCCATCGCGCATCCGTAACCAAAGGATGCAACACATGAAGCTCATCCACATTTTCGTCTTTAGACAACTTGCGGATCGCTTCAATTACTGATAGCCGATTATGAATTTCATCTAATACAATTAGAGCATCTTTGATGGACCATTTATCCAGCAAACTTTTCAGACCGTCGATGTCTGCGTCGGAAAGCTTCGCCAATTTCACCAATAGTTCCTTTCCGCTACGCGTTTTTTCAAGATTAATAACCGCTTCTACCGCTATACTTAACGACTCTGGCCTTGCGGTCGGATGAGATAGCGATATCGCTTCAATGACTTCGCTGATTTCGTATCTTCCCAATGGTGAAAGACTGTCGATCTCTCGTTTAAAATCGTTGGCGACCTGTTGTTTGGTTTCCTCGATATTCTCCATGGCGATCTCGGCAAACATTTTATTGACGTATTCCGCTACTGCTTTATACACTTTATCCATGGTGGCGACCCTTTTAAACCCGGTCCAATCCTCATAAACATAATCAGCCAGGTCATTGGTTTGAATAACCACCGTATATCTTTTGGCGAAAGTTGTACGGCCATCCACCACGGCTTCGAAGCCCAAAATCCAGGAAGGTTCGCCTACCAATCGGTTACTTTGCCAAAATGCAATTCCCTGATGAACGGTCGATCTGGATGATCTTAAAGAATCAATAAAGTGGGCGGTTAACTTAATGTTGTCAATAACCAATTCGGTAGTATCAATAAGCCCAGAGTGTTCCTCCAGTTGAACCGTTTGCTTATTGATCGAAACCACAAAATTCGGATCATGAAGAAACCGGGCAGAAATTATCTTTAATATCTTTTCTGCTTTAGGAAGATTTTTAGTGACCAGAACCTCCAGTCGGGTACCCGTAGTGGTTGCTTTGCTAAAACTCGCCTCTTTTATGACAAAGGGTTGCTCTTCATTTAAAGTCGTCACTACAAATTTAGACGCTTTACCGTCATGGTTGGTGATGACCGTGTACTCATTCCCAAAACAAAGCAAACCATGCCTACCCACACCATTACGACCATAGGCCAGGCGTTTGCCAGTCACCCCTGGCGGAAACAAAACATTTTTACCCTGGTGTTTCAACCGGTTATAGCCGAGTTTCATCCAGCGCTGCTCAAACTGGTCCTTTGAAAGACCAGTACCATTATCTGATACCACTAATTTTTGATGAAAGTCCTCCGGAATAAATATTTCAACCTGGGTGGCTCCCGCGTCCCAAGCATTTGCTACTAATTCGGTCAATGCTATGTCTGCATTATGCACCAAAGCACCCATGGTTCTTACCAAATAGCCTTCTTCGAATAACGACCCAGTAATGTAGCTTGCTTTTTTTGCCATGGATAATTGGTTAAGTCCGAACAAATGTAATAAGTGCGGTGCTAAATTTACTAATTATTTTAGTTTCAGAAAAAAATGTTCAGGGTATTTCCGATCATTTTAAAAAGAAGTTGTAATGGGTGCCATAGGCACCCATTTAATAATGATCAATAGTTAACGAATCGTTGTGTGGCGTCTAGCAAACCAGCAATGACGTCGGCCAGAGAATTCTCATCATTAGCCACAGATAGCTGACTTTCATAGAAGGTAACGGCACGACGTTCATCAGGATTGAGTTTCCATTTCAACACTTTATCAATGGCTCTGAACAAATAGTTTTTGATTTTGATGACTTGTTTGGGATAGTCTCTGGGTTTGCCATAATAGCCACAGTCAATGTCATTCAATAGCCGGAAGACGGAATTGTCAATTCCTCGGCTAAAGTCCCGTTCGGCGCGATGTGCGCGTTTCATGAATGCTTCGTACCGGTAAGAGTCCGAATAGCTTTTTTGATTTGTTGTCATTTTAAAAAAATTAAGGGTTAATAAATATTTGTTAAAGTATATTTTCTGCTTTGCGTGGTAAACGACAAAGCGTGCACAAGCTATAAATGAAGGCGGTTGTAATAAAGGACAGCCTTTTTCAGCCTTTGCGCACAGAAAAATAATGGGGCTGTTTTGTCTAATAAAGGACACGGTGTTTTATATTTGGTGATGGACTTGCCTGATCACGATGGTTTACCGGTGCATTTGCTGGCGGGGTGTTTTAATAATACCTCGGCGACGTATAAGTTTTACTGGTTCCTGGCTTTGCTGGAGCGGGTGGAACTGGGTCAAAGGGAAATACCGAAGCGAAATTTGTTTGCGGCGATGATCGCGCATGCCTGGTATACGGTGAATTATTTTAAAGTATCTTTTGGAAAACAAGACAAACTCCAAGAAGCGATTAACCAGATCAAAAATTTAGAGCAGCTGACGATAGATGCGGATAGGTCATTTATATTCAAACAGTTAGCCAGCACGAACAATAAAACAACTTTACGTGAATTACGCTATTTTAACAGCGAAGTACCCCATCGTTTTTTAAGTCCGTGGTTTCGCGCTGCTGATGCCAAAGCAGCTTACGCTGCCTCACAGCGATTTGAAAATCAAAGTATCTACGCGCTATACGCTGACCATATCGAGATCAATCCGGCTTGGATAAACTACTTGCAGCGCCACGCCCGTATTCTGAAAAACTTTTGCTACTGGAACCTTGCGGTCTACCTGCAAGCCAAAAACCCAAACGTACCGGATATCCCCAACAAACTTATTAAACTACCAGTACGCAAAGCGCTGACCGAACAACGCAAATTCTGGGACATCGTTCTTGGTGAATTGGGTAGTGTGGATTGTATCTATACCAATAAACGCCTGACGATTGGTGATTATGCGGTAGAGCACTTCCTCCCCTACGCCTTCGTTTCTCATGACCTCATGTGGAACTTGATCCCAGCCGACCGGTCTTTTAATAGTTCCAAAAGCGACAAGCTACCACCATTGGAAACCTATTTTGAACCCTATTTCAACTTACAGCGATCCGCTTTAGAAGTGGTACAACAGGTTGCACCCAAACATAAATTTCTGGAGGACTATTTAACGATTGTACCCCACCTCAGTTTATTTGAACATCAACGGGTATTGGAACAATTACAACCATTGGCGACTATCGCCAGGAATAACGGATTTGAAATTTTGATGCCGTATGACCGTATCTAAGCTTTTTAAAATCATCCGTTTTATCTTGCTGTTGATCTCGGTCATTGGGATCTGGTATTTGGTGAGGGATTGGTTGAGGAAAAGGGCTTTTCACAAAGATATTGCTGCTATACTGGATCAGGTTAGGGTGGCCAATAGTGAATTTTCGGGCTTGACAGGGTTTGAGCGGTATTTCGCTAATTGGGATGAGCAGAGGTTTTTAAACGCTTATCATGTGACGCGTGAGGCTATTGTGGTGGATTATGCGGAGATGGGATTGGTGGAAACGGAGGTTGAGGATTTAAGATTGTTTTGTGAGAATTTTGATGGTTGTGCGGTGAAGCGGAGGGATTATAATGATGAGTTTGTCAGGCGCGAACAGGTAAAGTATGCGGATTTTTTTGCGGGGTTGGAGGCTTATCCCCTTTCGGCGGATCAGACGGAGGCGATCATTCGGGATGAGAATAATAATTTGGTGCTGGCGGGTGCGGGGACGGGAAAGACGACGACTATTTCGGGTAAGGTGGCGTATTTACTGGAGAAGGGAATTGCTAAGCCGGAGGAGTTGTTGATCATTTCTTTTACCAATAATGCCGCTAAGGAAATGCAGGAACGTTGTAAGCGGTTTTGTGGGCCAATTAATTTGCAGGTGCGTACTTTTAATAGTTTTGGTTTCCTGGTTTGTAGAAGTTGTTCTAATCAGGAGATTACGGTAGCTTTTGACGATAACGAACAGGCTAAATTATTTCTGCAGGAAAAATTTAATGAATTGCTGCGGAGTGATACGGATTTCCAGCGAAAAGCGGTTAATTATCTGGCGTTCTTTAACCGGCCGCAAAAAGACGAATCGGAGTTTGCGACGAAAAATGATTACTTGAATTATGAACAGGGCTTTAAGAACATCACGCTTGACGGTAAAACAGTAAAAAGCCAGCAGGAACTCCAAATTGCCAATTTCTTTTGCCTGTTTAATATCAATTATGAGTATGAAAAGCATTATCCGCTGGAAGAAGAAGACCGCAATCCGACGTTCGGTGCTTATCAGCCAGACTTTTATTTAACCGACTATAAAATCTGGCATGAACATTACGGGATTGACCGCAATGGTGATGTCGCTAAGGGGATAAAGCGAGAGCAATATCATGCCGGTATGACCTGGAAAGAACAAATCCACAGCAAATACCAAACAAAACTGATCAAGTCCTATGGCTATGAAGCCTCGGAAGGAACCCTGATCCGTAACCTGAAACAAAGATTATTGGACGAGGGCGTAGCAATGCGGGAACGCAGTTCGGAGGAACTACTGGAATTGATCGAGCAATCACCCGATTACGAAGACTTTATCAACCTGATCCAAGTCTTTTTGACCCTCATGAAGTCCTGCGGCAAATCACCAGAACAATTAGTAACCTTCAAAGCCGATAAACGCTTCCGCGTTTTCCTGGACCTGATCGAACCGCTATATAACGCTTATGAACAGCACGTGGCCAGCATTCCTGCCGTAGACTTTAACGACATGATCAACCATGCCGCCCAGCATTTCAGAAACGGCGCCTTTAAAAAGCCCTATAAATATATCCTGGTCGACGAGTTCCAGGACATGTCGCTGGGCCGTTACGAACTCATTAAAGCCATTCGCAGCCAAAACCCCGGTACCAAACTATATGCCGTAGGTGACGACTGGCAATCCATCTTCCGCTTTACCGGCAGCGATCTGTCCATTATCACCCAGTTTGAAAAACATTTTGGCGTGACCAGCCAAACCGCGATACTCAAAACCTACCGTTTCAACGACCAGATCCTGCAAACCAGCAGCAACTTTATACAGCAAAACCCCGCCCAGCTCAAAAAACAATTGGCCGCTCAAACCCCTACCCCAGACGGCCACACGAGCTTTGAATTCGTCAAATTCAAAACCGGCATCGAGCGCCAAAATTGCCTGACCGAAATTCTTGAAAAAATCCATACCGCCCAACCCGGTGCCAGCGTATTCCTGATCGGCCGCTACAAAGTCAACAAGCCAAAAGCCTTAAAACACCCCGGCCTCAACCTCCAGTTCTTCACCGCCCACGCCGTCAAAGGCATGACCTGCGACTACGCCATCCTGCTCGACCTCAACGCCGGCCAACTCGGCTTCCCCTCAGAAATGGCCGACGACCCCATGCTGAACTACCTGCTCCAGGAAGGCGACAACTTTGAAAACGCCGAAGAACGCCGCGTCTTCTACGTCGCCCTAACCCGCGCACGCCATAAAAACTACCTGCTCTACCACGAGCCCCAACCCAGCAAATTCATCACCGAACTCCAAGCCACCGACAACAGCACCCCCAAATGCCCCGAATGCAGCGGCCCCATGACCAAACGAATGGGCCACAGCGAATTCTACGGCTGCCTGCACTACCCGAAATGCACCGGAAAAGTCGCTATAACTCAACTAGAGCAGACTCTAAAATAATTAGTGTTACTACGGCAATAATTTAGGTATCTTCCTCCTCCCCTCGTACGGATTTACGTATGGTAGCCAAATGATAATTGATATTGATAAATAGATGATATAGTTTGGTATTAGTACCATGCAGTGTCATTCCGTGTTTGATGCCTGCATGATCCCCTTGCAATGGTAAGGCGTTCATTGACCCATTTAATTTATAACCATCAGGGAATTCTATGAAAGTCGCTAATATTTCTCCATATTTCTCCCAAGCGCTAAGGAAATTTTCAGATTTGCCTTTGTAATAGATGAGTAAATAAAAGAGCTGTCTGGAAGGGTCATAGTTAAATATTTTGAGATTGTGCGACTGCGTTTCCAATGAATTTTTCCCTTCCAAAATTAGCGCCTCGCCAATTGCAAATCGCCTGTGGGAACTTGTTAGAATCCCAAGGTCAATCTCTCCGGGATTCGGCTTTGCGTTTTTTTGACCGTCCTCAGTATCTGAATAACCACCTCGTAAATTGGCTGCGTACCACTTATAATTAACCAGCCTGCCATTTAAAGAGAGTAGGATAAGGTCGGTGAACTTATCCTCATAATCGATATTTGGCAAGACATTGACAAGATCCAGCATATCTTTCGCAGCTTGTGCTAACTCATTTAACAAAAAAGTCGGAAGATCCCGTCCGCTGTTTACAGCAGGTGGTATTACTTGGATCAGCTCTTCTGGGGCTAAACGGAATATGCGGTCATATTGCAGCATTAAAAAATCGATCGTTTCTGGGTTATTGGCAATACGTTCAAGTTCATTGATAAAATCCGGATAATTGCCGTCGGCCAATACGTGGTACTTTTTGGCGTCAGCTAATAACTCCTCCGCGGTGTATTGCATTTTTCGTTTTAATAATTCTCCCAGCCGGATGCTCAGAAAATCAGGCCGCATCTTGGTTTCTGCATCAACCTCTGCATAGGTGTTGTCGAAAGCATCATGATCATTCAAGAGTTCCGCAGCATGCAACAGATCATACCATACATTTTCCTGAATGTCAGGCCATTTTTTCTTGTCTGCAGACCTACCCTCGAAATCCTTCCATTGTGTCAGTGCCTCTTGGGTCAAAGCTTTTTGGATTTTTAAATCTTTAGTATCATTTGCCCACTGTAACTTCGCTGCAAATCGGTTAAGTGCCAGTACGGGTCTGTCTTCCGACGCTCTCGATATGAGCTGATCAAAAATCTCATAAGCGCTCTTTCCGTCTTCGGTACGTAGCGACAATAAAGCCCGGTAAAAATCTTTCTCATCCTCAGCATTGAAGGTTTGACCATTATAGCTGGTGATTTCCGGTGCAGGCATATCGTTGATTGCAGACAAATCTTTCTTTTGATAAGCCAGTAAGAGTTGCATCCTGAACAGGAATACTGTATTTTCATGACGAGTGTAGGTGTGATTTTGTGCGACCTTTTTCGTATGCGCCAATGCATCTTCTGCGATTTGCAACAAATCGTTGTGTTGCGTTAATATCGAAACAACGAATTGACTGTCCTGAAACGAAAGTTGT
This sequence comes from Mucilaginibacter ximonensis, assembly GCF_042686265.1. NCBI lineage: Bacteria > Pseudomonadati > Bacteroidota > Sphingobacteriia > Sphingobacteriales > Sphingobacteriaceae > Mucilaginibacter > Mucilaginibacter ximonensis. The sequence goes on from NZ_JBHUPD010000001.1 coordinate 1,294,663, forward strand.
CCAAGTATCGTTTGAAAATCATCGCGCCCGGTAATGGATCTGAGCAACCTTGATCGTTCTTTTTCACTGATAACGCGATCCAGCATTTTCAGCGACCTAACGAACTGGTCCGCTTGTGTCAGCGCCAAAATGATACTTTCCCGATGTTCGTTTGTAAATCTATTACTAATGGAACCGATTAATGGCAGTAATTCCTTATTCTCAGAAAGGCCTGACCATCTTTCCAGACTCTCGTGAAAGATATCGAATCGCCTTGCGCCAGGATCAGCAACACAATAACGTATAACAAAATCATGTATAGTAGATTCAAGCTTCGTCATTACCTGTCCGACTGGTTGTCCTGACCTTTCCAAGTATTGGCGTTTACGAAACAAATCGTTGAAGCCGTCGATCAGCACAAACAAATGTGTTCGTAGTTTTTGGGCAATAAACCGGTTTTTTTCATCATAAATACCGGGAACTGCGCTAAAGACCAAACCACTTGGCCTTAAAAACGCGTCTAATTCAAAAGCACGCTCCAAATGCAAAAAAGCATCAGCCCAACTGATCAATGAAATGTTTCTGCGGTACTCCTGCCATAAAGGGATTCCCAATTTCATACCGTCCTTAAAATCCCGTTGCAAGATCTCGGTGGTATTGATTGTCGTGAGGTAGGTGTCTTTAAAATAGCTAATCAGTGTTTGCTGAAGCTCTAGCTGATTTTCACTGACTTCATCACCTTGCTGTGTTGCAAGAAATTCCAACAACCATAGGGCGATATCAAGTTGAGGGACAGGCAGGCTGAGTGAACCATTTAGGTGCTTATCAGACGGCCGATAATTGATCAGGAGATGTACGAGATCGTCGAGAATAACCGGAAGGTACAGTGGCCGGATTTTCTTTGCGCCACTATAATGTTGCCCGGGAAGGGCGGCATCTACAATTTGGGATCGAAATGTCTGATCTAGTTCATTCAACTGGCGTCGATTGGGTACTGACCCTAATTTCTTGTTGGCTGAACGCTCCAGGCATTGAAAAAGTACCAGGGCTTTATCACCGTTTTCGACTTGATAAGCTTGCGTCATCGCGTCAATAATCAACCGGGTTAAGTCAGTCATCAAAGAAATCCAGATCCGATCATCGGTATCAGCAGCATAAGACGTTAATCTTATTTTAGACAATAAAATAAAATATAAGGATGCGGTCGCCAAGTTTTTTGCCAAAATGGGAATAAGCTCCGGTCGATGCCAACGAACAGTAAAACAGGTATAAAGGAATATATAGGGCTGTTCTTTCGCCTGGGCAAATAGTTCTTCGGCCATCTTATAGGTGTTGTCCTGCGAACCATTGATAAGCTGATAAATAAAATATTTGATTGCGTGCCGGCTTTCTTGTTTAAGAAGGACGTCATCCAGTTCGCCTTGGAACACGGCAGAAAAATTATTATAGATATCGTATAGACTGGTCAGTGTGGGGTCACATTTGACGTAAGATTCTGCTCCAAGTAGCAGGAATATGTCCCCTCTGCCGTAGCGTGTATCACTTCTTAATTTATAAATTTCACGTTCTCCAGCCGTCAAATCAGGATCAGACATTATTAATGCCTGCGCAGCTGTTAAAAACCGGGAGGCTTGTTCTGCTGAAAAGAAGTTCTTAATATTTACATACCCTTGATGATAGACGGTTAGAAAATACCATTGGCGAAGGCGTGCCTGATCGGTTTCGAAGTCATCTGAATCCAACAGCTTCTGCCAAACGATTGCGCCACATTTATCCTGTATGGCCTCGTGACGCCAGCCACCCTCATACTTTATTTTGAGGTGGAAAAACTGCCCTGATTGATCGGGCTTGAACATCCCGGCAGTTACAAGCAAGTCTAATGCAGGTGTATGTGAAAAAAAAGCAGCATGGCGGGTATGAATGTTGGCCAGATCCGTGTATCCAATTTTCAATTCGTTGTCACCTAACAGCGTCATCAACCTACTTAAAAAATCAAACTCCATTGTATGATTCAATAAAAACCGATCGAGGTCCAGCCGGAGTACCTCTACTTTTTCCTTATTTAAATGCCAAAATAAATTCTTGGTTTCATTTAATGTTCGGCCGACAAGACTGTCCTTACCGCCCGCCAGTTGTAACAGATCATCTTCTGTTTTGATGGCTTTGACCTGCTCCACGCTCAGATTTTCAAAGAACGTGAGTTCGTTAGTAAAGGGTAAAATTTTTCGATATTGAGAACACGCATGCCAAATCATTGAAGGAATCTGAGCCTGATCCATTACAACACGTATCCAGTCCTTTTCCAAAAGGCTCGGCAAGTCAATTTCGAGGTTATGCTCTTTTCCGTAAGTTTCGGTCAACTCCGTTAGTCGGCGTCTACTGATGATCGCATCATTTTTAAAATGACTTTGAAATAAGACCTCAGCCAAAAAATAAGATGCCCCCCATTCATTATCCGGTTTCAAATCGTATTCACAGGCGTTAACCGGTCGGTCTTTATGCTCTTTGTAAAGAGTGATCCGATCGTGAAGTTGGTTCGCAAAATCATGTATGCTCATTGGTTCAGGATATTTAAGATTTACAAATATAGGCGTGTTATCCTGCCGCCCGATATTTGTTTTATAGCTTAGTTATTGCTTGGGTAACTCGTATTGAAAATTGTTATCTTCGGACATGCACGAGCCAATCGCAGACCAAGATATCAGAATGGAGAATGTTATTCTCAATTATTTGAGCATGGAAACCAGTTATGCACTCTTAATCAATGGCAAACGTGGTATAGGTAAGACATTTTTCATCAAGGAGAAAATTATTCCGCAAATTAAGAAGTTAGCGACTTTGCATGATCCGCAAAAGAAATATAAGCCAATTTATATTTCCTTGTACGGATTGAAGAATATAGAGGACGTCTATAAAGCGATGGCTATTGAATTTATGACCTGGCTGAAACAAAAGGGCATTAAGGTCGCCCCAGCTATGAGTAAGATCGTAGCACGGGGAATGCTTAATCTTAAAATTGGTGATGCAATGGAATCTAAGTTAGCTGAACTCCCTTCGAAAAGCCAGCATGCTATGGATACCAAAGACTTTGTAATTATACTCGATGACCTGGATCGGATTTCTGATTCTTTAGGAATAAATGAAGTGATAGGCTTTGTCAACTCGTTGGTTGAGCATGACAATAATAAAATCATGGTTATTGCTGACGAAGAACACCTGAACAGTAGCCAAGCTTATTTGGCGGTAAGAGAGAAAACGATTGGTACGGTTATCGAATATTCTGCCACATTCATTACCAACTTTCAATCTATAATTGACAGCAAGTATAAAAAGCGGCACCCTTTATTCTATCAATACTTGTTATTGCTTAAAGATGATTTATTATACTGGTTCCAGTCAACCAGTACGGAAAATCTCCGGACATTGATTTACTTCCTGGAACACTTTTACGAAGTGTTTAAAAAGGTCGAAGTACCATTGGCGTTAACAACAGTCGACTTGGAAAGCTTAAGTTTTAGAAAACTAAGGGCCATATTACATTTTTCAGCTGCCATAAGTATTGAATTCAAAAAGGGAGAAATCAGTTATAAGCACACCAAAGGCATCGATGACATGCGTGCCATCGGTGAGGTTTTAATGGGTAAGCAGCTAAAGGAGATGTTCGCCGATCACCAGCGATCTTCTCAACTAGATAATGAACAAAAACTACCGCCAAACTACCGCGACAAATTTCTTGCAAACTTCTACAGTCATCAGGAATATCAGTTCTACCAAGCACTTTATAATTTCATTACCGGTGGTAATGACCTCGATACTGCTGATTTGCTGGCTCAACTGAAAAAGAATTTTGACGATCGCATTTTTACGCCCAGTGAGCAGGATCAAGTTTACAATCAATTGAGCGATCCGCAGGTGCTCGATCTCCCCGACGTTGAATATATGCGATTGACCGATCAAATGTTGCACTTTGCCTATGTAGGAGAATATCCATTAGACCGTTACATATCTGTCTTGTTTTATGCAATGCGTTACCCTGAAATCATTGAATATGAAATAAACGAAACCGTGGACAAATTGATAGCCGGCGTTCAGGGATCTTCAGCCAAATTTAAATACATTGACCACTTAAGTCATAGTTTTGGATTTAAGGAAAACAATCCCCATTACCAAGTCTATTTAAAACTACACCGCGCCTTGAACGAGGTTAATAACGGTATTGACAAAGCCCGTTTAGAGAATATCCGAGCTGATACGCTGAAGGAGTTCATTGAAAAGCCAGAGCAATTTTACAACAAAATTCAAAGCTACTACGACTATGATATGCCCATGCTGGCCTATTGGAATTTCGATCGTTTTTATACGCATTTTCAAACGTTGAAAACTTCCGAGCTTCCCCGTTTTCGCCGTTTATTAAAAGGTCGCTTCGGAGAGGTGTTGATCAAAGAAAGAATGGAATATTATTTCCTCGAAAATCTCTATGATAAAGTCACCAAAATAGATGACAAGGTACCCACCATGCGGGAAATCGAATTTAAATCACTGGCGACCTTGTTACAAGACATACTGACCCGTAACCACGCGTTAAAGGAGACTAAATAAGATCGCCTTCTGTAACGCTCAGCGTTTCGATTTTTCCTATTTTACTCGCTGACGCGGTTTCCAGACAGTTGATTACGATAAAATAAAAGTGTTTATTGTTATAGCTTAATACCGGTGGAAAACGGTGGTTTGCGTCGGGAAATTCAAAACTGATCTCTGCCTCATCCATATTGAAAATAACCAAATACCCGAAGTCTTTATTATAGTCCCCTGTATATTTTACGATTTGAGCAAACCCCTCCTTAATGCGGTTTTTTCCATAGTTTTTAGCCTTATCGACTATTTTTACTTCAATCACTATCGGATTGTCGGTATGTATTTCACCAACAATATCCGTTCGACCTGAGGTCGATTTTGGTGTCGAGAAGGGATAATCTATACCCTGATCGAATAAATAAAGCCTGAGGTCATCTTCAAAAATCTGTTCGTAGTTGGCGGTGGCAGCGTAATACAATGTGCTCAATTTTTTTTTCATGAACCACTCTGTACGCATTTTATATTTTTCTAACAGATAAATGGTGGAATTGCTATTATCCAGTTTGTCGTGTAGATAATAAATAAATGGAGTGATTAGCTGTTCAATGATATTATTTTGCGTTTCGTTACCACTGCCATGAAACATCATCAATAAATTTAAACTCTCATAGCCATTCTCTTTAATAAGATATTTAAGAAATTGATATCCAAAGGCAGCATGTTGTGCATCATTCTCGAAGCTGAGGTCATCGCCTTGTTCCAGGCCTTGCTCTATTTCTTGTAGCGCATCATCATTATACTGGTATTTTGTGCTCAATTCAGCCAGCATTCCCGCTAAAAGTTTTTCTTGCTCAATCTTGGCTAAGAAATATTTCATTTGTGCGCCAAACTGTCCAAAAGATGCACGTGCCAAGCGATTCTTCCACTCCTGAATGTTTGCGCGTAGATTATGTGTGAGGTACATAGGTTATTTTATTTTCTTTAAAATCTTATTAAGTTCATTCATCGCTGTATCGATCTGTTTTTTGCCTGCATCCACGGAAGCGTCTGCATCGTTCAACTGAATTTGCTGCTTACAATTGTGACACCAAACCAGGCTTTCCAAACGTATCTCAAGCATCAAAACAACATCCGGATAACTACAAGCCGGGCATTCCAGGTCAATCCAAATTTCATCAATATTAAACATATATTATCTATAGTTGACCAGCTGAAAGTCAATCAGCTGCCCGTCTTTTGAGAAACGATAATCGAAGCGGTTAAGTCTCAAAACAACATCACCAGTGCCATCGCCGCTTATGACCTGGTAGCGGCCAAAATTGAGTTCCTGAAAACTTTTCATGGTTATCGGATAACCATAATGTGTCACTCGGATCATATGTAAATTGACCAATCCATTTTCATAGGTATGCAAAGGAATGAATTCATTACCGAAAGCTGCCGGTATTGCACCCCACGCTTCACACTGCATATTGACTTCCTTTTGTAATTGAAAATCGTTGCCTGCACGATATTTGTAAGCGCCTTTTGAAATACGGTCGTAAACAGTTTTGTTTACTTTTTGCAGGTGCTTGGCCCAGTGTGAAAATCCATCATCATATTGAAAATTTGTCAGTAAACCGTTTGTAAAATATAAGTAAGTCTTGATCTTACTGGAGTAAAACATACCATTGCGGGAAAGATTAGACATATTCAACACCTTAGAAAGAAATTCAACAGACATCGACTCAGCTTCAATGCCAGCCTCCAGGACATCCTTTATTTTCATGCTTTCATAATGTTTGGTCACCGAAAAATCGCCCATAACTTTTTTCACATCGCGCTCGCTAATAAATGTCGCTTTCTTATCCGTCAACATAAACACGATATTGCGCGTGAATACCTCCATTGCAATATTTGATACCGTACTTTTTCTGTCGGTAGTGAAAATAATTTCTATTTGGCTGGTATCATAACCAAAATGCCACATTAATTCGTTAAGGGATGCATTATCGGGCACATCTGTTGCTTCCCTGTAACCACCTTTTTCGCTAGGAACAAATACTCCGCTTGTTTTTCTTCCAAAAATCGACATGCTAACTCAGGGTTTTAGGTAAGTTTTGAACTTGATTATTGACAAAATCATGCACCCTGTTAAGTTCAGCTGTGGTAAATTTGACGCCGAACAACCGCTCAAAATGACCAAGTTGTTGACTGATGTTGTCACTATTCTGAAATAGTTCCCAAATATTAGTTAGGCCTTTAAAACGATTAATCACTTTACGGTCCTGGAACCATTCCCAGGAATGAGTGATGACTTTACCCGCTATTTTTGCTATATTCAATTCTTTGAAAATATCTTTAGTATCTCCGGTTTTGATAATACTATTGGCACTTTTATCCGCATCCACATTTTGGAAAACATCTAAGTGCTGATAGAAAAGCCGGTGGGCCTGATTAGCATACTTCTTAGCGAACGCGTCCCAGAAACTGGTAAATTCTTTGTAAGCTTCTAATTGTTCTTTTATAGTCGGGGAAGCATAAATCTGTTCCTCGAATTTTACAAACCGGTCCCGAAGCTCCTGAAAATCCGCTCTGAGCTGAGTCAGTTTACTCGGAATATCATATAAGTCATTTACCTGACTGAGTAAAATATTGGTAAAGGGCGGGATGGGCATATATTGTAACCCAATGCTTTTTACTAAGTCGTCTACTTGTATCTTATGCAGCGCCGCCAATTTTTCCAAGGCGTCAATGGAATATGGTACCGGTCTGAGCCGGTTCACTTGCTGGCCATACAAATTAATCGGCAAAGTAGTTTGAATGCTCGATGTGTTTGATACGCTGATCAAATTAGCTATAAGATCGTAGGTGTTACTCTGTACCTCTGAAACGATAAATTCACTATCCCCGAATTTTGAAGTGACTAGCGGCAGTTTATCTGGTAAGTTGTCTACATTACTCATCGAAAAATAATCATTCCTGAGCGTTTGGCCGTATTCAGCAATAAAGTCTTGTTCCGCTTCTTTTCTGGTTTTACCGATCGTTTCCTCGCGGTAAATCACTTTGCCCGGTAGGTCCAGCACGCCACTCACAAACTTAAGGCCCGTTTCACGCACCACTAAGTTTAAAATCGGCCGGCCGTTGGGAAAGATCGCCCCGGCAGTCAAATTAAGATGGTTTAACTCATCCAGCGAAGTATAAAACTCTGAACACGCCATAAACGACTCTACGAACGTATTTAATGAGAAAATAAACTCCGGCGTTGGCTTGCCATAGCCGCCGATACAATAGTCTAATTCGTCCAGCAGATTTAAACTAATATATGCACTATTATAATTAACAGAATCTTGGATAAGGTTGTCCATAAACAAATTTACGGTTTAGTTAGCTTATTCCAATTACCAAGTAAAACACTGATAACTAAACTAAAACTGTCTATCTTTAATGATTGTAATAATAATCCTATGATCGACCTGAACCAATTAATTGATGATCGTAATCGCCCGCTTTGGAATACACTGAATCAGCATTTCAAAATCGATATTCAGTCTTCAGTTAATAATGAATATCACTGTTACTCCATTAATGACACCGCAACAATTTACGTTGTACCATATGATTTAAGTGCCGATTCTTTTACCCACGAACTCCTTCATGTCTACTTACGATATAGGCGTGTTTTTATGGGGGCAGCCTTTACCAACACAGTTAATAGCAGTACCACTTTAAAACGTTTACTAAACGTAAGGTTGGTTGAGCATGTGGGCAATTGCTTAGATCATATCAAAATGCATGAACAATATGAAGTCATGGGCTTCGACCCGGCCAAATTCATTCTAGATTTTACACTTCATAAATGTAGTAGTTCCGAGCTCCGCGACCTGCGAAAATATTATAAGCAAAACGGAATGTACAATAGCCAGGCGATTAGCCTTTATTTCGGTAAATTCTTCGCCATGTGTGCTGATTTTAATCCCGCTTTCGATTATGAAAAATGCTTCGAAGCGCTGGATAAGCTTGATCCGCAATTATTTGCAATTCTTGACCAACTGGTGAGTGATTGGGAAGGATTTGATATCGAAGATGATGATATATTGCGCTCTGATTATCATACGATGCTTACTAATTTCTACGAAAGCATGAAGCGCTGGATGACCGGTAAAAAATTTCATTTTGCCGAGGATTAGCACCAGAATAAATACTATGATTTATATTTAGAAATATATGGCAGAGCAAACAAAAATGTATGAGTCTTTTGAGGATATGCTGAATGCCGGGCAAATCATGCATAAATTTCAAACGATCCATAATGTGCTCCGAAAAGATTACATGGAGTTGTTGCGATTAACGGAAGAGCATCGTGCTTCTAAAGTAAGTTTTGACGCGCTTTACCGAGCTAGTCTCCGTAGTTTATTTTCACTGATAGAAGCCGATATTTCCGGTCTGAATGCTTTAGACGGTTATCCAGGTTATGATGATCGCAAGCATCAGCTGATCCCAAAATTCAAAAAGACGTTCAAACAAATTGCAAAAACCTGGAATAAAGAAGCCATTCAACAACAGTATTTTTCGGCAAAAATTTCGGCGTTACTGCTATTAAAAACAAAACGCGACGAATTGGTTCATCCTAAAGAACATGTTCACCTTCATGAAGCTAGTCCGGAAGATTTTACGCAACTAAAAAAGGTGTTTGAAGACTACGATAGTTTTATCAATGAATTAATGAACGGTTTTTTCATCGGTACGAAGATCAAAGTAGATTGGGGGAACCGTGGCTAAAGTATTTGACCCAATACCGCCTCAGGTACTTGAAGCGATTTGTCGCGGGATCGGCGATATTGGCCAAGGTTTGTCCGGCACGGATATCAATAAATATTTACAGGACTGTAGAATCGAAAACCCTACGCCGGATATCACTAAATGGAAGCGCCTTTACAATGCATTTGATAAAAAGCAGCATGGCACCGGTAATGCAAACGATATTCTGCGTTTCGTGCAATTGGCGGTACACCCGTCTCGTTATATCAATTTTGGAGCGGATTATTTTACCGGCATTGTAGCTAACCTAAATCAACCTTTTTCGTTCGTAGGTTTAGAATTAGGCGTTGATGGAAAATTCAGGAATGTCATAGCCTCAAAAACGATCAGCGATGCACAAAAGCGGGCTAATACTTTATTACAGAAATTACAGGCACGCGAAGTTCATGCTGATATTTACAGATACTGTACAGCCGAATTACTAACTGAAAATTATTTCCATGCTGTTTTTGAAACCACAAAAGGAGTTGCAGATCGCTTACGGTATTTGTCTGATCGAACAACCGATGGCGCACCGTTGGTGAGCGAAGTTTTCGCTTCTTCCAACCCTATATTAATCATCAACAATTTCACAACAGAAACTGACATTAGTGAACATAAGGGATTTGCGAATTTACTGATCGGCTTCTTCGGTATGTTCAGAAACACTACCGCGCACATTCCAAAAACAAGTTGGGTCATGACCGAGCAAGATGCCTTGGAAATTATGACCATTGCTTCGTTATGTCATAGAAAGCTGGACCGATCTCACAAAATCAGATAAACAGCTCAGTAGACTTTTTTGATGATACTCATTGCTTCATCAAAGGCTTCTTTGACCGTACTAAATTCTTTTTTAAAGAAATAGAATACCGCAATCTGATATTGGGGTAATTCCAGAAATATGAATTCGTCAATGGTATGAAAGAAATGAAACCCTTTATTCGTGGTTTTGAAGACAACCAGTGAATTGACATGATCATATTTTCCGGCAACGGATAATCGCTTTAAGGATCGCCGGATTGCGGATAACACCTGAAATGGGGTGTAGTCTTTATTAGGTAAAAGCATATATAAAGGAAAATCCATTAAATAATCAATTTTACCAGCTTCCTTCGACACTTTAAAACGGCGAGTTATATTATAAATCTGGAACTTGTAATCAATCAGCTCCAGCCAACGAATGATTTCTTGTATCTCTTCCCACTCAAACGGATTGGCGCTCACGTCTCTATTCGTAAATAGGTTTTGTATAAGTCGCTCCAGATCATTGAGCAAATCAGAATTGCACTGCTGGCATGCAGGAATAGTGGCTTTATTATAAGTTTGATCCAGCCCATTTAGTGTTATCGTAAAGAAAGCCTTGGTATCTTTAGCAAAAATCCATCTGGGTATGATGTGTTCCTTGGTTATCAATTGTCCATTTCCACAAAACATGCAAATCAAATCTTTTGACGGCGTAACCGCTTTGTCGTTTTCACGCCAGATGTAATTCCGGTCAATATAGTCCATTACGATTTTAACGTTCTGCCGGACGGTCTTCCGAAAGTGCTGGGACTTGCTGGCCATAATAATTTACGCTACATCCTTAAAAAAATATTCCTTCAGGATTTCTGAAAACTTACTAGTTTTAAGCTCAGCAGCTTTTGCGAGAATATCCGGTTTTTGTAAATAATTCACGGAGTATTTTTTCGTCTTTGAACGCGCTTCATCAAGCTTTTCCAAAGCTTTTGCCGTGAAGCCGCCAGTGCTCCACAATTCAAAGGCACATTTCTTTTCCGGGAAAGTCTTTTTTTGCCATTTAAAAATTGCGGGAAGTATTTCTCCTAAGTACCTGTCGACATAATCAACATCTACTGGGTAGTTATAGCCTTTACACTCCACAATTCGCACTTCATCTTGATAAAGGGCCATCACATCGATATCGCGTTTCTTTTCCCAAGGCTCAGGTACTACTTTTTTTCCAATCTCCAGAAACTGACAGTGCTGGCCATAATAGTAACCTACCGCCAGTTCAAATAATTCGCCCTTAAGATTGTTAGTCTTTCCATCAACCAGCTTGGTTAATTGCGTCATTAAATGAATATATTTTTCAGGGTCCTTTTTCAGAATAGTCCCGGCGTTAGTGATCGTAGCGATGAGATCCTTAATCAATTCGTTGTAATTGTCGCCGAACAGTTCTTTGACTGAGCCAATCATAACGCCAGCCTTACGCAACGCCTGAAAAGCTTCGGGTTCTAGTCCATCCACTATCAAGACTGGCAGCAATCGTATTCCTTTGTTAGATGCTCGAATGACGGCGAGCTTTTGAAGAAAAAAATGAATACTCTTGGTTGAAGTTACGTTTCCGATCAATATATCCGCCACTAGAAAACCAGGTTGTGGTACACCGTCCTTATACTTGACAAAACCATGCAGATAGCTCGGCGCTGTATAAGCGAATTGAAACCCTGCCACTACACTATCAAACGTTCCAGCGTTGAACGAACCCAAACCGATATGTCCACTCCATGTCTTTAAATTTTGCAGCAATAGTTTTTTTGCAAGTTGAATCGCTTTGAAATGACTTATGTTCGGTTCTGCAGGTGAAATGTAGCCATTTAGGGTATACAAATTGTCATCATAATCTGACAATACATTTAACTCGATTAATTTATCTACTATCGTATAGAAATTCATGTGTCCAATGATGTTGTGCACCGGACTCATCGCATAATTCGCTAACTCATTTTTATCAATCAGACCGTGATGATAATCAATCGCCTCAAGTAACACGGCACATCGAGTAGCGGCTTTTTCAAATGATTGAACTAATTCATCAAAATAAGTTCCGCTATTGTAAGCCGAAGAATGATAAACAAAAGATTGGTTGTCGGCAAATAAACCCTTGATCTTATGAACCGGTGATTTTGCGCGCTCAACGCGCTTGCGCGCAGCATTGATTTCGATACCATTTGCTTCAGCCAATAGATGTGCGAGTTCGCCCGATAGCAGCGCTTTTTTTTTCTCTACAATGGCTTCTATAGTTGTCATACCACGCTATTTATAAAATCCTAACATACAGCAGGCAAAGAAATTTTCAAAACTATTTGATTTTCAAATAATTATAAAAACGTCATTTATTCACTTTCAATGATCAAAATACATTTTTTACATAACTTATTGGTCATCCCTATTTCTGCTGCAATCTGTCGATGATTGGCTAACATATCAGGATACTGTGATTGATAGCCTTTTACCGCATCTATTAATTCAGGAGTTATCTCGGTGCGGTCTACAACTTTAGTGTTGTTTTTTCCACGCTGTAATTCTAGCACTAACTCATTAAGCACACCCATCGTCTTGGGCTCTTTTTGATGAAACTGTTGCATGAGCTCTCCTATCGTGCCGATAGTTGAAACAGCCCTATTTGCATCCGTTTTGATTTGTTGGCGGATTCCTGAAGTCCTAATGACCAATCCACAAGTTTTTTGTACAGTAGCTAACGATGAGTAGAGACGCTTTAAAGTATACTCATTACCATATTCGGTCAATTCCCCTTCCAGGGACTGCTGTGTTAAATACTTTCTGATAACCGACACGAAATCGTAAAGATCTTCCATCTTCTCTTCCAACTGCTTATGTGCATGATGTGTGTAGTAATCCATTAACATTTCATTTAACGAACCTAAATCCTCTATATAGGTAGTGATACGTTGATGATTTAGTGTGGAATAAATGAGGGTAAGTTTGCTGGCCTGACGCTCCGACGATAACTTACCTATAAACAGCGCCATTAATGCCATACCACCAAAAACCTCGACCACGACAAGTGCTTTGCCAATACCCACCGGTGAAATGTCGCCATACCCTAGAGTGGCAAAGGTTACCACGCTAAAATAGATCGCATCCCCAACATTCAGATCTGTACTATTCGTACCTTGATGGTAAGGATTCAATACCCAATAAAGCAGGCCGCAGCCAATGATAAGAACCAGGATATAAATGAAAAGACGAGGGTAACTCAATTTATTGATATAACCGCCCAAGGGGGTATTCAATTTCGGTGTTAGTTTTTTTGCCATGGCAAAGACTTGTGCATTTAAGTTTAAGGTCATTAAAGATAGTTTTAAAGTTCTAAATTAGCTGGCACGAGCACAAATAATGAGCGCCATGGAAAAAATCATTATTCAAACAAATCCGGCTGGTAAAAGGCTTTATCAGGCTTGCCAGGATGGCTTTGCTGTTTATGCTGCGCAATTGGATCAGGTGCAGCAATGGTCAGGTACCTTAAAATTTTTAGAAGAGCGAGACAACGCGATTTTCGAAAAATTGGGTTACCAAAATATGAAAGGCTTAATGACCACCAGTTCATTACTTACCATTGCTGCCTCTGACCTGAGTATCATCGTTAGCGCCTTGTATCTGACCAAGCAGCGACTGGAACAAATCTATTACATGAAAAGCGCCTATTTGATCGTTTACGAAACTTACATGGCTTTTCAAGGCAAACAGCAACTACTCAAAAAAGAAGTTAATGAAGCTGATGAGGAATTGCAGGCTAAACATAAATTGATCATTAAGTCATGGCGTAAGTTTATAGCTGATTTCAAATTGGATTCGGACGTTAAAAATGTCCGCCATAAAACCGGTGGTCATATCAATACTGATTTCAGTGAATGGTATGCCATCGTCCTTAGTTTAGATCCGCAGCATACCGCCAATATGTTGATCGCTTTTACCCAAATTATTCAGGATCTGCAATTTCTCCTCAATCCGCTGATCCAGCGAAGATTAAATAGTATCCTGACAGCAGGTAACCAAGCCAAAGAACGCAGCATGAACATGGTCGAAAAAATGGAACAAATGGTACCTCAACTGGATTTCTCTGCCTTAAAGGACATTATTAATAAGTTATAAACCCATTTTATCCGTTATCCAGCGCAATAAGGCATTCGTTAACTTATTTAAGAAGACGGGGATTTCTTTTTTGCGGTTGGTGATGTCGGTGAATTTGTGGTAGGATTCTTTGAGGTCGAGTTGGAAGATGGTTTCGAATAGGGTGACGAGTTCGGCGATGTCGATGTTGCCGTTATTGATGGCACTGCTGGCTTTGAGGGCGTAGATGAGTTCGACGGCGTCTATTTTGGCGGCGGTCCAGTGCATAAGTTTGAAGGGTATAGGACCGCTTACGTAAATGCCCTGAGGTCATTTGTATGACCCCAAGGCATTCAAATTGATCAATATGTAATTGTTATAGCAGGTGCATCGTATTGCACGATTCCGGAGGTTACTGTTTGTACAATAAATGGATGATAGACTTTGGTGTTCACCATATTTACGTCAGTAGCTACAACTCTAACCGTGGCATCTCCGCTGTTGAATGCGCCAAAGCCATAAGTGATATTACCACAAAGGTCATTCACCACATTTATGTGTCCGGCGGCAGTAAAAGTAGTACCGTTGCACTTTTTGAGTTCAAAGGTAATTTGGTGATTCGCCTTATCTATACTTACAACGCGCGCGGTAAGTATTGCTCGCCGAAGAGTTAATCGTGATAGAGCCAGTTTTTACACCAGTCACGGTTGGTTTAAAGGTTACGTTGACATCCGTATAATTATTCCCCTGGATCGTACCGCCAGTCCAATCGAGGGTGAACGGTCCACTTGCGCTTATGCTGTTTACGGTAACGTTTTTGGAACCAATTACGGACAGACGGCACGCCTTGCTGGCGGAGCTATACACATAGACGTCACCAAAATCGATGCTCGTTACTGCAGACTGTAACGCGCTATTTGCTACAACTGCACTTGACGTTGTGAAATTTTTGATTGCCCCGTAAGTTGTACCGCCGGCATTGGTCGCGTAGGCGCAATAATAATATTTTGTAGCGGGCTGCAAGCCGGTCAACGTACTGGTGAACGTGCCGGTGCCGGTGCCATCCGATGTTTTATTGCTGTTTACGGTTGGCGTACTGGTCGTGCTCCAACATACACCACGGGAAGTCACAGCTAAGCCACCAGATGCGCTTATGGTACCTCCGCCGACGGCACCGGTTGACGTTATTGAAGCCATGTCTGTTGTGGTCAATGTGGGCGCATTGTAGTCCTTACTCCAAATGGGGTAAGTCGCAGAGAATAGGGTATTATCATAGCTGATCACCGAGTTACCGAACAAGCTCATATGGGCCGTTGCTGTAAAAGCAACTAACCACTTCAGGCTGGCCGATATGCCGTTAGTTGCTGAGGCGGTGGCCTCAGCCGCTAGTGAAACCTTATCTCCCAAATAAATATCGCTTTTAAACACCCCAAAATTGCTGATATTGTAAGGCAATATCTGATATTTTGCCTGTGCGTAGGGCGCGATTTTACCGGTAAGGTCAAATGCCGGCGGTTGAAAATCAAAAGTATTGGTTTGACCTTTCATGATGGTCCATTGCCCGTTAGCATAGGCTATGCCCAGGTCCGAGGTTTCGGTGGCTGTTACGCCCGTAGTGATCTTTGCGGATATCTCGCCATCAATACCCAAAACAAATACCAGTTTATTAACCAGCACGACCGGTACCGGGCCGATATAACCCGTCACGGTACCCAGGTAGATCGATGCCAGTTGAATTTCTTTGGCGATCGCTTTCGTCGCTACCTGGCGGGTGACGGTAAGGGCAACCTTTTTCTGAAGAATAACCTCGGCCTGCGCCTGCTGCACTTTTATGCCGCTGATTTGCAAATTGAAGATCAGGTTGACACCCATAGCCAGCGACCCGCTTACAATGGTCTGGTCATTCTTCGTTTTCAGATCGCCGTCGTCATCGTAAACATGATCCAGGCTAATATTTACCAGGCCGTCGCCGTTATTACCGTCACTTAACACCTTCAGCCGGGGCGCACCATCATTATTAAAAGTCCCCCCTTCCTGGAGATCCTTAGCTGTAAAAGTCTTATTGATGACCAGCTTACCTTCTTGTACCGCATCCGTTAACAAGGCCTGTTCCGTAGTGCATACCAATGTTGTACCCACTATTTTTACGGCGTTTACTTTCCGTAAAAAACCATAAGGCGCAAGGCGTGACGTATCGCTAACTAAAATAACCCCGGCCTTTACCCTGGCAACACCAGCGCCATTAGCCCTAAAAGTGAGTTGCGCCGAATCAACCGTCAGCAAACTCAAACGGATCGTGTCTTTGTTGACCACAATTACATTATCGTTGACCACTGTTCCATCACCCCAGGTGTTAGAATAAGTCTTATTTGGAGCAGCCGGTTCCTCCTGTTTTGATTTTTTGCAGCTAACGTAAAGCAAAGTACCTGTAAGTACGAGCAGCATCAATAACAGCCTGCTGCGTTTTAAACCCGGCGCTGTCCAGCGCGAGGGTGGATGTGTTGTTTTCTTTTTCATATTCGTAAAAATTAATTAGGAGTAAAATTTATTCATGTATTCATTAATATAGTGGCGTATAAAAAAAGGGAGCTTTTCAGCTCCCTTCTCTTTTCGTCATAAAAGATACGGCGGAGCCTTTCGCTACGCCGCCCATAAGACCGCGTACCTATAATAGTCGGATAATAAAACGTGCGGATAAATGCTGATTTAACATTAGTATCTATCGGCCAGAGTTAGATAAAATAAATAAGCCTGCTCATAGGGTATGCCCTCAGATATGCTCATTAAAGCAGGATGGTCAAAGTCGCAACCCGTCAAATTTTTGGATGGGTTATCATTACAACAATTTGACTTATTACAACAGGGCGAACTGCATTCACCGTCCGGTGCCAGACCTGCGGGAAAAGACGGTTTCGGTAAATGGTGCAAGTAAAACCCGAACATCTTGTCGCAATCCAAGAAATATTTGTTGCTATGCAAAATGTGCTGGTGCCATACCTCATCGATATCCGCAGTTGGTGCAATTGGTTGGTTAAACAATTGGGTAAACAGCAGATAATAACGATAACTCTCCAATGCGTCCAGCGCGCGCGCCGTATCCCAATAGAATTTATACAACAAACGGCTGAGCAATACGCTCATATCGATCGCCCATATTTTCGCCTTTAGGTCGGGTTGAATTTGCTTAAGTTGCCATTGTTCAATTGGCAATCGTTCTTCTTTTACCATTAACTTCATCGCCTGAATATTTTATTATTTTGTTATTGTAAATTTAGTAAATGTTTTATTATGTTTACAACATAATAACCTGATTCACAAATGTTTGCTTGAATTTTTTTGAATTCGAGCGAATTCAAAAAAATTCAGACCTCATGGACTCTCGTTTACCGGCTGACCTTCTTAATCCGGCGCTTAAGCAATTCGGTGCCGACCTCATTTTGTTCCTTCGGGGATCCTATTTACAGAAAGATATTGCTACAAAAATCAAGCACCCCGCAAGTTTGATTTCGGCCATAAAAAACATGGAGTTTGGGTCGGATCATGCTAAGCTGCGAGGGTATCTTGAAAAAATCATGAACATATTTCAGGTTTCATTTGATCCTGCTCAAAAAGAATTCATTTTTGATGTTGCAGTTAGTGCTAGATCGCTAATCAACGAGAAAGCAGGTAAGGATAACTACTTTATCGGCGGCCCTGAAGCTACTGATTGGAAGATCATGGTGCATCTGCCAGACAGATATGATCAACGTGATCTTGTAGGTATCAGATTTTTGAAACTGAATACCATCAAATCAGCCGAGTTGATCGTGAAACTTGATAAACATGTAGATTACATTGGACAAGGCGAATTTGACCCGTCAGGCCGCCAGCTTAACTTTAATTTTGAAATCAACTCGGATATAAAAGAGCACAAATATGTCTCGCTACACCTGATTACCGGCAGCCGAACTGCTAAGCCGGCCTTTATGGCTGGCATTATGAAACATGGCCATATTGATAAAAACGCATTATCCTGTCATACCGTCTTTGCCCAGAACATAACGGGCCAAGCCGGACCCTTTGAGGCCGATAAAATCACGTTTGAAGAATTTGCCAAGGATAATCCCGAGATCGCGACTTATTTCACCTTGCATAATACTGGCGTACATACACCAACCGGTATTTGTTCTTTAAGCGATATCCGCAATAATAATGATAAGCGGAAGCGCAAAGACCGCGAGCTCGAATTGCGAAAGAAAGAGCAACTCGAAAAAGAAACGCAAAGCGTTAACGCTCCCCCTACAGCATAAGTCAGCTATAAACCCATTTTGTCGGTGATCCAGCGGAGGAGGGCGTTGGTGAGTTTGTTGAGGAAGACGGGGATTTCTTTTTTGCGGTTGGTGATGTCGGTGAATTTGTGGTAGGATTCTTTGAGATCGAGCTGGAAGATGGTTTCGAACAGGGTGACGAGTTCGGCGATGTCGATGTTGCCGTTGTTGATGGCGCCGCTGGCTTTGAGGGCGTAGATGAGTTCAATGGCGTCTATTTTGGCGGCGGTCCAGTGCATGAGTTTGAAGGGGATGAGGTCCTGCCAGTCGTGGGCGCCACTGTTGAGACGGGCGGTTTCCAGATTTAAATAGTCCTGGAATTTTTCGTTGGCGATGATCTTGCTGAGTTTGTAATCGTGGGAGGTAGAATATTGTTCGTCTTCTTCAAAGTCTTCGAGTTCAGCATGGACATCAAAGGCGCCCCGGGTATAATAGATTTGGTCGAGCTGGGTCATACCCGCGCGGTAGTAGGCGTAAAAGGCGCGGTTATGGTCAAAGAAGGTTTTAATTTCATTGAGGTGCATCTGGATATAAGCATGCTGGATATCATTACTGCCCGTCGGCTTTTGCAGCGTATAATTATACAGGCTGATGTAGTAAATATACTTGCTGTAGAACTTGGGCTTGACCTCTTTGAAAAAGTTAATCTCTTCTTCCACAGAATCGAAGCTGTAGCTTGCCACATAATTTTTGAGCTTGGTCATGGCCTTTTTGCAGATCAGTACGGAAGTACGCAGGTCGGCAGACCCGGCTAACTGGTTTTCCAGGGCGATGTAGAATCTTTCGGTAAATGGTTTCATAGGTGTTATAAGTATTTCACTCATACACGGGCTGAAAGCACCGCACAGGATCGGCTCTGGTAAACCGGGCACAGCACCAACAACCCGCGTATCAGCAGCTGTAAGTGCTCCCGTGCCCTTATAAAATTTACCAGATTTTTCCTGTAACGGGAGGTAGAATGTCTTTTAAAAATAGCCCGCCGCGCTTACGGCGGGCATCTTCTCTTATTATTAACTAATTTATTACTGATCCATTTTTTGCTAAAAATGAAAAAACGATAAAGAACGAAGCGAAGAATTTTTAGTAATGGCGCCCCGCCATAGACAGGGCAGCCAAAACGCGCACTAATCAATTTAGTTTCTATATAATTTTATCGTGAATAGTGTAGCCATCTAGTTTAATTGCTGAACTTAAATAACCGGTTTGTTGTGGTTCTTGTTGAAACAACGCGGTGCTCAAATACTTTTGGTTGCTGTCCGGAAAAACCGTGACGACGACCGATTTGGTTCTCATCTCCAGTTGCACCTTGATCGCGCCCAGCAAATTGGCGCCGGACGAAATGCCCACCCCTAAACCCAGTTCCTTGCCTAAACGCTGCGCCATCAAAATGGCATCGCCGTCATTGACCTGGATCACCCGGTCTAATTTTTTCAGATCGACAATGGCGGGAATAAACTCATCGCTGATCCCTTGTATCCGGTGGGAACCTAATTTATGCCCGGTGGTCAGGGTCGGGCTTTCGGCAGGCTCCAGCGGATGTATTTTAATGTCGGGGTAAATGCTTTTCAAAAAGCCGCCAACGCCCATGATCGTACCGCCCGTACCCACACCGGCTATAAAGGCATCCGGCTTTAATTTGAGTAACAATAACTGCCGGTCCAGTTCCCGGCCCGTCGTCCTTGCATGTGCCTCGACATTGTATTTGTTCTGGAACTGCCGGGGCAGGAAAACGCGGTCATGAAAACTCATTGCCTCGGCCCGCTTGATACTGCCCAAGAATCCGCCTTCCGCTTTACTGACCAATTGCACTTCCGCACCATAGGCCTTCAGGATATCGATCCGTTCTCGGCTCATCCAGTCCGGCATAATGATGCGCACCGGATGTCCCAGTTTGGTACCAATAGCTGCTAAAGCAATGCCGGTATTGCCGCTCGTGGCTTCCACGATCAGGTCACCCGGCTCTATCTGGCCCAATTCATAAGCTTTTTCTAAAATATACAGGGCCATCCGGTCCTTAATACTGCCAGTCAAATGGCCTTGTTCGCACTTAACCAGAATGCGTTGCAACGGTCCGCCACGGTAGCTGTAACGCACTTCGATCAGCTTGCTGTTGCCGACCATTTGCCAAAGGTTAGCCAGCTTTTGTTTGTTTTCCTTCAGCATAGCTCTTTCTGCATTAAATGCGCCAACATATCTTCTGTCATTCGGGAAATATCATAGGCTTCCTGCCAGCCCCAGTCACGGCGCGCACGATAATCGCTGACGATCATGGGCCAGCTTTCCGCGATTTCCTGACGGAAATCCGGGTAACATTCCAGCTCGAAACCGGGCAGATGCGACCGGATATGCGCAGCCAGGTCGCGCGGCGAAAAACTCATAGCCGCCAGGCTGTAAGACGTCCTGACCGTAATATTTTCCTTCGGTGCATCCATTAACTCCAAAGTTGCCCGTACCGCGTCCGGCATATACATCATCGGCAGCGTCGTATGCTCTTTCAAAAAGCAGGCATATTTGCCCGACCTGACCGCCTCCTGAAATATTTCCACCGAATAATCAGTCGTGCCGCCACCAGGCTTGGTCTTGTGACTGATCAGCCCGGGGTAACGCAAACTCCGTACATCCAGCCCGTGCCGCTCAAAATAATACCGGCACCATTGTTCCCCTGCTGCTTTGGAAATCCCGTACACCGTCGATGGATTCACCTCCCCCTTGGCATCAAATACGGCGATACTGCTCGGCCAGAATATTTTCTGCACTTTACTATCCTTAGACACTTCCAGCACGTTCAGCAAGCCCTGCATATTGATCTCCCAGGCTTTCTGCGGGTTTTGTTCACCCGTGGCCGACAGCACGGCTGCAAGGTGGAAGATCTGCTTGATTCCGCGGTGCTGTACCAGGTAAGCCAGCTTTTTTTTGTTCAGCACATCCAGCCGCACATATAGTCCCGAGGTATCCGTTGCCGGGTGCACATCCGCGCTGATCACATTTTTCCAGCCATATTTTCTACGCAAAGCTTCGACCAGCTCAGTACCCAGCTGCCCGCAGGCGCCGGTGACCAGTATCTTTTGTTGGATTGCCATGCTTAAATTTTGGAGATCATCGTTTCGTTGTATTTCTTATTTCTACTTCATTCTTTTTGCTCGCTTTGGACAGCTAGCTTGCTCATAACGTCTGCAAGTGCAGCGGCGCGTGACTTTTACTTTCCGCAAGGACAAAGCTGCTGGCCGTATGTTCAACGTTCACTATCCTGCTGACCCGCTTCAGTATCCGCGGGTCGATCGCATCCAGTTTCCGCTCCTGCATCATTCTTCCCTTTCGATCGTCCTCACCATCAAGCCAGCAGTGTTCAACGCAGCCGGCAACTTATCGCGCTGGCTCTCACTGATCAGGCGTACATGAACTATCTGTAGTTCCGGCCCATTGTTCAATCCCGTCGTGACCGAGGGTTCTGTACTCAAGAACACAATGCCATTCGCGGCCAGATCAGCCAACTGCACAGCCGCATTTTCGCCCGGTTGGGCGACTACCGTAACCCGGTAGTTCACGGCGGTAGCTACAGATCCCTCCTTCCGCCATACCGAGCAAGAAGCAATCGGCAATAAAAACAACAAGCAAAGGCGTGGCCCGGCTTTGCTTAAAAAGCCCTTATTTTTCATCTTAAAATGTATGACTAGTTCGTGATCGGTATCGTAAAATCTAAACTGGTTTGCGGTAAGCAGTGCTCATGCGTACAGGTCTGGTAGATGACCTTGCCTTTTATTTCTTTGGTGCCCGGCTTTATGGAGACGAGTTGTACAAAATCGACCCTACCACTGTACTCATAGTTTTTGATATCGACTTCTTTGACCACATAGGTGTCCTTCTTGCCTTTTTCCAGCGGCCTGCCGATCAGTGTTAAACCAGGCTGCTTGTTAAAAATGATCTTTGTCGCTGTACCGATGAAACCGGGCCCCTGCTTTTGTGCATAAATATGCCATTCTTCATCCAGTGTACATTGCAGATGCACTTCATAACGATTGCCTGTCAGTTTCTTTATACCATAGGCCCAGTGGCTGGGGTCATTCTGAATCTGTGCTCGGGCACTATAGCTAGTCATGACGAACAGGCATCCGATGATTAGTCTTATTATTCTTTTCATTTTCTTACTTCAATTTGTGGTTAATATATCTTCGACCAAATACCCGTCAAATGTTTTAAATTCGATACCTAATGGTTTGTAATCAGCGGCGGTGAAAGGTCGACTACCGCATTCCTACGATATTTAAATCATGACCATCGTGGCCGCCAAATGACCGCACAAACCAACCCTCATACTTGACCACGTTCGTTCCATTTCCATCATTGATATTTTATTAGAACTATGTTCAAAAATTAAGTTTGTAGAAATACAGACAGTCAGGATATAAAACCAAAAGCCTGTTGCCAAATACTCTAAACTCCCTTAGCTTGCTATTCTTAAACAAGGGCAAATAAAAACTATCAAAGTAATGCCCATTCTTTGCCAGATAAACGTCGATCACAGCATTTGTATTAAAAGCTTCGTCAGCATCGTTGTCTGCTTTTAATCCTGAGTTGATAAATAAATACTTGCCATTTGTGGCACTATTTTTATTTACAAAAACCGGAGGAGTTGCAAGGGTTATTTCATTTTTCGATGTAATAGTCGCATCCTTAATGGTCGGATGACCTACTGTATCGATCGTCTTGCCCTTGTATAGGATATGTAAGTTAGAATCAAGGGATAGGAACTGGTTACGATAGAAAAAGGTATAAAATAATCTGCCCGTAGGATCGGCTGATAATTCTCCATCGGAGGAAAAATAACTTGCTTTTGACTCGCTTAATCTGTAGTTAGATACCACCTGGTCATTCAATAATTTCACTAAGTAATTTTGTCTGTCTCCCTTTACTTCCCGTAAAATAAAAGAACCGGATGAAAGCGGAAGCGCAGCAGTGAAATATGGGCTCCGATGAATATTGTTTAACCTAAGATTTGATTTATCGCCTGTTATAATTGACGGTTTCTGCCCGTCAAAAAGGAAAACACCCGATGGATTTATATGGACAAAAAAACCCCTGTATAATCTTACAGTGTCACAACCGGTTATTGTTTTGGAAATAGTGTCTTTATCGGTTATTTTAGCAAAAAGTAATTTATTAGGAACCTTACGGTCATTTAAAATGGCTGTAATAGAATCTCCTCCTGCAAATGTCCAATTTCCAGAATTTAATCTTATAAAACCGGTGCCCACTAATTGAAGGGGACGGTACTTTCTAAAAAATGCATTAGGTTGCTCGGTTCGCCATTTGGAAATCATTGCTAATGCAACTACCACCAGAACGCTTAATGTAAAGGAAAATGCCAATGTTATTAGTCTTCGTCTCATTTTTTTTTTGTTAAGCATCCGGTAATTAAACCGGATGCTTCATTTTAAAACCAGTCATATAAGGGCCTCACACATACATCCTGTGGGCCATTATCCAGATAAGCCGGAACATAAGTATTGGAATTCCAGTCAATTATTGTACACTGTGCGCCGGTGTGATCTATGGCACAATTATCGCCAACTTGGAATCCATTTGCACATGTCCATGGTAGATAAACAGGATGATACGACGCATTAACATTACTTTGTTTGGCCGATTTGAACGCAAATGAACATACCACGGCAAGCGCAATAGCACTACTCATTACTAACTTTTTGATTTTCATAATTTTATCAAAAAAATATTTTTGCTTACTCTTTGCAGGTTTTTCAGCATACACCTCATTATTGCAATAATTTCTTATTCGATGGATAGATCAATATTGACAACACACCTAAGCCGACAAAGCATAGATTGAACCATAAATGCTGATGCCAGTTCATACTTTCGAGTATACCGCCACAGGAGCAGGGTATATAGCTGCTGAAATTCAGTATGATAATGATATAAGCCGTAAACATTACCATCATTGAAAATGCGGCATAGAAACCTAGAAGCCGCCTTTTGGAAAACACCAGCAACATAGAAATCAGTAATTCCACCCCTGGGACCAACCATTTTACTGGTCGTGACAGGCCTGTTAATACCGGAGATTTATCCAATTGCACCTCGAACTGCTGAAAATCAATTAGTTTACTGATTGCAGCATAAACGAAAAGAAAAATAAATAAAAATGCTATGACGTCAAGAGTTGTATTTCGAAAGTCAAAATGCTTTGGAAACTTTGTCTTTTGACCATTCGTTAATAATTCGATAGTGTGGTTCTTCGGCATATAGGTTTGTATTATTTGATAATTATGTCTTGAGGAAAACGGCTGTCGGGCGTTTTAAAATCAATGTTTAATAGTTTCGCGATCAGCGGCGAGATATCCACCACCCGCATTTCCGGGATATGGCCCCCTTTCTTAATGCCTGCTCCGGCGGCGATAAAGCCCGTCCACATTTCCGGGATATTCGGGTCATATCCATGATGACCGCCTGTTGATGGCACGATGAGTCCCTCGTATTGGAGTTGTTGGATCAGGGTACCTGGTCCATGGTTGACCGTTTGAGCGGCTCCTGTGGAACCGCTGAATACCGTGCCGGGTACTGCTGTCAGCGCCAGTAAGGCTGAACTGTCGGCACCCATTTTATCCAGTTCCTTGCGGTCGACAATTCGAAATAGGGAACGGATATCCTTGGGCAGATAATTCAGGCTGTCGGTTACCGCTTTAATGATACTTGCTTCATCAGTACTTTTGGTATTACTATACCGGTACAAAAAGCAGGAGCCGCCTGCTGCGATGAAAGTTGCGGGTACGTTTTTGATCAGCCGGTTCGGCCGCATCACTTGGTGGTAATCGCTGAAGCCATGGTCACCGGTGATCAGGATGGTGGTACTGTCTTTTAATCCACTTTGCTGAATGGCCTGCAGGATACCGCCGATGGCCCGGTCATTGGCGGCTACCGCGAGCCTTACGCTATCAGCATTCAGGCCATATTCATGTTCTGCGCCATCTACGCAGGCGAAATGCAGCGCCATTAAGTTGGGTTTGTATTTCTTAAAGATATAAGCGGCCATCCGGCCAGTATTCTCATCCAGAGTAAACAGTTCGTCATTCTGGCTGGTGCTATCCAGTTTACCCGTAGCGTTTTGTTCCAGTTCTTCATAAATACCTATTGGCCTCGCATGCTGGCGCACCACGGTTGCCCTATCCGATGGATGGTCCTTGTCCCATATTTCTGATACATTCCAGTTGATATCTCCATCTACCGTATTCGGCCACATGACTGCTGCGGTGGTCATACCGGCTTTTTTTAAGGCTTCAAAAATAGTCGGTACCTTGATCTGCTTATAATACCAGTTCCAGTTGCCACTGCGGTCATTCACTGGCTGATTATAGGTGATCTTGCTCCTGGCGGGCATGGAGCCGGTGATCATCGCTGCATGTGCCGGGTGGGTATAGGCCGGGAATACCGACAGGTTATGGTCAACGTAGGTGCCCTGCTTCATCAGTATTTGCAGGTTGGGCGTGGGCCAGTTTTTATCCAGGTACATCGCCGGACGGAAACCGTCGATCGAAATCAGGATGACGTGCCTTGATTGTGCATAAGCTGTGCCTGAAAAAGAAGCTGCCGAGCAAATCAAGACCATAATTGAAAAAAATTTCCTCATATAAGCATTTACTTTATTATTTAATGGATTGAATAGGACCCAATACGTTTTTGATACGCACTAAAACGTCCCTAAGGTGATATCTACTTAATTGATCCTTCTGCTTGACCGTTGCGCGTGAAATTTCACCCTGGAGCATCTTCAATTCATTTCGAACAATAGAAGGCACATCGGTGTCCCAGATGTTAAATTGATTTATAAGTGTCGGCGAGCTGGCGCTAATGCCTCCCGATGGACGTTCTTTAATTAAAAGGCTCAGCGCATCAATATATTTTTTTTGGATATTCCGCCGGTAAGGATCAATAGCTTGTCCGGTTACCAGTTCGCTCCAAATACCTTCTTTCAAATCGGACAACAGTTCAACTACCGTATAGGCCTTTTTCCCGTAACGGATTTCACATGCTTCTATTCGATATAAATAACCCGGGTCCAAAAGCAGTTTGAGTTTGTTGGATTGAATTTCGGTAACAGCTGCAAACCCGCCCGGATAGCCAATTTTATTTAATATACTCTTATTTAATAGCCATGATGGAGTCGTGAACAACTGTGCGTTTAAGAATGCGACGGCCCTTTGTTGCTTTTTTTTAGGCACTATTTGATACGTACCTCCACCGGGGGTTGCGGTTTCAAAGGTCGTTTTTATCCCACCGACAGTTCTAAAAACGTGATCCATATACAACCCGAACTGATCCAACAATTGCATGTACATTTCCGTCAGGTAGTTATATTGACCCGCTTCTTCCTGGGTCCATTCCGGGAGGCTCTTCAGTATCCTTTTTAAATTTCTTATACCATATTCGCTTGCTGAAATAGCATCATCTCCCAGGTCTTCGCTTTGAGCACGTGGATCAAGGTTGGGGTTTCCGTCAACAAAGTCGGGGCCATAGCGGAGTCTGGCATTCGTCTTCAGGCTATCTGTTACCCAACGGTTTAGGATATGCTGATCTTCGGATTCATTCAAGCTATTTAAGATTGGGAAATAACCCCAACGGATGGCCCAGTTATCATAATCGCCTATCTTACCAAATAACCCGTTAGCTGAAATATGATCCTCCGGCTGTGCAACATAATTAAAACGTGAATAATCCATGATGGAAGCGGTATGGCCATGCGTTTCCAGCCAAGCTCGGTTGCGAAGCATTTCTACAGGCGTCTGGCTGCTACTAAGAAAGTTATGCCGCAAGCCCAAGCCATGACCAACTTCATGAGAAATAACCCATGTAATAAGCTCACCCATCAAATTTTCATCAAATCGCATTAATCTTGCCCGCGGATCAGACATCGACGCCTGTATCATACATTTGTCGTGGAGCCATTTCATAAAGCCGTGGGAGAAAAGAATACGGCTCTGCAATATTTCTCCGGTGCGCGGATCCGCTATAAAGGGTCCTTCGAGGTAAGCGCCTGCTCCTTCATCACCTGCAAGATAACTAATGATCGAATACCTTGCGTCCTCCAGGCTCATGGTGGTATCGGACGCAGGCCATTCTTTACCAATAATAGCGTTTCTAAAACCGATTTTTTCAAATGCCCTTTGCCAGGCATTAATGCCCGCGATGATATATGGCCTCCATTGTTTTGGTGTTGCGGGGTCGACGTAATAAACGATCGGCTTTTTAGGTTCGACCAGTTCGCCGCGTTTCCATTTTCCGAAATCCTCATCGCGGGGTTCCAGACGCCAACGGTAGATAAATTTTGATTTTTCTACGCGTTGCTGGCTGTCAGCATAAATGGTGCTGCTTGCCGAATAGTAACCTACCCGCGGATCGAAAAGCCGCTTACGCATTGGAACCTTAGGAAGCAACAAAAAAGAGTTCTCTAGTTCAAACGTCACAGCGCCAGCGGCTTCCGCACCCGACATTGTTGCAGTTCCCGGAGATCCTGAGGCTATGGTAAATGTTTTTATGGTTCGCACCTCGGTATTGAAATGATAGGTTGAAATAGTTTCAATATAACTACGGTCTGACGCAAATCCGGCTATATTTAACCTTCGTTTAGCAGCATTGTCCAAGCCCGTTATCGGATTATCTCCCTTGAATAAATCGGTCACCTCAACAAGGCTGTTTCCGGACGTATTAGACAGGTTATCCCGGGCTTTAACCTCGAAGGCAGCTGCAATGGGTGTTACATTAGAACTGGCAACGGCGCGTGCAATCGCCTGTGTGCTATCTTTTGTAACATTTGAAATTGTCATGATTTTCAGGTACAACATCCTGCCGGCTCCTTTCTCCCAGTAAATTATGCGGCTACTTGCCAGGGAGTTTCCATACCCTCCTCCGGAAGGTGTTTTAACAAACCGGGTATTTAACAATATTGGCCTGCCCAAGATAGAATCAGGTATTTCAAAATACCATTTGTCATTATTCTTGTGAATAGTAAACAATCCCTTTTGGCCACCTTCTTTCTTACTAAGAATATCAATAAAAACATTATCGGCCGTCGAAGTAGATATAGATGGTTGCCCGTGTACAACAAAAAACGTTAATAATAAGAGGAACGAAAGACAGTCCTTAGTTCCCTTACCCAACATATGTATTAATCTCATGGCTCCAAGTTAATTGCGTCTCTTAACACCAACGTTTTCATTTCCTTTTCACCTGACACAAGATCCAATCCATGACGGTTAAGCTCCTCTTTCACCGCAGCAAAATCTGTAGCCCAATCAATGTCCATATCGATATTTCCAGCAATTCCTGTTTCATCAATGACAGGTATGCCATCTCTCTCGACAACCCCTGAATACATGCCCACAATTTTCACTAAATATGACATCGGTTGGTTGCGCATAGAGATTTGTTGCCACGGCTTACCATTATCGGAAAGCTTACTCGGACCGCCTTTCGTTTTGAGTTCGCTTTTTGCCTTAGCCGTAGCAATTAGTCTCCAATAAGGCATTTTTCGCTTTTCTATCGTTGCTTCATAACCAAAATAACTACGGAGGTCAGCTTGCATCCGATTTAATATAGACTCTTTTGAAGCGTGTGAATTCGGTACGACCAAACTATAACAGAATAAATTTTTATTTCCTGCAAAATCATATTGGAAAATGCTGGTGTCTTTGAGTTTCAACACGGGCGTCAACCAAGTGTCATTCAATAGCGAATCGTTTAAGCCCCTCAGGTACTTACCAAAGTAAGCTTGAGCATATAAATAGGTCAGCGGATATCCTAGCATTTCAAGCCGCCCCTTCTTGTAGTCAACAATTTCGCTGGAAGGCGTCTTAGCAGAAGCCATCGTTAACATCGACCTGAATGAAAATGTGCCATCTATGCCGCCGTTACCATTCACGAGATAGGGCAAATTACGGTTATATTGAAATTTTTCTTCACCAGTTATATTTTTATCATTCAGATAACTGGGTGTTGGAAAAGAAACTGGCTTTCCGGCCATAAATGCCTTTAATTTTTCCCCTAGCAGTTTAGATGTTATTACCCGAACAATACCCTTGGGATCCACAACAATATTATGCGGCAACAGTCCTACATTAAATTCTCTAAACAATGTTGAATCCGCGTCGTCAAATGCGCATGGCATTTGCAGGTTAAGTTTTTTTTTAAAACTCGCATACATGGTCCGATTGACATGCTTTACATCGTCGTAGGTAACCATTAAGAACTGAACGCTATCTTTTAATTGTTGCTGTTCCCTGTTTATCGACGGAAAACTTGCTATACAACTCGAACAATCTTTACTCCAGAAATCCAGGATCAGCCATTTACCTTTGAAGTCACTAAGTGAGACGGCTTTTTTGGAGTAAAAATCCACCTGGTTGAAATGAAATTCAGGGCAGGGTTTGCCAATAATCGGCTCCCCTGGGAGATCACGCACAGGAACAGACTGTCCAAATATATTACTGCAGAAGTTTATAAAAGCGAATGAAAATAATAAAACACGTTGCATGGTTAATAGCCTTTATTTTGAATAATGTTGTTGTTAACTTGTATATCGCTTACGGGGATGGGATATAGTTGGCTATGGCTGTCCCAGGTTCCTCCCTTGGCCTTGCAAGCGCCGGCGGGCCCACCCATCACGGCATCGATTGTTCCAGTTCTTTTTAAATTGAACCAACGATCACCTTCGGTGAATAACTCTACCTGGCGCTCATGTGCGATGGCATTAAGTAAGGAAGCCTGATCCGTCTGTCCGGAATAATCGGCAAGACCGGCCCGACGCCGGATCACGTTTAGATCGGCCAGGCAACCAGCTGTATTTCCTTGTTGGAGGCGCGCCTCTGACCGGATCAGATATTGCTCCGCCAGCCTGAGCATCATCGTGTATTCGTTCACTGAAGTGGCCTTATTATTGTCTTTATATTTAAAAGCATAATACCAGGTACTGGTTCCGGAAGTGAAAGCTTTGACCCAGTTTGCTTTGCGCTGGTCATTGGCTTCAAAAACACTAAGTAATTGTGCATTAAGTGCGAGGTTATTCAAAGAAGCATTTACAGGGCTAGCTGTTAAAATAAAAATATAACCATCGTTTGTATAAAAACTGGCACCAGGTAATGCCAGTTGCCAGATAGCCTCTGAACTGTTTTTTAAAAACACTTTGTTCAGATCAGTAAGCAGGGAAAATTGCGAGGTATTGCCTATAACGATATTGGCCTGTATTTCCGCGCTATCGGGCTTACCCATATACAAATAGGTCCTTGCCAGTAAAGCAGCGGCGGCCCAGGTGGTTGGACGTACTCTTTCTGTAGTGGGGCCATTCGCGGCATCAACATAAGTACTGCTGAGTAAGCTCGCGGCTTTCTTAATGTCGTTAACGATTTGACGATAGACCGCATCTTTTGCCGTTCTGGGCATCACACTGTTCACCTTGTAATCGGTGGAAGTAATTAAAGGAACATCGCCATATAAATTGACCAGGTTAAAGTAATAAAGGCCCCTTAAAAAATAGGACTCGCCGCTTAACTGATTTTTAACCTTCTCGCTTACACCGCTGTAAGTTTGCAATCCCTCAATGATGGAATTGGCTTGGTAAATATAATTGTAGGTTGGTGACCAGGTGTTGATACTCGCGTCTTGAGCATCCGTAGTTGCAATCAAAGAATTTAGATACAAATTCTTATCATTTTGATTAGTAGAATAGGTAGTGAGTTCATCTGACGACAAGCCGGTGTTTCTGTGTAAATAGTACGGATAATTTTGTGCTTGCATTTGTGAATACAAACTTAATTGTGCCCCGATTGCGAAATTATCGTTACGGAAAACGTTGGAAGCGGTCACTAAAGTAACAGGTGGGCCCAATTCTACCTGTTTCCTGCAACTCGCAAAAACAGCAAGCGCTACCACGAACAATGGCAGGCATCGGTTATATTTATAATTGAAAGTCATACAATTCGATTTGAAGTTGATTGTTAAAAAATTATAAGGTTAGTTGGATGCCTGCAGTGATCATTTTCAATGGCGGCAGACTCAAGCCCTGCGTTTCCGGGTCAAAACCCTGGTATCTGGTAATCGTAAATAGGTTCTGACATTGCAAGTACACCCGTAAATTTTGCAAGTGAGCTTTTTTTAGCCAATTCTGTGGCATGCTATAGGCAAGTGAAATATTTTTTAAACGGATAAAAGACGCATCTGTAATCATATAATCGCTTGATAACAAATTAGCTCTGGCAATCAGCGCTGGCGTCGATCCCTGAGTATATTTTTGATATTCTGCAATGTCTCCCGGCTTTTGCCATGCGTCCAAAGCATATGAAAGCGGATTTGCATTAAAATTGCCTGGAATCAAAAACTGACTAGACCGTCGTCCGGTTTGTTTCACGAATTGCACGAGGAAAGACAGGTCAATACCGTGGTAGGAAAAAGTATTTTCAAATCCACCGTAATATTTTTGCGTAACAACAGCGCTTGGTAAGAACTGCTTATCGCTGTTATTGATGGCTCCATCTTTGTTTACGTCCTGGAACGTATACAAGCCGGTTTGCGAATCGATGCCGGTATATTTGTACGATGGTATAATGAATAAAGGCTGGCCAACCATATACAAAGAACTGTAGCTAAGATTTGAAGACAAACCGGGGAATGAGACCAATTTATTACGTGGTATTGTAAGATTGACAGAGCTGCTCCATTTAAATGATTTGTTTTGGATGATAGCTCCGTTGACCAGCAATTCAACCCCCGTGTTTTGTACCACCGCCGGCAGGTTGCTGACAATACGGGTGAAGCCGGCAGTGGACGGCAATGGCTGACCGACTAATTGATTACCCGTCCGGTTGCGGTAATAGCTTGCACTGATGAATACGCGGTCTTTTAGAAATCCAAGTTCGATGCCGCCTTCCAATTTTTTCACACTTTCCCATCCAAAATAAGAATTCGCGATCGAGGTGGGATACAGCGTAGAGGCTGACTGATAGGTTCCGCCTGTACCGTTATAAGTAGCATAAGTACTTAAATATTGATAATCCGTGATCTGGTCGTTTCCGCTGGAACCATAACTTGCACGCAGCTTACCAAAGCTCAAGAAGGGCAGGTTTTTGCTTATGAACTGCTCTTTTGAAAAAATCCAGGCCGCTCCTGCAGAAGCAAAATTTCCGAACTGGTTGTTCGGCCCAAAACGGCTGCTGCCGTCTCTTCTTGCAGTCGCATTGACCACGTATTTCTCCTCCCAATTATAACTTACACGGCCATAAAGGGCATTATAATTATACTGAGTGATACTATTACCTCGAATAATTATGTTGGAAGCTGCAGCGATGTTGCTTAATGCATCATCTGAAGCAAAATTATAGGCATATAGTCCCAGTGAACTTTGTTTATTGCCTTGAAAAGTTGACCCTACTAGTAAATCGAGTGTCCCTTTGCTAATTTTGCGGGAGTAATTGAGCTGTGGCTCGATGATCCAGGTGTTAAAATCGGATTTGGCAAACTGGTGGTTTCTTAAGAGAGGGTTGGTATTATTTGGCGGGGCCACCGAAGTTAAAGGCTGGACATTATCCTGGTTTAACTGCAGGTGGGTATAGCCAAAGCTACTCTTGATTTGTAGCCCGGGTAAAACCTGGTAACTTAAATTTAAATTGCCCCCCAGATTATCGGTTACCGCTTTGCTGGTCTGCAGCATCGGCGCCAAGGGATTCGACCACGTGTTATTTTGCCAATTAAGGTTACCGTTCGCGTCATAAATTGGCGGAGCATCAGGCGCTAAATTGATACTTCCTGCCAGATCAGATGAAGGCAATACACTGTAGTCATTTAAATATTGAGCCGAGAAGACCGCGTGGAACCGCTGATCTGCGGAAGCATGGTTCAGGTTGATGTGAAGTGAAGCCTTCCGGTCTTCAAAATCTCCCGGGTAAACTGTGGTCTGCCGGCTATAACCACCCGAGATCAGGAATTGGGTGTTCACACTTCCCCCGGACAGTGATGCCTGTGCATTGGTGAATTTCGCTGTCCCGCCGATCAGTTCCTTCTGCCAGTTGGTATAGCGGGTTGTGTCCCATACACCGTTAATGTCATAATCTGTAGGTTTAATGGCAACGCCGTCGTTTGCAAAAGCCTTATGCCGCACTGCCAAATATTGCTGCGTATTCAGGAACGGTAACTGTCGGGTAATTTGTCCTGCACCACTGTAAACATTTACATCAAATTTGGTGATTCCTGCTCTTCCTTTTTTGGTGGTGATTAGAATGACGCCATTAGCTCCCCTGGAACCGTAAATTGCCGTCGCATCCGCATCTTTCAACACCTCTATGCTTTCTATATCCGAGGAGTTTAAGCTGTTAAATGGGCTCATGCCGGTTCCCTGAGAAGCACCAAAACCAACAGCCCCACCACCAATATTGGTGTTGGTTAAACTAGTCGCGAGAAATGGCACACCATCAACAATGTAAAGAGGATTATTGCCTTGTGCGATACTATTTCGCCCGCGTATCATAACGGTGTAGCCCGCTCCCGGGATACCTGAGGTTTGGGAGATGTATACGCCCGGAACTCTTCCTTCCAGGGCAAGGATCGGATCGCTTACCGGTTGCTTTTGGATATCCGCTGCGGTCACCCGACTAACGTTACCTGTGTTCAATTCCTGCTTTACCGAATAATAACCTTTACTCACCACAACCTCTTGAAGATTGGTAGTCGTAGCTTTAAGGGTAATGGTTGCTTTGGTCAAAAAATCACCTGCCGAAATTTCCCGGGTTTCAAACCCAATAGAGCTAAATACCAGAATGGAATTGTTGTAAGCCACAGTGATAACAAAGACGCCGTCTTTATCAGTAACTACACCATTGTTAGAATCTTTTAACTTAACTGTGACACCGGGCAACGCCTGTCCGGTTTCATCGGTTACTTTTCCGGTTACGGTTACCTGCGCAAAAAAAGCCCGGGCCTGGTCGATAAAACTCGGTTCACTCTTTTCTGCTTTTTTCAATAAAATATTGTTGCCCACGACCTTATAATCAATAGCCGTCTGATCAAAAGCCGCTTTCAAAGCCTCCTCAATCGAAGCCCCGGCGACCCGCACCGTGATCCGCTCCTCTTTCAAAGCCGGATCCGTAAACAAAAAAACATAACCGGATTGTTGCTTAATAGCACCAAGGACCTTTTCTAAGGGTGCGTCCCGCTCATTCAAACTGATCTTCTGAGCAAAACCGGCCGCACTGGCCTGGACAAGGGCTATGACCAACAAAAATGTCGTTAATTTCATAACCTTATAAATTTGCGGCGCACGCGATCTCGCGTATACGCCAATAGCAGTAAAATTCATTACTTTTGTAAAGTTTTGGGTTAATACTAGTGTCAACTATCTTTTTCCTTGGGAAAGGGTTAACCCGGACATTTGCCGTAGCATGCTTCGAACCACGCTGCGGCTTTTTTATGCCGGTACCCTGCTCATACTGCTAAATGCGTAAATATTTTTTCATGGTCATGGGGGTTAAGGGTTAATCAATATTAGGTTCTTTATGGTTTCACCAGGATCTTCTTCCCGTCAGATCCTTGTACGATTTGAAAATTAACTTTAAAAAATTTCAGTACTTCCAATACCTGTGAGGCATTGACATTGCGGTGCATCTCCCCATGGAACACCGTCTTCGGTGTCCCATCGGGGTATTCCACCTCCACGTCATACCAGCGCGAAATTTGGCGCATCGCCTCTTCGAGTTTCATCCCCTCGAAATTGAACAGCCCGTTCTTCCAGGCAATCGCCTGATCAGTATTGACTGCTTTGACTTTGATCTGGTTGTTCGTTATGATAGCTTGTTGTCCCGGTGTTAAAGTCGCCTGGTTAATTTTCACGCTGCCTTCAATCAGCGTCGTCTTGATATTCGGCTCATCCTCATAGGCATTCACATTGAACGCTGTACCAATATCCTCGATCGTCTGTCCTTTTACGCTTACCCTAAAAGGCATTTTAGCATTGTGTTTTACCTCAAAATAAACCTGGCCCGTGATCTCCACGCGCCTTTCATTGCCGATGAAATTCACGGGATATTTGATCGATGAACCCGCATCGAGAATAGCGACGGTACCGTCGGAAAGGGTTAATGGATAGAAATTCCCGCGTTTGGTGGTAACCGTATTGTACACTAATTCGGTGCTTGGCGCGCCGGCTTCATACATCACTTTATTATCCGCGGTCTTAATGATATTGGTATTGCCCTGCGTGGCAATAGCGCCTGTTTTGGCGCTGTTTAGAGCGATTTGTTGACCATTGGATAATTGGAGTACCGCAGATTGATTACCGGGTAGGACATCGACCTTTTGGAGTGCTGCTACTTGTTGCGGCGCTTTTTCCTTCCGCAGTAAGAAATAGCCGCCTGCCGACAGGAATACTACTATGGATGCCGCTGCCGCGATGCGATACCACATTGGCCGGGTTTTCGTACCCTGCGCAGCCTTGATCGCCTGCCACATCGCCACCCTACCCTGCTTTAAATCCTCATCAGATAAGCCCGAGGCACCCTGCTGGTTCAACTCATGCAACCAGCGTTTCACCGCGGTTTCTTCAGCCGGCGTAGCCGTGCCAGCCTTGACTTTATCCAATAATCCGGTAATGTCTTTTTTCTCCATTTCAGAACAAAGACGATTGTGAAAAAGGGATTAGGTACAAGGGGTAAAAATAAAGTTTAAAATATTTTAATTTTGATGAAAACCTTATCCAAATGATCAACACCGTCGCTGACTTTTTATATCAACTTCAGCAAGAACAAGAAAAAGTAGCCGAAGCTCAAGGCATCACTCATCGCGTGACCATAGGCGAAATGTATGAACGCATAGCGGGCAACCTTTTGGAAAAAGCGATCTTCACAGGTTACAATATTAATGTGATCAGCCGCTCCTTCATCAAAGACAAGGACGGCAAGCGCAGCAAAGAACTTGATTTGATGATCATCGAAGGCGAAGGTGAACCTATCCCGCTGACGGACCGCTTTGATGTGAAATTTGAGCAAGTCATCGCCGTTATTCAAATAAAAAAAACGCTGAACCTTCAGCAACTGGAGGACGGTTATATGAACTTATACAGTGTTTACGAAATCGCGCCGGAGGGCGTCCAGCAATACCAAGCTGACATGTTCAACGACGCCTATCGTTCGATATGTCGGCAAAGTACGGCCGTAAACGGCAAAATCCGCAAGACGTTTGAAAACAGTACCGCTGAGGGGCTTTATGAGATACTCAAATGGGAAGCTATCTTACCTGCCCGTATTTTATTCGCGTTTAATGGCTTTCAAACTGAGAAAGGACTGCGGGATTCTTTTTATAATTTCCTGGCCAAACAACGAAGCACCCCTCAAGAATTAATACCCGGCTTTGGGCCGCTGAACTTTCCCAACCTGATCGTCAATGATGAATTTATATTGATCAAAAATAACGGACTGCCTTTCGTTGCGCCATTGGATGGGGCCGACTGGGATTTTTATACGTCCGCACGCGGCAATCCCTATCTGGCCCTGCTGGAAATCGTTTGGACACGGTTAACTTACCGTTACGGCCTGTCTTCGGACATATTCGGAGAAGACCTTCAATTGGCAGGTGTCACGCGTTATTTGACTGCAAATACCGTTTGGGTAGCCGGACAACGCGGCTGGAATTATCACTACACGCATTTGCGCCAGGCTACGCTTGGAAATGCGGATAATACGCACATGGATTGGTCGCCGGTCTTATTGAACTTTAACCAGTTCCATATCATCAATTATCTATGTGCGCATACCGTATTGAAGCTAAATAAGATCCGTCAGGTGTTGGGTTTCCCTAGCGACAGCGAAGTAAACATTGACGAACTGATCCGATCCTTATTAGCTACGGGCTTAGTTTATATTTCCGGACAAAAGCATTTACGGTTATTGACCGATAAGTGTCAGACTATGATCATGCCTGACGGGAATTACTACGCCGCTGACAATAAAACAGGGCGCATGACACGCTGGTCGCTCAAATTTGTACCTTAGGATCAATCGAGAAATTTAATGACCCCACAAGAAGCCCTGCAAACACTGGAAGAACGTGCGACACATTTAGAAACTGTGGCCTACGACGAAATTATGTACTTATTACAGCATGGAATACGCCGCATTCCTATTCCGGTGGCTAGATTATTCCGGGGCGCCCTTATCGATCGCGTGCGACCAAACATTGGCGAAAACCTGTTTACCAGCGTGGATGAACTGACCTACATCAAAAACGAACAGGTCATCCGCGAAAGGCTAACCGAATTTGGCCGCGGCAACTGCCCGCACCAGCCGATGTTTTATGGCGCCATAGAAACAACGGAAATACCGGAGCAACGCATTACCGCGCTCGCGGAAACCTCGACTCTCTATCAAGACCCCGCCGGTATTAATCTGGAAGGCGAACTGTACACCGTCAGCCGCTGGCGGACGACGCAAGAGTTACAGGTAGTAGAAATGGTTTTCTCGCCGGGTGCCATTGCCGCCAGCCCGGATACCGAAAGAGCTTTCCATAATCAAGTAGCTTTACTAGCAGCCCACGGCTTAGGCGATGAAGCGTTTTTGCGCAAGTTCCTGGTATTTATCAGCGGGCAATTCGCCCGGCCTAAACGAACGCACCACGATTATAAAATATCGGCAGCTTATACCAACGCGGTATTACGACATCCGGACATCAATGGCGTCAGCTATCCCAGTGTTCAAACAGAATATAAAGGCTGGAACCTCGTATTGCCACCATCAACCGTAGAACAGCATTTAACATTGGAAAGTACCATTACCCAACGGCTGCATAAAAACGCGCCGCACATGTATATCAACAACCATATGGAATGTATTGATCCCTTGCGCGATCCGCATCAACTAAACTGGTTGCCAACCGACCCCATACACATAGCCGTACCGGAAGAAATACATGCGGCCTTATTTCCGCCTCAGGTTTAACCTTGAGCTTTTGCCTTTGCTTTCTCCGCTTCTTCTTTTTCTTTTTTCTTTTCTTCCTTGTTATAGAACGTGTCATCCTGCAATTTACTCGCCAGGCTGGCAATGATGACAACGACCATAAACAAGCTGATAATGATCTGCGCATTCACTACTGACTGAACAAAAGGATCAAACGGTGAAATATCACCATAACCGATAGTCGCCGCGGTCACAAAACTAAAATAGATATAAGTAACCGGCGGCAGATGATCTTGAAATTTGGCCAATTTATCGTTTACCGAAAACACGTGGTAGCCATTTATCGAATAAGCATGATCCCAGTAGTAATAGATGGCGGCAAAACACAGGCATATCTCAGCATAGTTAACAAACGTCATGATCAAACTTCTTTGAAAGCTGATCGGTTGCCGCCAGATATCGTTTAGAATAATACGACCCAATAAGAAATGTAAAGTATCCGCGGTCATGATAACGATAAACACGGTTACCCAGCCGTTGGAGGTCCAGCCATGGCTAATCGCTTGCCAGGCAAAAACAACTTTGCCGATCGCATAGACCTCAATACTGATCTTTCTTACTAATAGATTTTTCGATTTTCCGGTCACCCAGCGTATAAGCCCTGCCGGCGTCGCAAAAGAAAGTAACTGAATGGTAAGCCGGATCAATCGTTCGATCCCAAAGTCCTTATATTTTTTGTTATGCCAGATCGTGGAAAGATTCGCGCATTGTTGCTCGTAGAAACCATTTGGCACGTATTTTTTCTTGGGCACGCCTATCAATAGTTTAATATAGAAGTGCCGTGCCTTCACAA
The DNA here is from genome assembly GCF_042686265.1 of Mucilaginibacter ximonensis. Classification (NCBI taxonomy): domain Bacteria; kingdom Pseudomonadati; phylum Bacteroidota; class Sphingobacteriia; order Sphingobacteriales; family Sphingobacteriaceae; genus Mucilaginibacter; species Mucilaginibacter ximonensis. The sequence continues at coordinate 1,333,950 of NZ_JBHUPD010000001.1, forward strand.
AAGGTAACGAGATTAGGATCAAGATAAACGCAACGGAAAAGAACAATTCCCAAAATGACAGGGATTGTATTAAAGTTAAAAAAGACTGCATCGACAAGTAGGTTTTAACCAAAGTTAAAACTATTCCCTTAAACGCATAGAAACGTTTATAAACGGGTAAAGTAGAAGATTTTGTTGTGCAACTGCTGAATTTTGTCGGCGTACAGCGCGAGGTTTCCGTTGTGCGCTGTTCTTTGAAATTAATGCAGAATATAAAGGAGATAGACCAGTATACCGAGTTTTACACGCAAATGTTGCAGTGCACGCTTCATTTGCGTGTTGACAGTATGCTCAGACAGGCCCAGTTCTTCGGCGATCTCTTTGGTCGATAAGCATTGTTTGCGTTTTAAAATATAGATCTCGCGCATCTTCGGCGGCATGGCTTGAATCTCTCTTTCAATTAACGCCTCCAGATCTTTCTCGCGAACCAAAAAGTCCGTTTCCACGCTATCGACCTCAACATATTGATTCGCGTAAGCCAGCTTCACATCCCGGTGCTTAAACACATCCAGCACCCGGTTCAGCACCGACTTATATAGGTAACCCTGTAAAGTGGTCTTTAATTCAAAATCATGACGCTGGTGCCAGAGTTTAATAAACACCTCCTGCACGACATCCTGCGCCTCCTGTTTATTCTTCAATTTACGATAAGCATAACTATATAACAACGCATCATACCGCAGGTACAATTCCTCAAACGCCGCCTGCCCGTCCCCTGCAATCAAGGATAGTAATTCTTGGTCGGAAAGCGTTTGCAAAGCAGCCATACACAGTTAATGTCGTCCGAATTTACTGAAATAATCGCAATAAAGAAAATAAACGATTGTAAATTAGGTGTTAACAAGCTGTAACAAACTTATATTAATTTGCTTTTATCAATTATTTTGTAAATTTGTAGTTCTTGAATTAGCAGATGACTGTCGAAAATATAAACACCTATTCGACGATAGTTGTGAATTTAATTGGAATTAGTTCCACGATTATTGTCCTTCGGAAATATCTTATGAAGCTCTTTGTTGAAGAAACAAGTGAGGGTGTTAAAAAAAAATCTTTTTTTTCAGTGAATTATAGTTTAATTGATTGATATACAGTTAATTAGCAAAAAATCACTAAAATTCACAACTTTTCCAATAGTCTAGGACATTCGATTCCGACATTCTTGGAATGAAAAGACTCTCTAGAATTTCTCGAAATTCTTCCATTTTTGAGATCCATTCGACAATTGTCTTTGGAATAAATCGACAATTCCGACACTTTTCCGATGTTTGTTTTCATGGACGAACAATTATTTTCCAAAGAGGAACTCGCAGAAATCCTCAAAGAAGCGACTGTCAATGAAAATAAATATCTAGACACCACGGTCATCGATGGGAAAGCGACCGAAAAATCTATTAATACGATTTCCTTAAATAATCAATTGATCTTTACTGTCGGAAATGACTTCACTGGCTATAAACATTTGAGGGAGCGTCATAGTCGTTTTACTTACAAAAATTATTGGATCAAAACGGAAGACGGAACTATAAAGTTAGACCGACCGAGCAAATTCCATCCAGACATGGCACCCGGAATTGATTATACAAAGATCGCCGACGCGATTTTCGCTGAAGAAAATAAAAACGTTACCATAAACCATCGACCGGACGTGTTCGATAAATACACCGGGACTTATGCGCATAAAGATAATCCCCCCGAAAAATATCATTTGCTAACTTATAAGGATACCAAAATCGTTCACACGATGTACCCTGATAAAAAGAAACATAACTTAAAAGCAGTCGCTAAGTTTGGGAAGGGACACGTTAAAGCGACCCGTCAGTTAAATCCTGAAAATGATTACGCGGACCTATTCATTCCTTATGAAGATCCGGAGGGAAAAACTGCCTACTCTATTCTTATCCGGAAATTCTATCAGGAACAAATCGAAAGAGTCTTTATCCAACAGCACGGTGAAAACGAAGCAGTAGAATCCTTGTTTTTATTGGGCGAACGTGAAATCCATGATTTTGCGTCATTCGATCATCCGATGATGTCCCATTTCCAGCACCGCGATTTGATCGATTATGAAAAGATCATCAATCAAATGGCAGAAGGCGCAGAAACAATTGAAATCGATCCGTCGACATTCAGATGGTAGGACTAGCCTACCGTCTGGTTCAAAGCGATAATCGCCGTTTTGAATTGCTCTCGGTTGATCAAAAACTGGATATTGACCTTACCCTTAGCGACGCCGGTACTGATGATATTGATATCCGCTTTAGCCAATGCCGTGGCGGCTTTGGCTAATAGGCCCGGCTGATCCATATTCGTCCCCAATAAACACACCATCGCTACCGGCTCATAGGTTACTTTTTCAAATGAGGACTGCAAATCATCGATCAAGCCCTGCTTGAAATCGCTTTCCCAGATCACAATAGTGATACTATTGGCACTCGTGGTTTTAAAGGTATAACTGATCTGATGATTAAAGAATAGTTGCATGATCTGCAAATCACTGCCGACATTGCCAGTCATCAAGGGATCGTATATGTCAATCAATAATAATTGGTCTGTTCCAGTGATCACCTCTACCCTTTTTAACGCCGAAACATACTCCCGCGTGATCAATGTACCCGGATGCGCTGGCTCAAAGGTATTTTTGATGCGTAAATGAATCCCGGCCATTTCCAATGGCTTAGACGCTTTCGGATGGATCGCTTCCATGCCCACATCGGCTAATTGATCAGCGATGTCATAATTCGTGTTACCCACCGGTTTCACATTATCGATACCCACTAAGCCAGGGTCGGCAGTACTTAAATGATATTCTTTATGAATGATCGCTTCCTGTGGTTTTAATATCTCGGCGATCTTACTAAAGGTCACTTCCGAATAACCCCGGTCAAACTCCCGCATAATGCCTTCGGTGCCTTTGGCATAACCGGTAGCAACGACAATGCCTTTACTTAAATCAACTTGGCTAAACGCATCTTTGATGCGCTCACTGATCGTTAACGGCCTGCTATCAGAAGAACCCGCCAAATCAATAAGATCGACTTTCAATCGGCGTATTTGTAAGATGCTGGCTAAAACATAAGCCGAATGACTTTCGCCAATCGAGGCCAGGATTTCCCGTGCGGCTAATAAAATGCCTTCGTTTAAATAACCCGATGCCAGCATGGTTACGGCACTGTCCAAATAAACGGTTGCCTGGCTAATCATACCATCAACGACCTCGTTGGCATCAGCGACATTTAATCCTAAAGGCCCATACTGTGCATTCAGTTCTTTGAGATAAGCGGTAACATCCGCCAACGCTTGTTTAAAATCCTCACCATTGGCCAGACGGTGATAGACACCCGGCGCTTTGGTCTTTTTGTTTTCTAATAATAAGTTCGTCACACCCGAAAAAGCGGACACAACAAAGACCCGCCCAGTCAATTGGTCATTATGGTAGACGATGTTTTCAATCACTTCTTTCAGCGCACTCATTGAAGTGCCGCCGATCTTTTCAACAGTTAGCATAGGGCGAAACTAAAAAATTCTCAGGAATAAACTTCCACCCTAAAAACGCCACCCCTGATTATTCAAGGTGGAAATAAGCATTTGTAGCCTGCCCAACTTTGCTGTCCACAAAATTGAAAGCTTATGTTACACACCATTTCCTGGCAGCAATACATTACTGCCGTCCTCTTGCTCACCGCGGCCTGGTATGCCTATGTCGGTTTGAAATACTATTTACCCGAACTGCGCGCCTGGTTGCGCATCAGGACAACTGATACCATGCCACCGGTCGCCGTAGCACCGATGCATGCGGTGATAGGCGGTATCCAAGCAGATCAGGATAATCAGTCGCATGATGCCGAAGAATTACAATTTGGTTCGGCTGAACCCGACGACATCAGTGAGGCAACTTTACCGAAAGGTCCCTCAGATGATTTGCTGGCCGAAGCTACTACTTTAGTAAATGCTTTTGCTGAAAGCGGCACTAAAACGGATTTTCTATCCCTTTTGCAAGTACTGTTGGATAAGTATGAAATCTACCGCGATGAAATCAGCCTGAAAGTATTTACCGCAGTATTAAAACCAATGGCGGGTATCTTGCCCTTTGAATTATCTGAACACGACCTGGACCTGCACTGGCCAGCTGAAAACTATGCTTAATATGAAAAAGATAAAATTAATTATCAGCCTGATGCTGATCTCTGCCATCAGCCTTGCCCAGGACGGCAACGCCGGCATTAACGAAGCAACCACCCAGGTTAAAAGTTACTTTTCGACCGGCACCAACTTAATGTATGCCATCGGCGCCATTGTCGGCCTGGTTGGCGCGATCAAAGTCTATAAAAAATGGAGCGAAGTATTGCAAGTGGTATTTGAAGCAGCCGCGCTTTGTATCAATACCATCCGCACCTTTTACTTGATTGTATTAGCCATCTTGGGTCCGCTGGTGCTCGGCTTATCGGTATTCGATGGTTTTCAATTTACCCTGAATACCTGGCTGGCCAAATACGTTAACGTATTTTTATGGCTGCCGGTCGCCAATATCTTCGGCGCGATCATCGGTAAAGTACAAGAGAACATGCTGAAGTTGGACATTCAGCAAGTACAAACGGCGGGCGATACCTTCTTCTCCTCTACCGATACCGCTTATCTCATATTTCTTTTGATCGGCATCGTCGGTTATTTCACCGTACCCGCTGTCGCCGGTTATATCATTAACCCCGGCGGCGGCAATAGCCTGGTCAATAAAGTCAGCACCCTCGCTTCGACTGCTATCCTGTCTGCGGCCAGCGCTATTAGTATAACCAATAAACAAAGTATGTCATCGCCTGCGCCAGAATCATCGGCGAACAGCGATTACCAAAAACAAAAACTGGATTACGAACCCACAAAAACTAAATAGCATGTTCACCCACCTCAAAAATATCGAAACGGCCTTCCAGCACATCAAGCGCTTTAGTTACTTACTGATCAGCGGCTGCATACTGATCAGCGGCTTTGCCTTGTATAAAAGCTATCAATTCGCTTCGGCCACGAATAACCATGTCTATATTTTAGCTAACGGCAAGGCACTGGAAGCCTTTGCGGCTGACCGCAAAGACAATATCCCGGTAGAAGCCCGCGATCATATCCGTATGTTCCACCATTACTTCTTTACGCTTGACCCCGATGAAAAAGTGATCGATGCCAATATCGGCAAGGCCCTGTATTTGGCTGATGAATCTGCCCGCAACCAATATAACGGCCTGAAAGAAAAAAGCTATTATAATAACCTGATCTCGGGTAACATCAGCCAGCAGATCCAGGTCGACAGCATCCAATTGGATATGAATCAGTACCCCTACTATTTCAAATGTTATGCAATTCAAAAATTAACCAGGTCAACGTCCAATGTCAATAAAATGCTGATTACACAAGGTTACCTGCGTAATGTAAGCCGCAGTGATAATAATCCCCATGGCTTTCTCATTGAACGTTGGGAAACGTTGGCTAACCGCGACACCACTCTAAGCCCATGAAAACCAAACTCATCCTTTGCGCAACAGCCTATGCATTATTGTTAGGCTGGTCACTCAATCATAATACAATTAATGTTAAACCCGGCTCGGTGCCATCATACATCGGCCATAATTTATCAGATCATGGAAAAACAACGCAAATTCTACCTCGTTATCCCGCTCCTGGTGATACCCTTCCTCACGATGGCCTTCTGGGCCCTCGGCGGCGGACAAACCAAAGCCGACAGGCCGACAGCAGCCAAAGGTATCGACATGACACTGCCCGAAGCCCAGTTCAAAAAAGACGAACAACAAAATAAATTGGCGGTTTACCAAGCTTCCATGCGGGATTCCGCACAAAATGGGGTGAGCCCCTCCTTTTTAAAAGCGATGGGTATGCACAACGATTCGGCTAGTGCCGATCAAAGTGCCGAACGCATCGAGACCAAACTGGCGCAGTTGAACAAGCAAATGAATCAGCCGCCAGCACCGGCTTATGATCCGCAGGTAGAGGCTACCGAACAAAAGATCAGGCAACTCCATCAAATGGTAAAGTCGGCAAAAAGCGGACGTTCTGAAGAAGATCCGGAAATGGCGCAACTCAGTAAAATGCTGACCCAGATCCAGCAAATTCAAAATCCCGGCTCTGTTAAAGTTGAAAAGAAACCCGAAGACAACACGCCCTTTAAAGCGATACCAGCGGTGATCGACGGCAAACAAAAAGTTATGGATGGCGCAGCCGTTCGGCTAAAACTGACTGATTCGGTATTGCTCAAAGACCAATGGATACCCAAAGGCCAGCAAATCTTTGGTGTTTGCTCCGTCACCAATCAAAGGCTACTGCTAAATATCCAAAATATCAGGCTGGCTCAACAAATTATACCCGTGAGTTTAACGGTCTTTAGCCTGGACGGTATGCCCGGCATCCCTGCTCCTGAAGCGGAACTCGGCGGCGCAGCCGCTGGTGGCGCGGATAACGCCTTGCAGAGCATGCAATTTATGACCATGGATCAAACCATTGGCGCACAAGCCGCAGCCGGTGGCATCAACGCGGCTAAGGGCTTATTCAGCAAAAAAATCAAGAAAATCAAGGTTAAACTGGCCGATCAATTCCCAGTGCTGCTTAAAATCAATAAATAATATGGATCAGGCCGTTAATTTTTATGAGTTAAAAACGCAACTGGCGGATCTTGGCTTCGCCGATCCGGAAATTGTCGACCGGCTCCGTGAACGTATGGTCGGGGGCACAGGAGATTTTCGCCTGCTACATCGTGAAAACCGAAACGGGCTGATCACCGAATATGCTTTTGACGTTCAGCGGCATGACCCCAATGACTCGCTGCAATATGACCATCTGGAGGCGGCACTCTATCAACCGGGAAAAGAAGAATATTTCTATGCGATCTTCTCACCGGATATTACCCGCGATGAGATCGGGCAAATCCTTCAACAGGGCATCGAAGGCCCGTTCATAGAGGAAAATCTACCAGATTACTTTGACCGCACTAAAATTTCAAACATTTTAAATCAAAATACCATGAACACACAGAATTTAAGTTACCTGCAAAAACAATTATTGAACCTCGGCTTCGGCGAGGGGATGAACAAAGAACTGGAAAAAAATATCGAGGCCAAAGCGCCCGAGTTTACCTTGAACAGTACCAACGAATACAATAAAGACAAAGTCGATTATACTTTGCATTTTAAAGCCGGCGAGGATATGTATTTCTTTAATAAGTACGACGCCAAACTCAACGACACCCAGCAAACCTTTTACATCAACAAAGGCAGCGGCATCACCGCCAAAGAAGCTTATAACTTAATGGATGGCCGTGCCGTGCACAAGGAACTGGAAAACCAAAAAGGGGAAAAGTATAACGCCTGGGTGGTACTGGACAAAGAAAACAAAACCGAGAACGGCAACATGAAATTGCAAACGTTTAGCGACGGGTGGAACTATAAACCTGAACGCGCGATAGATAAAATGGCTATCGTCGGCATTGATGAACCCGGCGCCAAAGACAAGCTGTTGAAGTCACTGGAAAAAGGCAACCGTCACCAGGTCGAAGCCCTCAAGGATGGCAAACCGGTTAAACTCTTTATTGAAGCCAATCCAGCCGAACACCGCGTCAACCTGACCAATTATAAGGGCGAAGCGCAGCAACTGGAGCATTATAAAAAGCCGGAGTTCAAAAACGAAAAGAAACCGGAGCAAAAACAGGGCGCAGCCGATGAAGGCACAAAAAAAAAGCGCTCACGGAGCGTTAAAATGAGCGTCTAATAAAAGGCCCTTTCTATTTCGGAAAGGGCTTTCTTATAAATTGTATTTTTGTCTCATGCGACGTAAACATTTACATGAGCTTAAGCTTCAAGAACAGTCCGAGTTATTAAACGCAATCGCTAAAAAAATAGCACAGCAAAACTGGGATAATGGCCTGTATAATATTTATCAGCATTCTACGGACAAAAAATTGTTAGTCCATGATTACAGTGATAAGCAAGAAATCGTTTTTGTAAATGCAGAAACAGGAAATACGGATATTATCGAAACCATCATCAAATAAATCACCGCCGCACTCTAACCAGTATTAAAACTTCACTTGATTTTTGTCGGTGACAATGATCTCGGGCTTGCCTTTATAATCGATCACCTGGCCGGTCACCGTAATGGTTTTACCATCAACCGCGAGCGATTTGGTATCACCTCTTAAAACCACCGTTAATGGACTATCCGGGTATGGCGCACCTACATTGACTAAAATCATACTGCCCACATCCTTCGTGCCATATACTTTAGCTGTAATCGTTACCGTCTCATTTAAATGGCTGGCTGCTTCTTTGATGTCAATGACTTTAGCCGGGCCCATCGCTGCTACCGCTTTAGTATCTCCCGGCAGCAACGGCGCTTCATGAGTCGAGGCATAAACTTTACCGCTGTAGATATCATTCAGGATACCCGCCAAACGAATACCCGCCTGGTCGATCCGCATTTGAACGATCCCGATATGATTTTGATAATATTGCGCATCAACGGGCTCCGTATAGAGCTTACTGCTGATCACATAACTTTCCCATAACCAGGTCATCGGCTGGTCTTGCTGCCATGCCTTAATTTGATCGGGCGTGGCCTTATCATATTGCTGGCTCATTTCCACCACACTCAACCCCTGATGATCCAATAACTTGCTGTCCCACAAAGTATGCAAATTGGTACCGGCATTATCAAACCTTACCTGTATCGTATTACCACCCTTGTCTTCTTTGTGGCTGATATGCATCGGCTGGTGCGCATCACCCACGAAATGCACCAAAAATTTCAGGGCTTCGATCTTTTGTTCGCGGCTGCTTTTGGGATGCGTCAACACGATCCGCGCTTTTTGCATCGCGCCGTAGACATTGTTTTCACCCTGGGCTTTCACCTCGGCGCTGAAAGCAGCTTCCGTCAGTCCTGACGGCACATTCACAAAATGCCAGCCCTCCGTGCTTTTGAACGCCGGTTCCTCCCGAACTTCATCCGCCCAGGTGGCAACATCAGCCAAACTTTGATTACCTAACAGCTCTTTCACCGCCGCTTTTGCCTGCGGCGTCAAATGATTTTCGGCGATAGTACCTACGGCCTGGTGGCCTTTAAAACCCCAAGACGTTAATATAATTGTACCAATCAACAGGGCGAACGTATATATTCTTTTCATTTGATATTAAATTTAATATGGGCCAGGTAAGGCACTAAAAAGCTTTTCGAACTAAACGCATGGAACTTTAAAATCTTATTGGCCAATTGGTCATAAAAGACTTCTACGTAAAAGCTGTCAACAGCATACAATTGTATCATTAACCCATTCTCTTCGCGGTCCGCCAAAAAACTACCGCTCCAAACCGAATTGGCTTTATCGTCTTCAGAAAATGTGTTGAAATCGTCAAGCGTCAGCATGGTTCAAAACTATCCAAAAAAACATTAATTTTAGGCATGACAACCTATAACGACTTCTTTGTGGCCTCGGCCGGTGCGGCAGCAGCGCTGACCGGGCTGATCTTTGTCGGGATATCCATCAATCTGAAGGAGATCATTAAACATAAATCATTACCGACCCGTGCCTCACTCGCGTTGATCTTACTGATGGCCATTCTCATCAACTCGATGATTTCCTTGGTTAATCTACCAACACAGCTTTGGGGAATAGTGCTGCTTATCATTGGTTTTGGCTTATGGCTGATACTGCTGATTAAAGACATCGGTATTTATAAAAAGACGGCCAAGCTTTATAAAAAAATCGCCTTGCTCACACTGGCGGTTGATCAACTAGCTTCTATTCCCTATCTGGTCGCCGGGCTCTGCCTCTTGAACTATTGCGAATACTGGATCTATTTGATCGTGGCCGGCTTCGTGTTGTCCTTTGTCAAAGCGGTGTGGGATGCTTGGGTATTATTGATCGAAATCATGCGCTGATGTTTGAGCACTTAAAAACAAAATTTCCGGAACTGACCGATCATTGGGAGCGATACGCTCACGTGTATAAACGGGAAGAAGTGCCCGCGCGGACGATTTTATTAAGAGAGGGCGAAGTTTCCAAACGTTCGTTCTTTATTGAGACGGGTTGCCTGCGCGCCTGGATCAATAACCAGGGCAAGGATACCACTTTCCAGTTCTTTTTTGAGCACGAGGTCATCTCGTCGGCGGAAAGCTTCCGCAAGAATATTCCGAGCATGTGTACCATCGAAACGGTCGAACCTTCAGTGATCAACGTCCTGACCAAAAAAGACTATGAGCTCATTATGGCTGATCTAAAGACACAGCCGGAATTGCTCAGCAATATGCTCGATATCACCTTCGAGCGGCAACTGCACTATATGCGCGAGTTCCTGTCTTTTATCCGCGATACGCCGCAGGAACGTTACTTGAACCTGCTCCGCGAAAAACCGCAGATCGTCCAGCGCGTGCCCCAGCACTATATCGCTTCTTACCTGGGCATCACCACTGTACATTTGAGCCGTATCAAAAATAAGATCCTGAAAGAAAAACGATAACAAATGTTATCGTCTGCCCAATTTTTACGCCGCAATTTTGGGTCATGAAAGCAGCAGTAATCCACCAACTCGGGCAAATTCCTCAGTATGAAGAAATTGCCGACCCAATAATCGCAGACAATCAAGTCATCGCCTATGTCAAGGCCGCCTCGATCAAAAATTTGGATAAGTCACTGGCCAAAGGCAGCCATTATGATCACACTTTTCAATTCCCGGCCATCATGGGCGTGGACGGCGTGGTTCAACTCGAGGATGGCAGCCGTGTCTATACCGGCGCCAAGGCGCCTTATGGCATGCTCGCCGAAAAGACGGTGATCCGCCCGGGCTATACCGTGCCTGTACCTGACGGGCTGGATGACGTGACTGCCGCGGCTTTACCAAATCCGGCGGCTTCGGCCTGGATGGCGCTGGCCTGGCGCGGGCAGTTCAAAAAAGGCGATAATGTCCTGATATTGGGGGCCACGGGCGTAACCGGTAAATTGGCTATTCAGATCGCCCGGCATTGGGGTGCAAATAAGATATTTGCCGCCGGCCGTGACGAAAACAAACTAGCTCAATTAAAAACTTTAGGAGCAACCGAAACCATCTCGTTATCGCAACCGGAAGAAGAAATTATAGCCAGCTATCAGCAGATCGCGAAAGAAGTTGATATTGTCATGGACTACCTCTGGGGCCGTCCCGCCGAAATCTTACTGGAGGCGCTGACCGGTCATGACCTGCATGCCGAAGGCAAAGTGACGCGTTATATCCATATCGGCGGTATGGCCGGGCAAACCATTACTTTACCCGGCGCGGTCCTGCGCAGTACCGGCCTCGAACTGGTCGGCTCCGGTGGTGGCAGTATCAGCAAGGAAGCCATGCGCGCTCTTTATACCGACGTCGTGCCTGAAATTTTCCAATTAGCGGCTGAAGGCAAACTCCTCATAGATACCGAGATCATGCCCTTAGCTTCGATCAGCGAAGCCTGGGAAAAAGCCGATGGTAAACGGATCGTAATTCAATGCAGTTAACTAAAGAAGCGCTTTAATTCCGCGGCGACCTGTACAGGATCGCCGCTATTATCTGCGGCCAGATGACCCTGCCTTTTAAACGTCACCAACCTTGCCTGTGGTAGCACTTTTTTCAAATGCGCGATAATAGCTGTTAAAAAGCGCTGGCTTTGAGCGCCCTGCATTAGTAACACCTCCGCACTCAAGTTTTGGGACTGTTCCACCAATTGTTCCGAACCTTGAAGTATGATCAGATCATGCGCAAAAGTCGGCACCAGGTTACGCACCGTAGTTTCGCCCTTCATCATCAGATTGAACGCGGGCGTTAACACCACATAAGGCAAGCGGGTAAACCACGAGGTATCGCCAGTGCCTTTCAATATCGCCGCAAAAGCCCGGCCCAAGTTTGCTTCCGACATCGCGCCGCTATAACTTGAATTTAGTTTTTTATACCATGGCTGCTGCAAAGGAATCGGCGGCTCATATAAGGCTATTTTTTGAATGGACGGCTCCAGCAAAGCCGCTTGCAACGTCAGGATCGCACCGGAACTCAAACCAAAAATATAAGATATGGCTTTAGTCTTTATTAAAGCCAATAAATCATTGGCTTCCGTGAGCCGGTCATCGCTTTCACCATAAGCACCGCTCAAGCCGCGCCCGCGCCGATCCACCACATAAACTGTAAAATCTGCCGACAGCGCTCTGGCCAGTATGGTAAAGCTTAAAGAAGATTGCATCCCCCCATGTACCATTAAGAGGCCAGCCCCTTGCCCGATCTGGCGATAGCCGATGACCGTGCCATCATCCGCCTGCAGTGTTGCTGTGGTAAAACCGGTTAATTCGTTCATTACTTGCTTAGACGATTGCGCAAAGAAAATATTTTAAACGCTATACCTTTTTAATAAATAGCTTGCGGTGAATAACCGAATTGCTTTTTAAAAGCATGGGAGAAATGCGACAGGTTCTCAAAGCCGGCTTCCATATAAATATCACTGGCTTTTCGCTTTTTTTCGGCCAATTGGTAATGCGCCAGTGCCAGCCTTTTTTCCGTCAGCCAGTGTTGCGGTTTGGCGTTAAAGGCTTTTTTGAAGTCCCGCCGGAAAGTGGCCAGGCTGCGCCCGGTCAAATAAGCGAACCGCTCCAGGTTCATATTGAACATATAGTGGCGCTCCATAAAATCCGTCAGGTTGATCTTCCCGGGTTCTGCAAAATCCGCCAGCAAAGCGTCCACCTGTGGGTCGACCGACCGGAGGATACTGATCGCTTCTTCCATTTTAAGGTCCGCGATATTTGACGGCAGGCTTTCCCCCAGGTCAAAGTAAGGGATCAGCGAGGCCAGGCAACTTTCCAGCAAGGGGTGTTTGGAAAAGCTGTAGATCTTTTTCAGCGGTGTCGCCTTGCCGGCCGTTGGATGCCGGGCGTAAAAATCACTAAGCCGCTCCTTGGTCAGGTGCATGGCCACCGCTTTATGCGGTAAGCCATCTTTGGGATAATTGATAATGGTCGCCAATTGGTTACGGGGGATCAAAAAGATATCGCCGGCCGTAAAAATATGCGTGGCATCCGCCTGTATAATTTTCGTTTCACCGGACAGGAACCAAACCAGCATATGGTGTTCAAACATCACTTCGGTTTTAAAGAGTTTACCTTTAAATTCCGAAAGCTTGATATCAGCTGTGATATACTGGGTTACATATTCCATCCTCAAAAATAACAAACGCTTAGTTAACCGGAAACGGTACCCCCGTCATTTGTTCGGTCAAGGCCCATAACTTTTGCGCGTTTTCCGCTGCCACCGAATAGGGCTGTACGCCGCGTAACGAAGCCGGGTCGCTATAATTATGTTCGATATGGCCTTGATCCAGTTCGGCCACCTCCGCATTTTCGCAATAGACACCGCCAATAGCATTCAAAGCAGGGCTGACTGCACACCAAACCGAGGTCGCCGCGCCCTGCGCTACATTTTTCAGCTTGGCCGCTACCTCCGGAAAGATCTCCCCGTTTTCATCATGCGTGCCCATTTGCTGAAATAAAGCCATCGGCGCCACCCGCCCCAGGTCGGTACCGATCACTGATCCCGGATGCACCGCAAAGGCCCGGACCTTAAATTCCTTGCCGCGGTGGTCAAGCTCCACGGTAAATAAATTATTGGCTGTTTTGGATTGCCCGTAACCCTGCAACGTTTCATATTCCCGGCGCAAGAAATTAGGGTCCTCAAAATCAAAAGGAGCCATTTGGTGCCCATAGGAAGATAGGGTTACGACCCTCGCGCCATCTGCTTTTTTCAGCGCCGGCCAAAGTTGTGCGGTTAACTGAAAATGCCCGAAATGATTGGTCGCCAACTGCGATTCATTACCGGCCTTATCCCGCAACAAAGGCACCCACATAATGCCGGCATTATTGATCAGCAAATGCAGTGCATCGTTTTCTGCTAAGAACCGTTGGGCAAAGGCCGCAACCGATCCCGGATCCATCAGGTCCATTTGCTCGATAGACACGTTTTTCACCCCTGCCAGGTTATTTTTGGCTTTAAGGATATCGCGGGCGGGTACCATAATTTTAGCACCTGCGGCTGCCAGGACCTTGACCGTTTCCAGGCCGATCCCGGCGTAGCCGCCGGTGACGATAGCCGTTTTACCAGTCAAATCAATTCCTTTGATCACCTCCTGCGCGGTTGAGGTTATGCCAAATCCGGAATCGAGGGGTTGCTGCAGCGCGCCATTGTAATTGTCGTTTAATTTCATCTTATTATTTTTTAGACAAAATTAGCGCCCGGAACATCCAGGCGTTTTGTTTAAAACGTCAATTTACTTTGTTTAAAGCGTCAAATGGTCTCTATTTGCTTTGCCTGATCACCGAAAAGATATGGTAGCCAATGCCTAAAGCAATAGCTATGATGGCTTTTGTAAGCGGTAGTTCGCCAGAGCCGACCAGTTGTTTAGTGCCGATCACAAATAGCGGAACATATAAAAGCAGACCGGTTACTACACCCGGCGAATAGGCTTTCAACTTAAAGACGCCCCATAAATGAAACAGTGCATTGGCTGCGGCGATGGCGGCGTTATAATACCAAAAAGTATAGCCCAGGGCGGTATTGCCAAAATACAGCGCCAGCGCGCAGACAAACATCATCAGGGTATTGATCCAGACAAGAAACCCGGTATTATTTTTCTTTTCGGTTTTGGGCGGCATGAGCCGGGCGTACCAGTCGGCAAAACCACCAGGCACTAAAAATTCTTCGGTCACGTGCAGCATCACGGCTGCGGTTAATAAAATAGCTAAGGTTGAAAAAGTGATGTTCATGATTATAGGTTGTTTAAATAAGTGTTTACTTGGTTGGCTTTCCCGATCATAGCGATATGGCCATCGGGACGGATCAATACGACGCCGGAATTAACGCCATAGCTTACCCGGACAGCTTCTTCGGCAGGAATGACCTTGACACGGTCAGTGTTTGGCATTTCTGTATTAAAAACCAATAGTTTCCATTCCGTGCCGCGCAATTGGTCAGACAGCCAAGTACCATTGTTTAATTGTACATCAGGTGCACGGTCGCCGGCTAGTAAGCAGGTGCTTGTTTGGCTACCAGCGTTTAGAGAACTACCGCGGTAATTCAGATTCAACTGTGTAGTATCAGTGGTGCCCAGCGTTTCCATACCGCTTTTACCACTGGCAGCACCAGCCATCATCACTTTTTGCCGTTGTGAGGTGGTTTCCAGCAGCCAGTCCGCGATTGGGATGCGTTCTTCGCCATAGGTATTCAATAATTGGTCAGTTGCTTCGCCATTAATAACGGTTGCGAGTTTCCAACCCAGGTTATACGCATCCTGGATACCCGTATTCATGCCCATACCACCGGCTATCGAATGTACATGGCCCGCGTCGCCCGCGATAAAAGCATTACCCACCCGGTAAGTTTCGGCGCGGCGCACATTCACGCGGTAGATGGACTGCCAGGTACTATTAGTAAAGGTCACCCCTTCCATTTGGGTACGTTCTTTAAAAATTCTGTTAAAACCCTCTAAACTTGGCGTTGGTACAATGCCATCCTTCTCGGCCGGCATTACCGCCTGTAATTGCCATTGGTTACTGTTCTTGAACGGGAATAAAGCCATCGCGATCCCATAAACCGGGCTCAGCCAGTTATACCAGGCATCTGGTGTCAGGCCTTCCACTTCGACATCGCCTACCCACATGGTTTCCTCCTGGTGCGTTTCGCCCACAAATTGAATACCCAGTTTTTTACGGGTGGTGCTTTTACCGCCATCGCAAGCCACCATATACGTAGCATTCAGTTCCTCGCTCCAATTGGGATTTTCCAATTTGCAGATAATACCTTTCTCAATTTGTTTGAAATCAACCAGTTCGGTCGCCCATTCGATACGGCCGCCTAGTGCTTCCAGTTTTGCGCGCAAAGCTCTTTCCACCGCAGGCTGCGGCAACAACAAAGTTTTTGGAAAACGGGTATCGTTTCGCGGAAAGCCCGTGCGTGGCGTTTCGCCTAAGAACTGGTTGCCGGCATATTTACGAAAAGGTAATTCGGTGGTGCCTACCGCCAGCAACTCCTCGGCAATACCCAAATCATTTAAGATTTCCAGGCTGCGGGGTTGCAAAGCTTTGGCCCTTGATCCCTGTGATGCCACAGGTGAGCGTTCGATAATTCGATAAGAAACATGCCGGCGGGCCAGTTCGCAGGCTAAAGTCATCCCTACCGGGCCGGCGCCAATAATTAAGACTTGTGTGTGGTTCATCGCTTTGATCTTTTTGTTGGGACAAAATTACCAGCGATCAACAGGGGCCAGCGATAACAATTGTTAATTAATCACTTGCGGTTACGGATACGGCTCAGCGATACCGAAGTGATCCCCAGAAAAGAAGCGATATAATGCTGCGGGATACGCCGGATGATCTCCGGCTGATGTTCCAACAGTTCCTTATACCTTTTTTCGGGGCTGTCCTTAATATGGGCGACAAACAGCTTATGAAAACTCTTCAGGCGCTCTTCGATATAATGCACGTAAGACGCCCGGGCCAAAGGATTATTTTCCTGCGCGTTTTTAAACCGTTCCATCGGCACGCTATAAACCACGGCCGGTTCCAGCGTTTCAATACTATACCAGCTCACCTCACCCGAGGTTATTGTTTCAAAAGACGAGGCAAAACTCCCTTCAAACAAAAATTGGAAGGTCACATCCACCCCATCATTATTGAACCAGCAGCGACAGCAACCCTGATCAATAAAAAACATCTTTTTGGCCACCGCGCCCTCTTTCACCAACAGCGTTTTCGCCGGCAGTTCTTCGCGGGTATAATGCGTTTTGATACGTTCGATAAAATCGGCGGCTTCAGGCATCAACAAATATAATGAATTGTACTACTTTATACCACCACCCGGAAAGTCAGATTAACGCGGGCTTTCATGGGCTTGGTGGATTTGGCGATCCGGTGCTCCCAATGTTCTTGCAGCCCGGCTTTCATTAACAAAAAGGAACCATGCTCCAGTTTGACTGAATAATGTTCGCTATGATCGGCTTTATTGCGGATATCAAAGCTCCGCACCTGCCCAAAACTCACCGACGCAATAATGGGGTTTTTACCCAGTACGCTCTCCCGGTCGCTATGCCAGGCCACGGAATCATTACCATCGCGATAGTAATTCAATAAGACACTATTAAAAGTAATGCCCGACAGCGGTTCCACCAGTGATTTAATAGACAGCAGCTCTGGCGTCCAGGGATTCGGATTAGAAATCTTACCCGATACCGAATAATCCGTCCCGACATCGCCATGCCATGAGGTAAGTCGTGGCGTTAAATATTCCTTGTCCCACATCTTCTGCGTGCTTTGCTTCCAGGGTATCGTCGCGATAAAATGTTCCAATAAACCATCATCATCAATAAAACCAGGCCTGTATTCCAATAATTCAGTAGGTAATCCTTTACTCTGCCCCGCTTCCGCGAAAAAACTCAACTGCTCCATAACACCTCCATATTATGCTGAATAAACTTCCCCAGTTGCTCCTGCTCCGCCACCGTCAGTTCTTCCCCATCATAAATCCAATAACCTTGCTCATCAAACAAAATCCGGCCCAAATATTCTTGTTCATAAGCCTTATGCAGCTCATAAACTAACGTCGCGTCTTTGCAGTTCGTGTCCAAAACCACATTAACGACTTCATCAGGGCCATATTTTCGTTTCAACCAGGCATTCACAAAACAAATGTAAAAATAATTTGCAAAATGCTAAAAATATTAGCATAAATTTGTTGCGATGGCGCTTGCAAAAAAAGATATCGTGGAAAGGCTGCAAAAGGAGATTTTGCAATGGGAAGGTTATAAGCCGCCTGTAGCTGGCCAGCGGGATCAATTGGGCTTAGGGCCATTGGAAAATGCTTTTCCGAATAGGGTGTTTCCGCAACATGGAGTGCATGAACTGGTTTGCGCTAATGCCGAGCAAGCTGCTGCCTCTGGTGGTTTAGTGACCGGGATATTATCTATGTTGATGCAAAATGGCGGGGTTTGTGTGTGGATCGGCAGAGCGAGGCGCTTGTTTGCGCCTGCGTTGGCGGCTTTTGGGGTAGCGCCGCACCAGGTCATTTTTATCAGTTTGCATAAAGATAAGGACACGCTGTGGGTGATGGAAGAGGCGTTGAAGTGTTCAGGTTTAACGGCGGTGGTTTGTGAACTGCGGGAAATGGATTTTAAACAATCGCGGCGTTTTCAGTTAGCCGTGGAAAATAGCCGGGTGACGGGTTTTGTGTTGCGGAATGCGGGTAAACTGGCTTCGACCGCATGTGCGGCACGTTGGCAGGTGAAGTCTTTGCCAAGTACGGATTTAAACGGCTTGCCAGGTTTGGGCTTTTTACGCTGGCAAGTGGACTTGCTCAAAGTGCGTAACGGGCATACGGGTAGCTGGCAATTGGAATGGCAAGACGGGCGATTTATGCCTGGTGAAGAAAATTTGATTGTAGAAGAAAGGCAGGTGGGTTGAGGTATGCAGCGGCGTTTTATGGCGATCTGGTTCCGGCACTTGCTGACGGACGGGCTGGCGCGGCGGCGGCCCGAATTAAAAGAGCTGCCTTTTGTATTAGCCGCTCCTGTTAAAAATAAGATTATCATCACCGCTTCCAGCCTTGCTGCTGAACGCGAAGGTGCTTTTGTGGGTATGGCGGTGGCGGATGCTAGAGCGGCGGTGCCGGAGTTATTGGTGATTGATGCTATTCCTGATCAAGCGGCGAAACTGCTTAGATTGATTGGCTTGGGTTGTATTCGTTATACGCCTATTGTTTCCTTAGATCGTGATGGCTTGCTGCTGGATATTTCGGGTTGCGCGCATTTATGGGGCGGGGAACGGGAATATTTGAAGGAAATCGTATTGAAGCTACGCGCGGCAGGTTTTGATGCCCGCGCGGCCATTGCCGATACGCCCGGCACGGCCTGGGCGGTGGCACGGTTTGCAGCCCGCCATCCAATCATTGCTTCCGACCAACAAGTTGCAGCGATAAGTAATTTGCCACCAGTGGCTTTGCGTTTGGAACCTGAAGTCTTAGAACGTTTGCAAAAGTTAGGTTTTCGGAGCATCGGGCCATTATTAGCTATCGCACCACAAAGTTTGAGGCGGCGTTTTGGTACTCATCTTTTATTACGTATTGATCAGGCTTTAGGCCGGGTGGAAGAATATTTAGAGGTACTGGTTCCTCCGGTACCTTATACCGAACGATTGCCGTCATTAGAACCGATACGAACCGTACCGGGTATTGAGATTGCCATTGAGAAACTATTGGAAATGCTTTGCCTGCGTTTGCAAGGTGATGGCTTGGGTGTACGCAGAGCGATCTTGAAATGCCATCGTATAGATGGTAAAAAAGTACAGGTCGGTATTACCACCACCAAAGGTTCGCATAGTGTTTCGCATTTGATGCGGCTTTTTAGATTACAGATTGACAAGATCGAACCTGCTTTAGGTATTGAACTGTTTGTGCTGGAAGCCCCGCGTACCGAAGAAATGGAAGTGGTGCAGGAACAGCTTTGGGCCGAAAGTAAAGGTCTGGGCGATACTTCGCTCGCGGAATTGCTGGACCGTATTGCCGGCAAGGTGGGCGCTAATGCCATTCAGCGCTTTTTGCCCTCAGAAAATCATTGGCCCGAACGCTCGGTGAAACTGGCGGGCTCGTTAACCGAACAGCCCGAAACGGCCTGGCCGGAATTGCCCCGCCCTATTCGTCTCTTAAATGAGCCGGAAAGCATTGAGGTCATGGCGCTGGTGCCCGATCATCCGCCCAAAGTATTTGTCCATAAAGGTAAGCGGCATACGGTCACTAAAGCCGATGGACCCGAGCGTATCGGGCGGGAATGGTGGCAGGATCATGGGCAGCACCGGGATTATTATGTGGTCGAAGATAGCGAGGGCTGCCGGTATTGGGTTTTTCGTTCGGGGCATTATGACGGCGGCGATGCCCGCTGGTATTTACATGGATATTTCGCATGACGTACGCCGAACTACAGGTAACGTCCAATTTTAGCTTCCTGCGCGGCGGCTCGCATCCGCATGAACTGGTGGAGCAGGCAGCGGCATTATGTTATTCGGCTATCGCCATTACTGATCGTAATTCTTTAGCGGGTATTGTACGGGCACATATGGCGGCTAAACCTTTAAATATTCAATTTATACCGGCTTGCCGGTTGGACTTAATGGACGGCACCAGTTTACTGGCTTATCCGACTGATATTATGGCTTACGGCCGCTTGTCCGCCTTATTGACCTTAGGTAATAAACGAACCGAAAAAGGTAAATGCGAACTCTATAAAAAAGATGTTTATGACCACGCTCAAAACATATTGTTTGTTGCAGTAGCGCCAGAAAAATTGAATAAACGGTTTGAATTTGAAGCTGCATTTTTAAATGATTTGAAAGAATACCGCCAGCGTTTCGGGCGGGCTTTATATGTCGCGGCTTCGTTTAATTACCAGGGACAGGATGCCAAACGGCTTTTTAGGTTAGTTGAAACCGGCGTGCCTTTGGTGGCAACAGGTGATGTGCATTACCATACCTCCGAACGCAGAGAATTACAAGATATTTTAACGTGCATACGCGAGAAATGTACCATTCATAACGCAGGCTTTAAACTACATCCTAATGCCGAACGGCATTTAAAAGAACTGAGCGAAATTGACCGGTTATTTAGCCGATACCCGGAGGCTTTGGCCAATGCCAATGCCATCGCTAACTCCTGTATTTTTTCGCTGGATGAACTCAAATACCTGACACCGGAAGAACAATTGGTGGATGGCTTAACCTCCCAACAGCGAGTGGCGAAACTCGCCTGGGATGGTGCCAAGGAACGTTTCGGCGACCCGGTGCCGGAAAAACACCGCCAGCAGATCGAGTTTGAACTGGCTTTTATTGAAAAAAGAAAATTAGCCTGGTATTTTCTGCGGGTGTATCATTATACCCAAAAAGCGGAAGAGCTGGGTATTTTGCATCAAGGGCGCGGTTCGGCGGCGAACTCAACGGTTTGTTTTTGTTTAGGCATTACGGCGGTTAACCCGGCGAAATCCCGCTTATTATTTTCCCGTTTTATGTCCGATGCCCGTGACGAGTGGCCGGATATCGATGTGGATTTTGAGCATGAACGGCGGGAAGAGATTATCCAGTTTATTTATAACGACTATGGGCGGCATCGCGCGGCGATCGTAGCGACGGTTACGCAGGAACGGCATAAAGGCGCTATACGGGATGTGGGTAAAGCGATGGGGCTGTCGGAAGATACCATTAAACGAATTGGCGGAACGATCTGGAGCTTTAGCGAGGAGGGCTTTGATGAAGTGCGGTTGCGGGAACAGGGCTTAAATCCTAAAGACCCCTTAATATTAAAAGTCTTGCAATTGACCAGTGAGCTTATCGGTTTCCCGCGACAGTTGGGGCAGCATACTGGCGGCTTTGTGATCACGGAAGGATTATTATCAGACCTTTGCCCGGTATTGAATGCCCGGATGGTGGACCGCACACAGGTGGAATGGAATAAGGATGACCTGGAAGACCTGCAAATCCTAAAGGTGGATGTATTAGGTTTAGGGATGCTGACCATGATACGCAAAGCTTTTGACCTGGTATTGAAACACTATGGCCGGCAATTGACTTTAGCCAATGTTCCGCAGGATGACCCGCTGGTCTATGATATGATCTGCAAAGCCGATACCATCGGTGTCTTTCAAATTGAAAGCCGGGCGCAGATGTCCATGCTACCGCGCTTAAAACCACGCGAGTTTTATGACCTGGTGATCGAAGTAGCGATCGTACGGCCCGGGCCGATACAAGGTGATATGGTACACCCCTATTTGCGCAGGCGCAATAAGGAAGAACTGCCCGAATATCCTAAACCCGAACTGGAAGAAATCCTAAGCCGGACATTAGGTGTTCCGCTTTTTCAAGAGCAAGCGATGGAAATTGCCATTGTCGCGGGCGGCTTTACCCCGGCTGAGGCTGACCAGTTACGCAGGAGCATGGCTTCGTTTAAAGCCAATGGCAAGCTGCATTTATATGAAAAGAAGCTAGTGGAAGGCATGATGGCCCGTGGTTACGAAGAAGATTTCTCGCGGCGTATTTTTAAACAACTCCAAGGTTTCGAAGGCTACGGCTTTCCCGAGAGTCACGCCGCTTCTTTTGCCCTCCTGGTTTATATCTCCTCCTGGCTGAAATGCCATTATCCCGATGTCTTCTGCGCGGCGCTCTTAAATAGCCAGCCGATGGGTTTTTACCAACCCGCCCAGATCGTGCAAGATGCCAAGAATCATGACGTGCAGGTCTTAGCCGCTGACGTCAACTATTCCGAATGGGATAATATTCTGGAACAAAAGAATGGGCAATATTATGCTGTGCGCTTAGGCTTTAGGCAAATCAAAGGCTTGCGGGAAGAAGATATGCTAACGCTCACAACCATGCGGAATAACGGCTATCATCATGTAGACGAATTACGGACAGCAGGTGTACCCGAGGCCGCCTTAGAAAAGTTAGCCGATGCTGATGCGTTCCGCTCTATAGGTGCTGACCGGCGCACAGCGCTTTGGGAAGTGTCCGCTTTAGCTGACCACCCTATTGCGCTTTTTGATGGACAGGTTTCCGAAACCGTGTTGGAAGCTGCCGTACCCCTGCCGCTCATGACCCGTGGCGAGCATGTCGTACAGGATTATATTTCCACCGGGCTGTCGCTTAAAGATCACCCTGTCGGCTTGGTGCGTACGCAATTGGCACGCCTGCGCAATGTCCGCGTCAGTGATTTAACTAAGTATAAAGACGGCGACTTTGTTTGTTTAGCCGGGCTGATTACCGTCCGTCAGCGGCCCGGTACGGCCAAAGGCGTACTCTTTATGACCCTCGAAGATGAAACAGGTTCGGCTAACCTGGTGGTCTGGCAGCAACTTTTTGATACCTATCGTAAAGAAATTGTCCAATCTAAATTATTAATGGTTATGGGCAAACTACAGATCGCTAATGGCGTAACGCATTTGGTGGTGCGCAAATGCTTTAACCTGAGTGCACTCTTTCGCAGCCTGACCGAAACCGAGCTGCCGCAAACGCTGATGCGGGGTGATGAAACGACCCAGCCGGTCAATTATGATGGCAGGTCCGGTAGCCAAGCAGAAGCCGCGATCCACAAAGGGCGGAATTTTCATTGATTATTTTTATTTTTACTTGATGACCGGATTTCGTTTCCTGCCCGTGGCACCACTGCCTGTACTCGCACCCTATGTCGCGAAGATGTATGTGTTCGAGAGTGGCGGCCGTTTGCCCGAAGCGGACCGGAAACTGATCGTTCCCAATGCCAACCTGAAGCTGACGCTGACCTACAGCAACGGTATTGCCGCCACGATCGCCGGCCAAACCTACCGGCAGGCAGAACACCAACTGAGCCTGACCGGCCTGATCGATACCCCGGTGAACTTGGACCCGACCGAAGACCGGTCCACCGGCACGATCATCATCGAGTTTTACCCGCTGGGCGCTTACCGCTTTTTTAAACTGCCCTATGGCGAGCTGCAAAACCAGATCCTTGACCTGCAGGCACTGCTCGGCCCCGTAGTACGAACACTGCAGGAACAATTAGGCGAGACAGAAACGCCTGAGCAAAAGCTGGAACTGCTGCAAGCCTTTTTACTGTACCGGCTTTCCCAAACCACGGCCGACCCCATTTTTGATTATTGCATGGGCAAGATCACCGCGACCAACGGGCTCATCAGCGTAAGCCAGCTCGAAAAAGAGACCGGTTACAGCAGCCGCTGGCTCCATAATAAGTTCAGCAACCATTTGGGCACCGGGCCCAAGAACCTGGCTGAACTGCTGCGTTTCAAACAGGTGTACCAGGCTTATACCCTGGATAACCAGGTCAAAGAAAATATCTATCAATATTACCACGACCAAAGCCATTTCCTGAAAGCCTTTAAACGCTTTACCGGCGCCACCCCTACTGCGTTGCGCGAAGACAACGAACTCGCCGCCAGGCATTACCGCGCCTGACTTCCGATTTTTACAATACCCGCAGTTTTAGCTTGCCCATCTTTGACAAAAAAAGAAGATGAGCCAGATCAATTTCAGCAATCATTCCTCCGTCATCGTTCCGCGCAGCGAGCGGGAAAGCATCCGCGCCTTTTATATCGGCACCCTGGGCGGCCAATTGACCCGCGAAGACCCCGACCGCGATATCCTGCGCCTGGGCGATAACTTTTATATCGCTTTTCTTTATGGTGACGTGCCTAACGTCAACGACATTGGTCGGCAAGCACGTTTTCTCTGGCTGGAACTCCGGTCGGATGAAGTACCGGCCATGACCGAAAAGATCCTGGCGGCGGGTGTACTTAAACTGGACATCCCCGATCCGCATCTTTATTTCCAGGCGCCCGGCGGGCAGGTCTGGCGGCTGGTAGGCACTGATGAGGATATGTCCTTTTATGAAGGCCGCGGTGATGGCCCTGATGTGAACAAAGTCAAACAAGCAATCAACAGTAAATAAAATGGAAACACAAAATTTCAACATTAGGATCGATGTGCCGCTGCCAGCGGCGGAGATCATGAACAAGATCGCCAATGTACCCGCTTGGTGGGGCGTGGGTTTTGAGGGCAAAGCTGACCAACAGGGCGACCAATTCGTCATCAAAATGGGCCCCGAAGCCTATTTCAACTGTACCGTCAGCGAAGTAGTACCCGGCAAAAAATTAGTCTGGACGGTAGACGAATGCTTTATGCCCTGGTATACCGACAAAACCGAATGGACCGGTACCAAAATGATCTTTGACCTGGAAGAGCAGGCTAAGCAAACTAATCTTACTTTTACGCATGAAGGGCTAACACCGCAATCAGAATGTTATAAAGATTGCAAACCGGGCTGGACGCATTGGATCAGCCGCAGTTTAATGTCCTATTTAACAACGGGTAAAGGAGACTTTCAGCAGCGATGAATTTGAGTTTTACCATCGGCACGAATACCTCACCGGACGAGGTGTTCGCTGCCTTATTGAACGTTGTCAAATGGTGGGGATTCCAAGACCTGGAAGGCCGGAGTCTGGCTTTAGGGGACAGCTTTACCATCACCCATCCCGGCACGCATTATTCCAAACAAGTCGTAACGGGATTCGATCCGGGTAAACGGCTCGTTTGGTCGATCACCGAAAGCCGCATGCCCTGGCTGAAAAACCAGCAGGAATGGACCGGTACCCGGCTCGTCTTTGAGTTGCTTCCCGGCCAGCTTCGTTTTACGCACGAAGGCTTAACCCCCGACAAAGAATGTTATGCCCGTGTCAGCGAAGGCTGGCGCGAAGTGATCGGCACCAATTTTTTGAACTATGTCGAAAAACAACAGATCCGCACAACTTATCAGCTCCAGGTCGACTTTAGGCAACCCTCCGCCCAGGTTTTCAAATCTATTTGTGACCCCGGTCGCTGGTGGCCTGAGGACATGGAAGGTATTGCCCAAGCCCTTAACGACGAATTTATATTCAAAAGCGGTGATGCGCATTTTTCAAAAAATATAGTCACCGAATTTATCCGGGATCAAAAAGTGGTTTGGCTAACCACCGAAAGCCGCCGCGGCCAGGATGATTTTGACTGGAGCGGCACCCGCTTTATTTTTGAACTCCTACCCGACGGCGAACACTGCAACCTGCATTTCACCTATGACGGCTGGGTACTGGAAAGTGAGGAGCAGCGGCTACGGGAGCTTTGCGACCAAACGCTCAGACAAGCCCTGGTACAAGCCGCAGGTTAAAACAATAAAAAAATTTGCAAGTCTAAAAACTATTGGTAAGTTTGCACTAACGGTTAGTTTAAACTTACGATATGAATTTAGGAACAGCAGCTTTAAATGCCTTGGGCGACCCGACCCGGCGGTCCATCTTTGAGAAACTGGAAAAAGGGCCCTTATCAGTCGTGCACATCGCGGAGGGAATGGCGGTCAGCCGCTCAGCGGTATCGCAGCACCTCAAGGTGCTCAAAGAAGCCAAGCTTATTTCCCTGGAACAAAAAGGCACACGCAGTATGTATAGCATTGAACGGGAAGGCCTGCTGGCCATCCGCAATTACCTTGACCGCTTCTGGGACGAAGCGTTGGACAATTTCAAAAACTTAGCAGAACAAACAGAAAAAAATGGAAACCATTAATCTGACAACGATCAAAAAAGAAGTGCTGGTCAATGCCTCGCAGGAGACCGCCTTTAAAGTATTTACCGGGCGTATGGATGCCTGGTGGCCCAAGACCCACCATGTGGGAAAATGCCCGATGGTAGAATCCGTCCTGGAACAAAAACAATCAGGGCGCTGGTTCTCCCGGCATGAAGATGGCTCGGAAGTGGAGATCGGGCATATCCTGAAATGGGAGCCTTACGGACAGGTGATCCTGGCCTGGCAGATCGATGGCAATTTCCAGTATGATCCGGCGCTTATTACCGAAGTGGAAGTGAATTTCATCGCCGAGGGTCCGAAGACGACCCGCGTGGTCATGGAACACCGCGACCTGCAGAAATTGGGCGGCGGCGCTAAAGTGGTCGGCGATATGGACAATGGCTGGGGCATGATCCTGAACCTTTATAAAGTGGTAGCCGATGAAGCCTAAAATTTTATTGCGCGCCGCGGCGGTACTGATGTTGCTGCATACCATCGGGCACACCTTTGGCGCGCTCGGCTGGGCCAAAGCACCAAATACCAAAGTGGCGGCTGTGATCAGCGGGATGCAAAATGAGCATTTTGATTTTATGGGCCGCAGCGTCACGCTGGCGCAATTCTATATCGGCTATGGCATCAGCATGATCCTGATATTACTTTATTTTAGCCTCCAGTTATGGCTGCTTGCGATAAGCCCTACCCGCCCCATGCTCCTGTTGACGGCATTGTTGCTCAGCGGATTGGCCGTTTGCGAATATGTTTATTTCTTTCCTTTCGCAGCATTGTTTACCGCGATCGCGGCGGCATGTACCTGGTTATCTTTCAAACAATTGCCTCAACCATGAACAATTACCAAGCTCTATTTACAACTAAACTTTCACAGGCCAAAGCCAAAGATGGAATTTGTCGAGTGCAAAACTGGTGGTCTGCCGATGTGCAAGGCCATAGCGCTGATGCCGGTGATACGTTCCGGGTGCGCTTTGGCAAGACCTGGGCGGATATCCGTATCACCGAAGAAGGTCCTCAACGACTGGTCTGGACCTTCACCGACTGCTACCTCAACTTGCTGAAAGACCCGCAGGAATGGAAAAATACGCGCGTAATTTGGGAATTAATTCCGGCTGGCGACGGCACCGAACTAACCATGACCCATGAGGGCCTAACCCCGGCGCTGGAATGTTTTGAGGACTGCCGCCAGGGCTGGGATTTCTTTGTGCTTAGCAGCCTGCGGCAATACCTGGAAACCGGCAAAGGCCTGCCCGCAGCAGGGATACACGCCCGAGTGAACCTGAATGGCGAGCTTATCAAAGGCACCTTATATTATAAACAGGATCCAGCGCCAACCCTTCAGGCGGGCGATATTCTGATCGATGTCAAAACCAATGCCGTCGAAGAGGTCACCGGTGCTTTTGCGGTTTTAGATTACCGACCAGAAAATTTTGATCCGCAACTATTCCAGGGAGATAATTATATGGTCATCAGCGCTGGTGAAGCCGACCTGGGTCAATTGCAGCGTTATTTTGCCGTCAACCCTCATGCCTGATATCCGACATCAGCTCAGCATCAGCGGCGAAATCCATGAGGTATACACCGCATTGACTACGGCGATGGGTATCCGACGTTGGTGTACGAAAAATGCGGACCTGGATCAGCAGGTTGGCGGTCAGGGCATATTTCGTTTTGATTACCAGGGTAAGGTGGAAACCATCATGCGTATACTGAACCTGCAAGAGCCCGTTTTGGTGACCTGGGCGGTAGAAAGCTCCTTTCGCCCCGAACAGGTCGGCACCCTGATCAGCTTTGAATTATGCCCCGGAAAAAAGGGCATCGTACTCAGCTTCAGTCAAACCGGTTACCGGGAAGCGGGCGAAACCTTTGAATTAATGCATAAAGGCTGGGCCTATTACCTGGTCAGCCTGAAAAGATATATAGAAACCGGTCAGGGTGCCCCCAGCCCCGATCTTAACTGGAACATTATGAAAGAAAACACCACCGAATTCAGCTGCACCATCAGCGTACCGCAGCCTGCAAGCGAGGTTTTTAAAGCCATCAGTCAAGTATCCCAATGGTGGGTGGCCGATGTAGACGGTAGTGCCGATCAGCCGGGCGCTGTTTTTACCGTCCATTTCGGCACAACCTGGGTCAAATTCCAGATCACAGGCTGGACGCCCGGCCAGCAAGTAACCTGGCAGGTGATCGACTGCACGCTTCCCTGGAACCGGACCGATGAACAGGAATGGAACGGTACAGCTATTTTATGGCTATTGGAAAATGACGGCGCATTAACCCGGGTGACGTTTACCCATGAGGGCCTGTCCGTGCTGGACTGCGCCGGGCAATGCGAAAAAGCCTGGACAGGTTATATCCAGCAAAGTTTATTTAACTATGTCAGTACAGGCAAAGGATTACCCAACCGCTTTTAAGATCAATTCCGTCTTCAGGCAATTCGAATAACCTCGGGCTAATAATCTTTTCTTTGCCAGGTTCCAGAGTTCAAATTGTACATTGATGATCTCTCGTCCGGCTTTAATGATGGTGGTGCGACCCGTTACCACGTCGCCTGGTTTGGCCGGGGCGAAATAATCGATCGCGTTATTGACCGTGGTATAAAGGTGTTGCCGCCCTGAAGTAATGATGGTCGCGCCGATCATATCGTCCATGATCGCCGCGGTTATCCCGCCATGCAAGGTGCCCGCCGGGTTGGTCATCACGGGGTTGACCGTAAACTCAAAGGTTAAAGCGCCGTCTGCTACTGCGCGTACTACCGGCGCCAGCCACAGCATCAACGGTGAGGGTGATTCGGTAACAGTTTGGCCAAGCTGTTTGGCAAGTTGTTCTTTAAGATGGTTCATATTTTGGAAGGGTTATGCTATAACTGTAAATAAATAAACCCAGCATCAGCAAGTCGGGTGAAGAAGCAATAAGCATTTCTTTGGCCAGCCGGCCATGTACAAATAGTAAAATACAACTGATGATATAGCCGCCTTTAGCGATCATGCCGGGCAACATCGCCTGCCGGTATTTTACGGGGTCGGACGCAATAAGTAAAAATAAAAACTGGAAGGCCAGCGTGACTAAAAAGAACCCATAATAAAACTCGGGGTGCGTCAGCGGCGCGAAAACCTGTTCCCGGAAAAGCTGCGGCACCAAAATAATGATGCCGTAGATACCGGAAACTAAAAAAATATAACGGACTGTTTTCATCATCAAGTCATAATTCGAACCACCGTTGCCGGTGGTTCGCGGAAATACTATTAACGTTTTACGGTAACTTTTAGAAAAGTAGCCGGTATGGAAGTCGGTGCCTCGCTACCATTTTTATTCTGGCTATTGAACAAGTCAGTAAGCTGTTGGTACAATTCCGCAGCCTGGCCATTTTTTTCAGCCGCTTCAAAGGCATTCATGGTGGGGCCATAATAGCTCCGGAATATATTCACCAAGGCTGAGGGCGGAAAAGGTCCGCTGAAGGTAAAGGTTGCCTTTTCAAAACCGATATTGGCTGCCGGGATACCCGCCTGAACAAAACGTTCCGTCACCTTATCTTCCACTCCCCAAAGCATGGGGCTGATAAAGCCTTCCGGTGGTGGCGGCGTAAAGGCTGAACTCACTTTAAGGATCTGCGCCACCAGCGTCGGGTCGCCCGGTATCCAGTTCCCCATGACGATCTTTCCGCCGGGCTTGGTCACACGCACCAGTTCCTTAGCCACGGCATCCGGGTTGGAAGAGAACATCGCGCCGAATATCGTAACGACTAAGTCAAATGATTGGTCATCTAAATTGATCAGGTTGCTGGCATCGCCCTCCTGAAAAACACAGTTCTTTAGTTCAGCAGTTATTGCGCGTTCGTTGCCGGCCTTTACTAAATTAGCGGCGATATCTACGCCTAAAACGTTCGCACCTAATTTGGCAGCAGGTATTGCAGTTGTGCCGTCGCCACAACCCAGGTCTAAAACGTTTATTCCTTTGTTAATGCCAAGCGTGGCCACAAGTGCTGCGCCGCTTTCTCTCATCGTTGCGGCGATCTGGGTAAAGTCACCCTTTTCCCATAATAATTTGTTTGGATTCATATCAATAAAAATTTGATACAAAACTAGGTGGAGCCCAGTCGCCGGAATGCGCTTAAAAGTCCAAAAAGGTGATGATTTAGGCCAGTACCCTACGGCTCCGCGGGGTAACGCCAAAGCGGGTACGGAAAGCGCGGCTGAAATGGGATCGGTTGCCAAAACCGCTTTCAAAGCCGGCTTCGGTAACGGTCTTGTCCGAATGGGTCAGCAAATGCATGGCCTGGTCCAGGCGTTTTTCCAGCAGCCATTTGCCGGGGCTGCAGCCAAATTGTTTTTGAAAATCGCGTTTAAAACTGGACAAGCTGCGGTTGCTGAGCTGCGCGAAATCTTCCAGCCCCAGGTCAAAGCAGTAATTATCTTCCATGACCATTTGCAGCGATATTTCCTGGGGTTTTTGCAGTAAGGCGCTGAAGTAGGCGATCAGTTCAGCGTTACGGGTATTGCCTGCCAAAGTCAACACAATCTCGCGGAATTTGACTTCGATCAACGCCGGGTCAGGTTCCAGCCCGCTGCCAAACAAAGCGATCATCGAATTAAAAAAAGCATTGACCGGTTCATCGCTATACAGGGCGATCACGGCTTCGTATTTTTTATCCGGCTGGTAAAGCGGGAAAGATTTGCTGCGTAGTACTTCGCAGATAAAATCATCGGGCAAAAAGAACATCACCAGGCAGAATGCCCCGTCAAAAAACTGCTCCAAGATCGCAGCGCCTTTTCTGACGAACACACAATCGCCCGGATTCAGTTCATAGCTGCCCTGCGCGGTATGCCAGACTTTATGGCCCTCGACCACGTAAACAATATAGCTATGATGGCTCCAGGCATCCTGAAATTTATCTTTGAGCGGGCAATTATAGAGCGTGATCAGGCTCTCTTTACACCTGAACTGGCGGAAGAACTGGGGATTGTGGAGCTTTCGGTTGTAAATATTGATCACGGGGCAAAACTACGATTTATCCTGCTTATCTTCCACTAAGCTGCTGATATCTTGCTTAATGCGCTGGTAATTGACTGATATCTCGGTATTGCTGATTGCCCGTATAGCTGGTATATCCTGATAACTTCTTTCTTCGGCGGCTATGGCCTCGTGGTCATTTTGGATCTGGCAATGAAAGGTTTTGAGTTCGACCTTATTGGTCGGGTCATCGGCTACCATGCCGACAAATTCGCCCGATGAAAGGCTTGCGATTTTTGAAGCCGGTATGGCATAATCCAGTTGGGTCGAGTGACTCACGGAGGTATCGGTGCTGTTAATGGAGACGCTTTCTTTTTGCTGGTTGATCTTGCCAAAGCGTTCGGAGAGTTGTTTGGCCGTATCGCCGGTGACCTGTCCGCAAATAATATTACCGACAATATTCATGATCACCTCGGCTTGTTCGCGGCCATAGTCTTTTTTAAGCTGACTGTAATCCTGCACCGCCAACGTTACCGCCACTTTATTAGACCGCGCGGTTGCGATCAGGTTATCAATGCCGTTAAAATAAATGGTGGGAAATTCATCAAAGATCAGGCTGCACTTTTGTTGATGCTTGCGATTCACCAGCTTGTTAATCCGGTTCACATAAAGCGATAGTACAGCACCATAAACCTGTGACTTCTGTGGATTATTGGCCAAACAGACTACTTTAGGATCATTGGGATTATTGATGTCGAGTGAAAAATCATTACCGCTTAAAACATAATAAAGCTGCGGTGATGATAGTCTGGCGAGGCTGATTTTAGCGCTGGCGATCTGTCCTTCTAATTGCTCATAAGCTTCGTTTTTCCAGGCGGAGATAAAGGGATTGATCAATACTTCAATTTCCGGCTCGCTGGTCAGGACCGCAAACAAATCTTTGTAGTCGACTAACGAAAGCTCAATGACATGCGGCAACGTACAATAGCGCCCGCCTTCATATTTATTCAAAAACCAGATCAGCGCGGTGACAAAATTGATGGGCGACTCGACAAAGAAGTCGCCTTGCTTCTTGATCCATTCCCGGTTCAGGCCCAGCATGATCGTTCGCGCCGCTTCCATCGCATCCGTGATATCGGTCATGGTTTGCGGTTCTAGCGGATTGCTGCGGTGCATGATGTTCTCAAAATTGATGACATAAAATGCACGGCCGCCATGTTTTAAAAGCGCATTATAAGCGATCTTGGAAAGATCATCGTATTTAAAGTCATAGATGAGCATACTGAAACCTTTGGCAATATGTTGGGTGATGATGTGCCGGATAACGAAATAAGATTTACCCGCGCCGGGACTACCTCCTACCAGCATTCCCCTAAATGGGTTGATGACGTTAATCCAGCTTTTGAAAGTCTTGCCCCGGAAAATATAAGATGCCGGCAGATTGATCGAATATTCATTTTCCAGCAGCCGTTGTTCCTGCGGAAAGGATTCATTGTCCTTATTAAATATATCGCGGCCCAATTTCAACTTCAAGATTCTAAAAAGCAGTCCGCCGCCGGTCATAAATAATAAATAACCAAAGGAAGTTGCGCCGATATAAAGCCAAGCTAAACCAACTACATAATTACTGATGAAGTAAATTAACAGCCCGGTCAGGCAATAAGTAGCCACAGCTCTGCCCCTGATCTTTTCATCACGCTTGCCTTTGGAACCGACCAGCGAAACAATTAATAATCCCAATGCGCTGAGTTTAGCTGACCACGGGGTTTTGAATATGGCCATTTTGGATAACGGCAATAAAATATGGTCAACAATTTTATGCGCCAGTTTCAATTGCTCGAAGGTGCTGTAACAACATAAATAAAAATGGATGAGCAGTATGGCAATGCTGAGTAGCCTGGTAAAGTCGATGATCTTCCTGAGGGCTTGTTCGTTTTCTCCGGTTTGCATAATTATAGATTTAATCCCTTGCGTTTCTTTTTGCTTTCGCGTTTGATCTTATTGAGCGCGCCTATGTCTTCCTGGTCGGGTGCTAGTAAAATGTCGAGCAAATCAGCATTTCCATTTGACGGTTCTGTTTGGGCGATTGGTGATGACGAAGTCGTTTGCTGAACGGACTCGTTTTTATGAAAGCGGTCGTTGAGGGGGTTTGCGCTAAATTCTTTGCCAAGATCGCTGCCGTTAAAGACTGCTTTGTTTTCGTGGTCAATAAAGGTCGCACCGTAGATACGGCCGTCATCGCTCCTTCTGAATAGCACTTCAATATTTTGTGCTTTGAGCAATTTTTCGAATGAGGTTCGATCAGTTGATTTTTGCAGTGCTTGGCTGATGGTTGTTTTCAGTTTTTCTTTTAGTGGTTTGCGCAGCGTTTCATTCAGCCGGAATTTTTCCTCCAGCGTTTTGAGCGTTGGTTTACCATAGATGCTGCTGGCCTTGATCGGCACGCCGGTCTTGTTACCTTTTTTGTCGGTGATCCAATATACCAAACCACCTTTGGCATAGACGCGGGAATCTTTGGAACCCCGGTCAGCTTCGATATGATATTGGCGGAGTACTGCGTTGAGTTCAGGAATACTGGTGAACTTATAAGTGCGGATAGTTTGGTTAACAATATTAGTAATGGCCCGTTTGGTTTCCTGCCGGCCATATTCCGCGGGTATGGCTTTGATGTCCGGCTTTTGCTTTTGCTGTTCTTCAGCTTTGACCAGTTGGTATTTGATCTCGATCGCTTTGCGGGCTTTTTCGGATTGGTTCTGACCTAAGTAATGTAGGCTAATCCGCTCGCCGCTGGCTTTAATGTTAGTTGATACGATATGGATGTGCGGGTGGCCTGCGTCTGAATGGCGGTAGACCAGGTAAGGCTGGTTTTCAAAGCCGATGCCTTGCATATAATCCTGGGTGATCTGCTGGAGTAATTCGGTCGGCAGTTTTTCGCCGTTCGCGAAATTCAGGGAGATATGCACCGTATTGGTTTTGGTGCGTTCGTTTCTTTCCGCCAGGTCAGTCAGCCGCAACAGTTTTTCATAGAAAGATAGGTTCCTAGGTTCTTTGAGGTAGCCAACGGCGCCGATCAGTTCGGCTTTGCCTTGCTTCACTTTGTTTTCGTTATAGTTTAGCGCGCCTTTCAGGCTTTTTCCGCTTTTGATTTTTGCGACCATAGATCCGCATATTTATTCATCTGTTCTTTGATCTGGTTGATAGCTGGCTCTACCCTGCTGTTGATCGTCGTCAGCAGGTTCATCCATAATTTCGCGTCCGCATTGCCATGCGTCGCATTGATGTTCCGCATGGCCTGGTTTAAATTATTGCCAACTGCGTTGAGTTCGCGCCGCAATAAAATCAACTCCTCCAGGATATCATCCATCGCCTTATCGCGGTAAGTGACGGTAATGGTTTTCTCCAATAGCACGTTCCGGGTGTACTCACTCAGCTTGCGGAATAGCGTCTTTTTAAAACGCTTTTCGATCAGTTCAAACTCGGTGGGTTTGAAGCGGACGATCAATCGATGGCTGCGGTTTTCTTCCATTTCGGTGTCTTTGAAAAATGCGACTTCGGAGCTTTTTTTGGCTGGTAGGGTCATCCCCGGGAGCCGGGGCAAGATGCGTTTGTATGACAAACGTACATCTTGCTGACTGCTTCGAAGAGGCAGTTTGAACTACTGTTTGATTGTGTGTTCTTGATTTTTAGGATAGGTTTCGAGGTATAGTTTTAATGCGGTTATGGTAATATCTTTTAACGACAGGTCATGTTCGTTACTATGGGCTTTAAGCTGTTTACGGAGCGATTTGGGTATCTCGGTGTTGAACTGAACATCGGTCGCCCGTTCGGACGCAGGAGCTTTAATTGGCTGCACCTTTTGAATAGGCGGCTGCACTGGCGCCGTTTTGAGTTTGTCTGCCAGGCCGCCGAGTTTATCTTTATAATTAGTCATAGTTTGCTAGGTTAATAGATTGATAGTTTGCTAGCTTGCTATGAGCTGGACTATTTCTTCGGCCAGGGAAGTAATTTCTGCAATGGCTTTGGGGTCGCCGCTGTTTAGAACGCCGCCGGTCATCGACGAGCGGGCGATGCTCACCCGGTCGTGTATCCTGGTATGGAGCATTGGTGCTTCCATCACCTCCATTAGGCCCAGGGTTTCTTTGGTGATGCCGGAGCGTGGTTTGATCATATTTAAAACTACGCCGCAGCGGACATTAAAGGTACGCTGCTGGACCTGTCTGACCATCGCCAGCGTAGACCTAATGGCCATGACATCAAAGAAACCGGCCTTGGTCGGAATTAAAATAAAGTCAGAGTGAAAGAACAGTTCGGGTAACTGATCGGACAAATACGGCGGGGTATCCACGATGATCAGGTCTTCTTCCAGTTCCTGTAAATATGCCACTTTATTGGGCATCAGGACGGGCAAGCCCGGGAACTCGTCGCGGATATGAAATAAGCTGCCTTGCAGGTCGGTGTCTACGATAGCTACGCTCAGGTTGTCCCGGAAACAAAGGGCCAGGTTCAGGGCCAGCGTGCTTTTGCCGACGCCGCCTTTTTGATGGGCGATGGTGATGATCTTTGCCATAGAAAATTAGATTTATAGGTATATAGGAATATAGATTACTAGTTTTATAGAATTATAGCCGGTTGCGCCGCAGTCGCTTAGTGAGCTTCAGTTGCTGGTGGTAATTGAAAATCCAGTCGGAGGCCAGTATTTTCCAGTTCCGGTAAGGCGCGGCGCGCGGGCCGGTCCAGTTGATGCTTTCATACCAATTGAAAAAAGACGAAGCTTGATTAGCTGCTTCCTTCTGATCAAAATAGATGACCACCAGTGCATAGTCCGGCGGCATTTCCGTGCCGAAGCCTTTTTGTTTAGAAACCGGTTTTTTGATTTTCGGTTGTTCGCGTGGCTTAAACCGTTTGGCTTTTCGTTTGATGATCATGGATTTTGTCTGAGTTCATTAAGTCTTCAATTTCCCGCAGGTTATAATAAGTGACGCCACCAAGCTTGGTAAAAGGGACGATGCCTTTATCACGCAGGTATTGTAATTTGCCATCGGAAAGGCACAACATCGTTTTGACTTCTGCCGATTTGATCCATTGTTTGTTGGGCTTACCGTGATAGCTAATTAGCTTGCGGATGCCAATCAATAATTCCTCGCCGAAATCTGCCAGATCTTGTATCGTGAGCAACTGATCGCGTTTGATTTTCTCGTTGAGCATATTATTGGGTTTTGTTAGTAGCCATCATTTGGATGATGTCCTGGTAATCGTAATAGACCGCGCCGCCGATGCGGGTATAAGGCAAGATCTTTTCATCGCGTAGCATTTGCAAAAAGCCGTGAGAAATGCCTAAGATCTTTTTGACATCCGCGGATTTGAGCCATCGCTTATTCGGCGCGTGTGCAAAGGCTTCCGTGATCAGGTCACGAAAATCTTTAAGCAAATCGGTTTTGAGTTGGGCGATGTCTTCCTGCGTCGCCAGCGTGTTTCTGTCCATGACCCAAAATTCGGGAGGTTATTTCGCCGTACTTGCACACCTGTGAATTAGGGGCCTACTTTTATAGGAAGCTAGGTCAATAATAAAATAGGTTCCTATGAACCATTCGTGTTTGAGATCGCAAATTGCGACCTCAACATAAGGTATCGCAAAATGCGACACCTCTTAAGCAGATTTACGCCCGGTATTCGCCAGGTAAATCAAACTGCCCTGATAATAATTATAGGACGGCACATAGCCTATAACGCCCATGGCGCTCAAATCTTTGATACACTTATGATAAGTAGCGATGGAGTTGATACGTGCCAGCGCCATCAGGTCTTTGCGGTAAACCGGGAAGGGTTCGCAAAAATTATTTTGTTTCCAGCTCACAAATAAAGCCAGATAAAGGCTGATATGCGTGGGTAACACCTCGGTATTTTTGGCTGCTTGAATCATGAAGCGGGCCAAAGCGTTTAGTTGTTTCATAATAGATCAGCTACCGGTCAGCATTTTGTTGATGTCATCTGTGTTGTAATACATGATGCCGCCAACCCTGGTGAATTTAATCGTACCATTAACTCTGAGGCTAGTGAGCGTATTCGGGGAGATATTGAGCATTTTGCGAACTTGTGCACTGCGTAGCCATTTTCTTGATGGATCGCTGGTGTGGCCCATCATCTTCTTTAGGGTGTCTAAAAGCCGGTTCTCAAACTCAACCAGGTCTTCTTTGGTGATAATTTCTGCTGCCATAGTGTTCAATGTTAAGTCATAAAAAAGCCCCGCCTAAAATTAAGCGGGGTTCAAATTTGCTCAAGCGTCGTCAAACTATTTCAACCCTGATGACGAGGTGGGTGTTTTTTAGCGGATTTAAACGATACGCATGATGGGTTTTGGTGTTTCCAGGATAGGTGAATCGTCCAAAAACTTGGTATCGTTTAGCCGTTTGTTCAGATCGGCCATATCCTCAGTAACTTTGACCGCCAGCACTTTAGCGTAGTGTTGCGTTTGACGAAGACTTTTGTGCCCCATCATTTTGCTGATCGTTTCCATAGGCACATTATTCGCCAGCGTAATCGTGGTGGCAAACGTGTTGCGGGCCATTTTAGAACTCAATTCCAGGTCTATGTCACAACGTTCAGCGAGGTCCTTTAGGTAGCTGTTATATTTCTGATTACTTAACACGGGTAACAGCATATCTTTCACCAAACAATACTCATCGTCTTCGTATTTTTTCAGGATACCTTTGGCGATAGGCAACAAGGGAATAACCGCCGGCGTACCGGTCTTTTGACGATTTTTGTATATCCTCAACTCGCCATCATTAGTAAACACCTCCGAGCGTTTCAACTGCTTCATATCAATAAACGATAGCCCGGTAAAACAGGAAAAGATAAACAGATCTCTTACCCGGCTTAATCGTGGGGTATTGATAGGTTTATTAGCTATAGCTTGCACCTGCTCTTTAGTCAGATAAATCGTATCCACTTCATCCCGGGTCATTTCGAACTTCGCAAACGGGTCGGCGACGAGCCAACCGTTGTCCACGCAGTCCAGTACGATCTTTTTCATGTTGGCGATATTCTTCAGCGCAGAGTTGTGATTGAGATTTTTGACCGTCCGGTACCAGTGATACAGTTTTTTGATGAATTCCAGGTTAAGCGACAGGATATTGATGTCGTCGATTTTGTAATTGGTTTTCAGGAAGCGTGCGGTATGCTTATAAGACGTTTCAAAGTTAGTATGCGTGCCTTTTGCTACTCCTTTGCCAATCAGTTCCTCCAATCCTTTGTTATGATCTTTAAATAAGGCCATCAGCATCCACTGCCGTTGATCATTACCGGATACAATATTTTTCAAAGCCAGTGCGGTAACAATTTTTCCCCGGTCGATTAATTGTGTCCGGGCATCATAGACCTGGTTTTGCAACATATCGAGGTAGGCGTTAAGCGTTTTGGTTTCTTCTTTATTGCCAATAGCGCGGTTAGCTTTGGCATTCCATTTTTCCGGCTCACAAAACCGTTTGGTCGACAGTTCTTTTTGATCGCCGTCAACAGTAATTCGAAGATAGATTAATACAGGCCCTGCTGTATAATCTTTCGGTTTTTTCAGGTAAAACAGTAAACCTAAGGTTTTTTCAAGCATGATCACTCACGATTTTAAATGAATAAATATCGATATGAGCGCCTCGATAAACAAGATATTCAATGATTGAACATCTTGTTTATCAGTAAGTTATAGCGTTTCCAGTGAGTAAATTTTAAAAAATTTGACTTTACTCACCGAATAACTCACTAAACTCATGAGTTTTAGTGTGTTTCTTTGGTTCACCGTTAAAACAAAAAAACCTGTAAATCAACGATTTACAGGTTTTTGCGTAGTTTTGAACTCCTAATTTGCGGTGAGGGAGGGATTCGAACCCTCGGTACAGTTTCCCGTACGTCAGTTTAGCAAACTGATCCTTTCGGCCTCTCAGGCACCTCACCATTTCCTTTTTACAAGAAGTATCCCTTTTTTCAGGGACTGCAAATATAGTAATTACAGCATCCTGTCAAAAAAAAATTAATAATCTATTCTAACATGATAAATACTCATTAACATTCTTTTGAAAATGGCCTTGATGGTTTCAATATCCTTCAAAGTTATATCGCAGTCTTTCAACTGGTTCTGATCTAATTTGTATTTTACAATGCGATCAACCAGGGCACTGATAGATTTCTCATCAGGCTCTTTTAAAGACCTCGAAGCGGCTTCAACCGAGTCGGCGAGCATTAAAACACCTGTTTCTTTTGAAAAAGGGATGGGCCCCGGATACCTGAAAGTGTTCTCATTGATGATTTTTTCGGGGAAATTTTTCAGAAACGACTGGTAAAAATAATCTACCCGCGTGTTACCATGATGTGTACGGATAAAGTCGATCACAATTTCGGGAATGTTTGCTTTGTGAGCCATCTCTATCCCTTTATGAACGTGACGAATGATGATCTGCGCACTCTCTTCATAGGTCACTTTATCGTGCGGATTAAAGCCCGAGTTTTGGTTCTCCACAAAAAACAGCGGATTCTCCATTTTACCGATATCATGATACAATGCCCCCGCCCTAACTAACAGGGCATTGCCTCCAATGGCGTATATGGCGTTCTCGGCTAAGTTAGCCACCTGCAACGAGTGCTGAAAAGTCCCTGGTGCGGAAAATGCCATTTCCCGAAGCAGGGGTGCGTTGGTATTGGTGAGCTCAATGAGTGTTATGTCTGAGGTAATAGCAAATACTTTTTCAAACAGGTATATCAAAGGATAAGCCAGTAAGGTGAGCAGAACACTTACCACAAAGGGTATGAAATTGTACCACTCGATATCGACTATAGTCCCTTCTTTAATTAAGGATATACCCAGGAACGAAACAAAATAAGTAAACGTGATGATCACTGCCGATATCAGAAACTGCTCACGACGAACCAGATTTTTGATGCTGTAGATAGAAACCATACCTGCTGTGATTTCGAAATATGCAAACTCAAAGCTGTTGGGCACAAAAAACCCGGCTATCAATACCACCAGCATGTGGATATTTAGCGCCAAACGGGTATCAAACAATATTCTGATAATGATGGGCACTATACAGTAAGGGATATAATACAAATTAGGTATCTGCAGCTTAATAGCCATTGACAGTGTGACTAACATTGCTGTAATTACCAGCAAAATCAAACTCACGAGACGGTTATCTGAATAAATGTCTTTTCTGAACAGGTACAGAAAAATCATCAAAAGTGCGATGGTTATGGCTACTAAAAGAAACTGCCCGGCAAGCACCAGCTTAGGGTTGCCATTTATACGCGAGTTATCCTCAAATGCTTTTTTGTATGATATCAGCTTTTGGTACACTTCATCATTCACTACTGAACCTTTAGCAATAATTACATCACCCTTTTGCACCATACCCCGGGTTGTCGAGATATTTTCGAGCACCTCCGTCTCTAAACGAGCTGTTAATTTATCGTCAAAAACTATATTGTTTTGTATGCGATTTTGAAGTAAATCAAGCAGAAATGTTTTGTCAACATCCTTGCGCTTGCTCAGTATTTGATTACAGTAAGCCAAAGCACTTTCTTTTGTCAACAGATCTACAGTACTCTTCTCTGTAGCAATGTTACCCTGCAAAATAGTAAGCGTGTATGATTCTGTTTGCTGATATTTTGAGTTAAGCGAAACTATCCCCTTATCATATACTTGTTTCAGCAAGCCCAGTCCCGCTTGCAGGTATGCAGGCTTTTTACGGTCATCAATACCGGCGTTATGCCACTTAAACTCCAGGTCGTTTTTAAAGCCGTCAAGCTGGCGCTGCTCTATATTGGTATCCAGCTGATAAAGCTGCGTTGTGCTTGCCAAGGCATTTTTACGGTCATTCTGAATTTCGGCGGCAGTTTTGAGAATTGCAAAGTTATATGGTGAAATCAGGTCTTTTTGGTTCCAGATGCGCCCCTTTTCTATTTCATAGCTAAACTTAGCTTGTTTTGGCAGCGAATACACAATTAAACAGGTACTCACCACCATCATTAAAAACTTAACGTTGCGGGCGTATTTGCGCAGTAAAGCCTTTTGGCGCGAGGGTGATAGTGTTGCCATTTATTGAATTAAGCAGTCAAAAATAACACATTTTAAACTATTGCTGTTTTTTTATTGTTTTTATGAAAGTTGTTTTGATATCTTTGTGATATCATTTTAAAATCAAAACCGTCATGAATACTGAAAAAATTATCAACCCGCCTTCAGGTTATTTAACCTTGTTCGTCTTCTTAATATTATTAGGGGCCACTATCTATTGCGGCGTTGCTCAAATGTTTGCTACCGCCATAATTTTAGGTTTGATAGACCTGATATTGGTATTACCCGGCTTAATCATTGTAAACCCCAACGAAGCCAAAGTGCTTACCCTGTTTGGCAAATATGTAGGCACCGTAAAACAAGACGGTTTCTTTTGGGTGAATCCATTTACGCAGAAAAAGAAAGTATCATTAAAAGCTTATAATTTAAATGGCCAGCAGCTTAAGGTTAACGATGCCGTGGGCAACCCAATTGAAATTGCCGCGGTTATTGTATGGCAGGTAAACAACACCGCCAGCGCAGTTTTTGCTGTAGAAAATTATATTCAGTATGTTAACATTCAAAGTGAAGCCGCCGTACGTCACCTGGCTAATAGCTTTCCTTACGATAATATCGAAGACGAAACTGCCAGCATTACCCTACGCGGTGGTGCAGAGCAGGTTAGTGTAATGTTAGAGAAAGAATTGAACGAACGTTTGGACCGCGCAGGTATTGTGGTATTAGAGGCCCGCATATCTCACCTCGCCTATGCTCCTGAAATTGCGCACACTATGTTGCAAAGACAACAGGCATCCGCCATTATCTCGGCCCGCCGGTTAATTGTTGAAGGCGCTGTAGGTATGGTTGAAATGGCTTTGAATAAACTATCAGAAAAAGAAATAGTTGAATTGGACGAAGAACGCAAGGCGGCTATGGTAAGTAATCTGCTGGTAGTGTTATGCGGCGACAGAAGCGTTAACCCCGTAGTGAATACCGGCACTTTATATCATTAATAGCCATGTTTAAAGAATTGTGCATTAAACACACGCCGCATTTATGGTTTACCCGCAGCGGATGGTTTGCCACCGAATATCAGCTTACTGATGGTACTGATATTTATGGCGTGCTTAACTATGAGTGGTTTAGCCGCAACCAATGCGATGCGCAAACCGCCGCACATCAATGGCACTTTAGCTTTTGGAGCTTGTTTTCAAGAGAACTGACCATCACAGATGGCAATGGCGA
The DNA here is from genome assembly GCF_042686265.1 of Mucilaginibacter ximonensis. Classification (NCBI taxonomy): domain Bacteria; kingdom Pseudomonadati; phylum Bacteroidota; class Sphingobacteriia; order Sphingobacteriales; family Sphingobacteriaceae; genus Mucilaginibacter; species Mucilaginibacter ximonensis. The sequence goes on from NZ_JBHUPD010000001.1 coordinate 1,376,381, forward strand.
AGTTATAGGCAGTGCTGAACGCGAGTTATTTAGCAATACCTATACGCTAAACTTAAAGAGTGGCTTCAGAGCCAGGTTTTACCGCCCGTCAATCTTCTCGCGGCGGTATCTGTGCGAGTCTGAAGGTTACGGACCTTTAATTACTATCGAGAATAACTTTCCATTTGGTTTGAATAACGATGTTTATATTGAAGAAAGCCAGGCGCCCGCATCCGTAATCCCATTATTAATATTTTTCGGGATGCATTTGACTATTTACAGACGGGGCCGCCGCAAGCGGCGTTAATTTTAAAGATAATGAGCAATTACAGAGATATTGACATGCTGAGAACCACCGAGCTTTACGTAACCCGTAAAGGTTGGTTTAAACCTGTTTATACTTTAACCGACGGGCAGTTTGATTACGGTTGCATAACACACGCCGGCGCTTTCACCCGTACCCGGAATATCGAGACAGCCGAAGCAAAGTTCAGCGTTAAGCCCAGAGGCTTTTTTGGTAAAGAGGTTGAAATTATAAACCAGGACAAAAGTGAAGTTGTGGGCTGCTATAGAAAAAACGGATGGGAAACCCGTATTACCTTAGAAATGAATAACGGATTTAAAACTCTACTTAAAAAAGGTAAAGGGATCTTTTCCCGAAAAATGATCTGGACTGATGAGCGATATGGAGATTTTATTGAAATTAATAACTGTGGCCGCCTGCACAAACCTTTTAAAGTAAAATTAGAACCCAATAGTATAAAAACCAGATTGCCTTTAGCGTTACTTACATTAATAGGTGTGAATTTTATATTAGTTAAACAAGCGCAAGCCGCAAGCGCAGGTGTTTAAATCATGGCTGAAAAAAAAGCATTTATATTAAGGGTAAACCCGGATATGTTAAAAGATATCGAAACCTGGGCCAACGACGAATTTAGAAGCACCAATGGCCAGATCGAGTATATCTTACAACAGGCTTTACTTGCGCGTAAAAAACAGGCAAAAAAGAAAAAAGAATCCTAAATACTATGCAAGCATAATATTTCTCAAAATAAATTAGATAGATTTGCAATATCAAATCTATTTTATGAGAGAAGTAGTTATTGTATCAGCAACCCGCACGCCGATAGGCAGTTTCGGGGGCGCATTGTCTTCATTCGGCGCCACGCAATTAGGCGCTGTTGCCATCAAATCTGCAGTTTCAAAATCAGGTTTAAAACCAGAACAGATTCAGGAAGTGTTTATGGGGAATGTGCTATCGGCCAATATAGGTCAGGCACCTGCTACACAGGCAGCAATATATGCAGGCTTACCTTATCTACCGGCTACTACTATCAACAAAGTCTGTGCATCGGGTATGAAAGCCATCATGCTGGCTGCTCAGAGCATTGCTTTAGGTCATAATGATATCGTAGTAGCCGGGGGCATGGAAAGCATGAGCAATGTCCCCTACTACCTTGCCAAAGCGCGTACCGGCTATAAATTAGGTAATGATTTACTAATAGATGGTTTGGTTGAAGATGGCCTTTGGGATGTCTACAACAATTATCATATGGGCTCGGCTGCCGAATTATGTGCTGCAGAATGCCACATTAACCGAGAAGAACAGGATGCTTATGCTATTGAATCATACAAAAGATCCATCGCCGCGCAAAACAGCGGAAAGTTTGTGGCCGAGATCACCCCTATCGAGATTAAAGACAGAAAAGGCGAGGTTACATTGGTTGCTGATGACGAAGAACCATCGACTGTAAAATTTGAAAAGATCCCATCATTAAAACCTGTATTTCAAAAAGACGGCACCGTTACCGCAGCCAACGCATCAACCTTAAATGATGGGGCGGCGGCATTGGTTTTAATGAGCCGCGAAAAAGCCGACGAATTGGGCATTAAGCCACTTGCAAAAATAATAAGCTATGCCGACGCACAATTAGCACCCGAATGGTTTACCACTGCCCCATCAAAAGCAATTCCTTTAGCTTTACATCGTGCCGGTTTAAAAGGCGATGATATTGATTTTTATGAGATCAACGAGGCCTTTTCAGTGGTATCAATAGCCAATAACCGCGAGTTAAAACTCGATCCGTCGAAAGTAAACGTAAATGGTGGAGCCGTTTCTTTGGGGCATCCCCTGGGTGCTTCAGGGGCGCGTATTGTGGTTACATTACTTAGTGTACTGCAACAAAACAACGGAAAATACGGCGCTGCCGGAATTTGCAATGGCGGCGGCGGTGCAAGTGCAATTGTTATCGAAAATTTACGTTAACCATAAAATCGTATATATTTACGGCATTAAAATTTCAAGAGTGATAAGAAAATCAGTCATTGCATTTTTTCTGATAGCGCTAACTACCAGAACATTTGCACAGCAGATAGGCGCAGAGGGATTAAAACAGCTTAACTTTTACCAGGACAGTTTAAAGCATTTAGGTGCAACCATTGTAAATAACCAAAATGATCTCGCCCGTAAAAATGCAAATTACCAATTTATCAAAACACTGGTAGCCGCCCTTAAAACGCCTTTTTCGTTCGATTTCCCTTTTGACTCGGTTAAAACTGTTACGCTTACGACATCGCCCGATCAGAAATTCAGAATTTTTAGCTGGCACGTAGCTAACGACGATGGCAGCTATCGCTTTTACGGCGCTATACAAATGAAAACCGCCGGCCCCCTTAAACTTTATGGCCTGGAGGATTATACCCCGCTTATCAAGGCAGCAGAAGATACCATTGGCGATAACCATAGCTGGTTTGGTGCGCAATATTATACTATCATCCCTGTGCTGGGCTATCACCCCTATTACGTAATGTTGGGCTGGAAAGGCAACAATGATAAATCGACCAAAAAAGTAATTGAGGTATTGTCTTTCCAGGGTGATAAACCTGTGTTTGGTATGCCGGTATTTAATGGCAATGGCAAACGTCGTGATCGTATTGTTTTTCAGTATGCCAGGCAGGCTTCTATGCTATTAAAATATGTGCCGTCGCAAAATCTGATCGTATTCGATCATCTGGCTCCGCCGGATAAAAAATCAGCCGACCGACCTGAAACCTACGGCCCCGACCTGAGCTACGATGGCTACAAGCTTAAAAATGGCGAATGGATCTATATGGATAACCTTGACATGCGTAACGTGCCTGACGACCAGGATCAAACTTATATAGACCCCAAACTGACTGAAAGACCGAAAACTACGCAACCAATACGTAAAAAAAAGGTGCAATAACTGTATACCATTAATATTCCCCTATATTTTTATTTAATAGAATAATAGTATTTTAGGCCAAATTAAACTGATCTTATGTCTGAAACATCCCTAACAGCTGAAGCTGTTACTACGGAAGCAAAGTATCCCAAAAGCGTTCCGTATATTATTGGCAACGAAGCCGCAGAGCGTTTTAGCTTTTATGGCATGCGCTCTATACTGGCTACTTTCTTAGTTGCTCAATTTTTCAACCCCACACTCAACCCGGCGTTGCAAACCGTTGCCGAAGCGAAAGCAAATGAAAGTACACACTTCTTTGTAACTCTGGCTTATACCCTGCCTTTTGTCGGCGGTTTGGTGGCCGACTGGTTTACTGGAAAATACCGCATTATTCTTACCATATCAATAGTTTATTGCCTGGGTCATCTTTGTCTGGCTGTTTTTGATAGTAACCTGAATGGTTTTATCGGTGGTTTGGTTTTGATAGCGATTGGCGCCGGTGGTATTAAATCATGCGTATCGGCAAATGTTGGCGATCAATTTGACAAATCAAACCAGGTATTGCTTTCAAAAGTTTATGGTTGGTTTTACTTCAGTATCAACGCAGGTTCGGTTATTTCAACCATATTGATTCCATGGGTTTATGCAGAATGGGGCGCAAAATGGGCCTTTGGTATTCCAGGTTTATTAATGGCTTTAGCTACAATCATTTTCTTTTTAGGCCGTAAAAAATATGTACGCGTTCCGCCAAGCGGCATCAACCGAAATAATTTTGTCTTTATTTCGGTGTATGCGTTAACCCACTTGGGCAAAAAACAAAAAGGCCAGTCATGGCTTGATGTTGCTAAAGGCGAGTATAATCCTGAAAAAGTTGAAGGTGTAAAAGCAGTTTATCGCGTAATGGCTGTATTTATCTTTGCACCTATATTTTGGGCCATGTGGGATCAAAACCTGTCAGAATGGGTATTACAAGCCGAGAAACTGGATCGTCATATCAATTTAGGGTTTGGCAGCTTTACTATATTAGCAGGTCAGGTTCAGACAGCTAACCCTATTTTCTTATTATCGTTCATCCCACTTTTTACTTATTTCGTTTATCCTTTTTTGGATAAAATCGGAATCAAAACTACACCACTGCGTCGATTAGGTGCCGGCTTGGCTTTAACAGCCTTGTCATTTGTGATTATTGCGTTTGTACAGGAGAATGTTGACAAAGGCTTACATCCGTCTGTTTGGTGGCAAATATTTGCTTACGTAGTATTATCGGCAGCCGAAGTTCTGGTATCAATCACCGGTTTGGAATATGCTTACACCCAGGCACCAAAATCAATGAAAAGTACCATGAGCGCCATTTGGTTATTAACCGTCGCTGCCGGTAACCTGTTTGATGCTTTAGTTAACAGCAATATTGCTGAACATGGCTTTTTCTCTAAATTCACCGGCGCTAGTTATTACTGGTTGTTTGTAGGTATATGTACTGTATTTTTAGTAATTTACTTATTTGTAGCCCCACGCTTGAAAGAGCGCAGCTATATTGAACAGCCGGAAGAAGAAGAAAACGATATTATCGCACAGACCAACAATCTGTAATAATAAACATTGATGCAATTAAAAGAGCGGGGAATTATTTAACATTGCCTGCTCTTTTTTATAACAGATAGCCTATTTTTGCCAACTCTTTTAATCAGAAAATAATATAATCAATACGTGCCTGATAGCATAGTAATCATACCTACCTATAACGAAAAGGAAAACATCGAACGGATGATCCGTAAGGTATTTTCTTTACCATTTAATTTCCACATTCTGGTCATTGATGACGGTTCGCCTGATGGCACGCCGATTATTGTCAAGCATTTGCAAAATACTTATCCGGACAGCCTATTTATGGTTGAACGTGCAGGTAAACAAGGTTTAGGCACCGCTTACATACATGGCTTTAAATGGGCCATTGAGCATAATTACGAGCATATTTTTGAGATGGATGCCGACTTTTCGCATAATCCCGAAGACTTGCTGCGTTTACGCGAGGCCTGTGTTCAGGGCGCGGACGTTGCAGTTGGATCGCGATACATTAAAGGCGTAAACGTAGTAAACTGGCCCATGAGCCGTGTACTGATGAGCTATTTTGCCTCGGTATACGTGCGCTTCATCACCGGCGTAAACATCCAGGATTTCACAGCAGGCTTTATGTGCTACAAACGTAAAGTATTGGAAACCATAGAGCTTGACAAAATTAAGTTTGTGGGCTATGCCTTCCAGATTGAGATGAAGTATACTGCGGTAAAACACGGTTTCAGGGTTACTGAGGTTCCAATTATATTTACCGACCGTACGGCAGGCGAATCCAAAATGTCAAAAGGCATTTTCAAAGAAGCCATTTTCGGCGTTTTAACCATGCGCTTTAATGCACTGTTTAGAAAATACCCAGAGGGGTGAAGATTGGTTATTGAAGACTAAAGATTGGACCTGTAGATAGTTTCTAATCTTAAATAATTGCTCTTCACTTTTTAGTTGATAACTAATCGTTAATCTTTAACGACTAATCTTTCAAAAATCTTATTTTTGAAACAATGAACGAGCATCTCAATCCTGAGGGTGAACGCCTGTCGCCGGCCGAACGTGATATTGAAAAAGTGTTACGTCCGCAGGCATTTGAGGACTTTACCGGTCAGCATAAAATACTTGAAAACTTACGGATTTTTGTAAAAGCGGCCCGCATGCGCGGCGAGGCGCTTGACCACGTATTGCTGCACGGACCTCCGGGTTTGGGCAAAACTACCCTGTCGTACATTATTGCTAATGAGATGGGCGTAGGCATCAAAATCACCTCAGGCCCCGTACTGGATAAGCCCGGCGACCTGGCTGGCTTGCTCACCAATCTTGAAAATGGCGATATTTTATTTATTGATGAGATACATCGCTTAAGTCCGCTGGTTGAGGAGTATCTGTACTCAGCAATGGAAGACTTTAAGATAGATATTATGCTGGAAAGCGGCCCTAACGCCCGTTCAGTACAAATCTCGTTAAATCCATTTACGCTGGTTGGCGCCACTACTCGTTCAGGCTTGCTTACAGCGCCGCTGCGTGCCCGCTTCGGCATTAACTCAAGGCTTGAGTATTACGATGCTAAGCTTCTAACAACCATAGTTTTAAGATCGGCATCTATCTTAAACACACCTATCAGCGATGAAGGTGCTTACGAGATAGCCCGCCGTAGCCGCGGCACACCGCGTATTGCCAACGCATTGCTGCGCCGTACACGCGATTTTGCCCAGATAAAAGGCAATGGTAAAATAGACACTGAAATTGCTAAATACGCCCTGAACGCGCTTAATGTTGACGAGCATGGCCTGGACGAAATGGATAATAAGATTCTGCTTACCATCATCGATAAATTTAAAGGCGGCCCGGTTGGTTTAAAAACCATAGCCACTGCCGTAGGCGAAGATGAGGGCACTATAGAGGAGGTGTATGAGCCCTTTTTAATACAGGAAGGGTTCTTGATGCGAACTGCCCGCGGGCGCGAAGCCACGGAAAGTGCATACAGGCATTTGGGTAAAATAAAACTCGGCGGAAATCCTTCCTTATTTTAAGTTTTTATTGCTACTATTGCCGTTATAATTAATCTGTTACAAACTTAAATTATCAATCAAACAACGTAGTTTTATAACTATTAATAACCCTTTATGAAACGTATATTTCTTTTAGCCTTAGCATTGGTAGGCAGTCGCGCAATGGCCCAACAGGTTACCACCGTAACCGACCCGGTTGATTGGGTGAACCCGCTGATGGGTACCGATTCAAGGCCAGACCTTTCAAACGGAAACACCTACCCTTGTACTGCCCTGCCATGGGGTATGAACTTTTGGAGCCCGCAAACCGGACCTAACGGCGACGGTTGGGCGTACACTTACGATGCGCATAAAATTCAGGGCTTTAAGCAAACTCACCAGCCATCGCCATGGATGAACGACTACGGTATGTTCTCGATCATGCCAATGACTAAACACTTGAGCGTTGAACAAAGTGCACGTGCAAGCTGGTTCTCGCACAAAGCAGAAATCTCAAAACCATACTACTACAGCGTTTACCTGGCAGATCATGATGTAACAACTGAGATCACTCCTACTGAGCGCGCCGCACAATTTAAAATTACTTTCCCTAAAGCAGATAGCTCATTTATTTTAGTTGACGCTTTTGCAAAAGGCTCATATGTAAAAATTATTCCTGCCGAAAATAAAATCATAGGCTATTCTACACAAGCCGCAGGCCCGCAACTAAAAAACTTTAAAAACTACTTCGTAATCTATATCGATAAACCCTTCACTCTCTCGCACACTTATAGTACCAGCGAAAAAGGCGAAGGCAGAAACCGTTCTGAAGTAGCTCAATTAGAACCTTCATTAGAAACTAATGCACAACACGCTTTAGCAGCTATAGGTTTCCAAACTAAAAGAGGCGAAGTTGTTCACCTTAAAGTAGCTTCCTCATTTATCAGCCTGGAACAAGCTGAGCTGAATTTGAAACGCGAAATCGGCAACGATAGCTTCGAGCAAACCGAAAAGAAAGGCCGCGACATATGGAACAAAACCCTGGGACGGATCAACGTATCTGGTGGTACAATTGACCAGGTTCGTACTTTCTACTCATGCTTATACCGCATGTTGTTCTTCCCGAACAAAATGTACGAGATCGATGCCAAAAACGAGCCGATGCACTGGAGCGCTCAAAACGGCAAAATTATGCCGGGCTACAAATTTGCAGGTACTGGTTTCTGGGATACCTTCAGAGCTTTATATCCATTCCTGAACCTGGTTTATCCGTCTATCGACCAGCAAATGCAGGCCGGTTTGGTTAACGATTATAAAGAAGGTGGCTGGTTGCCTGAGTGGTCAAGCCCGGGCTACTCTGACTGTATGATCGGTAATAACTCTGCTTCAATTGTTGCTGATGCTTATTTAAAAGGCCTTCGCGGTTACGACATCAACACGCTTTGGGAAGCTGTAAAACACGGCGCCAACAACACCGGACCTAATGCTACCGGCCGTCGTGGTGTCGAATATTACAACACACTGGGCTATGTGCCTTATGATGTTAAGATAAACGAAAACGCTGCCCGTACCTTAGAATATGCTTATGACGACTTTGCTATTTATCAATTAGGTAAAGCATTAGGCAAGCCCGAGTCTGAAATTGCTATCTACAAAAAACATAGCTTGAACTATCGTAACCTGTACAATAAAGAAATAGGTTTGATGCAGGGCCGTAACAAAGACGGATCGTGGGTTAAGCCATTTAACCCATTGAAATGGGGAGATGCCTTTACCGAAGGTAATGCATGGCACTATAGCTGGGCCGCTTTACACGACATTCAGGGTATGATTAACCTGGAAGGTGGCCGCAAGCAGTTTGTTAACAAACTGGATTCTATATTTATCATCCCACCTATTTTTGATGATAGCTATTATGGCGGTGTTATCCACGAGATCCGCGAGATGCAGATTATGAACATGGGGCAATACGCACATGGTAACCAACCTATTCAGCACATGCTATACCTGTACAACTTTGCCGGCGAGCCTTGGAAAACCCAAATGCACGTGCGTGACGCAATGGCCAAACTATACAAAGCTACGCCTGATGGTTACTGCGGCGACGAGGACAACGGTCAGACCTCAGCATGGTATGTATTTTCAGCAATGGGTTTCTACCCGGTTTGCCCGACAAGTTCACAGTATGTATTGGGTACCCCATTGTTTAAAACGATGACTGTTACGCTGGAGAATGGAAAGAAAATTGTGATAAATGCGCCAAACAACAGTGCTCAAAATCAATATATACAATCGCTTACCGTTAACGGTAAACCGTACGATCTGAATTACTTTACACATACTGCTTTGACAAAAGGCGCTGTATTGAATTATGTGATGTCTGATAAGCCTAACACGCAAAGAGGTACAAAACCATCAAGCTTCCCATATTCGCTTTCAAATGAAAAATAAAGTTTCAGGCCTCTTGGTAACGGCTGTTTTGGCGGCATTCTTAAGCGCATTGGTCGTCAACGCCAATGCGCAGGATAAGCACCTTAGATTAGGCATCTACGGACTTAACCATGACCATATTCTTGGCTTTTTTAACCAGCGTAAAAATGGCAAGGCTAATGTGGTAGGTGTTTATGAGCCCAGCCGTGCGCTTTGGGAGAAGTACAAAAAACGCTTCAATCTGCCCGACTCGCTTTATTTTGACGATGTTCATAAAATGATCAAAGCCGTTAAACCTGATGTTATGTTGGGTTATAATGCTGTTGGCAAACACGTGGATATTGTTGAAATATGCGCTCCACTGCACATCCCGGTAATGGTTGAAAAACCACTGGCCGCTACTTTAGCGCAGGCTAAACGTATAGAGGAACTGGCCAATAAATACAAGATCAAAGTATTGGTTAACTATGAAACTACCTGGTACCCATCATTCCAATACATTCATGATATGGTTGGGCAGGATAGCATAGGCAAAATACGCCGTATGGTTATTCGCGATGGTCACAGCGGCCCTAAAGAAATTGGTTGCAGCCCTGAGTTTCTGGCCTGGTTGACTGATCCGGTTTTAAATGGCGCAGGTGCACTGAACGATTTTGGTTGCTACGGTGCCGATCTGGCTACCTGGCTAATGCATGGCCAACGCCCTATCGCGGTTACTGCCATCGCCAAACATTACAAACCGCAGGTTTATCCTAAGGTTGAAGATGATGCTACCATACTGGTTGAGTACCCTACCGCCACCGCTTCTATCGAAGCGTCATGGAACTGGGCTTTAAATATTAAGGATATGGAAGTTTGGGGCGAAACAGGAGTTATTCATGCCTTTAATGGGCAGCGGGTTCAATTCAGAACACCAAAAGACGAAACCAGGTTTACTTTGATCAAAGAGGCAAAACCTATCCCTGCACCAAATAATGACCCGCTGGTTTATTTAACGGCGGTGCTAAGAGGGCAATTATCTGACGAGGGCACCCAGGCTTCTTTGCCATACAACATGATCGCAATGGAAATTCTGGATGCTGCAAAAAGATCTATCCAATCGGGGAAAAGGATAGTTTTGCAACCTTAATAAAACAAATACCAGACTTGCGGGGTTACACCACCTCGTAAGTCTTTTTTTAATTTAATATCCATCTATAATGTCAAAACAAATCACTGCTTTACTATCGTTTTTTTTAGTAATCAATCTGTGTGCTAAAGCGCAAAATAACGCGGCTATTATGGCGCGTAAACAAGTGCCTGTAGTATGCTGGCACCAAATACGCGACTGGCGTGCAAAAGACTCTAAAAACGCGAAAGATTATATTGTACAAATCGCCGCGTTTAAAGAACACATTAAGATGTTGGCCGACAGTGGCTATCATACCATTTTGCCTGATCAGTTATATGCTTACCTAACCACCGGTGCAGCATTACCCAAAAAACCCATCATGCTTACCTTTGATGATACCGATGAGGATCAATATACTATAGCCGCACCGGAGTTGAAGAAATATGGTTTTAAAGCGGTTTATTTTGTGATGACGGTATCTATTGGCCGCCCGCATTATATGACTAAAGAACAGGTAAAAGCGCTGTCTGACGCAGGTAACGTTATCGGCAGCCACACCTGGGATCATCACATGACCAGTAAGTACAAACATGATCCAAATCCTAAAAAGGATGATTGGGTAATACAACTGGACAAACCAACCCAAAAACTGGAAGAAATCACCGGTAAAAAGATCAATTACTTTGCTTATCCTTTTGGCATATGGAATAAATCAGGTTTCCCGGAATTGCATAAACGCGGTTTCAAAATTGCGTTCCAACTAGCTGAAAAACGAGATCCTAATGATCCGTTAATGACCGTTAGACGTATCCTGGATAGTGGTTACTGGAGTACTAAAACATTAGCAAAAGCTATCAGAACTAGTTTCTAATTAATAGAACATTAAAAAAAGGGGAGCTCGAGTTTTTCGAGCTCCCCTTTTATTTCTTGTCATTCTTCGCTATGCCCAGAATGACAATCTACCAGTATTGTTGAGTACTACAAATTCTCCCCTTTCGGTCCCTGTCCTTTGTTAGAGGTATCTTCATCCTCAGGCTTTGGAGCGGTTGGGTCGCCGCTATCATCGGTACTTGGTATTACGGTGTCAACATCGTTATCGGGATTATTTTGCGCGTCAGGCTGTTTGCCTTGTTCCAGGTCGTTGTCGCCGTCTTTATTGGTAACAGATGTATCCTCATTGGTAATCTGTTCATCTTTTGGGTCTTTAGCTTCGGTGGTTTCCATGGTGTAGACATTATAGTTTTCAGATCGCCGTTCATAATCTGCTGCAAGCTGTCGTTTTTATTTGTATTATCTTTGCAACAATGCAGCAAAACAAGTCGGTATATAGTAAACTCATCAAAGACGAAGCCAAAAAATTAGGCTTCCTGTTTTGCGGCATCTCCAAGGCTGAATTTTTAGAAGAAGAGGCTCCGCGACTGGAAGCCTGGCTCAGCAAAAATATGCACGGCGAGATGCGTTACATGGAAAACCATTTCGACAAGCGCCTTGACCCGCGCTTGTTGGTTGACGGCGCAAAATCGGTGATTTCCATGGGTCTGAATTACTATACCGAAGATACGCAAGCAGACCCATCGGCACCTAAAATATCCAAATACGCGTACGGGCAAGACTATCATATTGTAATTAAGGACAAACTGAAACTACTGCTGGAAACCATCAACGAAAGGATTGGTCAGGTTGGCGGCCGTGCTTTTGTAGATTCAGCACCTGTATTAGATAAAGCCTGGGCAAAAAAAGCCGGATTGGGTTGGATTGGCAAAAACACCAACCTCATTAATCAAAAAAGCGGTTCATTCTTTTTCCTGGCCGAACTGATTGTTGATATTGAACTGGAATATGACGTAGAGCCTACTGCCGACCATTGCGGCACCTGCACCCGTTGTATTGATGCATGCCCTACTGATGCCATTGTAGGGCCCTATGTTGTCGATGGCAGCCGATGCATATCTTATCTTACCATCGAGCTTAAAAACGAATTACCGCAGGAATTTAAAGGCAAAATGGACAACTGGATGTTTGGCTGCGATGTTTGCCAGGACGTTTGCCCCTGGAACAAATTCTCGGTGATACATAGCGAGCCGGCATTTAATCCGCATCCCGAATTATTGGGACTAAATCATAGCGATTTGCAAGACATCACCGAAGACACCTTCCAAAAAGTATTCAAAAACTCAGCCGTAAAACGAACGAAATTCAGCGGTCTGAAACGCAATATCGACTTCCTTAAAAAGATCGATTAACCTTTTTTAAACTTATCAGCTAATAACTTCAGCATATCATCGTCAACAGGTTTAGCGGGTTCCTCTTTCTTTTTATACGGCTGCTGATTATAGTTTGGTTTTTGATACGCTTTCTGCTGATATGCAGGCTTATTTTGAGCAGGTTTTGCCTCAGCAGTAGCTGCAGATGGTACAGTTGCCGGCTTTGGCTGCGCAGGCTGTTGCTGACGTTCGGCTTTTCTTTTATCGTTCCAGCGTTTGTAAATATCTTCTAGTTTACGTTTGGTGTATAGCGGAAAATCGCCCTGCATCATCCATGAATAATAGCTTGGCTCAATGTTAAAGACATCTTCAACCCTTTTGCCCTTATGCTTGCCAAAGTTAAACACCTCTTCGCCTGCTTCATTGTAAGCCATACGGCCGGCAAAATCAACCGGGCGGTTAAGGTTAGTGAACGTATGCAGGCCCTCTACGTGGTTAACCACCGGTTTGCTTCTGTTTCCTTTTTTATCTTCCCATTCAATATCAGCATAGCGTTCAATCTGCGCCAGTAATACCTCCATGGTTGCACGGGTGTCGGCTTCAGCACTGTGTGCATTAATAATTTCTTTTTGGCAGTAAAACTGATAAGCGGCTTTCAAGGTACGCTGCTCCATTTGATGGAAGATATTTTGTACGTCAACAAAATGACGATTATCCAGACTGAAATCTATACCCACACGCAGAAATTCCTCCATCAGCATCGGGATATCAAATTTGTTAGAGTTATAGCCTGCCAGGTCGCTATTTTCTAAAAATTCGGCTACTAAAGGGGCCAATGCGCCAAAATTAGGTTCGCCGGCGATATGCTCATCGTAAATACCATGTATTAACGATGACTCAATTGGAATAGGCATTTCGGGATTAATCCGCCACGTTTTAACTTCTTCGCTCCCATCCGGGTGTAATTTGATAACTGATATTTCAACAATACGGTCAACACCTATGTTTATACCGGTAGCCTCAATATCAAAAAAAGCCAGTGGGCGCTTTAAGTTTAATTTCATGGTTTTAATATTGGTAGTTCAGGTTGTAAAAGTCTTAAAAATTAGTCACTATATAAAAGAATATCTATTTAATGTGACTTAGCTGAATATCCATATACCTAGTATAATGCCCAATACCATGATTACGTAAAGTAATATTTCGGTGCCGGCAAATCTTTTGTATTTTGTCCAGAATGAATAATCTTGCTTTGACATATCGCAGACAAAATTATTAATTTAAATCAGCTTATGCATATAAATGAAGAAGAAGAGATAAAGAAAGAGTTTCAGTTGGAACGCGTTATCCTATTCACCGATGCTGTTTTTGCTATTATCCTTACCATTATGGTGCTGGACATTAAACTGCCGGAGGAAATAAAAAACATTGACGCCATTGGTTTTCACCATGAGATTAAGTTGTTAGTGCTGCGTTTGATAGGCTACCTGGTAACTTTTGTACTGGTAAGTCGTTTTTGGATGCTTCACCTTAATCTGTTCAGATACCTGAAAGATTATGACCGTAACTTATTGATACTTAACCTGGCTTTTTTATTTTCAGTCACCTTATTTCCATTTGCTATATCCAATTTATTTCATGAAATGCCCGGCCAGCAAATTAAAGATTGGAAACAGCTAAATATCCAGGACTCATGGAGCCTACAGATATATATCACGATTGCCTTGCTAACCACATCTATGCAGTCATTAATTTCGTGGTATTTACTGAGCAACCGTCAGCGCTTGTGTATTAATACCAACGATCTGGAGACCACACTGCAGTGGAAGGTAACCCGGGTAATGTTATTTTTGGCCCCTGCATTTTTGATACTATTACTAATACTTAATTGTTTCCCGTTACCCTATTACACGCCATTTATTATAGTTGGCCTTTTTGGGTTCAGCACAGGCAAGTTGAAACAACATTATTATCCTAAAGGATCTTACAGCGGGCCGGTTTTATGGCGACTTTACAATTACGCCAAAAACAATCGCTTTAAACGCCCCATGCATCGTAACACTTTAAAAAAGGAGCAACCCGAAAAAGAGCAGGATTAGTCGTCTGATTTTTGAGCAGATACCACTAAGCCGGTGCTATCTACATTTATTGAACCCGCCCGCGAAAAGTATTTGTAGATGGCGCCGTGCAGCGGCACTATGATCACGCCCTTAGTTGAGCTGGCATGTACAATGTAGCCATTTTGAAGATACACGCCTACGTGGCTAAACTGCTTACCATCAAAGTCAAAGAAAACAAGGTCGCCCTCTTTTAAATCGCTTTCATATTTACGTTTAATAACAGCCACTTGCTGCCAGGTTATTCTGGGCAGGCTTATATTATAAACCTCTTTCTCCAATAAAAAAGCTAACCCGGAGCAGTCTATCCCGTCTTTATCCAAACCGCCAAATTTGTAGGGGACACCGACCCAAAGTTCAATAAAATTATACAGGCGGCCATTGGTAATATCTTCAGACTTCACGCCCATAATCTGGGCGTATTTGTCGGCAATGCTGGCTTGTGGTTGAACAATTTCGCCGGGCTGGCCTTTGAGTACGGCCTTTTTGGCGTGACACGATGATAATATCAAAGCACCCATCAACAGCAAAAAACAATATTTTAGGCAGCTGTTTATATTCATGCCATAAAAATAGACCGAACAAGCGCAAGCTGTCTGCGGATATTTTTAACATATCAACATTTATAACAAGTCGGGAAGTAATAATCTAGCTTTTAATAAGCCGCTGTATCTCATCCAGCTTCATCAGCGCCTCCACGGGAGTTAAAGTATTGACATCGAGGTTATTCAGCGTGTCGCGAATTTTTACTAAAACGGGATCATCTATACTAAACATCTGCATCTGTACAGCCTGTTTTTGTACTTTGCGAATGCTTTCTTTAATATGCTCGCCGCCGGTACGTTCGTTTTCGAGCTTTTTAAGGATCTCATTAGCGCGGCTCAACACTTTAGGCGGCATACCCGCCAGCTTGGCTACGTGTATACCAAAGCTATGCTCGCTCCCGCCAGGCACCAGCTTACGCAGGAAAATAATTTGGTGGCCAATCTCCTTCACCGTCACATTATAGTTTTTGATGCGGTTAAAGCTATTGCTTAACTCGTTCAACTCATGATAGTGCGTAGCAAATAAGGTTTTGGCTTTTGCAGACGGGTGATTATGCAAATATTCGGCTATGGACCAGGCGATAGAAATACCATCGTAAGTTGACGTACCACGGCCAATCTCATCTAACAAGATCAAGCTGCGGTCTGACAGGTTATTCAGAATACTAGCCGTCTCGTTCATCTCCACCATGAAGGTTGATTCGCCTGACGATAGGTTGTCTGACGCACCCACCCTGGTAAATATTTTATCCACTAAACCAATTGAAGCCGATTTAGCCGGAACGAAACAGCCCATCTGTCCCATTAACACTATTAAACCGGTTTGTCTTAGCAAAGCCGATTTACCCGCCATATTCGGACCTGTTATAATAATGATCTGCTGGGTTTCAGAGTCAAGGAAAACGTCGTTGGTAATATAGTCCTCCCCGCGCGGCAAAGTCTTTTCAATTACCGGGTGCCGGCCGCCTTTTATATCAATTACCTTTCCCTCATTAATTTCAGGCTTAACGTAATAGTTTTTAATGGCAATAGTGGCAAAATTAAGCAATACGTCCAACCGGGCTATTAACTGGGCATTTAGCTGAATAGGTTTAATATATTCAGTAAGCGCGTACAGCAGGTCGTTATAAAGCTTCGTTTCCAACGCCAGTATCTTTTCTTCGGCGCCTAATATTTGTTCTTCGTATTCTTTAAGCTCGGGGGTAATGTAACGCTCGGCGTTTACCAGGGTTTGTTTACGTATCCAGTCGGCCGGTACTTTATCGCGGTGTGCGTGGGTAACTTCGAGGTAATAGCCAAAGACATTGTTAAAAGATACCTTTAACGACGGTATACCAGTAATCTCAGCTTCGCGACGTTGAATTTCAATCAGGTAGTCTTTACCCCCAAAGGCAATTTTACGTAATCGGTCCAGTTCCGGATCGATACCGTCATTCATTACTGAACCTTTTACCAGCATTACCGGGGGTTCAGGATTAAGTTCACGAGCTATCTTCTCGCAAATGGTAACACATGGGTTTAGTTGTTCGCCAATTGCTTTAAGTGGTTCGCTGGTTGAAGCTTCGCATAATTTCTTGATGCACTCTATCGCCATCAAGGCCCTTTTCAACTGACAAACCTCGCGCGGATTGGCTTTTTGCAAACCAATTTTCGAGATCAGCCGCTCTAAGTCGCCAATTTGCCGGATTTGCTGTTGTATTTCTTCCCGCAGTTCCTCTTCGCCTATCAGGTATTCAACAACCCCAAGGCGATCATTGATCGGTTTTAGTTCTTTGAGTGGCATCACTATCCAGCGGCGCAATAGACGAGCCCCCATGGGCGAGCAGGTTTGATCCAATACATCCACCAGGGTATGCGCATTCTCGTTGGCAGACCCGATGAGCTCCAGGTTACGTACACTGAAGCGGTCAAGCCATAAATACCTGTCTTCCTCTATCCGGCTAATGGCCGAGATATGCTGCAGGTTACGATGCTCCGTCTCGTTCAGGTAATGCAGGGCTACACCGGCTGCCACAATTCCCAGATTTAGTTTATCTATCCCAAAGCCCTTGAGCGATTTTACGCCAAAATGCTTCAATAAGGTTTCGTAGGCGTAGTCGCCGCTGTAGGGCCACTCGTCGAGCATGTAGGTGTAGTAGCGGTCGCCGTAATTGTCTTTAAAATCCGAATGCCGGCTTTTCGGAAATATCACCTCGCTGGGGCTAAAGCCCTGTAATAGCTTGTCTATATAATCGCTGTTGCCCTGGGCAGTCAGGAACTCGCCGGTCGAGATATCAATAAGTGCTATCCCAATGCTGTTTTTGTCGTAGTACAGCGAGGCCAGGTAGTTATTGCTTTTTTGGTTAAGGATATTGTCATTAGTGGCTACGCCGGGGGTTACCAGTTCAGTCACTCCGCGGCGCACTATGGTTTTGGTAGTTTTTGGATCTTCCAATTGATCGCAGATGGCCACCCGCTGCCCGGCGCGCACCAGCTTGGGCAGGTAGGTTTCGAGTGAATGATGCGGAAAGCCCGCCAGCTCAATATGCGTGGCAGCGCCATTGGCGCGTTTGGTGAGTACAATGCCCAGGATGCCGGCCGCCTTTACAGCGTCCTCACCGAAAGTCTCGTAAAAGTCGCCTACGCGGAACAGCAGCAAGGCACCGGGATACTTTGCCTTAATGGTGTTATACTGCTGCATTAAGGGGGTTTCTTTCGTGGCGTTCTTTGACAAGCTATTCTTCCTTTTTAAATGACCCGTAAAGTTAAATCATTGACCCGGTTTTAGCGGCATTGTTGAAAAGTCGTACCGGTGTTGATACTCTTGCTTAACTGTTTCACAAAATATGAAACACTTTGAAACACCATTTTTAATTAAACAACTAATAATCAACAACTTAACAAAACATAGTGAAACACTTTGAAACAGTACTAATACTTTAAGTAAAGTTATTTAAAATACTTACTACCAGCCAATTGTCGATTTTTATAAGAATTTGAATTTTTAGGGTGAAACACTTTGCTGTGAAACACCTTAATAAATTATGTTGTAATATTTTTTTAAGTTTAAACTATGAAAATAGCTACCTATAACGTCAACGGCGTAAACGGCCGGCTGCCCGTGCTGCTGCGCTGGCTTGAAGAAACGCAGCCCGATGTGGCCTGCCTGCAGGAACTGAAAGCTCCGCAAGAAAATTTCCCGTTACAAGCCATCAGCGACGCCGGCTACAATGCGATATGGCACGGCCAGAAAAGCTGGAACGGCGTGGCCATTTTAGCCAAGGGCGAAATACAGGAAACCAAACGCGGCCTTCCCGGCGACCCGGAAGATTTACACAGCCGCTATATTGAAGCCATTGTTAACGGCATTGTTATTGGCTGCCTGTACCTGCCCAATGGCAACCCCGCTCCCGGACCGAAATTTGATTATAAACTGCAATGGTTTGAGCGTTTTATCAGCCATGCCCAGGGACTGATGGCACGCGGTATTCCGGTAGTGCTTACCGGCGACTACAATGTTATGCCAACCGAAAAAGACGTTTACAAACCTGAGCGCTGGCTGGATGATGCTTTATTTCGCCCGGAGAGCCGCGAGGCTTTTCACCGGTTAGTGAGCCAGGGATGGACTGATGCACTGCGCAAACTGTATCCGGATGAAACGATTTATACTTTCTGGGACTATTTTCGCAATGCTTACGGCCGCAACGCAGGGCTGCGTATCGATCACTTTTTATTGAGCCCCGATGTGGATGAGCGGCTGGTGTCGGCCGGCGTTGATAAACAGGTACGTGGCTGGGAAAAAACCAGCGATCATGCGCCGGTATGGATTGAGTTGAAGTGAGTTGTTGGTGACAACACTAATTGCGGAAGAACAAGAGTTGTTGTCATCTCGACCAACCGGAGAGATCTATACACAGGCATTTACGATTGCTTAAATTCGCCCAGTCATGACTAAAGCCATAAAAATAATCTTTTCTGTTGCATGCATTCCATTAGGTTACTTTTTCCTAGCGATCTCATGGGGCGGAGTTTACAACTTAGGGGTGCAAATTAACTCTTTAATGTTTTGCGCAGGCCCACTATTAATAATAGGTGGCTTTGTTTCTTTGATAAGAGTTTTAGCGAAACGATAACCCCGGTTTGGTCTAACAGTATATAGTTACCAGATATGATCAACGGGGGCAGAGATCTACATACCCATTCACAACTACCCCACCGGCTCAAAATGCTCAACCACAGGAAAAGGATCATAATAATGATGCAGCAGCTTTTTCCATTCCTGGTATTGAGGCGACTGCCGGAAACCGACGGTGTGATCTTCCAGCGTATCCCACTCCACCAGTAAGATATATTTGCCGGGCTGCTCAATACAGCGGCTTAATGAGTGTTTTTGATAGCCTTGTATGGCGCTTATGTATTTACCGGCAGTAGCAAAATCCTGTTCAAATTGCCGTTCCTTACCGAGTATAACGTGCAGAATAGCTGCTTCCAGTATCATACGCGCAATATAGGCGTATTTTAAATATAGGTCTGCACATCGGGGTTTATTTTTCCCTTAAAAGCATCTGGCTGGATAATCACAAAACGTATGCGGCCAAATTCTTTTTTTATTTCGCCGCGTATACGGTCTATAGATTCGTCGATATCTGCCGTACTTAGGTTTGGTTTAAATTGGATGATGAGCATTAGCAAAACCTCTTCTGGCGATTGATAGGTAGAGAGCAGATGCATCAGTTTTAGCACAGCTTTGTCTCCTTCCACTATCTTGCAGATGCGTTGTTTGGTTTGTTTCTTTATCCCCTCGCCCATTAGTAAGCTCCGGCTTTCGCGGGCCAGAATGAGTGAAACAATAACTAAAATAACACCAATTAATAATGATGCAACACCATCAAGATAGGGCTTGTTAAGATGATGGCTCAAGTACAAAAATAAGGCGGCGATTGATAATCCCGCGACAGCGGCACTATCTTCAAACAACACCAAAAAAGTCGAGGGGTCTTTACTGTTAACAATAGCTTGCCACCAGGACTGGCCGTCGCGCAGCTTATTAAATTCAATAGCGGCTATAACCAGCGAAGTTCCTTCAAATACCAGCGATATGGCCAGCACAATAAAACTCCATTTGGGGTCGCCCAAAGCTTCCGGATGCAAAATATGCGTAATACCCTGGTATACAGATAAGCCTCCGCCTAAACCAAAAATTAATATCGATACCACAAACGACCAGAAATACAATTCTTTGCCATAACCTAAAGGATGATATTTGTCAGGATTGCGCTTGCTCAGATTGATTCCCATCAGTAAAAGCAACTGATTGATCGTATCGACTACTGAATGCACTCCTTCAGCAATCATAGCTGCACTGTTGCTTATACCACCGGCAATAAACTTAGTTATCGCTATAAACAGATTTGCTAAAAGTGCGGCGTATATGGTTTTTTTTATTGCTGCCATTAATATCTAAATAATACATGTACAGCCCTTTATGTTTGAATTTATAGCAAAAAAATATTGAAACAGATATCTATATATAACGGGTGATAAATATTAAAATAATATTTTTTTTAAAACCCTGAGTGCTATTTTATGTTAACTCATTAAATATATTTATTAATAACTATGAAAAAAATTATCAATTACACGACCCCTAGAACCTTATTTGCTGTGGCAGCACTGGCATTTGCAACATGCTTAAGCGCTTGTACCAAAAACGACGGTGATGTTACTACACCAGCTACATCTGCATATGTTATGGCTACCAATACTGCTGAGGCCTCTGATGCGCAGGATTTTTACGCTGATAATAACAAAGTAAATTCTTCGGCACTGGCCTACACGCAGTCAACCGCTTACATTAAAGTTGCAGCCGGTAACCACAATCTGCAGTTTAAAAGCAGCGCAAATGCCAGCGTTAACAGTTCGGCAACGTTAAATGCGCAGTCAGGTAAATACTACAGCGTATTTTATACCGATGATAAATCAACCGTTACGGTTACTGACGACCACACTGCCCCACAAAGCGGCAAAGCACGTGTGCGATTTATTAACCTGAGTTCAGCGTTAAACTCGGCAGTTGATTTTGGTGTCAGCGGTGGTAACAAACTGATTACTACACTGGCTTACAGAGCCGCATCTGCCTATGCAGAAGTTGACGCAGCTACCAAATTTTCGTTATACATAGCAGGTTCAACTACCGTTAAATTAGATATGCCGGTAACCATTTCTGCCGGTCATATTTACACCATTTATATTTCGGGCGCTACCGCTGCTACCATACATTACAATGTATTAGTACAAGACTAATTTACGGCAAAGCAATAAATGCCTATAAAAGCCCGTTATAAAACTAACGGGCTTTTTATTTAAGCTATAGTTAATAATTAGGATAACTATACCTCAAATAACCCGTAATCTTTGTATAATTGCTTATTAAAACACAGCCATGAAACACACTTTTACTTTTAAACACACCAAAAAATTATTGCCGTTACTGGCGCTATTGCTGCTTGTTGCAACCGCTTGTAATAAAAAGAACGATGTAAATTTAAGTGGCACCGCCTACATTGAGTTTACCAACGCTTCTCAGACCGACTCGCCGGTTGATTTTTATGTAAGCTCAGCCAAAAAGAACACACTGCCCGTGCCTTACGGCCAAAGTACCGATTACTTTTCGGTGAATACCGGTACAACCCTGCCGGCATCGATCAAAGTAAATACAACCGGCGTTTCACTTGCTAGTTTAAACTTAACCCCGCTACCTAATGCTTACTACAGTATTTTTTATTTTGGTGGCATAACCGTTGCGTACATTGACGATTTAAGTATAGCCGCAGGCAAATCGCGCATTCGTTTTATCAATTTAAACAAAGGTTTAACAGGCAGCCTTGATTTTGGCATTAAGGGTGCACCAACCCCATTGGTTACCGGCCTTGGCGCTGCATTTGATTCTGCTTACTACAGCGTTACTCCGGGCTCTACATTCTCTGTTTATGCTGCCGGCACAACCAGTTCAATATTAGATATACCTACCACTACAGAAGCTGGCCACGTATACACCATCTATCTGTCGGGCGCTACTACAGCCGATTTACAGGCAAACATTTTATTACAGAAATAATATATCACCTATTAAAATATAAAAGCCCGGTGATACTAACCGGGCTTTTATATTTTTGGCAAATATTTTATCATGAAGATAGTTTACCTTGCCGTTATTTTTATTGCCGTTATGATGTTTGTACGCACCATGAGGCGGTAGCTAGGACCTGACAACAGGGATGCTTACCTTAAAGCTTGTTCCTTGCCCTACTTGCGAGTCGATATGTAATTTGCCATTCAGGCTTTCAATTAAATGTTTAACCAACGCCAGGCCAAAACCATAGCCTACCTCGCCACCCGTACCGGTATTTGATTGCATATTGCCATCAAGTATCTTATTTATACCTTCCTGATTTAAACCAATTCCGGTGTCTGATACTTTGATCCTGAGTATAGCAGAACCTTCATGGCTTTCAATATCCATACTAACCGTAACGTCACCTTGTTCTGGTGTAAATTTAATGGCGTTTGAAATCAGGTTACCTACAATTTGCAGCAACTTATTTTTTGAAAAAGGCGTATTCGCATTTTCCGGCGATATATTTACGGCAAACTTTATTTTTTTATTACGGGCCTGTGCCATGTACAGCTTTTCCAGCTTGTCTTTAAACAGCGATAAATTGAACTCATCGGCTTTTAAAGGCCTGGGTTCGCTTGAACTTAATATTTCGTCGGCCAGCTCTAAAATTGAACGGCCGCTTTTGTGAATCATATTTATAAATTCCAGCACTTCGTCAATCTGGTTTTCATGCCCCTGCTCGCTAATCACCTGCGCCAGCCCGATAATGCCCCCCAACGGCCCGCGAATATCATGAGCCACCTTTTTTTTATCCTCATTGGCTTCGTTAAGTTTGTTTTTGAGGTTTTTGATAAGTTTAATTCCTTTTAAGCGATTTACAATCTCATCGGCTATGATCTTTAATAGTTCGGCTTTCTCGGGTGTTATTTCATGTATTTTTTCGTCAAGTACACACAACGCGCCTAAGTTGGTGCCATTGCTGGTTAACGGTACACCGTAGTAATACCGCAGATTCGGGTCGTCGACAACATAAAACTTATCCTTAAAACGTTCGTCAGAGCTTAGATCTTTAACCTCAAAACCTGTATTGCCCATCACGGTATATTGGCACACACTATCCTCGCGCGGCATTTGTTCAATATCAAGCCCATGCCTGGATATTGACCATTGGGTATAGGCATCTATCAAATTAACTAATGATATATCGGTTCCGGCTACTTTCGCAGCCAGCTTTGCCAGGTCGTCAAAGCTTTCGTCATAGTTGGTGTAATCAAGATCAAGTTCAGCCAGGTTTAGCAACCTGTCCATTTCATTTGCTGGGATCGGCGCGTTAGACATATGTATGATATTCAGTATTTACAACTAATCTTGTCATTACTTACGATTAGCTGCTCTTTTTGGTTTTAAAAACTTGCTTTTTACTTTCTGGGATAGTTTTGTATAAACCATTTAAGTGCTTTACTCCTATTGGATTTTTTGTAAGCTAAAACAACTTCGGTTACTACGGGTATATCTGCCAGGTTAATAAAGGTTAATTGCAAATTAGCATATTGCTGTTGTAATGACAAGGGCAAAATTGAAACGCCTAAACCTGCCTCAACCAATTGTAATATAGAATGTACATTATTTACCTCGTGTGTTATATCGGGTTTAAAACCCATGCGATGGCAAATTTCAACCAGTTTACCGTGATATTGTGGTGCATACTCCTTATTAAAAAAAATAAACGGTTTATCTTTTATAAAAGCTGATAGCTGGTCTCTATTCCTAAATGCTTTATCGTTAGCGGGCATTACTACCATAAAGGGGTCAAAAAACAGACTGTGTACAGTTAAATTTTCTGATTGCACCGGTGCCCGCAGTATACCCACATCCAATTGTCCTTGTTCCAGGGCTTCAATCTGCCTGATGGTGGGGCGCTCATATAAATTGGTTTTGATGTATGGAAACTCCGCACGCAGCGCCTTCAATACTCCGGCCAGATAAGGCTGATAAACAGAACTGATGTAACCTATCTTTAACTCCCCGCTAGCTGCCGCATTATGTATTTGCCGGGCTATATTTTTACTTTCCTCAAGCTGCGCGAATATCGAATCCACAGACGCGGCAAAATACTTGCCGGCCTCCGTAAGTGCAACGCGTTTGTTATTACGTTCAAATAATTGCATCCCGAGCTCTTCCTCCAATTCTCTAATCTGCCGGCTTAGCGGCGGTTGTGAAATAAACAGGCTGGCAGCCGCATTTCTGAAATGCAGATGCTCAGCTACCGCTTTAAAGTATTGCAGGTGCCTGATTTCCATTTTTATGATACTTTACGGATATCAATAATTGATAAAATTGATATTTTTCAAATATTATAAAAACAGATAGCTTTGACAAATCAAATCTAACACAACAACTTATGAATACTGATTATTCAACAAAATCGACCAACGAGGAGATCAGAACACGTTTTGATAACGATGTAGAGCGGTTCTCGAATTTAGAAACCGGGCAAGCTACCACTATTGATGCACCGCTTACGATGGAACTTTGTACTGAAGCCGCTAAATATGTAAACCCCAACGCCACCGACCTGCTTGACATTGGCTGCGGTGCAGGTAACTATACTTTAAAAATGCTGAGTAAAATCAGTAACCTTAATTGTACTTTAAATGATTTAAGCCTGCCCATGCTGGAACGTGCCAGGCAGCGCGTCGCACCGCAAACCAGCGGTAAGGTAACCATTATTCAGGATGACATGCGTAACCTGGATCTGACGGACGAAAGCTTCGATATTGTTTTAGCTGCCGCGACATTTCACCACCTGCGTGACGACAACGATTGGGAGCATGTATTCAGTAAATTATATAAAGCTTTGCGCCCCGGAGGCAGCATCTGGATATCTGACCTGATAACCCATGACACCGCGCCGTTGGAGAAACTTTTTCACCAGCGCTACAGCGATTACCTGGATACGCTAGGCGGCCCCGACTATCGGGAAAAGGTGTTGGCTTATGTTGATCATGAAGATACACCACGCTCGGTAAACTTCCAGATGGATTTATTAAAGAAAGTAGGCTTTAAGCAAGTAGAGATTTTACATAAAAACTCATACTTCGCGGCATTTGGCGCTATTAAGTAATCGCGCTGCATCTACCTGTGTAAATACCGGCACTGAGAATTTTCAAATTTCAGGGAGCCGATATTTTTATTTTTGCCATCTTCGGCGACATAAAATGCTAGATACAATGATCAACGTAAACGAATATTTCGGCGGTGCAGTTAAATCGCTTGCTTATACCGTTGCCGATGGCAAATCAACCATAGGCGTAATTGAAAAGGGTGAATACGAATTTGGTACCTCAACCCCAGAGACCATGACTGTTATTGAAGGCGAACTGATTGCCCTGTTACCCGGCGAAACAGAATGGAAAAGTTACACCAATGGCCAGTCGTTCAAAGTACCTTCAGATACCTATTTTAAAGTTAAGGCCAAGGGGCAAACCTCCTATTTGTGCAAATACCAATAACAATTAATACCGAACATTGAATTTCCAATACAAATAATGAAGGAAAATCTGGTGTTCGGTATTCAACACTTATCATTGGAAATTATTTCCACTTAATTAAAATAACTCCACGGTATATGTTTCCACATGCCGTGCGATAAGCCACCGGTTAGCAACTCATATATTAAATATATCGGCCAGAATATATAGCAAAGTATAAGCAGTATAATTGAGTGGTTATAATACCAGTTTATCATTAATGCATATATACCTAGTAAAAGGTACAACAGGCTTGAATCTCTTTTGCGCATATAGCTACAGGTTGTTATATGGTTTATTGGGCGCACTAAGTTAACTAATCCGGCATTAACTTTTAGGCACATTTTATGCCGTCAAAAAGTATTGTCAAGAGCAGTGAGCTAAATAAGTTTTCCACAAAATTGAAAAAATGGCCTAAAAGCGCCTATTTATCCACATTTTAACCAATAAAAAATTTTAACATTTATGCACTACTTAATAAAAGTAGACTATGTTTGTGAAAACAATTCACACCTAATACAAGGTTAACTTTTTTAAAACAATTAAAAACTTATCATGGCAACACCTACAAGTGGCGGCATTACCGCCTATTCAGTAAAAACTAAAACCAAAAACGTACCAATGGTAAACCCTGTTATTGATGTAAAATCAGGCAGATATATTGCTACAGGTACTGATGCTGCAGGCAACAAAATGGCTGCAATTTTGAACAAAGCTACGGCTGAAGGTCATATTGCCAGCGGCGCTGCTAAAAAAGGCAGTGGCTGGTAAGAAAAAACAATAGGCTATGGCCATTGTAAATAAATAAGGCAGCGCTGTAAAAAAACGCTGCCTTATTTATTTTACCAATTTTTAAAAGGGTTTACAGATAGGCTTGAGTTATAATACCGGCCGTCATGGCTTACCTCTTGCCCTGCCCAGGGTGGAAGTTCAAATTGCTCGTACTCATTATCCAGTTCTATCTCGGCTACAATTAAGCCTTCATTGTCACCTTCAAAAACATCAACCTCCCATAATTTATCAGCATAAGTTATATGGTAGCGTGTTTTTTCAATACCGGTTTTTACAAACTGCCTAAAAAGTTCGGTAGCCTCGTTGGCAGGTATCTCGTACTCGAACTCGTGACGGCTTATTCCTTTACCGCTCTTAAATGTCAGGTAGGCAATGTCGCCGGCTATGCGCAGGCGTATCGTGCGATCTTGTTCATTCACAATGTATCCCTGTTGCATTTTTTGGCCTTCTGGTTTATCGGCAGCCTCCCACTTTTTATGATCAACCAAAAACTTACGTTCAATTTCAATACCCATATTTCTATTTGTTATCCGGTATTAACAGCTTTATCATACCATTGTTACGGTTTAATGGCACCTGCTTATACTACATAATGTAAAAATATGTTAAAGTAACATATGCCCTGCTTTACCTAATGCATAAATAGATATATTTATCCATCTTTTAATACCTGGAATTACACTAATGAATCTTAGAAAAATTACTACGCTACTATTTTCATTATTAGCCATAAGCTTGCCTGCTTTTTCGCAATCTGATACGGTAAGTGCACAAACCATTGTTAATAAAACTATAAAATACAACGCCGATTATCCGTTCGAAAAAGTTTACCTGCATTTTGATAAGCCTTATTACGCCGTTGGCGATACCATCTGGTTCAAGGCCTATATAACCGTGGATGTCACCATTAATGACGACATGACCAGGAATAAACACCTGCCTACTACTTTTAGTAAGGTGCTTTATGTAGATATCTTAAACGCTCGCGACTCGGTGGTTCAACGCTTCAAATTGCCGGCTACCGACGGTTTTGCATATGGCGATATTAAGTTATTGAGCGAGCGTTTTAAAGAAGGTAACTATCATGTGCAGGCCTATACCAACTGGATGCGTAATTTTGACCCGGCTTATTTCTTTAACAAAACAATTCCGGTCGGTTCAATTGTAGATAAGTCGGTATTTAGCAATATCCGGCTGGCCGGCCAGGTAAAAAACGGAACTGCCAAAATCGACGCAGTGGTACATTTTACTACCGCCGATAACCGCGATTACGTAACCCGCAGATATAGCTGGCACGTTCAAAACGCCGAGGATGATAACATAGCCAAGGGCCGTGGTACTACTGATGCTAAAGGCAACATGAACATTACGTTCAGCACTAATAAAATAGACGAACTTAAAACGGCCACACTCATCACTGACCTTGATTTGGGGACAAATACGGTTAACAGGTCGTTCACACTTAAAAATACCGCCGCTGCTGTTGACGTGCAGTTTTTTCCGGAAGGTGGTAACCTGATTAATGGTATCAAATCAAAAGTGGCATTTAAGGTAGTAAAGCCCGATGGCCTGGGCTTAGATGTTACCGGTATTGTGACCGACAACACCGGTGCAACGGTGGCCAATATCAGCACACAGCATTTAGGCATGGGGGTATTTGAACTTACACCAACCGCAGGCAAAACCTATAAAGCCGCCATTAACCTTCCCGGCGGGCAAACCACTTATGAGTTACCGGTTGCCAAAGATGACGGCATGACCATTGCTGTCAACAACGCCGATCCGGAAAAAGTGATTGTTTCTGTAGAAACAAGCGACGCTTTCTTTGCCTTAAACCGAAATAAACGGCTTACTTTACTGGGCCAATCTGGCCAGGTAGTTTGTTATGCCGGCCAAACTGCGCTGGCAAGCAAAACTTACGATATTACCATTCCAAAATCTAAGTTTCCATCGGGCGTAGCCAAATTTGCCGTTTTTTTAGGCAGCGATGATTTAGCTGAACGGATAGTTTTTATTCGTCGTGATGATCAATTAAAGATAGCCCTGAGTACGCCAAAATCTGTTTTTGGCACCCGCGATAACGTTCCCTTTACGGTAACCGCAAAAACACCGGCTAACACACCCGCATTGGCCAACCTCTCGGTAACGGTGATTGACGAAGGCAAAGTACCTTATAACGAAACCTCAGAAACCACCATTTTAACTAATTTACTGTTAACCTCTGAGTTAAAAGGATATATTGAAAAGCCAAACTACTACTTTACCGGCGTAAACGATAAGACAGCCGCCGACCTTGACGTGCTGATGCTTACACAGGGCTATCGCAGAATTAGTTATCAGGATATATTAGCTAACAAGGCCCCTGCCATTAAATATCTACCCGAGGATGGTATTGTTGTTTCGGGTACTTTGCGTACGGCCTCAGGTATGCCTGTGCCAGGCGGCATTGTGAATTTTTATGTAAAAAACATGCGTGTATCGGCAACTGTAAATACCAATAAAGATGGCGAGTTTTTTATTCCTAAACTGTATTTTCCAGACTCGGTAAAAGCTGTGGTAAACGCCCGTGGCAATACTAATGGCAATAACATGCTAATTATTGTAAACAATATCACTCCACAACCGCCGGTACCAAGTATAACCGCCCCTGACGAGATTGCGAATATCGATACAGTGATGAGCGCTTATCTGCAAAACGATAAAAAAATTGCTGCTAATTCGCGTAACCTGAAAGAGGTAGTAATTAAAGACACACGCGGGCCAAAAAAACAAAGTCACCAGGACTACCCTATGCTAACTGGTCTGGGAAATATACCTGACCATGTTATGGATGGTTCGCGCTTTACAGGTTGCGCTACATTATATGATTGTTTGAAAGGTATGATACCCGGAGTAACCTGGGATAATGATAAATTATATATCAGCCGAAATTACAACATGGGCGAACGTACACCGATGGCTATTTACATGGACGGCATGCCGTTTGATTTTTTAAACCTGCAAAGCTACGACCCAAAGGATGTTGACCAGATTGAAGTTTATATGAACGACGGATTGAGTGGGCTGAACAAAATGGACAATACCAAAGGCGTAATTGTAATCAGTAATAAAAAAGAGAAAAAGAAACCGGTAGACAAAGAGCTGCTTAATGAATTATTGACGCCACAATACAGCGCCGTAAAATTTGAACCCAAAGGCTTTTATATGACCCGCGAATTTTATTCGCCTAAGTATGACGCCACTAAAACCGGCGCTTTGGGCGGTGACCTGCGTACCACCATATACTGGAACCCCAAAGTAGTTACAGACAAAGCAACAGGCACCGCTAAATTTGACTTTTTTAATGCCGACGGAACAGGTACCTATCGCGCCATCATTGAGGGTATCGATGACAAGGGAAATATTGGCCGCACGGTTTATAGATATACGGTAAGGTAAAACGCCTCCTCCCTTTTTTGTCATCTTGAGCATAGCGAAAGATCTTATACGCGCGACTCAGCAAATTGTATAAGATCTTTCGCTACGCTCAAGATGACAAGTTGTAAAGGGCTTTGCACCAAAAATGACCGTCAATCAACCATCATCCAAAACCATTAGCCGTATTTTGTAGTTCTACTTTAACTACAAAAACAAAAACTATGGCTACTACAAATTCTTACAGCAGAACTTTTACTGTAGGCGGCGACTTAACCGTAAACAGGTTGGGTTACGGCGCCATGCGCATAACCGGCAAAGGTATCTGGGGCCCTCCGAAAGATCATGATGAATCTATCCGCGTACTGAAACGTGCGGTGGAGCTGGGTGTGAACTTTATTGATACGGCCGACAGTTACGGGCCGTATGTATCTGAAGAATTAATTGCCGAGGCACTTCACCCCTACCCGCAGGGATTAGTGATAGCCACCAAAGGTGGCCTTGAACGTACAGGCCCAGACCAATGGCCAATAAACGGCCATCCCGACCATTTAAGAGAAGCGCTAAACGGCAGCCTTAAAAGGCTAAAGCTTGAGCAGATTGAGCTTTACCAACTCCATCGTATAGACCCGAAAGTACCGGCCGAACTTACCTTTGAGTTTTTGCAGGAGGCCCAGCAAAGCGGTAAGGTAAAACACATTGGCTTATCTGAAGTAAGTGTTGAGGACATTAAGGACGCACAGAATTATTTCGATGTAGTATCGGTACAAAACATGTACAGCGTTGACAACCGCAAATGGGAGCCGGTATTGAAATATTGCGAAGAGCAGGGCATTGCATTTATTCCCTGGTTCCCGCTAAATGCCGGTAATGTTGCGGCACAGGATAAATTGAAAACCATAGCCGATAAACATGGGGCAACCGTACATCAGGTAGCGTTAAGCTGGTTGCTGAATCACTCTGATAATATTTTATTGATACCGGGAACATCAAGCGTTGAGCACTTGGAAGAGAATATGAAAACAACCAATATCCAATTAACCGAAGACGACATCAAGGAGTTGGATACCATATCGCCGGCGTAAGTTTTTTAATATCGAACACATAAAAAGGGCACGGTAAATACTGCGCCCTTTTTTGTATATTGGTGTTTATAAACTTAAACCTATGAAATCACCGTTTATTTTGGCTATGTTTTGGATGGCGTCGCTGAATATTTATGCGCAAACTACATCCACCACAAAACCCAGGATCAAATCTGTCATAGAATACGCTTACAACATCCCTGACAAAATAACTTCGACACATTCAACAAAATGGGCAGTTCGCTTTGAAACACATTTTGACACAGCCGGGCGTGCCATATGGGAAACTATGCTTGATAAGTCAGAAAATAAAGAGAAGGACACTACCAAATTCACTTATGACAACGAAGGCATGATGTTAAAATGGTATAGCAAAAATTACGTAGTTGCAGATTATAGCTATGACCACGACAAGCAGGGACGAATAATAATAACGGACAAAACAAAGCGCGGTAGAATAATTAGAATAATTGATAAAAAAAACGGGATAGATACGCAATATGTACGATATAATTCAGGTGGAATACAAATCAAAAGGGTAAATCAATACAATACCGATAATACAATTCGCCGTATAACAGAGTTCGATGAAAACGGAGCGCTGACGAGTCGATCAATAGAAACCTACGACGACCGGCAACGAAGAATAGATCAAGTAATTTTCAATAATGATGGCAGTAGAAAAAGCCATGAAACCGTGAAGTACGAGAAAGATGGCTTTATACGCGTAGATTCTAATCAAATGTATATCGGCGGGCCACCGGCAACAGTTATCGGCGATAAACTTACCCGCTTCACCTATAAATACCCAAAGCTGGACAAGTATGATAATCCTCTTATCATCAGCTTTTTATATGACGGCAAATATGTGATTGCGGCTGTAAAGAAATATGAGTATTATTGATCACACAGTCGCCACCTTAAATGGCTTAATATCAACCGACTCCCAAACGCCCTGCGTGAGGTAGGGTTCGGCTTGCTTCCAGGCTTCAAGTTGCTCTTCGTTCTCAAATTGCATGATCATGGTCGAGCCTATCATTTTGCCTTCATCATTGAGGATGGCGCCGCCTATAATATAAATGCCCCGCGCTTTCAGATCGCGCAAGCTGTCCAAATGATGCGGGCGTGTATTTAAACGGCGCTCCAACGCGCCTTCGTCGGTATAATCGTATCCGGTAATCAGGTATTGATTCATGGTTTATATCATTTAAAAGTGAACAAGCATTTGCTAAATGTGTTTAATAATTTGACAATTATTGTAACCAATATTACGGCTAATAGTGTAATATTTACAATATTTGCCAAATCAATATAAAGCCTTAAAATGAAACATCAACTTTCGCAAAAATTTAACGAAATATACAATAAAGAAGCCCAACATGCCTTTTTTTCGCCGGGCAGGGTAAATCTTATCGGCGAACATATTGATTATAACGGGGGTCTGGTTATGCCATCAGCAATAACTTTCGGCACCTATTTACTAATCAGCCCGAATGAGGATAATGTTTTTCGCTTTAAAAGTTTAAATTTCGATGAGAGCCCGACGATCCCTGTGCGAGACAGTTACCAAAAAGACGGCGACGGTTGGTTTAACTTCCCGCTTGGCGTCATTGAACACTTCACCCGCGACGGCCACAAAATTACCGGCCTGGATATGTTATTTTTTGGCGATATACCAATTGGCGCGGGGTTGTCGTCATCCGCTTCTATTGAGGTGGTGACCAGCTATGCGCTTAATGAGTTGTTTAATGCCGGTTACAGCAAACTGGAATTGGTTAAAATCGCCAAATCGGTCGAGAATAATTTCATGGGCCTCAACTGTGGCATTATGGATCAGTTTGCGGTAGCTTTTGGCGAAAAAGACAAAGCAATTGTATTAAACTGCGATACCCTGGAGTACGACATTGTCCCAAGCAACCTGGGTGATTACGTGCTGGCTATTATCAATACCAATAAATCGCGCAAGCTGGTTGAGTCGAAATACAATGAGCGGGTTGAAGAATGTCAGACTGCTTTAAAAGATCTGAATAAAGAATTAAGTATTGATTACCTGTGTGATATCGATGCCGAAACATTTAACAAATATAAACACCTTATTGCCAACGAGACAGTACGCAAACGCGCACAACACGTTGTTGAAGAAAACGACCGAGTTAAGTTAGCTGCCGCTACCCTGGCAGCCAATGACCTTGCCGGGTTTGGCAAACTAATGTATGCTTCGCACGACTCATTGCGCGATCTGTATGAAGTAAGCGGCAAGGAACTGGATGCCGTGGTTGAGTATGCTAAAACCAACCCGCAAGTTGCGGGCGCCCGCATGACTGGCGCCGGTTTCGGCGGTTGCGCCATTGCCCTGGTTCACCGGGATGCTTTTGATACTTTCAGCAAAGAATTAGAAACTTTTTACACAGATAAAATTGGCTATGCTCCATCTGTTTACCAATCATTGATTGGTGATGGAGTGGGTACTTTGGCAGTTGCCAGCGTAGCCTAAAATATTTCTATTACCAGCCTTACGAAGTCTTCAAGACTTTGTAAGGCTATTCAACAAACTACCCAACCGTGCGCAAACTAAAACTGGATGAGCTTAACCGCGCCACTGTATCTGAATTTAAGGAACAGGACAAACTGCCCGTAACCGTAGTATTGGATAACGTGCGCAGCATGCACAATATTGGTTCTATATTCCGCACGTCGGATGGCTTTGCGGTTGAGCAGGTTGTTTTGTGCGGCATAACCGCTCAGCCACCACACCGCGAAATTGAAAAGACTGCACTCGGAGCCACCGCTTCAGTTAACTGGACGTATCATAAAGATGCAGTTGAGGCTTTAAACCAGCTACGCGCCGATGGCTATCAAATCATAGCCATTGAACAGGCTGAAAACAGCGTGATGTTAAATACATTTACGCCGGATAAAAATGTTAAATATGCACTAATTTTCGGTAACGAGGTGAATGGTGTGAGCGATGAAGCCATGCAAATTATTGATACCTGCCTTGAAATACCTCAGTTTGGTACTAAACATTCTTTTAACATCGTAGTATCAGCAGGTATTGTGTTGTGGGATTTCTTTGCTAAGTTGAATTTATAACTAAAATGCGGGTTGTCCACCGTAAAACTTATCACTAAAGTTCACCAAAAACAACTCTTTAGTTGCCCGGGTACAGGCCGTGTAAAACCACCGAAGAAAGTCGGTATTTACCATCTCATCCGTTAAATATCCCTGGTCGACAAATACAGCATCCCATTGGCCACCCTGGGCTTTGTGGCAGGTTATCGCGTAAGCAAATTTTACCTGCAAAGCGTTGTAATACGGGTTAGCTTTAAGTTCGATATGTTTGAGGCGCTTGTTAGGGATATGATCATAATCTTTCATTACCTCCAGGTAAAAGCGTTTCTGATCATCCTGTGTTAATGCCGGCGATTCAGTATAAAGCGTATCCAGTAAAACCTTACAGTCCAATATCGGGTCCTCGGCATAGTCTATAAATTCAAGTTGCACATCAGCAAATCTGAACCCATACATATCTTCTATCCTGCGCACTTTACGTATACGGGCTATGTCGCCGTTGGCTATAAATGAGGTACTGTTCTCTTGCTGATCCTGCAGCCAGAAGTAGTTGTTTTTAACCACCATAAGCTGGTCGCCGCCCGTTAATTCTTCTTCGCGCCAAAGCAGTCGCGCGCGGATTTGTTTATTGTAGAGATTGGCATTTTTGTTAGACCGGCAAATTACCAGCGTATTTTCGTTGCCATATTTATTGTAGGCATATTCCAGGCCTTCTTCCAGTCGTTCGCCGGTCATGCGGTAAACGTCCTTGTAACCTTTGGTAGTAATTTGAGGAATAAGCTCTTTGCCCAACCTAATATTGTCCCTTACCCGCGTTGCATTGTATAATATACCTGAGTCTTTTTGCTGGCGCAAAACTTCGGTCAGTTCAAAACTAAACACTTCTAAGCCATAGTCGCCTTTTAATACTTTGTCACTCAACGCCGGGCTGTCGTCTGATCCTACCGGCGGTAACTGTGCCGTATCGCCCACCAGCATGAGCTTGCAATTTTTCTGATTATAAACGTATCGCACCAAATCATACAGCAAAGTATGGCGCGACATACCATTTGGCATATCAGAGATCATTGAAGCCTCGTCGACAATAAACAATGTGTTCGCCGACATATTTTCGGCTATCATGAAATTTTCGTCAACATCCAACGCCGTTTTTTTGCGGTAGATGCGTTTATGAATGGTAAATGCTTTTCGGCCTGAATAATTGGTGATCACTTTAGCAGCCCTACCCGTAGGCGCCAGCAATACCGATTTAAAGTTGTAAGCACGCAACGCTTTAACCAACGCGCCCACAATGGTTGTTTTACCGGTACCGGCATATCCACGCAAAATAAAACATTCATCACCCTCGTCTGTCAATAAAAAATTATGCAGCAGGCCAAACAACTGTTGCTGCTGTACGGTAGGTTCGTGCGGAAAAGCTTTTCTGATCTGATCTGGTGCGGACACCTTGCAAAAATGCGGATAACTACCTTAACTAATTCAAAAAATATTACTTTTGTTAATAGCATGAGCGAACAAATCTACATTTTCCGCGACCCGTCATTTAACCTTAACCAGGCTTATTACTACACGTTGTTGATACAGATCGACGGCAAGTCGTTCTCGTACGCTATCACCTACAAAGAAGACGTCGTGGCCTGGGGAAGCAACTGCAACCTGGCAGAACTCTCTGACCCGCAAGAACTGGCTGAAGAATTAACGGCTACTTATAAAAAGGTGATTGTGGGTGTACCGTCAGACTTTTTTACGCTGGTGCCTAATGTACTGTTTGATAAAGCTCAAATTGCAAATTATGCGCGTCTGCTGGATGTTAAAACCGATGAGCGCGTTATAGCAGAAACGTTAGACAGCGAAAATTACATCATTTACAAGGTTGACAAAAAGATCGTATCGGCCGTACAGAAATTCGATCTGCAAAATGTGGTTTACCTGGCTAAAGGTTGGATTACAGCTGCCGCGCAAGATAATTCGGACAGCCAGAGTTTATTTCTGAATGCAGAAGCCGGAAAAGCCGCGTTTTTATATTTTAAAAACGGCGTTATCCGTTTCTATAATAAATTCGATTATCAAACTGAAGGCGATTTAGGTTATTACGCGGCTTTTGTTTGCGAGGAACTGGGCTTAACGCCAAACGGCGTACACCTGAAACTAAGCGGCAATTTGAAACCAAATGACAAGTTTACCACAAGCCTTAGCCAGTTTTTCCTGAACATAACTTTCTTTAACCCGCACTTGTTGAATTTGCCGACGCAAATATCGCCTCAGCAAATATTAACCTTAGCGGCATTGTCATTATGCGGATCATCGGAGGTAGTTTAAAAGGTTTACGCCTTAATCCACCCAAAAACCTGCCGGTTCGCCCTACTACTGATCTGGCGAAAGAAGCATTGTTTAATATTTTGCTAAACCAGATTGAGTTTGAAGACATTGACGTGCTTGACCTTTTTTGCGGCACCGGTAACATCAGCTACGAATTTGCTTCACGCGGAGCGGCAAAAGTTATCAGTGTCGACCGCAGTATACATTGTATCAATTACATCAAAGACACGTCGCGACGACATGGCTTAGACCAGATCAAGATCTTCAGAGCCGATATTTTTAAATACCTGCAATTGGAGACCGATCCATACAACCTGATATTTGCCGACCCGCCATATGATTTGAACCAGATACCAGAAATTCCTAAAATTGTATTTGATAAAAATTTACTAAAAAAGGATGGCCTGTTAATCATTGAGCATCAGTCGATGCAGAATCTGAGCAATCATCCGGCCTTTGTTGAGCAACGCAAGTACGGGCATTCATCATTTTCATTTTTTAAAAATTAGAGGACACCTTTCTATCATATCTCATGAAAAAAAGCATCATATACCTTTTTACAGCACTTTTATTTGTAACTGCATTTCAGAGCTGCAAAAGTAATTCAGACACCAAGGTAAACAGCGAAATAAGCAGTGACACCCGCGCCAAAATTGCAGAGCTTAATAAAAAACTATTTGAGGGTATCGTCACCAACAATGTTAATGCGGTAAAATCTTTGCTTTCGCCAGATCTGTTAAAAAGATCTGGGTCGCAGTTAGATATGGTGATTGATCGCGTAAGCAAACGCTACCCGGCCAAAGATTTTGAAATACTTGATGAATACCTGAGCACCGGCCTTAAAAAGAAAGATAACGACACGGTTAGCTCAAAACATGGCAACGACAACGACTATACCGTTGGGTTCAAAGCAATGAATGATGAAATGTACACTTCGGTGCTGCTCACCAAAGGCTTGGCCGTTAACGGTGCCATACTTGCGGTTTACGGCAAATATGGCGACGACTGGAAAATAAACATCCTGCAAATGGGCGATTACAGCATTATTGGTAAAAACGCAGTTGATTATTATAAAGAAGCTAAGACGCTATACAGCAAAGGCAACCTGGTTGATGCAGCCGATATGATTGTTATTGCATCGCAACTGGTTAGCCCCGGCGGCAATTATTTTTCTTATAAAAACGAGTCGGAGATACATGAGCTCTTCTCTAAGATTGTTGATGAGGCTAATGCAAGCTTTAAATTACCTGTGGTAATAAACCAGGTTAAAACTACGCCGCAGATTTTTGAAATGAGCCCGCAGGTGGTTGAGGAGCCGGGGCATCAGGGCGTATTTCCGTTGATTAAATATAAATCGTCTATTAAACTCAGCGATACAGTGGCTTTGAAAGCCGAAAATATGGCTTTGCAACAAAACATCGGTTCGCTGTTCAAAGGCATTGATCAGAACAACCAATACATACTTTACCAGGCTTATAACGGAATGCCAGATGGTAAAACCGAAACTAAGCATTACGGATTTATACAAAAATTAAGATAGAGATAACCTACTTAGTATTAACTTTATCTAAAATTGTTCGCTCATGAAAATTGCGCTGTTTCCCGGGTCCTTTGATCCTGTTACCAAGGCTCACGTCGATATCGTTAAAAGGTCAGTCGACCTGTTTGACAAGTTGTACATCGGCATAGGCCATAACAGTACCAAACCAGGATTTTTATCTGTCGAAAAACGCGAGGAAATGCTCAGAGCCGTATTTGAAAATGAGCCGCGCATACACATTATAGCTTACGAAGGCCTGACTGTTGATTTTGCCAAAAGCATTGGCGCCGCTTACATGGTTCGTGGCATACGCACGGTATCTGACTTTGAATATGAAAAGGCAATAGCCCAAATGAACCATTCGCTGGCGCCGGATATTGAAAGCATCTTTATTGTAAGCAAGCCGGGATACTCGTCTATCAGTTCGACTATTGTGCGCGAGGTTTTACGTTATGGGGGCGATATCTCGCAGTTTATTCCGAAAGAAGCATTGGCACTTCTGTAATCAGATCCATCTCCGCAAGCACATCTAATATCGACGGGAAAGTATTAGCTAATATTGCGTCGATATCGTTTGGTTTAAACCAGCGTACGTCGGTTATGCCCTCCTCCTTTTGCGGTTTCAATTTATTTTGACCGCGCGCCTTCATCTTAAACCAGTGCGTTTTCTTTAACACTACTTCGTTTTTATAAATATAAACATGATAGGTTTTACAGATCTTTTCTTCACGCTTAAAGATGGTGATATTACATTCTTCTTCTACCTCGCGTACGGCTGCCTCTTTTATCGTTTCCCCCTTTTCTATTTTACCTTTCGGTAAATCCCATTTATCGTTTCGGTAAATAAACAGTAAGTCTTTGTTTTCATTCTTAACCAGCCCGCCCGCGGCTTCTATTACTTTAACACTTTGCTTAATTTGTTTCAAAAATGCTTTGGCATCAGGGCATAATACATAAAACAGGTCGCTTTTATGTGCCAACACCCAGGTATAAATTATTTTCAGATCAAAGCTCTGGCTATCAATCTCTTGATAGGTTGATAGTTGTTTTGGAGCTGATTCTGTTAATAAGATAACTTTTTGGTTAATATAAATTCTGTATTTTTGAGCCATGTTTAATACTACTGAAACCGAACAACAGGTAGCGGAATTTCTATTGCAAATTAAAGCAATTAAATTGCAACCTAATAATCCTTTTACTTGGGCGTCAGGCTGGAAATCGCCGATTTACTGCGATAACCGTATTACGTTGTCACATCCTCCTATACGCACTTACATCCGTCAGCAGTTAACTAAAGCCATCCAGGAAAAATTTGGTTCTGTTGGCTGTATCGCCGGCGTTGCAACAGCAGGTATACCACAAGGTGCATTAGTAGCGCAGGAATTGGGCCTGCCTTTTATCTATGTGCGCTCTAAACCCAAAGAGCATGGTCGTGGCAACATGATTGAGGGCGATGTACTTACCGGCAAACGTGTGGTAGTTATTGAAGATTTAATATCAACCGGCGGCAGCAGTTTACAGGCGGTAGCTGCATTGCGCGAAGCCGGTTACGATGTAGCAGGGCTGGCAGCCATATTTAGTTATGGATTTGACATAGCTACAGAAAACTTTAAGGCAGCTAACTGTCCATTCATTACACTATCAAACTATTCGGCATTGATTAATTATGCCGAAGAACATCAGTATATTACACGTAAAGATGTTGAAGTGTTAAGAGAATGGCGCGCAAGCCCGTCAACATGGGGTGTTGAAGCCACCAATTAAGCATGGCAACATTTGAAAGCAAAATAGCTATTAACCGGTCGGTAAATGACGTATATCAGTTTCTGGCCGATTTTAATAACCACGGGCAGCTGATGCCTGATAATGTACAAAACTGGTCGGCCAGCTACGATGAGGCTGGTTTTATGGTACAAAATACCGTCAGGTTATCGCTACAGATTACAGAGCGTATTGAAAATCAGGCAGTAAATATCACAGCTATTAATAATCCGCCTTTCCCGGTACAATTACATTGGTCGCTTATTGCTAACGGCGAAAGCACGGACGTAACCTTCACCATTAATGCCGAACCAGGCGGGCTGATGAAAATGATGGTATCAGGCCCTTTGCAGAAACTGGCCAATCATGAAGTGAGTAGCTTAGCTGCGTTGCTAAAAAGTTAAAGATTAAAGAATAACGATTAGTTCTGTACAAATACTCTAATAACTAATCTTCAATCTTTAATATCTAATCTTCAATAACCAATCTTTAATCCCACTCAAAAACCCTACCTTTGCGCCAAATTCAAGGTGCAGCATGATTAATGTATCAAATCTAACTTTACGCTATGGTAAGCGTACTTTATTTGAAGATGTTAACTTAAAATTTACCCAGGGCAACTGCTATGGCATTATAGGTGCCAACGGTGCGGGTAAATCAACATTTTTAAAAATTCTTTCGGGCGAGGTTGACGCGACAAGCGGCTCAGTAGCATTTACTCCCGGCGAGCGTATGGCGGTGTTAAGCCAGAACCACTATGCTTTTGACGAGTTTACTGTGCTGGAGACCGTGATGATGGGTCACAAAGAGATGTATGCGGTAATGAAGGAAAAAGACGCCATCTACTTAAAAGAAGATTTTACCGATGCTGATGGCGAGCGCGCCGGCGAGCTGGAAAACCTTTTTGCCGAAATGGATGGCTGGAACGCTGAGAGCAATGCCGCTACCCTGTTGAGCAACTTAGGTATTAAGGAAGAATTTCACTATCAACTGGTAAAAGACCTGGACAATACCCAGAAAGTACGCGTGTTATTGGCACAAGCGCTTTTTGGGAACCCGGACATACTGATCCTCGACGAGCCTACCAATGATTTGGACATCCATACGGTGAGCTGGTTAGAAGATTTCCTGGCGGGATATGAAGCTATTGTATTAGTGGTATCGCACGACCGTCACTTCCTGGATGCAGTTTGTACACACATAGTGGACATCGACTTTGGTAAGATGACCATCTTTACCGGTAACTATACGTTCTGGTACGAATCGAGCCAGTTGGCTTTGAAACAACGTGCCGATCAGAATAAAAAGGCCGAAGAACGTGTTAAAGAGTTACAGGAGTTCATCCGCAGATTTAGCGCTAACGCTTCGAAATCAAAACAGGCAACCAGCCGTAAAAAAGCATTGGATAAGATCAACCTGGACGAGATCCAGCCATCGAACCGTAAATACCCGGGTATTATATTCAACAACCAGGGCCGTGAAGCAGGCGACCAGATCTTACAGATTGAAGGCCTGACTAAAACACTGAACGGCGAGGTGTTATTCAAGGACATCAACCTGATGGTAAATAAAGGCGACAAGATTGCTATCATCTCAAATAATAGCTTGGCGACTACCGCTTTCTACAACATCCTTACGGGCCGTGATAAAGATTTTAAAGGTGAGTTTAAATGGGGCGTTACCATCAACTATGCTGACATCCCGATTGACTCGACCGAATACTTTGAAGGTAAAAACGACAATCTGATCGACTGGTTACGAGAGTACTCTCCGGGCGAAAAAGATGATCAGTTTATCCGTGGCTTTTTGGGTAGAATGCTGTTCTCGGGCGAAGAAGTATTGAAGAAAAGCTCGGTACTTTCAGGGGGCGAAAAGATGCGTTGTATGTTTAGCCGTATGATGTTGCAATCGGCCAACTTGTTGATGTTTGACGAGCCAACCAACCACCTGGATCTGGAATCAATAACCGCGTTGAACAATGGCATGAAAGATTTCCGCGGTACTATCCTGTTTACTTCGCGAGATCACGAATTGGTTGAAACCGTAGCTAACCGCATTGTGGAACTTACCCCAGGCGGCGTAATTGACAAGCTGATGAGCTATGACGAATATATCAACAGCGATGCTATCGAAAAACTAAAAGAAGAACGTTACGCCTAAGTAACGCTGATAGATATAGTAAACCGTTTAACGGTTTACTATATCTATCTTATATAAAAATGCAGGTTCCGGGCTTTCCATTGTCGCCCTGTCATATTCCAAACCATAACATCCTGTTGAAGAAGCCGAACTTATGCTTATGGTGTAAGTTTTTCCTGCTGTCACTTTTATCTCGGGATGCAATACCAGATTTTTAGGCGACCAGCTTAGTTTTTCAGATTTTATTTTGAAGGTCTTTAATGGCTGATCATTTCCTTCGGCCGATATACTTACCTGTAATTCAGCATCGGGATAAGCCGATTTAAAAGCGGAGATACGCAAAGCGGTAAGCAACCCGGTTTTAGTAGCTTTGAATGTACCGGTGCGTTTTTGAGTTGAATTGATATCGCAACCGGGCGCATAATTTAAAGCTGAGGCCTTGCCTTTTTTTGCCGATGATGGAATAGCCGCCGTATTATCACATTCGATAGGTTTAATGGAGCCATCTGCGTTGAATTTTAAAGGCGCCCAATAGTAATTGGCAAGCGATTCGTTTTTAGCGGCATTGTTCCATAAATCGCTTCCAAATAAAAATACGTCACCGCTTTTAAGTTTAATAGATGATACGAATGATGGCTGTCCACCGCAGGAGTTGTCGCTTATCTTAACCCCTTCAGACCACGGCCCCAACGGCGATGTGGCCGCACGATAGGAAGTGCCCGTGCCACCGCAATAACCGCAATTTGGATCAGAATACACCAGGTAATAAATACCTTTTCGCTTAAACAGCGCCGGGGCCTCCGTACTTGATTTAGTGACAGCCTGAATAACCTTGCCGGTACCTGTTAGGTAATCGTCGCTTAATTGTTCAATGGCAATGGCACCCTTGGCATGCCAGTCGGTATAAGCCAGGTAAGCTTTGCCATCGTCGTCAACAAATGTGTCATGATCACCATTATTGAGGCCCGCTACGGCGGCATCGCTATTTACGGCTAAATGAGGTTCGGCCTGTTCAATAAAAGGTCCGACAGGCGATTCACTGGTAAATACGCGGTACCCTACCCTGTTGTCATAAACGTTGATCCAAAGCACATAACGTTTAGTCTTTTTATTATAAATAACATGCGGACGGAAACAGCCATAAGTATTACCATTGCAACGGGTTTGCCAAACTGGTGTACTGGCGTCAAATAATTGCCCCCAGTCGGTCCAGTTTACCAGATCTTTTGATGTATAAACCTCAAAACCGCAGAACGGCGCATCTTTATGCCCCCACTCAAAACCACAGCCATAGCTGGTGCCGTACAAATAATAAGTGCCATTAAAATAGGCAATTTCGCCATCGTGAGCGTCTATGGCATCGCCTAACTTACCAAAGCGTGTAACCTGCTGCCCCTTGCTGTTAAAATTGGTAAGCGTTTGTGCTTTTAATGATAACGGAATTATACAGGCAAAAGCCAGCACATAGATAAATAGTTTTTTAATGGTCGTCATAGCAGGCTTGATTGGTTTATGCACCCGGGCAGGTTGTAAATATACCGATACAGATTAATTTATAGGATGCGCTTTTCTATATTGCATGGCCAATCAACCGTTTATGAAAAAAAATGTACTTGCTTTAATTGCGT
This sequence comes from Mucilaginibacter ximonensis, assembly GCF_042686265.1. NCBI lineage: Bacteria > Pseudomonadati > Bacteroidota > Sphingobacteriia > Sphingobacteriales > Sphingobacteriaceae > Mucilaginibacter > Mucilaginibacter ximonensis. The sequence continues at coordinate 1,419,903 of NZ_JBHUPD010000001.1, forward strand.
TAACCATCGCAGAACAGGCTTTTGCTCAGACACCTGTTTTTAAACGTATAGTAATTGATAGTACAATACAATATAACTCGCACAAGCCAAAGGTATTAAGTAAGTTTTCAAAAGATAAATATAATGATGTAGGCACACTGAATAATCAGGGTTTTAAGCTGTATCGGTATACAGAAAATTGGAAACCTTATGTTATCTTCTCCCCCGGCGCTTCCCAAGGTTTTGAGGATGCACAAGTGGCTGACATTAACGGCGATGGTTGGAACGACATCATCATGGGCGGCTGGAGCAACCATACCCTTTGGGCCGAAAACCCGATGGGTCAGGGTAACGACCCCTATAAAAACACCTGGATTATTCATACTATCGACAAAACAAGATTTTCGCACGAGGTTTGCATCGCAGATTTAAACGCAGATGGCAAACCGGATGTGATAACCACCAGTGGCTTATATATCCAGGGTGCAACTGCTGATAGTTGGATATTTGTAAACATAGGCCGCAGTGGTCAGGGAACTTTTGCTGTAAATATGTTAAACAATAAGGATGGTTATGCCGATGTCGTGGGTTTATATCGTACGGAAACTGAAAACCAGATAGCCTGGTTTGAGAATCCCGGACACAAAGGCGGCGACCCCATTAAAGATAAATGGCAGCCTCACGTTATTGATCCATATCCCGGCGATTTATCAAATCCACAAATGACTACGATGGCGTTTAACTGCGGAGACATTAACAGCGACGGCCGCACAGACCTGGTTTGTGCCAGTCAGGGCGAAGGCCCGGGCCCGGGCGATAGTAACCAGCAGGTAGGCGACGGTCTGGTTTGGTATGAGGCGCCAGCAGACCCACGTAATGGGGGATGGATAAAACATGTGATAAATCCCGCTATAGCCTGGATACACGCCTCTTCCCTGCAGCTGGCAGATTTTGACGGTGACGGTCACCTTGATATTAACTACGCCCAGCAAGACCAAAGCAAAGACCGTAAAGATGGCAGCAACATCAAACAGCAACTGGGCATTTATTACAACATTGATGGTAACGGAAAAACATGGGGTAGCCAAATCATCAGCAGGTATAAAGAATATGGGGCGGGTGGTTTCAACTCAAAGGTCGGTTTGATTGGTAACGACAAGCTGCCAAGCATTTTTACCGCGCTGCACGGTTACTTTGGCGATGCCAACCCGGTGTTTTTGTGGCGCAACCGGTCAGCTAAAAATCATAGCCGGAAAAAGTAATTGGCAATTGGCGATATTACTGTATATTTGACATTCATCAACCCGACTCCGTAGCTCAGCTGGTAGAGCAAATGACTCTTAATCATTGGGTCGAGAGTTCGAATCTCTCCGGGGTCACCAGAATCAACCGCATATTTTCATGCTGTAGATTTTACAACTTTGATAATGCCAGGTTTAACACTAAATCTGGCATTATTATTTAAACAAGAATTTACAGTAAACTTTATCGCCAACAAACTGATCCAATATTTAAATTAAACCTTTGGCTATGCTTTCTTAAGCAATCTGCGGGTTATACTACCAATGCTTAAGCCCTGTACCAGGATAGAAAACACCACGATGATATAGGTCATGAGTACAAATGTATCGCGGTGCATTTCTGGTCGCAATGATAAAGCCAGTGCTACGGATAGCCCGCCCTTAAGGCCGCCCCAGGTCAGGATGGCGATAGCGTTTCGCTCAAAACGGACCTTGCGTCGCAGTAAGGTAACCGGCAGAGCCACCGAGATCCAACGCGACAGCAGCATCACCGCTATAGCCGCCAGGCCAATGATAAGCACTACCGGCTCAATCTTTAGTACCACCATCTCCAGGCCCACCAGCATAAATAATACAGCATTCAATATCTCATCTACCAACTCCCAAAACTTGCCCAGGTAATCCCAGCTGATATCTGAAAGACCATCGCGGCGGGACTTGTTACCGGTGATCAATCCCGCAACTACCATGGCCAACGGGCCTGATATGCCTAAGATATCGGCCAACCAGTAACCGCCGATAACTAAAGCCAGCGTGATCAGAACTTCCACTTTGTAATCATCTACCGAACGTAATAGCCAAAAGCCTAAATAACCTAGCAATGCGCCAAATGCCAAACCGCCGCCGGCTTCGCGTAAAAAAAGTTCGGTAAAAGTTATCAAAGAAAAGCTGCCGGAGTGAGCGGTCTCTGTCAATGTAACGAACAGCACAACACTTACGCCGTCATTAAATAACGACTCGCCGGATATTTTGAGCTCCAACGACTTCGGGATACGAGCTTCTTTGAGTATGCTTAATACAGCCACCGGATCTGTTGGCGATATTACGGTTCCAAAGATCAGACAATAAATCAAAGGAACAGGGTACCCAAATAAGCCAAACAGAAGCCAGCTTAAGCCTCCAACCAGTGCAGCCGAGATAATGGTTCCAAACAACGCAAGTACGCTAACAGGTAGGCTTTCTTTACGCAGCTTTTTGCCGTCCAGATGGATGGCTCCTGCAAAGAGCAGAAAGCTTAACATAAAGTTCAGCAGTACCTTTCTAAAGTCGATATGATACGCAAGTTGCGCTAACCTGTCAAGCGGCAACCAGTTTAATCCGCGAAGTAATACCAGGGCTACCGATAAACCCAGTGACAAGACCATAATACCGATAGCGGGCGGCCATTTGATAAACCTGTAATTAATATAGGCGCAGGCTGCGGTGAGCACTACAACAATGGCTAAAATAGCTTCAACGTTCACAATGCAAGATACAAATTAGCTTTATTTCATCGAAGGAAATACAATGCGACTATTCCGCGACACCACTACAGGCCAGACAGCAGCAAAAAGTAACGACTTTGTAGCTTAATCCATGAAACAACTGTTTCAGAAAATATGAAACACTTTGAAACACCTTTTTTACATAAATAACTGTTAATGAATAATTTAACACTTGATAGTGAAACACTTTGAAACAGTAGCATTAGTTTAATAACATAAGTAAAGCATTGTTAAATAGTCATTTATGTCATTTTTAATATTTTAAGCAAAATGCAGTGAAACAGTCGAAATGAAACACTCTATTCAAATGAGTGATATGTTTAAACCCACTTCATTGCGTTTACGTTTTAGTTTATATCTTTAGCTAACCAATTAACCTGCTATGCGTTATAAACTTTCTGTTGCTGTCTTATTGAGTGGCCTCTTGCTGAGCTTCACTGTCAGATCAACCAAGTGGCAGTCGCTTTTTAACGGCAAAGATTTAAAGGGATGGGATTCATACCTCGGTCCAGATCTTGATGACAATGGCAAAGCTATCACAACAGAACCGCTGGGTTTAAACAATGACCCGCGACATGTATTTACTGTTATAAAAGAAGATGGTGAAAGTGCCATTCGTATTTCTGGCGATGGCTGGGGCGCCATCATCAGCCAAAATGAATATGAAAACTACCATTTAAGACTGCAGTTTAAGTGGGGTAAGCTATTATGGGGACAGAAAAAGAAAGGCAACCGTAAAGACAGTGGTTTACTATATCATTCTGTGGGCCCGTATGGAGCCGATTACGGCGCCTGGATGCGTGGACAGGAATTTCAGGTTGAAGAGGGTAATTGCGGTGATTATTGGGGTTGCGCAGGCGGCACTGCAGATATCCCGGCTCATGCCCTGCCAAATGCCGATCCGGTTTACGATGCGCAAGCTACGCTGTTGCATTTTGCCGAAGGTGCTAGATACGGGCGCCATTGCAGTAAGCAGGGCGCCAACTATGAATATCCGGCAGGGCAATGGAATACGCTTGACTTATACTGCCATGGCGATACCAGCATTCACGTCGTAAACGGGCATCTGGCCATGATTCTTTACCATAACAGTCAGACGTATAAAGGCGTGGCTACACCGATGACTAAAGGAAAGATACAATTGCAATCAGAAGGCGGAGAGGTATTTTACAGGAAGATCGAGATACAGCATATTGACAGACTGCCGGCCGAGTTGTTAAAACAGTAGGCCCTTGCATTCTTACAATCTTGCGATTATCACTGGTCTTAATAAAACTAAACCCAGACTCCCATGTCATGCTGAACCTGTTTCAGCATCCCACACACCAAGTAACACGTTTCTGTTATAATGAGGTGTTGAAATAAGCTGGCTTGACAAAAAATACAAAGTCATCGCAATCGTTTCCGTATTTAATCGCTAAAATTCTGCGCAATCGTTACCGCGTCTGGTTTCTTGTATAAAATTTGTGGTATCCCTGGCATTTCCAGCGGTTTACGGCTTTATATCAAACCTTCAAATTTTTATAATAGCCACAAATATTTCTATAATTACCGGTGTTTTTAAACCAAAACATCAAACCCAACTTATTGACGATGAAAAATTTGAGAAGCTTTTCGTTTGCCTTATTGGCAATTGCAGTACTGCCGGCTTTCGCTCAAAAAAAGGGCAAAACCAATGCTACACCCTGTATGGATGTACTTAAGCTTTTTACTGCACCTAACGTACCGGCTATGGCGCCCGAAGAAGAACCTGCTGATTTAATCAATTCGACGGAAGAGACACCGTCAAACCTGCCGGGAAAGGGTTTGGCGCAGCACACAATGCTTTATGTTGGCGAAAACTGCAACCGTATGTCATTGGTAAACGACGGTAAAGTAATCTGGACCTACCAAACCGGAAAAGGCCCTGAATATGATGACGTTTGGATGCTATCTAACGGCAATATCATGTTTACGCGCATGAAATACATTGCGGTAATTACGCCCGGTAAAAAAATAATCTGGAAAATGGACTTTAAAGTACCGCAGGGCGAAGACCATGCCGAGGTACATACCTGCCAACCCATTGGTTTGGATAAAGTAATGTTTGTGGTAAATGCTGTGCATCCACAATTGTACATTGTTAACTATAAAACGGGCAAAATAGAGGTTCAACATGAGGTGCCTTATCAAGGCGCCGATTCAAGAGGAATACATGGTCAGTTCAGGCGGGCACGCCTGACTGCGAAGGGCACTTACCTGATTTCTTACCTAAGCCAGGGGCGTGTGGTAGAATACGATAGGGATTTCAAAGAAATATGGAGTTACAATACACCAAAACCATGGGCGGCAATACGCTTAAAAAACGGTAATACCTTAATTACAGATGAAACGGAGTGGGTAACCAAAGAAGTAAACAGCAAAGGCGAAACTGTTTGGGCATTTAACTGTAAAACCGATCTGCCGGCCCAATATCAATTTACCTCTGCCCCGCAAACCTGTACCCGTTTAGCTAATGGCAATACCATATTCACGTCGCGCGGACAGAACGGCAAGGGACCGCAATTGATTGAAGTAACCCATGATAAAAAAGTAGTTTGGGTACTACATGACTATCAGCATGTTGGCGACGGTACGGCTCTACAGGTATTGGACGACCCGGGCGTGCCAGAAATACCGGGAGAATCGGAACATTAAATACCCCTATCTTAATAATGGCCCGTGCAGTTAAGTTTGCCGGGCTTTTTTTGTTCATGGCTTATTAAACATCTTCATAAAACCATTTTTTCATATCAGCATGGTGCCTCATTTGGCGTTTGTTGCAATTGATACAGGTGCGTCGAAATTTGCTCCTGTTAACCCACTCATGCCAGCCCAAAAGGCAGCAAAGTTTATTAAAGTATTTCAGTAATGGCATGTAACAAAGTATAGTTAACTATTAATACTTCGGGCCGTGTACCAGGTTCGTTGGGTTGGTTTAAACTATTAAATGAAGAGGAGGCATTGTCACTACCCTGTCAGCGCTCTGCAAAAATTGTTCGAATACACTGTATATAGCTATATTAGCTGTATGCTTGAACAATATGACCTGGGCCAGCTTATGGTACTGGATATCGAAACCGTGCCTCAGTATGCGACACACGCCGAAGTGCCCGAACATTTACAAAAGCTTTGGGACCTGAAAACCCAACGTCTTCGCAAAGAAGAAACCGCCGAAGAGTTTTATGAAAGTGCAGGCATTTGGGCTGAGTTTGGTAAGATCATTTGTATTTCGGTAGGGATTTTCACCAACGCTTCGCCAAAAGGGTTGCGTATAAAATCATTTGCCGGGCATGATGAGAAAGAACTGCTGGAGAAATTTTCGCACATGCTGGCGGGCCAGCCACCCAGCTTAATTTTGTGCGCACATAACGGCAAGGAGTTTGATTTCCCGTACCTGTGCCGCCGGATGCTTATTAACGGCCTAAAATTACCCGGTCAGCTTGAAATATCAGGCAAAAAGCCATGGGAAATTAATCACCTGGATACTATGGAGCTTTGGAAGTTTGGCGATTATAAAAGCTTCACATCGTTAAGTTTGCTAACCGCAATATTTAATATTCCTACCCCAAAAGACGATATAGATGGCAGCATGGTGGCCTCAGTTTATTGGAAAGACAACCAACTGGAACGAATATGCACCTATTGCCAAAAAGACGTTGTGGCCACCGCGCAGCTAATCAGGCGCTATCGTGGCGAGGAACTTATTGAGGACGAAAACATCACTATTGTAGGTTAATGCTCACTGTTAACAACCTAAATATTCAGTTTAAAACACCGGGCGGCTTTTTTGAAGCAGTACAGGACGTTTCATTTGCCTTAACTAAGGGTGAAACGGTAGGCATAGTGGGCGAATCGGGTTCAGGAAAATCAGTTACCTCGTTAGCCTTGATGCGTTTACTGGATAAAAACACTTCGGTTATACAGGGCAAGGTAACAATGGGCGATATTAATATCCTTGATTTGCCTGAAGACAAAATGCGCGCCTTTCGTGGTAATAAAATTGCCATGATCTTCCAGGAACCCATGACCTCATTGAACCCGGTGTTAACCTGCGGCTTTCAGGTTGCAGAGGCTATACAATTGCACCTGGGCGTCTCAAAACAAGAAGCACGGGCACAAACTATCAATTTGTTTAAAGAGGTACAGCTTCCGCGGCCTGAAAATATTTTTGATAGTTATCCCCATCAAATATCAGGCGGGCAAAAACAGCGCGTAATGATAGCTATGGCATTGTCATGCAACCCTGATATACTGATAGCTGACGAGCCTACCACCGCACTTGACGTTACCGTACAAAAGACAATAATCGAGCTGTTAAAAAAACTCAAGGCAGACCGCGGCATGAGCCTGATCTTTATTTCGCACGATTTAGGGGTGATCAATGAAATAGCCGACCGCGTACTGGTGATGTACAAGGGCGAAGTTGTTGAACAAGGCGATGTAAAACAAATTTTTAGGCATCCGCATCATCCTTACACCAAAGGCTTGCTGGCCTGCAGGCCCTCTGTAAAACTACGGTTAAAGAAACTCCCTGTTATCGCCGATTTTATTAACGGCGGCGAGAGTATTGAAAATATCCGCAAAGACTACGCATATACTAAAGCTGAACTTAGTAACCGGCAAAACAATATATACAGCCAGCAACCAATATTAACGGTCAATAATTTAAGTACATGGTTCCCGGTGGATAATGGTATTTTTGGAAAGCCGACAAATGTAATCAAGGCAGTAAACGACGTAAGCTTTGAAGTTTATCCCGGCGAAACATTAGGATTGGTTGGCGAATCGGGATGCGGCAAAACCACGCTTGGACGCAGCATTTTAAGATTAATTGAGCCCACCGCCGGCAGCATAAACTTTCAGGGCACAGACTTGCGTAAGTTAAGTAAATCAGCTATGCGCGAGATGCGTCGTGATATTCAGATCATTTTTCAGGACCCTTACTCCTCTTTGAATCCGAGGTTAACAGTCGGGCAATCGCTCATGGAGCCTTTGCAGGTGCACCGGCTTTGCCATAACGACACGCAACGTAAAAGGCATGTGCTGGCACTGATGGAACGTGTTAATCTTTCCGCCGAACATTTTGACCGTTATCCGCACGAGTTTTCAGGCGGCCAGCGGCAGCGAATTGTAATAGCCCGAGCTTTGGCGCTGCAACCTAAATTTATTATTTGCGACGAGTCGGTTTCAGCTCTCGATGTTTCCGTGCAGGCGCAGGTATTGAATCTTATTCGCGAACTGCAGCAGGAACTAAATCTTACCTACATTTTCATTTCGCATGATCTGTCGGTCATTAAACATATATCAGACCGCATGATGATGATGAACAAGGGGCAGATTGTTGAAATGGGCGATCCTGAGCAAATTTACCATCATCCGCAGCAAGAATATACCCGCCGGCTCATTGAGGCGATACCCCAGTTTTAACTGCGGGGGCTATTTTTGCGAACATATTCCCGTATCTTCGTACAAATACGATTATCTATGTCAAGAAAGAAGAAAAAAGGCCCATCCATAAACCAGGTGCTCACGCAAATGGTGCTTGATGTGTTTGAGCACGGCGGCAATCAGCCGCTTAACTACAAACAGGTATGTGCCAAACTAAATATACAAGACCCTGAAGCGCGCGAGACTATACTCGAAATATTGGAAGAGGAAGCTTTTAAGCAAGTACTTAAACAGGTTTCGCCGGGCAAATTTCAACTTATCGAACTTAAAACCTTTATGGAGGGGATTGTCGATATGACGGCCGATGGCTCGGCTTTCATAGTTACCGACGATCCGGACGAAAATGATATTTATGTAGCCCCACGTAAATTACGCACCGCATTAAATGGCGACCGCGTTAAAGTATATGTTTATGCCAAAACTAAAGGCCGGCGTAAAGAGGGCGAGATCATCGAGATACTGAAGCGTGCTAAAACTGAATTTACCGGTATCGTTAAATTATCCGCGCATTACGCGTTTTTCATTCCTGATGACCGGAAGATGATGCACGATATCTTTATACCGATAGAGGCTTTAAATGGCGCCAGGAATGGCATTAAAGCCGTCGCCGAGATTACCGACTGGCCGGCAGAGGCCAAGAACCCAGTCGGGCGCATCAAGCATATCCTGGGTGTACAGGGCGAAAATGATACGGAAATGAACGCCATCCTGGCTGAATACGGTTTTCCGCTTGAATTTCCGGTTGAGGTTGAACGCGAGGCCGAAGCAATCCCCGTAGACATCACCCGGGAAGAAATTGCCAAACGCCGTGATTGGCGCGACATCACCACTTTTACTATCGACCCATTTGACGCTAAAGATTTTGACGACGCTTTATCTTTCAGGATACTGGAAAATGGAAATTACGAGGTGGGCGTGCACATTGCCGATGTATCCCATTATATACTCCCGGACTCCGTTTTAGATAAGGAAGCATTTGACCGCGGTACCTCTGTCTACCTGGTCGACCGGGTAATACCCATGTTGCCTGAGCGTTTATCGAACGGCCTGTGCTCATTGCGCCCAAACGAAGACAAGCTTTGCTTTGCCGCCATATTTGAGCTGGATGAAAAAGCCAACATCATTAATGAGTGGTTTGGCAAAACAGTAATTCACTCAAACCGCCGTTTTACTTACGAAGAAGTTCAGCAAGTAATTGAAACCAAAGAGGGCGATTACCGGGACGAGATACTGAAGTTAAACGAATTAGCTTATATACTGCGCGATCGTAAATTTAAAGCCGGCGCAATCAGCTTTGAAACTACTGAAGTTAAGTTTAAACTTGACGAGCATGGCAAGCCCACTGGCGTTTATGTAAAAGAACGTAAAGACGCGCATAAACTGATTGAAGACTTTATGTTGCTGGCCAATCGCAAGGTAGCTGAACACGTGAGCAAAATGGGTAAAGGTAAACACAAGTACACCTTTGTTTACCGTACGCACGACTCGCCAAAGCCCGATGCCTTAAATAACTTTGCACAGTTCGCTTCGAGGTTTGGGTACAAGATCAATACTAAGTCTGACAAAGAAATTGCCCGTTCATTAAACTTCCTGATGGAAGATGTGGAGGGTAAGAAAGAGCAGAACGTATTAACGCACCTGGCCATACGCTCAATGGCGAAAGCAATTTATACTACCAAAAGCAGCAGCCATTACGGTTTAGCTTTTGACCATTATACACACTTTACCTCGCCTATCCGCCGCTACCCGGATGTGATGGTGCATAGACTCCTCGAACATTATTTACACGGCGGGCAATCAGTCAATGCAGAGCATTATGAAAAAATGTGTCAGCATGCCTCGCAGATGGAAAAACGCGCGGCCGATGCCGAACGCGCCTCCGTTAAATATAAACAGGCTGAGTTTCTGCAAGATCAGATTGGTCATATTTACAGCGGCGTAATTTCAGGTGTTACCGAGTGGGGAATGTATGTCGAGATCATTGAAAATAAATGCGAAGGTATGATCAGACTGCGTGATATCTCTGATGATTTTTATACTTTAGATGAGAAAAATTACCAGATTATAGGTCAGCGTAAAAAGAGAGTGTACCGTTTAGGTGATGAAGTAAAGATCCGCGTAAAAAACGTCGATCTGGCAAAAAAACAAATTGATTTTTCGTTAGTACAAGAATAGAACAAAGTTGATTAGGTTGGATTGAATTGATTGATTAACCACTCACTTATTCGACCCAATCAACACATACCACACATGAGAGAACTACAAAAGCTGCAGCTATTAATCGATAATGCCGTTACCGAGCTCCAATTTTCGCCCTACCCGGCCGAACTGTATGAGCCGATCTACTATATACTTAGCATGGGCGGTAAGCGTATGCGCCCCGCCCTGCTGCTCATGGCCTGCGATTTGTTTGGCGGCGATGTTGAGAAAGCGGTACCTCCTGCCCTCGCAATCGAGGTGTTCCATAACTTCACGCTGATGCATGATGATATTATGGATAAAGCACCGCTTCGCCGTGGTAAAACTACCGTACATGAGCGTTGGAATCAAAACGCAGCCATTCTGTCGGGCGATGTGATGCTGATTGAAGGCTACAAGCTGATGATGCAGGTTGAAGACAGATTATTGCGCACCATTCTGAATGTTTTTAACGATACCGCAGTGGGCGTTTGCGAAGGCCAGCAGCTTGATATGGATTTTGAGATACGCAACGATGTCAAGATCGATGAGTACATCTATATGATCCGTTTGAAAACCGCGGTTGTATTAGGCGGCGCTTTAAAAATAGGTTCGCTCTTAGGTGGTGCTGAAATGAAGGACGCCGAACTAATTGCCGAGTTTGGTGAAAATTTAGGTTTGGCATTTCAGCTACAGGATGATATTTTGGACGTTTACGGTTCACCCGAAAAATTTGGTAAACAAGTTGGCGGCGATATCATCTCCAACAAAAAAACCTATTTGTTGCTAAAATCGCTTGAACTGGCTAATGTGGAACAATCGACCGAGCTGAATAAATGGATTAATGCCGGGAGCTTCGACAACCAGCAAAAAGTGGAAGCGGTAACTGGCATCTATAATGCTGTTGGCGTAAAACAACATGCAGAAGACACCATGCATGCTTATGCCGACAAAGCTTTTGAAGCATTGGAAAAACTAAATCTGCCTGAAGAAAACAAGCAATACCTGCGCGGTTTTGCCGATAGCTTGATGGTAAGAGAGTATTAGTCATAACTTTTTTTTGCGCTTTCCGGACGGAGCTTAATAACATTTAGTATCAGCTTTTTTACAGCCGTAAGATTGCCATATCTCGATAATAATCAGCATATTTAGGTAATCCAATTAAACCTGAATATTATGAAAGCTGATCAACTGTCGCCGGGCAATAGCGCCGCGGGCAATTATTCACGTCGTGTGTTTTTAAAAAACAGCGCTGTGCTCAGTTTGGCCGTTGCCGGCAGTCCTTTACTCAAATTGTCAGGGGCAGCACCCGCAAAGGAATACATTAATGGCCTGCAAGTTGGCATGGCTTCGTTTGCCGACGAGGGCGTGGATACCGTTTTAGACGTGCTGCAAAAACGGGGCGCTATCAATACCATTTTCCTGAATACTTTTACTTATGGTGATGGCTTATCAGGCCGTCAGGTACCTGGGCAACCTTTTCCTGATCACGGGCCACAGGAAGCTGATAAAAACTATCATGGCGGCAACTACGCCATCCCTCATGCTAAATACTATCAAAACACCATTTTAAAAGATACGCGTTCGCCCGAGTATGGTAACCGTGACTTGGTAGCCGAAGTAATTAAGGGCGCGCACAAACGCGGCATGAAGGTTTATGCCACTATCGAAGACCAATGGCGTGACGATGTGCCCGGCATAGATCAATGCAAGGAAGTTGATTTGATGGGCCGTAAAGCCAGAACAACCTGTTTATTTAACCCAAATGTTCGTGCATTCTGGACAGACCTGGCTACAGATACCTGCGCCAGCTATGATTTGGATGGTATAGTATTCTTTAACGAGCGCAACGGCCCGCTACTGAATGCATTAGGCGCCAGTCATTTAATGGGGGCGGTTGATCCGTCGCGCTCTACCTGCTTTTGCGAATATCATCAGACGGCGGCCAAAGCCAAAGGCATCAGTTTTGAACGTACTAAAGCAGGCTATTTAAAACTGGATGAGTTTGCCAAAGCCTGTAAGGCCGACCAGCGCCCGAGCGACGGCTACTATGTAGAGTTTCAACGCATCATGCTGGAATACCCTGAGATTGTTGCCTGGGACAAATTGTTTGATTTTGGTAAACATCAAATCGTGGACGATGTAAATAAGGCAGTCAAAGCGCTAAATAAGAAGCAATTGGTGGGCTTACATATTGAGCATATCAATTCCTTCAATCCTTTTTTTCGGGCAACCCGCGACTATGAAGATCTGGCCGGGAGAGTTGATTTCCTGAAGATCGTAGTTTACAATAACTGCGGGGGCGAGCGTTATCAGCATTTTATCCGCAATATCCATTCTACTATATTTAAGGATATCCCGTTAGAAGAATTGATGCGCTTCAATAATCACCTGTTAGGCTATAGCGTAAGCGAGGCGGCCTACGACGATTTGCCGAAGGCGGGCCTATCGCCAGATTATGTTTACCGCGAAACGCAACGCGCACTTAATGGTGTAAAGGGCAAATGTTTAATTCTTCCCGGTATTGATATCGGCATTCCGGTAGGGAAAAACAGCCGTAAGCAATCACCCGATGATGTGTATCAAGCTACCATGGCCGCTTATAAAGCCGGCGCCAATGGGGTCATCATCTCCAGAAAATATTCTGAAATGAATTTGAGTTTAATTGATGCTGCAGGGCGTGCTATACGTGAAGCAACTAAGGGATAACAACATTTATAGATACACAATTTTGCAGGCTTTGACTTGATTAAATGCGTGATTAAAGAATTTTACATCAATGAAAGAAGAAAATAAAGACGGCTTGTCGCGCCGCAAATTTATGCAGGCGGGTGGTTTAATTGCGGCAGCAGCAGCTATACCAACGCAATTAAAAGCATCTGCAGATAACGTTAATGGCACAGCGCCCGTTGTTGCGCCCGAAGCTGACTTTTTAGAATACATCGATCCCTTTATTGGTAACATAGCTCCGCTGTTAAACACCAACCGCCCCGTGGTACATTTGCCCAATCAGATGGTCCGTACACACCCGCGCAGGCAGGACTATCTGGACGACCAGATCACCGGGTTTCCATTACTGTCATTGAATGTCATCACGCCTCAAACCATATTTTCGGTTCGCCCGGCTAAGGGTAAATTAGATAACTCCTCATGGTATGACCGGCTAACTTACGATCATGACATGGAGATCTGCCGCCCGTGGTACTATTCAACCATGCTGATTGAGAAAGGGATTCGCGTTGAAAATACCGTAGGCAAAAAAGGTGGTATTTACCGGTTTACTTTCCCTAAAGGCGTGAAGAAAAACATACTACTTACTCACTGTTACGATAACGGGGTTTACGATATCGGCAATGATAATGCTGTTAGCGGAACGGAGTTTGTAAACGATGCCATACATGCGCAAAAAGGCAAGGCATATATGTATGGCACTTTTTCGGGCAAACCGGTAACTGCTAAAACCGAAGGTGATAAAGATTGGGGTAAGTACACCGTGCAGGGTGCTTTGGCAACACCTAAAATGATGAATGGGCAAAAAATTTCAGCAACCTACTCAGAATCTCACCCAGATCAGGTAGAGTTTAAATTTGCGGTATCATTTGTTAGTGTGGAGCAGGCTAAAGAGAATTATGAGAAAGAGATAGCCGGTGTAACATTCAATCAGCTGGCGGAGAAAGGCAAAGCCGTATGGAAAAAGACAATCAACCAGATAAAAGTTGAAGGTGGCACGGTGAGCCAGCGGCGCACTTTTTACACTGCCTTATACCGCAGCTATGTGCGTATGGTAGATATTAACGAATATGGTAAGTACTACAGCGGTTATGATGACAAAGTACACAATGATAAACGCGCTATGTATACCGAAGACTATACCTGGGGCGATTATATTGCCCAGCATCCGTTGCGTGCGCTGCTGAACCCTGAGCAGGAAGGCGATATGCTTCAATCATACATAAACATGTATGAGCAAAGCGGCTGGATGCCCGAGTATCCTAAAGTTTATGGCGACAGACCCGGCATGTTTGGTTTTTATTCGGCGGTAATGTTTCTGGATGGGTACCGTAAAGGTATCCGCAACTTTGACGCAAAGAAAGCCTTGGAAGGTATGCTTAAAAACGCGGAGCAGGCGACCATGCTGGCCTCAACCAATGGCCCTAAGGGAGCGCTGGAAGACTTTTATCACGAAAAAGGCTACTACCCTGCCCTGCGCATCGGTGAGGCTGAAACCGATCCGTTTGCTGCCAAACATCATAGCGCACGATCAGCAGTGGCAGTGACTTTAGCAGCGAGTTATAACGATTGGGCGGTTGCGCATTTAGCTAAAGAGCTAGGTAATGATGAGGTTTATAAACGTTACCTGCCTAAAACTCAAAACTACCAAAACTTGTGGAGTAAAGAAAAAATGCTCTTTATGCCGAAGGATGATAAAGGCGAGTGGGTAGATATTGATCCTAAAATGCAGGGACAGCCATACTATAACGAAAACAATGGCTACACCTATAAATGGAACGTACAGCACGACATACCGGGCTTAATTGAACTGATGGGCGGTCAGGATAAATTTGAGGCCGAGCTGGATCAGCTTTTTCGGGAAGGATTAGGTACCAGCCGTGCTGCGTTTTTAAACAAATTCCCGGACATGACTTCGCTGATCGGCCAGTTTTCGATGGGTAATCAGTGTTCGTTCCAGATACCATATCTGTTCAATTACACCAAAAACCCATGGAAGACGCAGAAATGGACAAGGTTTATATTGGACGTTTACTTTAAGGACAATGTTTTAGGCGTGGCCGGCGATGAAGATGGCGGCTCAATGTCCTCGGTAGTTGTTTTTGCCTCGATGGGCTTCTTTCCGGTACAGCCTGGTTTGCCAGAGTATACCATAACCAGCCCGGTGTTTAGTAAGGTCAGCATCGATCTGCATAATGGTAAAACGTTTACTTTGATTGCCAAAGGCGCTTCAAAAACCAAAAAGTATATTCAGTTGGCAACTATGAATGGAAAAAAGCTGGATAAACTATGGTTCTCGCACAACGATCTGATTAATGGCGGTACTTTGGTTTTGGAGATGGGCGATATGCCGATACAGGCGTAGGTCCCCCTCCCCAAAAAACAGGAGTCACCCTGAGCTTGTCGAAGGGCGCGGGTTAGCCTTTGCCCACATGCTTCGACTGGCTCAGCATGACACCCTTCTTCTTGAATATATACCAACAAAAAAGCCCGCATCATCGATACGGGCTTCTATATTTTGAGCGCCAATCTTGATTATTCAGCAGCTTCTGTTGCTTCTTCAGCGTCAGCAGCTTTCTTTTTAGGAGCAGCTTTCTTTGCTTTTGGAGCTTCTTCTGCAGCAGGAGCAGCAGCTTCTACAGCAACTTCTGGTGCTTTCTCAGCAACTGGTTTAGCAGCTGCTTTAGCTTTTGGAGCCGGAGCAGCGTCTTCAACTACCGGAGCAGTTTCGAAAGGAAGAACAGAAACGTATGAACGGTTGTCTGCTTTCTTTTTGAATACTACCTGACCAGAGATCAAAGCGAATAATGTATGGTCTTTACCGATACCTACGTTAAGGCCCGGATTGTGTTTGGTACCACGCTGACGAACGATGATGTTACCTGCAATAGCCGGCTGACCACCAAAAATCTTGATACCTAAACGTTTGCTATGCGATTCGCGGCCGTTTCGTGAACTACCGGCCCCTTTCTTGTGTGCCATTCTTTTATATTTTTATGACCAGCCAAAAGCCAATCGTTTTAAAAATCAATTATTATAAAGTGATACCAGTGATCTCGATCTTGGTAAATTGCTGACGGTGACCGTTTTTCTTTTTGTAACCTTTTCTTCTTTTCTTTTTGAAAACAATTACTTTATCACCTTTCAAATGAGACACGATCTTAGCTGATACTTTAGCGCCTTTCAAATCAGTACCTAATTTGAATTTACCTTCGTTTTCTGCTAACAACACATTGTCAAATTCAATACTAGCGCCCTCGTCACCTTGTAGTCTGTGTACAAAGATCTGCTGGTCTTTAGCAACTTTAAATTGCTGTCCTGCTATACTTACTATTGCGTACATGGTTTGTTAATTATGTTTGTTTAAAAATTCGAGGTGCAAATATAGGTAATACATTTGCATTATGCAACAGGCTTTTATTTTTTCTGATTGATCTCTTCCTGGTTCAAAACCTGCATAATCTCCTTGATCAGGCCCTGATTGGCGTCAATTAAGCGCTGGTCGCCCACGAAGTTACTATCGTAAACTACTTTTTTACTTTTGCGCTTGTATTTATATTCGATAATGTAACGCACCGGCTGCTCCTCACCTTTTTTTACACTATCACCGGTTTCATCTTCCGGAAAATCCCAAAAACCAAGATCGGCGGCTTTGCGGTGCAGATAAAGCAAATCTTTATCATTTAAGCGCAAATGCATTTTTACCAGCGAGTCGCGGTTATTTAAATACTGATAATTACCGCTCTTTGATTCAAACTTATTCAGCATACTATCGCGGTTACCGTATTGAATACTCATCGATTCAAACTCCGTGAATTTATACGGAGCATTCTTTAACATGTGATGATAGTAATACAAACAGTAAAACAAAAACGGCAAAATAACGCTCAGTGCCAGGAATATTCTTTTCGATCTTGAAATCATGGATTTATAATTATTACATTAACTAGTTATTCAATTCCGTAGGAGAATAATTACCCGCTGTTAATTCTCCCTCCCATTTACTTACAACAGCGGTAGCCATAGCATTGCCCAAAACGTTGGTCGCCGAGCGCCCCATGTCCAGCAGCGGATCTATGCCGATTAATAAAGCCAAACCGGCTTCGGGAATATTAAACATGGCAATTGTCCCGGCTATCACAACTAACGAAGCCCGTGGCACACCGGCGATACCTTTGCTGGTTAACATTAATGTTAACAACATAGTTAACTGCTGTGCGAATGAGAGATGTATATTGTATGACTGCGCCAGAAATAATGATGCAAAAGTCATATACATCATCGAGCCGTCCAGGTTAAATGAATAGCCCAGCGGCAATACAAAACTTACTATTTTGTTGCTGCAACCAAAGCGTTCCATTTCAATCAGTACTCTTGGATACGCGGCTTCGCTGGTTGATGTTCCAAAAGCCACTAGTATAGCATCTTTTATATTAGCTAATAACCTGAATACACGATTTTTTAAAACAACAAAACCAGCTAAAACTACTACCAGCCACAATAGTATCAGTGAAAAATAAAATTCGCCGATGAAAACAGCGTAAGTAGACAGAATGCCTATGCCTTGTTTGGCAACTATAGCCGTAATTGCTCCAAATACTGCCAGAGGCGCCAGCATCATAACATATCCTGTTATTTTAAGGATAACGTGTGCAATGGCATCAAAAGCTTTAATGACGATCTCGCCTTTTTCGCCGATGGAGGCAGTAGCAACGCCAAAGAATAAAGCAAATACAACGATCTGCAATATCTCGTTGTTGGCCATCGACTCGAAAAAGCTTTTTGGAAATACGTGGCTGATAAAGTCTTTTAGCGACAAGGCCGCCTTTTGTATATCTGTTCCTAAATGGCTGTCGGGCAGCATGAGGTGCATTTCGCGGCCGGGCTCAAAAAAGTTGACCATCAGCATGCCTATCAGCAGAGACACTATGGTAGCGCTTAAAAACCACAGCAGGGTTTTGCCCCCTATGCGCCCTACAGCTTTGATATCGCCAACCTTGGCTACCCCCACAACCAGCGTTGTAAATACCAGTGGCCCGACTATCATTTTGATCAACCGTAAAAAAACATCACTCAAAATGCTGAAATATTCTACTTTGTCCTCGCGGATGACATCGTTGGTTTTGCGGATTTTAGCCTGGGCAACACGTTGCGTTTTAAGGTCTTTATATAGTTGCGAACTGGTATCTTTAAGTTCAACCAGTTTATTATCAAGCGCCTTGATGCTGGTTTCGGCGGCATTAATTTTGTTATTGTAAGTTGAAACAACAGTTACATTATATACGTATCCAACAATAACACCCAGAACAAGTGCAATAAAAATAAAAACCGTAAGCTTGTTCTTTTGCATAACAGCGCGAAGCTACGACTATTTACTATTTTGCTGAAAATATAAATTATAAACATGAGCACAGCCAACTACGGCTTACAGGACATTAAGAAAGAACTACAGCATTTACCGGGCCTGCAGATAGCCGATCTGTGCTTACGATTGGCACGGCATAAAAAGGAAAATAAAGAACTGCTGGCCTATCTGCTGTTTGAATCCAACAACCAGGCAGATTTCATAGAAAAGGTAAAAGCCGAAGCCGGTTTTATGTTTAGCCAGTTGCCGGTGCGCAGTTACGAGGCGGCTAAATATCTGCGTAAAATATTAAGGCTCATTGGTAAGTATGTTAAGTTCATTGCTTCGAAAGAAGCTGAGATTGATTTACTGCTGAACTTTTGCAGCAACTACATACAATATGCCGACAGGAAGACTTCCTATAAACCATTACGTTTAATATTGATCCGCCAGGTCGAAAAAATTCGCACCGCTGTAGGCAAACTTCATGAAGACTTGCAGATGGACTTTGCGAACGAATACAACGCTATGCTGAATGAGGCCGAAAAAAAACTAAGCTGGTTTAACAAAAGCAGTTATTTATTGTAACAATGCGGCTATATTAGCGTCTCAATACAAAAACTTACCTATTACTGTGGCGCATAAGGAAATTGTCTTTAAACAAATTTTTGAAGCTAATTCAAAAAAGATTTTCCATTTGTGCTATGGTTACACAGGCGATGACGATGCTGCGAACGACCTGCTGCAAGAAACATTTTTAAAAGTCTGGCAAAATCTGGATAAGTTCAGAAATCAGGCTATGATATCTACGTGGATTTACCGTATTGCGGTAAACACCTGTTTAACTTATCTTAGATCAGAAAAGCGCCAGGCCAAAGACGAGCTTACCCCTCAGATTGCCGAAACCAAAATGGAAGAAGTTTCGGAAAAAAATGAGCAGGTGGCTATGCTTTATAAATGTATTGCTAAGTTGGAGGAGTCTGAAAGAATTATTATAACCATGGTGCTTGATGAGGTGCCATACCCGGAGATAGCTGATATCTCTGGTATATCTGAAGGGAATTTGAGGGTGAAAATACATCGCATTAAACAAAAATTGACAGAGCTGTACAATCAATATGAAAGACTTTGATCATATAATGTCGGTTTGGCAAGACCAGCCAAAAAAGGATCAGCTTTCTGTAGATGATGTGCTGAAACAAGTAAAAAAAGGGGTTAACAGCCTAAGCAGGAAGCTGTTTTGGAATATTACCATAATGGGCATCACCCTATCGGGGATACTGGCCGTAATGCTGTTTTTTGTATTTAATGCCTGGCAAACGTATCTGGGTATTGTTATTATATTAGCCACCGTGCTGTTATCGTTACTGGTGATGCTAAGAGATTACCGCATCATCAGCAAACATGATATAACCATAAACCCGGCGGCTTATCTTCAAGATCTGAAGGAATACCAAAGAAATCGCTCAAAATTATACGGACGCCTATATTACATTTACGTGCTGATGATGAGCACCGGACTATTTCTATATTTTATGGAGGTACTACAAAGCTCGTCTACCATGTTTAAAGTGGTTTCGTATACCGTGTATGTAGCTTTTATATTATTCTCAACCTTTTATATCAGAAGACAATTTGTCAAGAACGAGCAGGAAAAGCTTAACCTGATCATAGACAGGCTGACGCGCTTGCAAAACCAGTTTGATTAGTTACCTGGTTAATTTAGTTTGCCGGCTACATCACTTTCTATACCGGCAAACTCTTGTGATAGGGTTTATTTCGAATGCAATCAAAAATAATTCTTATTTAATTGATATACAAAACCTTAACAGAAGTTAACATAAGCGTTAATTTATGTTAAAATCAATAACCGGCAGCCGCCCAAAACATCAGGTAAGTTTTTGACAAATTCTTTATCCGTATTTGCTTAAGTACATGTTTTAAAGTTGGGTGTATATTCAAGGCATCAATATTATGATGATCGGGCTCAGTTCGTGAACCTTTATTACTCCATTTTGGCAGATCATGAACCACGTAGCTAAGGTCGGGGTCGTTATCTGGTATATCATTTGCCCAATCGGGCACGGTAAAATTTTTAACTTCTGCACTGTCGTTGTAAATTAATTCAACCTTTAATTCTGACTTACCGTATGCGCTGGTAAAGCACAGATACATGTTTTTGTATCTGCCGGTAAGCACATCAATGGTTGTAGTACCGGTATCCAGTAACCTGGCCTGGTAGCCCATTGCATCCTCATTGCTATAATGAAGCAAAATAGCCGGGTGATGACTGTTGCCGGGAATCAACGGATCGTCAGGCAATGCCTTAGAGCCAACCTCGCCGTTAAATTTAGCTGCCGAGGCTGTCAGGTAGCCATTCTCGCGGTCCACTCCTTTCGTCCAGTGCACCAGCATCCCACTGCTTAGCGTAGTTACCGGCCGGGCATTTAATAAATGGCCCACATCAATTTGAAAAGCGCCTCTGTCGGTTTTGGTTGTGTAACTTGAGTTAACCAAAAAGCCGGTGGCCAAAGCGCCACCTATTAAATATTTTAAGGTTGATTTAGATTGCATAATATAAAGGTAAATATTTATTTTGTGTGGCATGCAAGCCCGATCCTATCTCAATTTACCCAACATAACGCTGGCAATAAGCCTCGGTTTATACCTGGTGTCGTTAACCCAACAGGGTTACTGTATTTCAGGAGCTTGTGGCGATCATTGGATAGGAGCTTATTTAGTAGCGATGGGCGCTATAGGTGGTATCATGAGCATTGCCGGCTTAGCGTGGTATGCCAACCCTGCTTTGTGGGCAGCCTGGTCGCAGGTTAACAAGCACCCTAAGCGGGCTATGATATTTAGCCTGATTGGCACCCTGCTTGCTGCTTCATTTTTACTTGCCACTAAAATATCCGACATCAAACCCAATACTGTTTCTTACATCACAGGCTATCAGGCAGGTTATTGGTTATGGCTGGCCAGTATGGGTGTTATGTTGATTGGAAGCGCCATAAGTTATCTGATGGGCCGGAAACAGGGAGTAAACAGTGGACGATTGATACTGATACAGGTTGACTTCAACGATCGCTACCCGGGCGGCGTTAAGTTAAACACCCGCAAAGACGTGTATCGCTATAAAAAAACAAAGATTAAACTGCACTACGGCATCAAGGCTATACTTTGGGATGAAGATTATGATGATAAAAAGCGTGACGATTTGGCCGTAGAGGCATTCATTTACTTCAACCCAACCGAAAAAAGCTGGGTTGCCCGGTTTAATTTTGAAGACCTGCTACATGAATCGCAGCGTGAAAAACCGTTACTGGATAATTGATATCCGACAGCTATAAATCATTCCTCATTTTTTATATTTTTGCATGGGTTTGAAATAGCTTAGCTCTGGCCCCATAACCAATAAATGGATATATCAGTAGTAATACCTTTATATAACGAAGTTGAATCATTACCTGAACTTACCTCATGGATAAGCCGTGTAATGGCCGAAAATAGTTTCCTTTACGAAATTATTTTAATTGATGACGGAAGCACCGACGGCTCGTGGCAGATGATCAATAAACTGCGCCTGGACAATACTTTTATTAAAGGCATTAAGTTTCGCCGCAACTATGGCAAATCGGCCGCACTCAACGTGGGCTTTGATGCCGCTCAGGGGAATGTGATTATTACCATGGATGCAGACCTGCAAGACAGCCCGGATGAGATTCCGGAACTATATCGCCGTATTGTTGAAGAAGGCTACGACCTGATATCAGGCTGGAAAGCTAAACGTTATGACCCTTTGAGTAAAACCCTCCCTACCAAGGTATTCAACTGGGCTACACGCAAAATGTCGGGCATTGACAACCTGCACGACTTTAATTGCGGACTGAAATCATACCGCAAAAACGTAGTTAAAAATATAGAGGTTTATGGCGAGATGCATCGTTATATCCCGGTTATAGCCAAATGGGCAGGTTTTACTAAAATTGGAGAACAAGTAGTTGAACACCGTGCCCGTAAATATGGTGTCACCAAGTTTGGCATGAGCCGCTTTATTAACGGTTTGTTAGATTTGATGTCGATATTCTTTGTCGGTAAATTCGGCAAGCGTCCTATGCATTTCTTTGGTTCACTAGGAGCGCTGAGTTTCTGTGCAGGAACCATTTGCGCCTTGTGGCTGGTTGGCGATAAGTTATACGATCTGGCAAACCACATCCCAGTTTCTCGGGAGATCACCGCCAAACCGCTGTTTTACTTTGCGCTGGTAGCCATTATCATCGGCTCGCAAATGTTCCTTACCGGTTTTGTAGCCGAGCTGGTAGCCCGCGCCGCACCCGAGCGTAATAAATACCAGATAGAAGACAGCATTTAAATGTGCAAATGCGTGGATATGCAGATGTGCAGATGAATTTGAGTGTTGATAAATTTGCTTATCAATATTTGAGTGCGCCTTGCATATTTGCAAATTGAATAATTGAAATCCGATAACGAAAAACTAATCTGCACATTTGCATATCTGCACATCAAACCAACATGTTTTTTTCCATCATAATACCTTTATACAATCGCCCGCAAGAAATCAGGGAACTGCTTGGAACGCTAACCACGCAGACTTATAAAAACTTCGAGGTTTTGGTAATTGAAGATGGATCAAAAATTGACGCTGCCGATATTGTAAAAAGCTTTGAAAGCGAGCTAAATCTACATTATTTCGTCAAAGAAAATGCCGGCCAGGGTTTTGCCCGCAACTATGCTTTTGAGCGTGCTAAAGGCGATTACTTCATTATATTCGACTCAGACTGTTTGATCCCGCACGACTATCTGGAGATCGTCAACAATTCACTTAACGAAAACTGGCTGGACGCTTATGGTGGCCCCGATGCAGCGCACGAGTCGTTCACTCCTACCCAAAAAGCCATCAGCTACGCCATGACCTCCCCCTTCACTACCGGTGGTATCCGCGGCAATAAAAAAAGCCTTGGGCAGTTTCATCCCCGCAGTTTTAACATGGGGATTTCGCGCCAGGTTTGGGAAAAGGCCGGCGGCTTTATCATCACCCGTTCAGGCGAAGATATTGAGTATAGCATCCGCATCCATTCCATGGGGTTTAAGATCGGCTTGATTCCGCGCGCCAAAGTTTATCATAAACGTCGCACCAACTTCCTGCAATTTTATAAGCAGTTACACTTTTTTGGACGGGCGCGCATCAATGTTTATAAGTTCTTCCCCAATGAATTAAAGCTTGTGCATTTCTTTCCGGCCATGTTTACGCTCTGTGTTATTTTTACACTTATCGCAAACATTTTTGGCTGGTCGATTGCTATTTTATGTGATATTATTGCCGCACTTATTATTTTGTTGATATTTTTTCATTCGCTGAGTAAAAATAAGTCGGTAAAAATTGCATTTTTGAGCGTCGTGGCCTCATTTATTCAGCTTACTGCCTACGGGTTGGGTTTTATGCAAGATGTTTGGCGCAGGCTCATATTAAAACAGTGGTAAAATAAGATGTATCATCCGTTTTCGGTCGCAGAAACAACTAAAGCTGCCTGGACTATATTCAAGAAAAACTTTGTAACCATAATTGTTTATTCAGTTATATCATTCCTGCTGCTTTCTATTCTGGGTGTCGTAATTGAGTACGTTTTCTCTACCGACTCATTTGCAGGCACCACAGCCGTAACTTTCCTGACCATATTTGTACAAGCCTATACCACGCTGGGTTTATATAAATTGATATTCACCGTTATTGATAGTGAATATTACGAATTTGAATTTAACCAGGTACTGCCGGCTTTTAAAAGCATTGTGAGCTACCTTATTGTAGTTTTTCTGATCGCATTTATTATTACCACCTTCCACTTTTCTATGAAAGGCCTTGATGCTTATCCAAATCTGCAGACATTGATTGAAGATATTTTTGCATTAATTGCCTTGTACATAGCGCTGCGTATGATGTTCTTCATCACCTTTGTTGTTGATGACCAGTCCGGCGCCTTTGAATCCATCAAACAAAGTTTCGATTTAACACGTGGTTACTTTTTCAAGGTATTAACCATGCTGATCATTATTTTGGTGCTGATTGCCTTACCTGCTATTCTATCGCAGCACTATCCCATTATTTCTGTCGCCATTATATTCACCTATCCTTTTGTAAATATTATTCTTGCGGTAACTTACCGCAAACTGGTTTACAGCCACCAGGATGTTGATGACGATATTGCCGAAACCAATTAAGCTATGGGTTTAAAAGCCATATTGAGTAAGGTATTTGCGGCATGGGTTAATAGAGACATTAATCAGATCCGCAAAGATGCAGTAGCGCTACAGCAGAAAACCTTTGCAAAACTCATTAGTCAAGCTAAACACACCTCCTTCGGTAACGACCACAACTTCGGGCAGATCAAAACCTACGAAGATTTTAAAAAACAGGTACCCATTCGTGATTACGAAGAATTGAGCCCATACATAAAAAGGGTAACCAATGGCGAAGAGAATGTATTGTGGCCGGGCAAACCAACTTATCTTACTAAAACATCGGGTACTACATCAGGCGTAAAATATATTCCTATCAGTAAAGAAAGCATGCCTGAACATATTAAGGCTGCACGCAACGCTTTATTAAGCTATATTCATGAAACAGGTAAGGCCGATTTTGTGGATGGCAAAATGATCTTTCTGCAAGGCAGCCCTGAACTGTCAGAAAAAGCCGGTATTCCAACCGGGCGACTTTCAGGCATTGTAGCACATCATGTGCCGGCTTATCTTCAAAAAAACCGGCTGCCAAGCTATAAGGTAAATTGTATTGAGGACTGGGAAGAAAAAGTAGATGCCATAGTTCAGGAAACCGCAAAAGAAGATATGCGCCTGATATCGGGCATACCCCCCTGGTGCCAGATGTATTTTGACAGATTGTCGGCTGTTTCGGGCGGCAAAAAAATCAAGGACATCTTTCCTAACTTCAAGCTGTTTGTATACGGCGGCGTCAATTACGAGCCATATCGTTCGCGGATACAGGAAAGCATAGGCTTTGCCATTGATACTATTGAAACCTACCCTGCTTCTGAAGGTTTCATCGCCTTTCAGGATTCGCAAAAACAGCGGGGATTACTATTGCTGGTTAACTCAGGTATTTTTTATGAGTTTATCCCTACAGATGAATATTATAACGAAAATCCCCCCCGTTTAAGTCTGGCAGATATTGAATTAGATAAAAACTACGCGCTGATATTAAATACTAATGCCGGCCTGTGGGGATATAGTATTGGCGATACCGTGAAGTTCATCTCTAAAAATCCGTATAAAATATTAGTGACCGGGCGTATTAAACACTACATTTCTGCGTTTGGTGAACATGTTATTGGCGAGGAGGTGGAGCACGCGTTGATGAGTGTTGCAAATGAAGAAGGCATAGACATTGTGGAGTTTACGGTAGCGCCACAGGTAAATCCAGCCGAGGGCGAACTACCCTACCACGAATGGTTTGTAGAGTTTGGCGCTGAACCTAAAGACTTGAAAGCATTTGCTTTAAAAGTTGACAAAGCCTTACAATCAAAAAATATTTATTATTTTGACCTGATTGATGGTAACATTTTGCAACCTTTGATAATCCAAAGTTTAAAAAAGGACGCATTTATAAACTACATGAAATCGCAAGGCAAGCTGGGCGGGCAAAATAAAGTGCCGCGCTTAGCTAACGACAGGAAGATTGCAGACGGATTGAGCGAATTTATTCTTTAAGAATTGAGTAAAAGTTTGAAAAATATAGCTATTCTTGGCTCTACAGGAAGCATAGGTACACAAGCATTAGAAGTGATCGGCGAAAACCCTTCGCTGTTTAATGCTTATGTTTTAACAGCAAATAGCAATGCTTACCTGTTAATACAACAGTCTTTAAAGTTTAAGCCCGCCTACGCTATTATTTGCGACGACAGCAAATATGCTGAAGTTAAAGGGGCATTGGCAGGAACTACCACCAAAGTTTTATCGGGCATTAAAGCTATCATCGATATTGTTACCGATGCACAGATCGACATTGTACTAACCGCCATGGTTGGCTTTGCCGGCTTGGAACCTACCATATCAGCTATTAAAGCCGGCAAAACCATCGCATTAGCCAATAAAGAAACGCTGGTTGTTGCCGGTGAGTTAATCACCGACCTGGCCAAACAGCACGATGTTAAAATATTACCGGTAGATTCAGAGCATTCGGCGATTTACCAATGTTTGGTTGGTGAGGAAAATAACACAATCGAAAAGATTATCCTCACGGCTTCCGGAGGCCCCTTCCGGGGTAAAAATGCAGATTTCCTGGCGAATGTTACCCGCGAACATGCACTGAGGCACCCTAATTGGGTAATGGGCGCCAAGATCACCATTGATTCGGCTACGCTGATGAATAAAGGTTTGGAAGTTATCGAAGCCAAATGG
Source organism: Mucilaginibacter ximonensis (assembly GCF_042686265.1). Classification (NCBI taxonomy): domain Bacteria; kingdom Pseudomonadati; phylum Bacteroidota; class Sphingobacteriia; order Sphingobacteriales; family Sphingobacteriaceae; genus Mucilaginibacter; species Mucilaginibacter ximonensis. The sequence goes on from NZ_JBHUPD010000001.1 coordinate 1,446,818, forward strand.
CTATTTGACCTGTCGGCCAATCAGATTGATGTCATTGTGCATCCTCAGTCAATTGTTCATTCGCTGGTGCAGTTTGAGGATGGTTCCATAAAGGCGCAAATGGGCTTGCCGGACATGAAGTTACCGATACAATACGCATTAGCTTATCCGGGCCGGTTAAAGAATAATTTTAAGCGGTTTAATTTCGTTGATTATCCGCAGCTAACGTTTGAAAAACCTGACCTTATGACATTTCGTAATTTAGGATTTGCGTTCGAAGCCCTGAATAAAGGTGGAAATATGCCTTGTATTATCAATGCAGCTAACGAAATAGCCGTAGCCGGATTTTTAGCTGATAATATTGGATTTTTAGCTATGAGCGAGGTTATTGAAAACTGTATGCAACGCATAAATTTTCAAAGCCAGCCTACGCTGGATGATTATTTGAATACTGATAAAGAAACGCGCATATTTGCGCAAAATTTAATAAAACTAATGCCGCAAAAGGCATACAACGTAATATAAAGAATGAGTATAGTAATAATGGTTGGCCAGTTGATACTGGGACTTTCGATTTTAGTGATTCTGCACGAACTGGGCCACTTTTTAGCTGCAAGAGCTTTTGGTATTAAGGTAGATAAGTTTTACCTGTTTTTTGACGCATGGGGTTTTAGCCTTTTTAAATTCACTTATAAAGACGTAGAGTACGGCATTGGTTGGCTGCCTTTGGGTGGCTATGTTAAAATTGCCGGTATGATAGATGAATCGATGGATACCGATCAGTTACAAGGCCCACCGCAACCCTGGGAATTCCGTTCAAAACCGGCCTGGCAACGACTGATTGTAATGCTGGGGGGTATCATCGTAAACTTTTTACTGGCTATATTTATATTCTGGATGCTCACTGCACGCATGGGCGATAGCTATATAGCTAACTCAAGCGTAAAATACGGTATTGTGCCCGGAGTTATTGGAAAAAAGATGGGCCTGCAACCCGGCGATAAAGTAGTTGCTGTAAATGGCAAACCAGTTAATAAATTTGAAGACCTGATTGGCCCTAAGGTATTGCTGGACCACACCGTACTTACCGTACTGCGTGATGGCAAAACCTTAAACTTTACGGTACCTGCCGATATTATCAACGATGTATCTGATTACGGTCCTGATCAGTTTATTACGCCTTTGCCTCGCGCCAAATTTACCATCGACTCTGTTGTAAAAGGAAGTAACGCCGATTTAGGCGGCCTGAAGAAAGGCGATAGTGTAACCGCGGTTAACAGTACTAAGATCCAATTTTTTGATCAGATGCAATCTGAATTAAAAAAGAATATCAACAAACCCGTTTCGCTGGAAATAAAGCGCAATAATGCGGCACAAGTGGTTACGGTTAACGTTAATAAAGATGGTACATTAGGCATGAAGGACGGTGGTTTTGGTATATCGGCTAAATTTGACCTGCCTAAAGAAACTACGGTGCATTATGGCTTTTGGGGTTCATTGCCAGTTGGTGCAAAAAAAGCCTGGAACACTTTTGCCGGTACTGCAAAAACTATGGGTAAGGTATTTAAAGGCGATGCTAAGTTTGGCAAGGTAATAGCCGGGCCGGTTGCTATAGCCACACAGTTTGGTAACCAGGTGATATGGGTACGTTTCTGGACCTTGGTTGGCTTATTATCAATTGCGTTGGCATTTACCAATTTGTTACCAATCCCGGCGCTTGACGGCGGCCATTCGCTGTTTCTGATTATTGAAATGATTAAAGGCAAACCCCTTAGCGACAAGTTCCTGGAGCGTGCTCAAATAGTAGGTTTTGTACTGTTACTTTCGCTTATCGTATTTGTATTTGGTAACGATATCATTAAGATAGTGATGAAAAGCAGATCATAAAAGATCTTTGAAATACTAAATAAAACTAAACTAAAACAAAAGATGCCGCTTCGGTTACCCGAAGCGGCGTCTTAATTAATACCTTTTTAGTTGTTATACGGTTGGATCAATTGCATCGTCAATTAAGTCCTGCCCGGTACGTTCTCTTTTAAAAATAGCGGCACCAATCAGGCTCACAATTGCGCCAAAAATAGGGTAACTGATAGCTGTAGCAAAAGCGGCAAACAATGGCCCCCAACTTTTAGCCATCCCCATGGCTTTTTCAATTTGTGCGTCCGACATATTTTTGGCCTCCATTTGTGCCCTTGACGCTTCAAGTGATTTGTCAAATAAATCAGGACTCAATACCTTCAGATAAAGAAAAATAAATACTGCCATCATCAAACCAACAAATACGGAGAATCTGAAACCGGCCGAGAACCCACTGCCAAAGGTCATAAAGCCTTTCTGGCTATCCCTGAACTCCTTCTGCGCCAAAAACAGGAAAATAATAAACGGCACAAAGCCTATGTACTTGAGCGGCGAATTCGGGTCTGCATTCAAAAATTCGAACGCATACGTAATAATAATCGCTGTAAGCACATCTATCAGCGCCCATTTGGTAGCAATTTTTGTTGGGTTGGGTTTTTCAACCAATTTGAACTCTTCCATATTATTGTGATTTAAAATGAGGTTAATATCGCAAGTACAGCCATGTCAAACTCTTTTGAAATTGCACTGGCAGCTATTTGATCTTTTTCGACTACAGATGGCTGAGGATTTTGGAAAAAGCACATCATTGGATAAAATAGCTCTTTCAATTCTGAATCTTCAGGTAATTTCTGAGCTACTTTTGCAATCTCCCCGACAGGGCTTTCAATCAGTATCTGATGCGAGATAACAGGCTCGTAGATACGATACTCATCCTGAAATTCATCTTCATCAACCAATAAAAACTCTTTCAGATAATCGTCAAGCTCGGGCTCAATTTCTTCATCTTCGCATTCATTCAGATAAAGCAGTAAGTTTAACAACTCGGTACCCCTGTCCAGGGTTTCTTCCTCAATGTCTTCCCACTCCTTGCTGTCCAGGTAGTCTTCTTCCAGCTTTTTAACATCGGCGCTAAAAAAATTGATCATCAGTAAATCGAAGAATACTTCACGCAGAACCTCAAACTTCGGATGATTATCAAAAACCTCATCCAAAGCGTCGGCCTTACTTAAAAAATCATCTTCCTGCTCAAATACAGCTCTAAACTCATCTGTAATTTGCGTAGCATCATTACCGCTGTATTTCGAAAAAGCCTGCAGCGCCGCAGCTAAAGCTTTATTTATTTTTTGATCGATCATTTTATATTGGATTGATATACCTGGTTATTGTTACAAGTCAACAAAACTTGCCCCTTTAGGTTTTGCCCTATATATGGCGAATTACTTGATTTAGACAGGTTGTTTTCCTTCGTATAACCCCATTCGCCCTGAATGTTAAACACCACCAGGTTAGCCTGTTTACCGGCAGCTATTACCGGTACATTAATTTCTAATATCTTTCTGGGGTTTATCGCCAACTTCTCGATAATTAAAGTTACATCCAAACCGGCTTGTAAAGCCAGCGAGAACGCCGTTTGGAGCCCAATGATACCAAATTCGGCCACCTCAAATTCTACGTCCTTAAACTCGATCTCGTGCGGTGTATGTTGCGACACGATAGCATCAATTGTACCGTCTTTTAAGCCCGCCAGTAAAGCGTCTACATCTTTCCGGGTACGCAGTGGTGGTTTTACTTTATAAAGGCTGTCAAAGCCCGCTAAAGCTTCGTCTGTTAACACCAAATGGTGTGCAGCTACATCACAGGTAACTTTCAGACCTTTATTTTTTGCTTCGCGGATTAATTCAACCGATCGCGCGGTAGATATCGTAGTAAAATGAATCTTTGAGTCAGTATATTCGGCCAGGTACAGATCGCGGGCTATCATCAGCTCCTCAGCTAACGATGGAATGCCTTTCATACCCAATAAGGTACTCATCTCCCCTTCGTTTACTTTAGCCTTACCGGCAATAGCAGCATCTTCAGGATAAGAAATCACCGTACCGTCAAAGCCTTTGGTATATAGCAGCGCGCGTTCCATCAAGCCTGAATCCTGCACCGGGCGCGTACCGTCAGTGAAAGCTTTGGCCCCACTTTGATGCATATCGTACATTTCGGCCAGATCTTTTCCCTCACGCTTTTGCGACAGAGTGCCCAGTGGAAATACATCTACCAGGTAATTCTTTGCACGGTTAAACAGATACTCAACTTCGGCTTTTGAATGCACAGGAGGCTGGGTGTTTGGCATCAGTGCTACACCGGTAAAACCACCGGCGGCGGCGGCGGCCGTACCCGTCTTTAAATCTTCTTTAGTTTCCAAACCAAGTTCTCCGATATTACAATTCAGGTCGAAAAAACCAGGAGATACTTGTTTGCCTTGAGCTTCAAATACTTCTACGTCGGCCTTAATATCTTTGGCAACTTCGGCGATGGTTCCGTCTTTTATTAAAATATCGGCAACTTGTTGGTTGAAAGGCGAATTGGGATCAACAATTGTTGCGGATTTGATAAGCAAATTCATTTATACTGCTTTATGTGTGGATTGAGGGCGATTATCTTGTTGCGAAACCTGTTTATCTGTGGCGGTTCTAACATTAAAATACCGCGTCAGCAATATTTCGGCAGCCAGGAAAATCAATGCCAAAATTATACAAAGTTTCCATAATTGCATACCAAAATCTGTCTGGCTAACCATATCTTTTACCGGGCCGCGGTTAGGCTCAAACACATTGCCCTTATTAGCTAATAATTTGTTTAATTCGTCAGCATTATAATAGCTTAGGTCAGATTCAGTACGATTATCATTAAAGGCCATGACAGAAACAGTGCTATCCTGCCTTTTTAAGTCGTACAAGCCTGTTTCCTGTAATTGGTCAGACACATATAACAAGGTACTTCCCTCTTGCTGTTTTACGTCAGGAATAATGCTTTGCTGCCCTTTAACAAGCTTCAGTAATTGTTTGTCTGAAGATTGCACGGGCGGTACTTCAAGGGTTTCATCGTGCCCTAACGAATAAAATAAAGGCTGATCGTGGCCACTTAACAAAGCTATGCGGAACATTATCGGTACAAATAAGGCATGACGGGGCAGATTGCTAAAATCTGTATTTAAAGGCGCAGCACAAACGTAAACTTTGCCCTTACCGCTGGTATATCCTGCCCAAAAAGGCGTGCCTCCCTGAATTTGCATCAGATTCTCATTTCGGCCGGAGGCTGCACTTAGCCGATAATATTTTTTAATAACAGGCAGATCCGGATTTTGTGGAAAATCTTCAAAGATATTTTTAAATACCGGGCTTTGCAGGTTTAAGGACGATACCTTAACATCTTCAGTCAGTAACTTTTCCGGATATGCTGCTCCCACTTGCTGAAGGAAGGCTTTATAATTATTTAAATCAGCATCGACGGCCGGAAACATGGCCAGTGTCCCTCCTTTGTTTACATATGCTTTTAATTGTTGGGCCAGGCCGGCAGATATAGCTTTAACGTCACTCAATACAACCAACGGATAAGTATTCAAACCTGCATAGTCAACATTGCCGTCAGAAGCCCGTATTAAACTAAAAAATTGATCGGTACCAAACAGGGCTTTCAGATATGGGTTTGCCGTACCACCGTCAATGACCAATACCGGCAGTTGCTGCTTTACATTGAAGCTAAAATAAAACCGGTTGTCGAACGTAACCGGGTTGTCCTGCAATGTAATTTCGCCGCGTTGCCATCCTGGTTTAAGGCCTGAAAAAGTGAGCGTGTCATTTTGTACCCCCCGGGCATTGACAATATACCCTCCTAAAGCTTTTTGCTCGCCGTTGATACTTAGTTTAAGCGGGATCTTTGTAGAATTTTCACTGGCATAATTGTGCAGACGCACTACCAATTTCTCCGTTTCGCCGGGGCGATGGATAGCGCTGAGCAGCCAAACAGAATCTATCGCCACATTCGCCGGTGTATGGGCTCTTAATTGCACCAAATTAATGCGGATACCGGTATCGATTTTTAATGGCTGGCCATTACTTATATTTTTCTGAAAATCTGAAATTATATCAATAGACCGGCCGGTGCCAGGCTGAAGATTCAGCAAATTTTCTTGCCTGTCAACAATCTGTTGCAGATCTCTGCTACGCGGACTGATCTGAACGGCATCCACAGCATCAACAAATTCGTCACGACTCATTAAACGTTGATGCCTGCCTTCAAAGTCCTGTGTAAGTAACTGAAACTTATCGTTCATGGAGTAAGCCGCGGCAATCTCTTTCGCCCGGCGCTTGGCTTCGTCCAATAATGAACCTTCGCGGTTTAGCGTTTGCATCGAATACGAGTTATCTATAAAAATGCTTACCACACGCTGAGCGCCGGCTTTTGTACTTTTTTGATTTGAGATATATGGACGGCTAAATGCCAGCACCAAAAAAAGCAAGGCTAACAATCTCGCCGCTAAAATTAAACGCTCTTTTAAGTTTCGACGTGACGATTGCTGTTCCTGTATTTCTTTCAGAAACTGCACGTTACTAAAGTAAATTTTCTGGTAGCGCCTAAAGTTGAATAAATGAACCAATACCGGGATAGCCAACGATACTAATGCAAATAAAAAGACAGGATATATAAAATGCATTATTAAGTTCAGTAGGTGCTTTATACAAATGTGCAAAATTCGGGCTAACAATTGTCTATCCGCCAAACAAAAATTTGAAGCCACGGGTTACTTCAATATGGAATGGTATATAGGGTGTTCAGGCTTTCATTACAAGGATTGGAAGGGTAAATTTTATCCTGAAGGTTTACCGCAGCGCAAATGGTTTGATTACTACTGCGAACACTTTGATACAATTGAGCTTAACGTAACTTTTTATCGTTTTCCGCAGTTATCGTTTTTACAGAATTGGTATGATAAATGTCCGCCGGAATTCAGATTTTCAGTAAAAGCTCCACGGGCCATCACTCATTACAAAAAATTCAATGACTGTACTGATTTAATAACCAGTTTTTACGATACCATCAATAGCGGATTGCAAGAAAAGTTAGGCCCGGTATTATTCCAAATGCCGCCGAGCGTTCATTACAGCGAAGAGAAACTGGATAAGATCATTGAAAGCCTTAATCCCCAATTCAACAATGTATTGGAGCCACGCCACGTGAGTTGGTGGAATAACGAGGTTTATACGAAGCTGGCAAAGCACAATATCACTTTTTGCGGCATGAGCCATCCTACTCTGCCCGATGATGTAATTCAGAATACTTCATCGGTTTACTATCGATTTCATGGCACGCCAAATTTGTACCGTTCGCCTTATTCAAAAGATTTTCTGCAAAAGGTGGTCGATTCTGTTAAGCACAATCCGGAGGCGCGGCAAGGATGGTTCTATTTCAATAATGATTACGATGCAGTTGGCGTTTACAATGCCAAAGACATGATCAGTTTAATTTAACCACGATGATGGTGTCTCTTCTTCTTTTTATGCGAGGTCTCTTCGTGATGATGTTTTTTACTGCTTTTTTTGCTAACGGATTTCTTTGTTTCTGTCGATTTCTGTTCAACTGATTTGCTTTCCTGATTAACAGCTTTATCTTTAACCAAGGTCGAATCTTTACTCAGTTGCTTTACATTAAAGTTGTTATTACTGAGTGTATATTCTAATTTACGTTTAGCTCCGGTCGCTTTGGCTGACGATCCGCTGCCTTCATAAATTGGAAATTCACGTTCCAGCTTACCTTCAGAAATATAGAAATTATCATTACCTCTATAACCTGCACGCTGCGACTTAGATAGCTTTGGAAAATCCAGCTTTTCAACCTTTTTTTCGTAAAACTCATAAGCGTACATGGTGGTGTAATTGATGGTATCCTTGCGTTTGGCCTGTATCAATATTTCAGGGTGGCCATCAATATCCATATCAGAATTATACGCATCTACAATCAAACCATTAATATCGCCGGTTGTGGTAGTATATGTACGGGTGGTTGAATCTGAGTGAAGAATTAACAATGAGCTGGTATCTGCCCCGCCGCGTCCCCAGCTAAAAACATCATAATAGTTACCAGGAGAAACTTCGATCAGTTTATGAAACTTAAACGGCTCCATGATCTTTGGAGTCACCGGCGTGGTATTAACTACCGGCTTTTTCTCTTCGCGTGTGCAACCTGATATAGCAGCACAACCCATCAGTATAAAAATATAAGATCTTAGACGCATAGAATCTTTTAGTTATAGAGCAGATCTGAACCTAGTTCGCCGGTTGGTTTGCCCGGTATAGTGATAAACACTTTCAGGCTGCCTGTAGTACCGACGTTAAAATATTTAAGTGTAAATTTATGATATCCTTTTTGTAAAGCTATACCACCGCTTTTGGCACTTATTGGGTGTTTACCATCATTATCAACTACCAATTGGTTATCTATCAGCAAAGTCGAACCGTCATCCGATGAAGTCGAAAACCCATAAAAACCATCACTATCAATACGGATATAACCGTTGTATATTATTGCAAAACCACCGTTTTTTCTGAAAGGATTAATATTAAAGCTCTTTGAGATAAGTGAATCAGCGCCATCGGCAGATTGCTTAAAGTCATTCGTGCTGTTATATTCGCCCGGTATCAATTCATATCGCAGCCCCTGGTTATTACCCTGATAGACTACTGGCGGCAACGGCTTTTTATTATAAATCATCATTCTGGTTACCACACTCCGTTTGCCGGTTGGGGTAATCACAATGGTTTGTAATTCGCGATATTGATCAACAGGTACGTTGTAGGTTTTAGGTAATGTATATTCAATATCAGTTTCGCGCGGTGTATAACCGTCAATAGTATAGTAAATTTTTGCCCCGGTAACCGGCGGTTTCAGATTTACCGTCATAGTAGTGCCAAAACCAACGGAATCCTTGGCGCCGATAGCAGTCGGCACCCTGTAATCAAAACCATTTTTATCTAACCACGCCAAATGGTTTGGCAGGCGGACTTCAGAAAAATCTTTAAAATTTTTATTGGCCAACGGTGTCCAGGCTACCTCTGATACAGCAAACATTCGCGGCAGCAACATATACTCAATTTTGTTTTCGGTGGCTATATATTCTGTCCACATATTAGCCTGAACGCCAAGAATATGTTTTTTCTGGTCATTGTTCAATTCTTCAGGGGTTGGATCATAACTATAAGTTTTTTCAAGTGGAGCGAAACCTCCGATGGTAAGAGGCTCAGTACTTAATTTGCCTTGTGCGTGATCCAGGTACAATCCGCCGCTGCCCGGCGTCATAATCACATCATGGTTTTGTTTGGCGGCATTGATACCACCCTGTTCGCCGCGCCAGCTCATAACAGTGGCATTGGGTGCAAGGCCGCCTTCCAAAATCTCGTCCCAACCTATAATACTGCGGCCTTTGGTGTTTAAGAATTTCTCAATACGTTGTATAAAATAGCTTTGCAGACCCTCTTCATCTTTAAGTTTATATTTTTTAATCAGCTTTTGGCAAAACTCTGATTGCTTCCAAACATCTTTAGGCGCTTCGTCGCCGCCAATATGGATGTATTTGCTTGGAAAAAGCTCCATAACCTCAGTCAGTACATCCTCCAGGAAAGCAAAAGTTTTGTCAGACGGGCAATATACATTTTTGGAAATGCCCCAGGTAGTTTGAACCTGATAACCTAAATCAGGCTCGCATCCCAGTTCTGGGTAAGAAGCCAGGGCAGCCATAGCGTGGCCCGGCATTTCAATTTCAGGGACAACTGTAATGTATCTGTCGGCAGCATATTTCACCACGTCTCTAATTTCGTCCTGGGTATAATAACCATCAACCGGGGTGTCATCATATTGCTGCGGCGTGCGATCATGATAATTACCTATTACTGTTGAAGTGCGGTGGCTACCAATTTCGGTCAATTTGGGGTATTTTTTAATCTCGATGCGCCAGCCCTGATCATCTGTTAAATGCCAGTGAAATCGATTGAATTTATAGGCAGCCATTAAATCGATATACTTTTTTACAAACTGTACATTAAAAAAATGACGGCAAACATCCAGCATTAAACCGCGATAGCCAAAGCGCGGATAATCTTCAATTTGTACACAAGGTAACTTTGCTGTCGCGCTTTTATTGGCCGGGATTAATTGTATTAAAGTTTGTATGCCATAAAACATACCGGCCCCCCTGGCTGCAATGGTAACGTTGCCTGATGTTATGGTTAAGCGGTACCCTTCGGCCGGCAAGCCATCTGTGCCGACGCTGGTAAGTACAATGCTGTTATTTGCTATCGTCCCGCTGTTTTGTTTAACCGGGATATGCAGCATAGCGCTGTTTTTTAAATAATCTGCCAAAAATATTACCGCTTTGTTGTCTACCGAGTCGGCCAGCAAAGTTGTCTCCTGGCTCAGCGTAAACGCTCCACTTGTTTTCTTTACCGATACCGGCGCCGGAATAATACCCAGGTTCGGATTGTTATCCTGTGCCCGTGCGGTACCTAAACCAACACATGCAACCAACAGCAGAATTATTTTTTTATACATATTAAGACAGATCAATAATTTAAAGTTGGTGAAGTTAAAAGATTTTGAAAATAAATTGAACCTCAGCATGTAAAAATATGGCACAAAAAAAGGCTGCCTGTATAGACAACCTTTTAATATCTCGTATGGTCAACTTAAAATCAAGCCGTAACCACGTGCTCTTTAGCAGCCAGGTAACGCTCTGCATCAATTGCAGCCATACACCCTGTGCCTGCCGCAGTAACAGCCTGCCGATAGATATGATCCTGGGCATCGCCGCAGCAAAATACGCCTTCTACGTTTGTTTGGGTTGAGCCTGGTCTGGTTTTAATATAGCCTGTTTCATCCATATCAATCCATCCTTTAAATATTTCGGTATTGGGTTGGTGACCAATAGCCACAAAAAAACCGGTGACATCAAGTATTGTCTCCACGTTTGTTTCATTGTTGATGACCTTCACAGCATTTACTGACTGCCCGTCGCCCAAAATTTCTTTGGTTTCAGTATTGTAAAGGATTTCGATATTTGGCGTATTCAAAACGCGGTGAACCATTGCTTTCGAGGCACGGAACTCATCGCGACGCACAATCATATAAACCTTATTGCAAAGCTTAGCCAGGTAAGTTGCTTCTTCGGCAGCGGTATCGCCGGCACCTACTATGGCAACGTCTTGTCCTTTAAAGAAAAAGCCATCGCAAACCGCACAAGCCGACACGCCAAAGCCGCTGTATTTTTGCTCAGACTCCAGTCCCAGCCATTTTGCCGAAGCACCTGTTGAGATAATTACCGTATCAGCCAATATAGTTTTGATCTCATCAACTACAACTTTATGCGGGGTGCTTGAAAAATCAACAGAACTTACGTAGCCAAAACGGATGTCAGTACCTAACCGTTCAGCTTGCTTCCGAAAGTCTTCCATCATCTCAGGGCCCATAATTCCTTCGGGATAGCCCGGAAAGTTTTCGACATCAGTAGTTTGAGTAAGCTGACCGCCGGCTAACATACCGGTATACATAACCGGTTTCAAATCGGCGCGCGATGCATATATAGCTGCAGTGTAACCTGCGGGACCTGAACCAATGATCAGGCATTTAACGTGTTCTAAGTTTTCAGACATCTATTTAAAATGAATCACAAAAATAGAATTTAAAAGAATGGACGGCAATAGTTATTAGTCAACATACTGCCATTAGATTTTAACATTTTCATGTGTTTCATAAAAATATGAAACACATGAAACACTCTTTTATAATAAAACACTGAAAATTAATTACTTAAACAAACACAGTGAAACACTTTGAAACAGTAGCTTAACTTTAACTAAATCACTTCAATAATCTGAAAACAAATGACATATGCATTTTTAGGGTATTTTTCATTTTTGGAGTGAAACACTTTGATTTGAAACACTTTTTTGTTTGTTGAAAACTTTATATACCTATAAAAGGCATCAAACCAGTCAGCAGTTTTCCACACCGTTTGGCGGCTGTTGCCGTCTTTGTTAGCTTCGCTGTGTTTTATGAAAGTAATCATTGCAGAGAAACCATCAGTTGGGCGTGAAATAGCGCGCGTATTTGGCGCCAATACAAAAAAAGACGGCTACATCGAGGGTAAGGGTTATACCTTTACCTGGGCCTTTGGCCATTTACTGCAACTGGCAGCCCCGCAAGAGTACGGTTATTACGGCTGGAGCGTACAAAACCTGCCCATGCTACCGCCTAAATTTAAACTAGCTATCCGCAAGGTAAAATCAAAAGACGGGTTGATAGATGATCCGGGCGTTAAGAAACAACTTGATATCATTAAATCTCTTTTTGACGAAGCTACAGAGATCATTGTAGCGACCGACGCCGGGCGCGAGGGCGAGCTCATCTTCCGCTACATTTATTATTATTTGAAATGCAAAAAGCCGTTTAAACGCTTATGGATATCGTCACAAACTGACGAAGCCATTAAGGAAGGCTTTCGCAACCTTAAACCGGGTTCTGACTATGATACCTTATTTAATTCGGCACATTGCCGCTCACAATCCGACTGGCTGGTGGGTATGAATGCTACGCAAGCGCTCAGCCTGGCGTCGGGCAATAAGGGTGTGTTATCGTTGGGGCGCGTGCAAACCCCAACGCTGGCCATGATCTGCGCGCGATACCTCGAAAACCGGGACTTTAAACCCGAGACTTATTACCAGGTGGCCATCTTTCCGGATAAAGATGGTCAGAAATTTAAAGCTGTATCTGACAAAAACTTTAAAACCCGCGAGGAAGCTGAGGCGGTGCTTCAGGCCGTCACTGCGACTGCAAACGTAATTTCTGTTGAAGGCAAACCGCGTAAAGAGCCGCCACCGCTGTTGCACGACCTGAGCAGTTTGCAGCAGGAAGCAAATAAAAAGAAAGGCTTCACTGCCGATCAGACTTTAAGTTTGCTGCAAACTTTGTATGAGGGAAAATTGGTTACTTACCCCAGAACCGGCAGCCGGTATATTGGTGATGATGTATTTGCGCAAATTCCCTCATTGATCAGCGGCTTGCAACATCACCCCGATTTTGCTAAACAGGCTACGGTGCTTAACGGCGCCAAACTGAGCAAACGGAGCGTCAACGCTAAAAAAGTAACCGATCACCATGCTATTTTGCCTACCGGCGAAAAGCCCTGGCAATTATCTGCTGATCTGCAAACGGTTTATGACCTGGTGGCAGGCCGTATGCTGGAAGCTTTTCATAGCGATTGTATTAAGGACATCACCAAGATTACCTTACTATCGGGCACCAGGTTTAACGCCAGTGGTACAGTAATCAGAGAGGCCGGCTGGCGGGCTGTTTTTAATGACCCTGAAGAAGATAAAAAAGACGAGGATAATGCCGCTTTACCAAAGCTTACGCAAGGCGAAGACTTGCCGGTAGCCGATAAAACGCTTGTTGAAAAACAAACCAAGCCAAAGCCTTTATACAATGAGGCCACCTTACTTAAAGCTTTAGAAACAGCCGGTAAAGAAATTGAAGATGAAGAACTTAGAGAAGCTATGAAGGCGGGCGGATTGGGTACACCCGCCACCCGAGCAGCCATTATTGAAACCCTGTTAAGTCGCAAATACATCCTGCGCGAAAAGAAAAACCTGGTGCCTACGCCCACCGGGCTGGCAGTGTATGATGTAGTGAAAGGCCAGCGCATTGCCCAGGCTGAACTAGCGGGCAGCTGGGAAAAACGTTTAGAGGAGATAAGAAGCGGAGCCTCGGTGAGCTTATTTCAGGAAGAGATTAAAGCTTACACACGCGAAATTACACAGGAGCTATTACGTTCAGGCAAAGGCGTTGTGCTGCAAAGCGCCTAAATAATATCTGATAAATACTGATGTACCTGTGTAACAGCCATAGCGCCGTCACCAACAGCCGAAGCCACCCTTTTTACCGAGCCATAACGTACATCGCCGACAGCGAAAAACCCCGGCACACTGGTTTCCAGATGAAAGGGTAATCTGTCAGGCTGCCACTGCTCCCGGAACCCGTCATGCTTCAGCAGGTCATTGCCCGTAACCAGGTAACCTTTTTTACAGCGTAAAAGCGGGGTATTGATAGCCCAATCAGTATTGGGGTCGCCGCCAATACAAACAAAAAGCTTCCCGGTTTCCCTTAAGCTTTCATCGCCGGTTATATTGTGTTTAAGTTTTATCTGCTGAAGCTCACGATCGCCATCCATAGCGGTAACTTCGGTATGGTAAATAACCTCTATGTTTTTAACTGATTTGATACGCTTCACCAGGTAATCTGAAAGCGTTGATGAAAGATTGCCACGTCGCACCACAAGGTAAACTTTCCGCGCAAAACCCGAAAAGTAAATAGCGGCCTGGCCGGCCATGTTACCGCCACCCACTATGTAAATATCTTTGTCATAACATAAAGTGGCTTCGCTTGCTCCTGCCCCGTAATACAGCCCACGGTACAAAAAATGGTCTTCATTCGGCAATTCGAGCCGGGCGTACTCTACCCCGGTGGCACAGATATTTGCCTTTGAACGAATGACAGTTCCGTCCCTCAGTTCCACAATAATTCTATTCTCTTTGAAACAAACGCTAACACCCTCTTTTAATAAAAGTATCTCGGCGCCAAATTTCAGTGCTTGCTGGCGGGCGCGATCGGCCAGCTGTGCGCCGGCTATGCCCTCTGGGAATCCCAGGTAGTTCTCAATCATGGAACTGGTACCAGCCTGCCCGCCAATAGCGCTACGCTCAACCAGTATAGTTTTTAACCCTTCAGACGCCGCATATACCGCTGCGCTCAATCCAGCCGGCCCGGCGCCATAAATGGCCAGGTCATATTCATCATACCGTGGTTTAGCGAGCCACCCTAATTGGTTGGCAATATCTTGTAATGAAGGGTTTATCAGTCGCGTACCATCTTCAAACTCAACTTCTGGCGGCGCGTCCGAGCGGTCAAATGGGTTAGCAAGCTCATAGCCTACAACGCTGCGTTGCAAATAATCCCGTATGGTATACATCTCGGGAGAATCGGGGCAACCATAAAGTCTCAATTTTTTCATAAGCGATGAACAAAAGTCTCACAATTTAATAATTAGTGAACGCTTGTAAAAAAGTTAAGTAATAAAAAACATGCCTTGTAGCAAGGCGCAGCGTGAAAGTGCAGTACCGTCGGAAATGAACGTTAAAACAACGCAGTACCGTTATGCCGCTAAAAGGTTAATTTTATTGAAGCGATGCAGCCCTGATCAAAGCCAGACCATCATTAATTAATTTGGTAAACCTGGGATCCCGAGTTTTAGCGTTGAGGCAATTTTCAATCTGCGTATGCGAGCCAAGGAGTTCTAAAATTTCTAAAGCACAAAGCCAATCTTCAGGAAATTGCTCGTGCAGGCTTTGCCATATTTTTTCCAGGTTTGAAAAATCACGCTGTTCGCGTGCTTGTCTTACTTGCTGATATAAACTATGAAGCTGCTGCGTGAGGGCATCATAAACAGGGTGATAGGTGCTGGTTTTAGGCTTGTAAGCTATATCTTCAAAATTGTTTTTGTCGGCAGCACCGCTAAAAACCGAAACTATTGCTTCGCCAATTGCTAAATCATAATCTCCCCATTCCGGGCAGAAAAGAATATGGTCATTTGCATCAGTTACCGTGCAGTCATTAAAAGTAACCAGCATAGGTTTTCCGCCGTCATTATATAATATTTTAGCAAGCGTGCCTTCTACCCTGACACCATTTTCGTATAACCAGGATTGTCTGCCGGGCTCAACTTCACCGCTTATAAGCTTTCCAACCGGGCTGCTGTAACCATCAGGGTGCCGCGCTTTGCCATGCCCGTTGAGTTGCCTGTCATCTTGGGCAAGCGCTACGGGCCCTTTAAAACGCACAAACGATGGCTGGTCATTCCAGGTATAAAAATCAACTAATATACCTGAGATCTGCAAGCCTGAACTATATACTATCGTACAGGTTTGCTGGCTATCCATCGCTTTTTGCAAGCCGGCTAGCCCACCTGTGCGAAACGCCATCTGGTTGGCGAATTGTTCCAGCACGTCTATCAGATTTTGAAAATTGGGTGTAACAAACAGTTGCTGCTGCGGGCGGGTAATGTCGTATGTATAATTAACCGCTTCTGGCGTGTACCACAGTTTGAGTACGTCAGGCTTCATGCAGCTGGCACTTTCGCCGATTGATGACAGTAAACCCGCGCCATATATTTTAGGATCTTCCAGTGTGCCTATTAAGCCGTATTCTACTGTCCACCAATGCAAACGGCTCAACAGGGCCATTTCCGACGGTTCGCCCATGTTTTCCTGCCAGTAAGTTACCTGCTGCTCGGCAGCGCGCAATTCATCGGCATCAGGATTCGGCATTTCTTTAAGTATAGATAAAGCCCTGATGGCCTCGTACAGTTCATAATCCTGTGCCGAATACATGGCTTTAGCACCTATGGAGCCAAAATAACTCAAATAACGGTGATAGTCGGGTTCTGCAATAATAGGTGCATGGCCCGCCGATTCATGGATGATATCCGGAGCCGGTGTATAATCAATATGCTGTAGCTGTCTGATATCCGCAGCGATTACTAAAACCCGGTAAGCCTGGTACTCCATAAAAGCCGCCGGCGGGATAAAACCGTCTACCGTAACAGCCCCCCAGCCTATCTTTCCCAGGGCATCATTCATTTCCTGCAAACGGGGAATATGCTCGATACTTAGTCCGGCAGCCTTAAGACCGGGTATATACGGATAATAAGCAACATCTTTCAGGTTGGCATAATTTTGACGCATTACATACCGCCACACAGCCTGGTCAACAGGTGTATAATGTTCGTAATGCTGCTCAACAATGTATTGCCGCAAGTGCTGTGGCAACGCTGCTACCTGCGGATTGCCAAAGTCGTTCATAAATTGCCCCTGATTTCCTGTTCGCGCTCAATAGCCTCAAATAGTGCCTTAAAGTTTCCGGCGCCAAATGAACGGGCTCCTTTGCGTTGAATGATCTCAAAAAACAAAGTCGGCCTATCCTCTACCGGTTTGGTAAATAGCTGCAATAAATAGCCCTCATCGTCCCGGTCTACCAATATGCCCAATTCCTTTAACGGTTCAATATCCTCATCAATTTTCCCCACACGGGCCTCCAGCTCATCATAGTAACTTGACGGAACCTGTAAAAACTCTACCCCGCGGTTTTTCAAAGCAGTGACGGTAGCCACAATATCATGAGTAGCCAGCGCTAAATGCTGCACCCCTTCACCTTCGTAAAACTCGAGGTATTCCTCAATCTGCGATTTCCTTTTACCCTCCGCAGGTTCATTTATTGGAAATTTGACATAGCCGTTGCCGTTGCTCATTACCTTACTCATCAGCGCCGAATATTCGGTAGAGATCATTTTATCATCAAAGGTCAGGATATTTTTAAAACCCAACACATCTTCATAAAAATTAACCCAGCTATTCATCTTGTGCCATCCCACATTGCCCACACAGTGGTCTATATATAACAACCCTGCAGGTTCAGGCTGATAGCCGGTATTTAAGGCCTTGTAGCCCGGCAAAAAGGCGCCGTGATAATTTTTTCGTTCAATAAATAAATGGACGGTGTCGCCATAAAGCTTGATACCGCTGGTACGCACTTCGCCAAATTCGTCAGTAAACGTTTGGGGCTGCTGGTAAGGTATGGCACCGCGATTGGTAGTTTGCGTAAAAGCATCGTAGGCATCGTCCACCCAAAGGGCTAGCACTTTCACGCCGTCGCCATGTTTTTTGATATGTTCTGCAATAGGATGTTCGCTATGCAACGGTGTGGTAAGCATAAGGCGGATTTTTCCTTGCTGCAAAACATACGACGCACGGTCGCGTAAGCCGGTTTCGGGCCCGGCGTAGGCCAGATCCTGAAAGCCAAAGGCGGTTTTATAGAAATGCGCTGCCTGCTTGGCATTGCCAACGTAAAATTCTACATAGTCGGTACCATTTAATGGCAGAAAGTCTTGTACGGTTTGTGGTGATGTTATGGTCTGTGTGTTCATGGTTGCCAGCTTTTATAATAAGTAGGGTCTTCAATTTGTAAGGCGTAGTCGGTTAGCATCAATGGCCTGAATGGGTCTATCATAACCGCCAGTTCTTCGGTAGCCTCTTTACCGATGGATTTTTCCACCGCGCCGGGAGCAGGCCCGTGTGGTATACCTCCCGGATGCAGGGTAATTTGCCCTTTAACTACGCTTTTGCGGCTCATAAAATCGCCGTCCACGTAGTACAGTACCTCATCACTGTCCACATTACTATGGTTATAAGGTGCAGGTATAGCCAGCGGGTGATAATCAAACTTACGCGGCACAAAAGAGCAGATTACGAAATTATTACCTTCAAAGGTTTGATGTACAGGCGGCGGTTGATGTACCCGGCCGGTAATAGGTTCAAAATCGTGGATAGAAAATGCCCATGGGTAGTGGCAGCCATCCCATCCAATAAAGTCGAAAGGGTGAGTGCCATAAATATAGGGATACATTAACCCCTGTTTTTTTATCAGGATCTTGAAATCGCCTTCCGTATCGTGCGTTTCTAATTGTACAGGTTTGCGAATATCACGATCGCAATACGGAGCGTGTTCCATCAACTGCCCATAAGTGTTCAGATAACGTTTTGGCGGGCGAATAGGGCTAAAGCTTTCAACAATAAACAGACGGTTGTCTGCCCCATCAAACTCCAATTGATAAATAGTTCCTCGGGGGATAATCAGATAATCGCCATAGCTAAACTTAAGGTTTCCAAAACCCGTTTTAAGCGTACCGCTACCCTTGTGAACAAACACAACCTCATCGGCCTGGCTGTTCTTGTAAAAATAGTCGGTCATTGATTTGCGTGGCGCAGCCAACGAGATATGCAAGTCGTTATTTACCAAAACAGGTTTACGGCTTTGCAGGTAATCATCCTCAGGGGCGATATTGAAGCCAATGAGGCTGGTATGTTTTAAATGTTTTCCGCGGGCAATCTTAGGCTCCACCGAATAGGGTTCGCCCAGCTCTTTAACCAGTGTGGGCGGGTGTACATGATAAACCAGCGAGTAAAGGCTGGAAAAACCTTCAGTCGATACTAATTCTTCAGCATATAAACTACCGTCGGGCTTACGAAACTGCGTGTGCCTTTTGGCCGGAATTTTTCCTAAACTATAATAACTCGGCATAACTTTATGGTTTTGGAAGTTTGAATAAATTTTCAGGAGTAACACGGCAATACCAGTTGCCGCCCAAACGGGCTACCAGGTCAAAATTTTCCTGTATGGGCAAGCCCTGGCTGTCCAGCAGATTTTCTTTAAAATGAATCTGCTTAACTTCGGCCAATACCAGGTTACCTGCCCCCGGGCCTTTGCCCAAAGGCATGATATGTATAACCGAACATTCTAATTGGACCGGAGATTCAGCTACTCGGGGAGGCTTAACTTGCAACGAAGTCAATTCTGTAAGTCCGGTCTGTTTAAACTCATTTATACCTTTGGGGTAATCGGCACTGCATTGATTTACCTTATGCAGAATGTTATGATCAACTATATTAATTACACATTCGCGCACTTCGTATAGGTTTTCCAATGTGTGCTTGGTCGTGTTATCTTTAACCCTGCGGGATGGTGAAAAAACACATACAGGTGGGTTAGCACTAAACAGATTAAAGAAACTAAACGGACTAAGATTAACATTTCCGGCCTGGTCTATAGTCGAAACAAGAGCTATGGGACGTGGAGCAATAGCATGCTGCAAATAGTTTTGCAACTGCGGTGTATTCAGTTCGCTGGCGTCAAAACTTCTCATTTCTTCAAGTTTAAAATAGACCAATCAGAAGTTTCTGCCACTATGGTATTGCTTAAAGTGCCTAAGCCGGTAATAGTAAGTTCCACTAAATCGCCGGGCTGCAGCCATTGCGGCTCATAAGCCGGATCATTAAGTTTGCCGGTGCCATTAAGTTCAAGGAAACACCCGGTACCTACCGTACCGGAGCCAATTACATCGCCTGGAAAAAGGGTACATCCGTAAGAGGCGCGTTCAATCAATTCAGCGAAGGTCCAATCCATATCGGCCATATTGCCCTTAGAAACCGGTATGCCGTTAACATGACAGGTCATTTCCAATTGGTATGCGGCACCGGTATGTCCGGCTTTAGGGCTAATACGGTAGGGTTCTAATTCATCAGGGGTCACCAACCAGGGGCCAATGGCTGTCGCAAAATCTTTTCCCTTAGCAGGGCCCAGATTTAGCAACATTTCTTCCATCTGCAACGTACGTGCACTCAGATCGTTCATTATCGTGTAGCCTGCTATGTAGCCGTCGGCGTCATCTGCCTTGATATTACGTCCTTGTTTGCCAATAACTACAGCGATCTCCAACTCAAAATCCAACTGTTTAAAATGATCAGGCATACAGGCTATATTACCAGGCCCATAAACAGCCTGGTGGTTTGTAAAGTAAAACACCGGGTACTCATCAAACGCTGCTATCATATCCAGACCGCGGTTTCTTCGGGCTGTAGCAACATGTTGCCTGAAAGCGTACCCATCGCGACAGGACGTTGGTTTGGGTATAGGAGCCAGCAACGTATAATCATTAACCCGTTCCAGTGGCTCAAAGTCCCCACGTTTTATCACATCAATCAGCGTTTCGCCGTTTAAACGATATAAATTTCCTTCGACGATAATGCCGGGATATTCTATGTTATTTTTACTGTAGGTAACGAGTTTCATATCTGATTAAAATTCGGAATATATTGGCTATAAAAACACATATCGGCAAAAAATCAAATATTTATCCGATATTTATCAAATACATCCGGACATTATCCGACTTTGCATTTTTAGCAAACCTATTATTCGTACAAACAACGACATGCTTGAAAAACTTGACCAGACAGATATTCGTATCCTGCAGATTTTACAGGAAAACGCACGGCTAACTAATAAAGAAATTGGCGAGAAACTCTATAAAAGCGCCAGCACTATTAATGACCGCATACGCCGGATGCAGGAAAAAGGCTACATCAAAAAATATGTCGCCGTGCTAGACCCATCGATGATTGGGCGGGGACTTACGGCTTTTACCCACGTTAAATTAAAAGTTCATAGCAAGGAGCATATACTTCACTTTGAACAGGAGGTCATTAAATTTCAGGAGGTATTGGAGTGCTACCATATGTCAGGAGATTATGATTTTATTATCCGCATAGCCGTGCGCGATCTGGACGCTTATCATACTTTCCTGATGAACCATTTGTTTGACTCTATTGATATTGCATCTATACAGAGCACATTTGTCATGCGTGAGGCAAAAATGGTCATGCCATCTCCTATAGGTTAATTGTAAAAAGCAAAAGCCTCAGATCTTTTAGACCTGAGGCTTTTACCTATTCTTGTAATCAAGTTAAATTTACATAGGCATTGGCGCTGCCGATGGCGGCGGATTATTCGCGCCCCAGCTTTTGTTAGCAACCGGGCCCATAACCAATTCTAATACACCGCCGTTAGCAATATCGCTGTGTTTAAACCACGGCTGATTAAGCGGTTTGCCATTCAACTTCGCCGACTGGATGTATTTATTAGTGAATGAAGCATTTTGCGCTTTGATCTCAAAATACTTACCATTACCCAAATTCATTTTGACATAAGGGAAGCAAGGGCTGCCAATGTTATAGGTAGGCGAACCAGGAGTTACCGGGTAAAAACCCATCTCGCTGAATACCACGAATGCCGTCATGCCACCACCATCTTCATCGCCGGGGATACCCATCAAATCGTTACGATACCATTGGTCAAGCAATGAGCGGATGCGTTTTTGTGTGCGCCACGGAGCGCCAGCATAATTATAAAGGTAAGGAATATGAAAACCCGGCTCATTAGCCATCGAGAACATGCCTACGTTACCGGTATGGTCTGGCAGTTGAGCATAAAAATCCCAGCGCGAAGTTGGGTAGCCGGTGTTAAACATATCTTCAAGCGCGTCAACAAATTTTTGGTTTCCGCCAACCATTTTAACCAGATCGCCAATGTTATGTTGTACGTCCCAGCGATACTCATAGCCGTTGTTTTCGTCATAATATTGACGTGCGCCGGGGCCGCCATCCATACGGTAATCTAACGGCTCAATAAAATTACCGTCTTTATCTTTTGGGTGGAAGAAACCTGTTTTTGGGTTAAATACTTTACGATAATTATATGACGCTTTCAGATAATGGTTAGCATCATCAGTTTTACCCAAATCCTGCGCAATTTGCGATAAGCACCACTCATCAAACGAAGTACCCAGGGTAACTGCAATTGGCTGGCGTTTTTCCCAGTCGCTCACGTTTGGCACTGTTTCTTTTTCGCCTGGTTTTAAGGCCGGCAGATAACCATTCTTTTTGAAGAAATCATCTAACTCGCCCGAGGGTGCGTAAGACCATGGCAGTAACGATTTAGTTTCAATAGATGCTTTACAAGCAGCATAGGCGCGCTCCAGGTCAAAACCGCGTACACCTTTAGCATAAGCATCGGCAACGCTGGCAATACCGTGGTTTGAGTTCATGCAGTGTTGCTCGCCACTTACGCCGGGGAAAGTCGGGAACCAGCCTTTGCCGGTTTGCTCAGACATCAGGATATATGAGTTCAGGATATCGCTTTCACGTTGTTTGTCGATCAAGACGCGCAGCGGGTGCGCAGCGCGGTAAGTGTCCCATGTCCAGTCGTCTGTTGAGAACGGGTGGCCTTCGTCGCTATGAACTTTACCGTCAGAGGCGCTGAAATATTTACCGTCTTCGCTTATTACGATAGGGCGCTCATAAGTACGGTACAATGAAGTATAAAACACGGTAGTTTCTTTATCAGACGCGCCGCTTACAGCAATTTTACCCAAAGCCTCGTTCCAGATTTTGCGACCGGCTTCGGCAACAGCATTTACATCAAAGTTGTGTATCTCGCGATCTAAGTTCTTTTTTGCCTGCTCAACGCTGATGAATGAAATACCATAACGCATACCGATCTTTTTAGTACCGGCAGGATACGACACCACCAGCGAGGCCGACGGCGATCCGCTCCAGTCAACACCTCCACCACGTTTTGCAGTACCTACTTTTGAAGGCGCTACATCAGTTACAGCGTAAATGTAAACTGAAGTAGCATCGCCAAGCGACTGGTAACCGCTGATTACACTACCCGCAGCTTTAATTTCGCCGTGGTGGCAATTAAATACCAGATATGGTGCGCCCGGCTTATCAAACGTAATGCTGTAAACCGCACTTTGGTGTGACGGTGCAAAATCTGTAGCAATATTCGCTTCGTCTAAATATTCTTTGTAACGATAAGGGGTAACCTTTTCCTGGTCGTAGCTGAGCGTAACAGTTGGCCTGATACCACTCTCGTTCCCCTGATACGGGTAAAAATTAAAGCTTGATTCTTCTCGGTGGTGTGTAACGATCAACGGCAAGCCACCGATGCGGTTAGTAGTATAGTCGTGACGTACCGGGAACACGCGCATCATGCTGTTTGGCAAGTGCGTAGTTGGGTAAGTTGGCACCAGCATATGGCTGATGTTACCGATATTAGGATTGACAAAGTCGACCGGCTCTTTGGCGGGGGCTTTTTTTGGCTTAGGGCCATCGATTGCATACGAGGCCGAAAACATACCCACAACTCCTGCAAGAGCCAATAAGTGTTTAGCTTTCATCATTAAATAATGTTTTACAAATTGGTGTTTTGATTCAACGTAAAGAAACGAAAAATCCCCCAAAAACCAATTGTTACCTTATAAAATGGATAAGCTTTTTACTGATTTCATTCAGGCGAATCCGATTAGCGAAAATCTTGTATATTGATTACCGCTGTTGCATTTGCAAGTACCAACGCTTTGTGCGAATTATCGGTATAAACAAAACCGGTTGACGGATTTATTTCATAAAGATTACAACTAAAGGTTACTTTTACCTTAACACTATCGTGATAAAACGGTTGAGCCGCTTTATTTTCTACGCTTACTACTGTAAAACTATTTCCAGATTGTGAGCCATCGGTTGTATAGTTATTGCCTTTTTCATCCTGATATGAAATCTTTGCCACCTTTGCGTTAGCTGAAGCAGCTGTATATGGAAAATCACCTACGGCACCGGCAAAAAATGCACTAAAAGCTGTTTCGTCTGAAACATTGTTTACATTATAATTGAAGGTGCCTAACTCTATGCTTATCGATGCTGTATTAGGTAAAGTATTAGTTAACAGCCCACTGCGAGTGCCGTTTACTATACCCGTGTTCCCGTCAAAAGTCAGCGCACTTCCAGATCCCGGTAACCAGCCATTACCGTCAGCAGTTTCTTCCCAGTCTAACTGTTTCCCATCTAAAGTCGCTTTAAGATAATAAGCACCAGGAGTGTTTATTTCATTGTCAGTATTACCTGTCGAGCCGGTGGCTCCCGTGGTGCCAGTACTACCGGTTGAACCCGTAGCACCTGTACTTCCGGTAGCGCCAGTGCTCCCCGTAGAACCGGTAGCACCCGTGCTTCCTTTGGCGCCGGTCACTATGCCATTAATATAATTATTGGGGTCGCTAAAATCGGGTGCGTCTTTTTTACAAGACGATAGCAAAACTACTAATAGCGTGATAAGGAAAAGGTTGCTGTAAGCTTTCATAATAATATTAGTGCAAAGCTACCAAAAATAAACGTTCTAGACACATAACCGCCTTATATACTGCTAAAAAAGCAAGGCATCCGTAATTTTACGTTTTTAGTTAGATACCGTTGCTATGGTGTTTTTATAGAAAGATGTACGCGTAAGCTCGCCCCCATCGGTACTATTAAAAGCCGATAGATCTGCACCATAAGCATCTTTATTAGTACCTGTTTTATTATAATTAAACATAGTGGTAAACTTTCCATCGCCGCCTACCAAAATGCCCAAGCCGCCAAAACTGTTTATGTTGTCTATTTTATTGTCGTTATGTATAATTTGCGACTTGCCACCGGCATTCACTACAATGTAATTAGATCCATCAGCATTCATGACCGCGCTATCTCCGTCGCTATCGTTAACTACCAGCGCTTCGGCGCCTTTTGAATCAATAACTACTGATGTTTTGCCCGTAGTGATCATCACCTGGTAACTACCATCTCCCCTCATTATGGTAGCAATATTTGCTTTTCGTTCAAACTTAAAAGCAGTTCCGTAAACTGTCCTTATCTCTGATACGTTTTTATTATAATCAGCCATATACATAGGGTTATCATCCGCTGATTGGCTTGGAGCAGAAAGTTTATAGATGAATTTACTTACTCCTCCTGCTGCGTTTATGCTGATGGCATCGCCGCTATCATATATATTGGATATTGTACCATCAGGGTGCGTTATAACGGTGGTAGAGCCATTTCTGGCTATGCTTACGCGATACGTAGTTGTATCCCATTTATTATTTTCTTTTTTTGCGGCTTCGTTGCCGCTATTTAAACAATAACTTATGCGGGTAACGGCACCGTCCCTGTAAGATACACCCGCCTGGCCCATTGCGCCGGAATACTTGCTTGAAGTTATTCCTGAAACCTGGCTAACTACTGTTTTACTTGTATAAATAGGAAAATTAAGACCTTGCTGAGCCTTTACAAACGCAGTTGATGATAGAATTATGAAGACGGATGTGATGAAGTTTTTCATAAGCTTAGGTTTATAGCATAAATATAAAAAGTATTATCCTATAAACCTATACCTCAAGACCAAAAGCCTTTTACCTTAATTTGCTGGTGACCAATGTTTTTTAGCTGCCGCCTGATTTTGCTTACCAGACCATTATGTCCCGTTAGGTAAAAATGTGAATGACTTGCGCAATAACCTTGCTCATTTATCCAATCCTGTACCTCACCCACATTGCTCAATATTTGCACCGGCGATCTGAAATATTCGCTAAACAACTTGCGTTGGGTACGGTCGGGCAAAAATGCTGCGCCTGCAAACCGACTTACCGGCAAGGTTAATTGCTGTAAGGCCAACAGATGCGCCAGGCTGCTGGCATCGCCCATACCAACTACCAGGTCGGTAGCATGAGGCGTTTGGTGTGTTGTATCTATTTTAAAGTACTGTACCGCGTCGCCTGTATTTACCAGGCGGGCCCATTTACTACCGGGTCCGTCATGACCGACGTCTATAAGCAGTGAACAAGTCGATGTATCGGCATCCCAGCCAAAGGGTGTATAATCGCGATAAGTAAAGTCGGCTACTTTAAATTTGATGTAGGGTACAGCTTGCCATTGGTGCACATCAACCTCTGGCAAATGCAGGTCGATCTCCGTCATAGTACCGCCCTCCCAGGCACGCACTTCCAGCACATGGCCGGCATTCAGAAAGCGATTTTCGGTTAGGCGACTGGCAACGGCTTTGATTTTTTGTATAGTGGATGTTTCCATGTGAATAGATTTTTGATATCACAAAGAAACGTTGGTTTTTAGCTTAAAACAATTAAGTTATTATGGCAAAGATTGGACTATTCACGGTATTGCTCGCGAAATACTAAAGGCGTTAATCCGCTTTGCTGCTTAAAAATGCGCGAGAAATAGGTATGATCTTCGTACCCTAACTCATGGGCAATTTCTTTTACGTTCAGGGCCGTGTAAAACAGCAAACGCTTAGCCTCGAGCATTACTTCCTGCATAATCCAATAGCTAACAGGGAAGCCGGTGGTATTCTTCAAGGCCTCGTTAAGATATACTTCAGAAACATTTAATTTCTCTGCATAAGCCGACGGACTTTTAACTTCTTTCAAATTATTGCTCAGCAAAGTTTTAAACTCTTGCGTAAGCTGATATTTACGGTTAAACAGCATACCGCTTTGCGCCTCCTGCTCCTTGTATTGTGCCGCCACCATACCGGTAAAAGCCTGTAATAGAGAGTACAATACCTGCCTATAAAAGGGCTGCCCTTCATTATCGCAATAATGTCGAAACAAGGGCTTTAACACCTCTTTAAATTCGCCGGCCATTTCATCACTTAAAGCAATTGGCAGTTGCAACGTTAAGCGCTGCTCAAAAACCTGCCGCTGTTCATTAGTTAACAAACCGGTATCAACGGCCAAAAACCAACCATAAGCCATATCGGCACTGATACGATGATGTACCTGACCCGGTAAAACGAAATACAAGGTATTCGGTGTGAAACGCATCACCTCAAAATCAATCATCAACTGTGCTGCGCCCCTCTCAACCAAAAAGAAAATATAATGATCATCCCGATGCGCTCCGAGTGGCTCTTCCTCTTCAGGCTTGTCGCCGGGCTTGAAATAGTCTATTTCTATACCTATTTCAGCCCGATCCTGCAATAAGTGCATAGGGATTGTTGGCATAGGGTAAATATAGGGTTTTGACTAAAAATTTTATAACACAAGTCTGAACGTCAAATTTACCCTGGCTTTCATTGCTTGCGTTGATTTAGCGATGCGATGCTCCCAATGCTCCTGCAACCCTGATTTCATGAGTAAAAAAGATCCATGTTCAAGCCTGATAGAATAATGCTCTTTATGATTGCTCTTACATCGGATATCAAAGCTTCGCACCTGCCCAAAACTAACCGAGGCTATGACCGGTTGACTGCCCATGATACTTTCTTTGTCACTGTGCCAGGCCACCGAATCATTGCCATCCCTATAATAATTCAACAAAACGCTGTTGTACTTTATACCCGCTAAAGGCTCTACAATTGCCCGAATGGCTTGCAGCTCTGTAGTCCAGGGTAAGGTGCCGGCTATCCGGTCAGTTTCGCCATACCAGCACGTCAGGCGCGGTGTCAGATATTCCTTATCCCACAATTTCTGCGTGGTTTGCTTCCAGGGCGTTTCTCTGATAAATTTTTCTAACAAGGCATCGCTTTCAATTTTACTGAACAAACCCGCCTTATAAGCTAACAAGTGCTCTGGTAAACCGTTGCTTTGACCGGCTTCTGTAAATAACGCTAATTGTTCCATCTCGCTTCCCCCCACATAATTCGTATATGTTTACAAATATATACTAAAAAATTTAGCAAACGAAAGTCAAATTGAAACAAAAACGCCTTCCTGTTCAGGAAGGCGCGTATTAAATGTTGGTTTATGAAATTTATAATTTTACGATCTCACCTGTCTTTACTGACTCATCGCAGGCAAAAGCTATTCGTAAGCTGTTAATCGCATCTTCGGTAGGATGTGTCAGATCCAGATCCTCATGTATTGCTTTCAGGAAAAAACGTTGCTCCCGGTTACACAGTTCCTGGTGATCGGGTTCATCATGCATATCTATCCATTCGTCGGGCTTGGTAAACTCGTCATCTTTGTTAAGATCGGCATGATGTATTTTGATCGACTCTGTTTTGGTATGCGAATCTACAGAGTCTGACTGGCCGGCTTTTGAAGCTTCTTTAGCGACAATTGACACCGCGCCCTTCGGACCGAAAACATCTTTAATAAAAAATGCCGTTTCGCTCACCATCGGCCCCCAACCTGCCTCATACCAGCCCACAGAGCCGTCTTCAAACCTAATTTGCAATTGGCCATAATTATAGTTCCATTCAGGTACTTCATCAGTCAACCGGGCCCCTATAGCACTAACTTGTACCGGTCTTGAACGCGTCATCTGGCACATAACATCAATATAATGTACGGCGCAATCTACAATAGGGCTCAGACTTTTCATGAGGTTGCGGTGCACCGTCCACATGTAACCATGGCTTTGCTGGTTCAGGTTCATGCGCATCACCAGTGGTTTACCCATTTGCTGCGATACTTCAATAAATTTCTCCCACGACGGATGATATCTCAAAATATAACCCACCACCAGCTTTTTACCGGCTTTTTTAGCAGCCTCGGCTACCCGGACAGATCCTTCGACAGTATCAGCCAGGGGCTTTTCTATAAATACGTGGCAGCCCGCTTCAAAAGCTTTAATGGCAAATTCCTCGTGTGTATCAGGATAGGTAGATATACAGACTGCATCAGGTTTGGTTGCTGCCAGCGCTTCGTGGTAATCACTATACAACGCATAGCCGCCGCCTAAGCTTTGGTTCAACACTACTTTACTATTCCCGGTAGATACCAGGCCGACTATCTCAAACCCATCAAGATTATGGTAAGCGGTGGCGTGCGAGGCACCCATGTTGCCACAACCCACCACCAGTACTTTTATATTTTTTGCAGACATTACAGCCTCCTCTAAATCCCCCCCGGCAGGGGAGACTTTTTTATTTTAATTTGATTTACAACATTTTCAAACGCCCTCCCCTGCCGGGGAGGGTTGGGCGGGGCTTATTTCAGCTCCTTAACCCGGATATTTCTAAAATATACCACATCACCATGACCCAGGAAACCGATGTGACCACTTTCGCGCTGTAAGCCCGGGTGCGGCTTGCCATCGGCGGCTCCATTTTTGCGGGCGTCGGTAATATCGGCATCATTAATTAAAGTGCCGTTCAGTATTACTTTAATCTTAGGGCCCTTAACAATTACTTCCTCGTAGTTCCATTCGCCCACGGGTTTCAGGAACCCTCGTTTGGCAGGTATAGTACCGTACACCGACCCATGATATTGGTAAACGTGCAGGTCTTTATACTGAGGGGCCTCATTATCTAAAATTTGCAGCTCCATGCCCGTGTACGCTGCATCACCCTCTAAAGGCGCGCGAATACCCAGACCATTGTTTGCTCCCGGCGTCAATTTAAACTCAAATCTGAATACAAAATCGCTGTACTCTTGCTTGGTATACAAGTTGCCGCCGTTGCCTTTACCCGGTCTTGGATGAATAACGATATTACCATCCTCAGTGGTATAATCAACGGTGTTACCGATCCAGTTAAACATATTTGTACCATCGAAAAGTACTTTAAAGCCATCTTTTTTCTCTTCGTCGCTCAACTCAAAAGGTTTGGTCTGTGGCAGTTCTTTTATATACAGGTCACGATACGCAACCGGCGAGCCATGCGCCTGAAGTTCAATTTGCTCGATCGGAAAGATAGGTTGTTTGCGGTCCCAGTAATTTTCAAGGATAACATTATCAGTAACCAGCTGCCCGTTCAGATAAACCGTTACTCGATCATCTTTCATAATAATATGGAAAGTGTTCCACTCATCCAATTTATTGTCGGCAACCTTAAGCGGTTTACTCTCGTTAACCTGGTTATTGTACAATCCACCCGAGCCCACCTGCGCACCTACGCTGTGACGGGTGGTATCCCAAATTTGCACCTGCGGCGAACCACGCAAATAAATACCGGCATCGCCCTGCCCTTTATGATCGTCTATGATCTTCCAATCGACATACATTTCAAAATTGCCGTATTTTTTTACGGTGCACAGGTTTTGGAAACCCTTACCTTCAAACAGCAACTCGCCGTTTACAGGTTTCCAGTCAACTTTGGCTTCGGCATCCGCTTTTTGTTGAGCAGCAGCTAAAGTTTTCGCGTCCATTTTGGCACGTTTAATCGGGTCGGCTACCAGGCCTTTCCAGCCGGTAAGATCAGTACCGTTAAACATCGATACAAAGCCTTCACTCGGTTTCATAGCGGCAATATACTTATCAACAGCTTGTTGCTGCCGGTTATTTACCAGTGGTTTAGCTTTGTTCAACAGGTCTTTGATCATATCGCCATCATATTCACCTGCAAGGGTAACCTTTATCAATGAGGTTGCCGCTTCTTGTTTTAAATCGGCATCGTCCAGGTATTTTCCGGCGAAAATAATGGCGTCGAAACACTTAGCCTGCTCCACGCTGCGCATTATCTTTTTTCTTTGTTCGATCTCTTTAGTAGCGTCCATTGCTTCGCGAAGCATGAGTAAATGTTGCTCTGGCGTGTAGTTATTTTGGGCAATGGTATACAAATAAGCACCAATGGCATATTTACTTAAATCAGTATCTTTTTCGCGGCGCGCTATTTTGATCAACTCATGCGATGCGCCGCCGTTTACCCAACCAGACAAAGCAGCTAAAACAGCTTTTTTGGTATCGGCATTTCCGGCATCATAAGCTTCGGTTACTGTCTTTAAAGCCTTATCGCCACCCAAGCTAGCCAAAACCTTGTAGTAGGCGGACTTTTTATTTTCAGGTGCCGATGCCATTTGTTTCAAAGCAAAGTCGGTTTGCTGAGTTTTGTTATCGTCGCCGTTTATAATACTAATAAGTGCATTTTGCACGGCTTCTTCATCATCGCTGTTTGTCGTACCATTTAGCAACGTGTATAGTTGCGCTGTGTTGTTTTTGTCAGACACACGTCTCAATGCCGAAAAAGCTGCCGAACGTGTTCTGGAATTTTCACTGGTTAACTGCGCATACACGGCCTTAAATTGATCGGTGGCGGCGCGGCTATCCAATATGCCGATCAAAGCAACCTGTACACTTTCTTTAGCGTTTGGAATTGCCGCTGCAACCTGCTGTGTTATACCGGCGCCCTTCATACGGTTAATGGCATCCACAATTACGTCAACACCATCTGAATCGCTGCTCTCCATTAACTTAATCAAGTCGCCTAAAACCTGCGACTGTCCTATGTTAACAGCAGCATTAATGGCGGTCGATCTAACTGTAGCATTTTTGCTCTTGCCCTGTGCAAGGATAGCCGGTAATGCTGCTTTAATAGAGGTTTGGCCCAACATATAAAGGATGTCGATTTTCACATCGTCATTCACCGTAGCTAATTTCTTTGTCCATAATGAAACATTAGCTGCATTTAGGTAAGGTAAAGCATATCTGAGTGCGGCCGCCCTGTATTGAGGGTTGGCGTCTGCGGCGGCAGCAAGCAACAACGTTTGCTTGTTTGCACTGGCTTCAACCAGTAATTTTAAAGCATTAATGCGCACGTTTATCAGCTCAGGAGCCTTCAATTTGGCGATAAGTACGGTAGCTATTTTTTGCGCTGCCAGTTTATTACCGCCCCGCAATAATTGCTCAGCATAAACTAAATATGATTTGGTAGCATTTGTATTTTCATATTTGTAGCCACTTTTTGCAGCCGCAGCAGCCAACACTGTCTCTGACGACGGATCAGCAATTTGCGACAAGGCATAATAGCAAACTTTGGCTTGTGCAGCGTCGTTGGTTTTGGCCAGCAGGTTGATTGGCTTGGCAGCAGCTTTATAACGGGCATTGCCCAAAGCCTCAATAACCGATAGCCTGGCAGCGCCTTTGGCTTTTGTTAAAGCGGCCAGCAACGCAGATTTAGATGCCGGTGAGTTAATTTTAACCAAAGCCCTCGAAGCAGCGTCGGCCAAATCATTATCGGTTAAATAAGCTTTTAAACAAGCCACGGCATCATCCTTACCTACCAAATCAAACTGACTGATGATAAATTGCCTGCTTTGCTCGTCTGTAAGCAGGGGCAACGCCTTTATGTAGGCCGCAACAGCCATTGTGCGTAATTTTTCGTTCCCGCTTTGTGTGGCATATGCTGTAAAGCCACCAACGGCATATTGTATGGCCGCATTGCTTGGTGTACCGGGCGCTTTCAATCCGTTGATTAAAGTTACCAGTTCGTCTTCACTCAACTCGGCAACACCGGCCATGTCCTTGTTGAACGAGGCAGCATTATAAGCAGGCATTTTTGAAAGCACAGCGGCTACCTTATCCTGCGCAAAGCCTACGGTTTGAAATAAGGTTATTATAGAAAGAAGGTAAATCTTTTTCATCAATATGTTCTTTTATTCTTACTAAGAAATTGATTGTTAAATGTTAAATACTATACGGTTCACGCATAGCCGGGTTCATTAAGCGGTTTGCTGCCTCGTCATCAATAAACTCCAGCTTCACCGGGTCAAATTTTAACGAGCGATTAAGTTTCAGCGCTATTAAACCCATATTAACGATAGTGCATGAACGGAAAGCATTTTCTTCATTCAACGTAAATTTCTGACGTGTTTTAACCGATTCAACAAAACTGGTCATTTGCGGCGGCGGCTCTGGGAAGGCCGCCAGTTTGCGCTCCAGGTCAGGGATATCTGATTTGAAACCCGGATACAATTTACCCTTCGGCCCTTCAATATAAGGTGCATTTACGTCCTTACCCTCGCCGTCCAGGATAATCTGGCAGCCATCAGCATAAGTAAATGTTATTCTGCGCCAGGTGCCTACCGCATCGGTATGCTGCTGTGGTGCGTCTACTTCAACAGATATAGGATTAGTATCATCTTTACCCAGGAAATATTGCACAGGGTCCATATAATGCTGGCCCATATCGCTCAATCCACCGCCATCATAATCCCAATAACCTCTAAAAGTTTGGTGGACGCGATGTGGATGATAAGGTTTGTATTGCGCCGGCCCCAACCATGTCTCGTAATCCAGCTCGGGCGGAACCGGTTGCGGTTCAAGGTTTTCTTTGCCAACCCAATAAAACTTCCAGTCGAAACCGGTGTATTTACCT
This sequence comes from Mucilaginibacter ximonensis, assembly GCF_042686265.1. Taxonomy (NCBI): domain Bacteria; kingdom Pseudomonadati; phylum Bacteroidota; class Sphingobacteriia; order Sphingobacteriales; family Sphingobacteriaceae; genus Mucilaginibacter; species Mucilaginibacter ximonensis. The sequence continues at coordinate 1,480,064 of NZ_JBHUPD010000001.1, forward strand.
ATAGTCACCTTCAACGGCCAGCCCAGCAGGCCACTGTCAACCAGCTTTTTAATTGGCTGTGCCGGTGTACCCATTCCGTAAAAAACATCTTTATACCTGAACCAGGTATTAATACGAAACATGCGCCCGTTTGCCTGAATAGCCTCTTTAACCCGTTTGCCCTCGCCTATGGTATGCGTCATTGGCTTTTCGCACCAAACATCTTTACCGGCGTTTGCTGCATCAACCGAGATAATACCGTGCCAATGCGGCGGGGTAGCAATATGAACAATATCAACCTCAGGCAGCTGAATCAGCTCCCGGTAATCGGCGAAGGTTTTAACGCCGTTGCCCACCATGGCGGCAACATCTGCCAAATGTTTTTTATCGACATCGCAAATGGCAACAACCGGTGTTTCCTCATAAGGGATGTGATTGCGGCCCATACCGCCAACGCCAATAATGGCTTTGGTCAGCTTATCGCTCGGAGCCAGGTATTTGGGCCCGCCCAGTACAAAACGGGGTACTATACTAAAAGCAGCCACGCCGACCGCCGATTTTTTGATAAAATCTCTGCGTGAGTTTGGATTTTCCTGTTTGGAAAGGCTCATAATTATTGGTTTAATAAGAAACTCTGAATTTAAGTACCTTTTACCAACAATGCAACATGAACCCGCTGATTTTAGAGAAATGAAGAATATTAAAAACGGCGGCCCAGTAAAAAGCCGATAGCCAGAGCTACCAAAATAAGCACACAGAGCAGGTATCGCCATAGTTGTGTTTTAGCTATACGCTCCTTCAGCCTTCTTATTTCTGCTTCGTTAGCCAGCTTCTCGTTTTGCAGGCGCATATTTTGCTGCTGTAATTTAAAAAGCGTACCGCCCACCTCAACCGGCTTTTGCTGCTCCATTTTATAACGCCGGGTAAAACCACCCTCTTTCAGAAATTTTTCACCTTTAGGCTTAAGAATAAGACGCTCGGGTAATTCATAGGCGCCTGCCTTGCCCGATTCAGTAATCAGGCCCTCGCGCGAAAGAATTTGCATCATGGCAAAAGCCGTAGCTTCGTCGCCGTCAAAAAGCTCAAGCATTTGCCGGCGCGTCAGGCTATCCGGAATCCCGAAGGCCTCCAGTACGGCGTCGAGCAATTCGCACTCATATTCATTCAGATCGGTCATGCTGTGCAAATTTAATAATCTTATAGTGACCTGAAACAAAAAAGCCCCTCATTTTCATGAGAGGCTTTTGGGTAAGTAATCGGGCTCGAACCGACGACCCTCGGTACCACAAACCGATGCTCTAACCAACTGAGCTATACCTACCGTGTTGGGAGTGCAAATGTATAAATTTAGGCTTACATGTCAATATAAAATTTAAAATTACAATTTGCTTACGTTAATATTTAGAATGGCTCTAAATAATAAGGTAGATTTGTATTACTATGACAGAACAACTGATAGAACTTAACGTAACAGGGATGCACTGTAACAACTGCGCCCTGTCTGTACATAAATTACTTGAAAAGAAAGGCTTGCACAACATACTCGTCGACTTTGCCGGTGAGGAGGTGAAATTCACCAAGGATAATGAGGCCAGTTTACCCGATATTATTAAAAGTATAGAGCAATTGGGTTATAAGGTGGTTGAAGACCCAGCCTTGCATGCGCCTAAGTTTTATGAGAAGGTAGAAAATAAGTTTTTGTTCTGTGCGATATTTACTGCTCCGCTCCTCTTGCATATGATTTCGCCATGGCATGTGCTGCATATGCCGATAGTTCAGTTATTACTCTGCCTGCCCGTATTTATTGTAGGATGCGTTCATTTTGGTAAAAGCGCCTGGCATTCAGTTAAAGGCGGCACGCCTAATATGGACGTGCTGATCTTTATAGGCTCAACCTCCGCCTTTGTATATAGCCTGGTGGGTACCATTCAAAACCTGGGTGAACAATATCAGTTTTACGAAACCTGTGCTACTATAATAACGCTGGTATTATTAGGTAATGTATTTGAAAAGCGTTCGGTAAATCAAACTACATCTGCCGTTAAAGACCTGGTAAAAATTCAACAGGTAAATGCAAATCGAATTATTGACGGAACGATTGAGGTTATCAGTGCCCGGGATGTGCGTCCGGGCGATGTTTTAATTGTTAATCATGGCGATAAAGTACCGGTAGATGGTGATATTTTAGAAGGCAATGCATCTGTTGATGAGTCGATGCTTACCGGTGAAAGTATCCCGGTTGAAAAGGAAAAATACGACAAGATCATTGGTGGAACGATAGTGGTTCAAGGCAATTTCAGAATGATTGCTACTAAAACAGGCTCGAATACCGTGTTGTCGCAGATCATTGAATTAATGAAAAAAGCACAGGCTGCTAAACCGCCCGTGCAAAAGCTGGGCGACAAAGTAGCTTCGATATTTGTACCGGCTGTGGTGCTGATTTCACTTTTAACTTTTGTATTAACCTATTTCATAACCGATAAAGGTCTGCAGCAATCTCTCATGAATGCCATAGCGGTATTGGTAATTTCATGCCCCTGCGCTATGGGTTTAGCAACACCAACGGCAGTAATGGTTGGCCTGGGCCGCGCTGCTAAAGGTGGCATATTAATTAAGGGCGGCGATACTATTGAAGCCGTTGCCGATACAAAATATGTGGTATTTGATAAAACCGGCACACTAACCACCGGCAAATTCAGTATCGGGGAAATTAAAATTGAGGGTGAAACCCCTATTGAACAAGTTTGCGGCATTATTGTGGCTATTGAGGAGCGGTCTAATCACCCTATAGCCAGATCGCTGGTAGCTGAATTAAAGGGCAAGCCGCAAAATAAAGTGATCTTAAAATTGGTGTCGGAGGAAAAAGGATTAGGCATGCGCGCTGAGGATGTTGAAGGTAATCATTATTTTTTGGGCAGCGCAAAGTCAAATAACGACGGACTCTTTAATTTAGCCTTATATAAAAATCAAGTATTGCTGGCGCAAATTGCTATTGACGATACTATTAAACCCGAGGCCACTGCCCTGATTGCGCAGCTAAAAAAAATGAATATTGTGCCTGTTTTATTGAGTGGCGACCGCCAAAGCCGCTGTACTAAAGTAGCCCATACTATAGGTATAGACGAGGTACATAGCGAGAAGTTACCTGACGAAAAGCTCAGCGTTATAGACATCTATAAACAAAAGGGCAAAACCATAATGATTGGCGACGGCATTAACGACGCCCCTGCCCTCACCAAAGCTGATGTTGGGGTATCTATGAATGACGCCAGCCAGATTGCCATACAATCGGCCAGGGTTATTTTGTTAAATACCGATCTGCAGTCGGTAGTTAAATTTCTGCAGATCAGCAGGCATACGTTACTCACCATTAAACAAAACCTGTTCTGGGCATTTGCTTATAACGTTGTCGCTATCCCGGTAGCCGCACTGGGTTTTTTAAATCCAATGGTTGGCGCCTTTACCATGGCTTTCTCAGATGTGGTGGTGATTGGTAACTCCATTAGATTGAAAAGCAAGCGGATAGGTTAATGGTTCATGGTTGATGGTTCTCAGTTCATGGATTATAGGGTTGATTTTTTAACTTTACAACTTCGTGGATTGAAATGCCATGAACTATCAGCTTAAATAATGATCGAAATCTACACAGATGGTGCTTCAAGTGGCAACCCTGGTCCGGGGGGGTATGGCGTGATATTACGCTCGGGCCAGCATTATAAAGAACTTTCTGAGGGATTTCGTAAAACCACTAATAACCGTATGGAACTGCTGGCGGTAATCAAGGGATTGGAAGCGCTCAATAAACCCAACCAGGACGTCACCATTTATTCTGACTCGAAATATGTTATTGACGCTATTGAAAAGCGCTGGGTTTACGGCTGGCTGCAAAAGGGCTTTAATGGCAAAAAAAATAAAGACCTTTGGTTGCGCTATCTCGAGGTCAGCAAGTTGCACAAAGTAAAATTTGTATGGGTGCGCGGGCATAATGGGCACCCTGAAAACGAGCGCTGCGATGAGCTGGCTGTTGCTGCCGGCAAACGTAAAGATTTACTGATTGATTCTGTTTTTGAAATGGAAGCCAGTAAGCCGGGGATGTTGTAAAAATCAAAAGGGCTGTCACCCTGAGCCCGTCGAAGCGCGAGCGACGGCCTACGCACTATGCTTCGACAAGCTCAGCATGACATCCGTGGTTAAATTGAATTTCCCCCCATCATCTTACCCGGCGATTTATTCACGCCCAACTCAATTACCTGCAAATCCTGAATTTTCGCCCCGTCAATACTAAAACGCATCAATGTGCGCACTTTTTGCCAGCCCTGTTTACCGGCAGCGCCGGGATTCAAATGCAGGCAGTTGATCTTTTTATCAAAAATAACTTTTAGAATGTGCGAATGCCCCGAGATAAATAGCTGCGGCGGATTAGCATAGATTTCCTGACGTATTCGCAAGTCATATTTATCCGGGTACCCACCGATATGCGTCATCCAAACATCTACATCCTCACATTTAAAGCGCAGGTTTTCGGGACAGATCTGTCGGATCTCTTTTCCATCAATGTTACCATAAACCCCGCGTAGCGGCTTAAAAGCAGTGAGCTTATCAACCAGGGCCATATTACCAAAATCGCCGGCATGCCATATCTCATCGCAGTTTTCAAAGTGCTTAAAAACGGCGTCGTCGAGAAAGCTGTGTGTGTCCGAAATAAGACCGATCCTTGTCATTTACGATTTAGATTTACCAATTACGATTGATGTTAGGCGAAGATAGTAAAGAATGGCCTCAACGTGTTTTGATATTGTTGCGAATATTTTTTGGGAGCGTCGTAAATCACGAACTTACCGGGATTACGCTTAGCTTTATTTGAACCAAACACCAGCATCTCACGGTGCGCTTCGCTATCCGGATAGCTGAATATTTGAATAACTTTTTCCAAATTCAGATGAATTGAGTGGCCGATCAACTTTACTAATTCAGCGGTTTCCACAGGCAAAATCAACCATAACGTACCGCCATCAGCCAAAAATGCCCCCGCCGACTTAACTAATCGTTCAAAAAAATCGGCATCGGCATGTTTAGCCAAAGTTTTCTTTTCGCCCTGCGATTTTAGCGTATTTATATAAAAGGGAGGATTTGCAACGATGAGATCGTATTCCTTTTCAGGGTGAGCTTTAAAAAAGTCATCAAAATCATTGGTGTATATCTGAAGTCTATCAGCAAAAGGCGAATTTCTAAAATTTCGTTTCGCTGTTTCGGCAGCTAGTTCATCAATCTCAACGGCATCTATTTGCGCCTCAGGAAAACGCTGTGCCAGCATCAGGGCAATAACGCCGGTGCCGGTGCCAATATCCAGTATAGTTTTGGGTTGATCTGCTTCAACCAAAGCACCCAGCAACACGCCATCGGTATTGATCTTCATGGCGCAGTTGCTTTGGTCGACGTTAAATTGTTTAAAGCGGAACATTGTGCGAAGATAAGAAAAAGGGTGTCACCCTGAGGCACTCGAAGGGTCAGCGAAGGCCTTTGCCCTCATGCTTCGAGAGCCTCAGCATGACAGCCAATGCGCTTATCGCTCGTAAAATTCTATTGGCAAACCATCCGGGTCAGCAAAAAAAGTAAAGCGCTTGCCGGTAAACTCGTCCACACGTATCGGCTCGACCTCTACGCCATCGGCAGTAATAGCGGCTATTGCTTTATCAATATTATCTACCTCAAAAGCTAAATGACGTAAGCCTGCAGCCTCCGGTCTCGACGGGCGCTTCGCGGGATCAGGGAAAGAAAAAAGCTCAATCTGGTAGAGGTTGCCCACTGCCAGATCAAGCTTGTATGATTTGCGCTCCGCGCGATAATTTTCAGCGATGATCTTAAAACCGAGTATCTGCGTATAAAAATGCTTTGATCTTTCGTAATCAGAGCAAATAATCGCTATATGATGTACCCGGTTAATTTTCAGCATAAAATCGTGGTCGCTTTATACAAAAATTGTCATTCTGAGCATAGCGAAGAATCTTATAAAAGCAACTAGCAGATCGTATAAGATTCTTCGCTATGCTCAGAATGACAACTCTTTTATCCATTTATTCGCCTAATATACTATGCAATACGTTGTCATAAACCAGTTTCACATCAGTAACGTGGCCAAATGATTGTTCATCAACATGCATATAACCGTTTGTAACAGTGCCTAACAAGCTAAATTCAACCTCGCTGGTAGCCATCATTTCAATAAAACGTTCCTGATCGGCAGCAGCAACGCTCACTACTACCCTGCCCTGCGCTTCGCCAAACAGGAATGCATCCTTACGGATATTAGCATCAGAAGCGATCTCGAAACCTAAGCCATTTGGCAATGACGACTCAACCAAGGTGATAAACAAACCACCATCAGCAACGTCATGTGCCGACTGGATTACTTTATGTTGAATCAGTTGTTTTACTACCTGGTGCATTGCGTATTCTTTCTCCAGATCAAAGTACGGCGCCGGAGCAGCCAATACTTTGTGATAAGAAGCTAAGTATTGTGACGATGCAATATCATTAACAGATTCGCCGATCAAATAGATCAGATCATCAGGCTGTTTAAAGTCTGACGTCATGATGTTTGAGATATCATCCATCACACCCAGCATACCGATAGTCGGGGTCGGGAAAACCGGTCCGTCGTCAGTAGATTGATTATAGAAACTAACGTTACCACCGGTTACCGGGGTTTCAAATTTACGGCAAGCTTCGCCCATACCTTTAATAGCGCCTACAAACTGCCAGTAAACTTCAGGAACGTAAGGGTTACCAAAGTTTAAGCAGTTGGTAATTGCCACTGGCTCGCCACCGGCGCAGGTAATATTACGTGCAGCTTCGGCAACTGCAATTGAGGTACCTTTTTCAGGATCGGCATATACGTAACGCGAGTTACAATCAACGGTTATCACAATGGCTTTATTCGTGCCGATAACGTTAACTACTGCAGCATCGCTTGGACGGTTGGTAGTCATTGTTGATACACCTACCATTGAATCATACTGATCGCTAACCCAACGTTTTGAGGCAATATTAGGGTGAGCTATTAAATGCTCGGCCACGTCAACTAAATTTTCAGGCTCGGCGATATCTTCAATTTTAAATTTCTGATTTTCTGCAAAATATGCAGGCTCTTTGTATTCGCGCTGGTAAACCGGAGCGCCACCGCCCAGTACCAAATCATCGGCAGGCACATCAGCAACCAGTTTGCCGCCTGCATAATATTCCAGGCGTTTAGTATTAGTTACCTCACCAATAATGGCGCAGTTCAGATCCCATTTATCAAATACAGCTTCAACGTCTTTTTCACGGCCTTTGTGAACCACGATCAACATACGCTCCTGCGACTCTGACAACAAAATTTCGAAAGGTTTCATGTTAGGCTGGCGGGTTGGCACGGCATCTAAGTTGATACGCATACCGTGCTCGCCTTTGGCAGACATTTCAGAGTTTGAGCAGATAATACCTGCCGCGCCCATATCCTGCATACCTACAACGGCGCCTGTTTTGATCACCTCAAGTGTAGCTTCTAATAATAATTTCTCCTGGAATGGGTCGCCTACCTGTACGGCCGGTAAATCGTTCACAGAATCTTCGGTAATATTTTTTGAGGCGAACGCCGCACCGTGAATACCATCTTTGCCCGTAGCCGAACCTACGATGTAAACCGGGTTACCTACACCATATGAGGTTGCAGACACCGTTTCGCCGGCTTTAACAATACCTGCCGAGAAAGCATTAACCAATGGGTTGATATTATAACAATCGTCAAAAAACAACTCGCCGCCAACAGTTGGTATACCAAAGGCATTGCCATAATGGCTGATGCCTTTAACAACGCCTTTAATTAACCATTTGGTTTTATCTAAAGTGATGTCGCCAAAACGCAATGAGTTTAATTGCGCGATTGGGCGTGCGCCCATGGTAAAAATATCCCGGTTAATACCGCCAACGCCGGTAGCTGCACCTTGATACGGTTCCAAAGCCGATGGGTGGTTATGCGATTCAATTTTAAAAGCGCAGCCTATGCCGTCGCCTAAATCAACCAACCCTGCGTTTTCTTCGCCGGCTTTAGCCAGCATGCGCGGGCCATCTTTAGGTAAAGTTTTTAGCCAGGTTATTGAGTTTTTGTATGAGCAGTGCTCGCTCCACATTACCGAGAAAATTGATAGCTCGGTAAAGTTGGGCACACGGCCCAATATTTCAATAATGCGTTCGTATTCGGTTGGGAGTAAGCCTAAATCTTTGGCGGTTTCAACGGTGGTAAGTTCCTGCGTCTCCAATGTTGTGTTATTTGATGAAAGGATGCGCAAAAGTAGGGAAAAAAGCGGAAAGCAGAAAGCTTAAAGCAGAAAGTCAAAAGCAGAAAGTCAAGAAATACCCGAATAATGTTACTTGCTTTTACCTTTTATCTTCGCCTTAAGCTTTATGCTTTTACCTTTCAATTGTGCATTAATCTCCTAACATAAAATTCACCGGCAAGGTTAGCTGCACACGCACGGCGCGCCCGTTTTGCATACCGGGTTTCCAGGGCTTAGCTAATTTTAAAACGCGCACAGCCTCCTCATTCAAACCAAACCCCGGCCCGCGTTCTACATGTATATTGGATATTGATCCGTCTTTTTCAATAATAAAGGTCACGAACACCTTGCCGCTTACCTGATTTTCAAGCGCTTTATCGGTGAAACGCAGATTAGATTGCAAAAATTTCGACCAGGCGGCCTCGCCTCCAACAGGCTGCGGCATAATCTCGGCAACGTGCAGCGCTTCCGTATTATTCGCATCACCGTACCCTGTTCCGGAAACAATCGATTTTTTGTCGGTGCCGTCGCCGCCTGAGGTGCCGGTACCGGCGCCTTTTATATCAACCGGACCAACAGCAGTTTTATTCAGATCTTCAATTTTGGGCGGCTCCTGCGCTAAAAGGTCCTGCGTTACAACCGGCGGCAAATTTTTAATCATATTTACCGGTGCTGCGGCTTTAGCAGCGGCAGGTTTTTGGATTTCAACTTTTGGTTTAGGCGGTTGTGGTTTTGCTGCCGGGGGTACTTTGTACAAAAAATCGGTGGTTTTCACCTCGACTATTCTGTCAAATGCCGGCTTGGTTTTGATAATCGCTCCAATTACCCCTACCAGTACCGCCACACCAAACACGCCGATAACAAATGATTTAACTACAATTTGTGAGTAATGCTGGCGAATGTAATAAGCGCCGTATTCTTTGTTTCGTTTGGCAAATACAAGTTCGAGCCACTCGTCCTTGTACAAATTAAAGTTTGAAATTAACATAGTGATTAAAATTTAAAGTTTAATCAAATAACGTTTTCAAAACATTAGTTGTTGCAACAATATTGCTTTTTAGTAATTTTGCAACACAATTGCAATTAAACTATTTTATTGTCAATAATCAGACATTTTATTAATCACTTTTATTAAATAATGCAACTTTATTGCAATTGATAATTTTGCAAAATCCACTTCAAACAAAAAAGCTGCCCCGTTTTCGGCGGGACAGCTTCATTTTTTACTAAAATTTATAAAACAGGGTATCTTAGAATGCGTAAACCGCAGCTAACAAGAATTGAGAAGCAGTTTTGGTTGGCGCACCATCTTTGTCAGTAAAGATCTTGTCTTTACCGCCATCCAGTCTAACTTCCGGAATGAAAGTAAGAGGGCCAGATTTGATGTTAGCAGTTAAGGTTAACGCAGTGATGTCAGTACCACCGGTTACGTCTTGTTTAAAGTACTCGCCTCTTAAACCGAAAGTTACAGCTTTTGATACCGCCAGTTGAGGATATAAGGCTGCACCTTTATAGTTTGCAGCGCCTTTACCGGTTTTATCAGCAGCGTTTAAGCCTAATTTGAAAGCGTCAGTGATTTGGTAAGCAGTGGTTAAGTCAACAATAGTACCTGAAGTTGGGCCAGTTAACAAATTTACATAGGCGGTCCATCCTTTAACCGGGGCAACCATTAATTGTGCACCAAAGGTATTGATCTTGCCTATTGAAGTACCACCACTGGTAACCACATTTGTAGAATAAACATTCCACTGATCGTTAAAAATACCAACCATTAAGCTTGCAGCCGGAGAGAAGGTATAAGTAGCTTTAACACCAGCGTTTTGGAACGGGCCGGCCGTGAACAGGTATGAAGTTGAATAGTTAAAGTTTCCTACCGGAGAGATTACTTCATAACCTACAAAAGTACCAAAGTAACCACCTGCTAAGTTGAAGTTATCAGTCACATCGTAAGAAACGTTTAAGTTTTGGATGTGGTAGTACTGACCAGAAGGGCCTGTTGGCAATGATTGCTCCTGACCGCGCGGACCAAAAGATATCTCGCCCAGGAAAGATGCTTTACCCACTTTCTTTTTAGCGGCCAGGTCAAACATACCTATTGAGAATGAATTTTGATCGGAAGCAAAGCTGGTTGGAATATTTGGGTGTCCTGAGAAATCATATTTATAATAAACGTCGGCCGAGCCTGAAATAACCAATGGAGCATCGCTGGTAGTTTTTACCGTGTCCTGCGCTTTTGAAGCTAAGCTAAATGCAGATACACCAAGGACTAATAGTAATAGTTTTTTCATGATTTAATTGATAAGTGTTAATTGATAATTTGTTGTGTTTGTTGATTTGATATTTATTGTTATTTAATTATTGACACACATTTACAAAGAGGTTGCCATTATTTTTATTAATAATTAAGCATCTGACATTCATTTACTTGCATTTATACATCGTATCGACAGCGCACTCCATTCCTACCAAAATGGCAGGGTATATGATAGAATAATCTGGATATAACAAACCCTTGTACGGTTAAGTAATAGCGTGGCCATTACCAGCCGCACAAGGGTTAAATATGTTCAAATCCTTAAGCAGTTACTTTAGCACCTTTGTCAAAAAGGCCGCTTAAGCTGATATCTTCATCAGTATTTGGATATACCTCCATACCGTGATCAAAGATGTCAATACCGCCAACACCAAGCTCACCTTCTTCTTCGATACGCAGTTTCCAAGGATGCGGTAATACATTAATCACTTTCATCATGATAAAGGTTACTGCAAATACTGCAATGGCTATAGTAAATGTACCTATTGCTTGTGCAGCTAAAACGCTGGTACCACCGCCATAGAATAATCCGGTTACCGGAGCGCTATTGTCCGGAGCAAATACGCCGGTTACACCATATTGGCCTGAAGCAAATAAACCTAATGAAAGTGTACCCCAGATACCGCAAGCTCCATGCACAGATACAGCGCCTACCGGGTCGTCAATACGTAACCACTCTATAAAGTTCATCGCGAAATACACTAAGAAACCGGCAACGGCACCTAATAACAGCGCGCCAAGCGGGCTTACCCAGTAGCAAGGGCAGGTAATAGCAACCAAGCCACCTAATAAACCGTTCAGGGTATAACCCAAATCAAATTTACCTTTGGTTTTGCCCCACCATAAGCCGGCCAACATAGCCATCATACCTCCAGAGCAAGCTGCCAGTGTAGTGTTAGCAGCAACACGGCCGATACCTTGCACGTCCATACCTGATAAAGTACTTCCAGGGTTAAAGCCATACCAGCCAAACCATAATATAAAAGTACCTACAGCAGCCAATGCCATATTGTGTCCCGGTGGCATGCCTCCTTTTTCTTTGTCGTCGCGGGCAAAGATTCTACCCAAGCGTGGGCCTAATACCACTGCACCTGCCAATGACGCTATACCACCTATGGTGTGTACTACTGTTGAACCGGCAAAATCGCGGAAACCCTGACCTAATGATGGTAAGAAACCGGTTGCAGAACCCATAGTTACTAACCAACCATCCGGACCCCAGGCCCAGTGACCGATAATTGGGTAAATGAAACCAGTAATACCGATAGAGTATAAAATATCGCCACGGAAGCTTGTACGGCCAATCATTGCGCCTGATACGATGGTTGAGCAGGTATCAGCAAATGCATATTGGAAGATCCAGTGTGCCAGGATTGGAACACCATAAGCTTCGTAAGTAGCAGGAGTATTTTGAAGGAAGAACCAGTTTTTACCGTCAGGACCACCCCAACCAATAAAACCGTTTCCATGACCAAACATGAAAGCATAACCTACAGCATAAAATAAAATACCGCAAAGGCAGGTATCATATATACACTCCATTAACACGTTCACCGTTTCGCGCTTGCGGGCAAAGCCAGCCTCAAGCATTACAAAACCAGCTTGCATACCAAATACTAAAAACGCTGCAACCAATGTCCAAACTGTATTTATCGAATTGGCGATCGAAGTTTCCAGATCAGTTGGTTTTGGAGCAGCCGTAGCAGCGTGTGCTGCAGTAGGCAATAAACCAGGAATAGTAAACATTGCTGCCACTACCAAGCCTAAGCCAATCATCTTTCCAGTTAAAATGGTCGCACCCAGCGCCCATTTTTCCCTCGTCAATCCGCGAAACGCGCTTAGCAGGGTGAATTTTGGTGTTTTTACTTTCATTTTGTTTGTTGATTTAGAGAATTAGTTAAATGTGATTCTTTCTTTACTATATAATTTATAAGTGTTGTTGCAATTTTTTCTATCAAACATTAGCAATATCGCTTTTGAAATATCACTTTGTTAATATTTTCATAAAAATATAGACCGAAATCATAAAAAACAATAGTTTGTTTAAAAAAATGGCATAAAAAATCTGTTTTTTACAAAAAATATAAAATTTAACAATTATTTAATCGGTTTTTTGAATAATTTTCAATAGTAAATCCATAGTGAATTAAAATTATGTAATTTTTTATTTCGATTTTTTCAAAAAAAACCAAACAAAAGGCAATTTACAGGGTTACAGATCGGCTAAAAATCAAAATTTCTTCGCAAAAAGCGGTTTTAAAAACAAAAAATTTAAAAAATCGACGTTTTTCGATCAATATTTTTCAATAATTATCAGCCAAAACAAAAAATCAAAGAAAAACACCAATCTTTTGTAATTCGTCGGGTAATTAGTCTTTATTTATGATAGATAATTCTATTTTTGATGTAAACCATCAAAAATAAATCGCATAACATGCCTAATATTCGTTTTCAAGCGCTTCAAGCGGTGCTAACACGTACAATTCCTGAAACAAAAGCACCTTCTACCAAAATTTCTGACTTTTTTGGTTCAAACGTGTTTGATATTAAAAAAATGAAAGAGCTTCTGTCAAAAGAAGCATATAATAGTATAGTAAACTCAATAGAAAAAGGCGAACCTATTCCCCGGGATATGGCAGAACACGTAGCAACTGCTATGAAAGCCTGGGCCTTAAGTAAAGGCGCTACGCATTATACGCACTGGTTTCAGCCATTAACCGGCACTACTGCTGAAAAACACGACTCGTTTTTTGAGCCCACACCCGATGGCGGCGCTATAGAGGTTTTCTCGGGTGATGCATTGGCGCAACAAGAGCCCGATGCGTCAAGCTTTCCGAGCGGCGGTATCCGTAATACTTTCGAGGCACGGGGTTATACCGCCTGGGATCCATCGTCGCCTGCCTTTATTATGGCGCGTACCTTATGTATTCCTACCGTGTTCGTGTCATACACCGGCGAGGCGCTGGATTACAAAGTACCTTTATTAAAGGCGGTAAGCGCGCTTGACAAAGCTGCAGTTGATGTTTGCCACTACTTTGATAAAAGCATTGAAAAAGTAAATGCCTCATTGGGTATTGAACAGGAATATTTTTTAGTCGACTTAGCTTTATTTAATGCCCGCCCGGATCTTTACCTGACCGGCCGTACCCTGTTTGGCCACATGTCTGCCAAAAACCAGCAGCTGGAAGACCATTATTTTGGATCGATCCCTGAGCGCGTGTATGCATTTATGCAGGATATGGAAACTGAGTCATTATTATTAGGTATACCTTTAAAGACGCGGCACAATGAGGTTGCGCCATCGCAATTTGAGTGCGCGCCCATTTACGAAGAGATCAACCTGGCTATAGACCATAACCAATTACTGATGGATTTAATGGACCGCGTAGCCAAGCGCCATAACTTTAAGGTATTGCTCCATGAGAAACCGTATGCGGGTATTAATGGTTCGGGCAAGCACAACAACTGGTCGATGATTACCAATACGGGTAAAAACCTTTTGTCGCCCGGCAAGACACCTAAAAACAACCTGATGTTTTTGACTTTCTTTGTCAATACCATTAAAGCGGTATATGAACATGCCGACCTGTTACGCTCATCAATTGCGTCAGTTAACAATGATCATCGTTTGGGTGCTAATGAGGCCCCTCCGGCTATTATATCCATTTTCCTGGGTAGCCAGCTAAGCGAATTATTAGACGAGATTGAAACTTCACGCATCAGCAAAAAAATTAAAGACGAAGCTTTGCTATGGCAGGGCATTCCTAAAATTCCGCAGATATTAAAGGATAATACAGACCGCAACCGCACTTCGCCGTTTGCCTTTACCGGCAATAAGTTTGAGTTGCGGGCAGTGGGTTCTTCGGCCAATTCAGCCAGCCCGATGACTATATTAAATATGATCGTAGCTGACCAGCTGAAGAAATTCAAGTATGATGTAGATAAAATTTTACGCAAGGGCGAGAAAAAAGACGTTGCCTTATTAATGGTATTGAAAAAATACATCAAAGAATCTAAGAGCATACGCTTTGAAGGCAACGGCTACAGCGAGGAGTGGGAAAAAGAGGCCGAGCGCCGCGGTTTGTCTAACATCAAAACCACACCAAAAGCACTGGATGCGCTGATCTCTGAAAAATCAGAGATATTATATGAAGAAACCGGCGTTTACACCCGCCGCGAAGCGCATGCCCGCCATGAGATATTACTTGATTCTTTCTATAAGAAATTACAGATCGAGGCCCGGGTAATGGGCGAGCTGGTGATGAACGTCATCATCCCCAGCGCGGTTGAGTACCAAAGCAAACTAATTGAGAACGCCAGAGGTTTAAAAGATCTGGGTCTGGATAAATCAACCTACCAGGTACAAATTGACATTATCAATAAACTGGCCGAACACATTAATTTCATCAAATCAAACTGCGATGCCATGGTTGCCGAGCGTAAAAAAGCCAATGAAATTGAGGATCTGCGCGAAAAAGCCATTGTTTACGACGAGAAAGTTAAATCATACTTCCAGCCAATACGTTACCATGTAGACAAACTGGAGCAACTGGTTGACGACTCGCTATGGCCGCTGCCTAAGTTTAGAGAGTTGTTATTTATTAAATAATAAGGAAAGCCTTTCGTCAGCCGACGGAAGGCTTTTTTGTTAAATAGCATTTACAAGACCCTCTTTACACGCAGCGAAGAAAGGGTTGACGAGAGAAACGGTGTCGGGGTGAGTCTTCGGGGCGGTCGCTTCGCCGGGACTCACCCGGTCTGCTTCATCAGCTGACGGACGGACCGCCCTCTCTTTCGCCGAAGGCGAAGAGGGTTTTTCACTTTCAAAGTGTTTCACCAAAGGTGTTTCACTCATTTTTTGCCCGATTTTTAAAAATAGCTTAAAACACTTAAATTCAATAATTTAATACAATTAAGTTAAAGCTTTACTACTGTTTCAAAGTGTTTCACAACATTTAGTTATATGGTTTATTATCAGTATTTTAACCAATTTTACTGTTTCAAAGTGTTTCATATTTCAAGTGAAACAGTACAACGCATTTCAAGCGCTTTTTCAATCAATAGGGTTTCATAATTAAGCGTATATTTGCCCATGGCTTCTTCACAACGATATGACCAGCGAGGCGTCTCGGCCTCCAAAGACGACGTACACAACGCAATTAAAAATATAGACAAAGGCATTTTCCCGAAAGCTTTCTGCAAGATTATCCCCGATATACTGAACGGCGACCCTGACTATTGCAACATTATGCATGCTGATGGTGCAGGCACCAAATCATCACTAGCCTATACTTACTGGAAAGAAACCGGCGATATTTCGGTTTGGCGCGGCATTGCGCAGGACGCCATCATCATGAACCTGGACGACCTGCTTTGTGTTGGCGCAACGGACAATATCCTGCTGTCGTCAACCATAGGCCGCAATAAAAACCTCATACCGGGCGAAGTGATTGCCGCTATTATTAATGGTACCGAAGAGATCCTGGCCGAACTGCGCGAAGCCGGCATTGGCATTTACTCAACCGGCGGTGAAACCGCCGACGTAGGCGACCTGGTACGCACCGTAATTGTCGACTCGACGGTTACCTGCCGCATGAAACGTGAAGACGTCATTTCAAATGACCGCATTCAGCCGGGTGACGTAATTGTTGGTTTAGCCTCATACGGTCAGGCTACTTACGAGAAAGAGTACAACGGCGGTATGGGCTCAAACGGACTGACCTCTGCCCGTCATGACGTATTTAACAAAACCATTGCCCAAAAATACCCTGAAAGCCATGATGCTGCTATTCCGGATGAATTAATCTTTTCAGGTACAAAGAATTTAACAGATCCGATTGAAATTGGCAAGGGAGAAATGGTTACTGCAGGTAAACTGGTACTGTCAGCTACCCGTACCTACGCTCCTGTCATTAAGCAAATATTAGATAAATACCGGAGCCAGGTCCATGGTATGGTACATTGCAGCGGCGGCGCCCAAACCAAAGTGCTGCACTTTGTAGATAACCTTCATATTATTAAGGATAACCTGTTTCCTATTCCACCATTGTTCAAACTCATCCATCAGGAGTCAAAAACCAGCTGGCAGGAAATGTATAAGGTATTCAATATGGGGCACCGGATGGAGCTGTACGTGCCGCACGAAATTGCTGTAGATCTGATTCAAATTTCTAAAAGCTTCGGTGTAGATGCACGCGTAATTGGACGCGTTGAGGTGGCCGGGCAAAAGCAAGTGACCATCCGCTCTGAGTTTGGCGAATTTGTATATAACTAATTGACATCAAATTAAAAAAGCCCGTTCGTTAATAACGAACGGGCTTTTTTAATTTCGGCTTTTATGCAGATTAAAACAATGTGAATTCAACACGACGGTTCATCTGACGGCCTTTTGCAGTTTTATTACTTGCAATAGGTTGAGTTTCGCCATAACCGGTGGCCTCTATACGTGATGGATTAGCACCTTTGCTTACCAGGAACGATTTAACTGATTCAGCACGATCTTTTGATAATCGCATATTAGCATCGTCTGAGCCAACATTATCGGTATGACCGGCAAGTTTCAAACTGAAGTTTTTATCAATCAGTAACCTGGCAACTCTCTCTAACGTTGGATATGAATGTGCGCGTATAGTTGCTTTACCAAAGTCAAATTCCAGGTTTTTAATGGCCTCTCTAACAATTCTTCTATCCTCTTCAGTAATAATAACTTTGGCAGGCGGAGCGACAGGAAGCGGGCAGCCTGAACCGTCAACTTTAACACCAGCCGGAGTACCAGGGCATTTATCAAAGAAATCCGGAACGCCATCACCATCTTCGTCAGCGGTAAATTTAGCCAGATTAGCATTAGTAGCAGCCAAACTTGCTTTTGTAGCATCCAAATCGCTTCTTAACTGTGCATTCTGAGCTTTCTGTGCATCAACTTCAGACTGCAGATTTTGCTCAGCCACTACATACTCATGGCGCATAGATGCAACCGGATTGTGCGCTGCCATCTGTGGTTTTGATTTGGCCCCAAGGGCAAATTCCAAACCAGCGTGCGCGTAGCCATATTTGTCATTATTACCATTAGCAGCATAGCCATCCACATTATCAGCATTTGAAAAATGAACAGTATAACCTAAGTCAAGATTTACACCTTGAGATAGTTGAAATTTTATCCCCGCACCAACCGGGAAATAAAAACTTTTGTCTTTGGCAGCCAGAACAGTACTGCCATTTGCAAGCGTACTGGTAGCCTGATATTGCTCATAACCAACACCACCAATTCCGTATAATTGTATCCCGTTTTGTTGATTACGCCAGCTTATATTAGCAAATGTAAAGTTGCCTACTATATCGCCAGCCCAGCTTAATTTTGTTTTAAATGCGCCTAATGATCCAAAATCAGCTTGGTGCCCAGCTACTTCACCTCTAAGGAAATCAGCCTGTATGCCCCACGAATGACTAAGTTGGTCTTTAATGTAAGCACCATAGCCCAATTTGATATCTCCACGGTGGTAATCGGCGTTATAGCCGGCGAAAGGAGTATAACTACTTAAGATGCCGGCGTTTACACCAATTGACCAGGTACGAAAAGAACTGCTGGGAGAAAAAGGCGGAACATACTGCGCATTGCCAGAGTCGGTGTTTTGCGCAAAAGCACTACCGCCTAACAGGATGCCTGTCGCCATCAGAACGGCTTTTGTTAAATTTGTTTTCATAGTTGTTGTTTTTGTTGTAATATGCTCTAAAAGAGCAAATGTTACCCACTAAAGGCAATTGCAATGCCATAAGGCGCAAAACCAACTAAACTTACTGTAATACAACCGCTAACAAATAAGGGCAATGAATTATCATTGCCCTTAAAAATATACAGTTTTGTATGATATGATTAAGATATAAGCATACTAGCTCGCACTTTTCGCCAATGCCTGAGTGATATCCGCAATGATATCTTCAGCTTTTTCAAGACCTGTGGATATGCGAATTAAACCCGGTGTTATACCGACAGCCAGTTGTTCTGCACTGCTTAATTTAGAATGCGTGGTACTGGCAGGGTGCGACGCAATACTGCGTGAATCGCCAAGGTTAGCGGTTACAGTAAGTAATTCAAGCGCGTTCAGGAATTTACGACCCGCTTCTACGCCGCCTTTCAATTCCATGCAAAATACACCACCACCCATTTTCATCTGTTTTTCAGCTATATCAAATTGAGGATGGCCTTCCAGCAGCGGGTATTTTACCCAGGCAACTTCAGGATTACTTTGGAGAGCCTTGGCAACAGCCAAAGCATTTTCGCAATGACGTGTCATACGGACATCTAATGTTTCCAGGCTTTTGCTAAGTACCCAGGCATTAAACGGTGATAATGAGGGTCCTGTATTACGGCAAAACAGATAGATTTCATTGATCAGATCTTTACGCCCCAAAACAATCCCCCCCAGCACACGGCCCTGGCCATCAATCCATTTAGTAGCAGAGTGCACTAGCAGGTCGGCACCGTATTCAATAGGTTTTTGCAGCAAAGGTGTCGCAAAGCAATTATCTACATTTAAAATGAGGTTATGCTTTTTAGAGAATTTGCCGGCCCACTCCAAATCTAAAACCTCTAATTGCGGGTTAGTAGGCGTTTCCAGGTAAACCATTTTGGTGTTTGGCTTTACAGCAGCTTCCCAGGCAGCTTCATCATTGGCGGGCACCAGCGTATGCTCAATGCCATAACGTTGAAGATACTTGGTAACAATAGTATAGGTACTACCAAAAACCGAACTGCAACAAATCAAATGATCGCCCTGCTGCAGCAACGCAAAGAAACTGCCAAACACTGCAGCCATGCCACTGGCGGTTGCAAAACCATCTTCAGCCCCTTCCAAAACACACATTTTCGCAATAAACTCATCAACATTCGGATTGCTGAAACGGCTGTAAATATTATCTTCATTTTCGCCGGCGAAAGCAGCGCGCATAGTATCAGCATCATCAAAAGTAAAGCTGCTGGTTAAATATAGTGGCGTAGAATGTTCCCGTTGCCGGGTTTTTTCGGTTTGAATACGTATAGCCTGGGTTATTGGGTCTAATTGAGATGACATTAATTAATTAATTTATTTTTTTATTTAGCCTCAGCAGGATGTACAAACACCTGCGTTTTAATACCGGCGCCGGCTTTTTCCAAGGTAGCCGCTACCGAACAATATTTATTTACAGACAGTTCAACCGCACGGCTCGCCTTGTCCGGGTCGATATTACCGTATAAATGAAACTCGATCGTAACATCTTTCCATAATGATGGCTCAACCCCTGCTTCGCGATCGCCTTTAATCACCATCTTATAGTCAATGATATCCTGACGTTGTTTCTTCAAGATGCTGATTACATCAATGGCCGAACAGCCACCCAGGCCCATTAATAACATTTGCATAGGGCGTACACCAAAATTCTGACCGCCGCTTTCGGGGCTGCTGTCCATTTGTACGGTATGTCCATTCTCATCACTCGCGGCAAAGCCAAAATCGCCATGCACACGCTCTAAATTGATAGTAGTAGCCATAATATTTGTAAAGAAGTGTGCTAAGTTATAACTTTTGAATCATGAAAATTAGTCAAAAAGCAACATTAGTGTAATTTTAAACATGACCTTTTCGGGATAATAAAACAGCTTTCGCCGATTTTTAAATGCAATAATAAGTTTATCAAACCAAATTGCATATTTTCACACTTGCATAATCTTACCAATCTCGCATGGCTTTAAATTATATCTGGATTGCCTTCTTTGTTATTTCACTTGTTATTGGCTTAGTTAAGCTGATATTTTTTGGCGATACTGAAATATTTAAATTGATGGTTGACGGCACGTTCGATGCCAGTAAATCTGCAGTTATGGATATCGCTTTACCATTAGTTGGAATTATGGCGTATTATTTAGGCATATTAAAAATTGCCGAAAGGGCGGGCGCTATCAATTTTATGTCACGCGTAGTGAGTCCATTTTTTAACCGTTTGTTTCCTGAAGTACCTAAAGATCACCCTGCAGTGGGGCAGATGATGATGAACTATTCGGCTAACCTTTTGGGGCTGGACAATGCCGCTACACCATTCGGTTTAAAAGCGATGAAGGAGCTGCAAGAGTTAAACCAGGACAAAGAGACAGCTTCAAACGCACAAATCATGTTCCTGGTGTTACACGCCTCAGGATTAACCTTGTTACCTATAGCCATTATAGCGCAGCGGGCAATTTATCATTCCAAAGATCCTAGCGATATTTTTATTCCGTGCATTATTGCTACCTATGTAGCAACTCTTGCTGGGCTTATTGTAGTGGCTATAAAACAGAAGATAAATCTGTTTGATAAAGTGATACTTGCCTGGTTGGGCAGCATTACAGCGTTTATCGCAGCGCTGGTATTTTATTTCAGCCGCTATTTGACACACGACGAGATAAGTGAAGTGTCTAAAATATTCAGTAACCTGGTACTATTTGGTTTGCCTGTACTATTTATACTTGGCGGGCTACGCAAAAAGATTAACGTGTTTGAGGCATTTATTGATGGCGCTAAAGAAAGTTTTGACGTAGCAATAAAAATTATTCCTTACCTGGTGGGGCTTTTAGCAGCCGTAAGCATGTTTCGCATCAGCGGCGCCGTTGGTTACCTGGGCGATGGCTTAAAATGGATTTTTAGTCATTTTAATATTGATACCCGTTTTACAGATGTGCTGCCTATAGCCTTTTTGCGACCGCTTAGCGGTTCAGGAGCCCGCGCTATGATGTTGGATAACTTAAAAACATTTGGCGCCGATAGCTTTGTGGGACATTTATCAAGCGTTTTGTACGGTACCGCCGATACAACATTTTACATTGTAGCGCTGTATTTCGGCGCTGTAGGCGTAAAAAAAACCAGGTATGCAGTACCAGCCATGCTCATAGCCGATTTTTTTGGCATTATCACCGCTATCTTTATCTCCTATTTATTTTTTGGTTAAGCAAGGCGTAAAACATTTAGCATTTGCGGTGGACAATGGGCGGACAGTCTGTTATTAGCCCTTGCGAAAATGCCTTTTATATTTAATTTTGAGGCATAGATTTTTACCTCTAATTAATTATATCTTGCATGGCAAATAATATACCCTCCTCTCCTAAAAACAAGTCTGAACAGTATTTAAAGCAAAAAGCTGCTAAAAAGCGTAGCGGTAATAAAGCCGTATTTTTATTTCTGTTTTTTGCCGCCGTTGCGGTGGCTATAATAGCTAAGATATTTTTAAGCGGGACCCTCAAACCTGAATTTTTTAAAGGCATGCCGGGTAGCGAAGACGCTTATGCTATGGCAAAATTATTTATCAAACCGACGTTAAAATCTTCAAGCGCTAACTTTTCTGACGAACATTACCAGTTCGGTAAACAATCAGACTCCGTTTACGTAATTCAATCGTCTGTTGAATCGACAGACGATAGTGGTGAGAAAATTAATACTGAATTTAAGATCATTTTAAAATATAACGGCGGCGAGGTCGACAAACAAAAAAACTGGAGTTTGATAGACTTGAATATCCACTAATATCTTGGCTCCATAAAGTAAAAAAGCCGGCTGCAATAAATTGAAACCGGCTTAATCACTCTAAAACAATCACCTCTTAACTTTGTAGAAGTATCTTTAATAATTATATATTGATACGATTATTTGCTAACTAAAAAGTTTAGTCAAAGATACCAATAAATAGCTGTTTAAACTTACACTATATTCTTTATGACTGCGGGGTGACAGTCGTCTATACAACTTAACACGTCAGCCCTTTTATAAAGATATCCAGCAGTTGTAAACGTTTGGTATGTATTTCATCTAAATGCTCTTTTTGCGGAAACATTACCTTTTTGTGAGACACGGCGCTCACCCTTACTCCATGCAAGGCGTCAATTAAAAGGTCGACAATCTGTTCAGGATTTTCAACCGGTTTGATATGTCCCTTCTCTTCCTCTACACGAATAGCGGCGGCTAATAACACCAATTCGGCCTGCCGTATTTCAGTAATAATCTCCCAGATGGTATCGGGCAAATTCTGCTCATTTACCCTGAAAAAATCAAAGAAATTATAGTTTTTTACAATAAAGTTATGCTGCAAATCAACCTGCGCGGCAAATGCTTCTTTGAGCGTATTAAATTGGTTGAGCTTGTTTTCCAGGTTTTGAATGTATTCGCCGGCGAGCTTCCGCATCACTGCAATATAGAGCTGGCTTTTATCGGGGAAATAGTAATATAGCAAGGCTTTTGACAGGGACAGATCGCCGGCGATTTCATTCATTGTGGTTTTTGAATAACCATAATGCAGAAAGCGCTGGTAAGCTGCTTCTAATATCTTTTCACGCTTAATGTCTTGCTGATCAACTACTGTACTCATTATAACTCCCAAATGCAAAAACTGACTATTTAAACAAAATTATCAAATATTCTACATTAATAACTTACAATAAGGTGCTTAAGTGTTTAAACGCACAAAATTGATACACAAATTACATTTAAATTAAGATTTTCTAATGCATTTTAAGCCAGCTGCGCTATGCCGACGCCTGCACCTACCACCAACGCATCCTCAAGTGCGCCGATAATTGGGTCAATAACGCCAGAGGCTTTAACCGTTGCTTTGCGTAGAAAGAAACTGCCGTAAGTTGAAGCTACAGCGGCCGATGCGCCTATTAAAGCGCCCAGCCTGGCATTGCCACCGCTGGCTTTAAAAATACCAGCTCCGGCTAAAGCGCCTGACACGCAGCGTGCAACTATCGACACGGGTTTGACTCTATCAGGAGCGGTTGGGAGTTTATCGCCGATAAATTCAGCTATTGCCATGTATTTTAATCCGTTGGCTATAACGTTAGTCTGCATAAAGCTCAAACCTGATTTAGCCAGGGCCTTTGTTTTGTGATGACTTAATATATAGCTTGTAATGGCCGGAGCTGATGCAGAGCGCATACCCGCCAATACCCCAATACCTATGGTTTGCCAAAACGGCTTTTCAATTCTGCTTTTCATAGTGATAGTTTTGTTATAAGAATAAAGTTGCAATAATCATTCCTAAACTGACATAGTGTTTAAGCCAGCTGTATAATCTATATTGAAATAAATCATAAATATAACCTATTAAAAAGGCCGCTTTCATTGGAAAGCGGCCTTTTCGTTATCAAGTAAAAAACTTTTTAGTGTGCAGGTTCGGCAACCGCATGTTCAACAGCTTTATTTTTGTTTTTTCTGTTTTTAAACCTTTGTTTAATGTTGTAGTGAAGTAAGTACATACATGGAACTACAATTAACGTAATAATGGTTGCAAAACCCAAACCAAAGATCATTGTCCAGGCTAACGGCCCCCAGAAAGCTACGTTATCACCGCCGAAGTGTATATGCGGCGCCAAATGCGTAAACATACCTACAAAGTCGATATTTAAACCCACGGCAAGCGGTATCAAACCTAATATTGCCGCAGTAGCAGTTAACAATACCGGTGTCATACGTGTATGGCCAGCTTCAACTACAGCGTCATGAATATTGGCGCCTTGCTCAATCAGCATATCCGTAAACTCTACCAATAATATACCGTTACGTACTACAACCCCTGCCAGCGCAATGATACCTATACCCGTCATTACGATTGCCATGGTTTGGCCGGTTAAACTTACACCCAATAATACGCCGATGATACTGAAGAAGATCTCGCTGATAATGATCAGCGTTTTACCAATAGAGTTAAACTGGATCATCAGGATGATCAAAATTAAACCGAACGAGGTCAATAAAGCGCCACCCAGGAATATTACGGCTTCCATCTGATCTTCCTGACCACCACCCTGACGGATAATTACGTCGTCTGGTTTCTGAAAGTCTTTAATGGCTGTTAATATGGCTGCGTTAACATCGTTAGGATTATACGGTTTAATAACGTTCGATCCTAACGTTAACACACGGCGTTGTTGCTTGTGTTTGATATTACTGAAAGTATTGGTATATCTTACATCAGTAAAGGCCGAAATAGGCACCTGGCGTATAGCACCACCCGAACCCATATCACGGTAAGTGATCTTCATATTCCGCAGTTCGTCAATATTGCTGCGCTGGTTTTCCATTGCACGTACCTGGATTTTGTAATCATCCTCCTTGGTGTTTCTGAAATCAGACACCGGGATACCGAATACGGCAGCTTGCAATGCATCAGTTATATCTTTGGTGCTGATACCTTCGCGGTTTGCACGCTCGCGGTTAATATCAAATACAATCTCAGGTTTATCGCTTTGCACGTCGGCCTGAAGGTTTTCAATACCCGGGATATTTTGTTTAGCAATGAAAGCTTTTAAACGGTTACCGGTTTTCACCAGGGTATCCAGGTTATCGCCAATAATTTCAATACTAATATCTTTTTGTACCGGCGGGCCGCTATTTTCCTGCGCTACCGAAACTTTTGCACCTGGCACAACGCCTACTACAGCAGCACGAATGTTTTGCAGGATTTTCTTGGTGTCTTTGCCGTCACGTTTACCAAACTCAACAAAGGCAACCGTTACTTTACCCTTATTTTCGTAATCGCCCTGATCTTCGTCAGTTGGATCAGTTACACCTTTGGTTACGTTAGATATTACTGACGACACTACGTCTTTGTCAGGCTCAACAGCTTTAGCAACGCGTTCTTCCAGTTGCCTGGTTACCTCATTTGTGGTAGCCTGGTCGGTACCTATAGGCATTGTAATATACACATAGGCAAAGTTAGGGTCGCCAGAAGGGAAAAATACCGGCGTTTTACCCAGGAAGTGGTTTATCACAAAAGCGAGAATAAACAGGCCAAACGTGCCAAACAAAACTGTTTTTGGACGACGTACCGCGCGCTCCAGCCATTTAGCATACCAGTCGCGGAATTTGGGCCATACGTTATTCTGAAAGCTGTCTATAGCTCTCAGTAACACAAAATGATTCAGCAGGTATAACGCGGTAGCCAGTAAGAAAACGTTACCCATGCCCATCGTCCATTTACCAGCAAAAAACATCAGGTAGCTTAATACCGCTAAACCGCCAAGTATGGCTGTGGTACGTTGTGTTTTCCTGTCAAATTTGGGGTTATCATGCTCGCCTTGTACGTGCGGTTTCATAAAATCAACCGCGAATACAGGGTTCATAATATATGCCACTAATAATGACGCCAACAAAGTAATAATCAGCGTAATTGGCAGAAAGAACATAAAGTGTCCTATCAAACTGTTCCAGAACGCCAATGGGATGAATGGGGCCAAAGTAGTCATGGTACCAGAGAACACAGGGAGAAACACCTCGCCGGCAGCCATTTTTGCGGCTTCTTTAATAGGCACTTTGCCGTTGTCAAAAATACGGTGCGTGTTTTCAATAACCACAATTGCGTCATCCACCACAATACCCAGCGCGAGCAGGAAGGAGAACAATACGATCATGTTCAGTGTAAATCCAATCGCCGGCATTACCAGGAATGCCACAAAACATGATAACGGTACCGAAAGTGCCACGAAGAACGCGTTGGTAGTACCCATGAAGAACATCAAAATCACAGTCACCAAGATGAAACCAATAACGATGGTATTGATCAAATCATTAAGCGTAGTACGCGTTTTATCAGACTGGTCGCCGGTTACCGTAATGTTTAAGCCTTTAGGGAAAGTGGTTTTCTCTTTATCAAGGATCAGTTTATTGATCTTGTCCGAAGCTTCGATCAGGTTTTCACCTGCACGTTTGCTTACGTTGAGCGTGATTACATTTTTAAAATTAGGATTGTTGGGCGTTTTTAAACGGGCGTAACTTTCCTGCTCCAAAAATGAATCTTTAACTTCGGCAATATCGCGCAGATAAACAGCCTGCCCTTTAGGGTTCCTAATGGCCATGGCATTAATTTCATCGGCATTCTTAAAGTCTTGCTTGATATCAATGGTACGTCGTACACCATCAGTTTTAACAGTACCTGCCGATGACAGAATATTCTCTTTACCTATCGCCTGGATAATGTCGCCGAAACTTATTTGCGCGGCGGCCATCTTATTCAAATCAACGTTAATCTGTATCTCCGGCGTTAACGCGCCTACCTCATCAACTTTTGATATCTCGCGGTAACTTTCTATCTCATCCTTCAAAATGTCAGCATACTCCTTCAATTTCTTCAGATCGTAATCACCCGAAATATTGATATAGAGAATCGGCAAATCAGCAACGTTAATATCTGAGATCACCGACTCTTTCAGGTTGGCATCACCTTGCGGTAAATCCTGCTTAGCTTTATCAACCGCATCTTTTACGTCTATCTTGGCATCCTTAATATTAATGTTAGCCTGAAACTCAGCGGTAATAATAGACACATTTTGCACCGAGTTTGAGGTCACTTTTTTCAAACCTTTAAGCGATTTTAACTGCTTCTCGATTTGGCGGGTAACCAGGTTCTCGACGTTTTGAGGCGATTGCCCCAGCCAGGTTGTAGTAACAAATACTTTCGACTGGGCAATATCCGGAAAGTTCTCTTTCGGGAGGTTATTATAGCTTATCAGACCTAATACCGTAATCAGTGCAATAAGCACATATACGGCGGTCTTATTTTCGATGGCCCAACTTGAGGGGCCAAACTCTTTGTGTACATCTTTCATAATTGACAGATCAAATGTTAATTATTAGTAACTGGCAGATTTCAACACTTTAACCTTGTCACCGTCTTCGATGTCGGTTGCGCCGTCAATGATGATCTCATCGCCTGCTTTTAAGCCTGATAAAATTTCAGACTGGCCATTATAGGTATTACCCACTTTTACATTTAACTTCTTAGCTGTGCCGCCATTATTCAGGAATACGTAATCGCCGTTCTCTGATTTCTGCACTGCCTTAACAGGTACCACAATAGCATTAGGATTATTATAACTGGCAATTTTCAAAATAGCTGTCATATTAGGGCGCAGAGTTTTGCGTTGCGGTAATCTAACCTCTATAGCAAAACTGCGTGATGTAGGGTCGATAACTTTAGCAGCGAAAGTCAATTTAGTCATTAAGGAGTCGTTAGCATCCGGAATAACTACGTTTACATTATTACCTTGATTAACAACACCTGAGTACGATTCTGGCACATCGGCCTTAACTTTTAAAACGTCGGCGTTTACAATACGGATACCATTAGCACCCGGCTGAATGGCTTGCCCCAGTTTTAAATCCATTTGGTCAATTGTACCACTTATTGGCGAGGTAATACGATACAGATCTGCCTGCTGACTTAAAGCGTCAACAGCTTTTTGTGCGGTTTGCATTTGCGTTTGTGCCTGGAGGAATTGAACCTCGGTACCAATTTTTTGATCCCACAGGTTTTTTTGGCGAGCAAACAAAGTTTTAGCCAAAGCAGCTTGCGCCTGCGCCTGCGATATTTGTTGCTTTAACACCGCATTATCTAATTGCACCAAAACCTGGCCTTTACTTACATGCTGGCCAACCTTGGCATAAATACCGGTAATAACACCCGGAGATTGCGGATAAGCCATTACGTTGTCCTGTGCATCAATTTTACCTTGTATTTGTACATAGTTAGTAAAGGTGCTGCTTTTTAATGCCAGGGTGCTAACATCGGTACTTTTACTTGAATCCTGCGGCATCTGTGCCTCTAATGCGCTTATTTTAGCATTAATGTCGGCCTGTTGCTTTTTCAGATCAGCCAGTTCTGCTGTTTTATCTTTAGGCTTTTGCGAGCAGGCAGCCAACAATAATAAAGCCGGTATGTATATGTATTTTTTCATGTTTATGTTAAGTTTAGTTTTAGTTGATTCGTGCATATGCTTTGTCAAGGTCTACCTTGCTTATCAAGGCATTATATAGTGCTTGTATGTATTGATTGTCGGCGCTTTCCAAATCAGTTTGGGCCTGTGTTACTTCAATGTTTGAGCCAACACCTTGCTGATATTTGATCTTGGTTACACGCAACACTTCTTGCGCCAGCTCGCGGCTACGCTTTTGATTTTCAAGCGAATGCATACTGTTTTCATAGGTTATGCGTGCCGAATTAGCCTGCAATTTAAAGCCATTAGCAGCATTATGCAGATCGTTCTGCGCCTTCATGACACTTATTTGCGATTGACGCAATTGCGCAGTGCGTTGCCCACCACTAAAAATTGGTATATTTATACCTAAACCGATAAAGCTGTTGGGATAGGCGTTGTTATACAAAAACTTCGCATGATTTTCTTGAAACACCTCATTAAATCCACCGTTTAGTTGTACCGAGGGCAGATAAGCCGCTTTCTTACTTTTTACATCTAATTGATTTAGCGTGATATTAGTTTGCAGCAACTTGTACTCAATACGGTTTTGAACAAAACTGGTGTCGCCGGCATCGGCTGGCGCTGCACCGTTAATATTTACATCTGACAGCTTATCAGTCAATATCAGTTCTTGCTCAATTGGCATACCCATCTGGAACTTTAACATCTGTGAGCTCAGCACCAAAGCGCGCTGCGCATTGTCCCGGTTAGTTACAAGATTATTATATTGAACTGACAGGCGGTCTACGTCAATCTTTTCAACAAACCCTTGTTTATTTTGCTGAGTAGTTTGATCTAAGGTTTGTTTTAGCTGCTCAATATTGGCATCCAATAATTTGATCTGCTCGCCCGATACCAGCACCTGATAATAGGCTTTGGTCACCGATACATTAATATCAATTTTTGAACGTGTTAAACTGCGTTGCGACAATTCCCTGAAAGTCTTGGCTGCTTGTAAACCCACCAAAAAAGTTCCGCTAAATAATAACTGACTCGCGGTTAAACCATAAGTATTATTGTACTTTAGAGCTCCAAACGGCAGTGGTACCAGGGGGGCATTAAAGTCGGGTTTACCTGCAAAAATACCTGCAGGTGCTAACGAAGCCGGAGTTTTCAAAAAGTCCTGAAAACTAATAGAACCGTTAACCTGCGGCAAACCGGTGGCAATGGTTTCTTTCACTTTGTACTCTGCACTTCTAACATCCAGAGCGGCGTTTTTTACAGAGTCCTGGTGTGTATATGCATAATTTATACAATCGGCCAGGCTGTAGCTCACCGGTGTATTTGGCGGCGGGGCTTGTTGCGCAAAGCCTGAAAAGACAATGCTGCAAATTAGCGTCGCTGTTATAAATATATATCTCATAGTAATTGTGTATGTATTTTGTATTGTTTAGTTTCTGTTTCAAATTTGCCTCAGGGTTTTGACAACCGTATGTCAGCAGTAATTAATGAGCGGTTACATTTTTATATTCGTCTAAAAGTTTAAATCCTTTAAGGGTACAAATACCAAAGTTAAAGTGTTCCAAAAGCTGGTATTGAACCGTCCACGGGTTAAATTCGGCTATCGGAAAAATATTGGTGTTAAAACCCATCTCCACCTGCATAACCCGCATGCGCGCCATAATCTTAACATCAATATCCGGGCGTATATAACCTTGTTGTATTCCTTTGATTAGCAGTTCTTCCAAAGTGCGTACTATCACCCCTGCTTTAAAATCCTGGAATTGCTGCCAGGCATCCGGATGATATTTTTGCAAGTCGTGAATCACAATTGGGTTAATCCTTGAAAAAATCTCTTCTGAACATTTCATCATATTGATCATTTCCTCAATCACGTTGCCCGATTTACTAATCAGCGCGCACATCTGATCTTCATCTTCCTGCAATTTCTTTTTAACTAAAGCTATAACCAATTCATTCTTATCCTTAAAGAACTGGTAGATGGTTTTTTTTGACATACCCAAATGCTTGGCAATGTCATCCATCGTAACGCTCTTTATACCAGCTGTTAAAAACAGCTCCTCTCCACCTTGTATTATTCTATCTATTTGACCCATTGACTTGATTGGTCAAAACTATGGAAACATTTTTAGATTACAAAGTTTCCAACAAAAAAATATTTACACAGATGTTTGGTCAGCATCCTCTTAGCATTACAACATCATTATCTTTCTTATTTTGTTACCTTTGCAGAAAATTCAAATCACTCATGACACTCACTCCACTTTCTGCAATTTCACCTATTGATGGCCGCTACCGAAGAACAACTGCCGACCTGGCTGCCTATTTTTCGGAATATGCTTTAATCAAATACAGGGTGTTTGTAGAGATTGAATACTTTATCGCTTTAGCTCAGCATCCGCTACCTCAACTTCAGAATTTTGATAAAAATCTGGAAGAAAAGTTACGCGACATTTACAAAAATTTTAGCGAAGCTGACGCACAAAGTATTAAGGATATTGAGAAAGTAACCAACCATGATGTTAAGGCTGTAGAGTATTTTATTAAGCAAAAATTTGATGAACTGGGCTTGCAAGCGTATAAAGAATTTATCCATTTTGGCTTAACCTCACAGGATATTAATAACACAGCTATTCCTTATTCATTCAAGCTGGCTTTAAATGAAGTTTACTATCCGGCTATTGAAGAATTGGTAGCAATGCTGAAAAAGTATGCAGGCGATTGGGAACAAGTACCAATGCTAGCGCATACTCACGGTCAGCCTGCCTCACCTACCCGTTTAGGTAAAGAGATCCAGGTATTTGTGGAACGCTTGGAAAATCAACTGACTTTACTGAAGCAAGTACCCACTTCGGCTAAATTTGGTGGTGCAACCGGTAATTTTAACGCTCATAACGTAGCCTATCCGGCTATTGAATGGAAAGCCTTCGGCAACCATTTCGTAAATAACATTCTTGGCCTAAACCGCTCCCAATACACTACTCAGATTGAACATTACGATAATTTTGCCGCACAATGCGATGCCTTAAAGAGGATAAATAATATATTGATAGATCTTGACCGTGATATGTGGACCTATATATCGATGAATTACTTCAAACAGCAAATTAAAGCTGGCGAAGTTGGTTCATCAGCCATGCCACAC
This sequence comes from Mucilaginibacter ximonensis, assembly GCF_042686265.1. Lineage (NCBI taxonomy): Bacteria > Pseudomonadati > Bacteroidota > Sphingobacteriia > Sphingobacteriales > Sphingobacteriaceae > Mucilaginibacter > Mucilaginibacter ximonensis. The sequence continues at coordinate 1,511,530 of NZ_JBHUPD010000001.1, forward strand.
AAGGTTAACCCGATAGATTTCGAAAACTCGGAAGGTAACTTAGGCATAGCGAATGCTTTGTTTGAGCACCTGGCTGCCAAGCTGCCCATATCAAGACTACAGCGCGATCTAACTGATTCGACCGTGTTACGTAACATCGGCGTACCGGTAGCCCATACATTGATTGCCATTAAATCAACCGTAAAAGGTTTAGGTAAATTATTACTGAACGAAAGCGCCCTTGATGCTCACCTTGAAGCTAACTGGGCCGTAGTTGCTGAGGCTATCCAAACCATATTACGCCGGGAGGGTTATCCAAACCCATACGAAGCTCTAAAAGAGCTAACCCGCACTAATACAGCCGTTAATGCGCAAACTATAGCTGAGTTTGTGGATACTTTGAATGTAAGCGATAGTGTGAAAGAGGAAATTAAACAAATTAGCCCAAGCAATTACACTGGTATTTAATTTTGATGTGCTAATTTGCGAATGCTTTTACAAGCATAACCAATAACCTAAAAGCACATCTGATGATTAAAAATAAAAACCGCTTTTTTTTACTGTTAATTGCGCTATTGCCTTTTAATATAAAGGCTATTGCTCAAAAAGCGCAAATTACAGAAACCGTTTACCATAGCCCGGGAGGCACTTATTCAGACTGGTATTTTCCTAAGGACGTACATTATACCAGTTTAGAATGGACCTTTGTGCCGGTGGCCGATCCTCCTGCCTCATTGACCGAAGAAGGCTTACTGCATTACTACGCCTACAATTTTGCGTTGGTAAATGCAACGGATGCCGTTGGCGGTGGCTACGCAGGCTTTCAAACTAATGGCATTTTTAAGGACAAACCAGAGGGAGAGGTTATTAATTTTTCTATATGGGGTTCAAATGCCGGTAAAACAAACGGCATGCTTAACACCGCTAACATTGAAAGTGGCGGTGTTCAAATAATGTTCAAATACCGCTGGATGGTAAAACACCGTTATCGTTTTGAGTTAAAGCAGGGCCCAAGCGGCACAGATGCTTCAGGGAAATGGTGGGGACTTTGGGTCACAGATGAATCGACTAACATTAAAACCTTTATCGGGGAACAACGCGTACCATCAGTGATTAATGGCAAACCAGCCGAATATTGGAATGCACATACTTCCATGTTTGGAGAAGATTTGCATTGGTGGAAATCTTTAAATGGCAACGTAAAATATCCTGATTGCACTGCCTTTCAGCCTTCGGCAATGGCGGCAATCAATATCACAGCCAATGGTGGCGCTGTAAAACCTGTCAGATTTACCAATTACGACAATTCAGGTAAGCCTGTAACGGGCAGTAACGGCTTTAAGTCTGTTAACTGCGATGTTTCCATATATCGCGATTCGCTTGATTTCAATGTGCAACATAACCTGGGTTATTGGAGCGTGCCTGCGCCTGATTTTATTAAACAGATTAACAAGAGATAAATCAGTATTCATCTATGCATCGTATATACCTGCGTATTAAAATCGTCCGTCATTAACCCGTCATAACTAATTTAGTATAGCATAATTACCAAAAAGCTATTTAAATTTGTTCTTATTAAACATAGATAAGATGAATATCAACGTATATACCGAATCAACGCCAAACCCGGCAACCATGAAGTTCATTGTGAACAAGTTGCTGATCAATGGTAGTGTTGACTATCCTACCCGCGAAAGCGCCGAGCAATCGCCCTTTGCTAAAGAACTTTATAAATTCTCTTTTGTGAATGGTGTATTCTTTGCCAGCAACTTTGTTACGGTCACCAAAACCGAAGGTAGCGAGTGGGCAGACCTGGAGCCTATACTGAAAGAATTTGTTAAGGGAGCCGTTGAAGCTGAGATTAAAGTACAACTTGAAGAGCAAACAGAGGACGTTGCTTTTGAAGGTACTGAGACTGAAATCAAAATACAGCAAATCTTAAACGACTATGTTCGCCCGGCTGTTGAGCAGGATGGCGGCGCTATATCATACCGCTCGTTTGAAGAAGGTGTAGTGACAGTTGAGCTGCGCGGTTCATGCAGCGGTTGCCCATCATCAACAATTACTTTAAAAGCCGGTATTGAAAATCTATTAAAACGCATGGTTCCTGAGGTTACCGAAGTGGTATCGGAAGCATTATAAGATTTTGGGATTTCACCGATTTTGATGGTGATTACACTGATAACAAAAAAGGATCGTATGTTGAATACGATCCTTTTTTGTTGGGGTTAATTTTTTTATTTATTGAAATGCTCATGTATTACTTTCAGCATTTCGTCGGTTATCTTTCCGTTTGTAGCCAGTATCTCCCTTGCATCCAATACTTCATCGCCGCCATTGTAGTTTACCACCTGGCCACCCGCCTGCTTCACAATTACAATGCCTGCGGCTACATCCCAGGCATTTAAATTATACTCATAGAATGCGTCAAAGCGCCCTGCGGCGGTATAAACCAAATCTGTCGCAGCTGACCCCAGCCTGCGAATGCCATGACAGCTTTTCATCAGGTGAGTGAGCAGATCAATATATTGGGGTTGCTTTTCAAAGTTATAATATGGAAAGCCGGTAGCAATTAAACTATCACTGATCTTTGGCGCCGGGCTTACCTTTATTTCTTGCCCATTCAGATAAGCGGGCGAACCTTTCCAGGCGTAGAAACATTCATCCTGGTTTATCTCATACACCACGCCCAATACCAATTCATCATATTCTTGCAGGGCTATGCTCACAGAAAATACGGGCACGCCATGGATAAAATTGGTAGTACCATCCAATGGATCAATGATCCAATTGTAGCGTTCGGCTACTTTGGTGCTGGTTTTTTCTTCGGTGATAAAACCTGAATCGGGTAAGATCTTCTCCAAACCGGCAACAATGATACCTTCAGCAGTTTTGTCTACATATGATACCAGATCGTTCAAACCTTTGTATTCGATCTTATCGGCACTAAAGTTTTTTCTTTCCTGCCGGATAAAGTCTCCGGCCTGTTTTGAAAGCTCAATTACCTGTGTTGCTATCTGCTCCAGTTGCATGTTGATGTCTTAATGATAAACTGAATGAGAAAAATTTGTGTATAAAGAAGCTGGCGAAAAACAAGCTCAAGGCAGCAGTAATACGCGCTACCGGCGGATACAAACCTACCTGTTGTATAAAGAAGTCGAGCACCAATAAATTGGCAAAAAATCCAATAACGGCTACTGAAGCAAACTTGATAAATTGGACGGTGCCTGATGTTTTTGACTCTGTAAATACTACATATTTAGTAATCAGAAAGTTAACGATTACCCCTAAAAAGAAGGAAACGGCTAATGAAAGCTTATAATTATTTACTGTAAAATTGAATATGTTATATCGCGGTTGTTCTAAAAAGTTATGATATAGTACATAAAAAGCCAGTATATCAACTACAAAGCCCATACCCGCCGAGAAAATAAACCGCACAACCTGGTTTTTAAATAATGTTTTTCTGAGCGAATGTTTAGCCATGCTTTACAGCACCTTTTTTACGGTGATTTATTCCATTAATAATTAAAGCAATTCCACCCAGAGTCATAAACAGCGAAATCATTTCAGCTTGTGTAAACGATATCCCAAACAAATGGTAACGTGTATTTACGCGAATAAGCTCAATGCAAAAACGCTCTACACCATTCATGATCAAATAGATGCCAAACAAGACACCCGGCATTTTAATACGATCGCGTATGCTCCACAATACAAGGAACAACAAGATGCAAACTACCGACTCATAAAACGACGTGGGGTAAACCGGTTGTGGCAATACGCTGCAAAATTTACCGATACAGCCAGGTATAGGATTGCCTTCGCCGCCTACATTGTGCGGAAAATTAAATGACCACATCCAATCAGGTAACCAACCTAACCAATGCGGTTTTTGAGCCAGGTTAGGTATTCCCCAATCACCATCGCCTGACATTTGACAACCAATACGACCCAGTCCATAGGCCAACATCATACCCGGTCCACCTATGTCCAACATGGTAAGTGGTTTAATACCGTGTTTATTAGCTATATAAAGTACAGCTGCGCCACCGCAAATCAATCCCCCGTAAAAAGTAAAACCACTATTGCCTATCAGCATACCTACCGGGTCTTTCATAAAGTCGTCCCAGTTTTCAAGGCCATTAAATAATTTAGCGCCCGCAAAACCACACAGCGCAGCCCACACCAAAATATTCCCCATTAATTCATAGGGATGCACCTTGATTTTTTTGGTTTCAGGTTTGGGTAGTACATGCTTTTTATTTTCGGCATAGGCCCAGTAAGCAAGCGCTGCTGCCAGCACCACACCGCCTATAAAGTTACCCTGCAATGAAGTTAGAAAGCCAGACGGATCATCGACAAATGCGGTATAGTTAAATGCTATATATACTAACTTATAACCAATTACAAAACCAAACAGCGCGTTGGTAATTAACTCTGTTATGGTTATAGGCTGCCCTACTGTAACTGTTTTTTCAAACGAATGGATAACACCCAATTTTTCTTTGCGCTTAAACTCCTGCACAAATGCCCAATAGGCCCCTAAAAATGCCAGCGCTACAAAAAAACCAAAACTTTGTATGGGAAGCGGAATATTAACACCAAAAAGATATTTGATGATATAAGTTAAGTTTGGAAACATTACTAACTATTTTGCTGCGAATATAGGCTTAATGAACCAATATTTCGTCGCTTTCAGTTATTTCAACATCACCATCCGGTGAAATATTTGTTAAGGTTACTCTTTTTATCTCGTTAACCAGTACCGGGTCAAATTTAGTTTTAACCTTTACATAATTACGGGTAAAGCCATGCATAAAGCCCGCTTTGATATCGCCCTCAAACAAAACTTCATCTGCTTTGCCTAACTGACTTTCATAAAAAGCGCGGCGTTTTTTGTCTGACAGAATGTGCAGCATTTTGCTTCTTTCGGCGCGGGTTGAGCCGGGCACGGCGCCGCTCATTTCGGCAGCAAGCGTGTGTTCCCGTTCAGAGTAAGTAAATACATGCAGGTAAGATATATCTAAACTATTCAGAAAGTTATAAGTGTCAACAAAATCCTCGCGCGTTTCGCCAGGGAAGCCAACAATCACATCGACACCGATACAACAATCAGGCATCAGTTCTTTGATTTTTGCTACGCGATTTGCATACAACTCGCGTTTATATCGCCGGCGCATCAGTCCCAGTATTTTGTCAGAACCCGATTGGAGCGGAATATGAAAATGCGGTACAAAACGCTTCGACTGCGCCACAAATGCGATAATATCATCGCTTAACAAATTGGGTTCAATAGATGAGATACGAATACGGTCAATTCCCTCTACTTCGTCCAAGGCCTTTACCAGATCAAAAAACCTGGTTTTACGCTCGCCGTTGATAATGCCGTAATCGCCGAGATTAACACCGGTAAGTACGATCTCCTTTACACCTGAATCCGCGATTTGCCGAGCCTGCTGAATAACGCTCTCGATGGTGTCGCTTCTGCTGGCACCGCGAGCCAGCGGAATGGTGCAAAATGAACATGAGTAATCGCAACCATCCTGCACTTTCAGGAAGGTACGCGTACGGTCGCCAAATGAATAAGCAGGCACAAACTCATTAGCCGCTGATACCGGCTGATTATAAACTACCGTTTTTTCTTTTTTAGTGAGGTCGGTAATATGATCAATAATCTGAAACTTTTCGGCAGCACCCAAAACCATATCCACACCCGGTATTTCAGCTATCTCTTTAGGTTTCAATTGCGCATAACACCCCACAATAGTCACATAAGCATTTGGCGATACCTTCAACGCCTCTCTTACCACTTTCTTACACTTCTTATCGGCGTTATCAGTTACCGAACAGGTATTGATCACGTATACATCAGGTGTATCAGTAAAGTCCACGGTATCGAAGCCTGCGTTGCCAAACAATCGGCCTAGTGTTGAGGTCTCCGAGTAATTGAGTTTGCAACCCAGTGTATAAAATGCTACTTTCTTATTCATTTGCGGCTGCAAATATACTAAATATAGCTTAACCACTAAATTGCTCAGGTTCAGCCTGTTTTTATGACTTACATCAGACCAACAATTGTAATAAAGCAGTTGCAAAGGTCATGTACAACCTGAAGGAGTTACTAACCGGGAACCTTTTCTATAAACCGACGTTAACAATACAACTGCTGAATGATGAAAACAAATACCCCGCTCGCCGCTTAATGATTGTACGTACCAGAAAAATACCCATTTTAAGATTTGTACTGATTATTACGTTGATTACTTTGCTTTTTGGTGGTACCGAATACTTATATCTGCGTTACAAAAAAGCGCAGCTTCTGCGCGGTAATATCGAAAATCTAATCAGCTCGCGCGAAAACTCCGCTTTAATTGATACCTGTATTTACCGGCTGTATAGTGCCGATAACAATACGCGTCTTTACGCAATTACCAACGACAAAAGCTATCTGAGACAGTCGGCCGCCGATATGGATAAAGTCTTGAAAACAATAAACAGGATTAAATTCGGCGATAGACAAATACAGAGTCCAGACCAATTTAAAAAACTGGTTCAGGAAAAGATTATCAAAACCAACGATTATGTTAAACTGCGCCTGCAGCAGGATAAACTGATTAAGAAATCAGAAACCATTAACAAATCGCTGGATAATATACAGAAAGCGAGGCCTGAACTGGTAGCCCATCATGTAACCACGCTGGATACCATTAAGGTATCGCCTAATAAACAGCCTAAAAAGAAATTCTTTGGCCGAGTTATCGCTTCGCTTTCGCGAAAAAAAGAACCTGAAAAACCCAAAGCTGTAGTAGTTGCCAGGGATACGGTAATATACTCGCAAAAAATATCAAAAGCTACTATTGCTAACGGGAAGGCTGCCTACAGCTACTACAAAAAACTAAACCGGGCAAACAAAAAACTAATACAGGGCGAACAAAAAATTTTGCAGTTGAATAATAACCTGGCGCAAGAAATTATTGCAAGCTTAAGAGACTATAAAGCTATTGAGCAGGCCTACATTAACCGCAGTAAGCAAGAATTGCGAGCCAATATGGGCGACGTATTCTCTGATTTTGGAAAAGGGTCGGCACTGAATTTTGTGTTTATGGTACTGGTATTGATTGCTGTGTTTTACAACATCTGGAAAATTTTCCGCAACGAGCAAGAGATCATAGATTACAGCAATAGTGCCGAGCAATATGCACAGCTTAAAAGCAAATTTTTGGCCGGCATGAGCCATGAGATACGTACGCCGCTTAATTCAGTAATAGGTTTTTCTGAGCAATTAAGCCTGGAAGAATTGCCACCCCACCAAAAAGAACAGGTAGCCGCCATCCGCAAGTCGTCTGAAATGATTTTAGATCTGGTGAATGAGATTCTGGACTTTTCAAAGTATGAAACCGGCAAGATGAATTTTGAAAGCGCGCCATTTATGCTGAACCAGGCGATAACTGAAGTATATCAAACGATGAGTATTCATGCCATGAAAAAAGGCATCGAACTGGAAATATCCAGCAGCGTCGATGATAATGTCTGCGCCGAAGGCGATAAGGTGCGACTAAAACAGGTATTAATGAACCTTACCGGTAACGCCATAAAATTTACGCGCCAGGGTAAAGTAACTATACAAGCCAAAGTTGAGACTGCCCTACCTAATGATTTTATATTAAAGATAACAGTGATTGATACCGGTATTGGCATAGAGAAAGCCGATCTGCCGCATGTGTTTGACGAATTTTCGCAAGTTGCAGAAGCGCAAAAAGCTACCCGCCATAAAGGCACAGGCCTGGGACTGGCCATTTGCAAAAAAATCATCGAATTGCAAGGCGGGAATATCACCGTAACCAGCGCCCCGGGCCAAGGTTCTGCATTTAGTTTCGAGCTGCCGTTAAAGCAATTAGCAGAGGGTACCTGTTCGACAGAATCTGCCATCAATGAAGACTTACTTACCCATTTGGTTAATGACAAATATATACTGGTAGCCGACGACAACAAGTTGAATGTTCTGCTGGCCAAAACTATTCTAAAAAAATGGGGAATAAGATGCGATACTGCTAATGACGGTTTGGAAGCATTTGATTTATTTAAAGCAAACAATTACGACATGGTGCTAACCGATATCCAAATGCCAGATATGGATGGCTTGCAACTTACCGGGCATATCCGTGACTTTGCCGACCCCGCCAAATCAAAGGTAATTATCATGGCGCTTACCGCCAATGTATTGAAAGAAGACCGCGACAGCTATATGAGCGCGGGTGTAAACGGCGTTATCCTCAAGCCATTTTTGGAAAAAGACCTCATTGAAAAGATTGCATCAGCAATTCAGAATGAAACTACAGCGTTGAAGTTTATAGCTTGATTTTTAATGAGTGCCTTAGTGCATTAATGCATGAGTAAATGATTAATTCGCTCGCTTATTACTCCTCGCTCCACCTAAAGCTGTCATTTTCCAGCCCTATCAAATCTATAATCCGGTTTACAACGGTCATTGCTACATCCTCAATAGTTTTTGGCTTACTGTAAAACGATGGCACAGCCGGGCAGATGACCCCCCCTGCTTCGGTTATAGTAGCCATGTTGCGGATGTGGATGAGGTTAAAAGGCGTGTCTCGAGCCACTAATATCAGTTTGCGGCGTTCTTTCAATATTACATCCGCTGCACGGGTGATCAGGTCGTCAGAAATCCCTCCTGCAATCCGCCCCAAGGTACCCATTGAGCATGGCACAATCACCATGGTATCAAACTTTGCTGATCCAGACGCAAAGGGTGCCATGAAATCAGTCTTCGCGTAGAATTTATAAGGTAGGTTTTGGTAATCCTGATTATCCAGTTCAAACTGCCATACCTGCTTGGCATTGTCTGACATCACCACAGCAACTTCAGCAATTTGGCTTTGGAGTTGTTGCAGTTTCTCCAGTAAAAGTTTAGCGTAAACAGCGCCACTGGCACCGGTAATAGCAATTACAATTTTTTTCTTCATGATGATTGGTAAACAACCCAAAGGTAGGAAAGTTACGGGCACAAAAAAGGGTCGAATACAAGTACCCGACCCTACATCTACCTATGAAAAACATGCCCTTTGAGAGGGCACTACAAATATAATAACAGTTTCTTAATTATTAAACAAAAAATTGAAATTATTTTAATGTGGTTTTCATAAACTTTTCATCTATTAAAGTCTGAATAATCCCGTCAACCATACCAACGGTAGGAACATAAATATTTTTAATGCCGGCCCATTTCATTACAGCTAAGTAAATCTCGCAGGCAGGAATTATCACGTCGGCGCGGTCTTGATTGAGGCCCAGTACGTTAATCCGGTCTTTCAATGAAAATGAATCCAGGTAATCATATAATGACTTAAGTTTACCCAGGCTCATGGGCGAACCATTTTTCTCTTCAGACAATCGGTACAGTTTATTAATATTACCACCGGTACCAATGCCGGATATGCCTTTAAAATGGCGCGTATGCTCACGTATAAATTCACGCATGGCACTCCATGACTCCTCTGTATCCTGATTATCCAAAATACGTATAGTACCAATGTTAAATGATTTAGAAGCTACCAGCTCGCCCGATGCAAACAGTGAAAGCTCTGTGCTACCACCGCCAACATCAATATACAGGTAGTTTTTGTTTTTGTCGATATTTTGTTCGGCATGGCTGGCATAAATAATCTTAGCCTCTATTTGGCCCTGAACAATTTGAAGAGTAATACCGGCTTCGTCTTTAATACGTTTAACTACCTCGGCACCGTTACGGGCTTCGCGCATGGCTGATGTTGCACATGCCATACATTCGCTCACTTTGTAAACATCCATCAGGTTTTTAAAGGCCTGCATGGTTTTAATGAGGTCGGTTGTCTTCTTTTCAGATATTTCGTGGTTCAGGAAGGCGTCGTCACCTAAACGCAGGGGAACGCGCACCAGCGTATTTTTTTTGAACGACACCGTTCCGTCATTCTCTTTAATATCTGCAATGAGTAACCTCACCGCGTTAGATCCGATGTCAATAGCTGCGTATCTCAATTTGTTTTATTTTTATTCTTTAGATAAGTATAAATATCAATCTGTGCCCTTACCGGCAGTTCAGACTTGGTTTTGTGGTATTTGTTGGTATTATCCTTATTAATCTCCCTCGATTTGGTATTATCGCTCAACTGGATATTAATAATATCCCTGATCTCTCTCTTCACTTCTTGATCATAAATCGGGAAACCAACCTCCACACGGCTTTCAATGTTACGCGTCATAAAATCGGCCGACGTCAGGTATACCAATTCATCACCACCATTGCAGTAAACATGAACACGGGCGTGTTCCAGGTATTTATCAATAATGCTGATAACCTCGATGTTTTCGCTATAACCCTTTATGCCCGGTACAAGGCAGCACATACCTCTGACAATGATCTGAATTTTCACACCCGCATTGCTGGCCTGATATAATTTCAATACCATCTGCTCGTCGGCAAGGCTATTCATCTTTAATATCATATAAGCTTGCTTACCGGCTTTGGCATTTTTAATCTCGTTATCAATGAGTTTATAAATAGCCGGACGTGAGTCGAACGGAGACACAATCAAATGCTTTAAACCTTTTGGTAACACGCCTTTGTTTATGTCTCTGAATACCTTAACCAAATCGCCGGTTATTTTCTTGTTGGCAGTAAGCAGGGTATGGTCGGCATATATACGGGCCGTTTTCTCATTATAGTTACCGGTTGACAAGCAAGCAAAATAAGTAGGTTTACCGTCCTTACCGGTACGATTTATCAGACATATTTTAGAATGAACTTTGTAGCCATCAATGCCATAAATAACGTTTACCCCCTCCTCTTCAAGTCTACGGCTCCATGTAATGTTATTTTGCTCGTCAAAACGGGCGCGTAACTCAACCAGGCAGTTTACCTTTTTCCCATTTTTGGCTGCATTAATCAACGCATGCATGATGCGCGAGTTTTCAGCCAAACGGTACACAGCTATACTGATTTCTTTTACGAAAGGATCTATCGCGGCCTCACGGAGAAAATGAATTACATAATCATAGGTCTGGTATGGTGTGCTAATAAGGTAATCCTTTTTGGCTATCATCGTCATCAAGCTCCTGTCAAAAGTCAGATTACCGACCGGCAAAGCGGGATATTTAGCATATTCCAACTCAGGCGAGCCAACGTTAGGGAACGATATAAAATTCTTAAAGTTATGGTAACGGTTTCCCGGTATCAGGCTTTCGCCGTGCAAACCCATTTTGCTTACAAGATATTTCAACATATCCAGCGGCATTTCAGAATCGTATAACAAACGCATGGGCTTGCCTTTCTTTCGTTTTTGTAAGCTGCGCGACAAGGCGTCAATGAACTTACCGCTCACTTCTTTATCCAGATCCAGTTCCGCGTCGCGGGTTAACTGTATCGAGTAGGCTTCAATGCTGTCGTGTTCAAAAATGAAGAAAATATCCTCCAGACAATACCTCACAATATCATCCAAAAGGATAATAAACTTCAGGTTATTAGTTTCGGGTAGTACAGTAAACCGAGGCAGATTATCTGGTATCTCAATCAGCGCATAAGTTATCTTTTTGTCTTTGGTTAGCTTCACAAAGAAGTATATCGCACGGTCGCGCAACTCAGGCAATGCACTGGCGTTGTTAAGCATAATTGGCACCAGCGTCCCCAGTAACTTTTCTCTGAAATGATCACGAACAAAGGCCCCCCGGGCAACGTTTAGCTGTTTATCGTTAAGCAGGAATATCTTTTCTTCAGCAAGTTGCTTTACAATGATATTTTCATACAGATCGTTAAATTTACGTTCTTGCTTTACTACCAGATTTTTGATTTGGTTTAGCAGTTTTTTAGGGCTGTAGCCCAGTATTTCCTTAGATTTTTCGTTCAGGCTGGCTAAGCGACTTAAGGTAGCTACCCTCACGCGGTAAAACTCATCCAGGTTTGATGAAAATATGGCCAAAAACTTAATTCGCTCTATCAGTGGTACCGTCGGGTCGGCAGCTTCTTGCAGTACACGCTCATTGAAATACAGCCAGCTAATCTCTCTGTTTATTAAAGGTACCCGTTTTAAATCCATATTAAATGCTACGCCGGCAGGCATTATGGCAAAACTGCCAATTTATTTGTTAAGTTAATATTAATATATTACTATGCCTGCCTGTTTTAACACATAATTGTAGTATTTGATTTTATAGCTATTTAAGTAATTTTGTACCTCACACCAAAAAACGATTTCCCTATGCCTAGTTTTGATATAGTAAGTAAAATAGACGGACAAACACTTGACAACGTCATTAATATTGCAAAAAAAGATATTTTGAACCGTTACGATTTTAATGATTCAAAAAGCACTATCGACCTGGATAAAAAAACCAATATAGTAACCGTAGTTACTGAAAACGACATGCGGCTGAAAGCCATTCAGGATGCTATTATCAGCCGCATGGTTAAACAACAGCTTGATCCAAAAGCTTTAGACCTTGATTTTGGAAAGGAACAATCAGCCTCAGGCAATATGATACGCAAAGAAATCAAGGTTAAACAAGGGATTGATCAGGAAACCGCCAAAAAGATAGTCAAAAAAATAAAAGACAGCGGCCTTAAAGTTCAGGCCAGTATTATGGACGACCAGGTACGTGTACAAGGTAAAAAAATTGACGACCTGCAGGATGTTATTGCACTATGCCGCAAAGATGACTTTGGACAGCCGTTGCAGTATATTAATATGCGCAATTAGCAAGATTTACGACTTTAGATTTACGAATTACGATTTTAATGGTTCCTAATCGTAATTCGTAAATCTAAAATCGTAAATAACAAAAGAGCCATCTCCTTGCAGAGACAGCCCTTTTCAAACTAAACCAACATTACTTATTATGAAAACACTCTTTACCGGTAATTCCTAAGTCCGGGCCCGTAGACACAATCACCCTCACCTATCACACGCGCAATCACCCTCACTGTCGCGGACTTTCGGAACATCCCGATATGATATTATTTTACAGCTATTTCTCTGGTTTGAAATTTAGCTTCTTCTTTTTTAGCGATAGTCAATTTCAAAATACCGTTAACATAATCAGCTTCAATTTTTGACTGATCAGCGCTTTCTGGTAAAGTAAATGATCTGCTGAAGGAACTGAAGTTGTATTCGCGTTTGCTGAATTTCTTGTTTTCATCAACGGTTTCAGTTTTCTTATCTGCCGAAACGCTTAATACATTTTTATCCAGATTAATTTTGATATCTTCTTTGGTTAAGCCCGGGATTGCCAGTTCAACTTCAAATTGCGCATCGGTTTCTGCAATATTTACTGCAGGGGTACGAAAAGCTGCTCTTTCATTTACAAATGAGTCGTTTAATACCGAGTAAACATCGTTAAAGAAAGGGGTTACAAAACCATTTTTTGCCTCTTTTCCAAATTTCACTAAAGTCATGTTTATATCCTCCTAAAGTTTTTTATTTTATGTTAATTTGTAAGTGTTTGGTCAATCGCCATACCAATGGCTATTAGAACAATAATAGATGACTTTTCGTCACTTAAACCAATTTTTAACCGACATAATGACATTTAATGGCTGAAAAAATAGCTGATTACAAGTTTCGCACCCCTATACATGTTCGCTTTTCGGATATCGATGCGGTAGGTCATGTTAACAATGCGATATATCTTACTTATTTTGAAATAGCCCGATTTAATTATTGGAAACACGCTATCGACTGGAATTTAAGCGAACATGGTATTATTGTAGGACGTGCCGAAGTAAACTATTTAAAACCTATCAATTTGTATGACGAGGTTGCTTGTTATGTACGTGTAGTGCGTATTGGCAACAGCAGTTTTGATGTAATGCAAATATTGGTAAAGAGTACACCAGCGGGCGAAGAAATTTGCACTACCGGCAAAACCGTTTGTATTAGCTATGACTATTCAGCTAATAAATCAGTACCTATCCCTGCCAGAGAGCGGGAACAGATGATTGCCTATGACGAACCGCGTTTAATACTGAATACTAATTAATTACGCAATCCGTTTAAAAAGAAAAGACACTATAATGAAAAAGCATTACCTGAGTATATTATTATTGTTGTTTATTTTGGGGGGCTGTAAAAAGAACAGCGGCAACCAAATTGACAACAACATAACCCCTGCTGCTAACGGCACTATGCATGTGGTTGTTAACAGCGATCACACCTTCTCTTATAACATTACTGAATCAAACACCTCAACGGGCGATTTTGGCACCAAAGACGACTACAATATTTCAAAATTGGATTATTACTTCACGCCCAAACCGGGCAATACCGTAACTATTGAGTGCGAGTCGGACTATACCAGTAACATGACGGCTACGGTTACTTATAAAGGCACTACGCTGGGCCCTATTACCACGCACGGCAACGGCAGTAGCCAGGGTACCGGTTTTGAGTTTACTTATGTAGTACCCAACAATTAATAAAATTTTAAACAACAAAGCTCCGGTATAATAAACCGGGGCTTTGTTGTTTAAAAGCATAAATTATTTGCCGATCTGAAACACGGCATTGATCTGGAAACTCAGCTTAATCTTTTTAAAATCGATGTCTGATTCAGGCACAGCACGATCAGCAGACATCGCCGCTGTTTTAAACATGATGGCACGCGGTTGTGCGTAGACACTATTATCGTTTTCAGTAATATTTAATACCGGACCCAGATTTTCATTTAAACCGGTTAACAGGTAAGTGGCTTTCGATTTAGCCGACATCAGCGCTTTCAATTTCAACTCGTTCTTCAGATCCTCTATTTTTGAATAATCATAGCTGTCAATATTTGTGCTTTGGATACCTTTCGGGTCTATTTTAGCAATAATCTGGTCAAACTTGTTAAGGTTGTGGAAGCGGATACCATACTGTTTTGAAGCCATGAACGCAGGGTCTTTCTTTTTCTGGTATTTATAGTTGTACGACGACAGGTTGTTCACCGTAAAGTCTTCTTTCGGTATACCTGCCGCTTGCACCGCATCTTCCAGTTGTTTTTCCAATTGGTCGATGGTTACTTTACCATATTCTTGCAAGGATATGCTGACGTTAATAATATCAGGCGTTACCTCCTGTTCGGCTATTCCGGTTACTTCAATTTTACGGCGCAGATCAACGCTCTGCGCAAAAGTGGTATACGTTGTTGCAATAGTAAGGGCTGCAATGATCAATAGTTTTTTCATATATTATCGTATTTTGTAGATATAGAACAAATAATAAGCACAAAGTTTAACGGTAGTTATAATTATTACGTTAACTCATTATTGTTAAACGGGTTAAATATTGACCATACTCATCTTCTATCAATACCTCCATCAGGTAGCCGCATTCGGCAGCGACAGACTGCAGCGTATGCTCATCAATATATAACCATTTGAACCAATCTGTTTTAAGCTTTTTATAAGTGTATTGATATTCTATTTCACCATAATATCCCTGTTCAGGCAGTTTACCTTCGTACAAATACGCAATATCTGATGAATCAAATAATATCTGCCCGCCAGTACCAGTATTTAATAATTTTTTAAGATGAATAAGCAATTCCTTCAATCCGTCAATTGTGCCTGCTAAACCAATACCATTCATCAACAGTAATAAGGTATCATATTTACCTATGCTAAATGAATAAATATCGCCGGCTAAAGCTTTATTAACGCCCCGCTCCTGCATTACTTTTATACACAAGGGAGAAATGTCTATCGCCGTAACATCAAAACCTTGCTGTTGTAAAAACAAGGCATGACTGCCGGCGCCGGCGCCTATATCAAGCACTTTGCCACGGCATTGTTCAAGCGCCATCCACTCGATATCCGGCATATCATCCTCTTGGCGAAAATAGGTTTCAACAGGCATCTCTTCTCTCGGGCCGTATTTATTATTGATCCAAAGCCTTGAACCGGCTTGCTTTTGCCAATAATCATAAATGGCCTGGCCTAAAACATCATTCATCACATATAAAAATATCGCGCAAGTTAACTAAAACATAAGTTATCGCGTATACGTTAGATAAGCACCTGGCTGTCAGTCTAAAATTGTCGTTACAAAAAACTTACTGTTATATATTTAGATATTTTTATGCATAGCCCCTAAATCTTATTACCCATGAAAAAAACTTATTTACTACTATGCCTTGCTATACTGGCTGTCGCCTCCTGCAAAAAAGATGATAGCACGAAGATAGAATATACCAAACTGATAGTCGGTTCATGGAAATCGACAGGAAAAAACACTAAAGTATATGATTTGAATACCGACGAACTGTTAAAGGATTCAACAATCAATTTTACCGGCAAAAATGCAGGCAGCTCCTGGTTCGAAATTTATAATACCGATGGCAGCAGCTATGTAACCACCCTGCCAATAGCCCAACAAGGCACACTGGTAGCACGGGCAGACACGACTTCTTTTTTAACGTATGCCATTTTAGGAAATAACCTGTTACTTAAACAAACTAACGGCGGCAGCACAACAAAGCCTATTTTAGCTTTAAGCAATACCACCATGGATCTTCAAAGCACCAGCTCTGGCGTGTTAACAGGAAACTGGGGATTGGATGCTAACGCGACTTACAAAATTACTGTATCTACTCATTACACAAGGCAATAGGTTAATACGACCGTTTCATTACCCTTACCAACTGGCGGTGGCGTTTGGCCGCATAATAATCGTTGGTCACCAAAATAGCATGGATTACACCGGGTATCCAAAAACACAAAGTGAGTAACAGATTGAGTATAAATGCGCCTATACGGCCTGTAGTAAACACCGCTAAAGGTGGTAATATGAGACAAAGAAAATAACGCATAATACCAATTTATAAGTTGTTTTAGCATTGGACCCTTAGCGTTACGGATAGTTACAACTTAATGATAATCTATACGTTTTTTCTTGCGACGGCGCCAGCTTGTGAGCCGTTTGCCCCATTCGTCAAAAGTTCCACCCGTAACCAATGCCCCGCCAATACCCATTACAAATATCATGATGACGATAAAAACGTGCAGACCGTCAGAAAAAAAATCTTTTATAGCTTGCATAATAATCTATGTGCACTAAATAACGCAATCATTATGCCTTGAAGTGGCGATACAACGTATAGCTATCACATTAACTAATTTGCATTGTTATTGTATTGACTTTAATTTACAGTGTTATGAAAATTTTCCAACAACAATTGCAATTGAGTCAGCGCCGTCGGGGCTTTCATTTAATAACAACAGAGGTTTTACAAGCGCTACCTCAGATTGCTGAAATTAAAACAGGTATTTGCCAGGTTTTCATCCAGCATACATCAGCGTCGCTCACTATCAATGAAAATGCAGACCCAACAGTGCGCAGCGATTTTGAAATGTATTTTAATAAAACTGTTCCTGAAAACGATCCGGATTATATACACGACGATGAGGGCCCCGACGATATGCCGGCCCACCTGAAAGCGGCCATGCTGGGCAGTTCAGTAACGATTCCCATTCGCAACGGACGATTTGCTTTAGGGATATGGCAAGGTATTTATTTGTGCGAACATAGAAACTACGGGGGCTCACGCAGCTTAATGATTACCGCCTGGGGTGAGTAGCACACCCCTCCCAACCCTCCCCAAAGGGGAGGGCTTTCCTTTCGAATATTATTATTTACAGATAGCCGCCAAGCGTTTCAAAGTCCTCCCCTTCGGGGAGGGTTGGGAGCGGCCTATCCCATATAAAACTTCTCCCGATACCCCGTCGGCGTCATCCCTACCGTTTTCCTGAATATCTTGCGAAAAGCCTTGGGATCGCTGTAGCCTGAATTGATCATCACCTCGGTCATTTGCTGGTTAGTTTGTATTAACAGGCGTTTTGCGGCTTCAATACGGGTTTTCTGCAGGTATTCAATTGGAGTGATGCCTGTAACCAGTTTAAACCTGCGTGCTATGTTACGCCGGCTGCCTGGGATCTCTTTGATTAACTCTTCAATAGTTCCTGCATTATGGTATGAACTTTCAATACTTTGCTGCGCCATCGCTACCAATTCATCGTTGTGCGCTTGTACCGGCGAAAAAGTACTGAAATAAGTTTGCTGCTCACGGTCCATATCTATCGAAAACATCTTGGCAATACGCACCGCAATTTCGCGCCCGCAATGTTTTTGCAGCAAGTGCAGCATTAAATGAAAACTTGACGTTGAGCCGCCGCTGGTATAAAGCCGCTCGTCGCCAGTTACAACTTTGTCAACCTGTAATTTAACCTGCGGGAAGGCCTGGGCAAACGCCTCGGACGCATCGACATGCGTTGTCGCTGTTTTACCATTTAATAAACCTGTAGCGCCTAACAAAAAAGCGCCAGTACATACACAGGCCAGCTCGGCACCGCTTTGATATTGCTGTTGCAGCCAGGGAATAAAGCCATAATTTTCTTGTATCGCCTGCGCTATATCGACTGCGTTAAATGCCGGAATAAAAACCAGGTCCTGCGCTATTGGACTACGTAACGACTGAATGGGATAGCCGCTAAATTCAGGCAGGCTTCCATCTGGATTTGTATCACTAAATAACAAAATTTCAAACACCGGGTCCTTGCCATCGGCAGTATAAAACTTGTTTACGCTTTCAAATACATCCAATATCGCGGCCACGCTCAGTAAGCGATATTTATTGGTGAGCAGGATACCTAATCGTGTCATTTGGTGGAATTTAATGATTCGATAAATATATAAAAATGTCCCGAATACCCCCTATTATTGACATTTTCGCACACCACGATATCAGAAAATTGAACCTAATTTAGCACTATTAAAATAAACATCTGAAACTCTTAAAAACCAAAATCATGGCAAACATCAATCCTTACGTAAACTTTATGGGAAACACCGAGGAGGCATTTAACTTTTACAAATCAGTTTTTGGCGGCGAATTTTTAGCGCTAAGCCGCTTTGGCGATACGCCGCATGGCGACAACATGCCAGCCAACGAAAAAGATAAGATCATGCATATCTCTTTACCTATAGGCAATACCATATTAATGGGCACTGACGCGTTGGAGTCGCAAGGACACACGCTGACTTTTGGCAATAACTTTTCTATTGGCATCACTCCGGACAGTATGGACGAGGCACACCAAATTTTTGACGGACTATCAGCCGGCGGCAACGTAGATGTGCCTTTACAAAAGATGTTCTGGGGCGCCTGGTTCGGTATGTTTAGCGATAAATTTGGTATTAAATGGATGATCAATTACGACGATAGCCAGAAATAAACACATCAGCGCCTTGCCTAAACGGCCAGGCGCCTGTTAAATCAAACCATGGAAAACACAATCAATAAAATTGAAAGCACCTACAACGGACTAGCCCAAGCGATAAACGCCATCTCTGCCCGCGATATAAATGCTGTGCCTTACAAAGGCAGCTGGACGGCCGCACAGGTAACCGAGCATGTTTTAAAAGCAATTGGGGTTGAGGTGTTATATGGCCAAACCCGGGTAACCAATCGCGATATTGGTGAGAAGATCAAACCGGTTTCAGATTTGTTTCTGAATATGGATATCAAAATGCAGTCGCCTGATTTTATTTATCCGTCAGATAAAGAATATGAAAAACAGGAATTGCTTGAGCTGGTAAATGACAAATTTACCCGGCTGCTTGAAGCCGCGAAGACGCTTGATTTAAGTTTGACCTGCCTTGATTTTGAGGTACCTACGCTGGGGCCATTCACACGGCTGGAATTTATTTGGTTTTACATTGTCCATACACAACGCCATACTTTTCAATTGCAAAAAATAGCCCGTGCATTGGCTATATAACTAATTAAGATGATTGTCGAAGTTTTCAAAACCAATGTCAGCGAGATTGAGACCTCTGAACGCTTAATCAGGCAGGTGTTACATCAGTTTCCGCAAAGCAGGGTTAACTTTGATATGGAAGACTGCGACCGCATACTACGCGTTGAGGCCGACACTGTCGTACCTGAAAAGATCATCGAAATTTTAAAATCAAACGGATACCTTTGCGAGGTTTTAATCTGAAAGCCAAAGCCTTGCAAAGGCACACTCACGATACAAATCCAGCATGTCACTCAAAAATATATTTACCATTATTAAAGAATCGCTCAACGGCGAGAACCATGATTTTACGACGGGCAGCATACGTCGTGCGGTGTTTTTATTGGCGGTACCAATGATTTTGGAATTAAGCCTTGAAAGCGTTTTTGCCCTGGTCGATATCTTTTTTGTGGGTAAACTCGGCGAAAATGCTATCGCCAGTGTGGGATTAACCGAGTCAGTAATTACACTTGTTTATAGCATGGCTATGGGCCTGAGCACAGCCGCCGGGGCGGTTGTAGCGCGCCGTGTGGGCGAAAAAGATCTGGAAGGCGCGGCACATGCAGGTGCACAATCACTTATTATAGGCTTTATTATCTCAATTATACTCACCGCGGTGGGAATGATTTACGCCGGCGATATTTTGGCCGTAATGGGCGCCAGCAAAGAAGTAGTTGCCGATGGAGCCATTTTTACCCGCATTATGTTTGGCGGCAGCATATCCATCACCTTGATATTTTTAATTAATGGTATTTTCCGCGGCGCAGGTAATGCAGCCATGGCCATGAAAAGCCTTTGGATAGCCAGCTTTATAAACATCCTGCTTTGCCCGATTTTGATCCATTTTTTCGGTTTAAAAGGCGCGGCTATGGCAACTGTTACAGGCCGCACTTCGGGCGTAGTTTACCAGGTTTATCATTTAATAAAAGGCAACGGTAAGCTAAAATTCAAAATACTGCATTTTGGTTTTGATGGCACGGTGGTTAAAAATATCATTAACATAGCATGGCCTGCTACGTTACAATTTATCATTGCCAGCGGCAGTTGGATAGCAGTAGCGCGCCTGGTTGCAGAAACCGGCGGAACAGCCGCCTCAGCAGGTTATCAGATAGCAATACGTAATGTGATATTTTTTATCCTGCCGGCTTGGGGATTGAGCAACGCAGCCGCCACACTGGTTGGCCAAAATCTGGGCGCCAAAGAAATTCATCGCGCAGAAAAAAGCGTAATTATTACTGCCAAGTACAACGCCGTATTTATGGGCGCGGTAATGCTGATCTTTTTATTTTTCTCAAACCATATCATTCGCTTTTTCACTACTGATGCAGAGGTGATCAAATATGGCGTAAAAGCTTTGCAGACATTTGGCTCAGCTTATATTTTTTACGGCATTGGCATGGTAATGACCCAGGCCCTTAACGGTGCAGGCGATACTAAAACGCCAACCTGGATAAACTTTATATGTTTTTGGCTCCTTCAAATTCCGCTGGCCTGGTACCTGGCCAAGCCCCTGCAAATGCATGCCGGCGGCGCGTTCCTTTCCATCCCCATTGCAGAGACTATATTGGCAATAGCGGCCTGGTATTTCTTTAAGCGGGGTAAATGGAAAGAAGTAAAAGTTTGATGCATTAATCAGCCTTATGCGCTTTTGTACTCAGCGACACTTTCCTACCCAAATTCGACGCTGATATACGAATAAACGGTATAACGAAATTTGCATTATCAATTTAAAAGATGCACCAAAGCAGGTCGACAGTTAACACGATAGCGACCACCCAATTTAAAATCACAACACCTACTGGCTTTTCGTACGGGTCTTTGTCTAAAAATTCCATATTTATCAAGAGTATTAATTAATGTAATTATTGGTTTGTACGTAAGCGGTTGTTGCAAGGTTATACCTTAACAAAAATTTCAGGCTGTTTAACTAACAGTAACACTTTCAATACAGTCAAAAAAAGCTGTGCGGGTGTATTGAAAATCTTATAGATTTGAATAATTTATCATTCACACAATTAACCAATTATGAGATACAACCTGTTTTTAACAGCTGCACTGTTTGGCGCGTCTACCATAGCCTACGGTCAAACTACATCTGCCGATATCAGAAAAGCTAATTTACCAGCATCAAACCCAACTGATGCTGAGATGTTTTCGCCGGTACCTAACGTGGTGACTCCTGCAAAAACCTTTGGCCAGGCACCGTCAGATGCTATCATTTTGTTCGACGGCAAAAACCTGGACGAGTGGCAGGACGCTAAAGATCAATCGCCGGCCAAATGGAAAGTAGCTAAGGATGTATTAACCGTTGATAAATCAGTTGGGGATATTGAAACCAAGCGTAAATTCACCAGCTTTCAACTGCATATCGAATGGAAAATCCCTGCTGATATTACCGGTACAGGCCAGGCACGTGGCAACAGCGGTATTTTTTTGTCAAGCAGGTACGAGATCCAGGTTTTAGACACTTATAATAACGACAATAAAACTTATACTAATGGTATGGCGGGTGCGGTTTACCGCGAGTCTATCCCATTGGTTAACCCCGCTCATAAAGCAGGCGAGTGGAACGTTTATGATATAGCTTACCAGGCTCCTGAGTTTAATGACGATGGCAGCGTAAAGCTTCCTGCCCACGTTACTATTTTCTTTAACGGAGTGATGGTTCAAAACAACACCGAGATTAGAGGTGGTACGTCAATGACTAACGTTGCGCATACCTATAAAACACATGGCGCCATGCCGCTGAAACTACAAGCTCACGGCGACAAAAGCGAACCCATTAGTTACCGAAATATTTGGATCAGGGAATAATAATCCTCCCTCAATCGAGGGCTTTGATTAATCTTTCTTACATTTTTAAAGCAAAGGCATTCCATGAGAATGCCTTTACTTTTAAAGATAAGCACGATTATCCTCCCAAGTGGGGAAGTTGGAAGGGATGATAAAATATTTTTTGTATTTCATTATTAATTACTTACATTCATTCTATATTTTTTGCTGTCGCGACACGCAATATTCTATCTCCTTCTGCGTATTTTATTTTATTTACTATAGCTATTCAATTGCCTATCGAGTACAAACGGACTATTCAATTATCTAAATCATTACAGTCAATGAATTACAAAGTGAAGTTAGCCGACGGAACCACACAATTAATTGAGATAACAACCGGTCATTTTAAAAACTGGAAAGTGTGGATTGTAAACATTAACGGTAAAGCAGCTATGCTTTATAAACTGGGCACCGAGTGGATGCAGCGCAACGAAGATTTTCTGGACAGCCGCACCCTAAGAACCATAGGCGAATTTATTGATACTATTATTTCACCTTCGACGGACACGATCTCGCTGGCGTAATTTATAAGCCAGCACTTTAAACACTTCACATTTATTTTTGATACTTAAGGGTTGATTACTTTAACTCATGAGTTAAGGCATTGCATTAGCTTTGACTTTCGTTTGCATAACTATAAGCAATATTAACTTAGCTTATTGGTATCAACATCTGGCGTTTATTGTTTGATTACTGCCGATAAGTTAGTTTCTATTAATATAAGCTGCCGGCTAAAGCAAGCATATCCGGCTTTTTTTATCTGATGATGGTAACATAGCCCGAAATTACTTTTTGGCCATGTTTGGGATTAATGATATAATAATAAACGCCTACCGGCAAATCTGAACCGCTAAAACGCCCGTCCCACCCTATGGCCGAATAACCTACAGATGTAAAAACTTTTTGCCCGTTACGGTTAAAAACATCAACGGTGCAATCTTTATAAGCCGATAAGTTTTTAATCACCCAGGTATCATTAATACCATCTCCATTAGGCGTGAAAGCATTTGGCGGAACCACTCCGTGCAAACTTACGATACTGATCTGATCGCTCACCGAACAACCGTATTTATTGGTTACCGTAAGTGTATAAGTCATATCCTGATTAATTTTAACCATCGGGTTAGCAATCGTATCGCTGCTTAAACCCGTAGCAGGCGTCCACTTAAATTTCAGCCCATCGCCAGATACTGTTGGTTGTAGTGTCGTGCTCTCATAATCAGGCAGAGCTATATCCGGTCCCAGGTTGACCGTCCCTATTGGATTTACTTTTATTTTGTGCACAAGTGTATCTGCACAGCCAGTGCTGGCAATATAAATATATTGGATATTATAACTACCAACGCCGGCTTTGAGAGGGTCGAATAGGCCGGTCGAACTTATGGCGGTTCCTGAAAAACTGCCGCCGCCGGTAGCGCCGCTGGTTTCCTGAACCGCAAATTGTACATTCCCAAAGTTAAGGCATACAGAATCAGGCGCACTCAAAGTTACCTGAGGTACAGCTAGCAACGTGACCGTTTGCGGTGGTGATTCTTCAACACAACTAGCCTCTCCTGAGCCGGAATAGGCCGTTAAAATAATGTTATAATTTTTAAACGATGTGGGGAGATTAACCTCAGGATACCTATGATGGTATGTTTTGCCTAAAGTGGGATTATCGTCAACTAATGGAGGCGTACCGTCGCCAAAATCCCATTTAAGCCGGGCAACGGTTCCAAAGTCAACCGTGGAGTTGTTTACGACGAAAATATCCTGATTGCTGCAAACAGTGGGGTTCGGTATAGTAAAAGCAGCATGCGGATTAGCGCCATTTACCGTAAAGGTTTTAGTGATGGTTTGCTCGCAACCGTCGCTGGTGTTTATTTTGAGTGTAACCTGGTAATTATTAGCCTGCGTGTATTTGTGAAAAGGATTCCTCTGCGTCGATGTATTATCGGCTGGAGCAGCGTTGCCGTCACCGAAATTCCACAAGTAGCTAACTGTAACACCGGGATCAACCACCGTGCTATCCAAAAACTGTGCAACGTCCGACACGCAAACCTCAGGCAGCTTAAAATTAACAATAGGCGGATTATATACGGTAATGTTTTTAGAAAGCGTATACTGGCAGCCGCTGTTGGTTTTAATAGTGAAGATTACTTTGTAAACGCCGGCAATATTATATTTATGCTGCAAATTGGGTTGGTTTGCAACAAGCGGTGCAGTACCATCGCCAAAATCCCAGGTGCGGCTTACAATGTATCCTTCGGGCATAGCCGTTTTGTCCTCAAAAAGCAGCGTTTTAGTGGCGCAGTCGGCCAATGAATAATTAAAAGCTATTTGCGCAGGTGCTACCACATGGATAGGCCTGGAAAATTCACTACTGCAACCCAGATCAGTATTAACAGTTTGTTTGACAGTATAATCGCCGGATGCCGCGTAGTTATGGGTGGGATTCTGGTCTGAAGACGTGGCACCGTCGCCAAAATCCCAGGTACGGCTGGTTATAACCACACCCTGAGTGAGCGTTTGATCTTTGATCCTGACCGTATCGCCAAAGCAAACAGTATCGGGCATTAAAAAGTTGATAAAAGCCGGCGGAACCACGCTTATGGGGAGCGTGTTTGACGCCACCACGCACTTCGAGTAGTCGATATTTCCCAAGTCGGCTTTGATTAGCCGGTAAGTATAAACACCAGGTGTATCCGGCGTCATAAAGGTTATGGCTGTATCTTTAGTGGGTAAACTATGATTTAGCCACTGGCCATTATCGTAACGCTGCAACCTTTGTGCAAATCCGGTATCAAGCGGCGTTAGCGATCTTAAAGTAATGCTTTGTGGATTTTTAGAACAAAAGGTTGAAAGGCTAGCATTGTCAAACGCCGTGGTAAAGGCTGTACCGTATGGTCTGAAGGTAATGTCATCAATAGCCATATCATTTCCTCCGCCTCCAAATGCGTTATTGGTCATTTTAACAACTACCGATTGCACACCGCTGGGTGTAGTAAATGTGAAGCCGTATTGTCGCCAGTTGTAATAGTTTTGGATATCGCCCGTGTCAAGACTATCCAAGACTTGTCCATCGGGTGTTTCAATAGAAAAAATCACATTCGGCAATATCCCATTCCCTCTTAAAATATTTCTGATCCAGGCACCAAACTGATAGGTTGTGCCACCGCATAAGCCATGAATCGTACGCGTATAAAACAAACCCTTAGTGTAATCGGCGTTTACTATCATCATATAACCGTTTGGATCACCTGTGTGGTCAGTTGTAACTATCCAACCAGGGTTTAAGCCGGCGGTAGTATTAAATATACCATATTGACCATCATCGGGCGACTTTGGTGCGGTCGGCGTGTAAGTGGTATAACCTGAATCAGGCGCCAATGGAGGCGCGTAAGAACTGGTACCCGAGCCGAAGGTAATATGGACTATAGGGTCGCCTAAACTTTGCGCCCGGGTGTACTGCGTAATAAACAGCAATACAAGGCACATCCAGACGGCCCGGCAAACGCGCTTGTTTAAATGCTTATTCAATAAAACCGGCAGTAATTTATCCACCCCTCGTTGTTCTAATAATTGGTGAGGATAAATATATTACAAAAAGCTATATCTTGAGTGGATTTGGCTGTCTTTTAACCGCGATTTTTGGGCTGAAGGGGGATCGCAAAATAAAAAGTTGAGCCCTTACCTACTTCACTGTTTACCCATATGCGGCCACCTTCGCGCTTAATGATCTCTGAAGATATGTAAAGCCCCAGTCCCAGTCCCGGAAAAGTATGCTGCATATCGCCGCTAACCCGATAAAACTGCTCAAAAACCCGGGTTAGTTTATCTTCAGAAATACCAATGCCAAAGTCCTGTACAGACAGTTGCACCTCGTCATCCAGTAAGCATGAGTTTATAATAATCTTGTCGGCCTGTGGCGAATATTTGATAGCGTTGGTTATTAGGTTGGATATTACCTGTCCTATGCGTTCCTTATCGCCATAGATCATACCTATCGGCTCGTGCTGCTCAATCAGGATATGCCTTTCGGTTGTACGTTGCAAGTCTTCAACCAACTCGCGCACCATCGGCACAAAATCAAACTCACTATCGTTAAATTGCAGTTTGCCGGAATTTATCTTGGTAACATCCAGCAAATCGCCGATTAAACTGGTTAAACGATTTATTTGCGCATCCATGCGCCCAATCATCTGCGCTTCTTTGACATCACCTTTACGGGTAAGCATTCTCTCCAATACCTGGGTATAAGCTTTAATACTGGTTACAGGTGTTTTTAATTCGTGACTGGCAATGCCGATAAAATCGTCCTTTTGTTGTTGTAACAGTTTCTGATCGGTAATGTCGACGCAAGAGCCTATGTAACCGGCAAAATTATTACGGGCATCATATTGAGGCTGGCCAGACAACATACACCAGTGCATAGTGCCATCAGCATGATTCAACCTGAACTCAACTTCAAATAACCCATGAACCACAATGTCGCCGGTAAGCTTCTCGGCAACTTTCGGCCTGTCGGCGTGATAAATGGAGTGTAGCCAGCCGCTACCCAGGTGCTTGGCATATTCGCGCCCTGTCCAGTCTATCCATGTCTTATTGACATAGGTTACAGAGCCCTCTTTGTCAGACATCCATAACGTGGTTGGCGCCGCGCTTGTGATATTCCTGAGCAATTGTTCGCTATCGGCCAGCGCCTGTTTAGCAGCAATTTCAGGGCGCAGATCGCGCATGACGGCACCAACGCCTATAGGTACGCCGGACACCGGATCATCAATACGGATACAATTGTTATAAACCGGAAATATTTCGCCGGTTTTTAAGTGCCGCACCAGCATAGTGCCTTCCCACCGGCCCTTACCCATCACGCTGGGTAAAACCTCCCGCTTTACCTGTTCAAAGTGAGCCGGGTCATGTAACTCAGAAATAGGCACCTGGGCTACATGGTCTGCGTCTTCAAAACCCAGCATGTTCATACCAGCCTTATTGATATAAGAGTTAGTGCCCTCCAGGTTTAATATTGACATCAGATCGACGCTGTTATCTACCAGGGTTATCAGCTTTTGCTGCTCCTCCCGCGCCTTACGCTGGTCGGTTATATCAAGCAAAGTACCTATAATTCTTACAGCCACGCCGTCTTCGCCAAATAAAACTTTGCCTTCCAGTCGTATCCAGTGAATAGATTTATCCGGCCATATTACGCGAATCTCGTAAATCAGTCTGCCGGTAGCCAAAGCCTCTTCATGAGCTTTGTTTCGCAACGGTAAATCATCCGGGTGAAAAGCGGCGACGTATTCTGCGCGGGTTGCAGGGCGTTCAAAACCCAGAATATTAGCCGCTATCTTTGAAGTAACCATTTCACCCGATATCAAATCAAGATCGTAAGTACCAAGGCCAACTGCATCTACAGCCAGGCGGGCACGCTCTTCGGCTTCTTCCAGTAATTTACGGGCCTTAAACATCTCCGTCACTTCGGTAGCCACCACAATGACTCCGCTTACGGTGCCATCTGGCTCGCGGTATGGTTCATAAACAAAGTTTACATAAACGGTTTCCAAAACACGCTCACGTACCAGTAACACAGGCACGCCCTCTCCGCTTACAGCTGCACCACCGGCCAGAACGCTATCCAGCATCTCTTCAAAACCTTTACCCCTGACAAAGGGTATACAATCAAAAATTGGCCTGCCCATCATTTCTTCAGGGCGCTGCCCATATAAATCACAAAGCGAAGGGTTGATCAAATCAACCACATAATTATTCCCCATCAATATGGCTATGCCCACAGGCGCCTGCATAAACGTGCCGAACAATTGCTGCCGCTGAAGTTTTAACGCTTCTTCATTTTTCTGTTCGCGCTCGGTTATCTGATGCAGCTCTGTTACATCTGCTGGCGAATGGATAAGATAACTAACCTCACCGTTAGCATCCAAAACCGGAGTATTGGTGGTTGTCCACCACCGCTCTTCAAATTCTTCGGTACCCGCCACCGGTATATCATAACGGTAATTGGTCATCGTATGGGGCTTTTTGGTTTTTATAGCCTCATCAAACGAAACAATTGTCAGTTCAATATTTTCGGATTTTTCATTCTTCGGATTTCTCGGAAAAACTTCAAAAACAGACGTCCCTACCAAAGCCTCCCTTGTGCTGTTTGTTGCTCTTAAATAAGCATTATTTACATCGATAATGGTATAATACGGCTTATCAACGCCTATAATCAGCATTGTAGCTTCGCTGTTGTAAAAAATATCTTTATAACCGTTATCTGGTAAAAGTTTAATCATAAAGTTATACTATATATAAACACATTAACAGCATCTGCCTAATGGGTTTAAAAGTCAAAATATAGGTTTTATTTTAATATAATCAATGTAAAAATTGATGTTGTATTAGTTAATACCGTTTTATAACCCATATGTTTAAATAAATGATAATTAATATATTTTTTGGGGGTATTACAATATTTTAATAACAATTTAACATCATCAATAACATATTAAATTATATTTGCTTAAACTTTAATAAGCAAATCAATACAACATCCCCTTAACTTGTATGAAAACCACGCTCATTTCGCAGGCCAATAAAAAATACCCGGTTTGCCCCAAATGCAATAAGCCTATGGAAGACAGAGTGCCGAGAGGATGGTTCGTCAAATCTTTTTTGTTTTTTGTACCTATGAAAAGGTATCGCTGCTATAATTGCCAAGCCAAAAGGTACGTTCGCGCTTAGTATATCAGCTATTAAATATTTTTGACGGATTTAATATATGGTTTTTATCAAACACCTGTTTGATACCCCGCCACAACTCAAAATGTACCGGTGAGTATTTAATAGGCATAAAATCTTTCTGGACAAAACCAATACCATGTTCGCCTGACAGCGTCCCCCCCAGCGACACCGTCAGTTCAAATATTTCACGAATACCGTCCTTAAGTTTAGTGTTCCAGTCAGCATCACTCATATTAGCTTTAACAATATTGACGTGCAAGTTACCATCACCTGCATGCCCATAGCAAACCGATTCAAAACCATAACTGCTGCCAATTTGTTTAATACCTTTAATTAATTGCGGCAACGCTGCACGGGGCACCACGGTATCCTCCTCTTTATAAACTGAGTTTGATTTTACTGATACGCCCATAGTTCGCCTGATGCGCCATAGCTCCTCTTTTTGGGCGGCCGATTCAGCAAACAGCACATTGGTACAACCATGTTGTTCAAGCACCGCATTAATTTTTTCACATTCATCAAATATTACGTTAACATTGGTGCCGTCAACTTCAATTAGTAAAAAGGCAGCATCTTCCGGTTTCATGTCAAAGGACAGGCCGTCTTTATCTATTACCCACTGCACACCTTTTCGTTCCATAAATTCAAGGGTAGACGGTACAATGCCCGCCCTGAAAATTGCTGACACGGCTACACAAGCTGCTTCATTTGAATTAAATGACGCCATCATTAAAGCATCAGCAGTTGGTGCCGGTATCAGCTTCACTACTGCTTTGGTTATTACCCCCAACGTTCCCTCAGACCCGATAAACAATTGTGTCAAATTATAGCCCGACGCATATTTTAAAGTGTTAGCGCCCGTCCAAATAATCTCGCCAGAAGGTAATACCACCTCCAGGTTCAAAATATATTCGCGTATGGTTCCATATTTTACCACCCTGGGCCCGCCCGAACCATGAGCTATATTACCCCCTATAAAACAGCTTCCTTTACTGGCGGGGTCAATGGGATAAAACAGCCCTTTGGCTGCAACCTGGTTCATAAACTCCTCGGTAATTACACCCGGTTCAACCGTAGCCTGCAGGTTTTCCTCATCAACGTTTAATACCTTGTTAAAGCGCTCCATAGCCAGCACTAATCCGCCCATAACAGGTAAGGAACCACCGCTCAAACCTGTACCGGCGCCGCGTGGTGTAACCGGAATAAGGTACTGATTACAAACTTTAAGCAAAGCCGATATTTCAGCAGGTGTTTGTGGCTTAACCACTACCTCCGGGTAATAACGCAGATCCTCTGTTTCGTCATGGCTATACCTCTCCAGATCGGCTGTATCGGTAACAACGTATTCATTCCCAATTATTTGCTTTATTTCACTTAAAATCGGTGCTGTTATTTTATTATAAGTCATAAACATATTGAAGATTAGCTAAGTTATTAACTTATATAATTTAATTTTGAGTATCAATATCTACACGTTCTTGATGAAAAAAATCTTACTATCTGCTTTTGCCTGCGCACCCGGAAAAGGATCAGAAGAAGGCGGTGGCTGGAACTGGGCAACAGAGCTTGCAAAACTTGGCTACGAGGTGCACTGCATAACCCGCTCTGCCAGCCGGCAGGATATAGAAACTACGCCCCCTGTACCCAATTTACATTTTTATTATGTTGAAGTACCGATAGTAAATACCAACTTGAACAGGATGGGTTTATTTATTTACCCATACTATTTAAGCTGGCAATACCTGGCTTATAAAAAAGCAAAAAAACTGCATAGCGTTTTAAAATTTGATATAGCGCACCATGTTAGCTGGGGCAGCACTCAAATGGGTTCATGGATGTACAAGTTAAATATCCCATTTATATTTGGCCCGGCCGGTGGCGGCCAGCATGCTCCGGTAGCCTTCAAAAAATACTTCGGCGACAAATGGGCCGAAGAAGAGAAACGCGAAAAAGTAAGCAATATACTTGTAAAGTTTAACCCAGCCTGCAAAACCATGTTGCGTAAAGCGCATACCGTTTTGGTACCCAATACTGATACCATGGATCTGGTAAAATCTATAGGTGCTAAAAACGTAGGCCTAAGTTTTGATGCAGCGCTGCCTGACACTTTCTTTCCAAAAACTTTTAAACCAAAGGCTCCGGCAAGCGGTACTTTAAACTTACTATGGGTAGGACGTTTTATGCCCCGTAAAGGTTTGATTTTAACGCTCGATGTAATGCGTGAGTTGCGGGAAACGCATCCAAACATTAAACTAACTGTGGTTGGGTACGGCGAGCTGGAAGATCAGATCAAAACCTACATTGAGCAGAATCAATTACAAAATACGGTAACATTAACAGGCAAGGTCCCTTATCAACAAGTGCGCGATTATTATGAGAGTCACGATATCTTCTTTTTCACTTCGCTGCGCGATTCAGGCCCGGCCCAGGTATTGGAAGCATTTGCCTTTGGTATGCCAATAGTAACTATCAAATTACACGGCCAGGCTATTTTGGTGAGCGACGAAACAGGAATACGCTGCAGTGTCGATTCGCCCGAAAAAACTATAGCAGAGCTTAAAGATGCCCTGATTTATCTTTACGACAACCCGCAAAAGGTAACCGAAATGAGCTATGCCGCTATGAAATTTGGGCGCACGCAGGCCTGGCCCGAAAAAATTGCGGGTATAACCCGCAATTATTATCCGCAATAAAAATCATTTACGGTAAGTAAGCGTAACGCTTGATGATTTGGTTTTTAAACCCAGCGGTGGGTTTAATTTATGTATGGTTAATTTTATAGTATTTACAAAGCTATATTGCTTCACTATACCATCCATAATATTTTGGGCAACAGTTTCAATTAGCTTCCTGGCAATCTTCATTTCTTCACAGGCAATTTCATAAAGCTTTTCGTAGTTCACGGTGTTGTCCAGGTTATCTTCGCTGATATCGCCCACAGGTATAAAATCAACCTCGATATCTACGGTGAAATAACATCCTAATTTTTGTTCTTCGGGATAAAAACCGTGGTAAGCAAAAAACTCCACGCCATGTAAGGCTATGATCATGGTCAAAAATAGTATTTTATTTCCTTTTACGTCATTGCGAGGAACGAAGCAATCTCCACACCTGCTATCAAATAGCAGGGTGTAACTGGCGCGCAGAGATTGCTTCGTGCCTCGCAATGACGCGTTGGTGATTAAACCTACTATAAGTCTCCCACAATATATCCCAATAAACTATATTTGTTTAAACCGATATTATTATGGCCAAAACCGATCTTTTCGAATCGCCCGATTACTATCTGATTGATGAATTGCTCACCGACGAACATAAACTGATACGCCAGAGTGTTCGCGATTGGGTAAAAAAAGAAGTATCGCCAATTATTGAAGATTATGCCCAGCGTGCCGAGTTTCCGAAGCAATTGTTAAACGGGTTGGCCGGGATAGGCGCCTTCGGCCCTGCCATACCTGCGCAATATGGCGGGCTCGGACTGGATTATATCTCCTACGGACTCATTATGCAGGAAATTGAGCGCGGCGATTCGGGCATCCGCTCAACCGCGTCGGTTCAGGGATCATTGGTGATGTATCCTATCTACGTTTACGGCTCAGAAGAACAAAAACTAAAATACCTCCCCAAATTAGCTGCCGGCCAACTGATGGGATGCTTTGGACTTACCGAACCTGACCACGGCTCTGACCCGGGCGGCATGACCACCAATTTCAAAGATGCCGGAGATCATTACGTGCTCAACGGGGCCAAAATGTGGATCTCGAACGCACCATTTGCCGACATAGCCATAGTATGGGCCAAAAATGAGCAGGGAAAAGTGCAGGGATTGATAGTAGAGCGCGGCATGGAGGGCTTTACCACACCTGAAACACACAACAAGTGGTCATTACGCGCCTCGGCAACGGGGGAATTGGTATTTGATAACGTAAAAGTGCCTAAAGAAAATTTATTACCTGACGCAACCGGATTAAAAGGACCGCTAGGGTGTTTAAACCAGGCCCGTTACGGCATTGCCTGGGGAGCCCTCGGCGCTGCGATGGATTGCTATGATACCGCACTGCGCTACGCCAAACAACGTAAACAATTTGGCAAACCTATCGCCGCTTTTCAATTGCAGCAAAAAAAACTGGCCGAAATGCTCACCGAGATAACTAAGGCCCAACTGATGGTTTGGCGCCTGGGCACTTTAAAAAATGAGAATAGGGCAACACCGGCCCAGATATCAATGGCTAAACGAAATAGTGTAGAAACAGCGATCAACATAGCTCGCGAGGCCCGCCAAATACTTGGCGGCATGGGAATTACCGGCGAGTACCCTATAATGCGACATATGGCGAACCTTGAGTCGGTGATTACGTATGAAGGCACGCATGATATTCACCTGCTGATTACCGGCCTGGATATTACGGGGTATGATGCTTTTAAATAATCATAAAAAAGCTATTCCTGACAGCTCTAATATGCCGGCGAATAGTATATTTGTAATGACCCAGAATTTTAAAAAGTGTTGAAATGCCGTGACACTCATTTGTTAGTACGCTATGCTGGTAACATTTTGTTGCTAAGCTTGTTGGTGTCGGCTTTTTTTTCTTGTAAAAAGAAAGAAGTGCAAGTGGGTAATTCGCAGGCGTTTTTGCGGATGAGGGCACATGTAGACACGCTTTTTGGCACTAACCGTGTAAATGAAGGCATGCGCGAACTGGAAGCCTTTGTCAACAATGCTAAAGACCTCACGCTTGAAGATAAGTATGCTACCTATGGCTACCGTTACTTTTATTACCACCGTGCTTTAGGCGACCATAAAAAGGCGCTGCTTTATGCAGATACTATGCTGAGCATAGCTAACGAGGTTGTAGGCAATCAGCAACAATATGAGCATTTGTATATTGACGCCCAAATGGCCCTGGGCGATACTTATTTTAACCTGGGCAATTACAGTGCCGCTTATCAGCATTTGTTTCAGGGCTACCTGGTAGGCAAAAATGGCCTAAACCGCTCCGCGCTTTCAGAATACATGTACCGCATGGGTATGATTACTTATAAAATGGGCAATTATAAACTGGCGAAAGACTACTTCATGCGCAGTTATATGTATTATACTATTGTGCCGTCTGATTTTGTGAATTACTACCATGTGCAGGAGTTATTAGACAACATAGCCTTAAGCTATAAGCACAACGATCAGCTTGACAGCGCCGTTTTTTACTTCGATAAATCATTAGCCTTCATCAACAAATACGGTCCGCAGTTTAAGGACAGGCTTAAAATGATGGAGATTGCGCAAGGCGTGGTTTATGGTAATAAAGCCGAGATCTACATCCTTCAAAAAAAATACCAGCAGGCCATCGTCCTGCTTAAAAAGAGCATAGACATAAACCTGAAAAAAGATTATGATAATGCCGATGCCGAACTAAGCGAAATCAAGCTAGCCCAGATTTACGACCAGTTTAAACGCGACACAGAATTATACGGTTTGCTTACTGCCCTCGGCCAGCAGCTCAAAACCATCAAAAACCCTGATGTTGAGGCCGACTGGAATCATCTGATGAGTAACTATTACGAACGACGGGGCGATTTAGCAAAAGCGATAAACCATCTAAAAACCTATAATACGTTAAAAGACTCAAACCTGGCGCGATATACTGTGCTTAAAGAAAGTGATATCGATAAACAGTTTGATACCTATGAGAAGCAACAGCAAATTAATGAGCTGAGCAATAACAATAAGATACAGCGCATTTTATTAGTGGTGATTTTGGTTTTTGCAACAATGTCACTCATTATTATCTTTTTGGTTTATCGCAACTGGCGCCGTTCTAAAAAGGATGTCCAGACCGTTAAATTGCTTAACCAGCAAATTAATGAGCAAAACGCCGAACTGGGCAAGGCGCTTAACGAATTAAAAATAAGCAGCCAGGAAAAAGACCGCATTCTGCGCACCGTGGCGCATGATTTACGTAACCCTATTGGCGGCATAGCCTCGTTAACCACCATGATGGCCGATGACGGTTATACCGATGAGCAGAAAGAGTTGATTAACCTGGTAAAAGAAACCTCGCATAACTCGCTCGAACTGATCAATGAGATTTTGGAGGCTACCAATGTTACCTCGATCGAAATCCATCCGGAACTGGTTGAAATTAATGCGC
Organism: Mucilaginibacter ximonensis; assembly: GCF_042686265.1. NCBI lineage: Bacteria > Pseudomonadati > Bacteroidota > Sphingobacteriia > Sphingobacteriales > Sphingobacteriaceae > Mucilaginibacter > Mucilaginibacter ximonensis. Next base: position 1,547,032 of record NZ_JBHUPD010000001.1, read on the forward strand.
TGACCAGCACTTGCGTTGAATTGCTGCGTTTTAAAGCCGCCGAGAAAGCTCAGAAAATATTCTTCGAGCCACTGGATAGCCCTCAGCAATTGATGATAAGCCGCGAAAAGATTTGGCGCGTAATCAATAACCTTATCACCAACGCTATTAAGTTTAGCCCTACCGGTGCCCCCATCTTTGTTAAGATTGTTAAAGAAAAAGGCGAAGTAGTAATTTCTGTATTAGATAACGGCATCGGCATTCCGGATAAGCTCAAAGACGATGTGTTTAATATGTTCACCAAGGCGCAGCGTCCGGGGACATCGGGCGAAAAATCGTTCGGGCTGGGATTGTCTATTTGCAAACAGATCATCGAGAAATCGCATGGCAAGATTTGGTTCGAGAGCAGCAATCGTGGCACCATCTTCTACATCAGCCTGCCCATGCCTGGTAAAGACGGATTGGATAAATTACCTCAGCAGTTCAGCGTACCACAATCCTGACGCTTTAACAATACGCTCCTGCGTTTCAAAATCAACATAAATAATACCAAAGCGGGGGTGATAGCCCTCTGCCCACTCAAAATTATCGGTAAGCGTCCAAATAAAATAGCCCTCTACTTTACAGCCCTCATTTTTGGCCCTGAGCACTTGCTGTAGGTATCGTTGCAGGTATTCTGTACGTTTAGGGTCGACTACCTGGTTGTCAATCACCTCATCTTTAAAAGCAGCGCCACTTTCAGTAAGGTATATTTTTTTGATCTGCGGATAAGCGTTATATTTTTTGAGAATATGGTAGATTGACTCCGGATACACTTCCCATTTCATCGAGGTAACAGGCACGTTGCGATGCTCAGCCTTAACCAGCGACGCATGAATGTAAGGCGTAAAGAAAGAATATTTTACAATTTCGCGCGTGTAGTTTTGCAGGCCGATGAAATCAAAGTCGAAAGCGATCTTCTCCATATCACCGGGCATAATGTATTTATCAAGCCCTTTCAACGTCTGAAAATCGTCTACCGGGTAACCTAAACCCAATATCGGCTCGATGAACAGGCGGTTAAGTAATGCGTCAACACGTTTAGCAGCCGCTATATCCCTGGGCTTATTGGTATAAGGTTCAACCCATGAGCATGAAAAGGTAGTGCCCAGCTCAACATGCGGCAAAAGCCTGCGAAGTATACGTCCGCCTTCAGCAATACACATGATAGCATGATGAATAGCGGGTAAAAAGTTTTTCAGCCCCTTACGTCCCGGCGCATGTATCCCCAAAAAATAACCCGCGCCGGTGAAAACCGCCGGCTCATTCATTACCATCCAATGTTTAACCTGGTCGCCAAATGCATTGGCACAAACGGTGACAAACTCTGCAAACCAGCTTATAACCTCCCGGTTAGTCCAGCCGCCTTTGTCTTCTAAAGCTTGCGGCAGGTCCCAGTGGTAAAGAGTTATCCAGGGCTCAATCCCGTTGTCAAGGCAGTACTGAATAACCTTACGGTAATAGCCAATCCCCGCTTGGTTAACCTCGCCGGTGCCATTGGGCAAAATGCGCGACCATGCAATCGAGAACCTGAAATTTGGAATATTTAGTTGTTTGATGAGATCGATATCGGTTTGATAACGATTGTAAAAATCGGTAGCCGTATAGTGATGATGACCGTTGAGTATTTTACCTTTTTTAGCGGTAAAAACATCCCAGATGGACTCACCCTTGCCTTCAACATCCCATGCGCCTTCTATCTGCACAGCAGCAGTCGACACTCCCCATATAAATCCCTCGCCGAAAAGTTGTTTGCTCAGCGGTGTATCCTGAATATTAGACTTCATTAAATTGAGCTACGCAACGCCCAAATTGTGTATTATAATTTGATAAAAGAAACGTTAGCAAAAATAAAATTAATGAATGAAAGATGAACCGATACTTTTCAGAATGATCCACTCGCGTAAGCTGCTGAACAAATTGCCTATAAATTTCATCGCCGTTACTTTTTGATTTATACTAAAGTACTGCGGCAGTGTGTGTTTACAATGACGCCAACATTATGTTATTGTTAACTATTGTGCATAACCTGCTAATGTAAATAATGCTTAAATTAGCGCTGTACATCAATAACATATGCACCTATCCTACTATACCATTGCTGAGCTGTTCGGCGTTTCAGAAGTATTGCTACTCGTTGCCCGCCGATCAAAAAAAAGCGGCACTAAAAATCAGGCAGACAGAAGTTCATTACTCCTGCTTTGGCTTGTAATATCGGCAACTATAGCCATTAGTGCTTATACCACTATTATGGGTATTGGTCAGTTATCGCGCACTAATCTGGTAGTTGATATTGGCTTTGCTGTCGCAATATTAGGCTTTATAATCAGATGGATGGCTATTTTGCAGCTGGGTAAAATGTTTACGGTTGATGTTTCCATCAGCAGCGATCATCAGTTAAAAACCGACGGACTGTATCGTTTGGTGCGTCACCCCAGTTATCTGGGCTTGTTACTTATTATCTGGAGTATTGCCATTTGTGAGCATAACATCGTCGGCTATGCGGTGGTCATTATCCCCACTTTCCTGGCGTTGAATTATCGTATTAATGTTGAAGAGAAAGCATTAATTGCCGAGTTTGGCCAGCAATACATCGACTATCAAAAAACTACCGCCCGCCTAATACCGGGCGTTTACTAATATGAAAGACTATTTTTTGCGCATGTTTGGTTACGACCTGTATGCCAATAATCAACTGTTAACTGCCATTCGTGCCAGCAATAATCCCGAAAAAGCCGTACAACTCATGGGGCACCTGCTCGCCGCACAGCAACGCTGGCTGCGCCGGTGCAAAAACGAAAGCGACGCCGATGTTATCATCTTCCCAAAAACAGAAATAACGCCATTTGAAAAGGTGATCGCCCAAAATAATAGCGAGTGGGTAGCATTTTTGAATGACCTGGATGACGCTGGTTTAAATAAGACTATCACCTACCAAACCTCCGTCGGCTCGCCGTTTACCAATACCGTTGCCGAATGCATTACCCAGGTTGTTAATCATGGTACGCATCATCGGGCGCAAATAGGTCAGCATTTAAAAGCGGCTGGACTGGCAACCTTACCCCAAACTGATTTTATATTTTATATACGCCAATAATTTAACCGGCAGATTACACAAAACAACCAACTTAATGTAATTTTGCCGCTGTATATGCTCTTAAAACCTATGAAAAAAATATTTCTATTGGCTATTGCCGCGCTGGCATTAACTGCTTGCAGCGATGAAAAGAAAAGCGAAAAAGCGCTGCTTGACGATGTAATTAAAATGCATAACTCTGTAATGAGCATGGACGAACAGCTGGTGCACAACAAAATGAAGCTGGATACCCTTATTACAACTGCAGACGATACTGCAAAAGCCAAAATGAATGCCATGCGTGTCCAGATAGATAAGGTGGATAATAATATGGAAGACTGGATGCAGAAATTTGATCCGGATACCAAAGGCAAATCGCACGACGATGTTGTGAAATATATGACCGAACAGAAGGTGCGGATTCAACAAATCGACTCCATCATGCGGGCGGCTATCAAAGAATCGGGCGAATACATCAAACAAAAAACAACCACCAAATAAAATAACATGAAGAAATTGATTGGTGCCGTGGCCATGTTACTTTTAGCAAGCGCGTGCAAGTTTAATTCGGGCGATAACGCAAAACTGCCTATTTATGGCAACCATACACCGGTAACCAAAACTGTAAACGGCCAAACCGTAACAGACACCGCTTATCAAACCATCCCTGACTTTAAAACCGTTAACCAATACGGCGACAGCATTAAAAGCAAAAATCTGGACGGCAAAATCTATGTGGCTGATTTTTTCTTTACCACCTGCCCTTCCATCTGCCCCATTATGCACCGCAACATGCTTAACGTGTATGAGGCTTATAAAAACGACCAGGACGTAAAGATCATTTCATACACCATCGACCCTAAACATGACAGCGTAAGCGTATTGAAAAAATATGCCGATAAACTGGGCATAGCCGGTAACACCTGGTGGCTGCTGCAAGGCAAAAAAGAAGAAATTTACAAGCTATCTGAAAGCTACCTGGTACGTAAGCCTGAAGAAGACGCCAAGCAATTATTTATTCACGACGGCTATTTTATTTTGGTTGACAAACAAAAACGCATCCGCGGAACATATGACGGCACCGTGCCCGAGCAGGTGACACACCTTATAGCCGATATTAAAACGCTTAAAGCCGAACCCGACCAGAAATGAAGCTGAAAGTAATTGGCGCTATTTGTTTTTTGCTGGCGATGCTGATCTATTCGTGCGGCGAAAACGATATTACCTTTAAGCGCTATTACACCACCGGCAGCGTTATTTATACCACGCATTGCCAAAACTGCCACGGCAGCGATGGGCTGGGCCTTTCTGCCCTTATGCCGCCCTTAACCGACAGTGCTTTTCTGCGTAAAAACAAGTCGGCACTGGCCTGCTACATTAAATACGGCATTAAAAGCAAAATCCTGCTCATCAACAAAAAGAATTATGACGCCGATATGCCCTTAACCGACCTCTCGCCTATTGAAATTGCCGAGGTGCTGACCTATGTCGGTAATTCCTTTGGGAACAATATGGGGTTGGTACCGGTTGAGCAAGTAAATGGAGATTTGGCAAAGTGCCGGTAGTGCTTTAGTCCGAAAGTCCGAAGGAGCTAATCGCTGCTACCCCACAACGTCATGGTGAGCGAGGAAAGAGCGTGACAACTTCAGGCTCGCGTTTTCTACAAGCTATATTCCAACAACAAACATTGTCCCGCTCATGGCCGCGGGAAGGCCTAGTCCTTTTTCCTTAGATGAAAAAGGACCAAATACTTAGCGCAGCGATCTCATTCACACCAACAAATAAATAACTCGTGAATAAATCAAGTCAGAACGACCGCTTCCACCTCCCCAGGGCCAGACTCCCGGCCGCGCGCCCTGACAGGCCTTTACGCTCATTTTTAATTTTCCAATTTCTCATCTAAGCACAATGTTCAATTTATTCATCCAACCGTCAGCTGTGCAGCTTCGGGCGAAAGCAGGTAAAACAATGCTGGCCAGGTGCGGCTGCAGGGCTGTTGGGAATGTTGCCTGAAGCGATGGCTTTGTGCGACATTGGGGCAACAGGCCCCTGCCCAGGTTTTACCTGATTTGCAGGGCAGGCCATGAGCGCAAAGAAGCATCACAACTGACTTGACTTTTGGTTCTTTGTGTCAAGACAAAGAACAAAGCCTACCCGCGGCGATTGAGCGGGCGCGTCTTCACAACTAGGAACACTCTTAAACCCGGGCATAAATCTACCAAGCACACTAACCATACAAAGCAACTTACGGACTTCCCGACTAAAAACCCTACCTTTAGCCCTGCAAAACGTTCTATCGCTGCTGCGGCAACGCGGCGGAGGAAAGTCCGGGCAACATAGAGCATCCTGCTTCCTAACGGGAAGGCGCCGACAGCCGGCGACAGCAAGTGCCACAGAGAATATACCGCCTGCTTCGGTGGGTAAGGGTGAAAACGTGAGGTAAGAGCTCACGGCTTTTCCGGGCGACCGGGATTGCGGTAAACCTCAGGAGTTGAAAGACCAAATAGGTCCCGAATGCGAAGCTGCTCGCTTCCGTCCGTCAGCTGACGGACATAGGGATGGGTAGGTTGCTTGAGCCTGCCGGCAACGGCAGGTCCAGATCAATGATAGAAGTCGTCCCGCCCACCGGCGGACGATACAGAACCCGGCTTACAGCTTTGCTTGCTGATAAAAACGCCCGGCCGTAAGGCTGGGCGTTTTGTTTTTTGTTTATAGTATTCACAATTTATATATTTGGTTAAACCAATAACCTCGTCTATGAAAACCTTCTTAAGAATCGCCATTTTACTAATCTGTTTTAATTTTTTAGCGAATAACTTATTTGCACAAGCCGACGAAAAAGCATTTTACGGCATCTGGGAACTCGATCAGTCGGCCTATTATGGAAAGCAGGAACCTCCGGTACATTACACTAAGGAATTTGACCCAAACCATACTTTCATTAATCGACAAACAAAGGATTCAAAGACATTTACATCACATCTCGGAAAATATCAGGTTAATAATGACGGCACCTACACCGAAAGGGCATCTTATGTTAAAGAAGGGATGTCTTTTGTATTTAAAGATAAAGATGTTATCATCCGCTACCAATTCAGCGACGACAAAAAAATGCTCACCCTAAGCTTTACAGTAGCAAACGGCGCTTCTTTTACAGAGCACTGGCGAAAAACAAATGAAATGATGGTGATTTTTACAACGAAAAGCCTTTCTCGCTATTGGTCAGAATTTTTGGCCTCGATATAATCACCCTCACCGCATAATTGCAGCAAAGTTGAGAATAACGATAACAGCAATTCATTCGATACCTAAGAGTATTATGCATGTTTCACATTAAGTGTTTCACCCTTTACGGCGCTGAAACCCCAAATCAACACAAATAACTCATATACAACAATTTAAAGTACCCAACTTAAAGCTCTACTACTGTTTCAAAGTGTTTCACTACGTTTAACTAAGTTATTAACTAACAGATACTTAACTAAAATAGGTGTTTCAAAGTGTTTCATGTTTAAGTGAAACACTTTATCGCGCATATTTACAAAATCCAAAAAATTCGATTGCTTCAAAACAAGTCGGTGCTAAAAGTGTTTAGTTTCCTATACAATACCTATATTAGTTAACATTATTACAAGAAAGTCTATCTGAACATTATAATGGCTAAAATTTTAATTATTGACGACGAGCGGGCGATCCGTAATACCCTGCGCGAGATACTGGAATACGAGGACTACGAAGTTGAGGATGTAGATAACGGCATTGACGGATTGGATATGATTCGTACCAATGACTACGACCTGGTACTTTGCGATATAAAAATGAGCCGCATGGACGGCATGGAGGTACTTACCGAGGGCCTTCAGATTAAACCCGACCTGCCATTTATCATGATATCGGGCCATGGCACTGTGGAGACAGCTGTCGAGGCCAGCAAAAAAGGCGCGTTCGACTTCATCTCTAAACCACCTGATCTGAACAGGTTGCTCATCACCGTACGCAACGCGCTTGACCGTGGTAGCCTGGTGGTTGAAACCAAGGTGCTAAAACGCAAAGTATCTAAAGTAAGGCCAATACTGGGCGAGTCGCAGGGCATTCAAAAAATTAAAGAAACCATAGAGCGCGTGGCCCCTACCGATGCCCGCGTATTGGTTACCGGCGCCAATGGTAGCGGTAAAGAACTGGTGGCCCGTTGGCTGCACGAAAAATCAAACCGCGCCAATGCACCTATCATCGAAGTAAACTGTGCGGCTATACCTTCAGAGTTAATTGAGAGCGAGTTGTTTGGACATGAAAAAGGTTCATTTACCTCGGCTATCAAGCAGCGTATCGGCAAGTTTGAGTCGGCCAATGGCGGCACCCTGTTCATGGACGAAATTGGCGACATGAGCCTCTCTGCACAAGCCAAAGTATTGCGTGCGCTGCAAGAAAATAAAATAACACGCGTAGGTGGCGAGAAAGAGATAGATGTAGACGTACGCGTTGTAGCGGCAACTAATAAAGATTTGCTGAAAGAAATCGAAGCAGGTAACTTCCGGATGGACTTGTATCACCGCCTCAGCGTGATTCTGATTCACGTACCACCGCTTACCGAGCGTAAAGATGACATCCCACTACTTACACAAAGCTTTTTGGAGGAGATCTGTAACGAATACGGCATGCCGGTTAAGAAAATCTCAGAGGGTGCTCTTGAAGCCTTGAAAGCCCTGCCGTGGACCGGTAATATCCGCGAGCTGCGCAACATGGTTGAGCGCCTGATCATATTGAGCGATAAGACCATTACCGAGGATGATGTGAAAGCATTTGCTAATCCATCGGCGCCTGTTACTGCCGGGGCACAAGCAGCTGCAGCTCCACAAACAGACTTTAACCAATTTAAAAACTTCCAGGATTATAAAGACTATGCCGAGCGTGAATATATCAAGTTCAAACTTGAGAAAAACAATTGGAACGTTTCAAAAACTGCCGATGATATAGATATTCAGCGTAGTCACCTGTATAGCAAAATCGAGAAATATGGCTTAAAACGCGGGGAATAACCTAATCAAAGTTTAAGCATTTAAAAGCGATTGGGATTTACCTGGTCGCTTTTTTATTACCGGTATATGAGTCTACGTTATTTCAGGTTGAGCTTATTAAAATAAGTACATCAACCAGAAGCTTTTTGAGCCTTCGTTATACCGAAAGGCTTTGTTAATTTTGCAGCATGATACTAACGGACACGCATACCCATTTATACTACCAGCAGGATGATCAGAAACGCGCCGAGCTAATACAGCGATGCCTGGATAACGATGTGAAACGGCTGTTTCTACCCAATGTGGATGCGGCATCTATACCGCAGGTATTTCAATTGGTAAAAGAGTATCCAGATATGTGTTACCCGATGCTGGGCATGCATCCGTGTTCAGTTAAAGAAGGTTGGAAAGCCGAATTACAAGTCATCCGCGACAGCCATAAAGATAATACCATTTACGCCATTGGAGAGATTGGGATTGACCTGTATTGGGACAAAACCACACTTGACATTCAGGTGCAGGCTTTTCGCGAGCAGATTAACTGGGCTAAATCCTTAAAGCTGCCTATTGTGATTCATTGTCGTGATGCTTTTAATGAAGTATTTGAGGTTTTGGAGCAGGAGAACGACGATGATCTGCATGGTATATTTCACTGCTTTACTGGCAATTTAGAACAAGCTCAAAGGGCCATCGATTTAGGATTTTACCTGGGCATAGGCGGCGTGGTAACTTACAAAAACGGCGGCCTTGATAAATTTTTACAGCAAATTGATTTAAGCCATATCGTTTTAGAAACGGATTCTCCGTATCTTACGCCCGTTCCGCACAGGGGTAAACCCAATGAAAGTTCATATCTGATTTACGTTGCACAAAAGGTTGCAGAATTATATCAAACCGATATAAGTACCGTAGCAGATATAACAACAGCAAACTCCAAAAAGATATTTGGTGTGTGAGAACCTATATTTTTAGCTTAACCCTGAATTAATGAGCCAGATACTCATCATATATACCGGTGGTACAATTGGCATGATGTCCGACCCCGTAACCAAAGTGCTCAAGCCTATCAACTTTGAGCAAATTATGGATAATGTGCCTGAATTAGAAAAGCTTAATTGCAAGATCAAGGTACACTCGTTCGACGAGATTATAGACTCATCGAACATGAACCCCGAGATTTGGAGCGAACTGGCCGGACTAATCGAATCGCATTATGACGATGTGGATGGTTTTGTGATTTTGCATGGCTCTGACACTATGGCTTACACAGCATCAGCTCTAAGCTTTATGCTGGAGAACCTGGCCAAGCCCGTCATCTTCACCGGGTCGCAATTGCCTATCAGCGCCATACGTACCGATGCCAAGGAGAACTTGATGACGGCCATTGAAATTGCTAATGCGAAAAAGAATGATCGTGCGCGCGTTCCTGAAGTTTGTATCTATTTTGATTATAAACTATTTAGAGGCAATCGTTCTTTTAAATATAACTCATCTAAATTCGAGGCGTTCCGTTCGCCAAACTGCCCTATCTTGGCCGAATCTGGCGTACATTTACGCTTTAGTGTAAATGAGATACGTCAACCGGCCGCTGAGCCATTGAAACTGCACAAAAACCTGGTTAACGAGGTTGCTGTGCTAAAGTTATATCCCGGCATTAGTCCGAAAGTAGTGGCGGCTACGCTTGAAGCCGACGTACGTGGCATTGTAATGGAGACCTTTGGTGCAGGCAATACCACAACCGACCAATGGTTTATAGACCTGCTTAAAAAAGCTATCGACGGCGGCAAAGTTGTCCTCGACATTTCGCAATGTAAGGTAGGTACGGTTGAGCTTGGCCGCTATGAAACCAGCAAGCAGCTTAAAGACATCGGCGTAGCCAATGGCTATGATATGACGTTTGAAGCTGCTGTTACCAAAATGATGTACCTGCTTGGCCAGATTGACGACCCGAAAGAGGTAAAACGTTTGCTGGAGGTTGATTTGCGTGGGGAATTGACGGTATCGTAAAGCGTCATGCTCTCACGATGAGGTGACGGTTGTAAAGCTCGCGATAACAAATATTGCAATTACCCTCTAAACGCCACCGGCGCTACACTGGTTTGTTTCTTAAAGAAATTTGAGAAATGGGCGATATCGTCAAAGCCAAGGGTGTATGATATTTCCGCTATATTCCAGTTGGTTTGTTTGAGCAGGATCTTGGCTTCCTGAATAATACGGTTCGCGATGATCTGGGTAGTGGTATTCCCGGTAACTTCCTTTAAAACCTTATTAAGGTGATTCACGTGAACTGCAAGCCGGTCGGCATAATCTTTAGCAGTACGCAGGTTTAATCGCTGATGTTGTGACTCAACCGGGAACTGCCTTTCCAACAACTCCATAAACAAAGACGATATTCGTTCTGACGCATTATGCGCTGTCTCGACGTTGGCCACAGGCTGCAACTTTTGACCGTAATGGATTAACTCTAAGACCAGGTTACGAAGCAGGTCGTACTTGAACCGGTAGTCGGACGCTATTTCGCGATGCATCTTTTTGAAGATATATTCAATTTCTTTAACCTCGTCAGGATTGAGTTGAAACACGGGTACCTGGCCCGGTTGAAAAATTGGTAATACGTCCAGATCGACACCACTTTTGCCCTGCGCCAGAAAATCAGCAGTAAAAATACAGAACATGCCTGTTTGATTACCAGTTTCGGGTATCCAGTTATAGGGGATCTTTGGCGTGGCAAAGAGCAGGGCCGCTTCCGGAATATCAATTGTTTTGTCCGCATACTCTGCCCTGCTTTTCCCTCTTATCCAGCTTATTTTATAGTAAGCGCGGCGACTATAGGGCATCTCGCGCGCACCGCTTCTCTTATCAAACAATGATTCTGTAACAAACACATTAAAATGCCCTATCTCTTTAGCCGCACCAGTTGGTAGCGGCCTCGAAATCTCCTCATAAAACTCATTTAAAGATGTCTTGTTAATCATAATCCCTCAGTTATATAATTCAAAGTTAGCCATCATTGGCCTATCTTACTATAGTGATGCTGCCAGAAAATTCTCCACCCTTTATTCCCGTTTTTATAACATAAAAGTATACGCCATCTGGTATATTCTTATTAAGATAACGCCCATCCCATGGCAAGCTATATCCTTTTGAAAAGAATACCTGCTGGCCGTAACGGTTAAAAACAGTTACTGTGTTTTCAGGATAACTGGTTATGTTTTTTATAACCCATGTATCATTAACGCCGTCGTTATTAGGTGTAAATGTATTAGGTATACTAAGCACTCCCGTGTTTTCAACTACAAACATTACACCGGCTAAATAATTAAATGTGTAATTAATCGCCTGCGCATTAATCGCAACAATTGGATAATTACCAATAGGTGATGTAATAACAGCCGTTGTACTGATTGATGGTAATTGTGCCAGATCTGATAAGGTTTCATTATTTACAAAGCCCGTATAACTTGCGGTTAACACAGGGTTGTCCGTGCCGAAGAATTTGGTTTTATCATCAGCTTTTATAGTTAATAAAGCCGGTTTTACCTCGCTTTCAGGTATTGGCACTTTTATGTCGGAGGTTGCGTTACTACTAATGGTTATATCGCCACTATATTTATTTACTGCGGTTTTGGCCGAGAGGCGTACGTAAATAGTGGCGCTTGCTTTACCTGATGATTGATCGATAGTCAAGGTTTTGCTAAAAGTTATGCCATCTTTGCTTATTTCAAATCCTGCAGGTGCACTTAAGGTTGGTGCCGATGTCAACCAGGTTGCAGAAAGCGTAAAAGATGTAGTTGCCGAGTTGCTACCGTATGTTGTTGATAACGCCGATAAGTTGCCGTTTATTGTAATGTTGGGCGATGGGTTAACAGTGATCTTAAAAGTAGTTGACGAACAATTGTTTCCTCCCATTATGATATTGCCCCAACCCAATGACTCATCGCCCGGCGTTTGTATGTTTGCTACGATTGTGTTAGTGGAAGCATCAATAACCGTAACTGTAGACTGCAATTGATTTGTTGCAAGGATGCGTTTACCGTCAGGACTAATACTTAATCCGGCAGATCCATGATCAATTAGTTGTATAGTAGCTTTGACACTAAAATCGGTAGTACTGTAAACAGATAAAGTGTTATTATATCCCGCCCTAACATAAAATAAAGAACCATCCGGACTGAAAATAACATGCCTTGGCGCATATTCTGTTGGTATAGTTGCTGTTATTGTGTTGGTGCTGGTATTTATAACGGAAATACTCGAGCCCCCTTGATTGGTTACGTAGGCAAACTTACCATCTGGGGAAGTGTTAACATCCCAAGGCTGCGTGCCTACGGTTAAGGTGGTTATATTGGCACCTGTTTTAGCGTCAAGCACCGTTACTAATCCCGGCACATTGTAACTAAAATCATAATTTACTACGTAAAGATATTTGTCATCTGTACTGCTAGTCATGAAACTGGGGTTAGGAGCCGAAAATTTGCCAATCACCGTATTGGTAGTAGTGTTTATAACGGATATATTATTGTCATTTAAATTGGCAACAAAAGCTCGCGAATCATCCCGACTTACGTACACGCCAAAAGGATAAGAGCCTACACTAATAGTTGTTTTGACAGTATTATCACTAGTGTTAATAACCGAAACAGACCCACTGCCTGAATTGCCAACGTATACCTGGTTATTGATAGGATTAACCACCGCCGTAATAGGACTATTCCCTACATTTAAGGTTTTAATTACAGTGTTTGATGATAAATCAATAATTGATATAGTATTGGCATAGTTATTCGTTATGTATGCCATACCTGAGATTGCCGGTGTAGCGGTTACAGTAGCAACTATCGGGCTATTGGTTGTGTTTTTGGCGATAAACGATGCGATTGTTCCTGTGCCTCCGGAAGCTAAACCTATATTAGTATTGTCATTAGTCCATTGATATGAACATAGGATACCAGGAAAATTGATGGGGCCTATGATCGCGCCATTTGATACCTGGATATCTGACTGGGCTTTACAGCAAAAGTTAAAGAAAAAAACAGCTAGGATTAAATTTAAAAATAAGGTTTTATTCATCAAGAAATTACAGGTGGCCAAATATAGCCACAGTAGTCAGATTTATAAAACTAAAAAGATTTCGCATATGGTTTTATCTTTGCACCATTATCCGAAATCTTTTATTAGGCTTATAAATTAAACGAACATACCACCGGATGCCTCGATGCGCTGACCGGTGATCCAACGCGCATCATCAGTACATAAAAAGGCAACAATGCCGCCAATATCTTCAGCCTCGCCCGGGCGACCCATAGCTGTGTTATTGCTTACCATTTGATTAACCTGTTGATTGTCGCGCACGGTACCGCCATTAAAATCGGTTGCAATAGCACCCGGGGCTACCGTATTGGCACGAATTTGTCTAGCACCCAGTTCTCTGGCCAGGTAACGGGTAAATACTTCAATTGCCCCTTTCATCGCTGCGTAAGCAGATGCACCCGGCATAGCGAAACGTGCCAGGCCTGATGAAATGTTTACAATACCGCCACCATCGTTTAATATCGGCAATATGCCTTGTGTCAGAAAGTAAACGCCTTTAAAATGAACGTTCATCAGGTCGTCAAAAGCCTCCTCGGTAGTTTGGGCAATAGGTGCGTGGTGACCAAAACCCGCGTTGTTGATCAGAAAGTCCAGATGATCTGTACCGAACTGATCTTTCAAAACACCTTTGATGGTTTCAATGAATGCGGTAAAGCTTTTAATGTCGCCGGTGTTTAGTTGTAAGGCCATAGCTTTTTGTCCGCCTTGCTGAATCTGGCTTACTACTGCGTTGGCTTCGTCAGCCTTGCTGTTATAGGTTAAAATAACGTCGATGCCTTTTTCGGCCAGGCGCAACGCCATGTCTTTACCTAGTCCACGGCTGCCGCCGGTTACCAAGGCTATTTTATTTTTGCTTTCCATTTTCTTCTTTGTTTTTGTTGACACAAAGATGGTGCTAAAGCAAAAGCAGTTGTTTGGAAAAATCAATCGGTTATTTGCGAAAATCAAATAACACTCTCCGCTATCGCGTCATTGCGAGCGTAGCGTGGCAATCTCCGGTGCGCTTTCAGAGATCGTCATACTCGTACCTAACTTACGATGACTTGGCGGGGAAGCGATAGTAACAAAAAAAGGCTGACGATCATTACAATCATCAGCCCCATAATATTATTATTTAGAAATCAGGCTATTATGTTCCATATTCAGGAGTAGTCACCTCGGCTTCCTCAAACTCGTAATCTGTTAGCGGAGGACACGAGCAGATCAGCGTACGATCACCATAGGTATCGTTAACACGACCAACTGACGGCCAGAATTTGTAAGCGGCTACATAAGGCAACGGGAAGCCGGCTTTTTGGCGGCTATATGGTTTGTTCCAATCGTCGCCGGTTACTACGGCAGCGGTATGTGGCGCATTTTTAAGCGGGTTATTGGCTTTGTCAGACTTACCGGCTTCAACTTCAGCAATCTCTTTGCGAATAGCAATCATTGCATCGCAGAAACGATCTAATTCATGCTTAGGTTCAGACTCGGTAGGCTCAACCATTACCGTGCCTGCAACCGGAAAGGACACGGTTGGCGCGTGGAAGCCGTAATCCATTAAACGTTTGGCAATATCAACAACCTCAATGCCTGCTGCTTTGAATGAGCGGCAGTCTAAGATCATCTCATGCGCACAACGACCATGCGAGCCAGTGTATAATACCGGGTAATGATTCTCTAAGCGAGCTTTGATATAGTTGGCGTTTAGGATTGCGTATTTAGTAGCATTAGTTAAACCTTCAGTGCCCATCATAGCGATATAAGCGTGCGAGATCAACAGGATTGAAGCTGAACCCCAAGGCGCTGCCGACACTGCATGGATAGCTTTACCATTATCAATATCAACCACAGCGTGACCAGGCAGGTAAGGCACCAGATGCTTGGCTACACCAATAGGGCCCATACCGGGGCCGCCGCCACCGTGAGGTATACAGAAGGTTTTGTGCAGGTTAAGGTGACAAACGTCAGCCCCAATGGTAGCCGGGCTGGTTAAGCCAACCTGCGCATTCATGTTAGCACCGTCCATATAAACCTGACCGCCATTGTCATGAATGATCTGGCAGATATCAATAATTGATTCTTCGAATACACCGTGAGTTGACGGATAAGTCACCATCAGGCACGATAGGTCGTCTTTATGCTCTTCGGCTTTAGTTTTCAGGTCGGCTACATCGATGTTACCGTTCTCGTCGCATCTAACCACAATTATCTTCATACCGGCCATAGCTGCAGATGCAGGGTTGGTACCATGTGCAGACGACGGGATCAATACCACATTACGGTGCGCATCGCCACGGTCGATATGATACGCGCGGATAACCATCAAACCTGCGTATTCGCCCTGCGCACCGGCGTTTGGTTGCAAACTCATGGCTGCAAAGCCGGTTATCTCGCTTAGCCAGCGGTTAAGCTCGTCAAATATTTGCATGTAACCGCCTGTTTGGTCGACAGGCGCAAATGGGTGCATACGGCTAAATTCGGCCCAGGTAACCGGTACCATCTCGGTAGTTGCATTAAGTTTCATGGTGCATGACCCTAAAGCGATCATCGAGTGGCAAAGCGAAAGATCTTTTGTTTCCAGCGATTTGATGTAACGCAGCATCTCATGCTCAGAATGATGCCTGTTGAAAACAGCGTGCGTTAAGTAAGCAGAGGTACGCTGTAGTCCCGCTGGGATCACAGTTTCTAAATTAGCTTGCAAGCCTTCAAAATCAACATCGTTTACCGATTTGCCTTTTACTTTGGCAAAAATGTGAACCAGCGTTTTGATGTCGTCCGGAGTAGTAGTTTCATCGACAGCGATAGTAACTACCGGGCCATTATAATTAAAATTGATATCGTTGTTCAGGGCCTCAGCGTGAATGGATCCAACCAGATCACCCAGGTCTAACTTAATGGTATCAAAGTATGAGTCGTTTAATTGTTTGTAGCCTAATGCTTCCAGGCTTTCACTCAGCAGGATAGACAAACCGTGAATACGCTCAGCTATCAGCTTTAAACCTTGCGGGCCATGATATACAGCATACATACCAGCCATGATAGCTAGTAAAGCCTGCGCAGTACAAATGTTTGAGGTAGCTTTATCTCTGCGGATGTGCTGCTCACGGGTTTGCAAAGCCATACGCAGGGCGTAGTTATCGGCACTATCAATGGTCACACCAATAATACGGCCGGGTATAGAGCGTTTGTACTCTTCTTTTGTTGCAAAATAGGCAGCATGCGGGCCACCAAAGCCCATCGGTACGCCAAAGCGCTGGCTTGTACCTACTACAATGTCGGCACCCCACTCGCCCGGAGGGGTTAACAGCACCAGGCTCATAATGTCGGCAACAACGGTGGTTTTAATGCCTTTATCGTGGCCGGCAGCTACAAAGTCTTTATAGTCGTACACCTGACCTTTACCGGCCGGGTATTGTACAATGGCCCCAAACATATCGTCGGTTAGTTCAACGGTACGGTGGTCGCCTATTTGCAGGGTAATGCCATAAGGCTCTGCACGTAGTTTTAAAATATCTATAGTTTGCGGAAACAGCTCTTCAGAAACAAAGAATACTTTGGCGCTGTCTTTTTTACGCAGTGTATATTGCATAAACATAGCCTCAGCAGCAGCAGTACCTTCGTCAAGCAATGATGCATTGGCAATTTCCATACCGGTTAGATCAATGATCATGGTTTGGTAGTTTAGCAGTGCCTGCAGACGACCTTGCGCAATTTCAGCCTGATAAGGTGTGTATTGCGTATACCATCCCGGGTTTTCCAAAATGTTACGCTGAATAACACCTGGTACAATCACATCATAATAACCCTGGCCAATATAGCTTCGGTTTACTCTGTTTTTTGATGCTGTTTGTTTAAGGTCTTTAAGGTAGGCAAACTCGCTTTTTGCTGTAGGCAGGTTAAGCGGTTTTTTTAATCTGATCTTGGCGGGTACCGTTTGGTCTATCAGCTCTTCAAGCGCTTTTACACCTGTGGCTTTTAACATTTCGGCGGTGTCCGCTTCGTTCGGAGCAATGTGCCTGCCCTCAAATTTTTCCTCGTACTTGGTATTTAATTTCATTTCTGCCTGCTTAATAGTATTCCCCGCCAAAGTTACGTAATAAAGATTTTTTATTGAATAAACATAACTGTATCGGTAAATTTTGCTGCAAAAGTTTATAATTTTATAAAAAATATCTTTGAATAATAATTATTACCTGCAATCTTAGAAAAATTATCCTGATGGACGGCATAGACGAAATTGACAAAAGCATATTACGCGAATTACAGAAAAACGCCAAGGTCACTACCAAAGAGCTGGCCGCGAAATTAAACCTCACCATATCGCCGGTTTACGAACGTATTAAGCGGCTGGAAAATGCCGGCTATATTAAAGAGTATGTAGCTATTCTGGACAAAAACCTGGTTAATAATTCATTTACCAGCTACTGCCAGGTTTCCATGCGTTACCATGAAGAATATATTGACAAATTTGAGGAAGAAATATTAAAGCTCGACGAGGTACAGGAGTGCTACCATATTGCCGGGCAGATAGATTTCTTGCTCAAAATCAACGTAGGAAGTATCGATGAATATCACGATTTTATACGCTACAAGCTATCCAAGATCAATAACATTGGCTTATTGAACAGCGCCTTTGTGTTGAAGGAGATTAAGAAAACGTACGCGTATAATATTTGAGATAATAAACTGCCATGAACAAAAAAGGATGTCACTCTGAGCTTCGTCGAAGAGTGAGCGCAGGCCTGTTCGTTTTATTAGGCCAACGCGCATGCTTCGAGAGCCTCAGCATGACACCCCTTTTGATAATAGGTTTGCTATTTGGCTAACTGTCTCAAATACATCTGTACCGTGTTCTCCAATCCCAAATACAAAGCATCGCTAACCAAAGCATGGCCGATGCTAACCTCGTCCAATGACGTTATGTTTTGGGCGAAAAATTGCAGGTTATTCAAATCCAGATCGTGGCCGGCATTAATGCCTAAGCCCAGTTGATGCGCGGTCTCTGCTGCCTTGATATAAGGGGCAACAGCAAGGTCTTTATTGTTTAAATATTGGTGGGCATAAGCTTCTGTGTATAGTTCAATACGGTCGGTACCTGTTGTTGCGGCAGCTTCAACCATCTCCACAACCGGATCAACAAATATTGATACGCGGATGCCTGCTTTTTTAAACACAGCGATGATCTCTTTCAGATAATCCTGGTTTTTGATAGTATCCCAGCCATGGTTTGAGGTAATCTGGCCCAATGCGTCAGGCACCAGCGTAACCTGTTCGGGTTTTACAGCCAATACCAGGTCTACAAATTTTTGTTCCTGACAGTTGCCTTCAATGTTAAACTCGGTGGTGACTATCTTTTTCAACTCATAAACATCAGCATAGCGTATGTGGCGCTCATCAGGGCGGGGATGCACAGTTATACCCTGGGCACCAAAACGTTCGCAATCTTTAGCAACCTGTATCAGGTTAGGGTTGTTGCCCCCGCGCGAGTTTCGAAGGGTTGCTATTTTATTAATATTGACAGATAATCTGGTCATACGTAGTTTTGTGAGCTTTAAAACTCAAATATCACCATTAGTTAATTAATTGACCAAACATTTTTAATTGCTTTTAGTTCAAAAGCCATGACCAGAACCGTTTTTAATTTTTTTTCGATCACTTTAACAATAGTTGGCTTTACCCTCACAGCCAGTGGCGAGGCCAATTACTTAAAAATTCAAAATTACCGGGTGGCATACGGATGGGCTAAACGTTTCCCGCAGGATTGGATCATCTTACGCAAATTCGAGAATGCAGGCAGGGATTATATGCTGATGGTAAATCCGCAGACTTTAGAAACCAAGGTCGACGAACCAAAATATTACCAGGTAAAAGATATGACGATGACGCAGGTGCGCGACATATTTGGCACATCGCCCTATCAAAAAGCATTAGCTAAAGCCGAAAAGCAGTCGGCTAATATACAGAATGCGGGTATTGAAATGGGTATGCCGAAGGAGGCTGGCATTAGCTTAACTGCCGATCTTTGCCCCTCGCACCGCCCGCTGGACAAAAAGATATTCACCGATCTCTTCACTGAGTTTCAAAAAGTAGAAAAGCCCGTCCCTATCGCTCTGTCTGTTACCGGCATCTGGATGCGCCAGCATCCCAAAGACCTCGACTGGCTTAAAATGATGGAGCGTAATCATGAGATATACATCACCTGGATAAACCACTCGTTCAATCATCGCGTTAGTAAAACGTTACCACTTAAAGAAAACTTTTTACTGGAGCCCGGTACCGATATTAATTACGAGGTTTTAGAGACCGAGAAAGCCATGCTTAAAAATGGTCTGCAGCCTTCAGTTTTCTTCCGGTTTCCAGGCTTGGTTTCTGATCAGCATCTGGTCAACAAAATCTCGTCTGATTTTGGATTGATCACCGTAGGTACTGATGCCTGGTTAGCAAAGGGACAGCAGCCGCAGGCCGGTAGTATTGTACTCATTCACGGAAACGGCAATGAGCCCATAGGTGTTAAAGATTTCATTAACCTTCTCGAATCAAAGTCACAGTCTATCGCAAAAAAACAGTGGCTGCTATATGACCTGCGTGAAAGCGTAGATGAAGAGTTTGAAAGCTCAAACTAGCATCACGCTATAAGGTTTAATTGCTGATATAGTTGATTTATAGTACGCCAATGTAACAATTATGGTATTATAGAACTATTACGGGCGCTTAATGTAACAATAGTATTAACCATAATTATTAATAGTAATTTAAGTTGAACCTTTGCATCCGAATGATTTTAAAGCAAAAATCTTTTTAACTAAACGTACCACACATTCCATTATGAAATTTATTTTTATCTCCCTATTGCTGATATTTTGCCTGACGGGAAGCTTATTTGCACAGTCGACACATAACGTTCGCGGAACGGTTATCGACACCACCAAACAGGGTATTCCGGCAGTAACCGTAAAAGTAATAACCGACCTTGGCGACAGCTTACAGGTAGGTACAGACCTTGACGGTAAGTTTTTATTATCAAACATTAAAGGCACCAAAATCACCCTTTATGTATCAACCATTGGCTATCAGGGTGTTATCAAACACTTTAACTTTTCGCCGACCGATACTACCCTGCTTGTGCCGCCCATTATTTTAAAAGGCGAAAGCAGACAATTAAAAGAGGTTACCATTGTAGGTATTAACCCTGTCAAATTCACAGAAGATACTGTGACCTATAAAATTGCGGCTTATCCCGTTCGTGCAAATGCGCCGGTTGAGGATGTTTTAAAGAAGATGCCGGGTGTTGATGTCGATGTAAACGGCAACGTGAGCGTACAGGGTAAAACGGTTACCAAAGTACGCATCAACGGTAAAGACTTTATGGCCGGCGACGTTCAGTCGGTAACTAAAAACTTCCCGGCCGATTTGCTGGAAAGCGCCCAGATCATTGACGACTATGGCGATCAGGCCAACCTCACCGGCATTAAAACCGGCGAGCCCAATAAAATTTTAAATTTCACTATCCGCCAGGATAAAAACTATGGATATTCCCTGCAAACTAACGCAGGCATAGGGCGCGATGCTTTACCCCAGGCGCCAGCTATAAACGGCCAGCCGGCAGTAAGTGATGCTATGCGCTATCTGGGATCACTGAATTATCTGAATTTTAAAGGCACCCGGCAGATTACCGTTTTAGGCAATATTAACAACACTAACACCAATACCTTTAACTTTGGCGGTGGTGGCTTCGGCGGCGGCGGCGGTTTTGGCGGCGGTGGCGGTGGTCGTGCTCAGCGCGGCGGCGGCAATGGCCTGGCCAGCACTAAAGATGGTATTACCATTGCGCGTGCTATTGGCACAAACTACCGCGACCAATGGGGCAAATATATATCTGTTTATGGCAGCTATAGTTTTTCTGACAACTCAACATTTACGCAAAGCGATAATTTGCAAACCAATATCGGCGCCGGAACAAAAACCACCAATCACACCGAAGCTAATGACAATCCGATAAACCATCGTTTTACGTTTAACCTGGAATACAAGCCCGATACTATTAACTATTTGAAAGTATCGCCTTCATTTAGTTATTCGAGCACCAATTCAAGTTCATTGGAGAATGTAAATTACAGCCTTAGAGATTCCACCCTGCAAAAATACACCACTAATCTGGTTAGCAGGTCGCACTCGCCGTCGTTCGGTACAAACTTGCTGTATAATCACCGTTTTGCAAAAAGCGGGCGCAATTTTAGCTTATACGCGCAAATAAATACATCAACCAGTAACTCATATAGCAACCCAATTTTAAATTACACTGCAGGTACGCCAAACGTGCCTATTAACCAGGTAATCAATACTGATAACCGTACCACCTCGTTTGGCGGTAACCTATCATACATGGAGCCACTTGGCAAAATTTCGTATTTAGAGTTAAACTACAACTATAATCACTCTTATACCTCAAACGATAAAGAGACTGATACTTTATCAGCAGCTAATACATATAATAATTATACGTTGCTGAGTAACAATTATAATTACACCTTTACAACCAACCGTGTAGGGTTAAATTTCAGGGTGATTGATACCAAGTATAATTACACTTTAGGTTTGGGTGTGCAGCCTTCAACACTGGATGGCCGCTCAATTACCAACAACATTAATACGCATCGCACCGAAACCAACATAGTTCCGGCTGCACGCTTCTTGTATAACTTTTCAAGAAATGAATCATTGAGCTTTAATTATAACGGCTCGTCCACACAGCCAACATTTAACCAGTTACAGCCGGTTGTCGATTTGTCAAGCGCCTCATACCCGGTACAAGGTAACCCTGACCTTAAACAGTCATTCACTAATAACCTGTCGTTGCGTTACAACTCTTTTGGTTTAGCCACCGGTAATATTTTGTTTTTAAATACACAATTTAGCCAGGTAAACGATTACGTAGCAACCCGTACTACTACTTACCGTAGGCTAAGCTCGGCTGTGTTAGCGGCAGATCCGTCTTTGAAAAACTTTAGCAATACAACCTTAACCCGTTATTTAAACTCCGACGGCTACTACTCTGCTTCAGCGCAGGCGTTATTTTCAAAACCATGGGATGACCGCAAATATACGGTGAGTGTTAATGGCAACATCAACTATTCAAAATATCCCGGCTTTGTAGATATGGTTGACAGCAATAACGTACAAAGCCCTACATTGAAAAACATATCAAAAACATTAACTTTTACACCCGGAGCAAGGTTCAGATTAGACCTGCAGGATAAAGTTGATGCCCAAGCCAGTGTGAACTATTCCATAAGCAAAACCGATAACTCGCTTACCGGAAATAACGCGTTGGCCCAAAACACCAACGTGCGTGCCTTAACACTGGGTTTAACCGGCAAAAACTATTTTGGCGACTGGACTGTAAGCTACGACTACTCCAAACAGATCAACTCAGGTTATTCAATCCCGGTTACTAACCCCAACATTTTGAGTGCGTATATTGAACGCAGGTTCCTGGCGCAAAACCGGGCAACTATCCGTTTAGCAGCATTTGATTTGTTTAACCAAAACACAGGTTTCTCATACACCGCTAATGGCGCCAGTGTTACGCAGACCAGCGTTAACAGATTGGGCCGTTACTACATGCTAAGTTTCTCACTGCGTTTGCAGAAATTTGCGGGCCGTGCGCCAATACAGGATGATGGCGGGGGCCAGTTTAGAAGAGGTGACCGTGGCGGCAACGGCGGTGGCGATCGTCAACGCGGTGGCGGCTTCGGCGGCGGTGGTAATTTTGGTGGCGGCCCTCAGTAATATCACCTGTTTAAATAACACAGCTTGATATACAAAAGAAAATGCCTTCCATTTGCGGAAGGCATTTTCTTTTGTATATCAAGCCATTTATTCTCCTAATAGTTTCTTTTTCTGTGCGTCATATTCTGATTTTGTGATAGCGCCCGAGTCAAGCAGCACTTTTAATTTTTTGATCTCATCGGCTACCGCCCCTGTCGTAGTTGCAGCGGCAGAGGCATCGCTTTTACAGGGTCTCACCTCGCAGGCGGCTATGGCATCATCAATGTAAACCGTATAGCGCATCGGCCCGCCAGGATTTACGCTAAAAGCGTATTTTGAAACACCATTGGCCGAAGTTTTAGTAATGCTTTTAATCACAGCACCTACATTGGCAAAGTCCTTAGGCAGGCTGCGGGCGGGCTGGCTTCTGCCGGGACCAATATTACCAAATGGCCCTAAGCCCCCTAAAGGGCCTTTATCTTCTACATATAAAAATGAGCCGTCGGCCTTTGAGCCAAGTCCCAGTCGCAGGGTGTCCCCTACGTGATATGTTATTCCATTTGATGCTTTGTATTCTTTTTGCGCTTGGCTTAAAAAGGGTATAAGCACAAGCATTGCAATAGTCAGTCTTTTCATAGTGGTGTTAGTAATGGTCAATCAAGTTAGGTAAATCGCTCACGGCATACAAATTTATCGCTCAAAAAAACTATTTTTGCGGCTGAATGAAGCACATACGTAATTTTTGTATCATAGCGCATATTGACCATGGTAAAAGTACCCTTGCCGATAGGTTATTAGAGTATACTAACACTATTACCCAGCGCGAAAGTCAGGCCCAATTACTGGACGATATGGACCTGGAACGCGAACGCGGTATCACCATAAAAAGCCATGCCATACAAATGGACTATGAGCTTGACGGCCAGAAATATGTGCTCAACTTGATTGACACGCCCGGACACGTTGATTTTTCATACGAGGTGTCACGCTCAATTGCTGCCTGCGAAGGCGCTTTGCTGATTGTTGATGCGGCTCAGGGCATACAGGCTCAAACCATATCCAACCTTTATTTAGCTTTAGAGAACGATCTGGAGATTATCCCGGTATTGAATAAAATGGATTTACCGGGGGCTATGCCTGAGGAAGTGAAAGATCAGATCGTCGACCTTATTGGTTGTAAACGCGAGGAAATCCTGGCAGCATCCGGCAAAACAGGCTTGGGTGTGCATGATATTCTGCGGGCCATAGTTGAACGTGTGCCGGCTCCGGTTGGCGATCCTGAAGCTCCGCTGCAAGCTTTGATCTTCGACTCTGTGTTTAACTCGTTTCGCGGTATCATTGCTTACTTTAAAGTTGTAAACGGCGAAATCAGAAAAGGCGATCGTGTAAAATTCGTTGCTACCGAGCGCGAATACATTGCCGATGAGATTGGCACCCTAAAATTAAAACAATTACCTAAAGACGTCATTAAAACCGGCGATGTAGGCTATATTATATCAGGCATTAAAGAAGCGCGGGAAGTAAAAGTTGGTGACACCATCACCACTATTGACCGCCCTTGCGAGCAAGGTATCCAGGGTTTTGAAGAGGTTAAACCTATGGTATTTGCAGGTATTTATCCTGTTGACACCGAGGATTATGAAGAGCTTCGCGAGTCAATGGCTAAACTGCAATTGAATGACGCTTCTTTGGTTTTCGAGCCGGAGTCATCAGCCGCTTTGGGCTTTGGTTTCCGTTGCGGTTTCTTGGGCATGCTGCACATGGAGATTATCCAGGAGCGCCTGGAGCGCGAGTTCAACATGACGGTGATCACTACCGTTCCTAACGTATCTTACCTGGCTTATACCACCAAAGGCGACGAAATGGCGGTAAATAACCCGTCTGACCTGCCTGACCCAAGTAAGATAGATCGGGTTGAAGAGCCCTACATCAAGGCTACCATCATCACTAAGGCCGATTTTGTTGGCCCTGTGATGTCTTTGTGTATTCAAAAACGCGGTATGATTGTGAACCAATCGTATCTGACTTCAGATCGCGTAGAGCTGGTGTTCGAGATGCCGATGGGCGAAATTGTATTCGACTTTTATGACAAGCTAAAAACCATATCAAAAGGCTATGCCTCTTTTGATTACCACCAGATTGGCTATCGAGCCAGCGACCTGGTAAAACTAGATATCCGCTTAAACTCTGAGCCGGTAGATGCATTATCATCACTGATACATCGCAGCAACTCGTACGATTTTGGTAAAAAGATCTGCGAGAAACTGAAAGAGCTTTTACCGCGTCAGCAATTTGAGATCATTATACAGGCTTCAATCGGCGCCAAGATCATAGCTCGCGAAACTGTTAAGGCTATGCGTAAAGACGTTACCGCTAAATGTTATGGTGGCGATATATCGCGTAAGCGTAAACTGTTAGAGAAACAAAAAGCCGGTAAAAAACGCATGCGCCAGGTGGGTAACGTAGAAATACCTCAGAGTGCGTTTATGGCGGTGTTGAAACTGGATTAATTAGATGTGAGATATGAGATTTGAGACGTGAGATGACTCAAATCCGTATTTCAAGTTATAACAATTTATAACCGATTTGCTGATTAGGGTTGAGGGAAATCTCAAATCTCCTGTCTCAAATCTCAAATCTCAGTAATGAAATTACTCGACGGAAAATACGTATCAGAAAAACTTAAAGTTGAAATAGCCGAAGAGGCTGCGCAAATATTAGCAACCACCGGCCGCAAGCCGCATTTGGTAGCTGTGTTGGTTGGCCATGATGGTGGCAGCGAGACTTATGTGGCCAGCAAAATGAAAAACTGCGAAAAGGTTGGTTTTAAATCGACATTAGTACGCTATGAGGATACGGTTAGCGAGGCCGAGCTATTAAAAAAAGTTGAAGAGCTAAATGCCGATGTTGATATAGACGGTATTATTGTACAGCTTCCTCTACCCAAACATATCGACCCGGAGAAAGTGACTGAGCGCATTGACCATCGTAAAGATGTGGACGGTTTCCACCCCATTAACCTGGGCCGCATGCAGCGTAACTTGCCGTCGTTTATTCCGGCTACGCCTTATGGCATTACTTTAATGCTCAAGGAATATGGCATTGATACATCAGGCAAACATTGTGTAGTTGTTGGTCGCAGCAATATTGTTGGCTCGCCAATGAGCATTTTGATGGCGCGTAATACCACCCCAGGCAACTGCACGGTAACTATTTGCCACAGCCGCACACCTGATATCAAGAAATTCACGCTTGACGCCGATATACTGATTGTGGCCATTGGTAAAAAGAATTTTATTACTGCCGATATGGTGAAAGAAGGTGTTATTGTTGTTGATGTAGGCATGAACCGTGAAACTTCAGAAACTACCAAATCAGGCTTCAAACTTTATGGTGATGTCGATTTTGAAGGTGTAGCGCCAAAATCATCGTGGATAACCCCGGTACCTGGTGGTGTTGGTTTAATGACGATTATTGGCTTGTTAAAAAATACTTTGGCTTCGGCTAAGAAGGAAGTGTATCAATAAAAGTTGAATGGTTGATTAGGTTAGATTAAGTAATTAGTTTACTTAGCTAACTTAATCAACCATTCTTCCAATCAACTATTCACATCTTCCCCGCCAAATAATCCTCTGGAATCTGGTAATCCTCATTCTCGTCGTTCCAGACCATTGAGGTAATGTTCCAGTTCTCTCCTATCTTAACATATTGTATAAAGTTGATACCTCGCGGATTGCGGTCTTGTTCATAATCGTAGAAACTGTATTCGTAAACACTAATACGCTGCGCTACTTTGCCAAACAGTTCGGTTCTCGAATAAATTTCGCGTTGCGTAAATTGAGCAATTTCGCCCAGGGCAATGCGCGACTCAATATCTTGCACAAAAGATTCTGCAGTATATAGTACCGCTTCCTGAGCAGTATTATTTACCATTAGTCCGGCACCATGAAATATCGAATGAAGAGTAGTAACGTCGGGCGTTACACTGTTTTTAAAGCTGATTGTCTTGTAAAAGTCGTCCGTTAGTGTATCTATAGCTATAATGCTCATTTAAAGGCCTGTTTAAGTTTTTCAAAAAAAGAAGTTATTCCAATGTAGACGCCATCCTCTCTTATTTCAACAGGATAAACATCTACATAATCATTCTGGCCAGGATCTCCCTTACCGGTATGAATATCGTACGAATAACGATGCAGGGGACAAATAAGTTTGCCATCTTTGCACCAGCCGCCGGCAAGTTCGCCTCCGGCGTGCGGGCAGGTTGACGATAAAGCATAGATATTACCCTCGTAACCAACCATACAAATACCTTTGCCGTTAACTTTTACTTTCCTGAGAAATGGCTTGTCGGTATCCGGAAAGTCAGGAACTTTATACCAGGTCATAGCATTAAAAGTCGATCTTCAGGTTCATGATGTTGGGGTCCTTGATCACGTCGTCCATGCTGGTGATCAGGGTTACGTGGCGCCTGTCAGCAGAGACAATAGCTCTGGGATTGTTTACTTTTTTAACGGGCTTAGCAAAGTTTAAAATTACCTTGTAAGGCATGTCAATAAGCATGGCCTTAGCCATTACGAGCGTATTCTGTGTTTTTTTCAGGAAGGCGTTGAACTTGGCTTTATCGATAATGCGGTAAAATTTGTGCGGAGTTACATCATAATCATAATAATCCTGTCCGGCAATTAGCTGTTGCGCGTCATACCCTCTTACCTGTTTGCTGTTTTTTGTTACCGCATCGAGCTGGCTGCTCATGGATATTTTCGACACATGTTCAAGATAATATTTCAGATCATCTGCATTTTTAGCTATATGGGTGATATTAACTTTCATGATGCTTTTTTGCAGATCCATTTTGATAGACAAATTACTTTTAGCGGCAAGAGCCAATTCATCTTTACTAAGTTTGGCCTCCAAGCTATCAGGCATAGCCGCCAAAAAGCTCATGGTGGTATCTTTAACCAGGTTAAATTGAGGAGTTTGCTTAACTGAATCTGATATTATATTTTTGAAAACAGCTATGGCTTTACTCATATCAAAACCTGAAACTACATTACATGAACCATCTGCTTTAAAATCATACTGCTCCTCAATGTCCACACATGAGGTAAGGCAAAATAACAGACATGAAAATATAAGCAGGTAACGTTTCTTCATCTATATCAAAGCTAGTTAATAAACCTGAAAGCAAAAAGACTAAAGCTTAAAGCTTTTGTGCCTAAAAAAATCCATATTGGTCAAAATAGTGTCGCTTTATGCTTTGGTCTTTTTGCTTTTAGCTCAACCGCTTTCTGCTTTAACCTCAAAAGCGTACCTTTGCGGCCTTATGGCACACCAGGTTCCGGAAGACGGCACGTTGCTTCCTTTAATGGAAGAATTTTACACAATCCAGGGCGAGGGATATAATACCGGCAAAGCTGCTTATTTTATCCGCCTGGGCGGTTGCGATGTAGGCTGCCATTGGTGCGATGTTAAAGAAAGCTGGGACGCGGAATTACACCCACTTACCGCGGCAGATACCATTGTTGCGAATGCCGAAAAATTTCCCGGAAAAGCGGTAGTAGTAACGGGCGGCGAACCGCTTATCTATAACCTGGATTACCTGACTGCTCAGCTACAGGGTAAAGGCATCAAAACTTTTATTGAAACATCGGGCGCTTACCCGCTATCAGGCCATTGGGACTGGATATGTCTGTCGCCAAAAAAATTTAAAGGCCCTATGCCGCATATCGCGCAGCATGCTAACGAGCTGAAGGTTATTGTGTTCAATAAATCTGACTTTGAGTTTGCCGAGCAATACGCTAAACTTGTATCGACTAACTGCAAATTATATCTTCAACCAGAATGGTCGAAGGCTAAAGAAATGACCCCGCTTATTGTAGATTACGTAATGAATAACCCGAAATGGGAAATATCTTTACAAACGCATAAATACTTAAATATCCCTTAATAAGTACTAAATTAGCGTGATATATAAAGCGCTAACCACATGAAAAATGTAATACTTACATTTTTACTGCTTTTTCTTTCAGGTATTGCATTTGCACAACAGCCCTATTCCACTACCAACCAGGAGGCTATCAAGAATTATGCGCTGGCAAACCAGGCTATTGATGAACATAGTTTCCCGGAAGCAATTGACCTTCTTCAAAAGGCTATCAAAGCCGATGACAAGTTTGTCGAAGCCCACGCCTTGCTGGGTAACACCCTTCATCTAATTAAAAATAACAAGGCAGCTATTAATGAATTTAGAAAGGTTATTATCTTAAATCCTAATTTCAGCCGGGCCATATATATGAAAATTGCTGATATGGAGATATCAGAAGCCCAGTACCCGGAAGCTCAGGCACATTTGCAAAAATTCATGGCGTTACCTAACAATGCTGATGCTGACCGCGCCTATGCACAAAAGCTTTTAAAAGACTGTATTTTTGCTATCGATGCATTACAGCACCCTGTCCCGTTTAAACCCATTAATATGGGGCCCAATATCAACACTGCAGCCGATGAATATTCACCGGTATCAACCGCCGATGATAAGACTATTATTTTTACCAGGCAAATAGCCCAGAACGAGGATTTTTATCAGGCTAATAAAGTTGATAACCAGTGGCAGAAAGCAGTTTACTTAAGCGACCGCATTAATACACCTAATTATAACGAGGGTTCTGAATCGGTATCGCAAGACGGTAAGTTTCTATTTTTTACAGGATGTAACCGGCCGGATGGTAAAGGGCGTTGCGATATTTATGTTACCACAAAAAAGAACGACGACTGGGGCAAGCCATTTAGTTTGAGTCCGCCGGTTAATACCTCAGGCTGGGAGTCGCAACCGTCTATCAGCGCCGACGGGCGCACCTTATATTTTGTGAGCAACCGCAAGGGCGGTTACGGCGGGTATGATATCTGGAAGTCAACCCTGACCGATAAAGGCTGGAGCGAGCCGGAAAACCTTGGCCCTAATGTAAACACGCCTAATAATGAACAGTCACCATTTATACATCCCGACGACAGTACCCTTTACTTTTGCTCAAATGGCTGGCCGGGTATGGGTAACCAGGATTTATTTGTGAGCCGGTTAGCAAAAGATGGCAAGTGGCAGGTACCTAAAAACCTTGGCTATCCTATCAATACCAATGGCGATGAAAGCGGACTAAGCTTAACAGCCGGGGGCGCCTATGCGTTTTTTTCATCAAACAAGTTAGACGGCTATGGCGGTTTCGATATTTATACTTTTGAGATGCCGCCAGATCTGCGCCCGCATATGGTAACTTATGTTAAAGGTTTTGTTAGCGATGCTAAGTCACATCAACCTTTGGAGGCCGCTGTCGAGATCATCGCTTTAGAAAACAATCATCCGGTTTACCGTGACTTTAGCTCGGCCGATAAGGGAGATTTTTTGGCAACCATAACTGCCGGTAAAAATTACGGGCTTAACATATCCAAATCAGGCTACTTGTTTTACTCAGATAATTTCTCGCTGGTAGGGCATACTTCAAGCAACCCGTTTTTTATAACTGCTTTGCTGGAACCTATTGAAATAGGTAATAAAGTGATTTTAAAGAACATTTTCTTTGACACCAACAAATACCAGCTACAGCCCGATTCAAGAGCCGAATTGCAAAAACTGATTGAATTTATGGAGCTGAACCCTACGGTTAAAATAGAGATTTCGGGACACACGGATAATGTAGGTAACGATGAGTTGAACCAGACGCTCTCTGAAAATCGGGCTAAATCAGTTTATAATTTCCTCATCAGTGGCAAGATAGATCCGTCGCGAATGGTATTTAAGGGCTATGGCAAAACGCAGCCTATTGCCTCTAATGACAATGACGAGAACCGTGCGAAGAACCGGCGTACTGAGTTCAAAATTATTGCTAAGTAATCAGGACATATATTAATAAAAAAGAGAGAACTTTATTCTCCCTTTTTTATTAGTTCCCTAATTCTGACATGAATTTTATCCGCATCAATTGTACTTCTTCTCGGGTATAATCGTCGGCACCGAGTTCGGCCAATGCATCGTCAATCGAGTCAACCTCAGCAGTCTTGAAATAATCGAATACTTCATCCTGCTTATCTTCATCAATTACTTCGTCAATGTAATAGTTCAGGTTTAACTTGGTGCCCGAGTTAACAATAGTTTCCACCTCCTTCAATATCTCTTCGTAGGTAAGGCCCTTTGAGGCAGCGATATCTTCGAGATTTAAATGGCGGTCGATATTTTGGATAATGAATACCTTAAGCGCTGATTTATTGGCCGCGCTTTTTATCACCATATCAACCGGGCGGTCAATATCATTATCTTCAACATATTTTTTGATGAGGTCAATAAACGGAGCACCAAATTTCATGGCTTTGCCCGCGCCTACACCTGATATTTGCTTTAGTTCGTCCTGCGTAATCGGATAGTGGGTACACATTTCCTCTAACGATGGGTCCTGAAACAGCACAAATGGCGGCAGTCCTTTCTGTTTAGCCATTTTCTTGCGCAAATCCTTTAGCATTTGCAGCAAAGCCGTATCTAAAGCGCCACCGGCTTGTTTAGGGCCGTCTTCGCCATCCTCATCATCCCCGGCTTCAATAACACGGTTCATGATAAAGCGCAAACTGTGCGGATTATCGAGGAACGAATTGCCAAGCTTGGTTAAACGCAACAAACCGTATTGATCAATATCTTTTGACAGATAATTATCCAACAAGGCTTGGCGCAGTAATGATGTCCACAATATTTCCCCGTCTTCTTTACCCGTACCAAATAGTTCCAGCAAATGATGCTCATAACTGTGAACCTGTTGGGTCTCTACGCCCATTAATATATTGATGATGTGATGATCATCAAACTTCTCGCCGGTTTGCTTAATCAGATTTAAAACTTTGTGTAATTGGGCCTCAGCATCAAAATAAGTTTTGGGGGCACAGCAATTGTCGCACATGTTATTACAGCCGGCTTCGTTAAAATTCTCGCCAAAATAATGCAGCAACTGCTTGCGCCGGCAAACAGACGACTCGGCATAGTCAATAACCTCTTTTAATATCTGAGTACCTATTTCGCGTTCTGAAACAGGTTTATCCTTCATGAATTTCTGAAGCTTGTCAATGTCTTTCTGCGAATAGAAAGCTACGCACACACCTTCGCCGCCATCACGGCCTGCACGGCCGGTTTCCTGATAGTAACCTTCCATGCTCTTGGGCACGTCGTGATGTATTACATAACGCACGTCGGGCTTATCAATACCCATACCAAACGCAATAGTGGCAACGATAACGTCAACCTCTTCCATCAGGAATTTATCTTGGGTATCGGCACGTACTTTAGCATCCAAGCCTGCATGATAAGGCAAAGCCTTTACACCATTGAGTGAAAGCACTTCGGCAACCTCTTCAACTTTTTTACGGCTCAGGCAATATATTATGCCCGATTTACCCTGATTTTGCTTAACGTATTTAACAATCTCCTTAATGACGTTCCGCTTGGCCCGAACCTCATAAAACAGGTTAGCACGGTTAAAAGACGATTTATAAACCGTCGCGTTATTCATTTGCAGGTTTTTCTGGATATCCTGCTGTACCTTCGGAGTAGCGGTAGCAGTTAATGCGATAATGGGTATATCATCGCCTATATTGCTAATAACCTGGCGTATTTTGCGGTACTCGGGCCTGAAATCATGACCCCACTCTGATATACAATGCGCTTCATCAACCGCAACAAATGAAACATTATTGAGGCGTAAAAAGTCAATATTTTCCTGTTTGGTTAATGATTCAGGGGCTACGTAAAGCAACTTGGTTTTGCCGCTCAGCACATCATCCTTCACTCTTATAATATCGGCTTTGGTTAATGAAGAATTTAAGAAATGTGCGATACTGTCAGATCCGCCAAAAGCCCTGAGCTGATCAACCTGGTTCTTCATCAGTGCTATAAGCGGAGAAATAACAATGGCCGTACCCTCACTCATTAAAGCAGGCAATTGGTAACACATTGATTTACCACCACCTGTTGGCATGATTACAAACGTATCATTGCCGGCCAAAATGTTGGTTATAATCGCTTCCTGCTCTCCTTTAAAGTTATCAAAACCAAAAAAGTTCTGGAGGTTATCAAAGAGCGATTTTTTTGTTTCTATCATTATAGATACTCGTATTTATGATAAGACAATTAAAAGTTTAAAGTAACTAAAATTTATGAATAAACGGTAGATTTAGTTTAAAATTTTATACAAAAATGATTATCGGACAAAAAACAATTTGTTTATTTATTCTTTTATATGCTTAAGCAAATTGCGGCTAATTATATTACGCGGATTGATACTGAGTTAACAGATAATTACCACTTTTGCTATTGCTAACACCAAACTAAATTTCTACAATTACAACATGAATAAAAACTATTATGCCATCATTATGGCAGGCGGTATCGGAAGCCGTTTTTGGCCTATAAGCCGTACCTCGCACCCAAAACAATTTATTGATATCTTGGGGACGGGCAAAACACTTATACAGCAAACGTATGATCGTTTTTTAAAAGTATGCCCAAAAGAAAATATTTTTGTTGTTACCAACGAAAGCTATACTGAACTGGTAAAAACCCAGTTGCCAGACATGGCGGACAATCAAATTTTAACTGAACCGGTAATGCGCAATACTGCTCCTTGCGTTGCCTATGGCTGCTTTAAAATTGAATCTATCAATCCGGATGCGGCCATTGTTGTGGCCCCTTCAGATCACCTGATACTTGATGAGCCGGCATTTATCGCTACTATTGAAAAATCATTGCAAACTGCCGAGAAGCATCAATGCCTGGTAACGCTTGGAATCAAACCCTCGCGCCCTGATACGGGTTATGGCTACATTCAATATACCGAAAACGTGATTGACGGTGAGTTTCACAAAGTAAAAACCTTTACGGAGAAACCCACTTTGGAGATTGCCAAAACCTTCCTTCAAAGCGGCGACTTTTTGTGGAACGCCGGTATCTTCGTTTGGTCGGCCAAAGCTATTGTGAAAGCTTTTGAACAATACCTTCCGGATATGAATGATATTTTTGCCGAGGCGCGTCCGCACTACAATACCGAAACAGAACGCAACCATGTAAATCAGGCTTATCTTCAGTGTACCAATATATCTATCGATTACGGTATCATGGAGAAAGCTGATAATGTATATGTTATCCCTTCAGAATTCGGCTGGTCAGATCTTGGAACCTGGGCTTCGATATATGACCTGGCCGAGAAAGACTATGTAGGCAACGCCGTCATTCCATCAGAAAAAGTGATTATGTATGATTCATCAAACTGTATGGTTAACGTGCCCGACGAGAAACTGGTGATCCTTCAAGGTCTGCATGACTTCATCGTGGTTGAATCAAATAATACCCTACTTATTTGCCCACGCGATCAGGAACAAAACGTCAAGAAAGTGGTTGCAGATGTGAAGCAACAGTTTGGAACGAAATATATTTAGAGATTAGAGACTGGCCGGATTAAAGATTAGTTAGCCTATTACAACAAAAAAAGCGTTTGATATTCAAGCGCTTTTTTTGCTATATCTGAAACCGCGTCGTTGCGAGGCACGAAGCAATGACGCTTCAAAATGCAAGCAATACTAATTAATCTAACCTTTGCCTTATTGCTTCATAAAGTATAATGCCGGTAGCCACCGAAACGTTGAGCGACTCAATTTCCCCGTACATGGGTATCTTAGCTAAATGATCGGCAATGCGGATGATATCATTCCTTACACCATCTTCTTCTGACCCCATTATAATGGCCGTAGGCATAGTATAGTCAGGCTTGTAGATAAACTCCTGTGTTTTTTCTGTGCAGCAAACCAATTGCAGGCCGCTCTCCTGGATAAATCTTACCGTCTGCATAAAATTATCATGACGGCAAACCGGGATTTTATACAGCGCCCCCGCTGAGGTTTTAATAGCATCCGGATTAATTTGCGCTGACCCTTTAGCAGGCACTACTATGGCGTGTACACCGCTGCATTCTGCCGTACGGGCTATGGCGCCCATATTGCGTACATCGGTTATCGAGTCTAGGATGAGGATGAGCGGGGTCTCCCCTTTTTCAAATATCTGCGGAATGATATCCTCTATTTTTTGATAAGTAATTGGCGATATAAAAGCGATAACCCCTTGATGGTTTTTCTGAGTTATGCGGTTCAATTTCTCAACCGGCACCTGCTGGGCGACAATCTGATACTCCGCCAGTAATTCTTTCAGCTCATGAAGCAATCCGCCGCCTATGCCGCGCTGTATGTATAATGATTCAATTTCTTTACCTGATTTGATGGCCTCAATAACCGCGCGGATACCAAAAACTACCTGGTTACTTTCGCGGGGCTGTCTGTTGTTATTATACATTTGTAATATTTCCTAAAATACCAAAAGTAGCTATATTAATTGATTTGGCAGTTATTGAACCCAAGAGGCGTTCTGGTATTTTTTTAATAATTAACAATTGAAATGTTTATCCACACCAATTATAACTTCCTAAAAACCAAAAACTTAATAGCCTAATCAAATTTTAATCAACATTTTGACGTTGATAAGTTAAGCTTGTTAACAAGCCGCTGTTAATTATAAATAGTCAAATTATCAGACTGTTAATTACTAATACGCAACAAAAAAAACTTATCAAGGCTGCTCAACGCTAATCAGTTAATTTTTTGTATAATTTTGATGACCATGATTTTTGAGAACGATAACCAATATAACAAGCAAAACACCAACGAAAGGCGCAGCCGTTTTACTACGCCTAACCCAAACAGCGCACTGGGAAAACTCCCTCCGCAAGCTATTGATTTAGAAGAAGCTGTATTGGGGGCTTTGATGTTAGAGAAAGACGCGTTATCGTCTGTAATTGATATCCTTAAGCCTGAAGTTTTTTACAAGGATGCGCATCAGCGTATTTTTAAAACAATCCATTTGTTGTTCGAAAAAACGTCGCCGGTAGATATTTTGACGGTTACAGCTCAATTACGTGCCCAGGGCGATCTGGAAATGGTTGGCGGCGCATATTACATAACCGAGCTAACTAACCGTGTGGCATCGGCAGCTAATATTGAATACCATGCGCGTATCATTATTCAAAAATTCATCCAGCGCGAGCTGATCCGTATCTCAACAGAAATTATAACCAGCGCTTACGAGGACACTACAGACGTGCTCGACTTGCTGGACAAAGCCGAAAAAAATCTTTTTGATATCGCCCAAAATAACCTGCGCCGCGATTCACGTAAAATGGATGATATTCTGCGTGAAACCCTGAAAGAAATTGAGGCCCTGAAAGATAAAAAAGACGGCCTTACCGGTGTAGCCTCGGGTTTTACTGACCTTGACCGTATGACCTCGGGCTGGCAAAAATCTGACCTGGTGATCATTGCGGCTCGCCCGGCAATGGGTAAAACTGCTTTTGTACTTACATGTGCACGTAATGCGGCGGTTGATTTTGACAAGCCGGTTGTGGTATTCTCGCTCGAGATGTCGTCTGTACAATTGGTGAATCGTCTGGTATCGGGCGAGACCGAAATTGAGCAGGAAAAAATCCGTAAGGGAACTTTAGAGGAATGGGAATGGCAGCAGATTCACTCAAAAATCGGCCGTCTGGAACAAGCACCGCTGATTATTGACGATACCCCGGCTTTAAATATCTTTGAGTTCCGTGCCAAATGCCGCCGTTTAAAATCACAATACGATATCCAGTTAATTATTATTGACTACCTGCAGCTCATGCACGGCAAAAGCGCCGACGGCAAGGGCGGTGGTAACCGCGAGCAGGAGATCGGTAGTATCTCGCGTGCCTTAAAGTCGGTTGCCAAGGAGTTGAACGTACCGGTTATTGCACTATCGCAGTTGAGCCGCGCGGTTGAGAGTCGCCCAGGAGCGTCAAAACGACCAATGTTATCGGATTTGCGTGAGTCGGGTTCAATTGAGCAGGATGCAGATATGGTACTGTTCCTTTATCGCCCTGAATACTACGGCATGGAGGTTGATGAAGATAACAACCCAACCAAAGGCGTGGGCGAGGTAATTATTGCCAAGCACCGTAATGGTGAAACGGGCATTGTGCGACTGAAATTCGTTGGTAAATACGTTAAGTTCCAGGATTTGGATGGCGGCGACATGTTCCCTGATTCAGGAAGTGCATTTTCGGCTTTAGGTCCGTCAAACGATTTTGATAAGCCGAACAACTTTATTATCAGACCTTCAAGAATGGATGATATTGATGATGAGCCGCCGTTTTAACGAGATCCATTTTATTTGCGACTATACCTGATATACCATTCTGCAACAAGCAGGTGAATTGAGAATCCAAGCCAAAAAGCTGTTCCAAAAAACACCTGCGGACTGCTTCGGGTAAATAAAAACAACAGCACATTGATAAGGCGTATGGTAACAACCGCCAAACCGAGTATAAATGTCCTGATCATCCACTCCCGGTGAGCGTCGATATCCTTTTTAACAACGCTCCTAATTGCGTTAAACGCGTATAATAAAAAGATAAAACCAAAAAACACTGTAGCCGCGCCTTCGTTAAACCCGCCTATAAGTTTAATAACAAATGGCAAGGCCAATGCCGAACATCCAATTACAAAAGCGGCAGCTATAAATAACCAGCCAGCAAAACGATGATAGGATAAATATGAGCGCCTGATTTGAGGTATGAATTGAAACGGGCCTAATGACACGAACAGGGCACCGGCTATAATGTGTATATAGGTTATACACTGATGAATACCAAATTCAGCGTCCGGGTCGAATTTAAATGGCGGCTTTGCTACCGGCATACCATTTAACACCATAATTCTACGCGCCACCATAGCAAAACCAATAAGGCAAAATATTGACATCAAAACCCACTTGATCGATTTTTTCCGCATAAACTTTATGGGGCATAAAAATAATGCTGTCAATCAGTTACCTATAAAAATTTCGACATATCGGTTTTTTATCTCGACAAGCTTGGCAAATATAACCCGTTAGTCCAGTTTTGAAATCAGCGTGTTCAAACGTCGGTAACCGCTCGAAAGATCGAGAACGGGGTAAAAACTTGATCCGGGCGTTATCAAAATTTATAGGCATTATCTAGCAGACTTACCTTAGCCACACATATAGTTCCCCTTCAGTGGGTTAAGGGTGCTAAAATATCAACCCTAATAACACCCCTATCACAATAACTACGGGTGTCTTTATCCGTGTAAATTGCAGCAAGCAAAAGGTAACAATCATAATGGCGTAAGCTAATGGGTCCAAACCAAACGGTCGACTTAATGAGATGAGCGCCGTCGCCATAAAGCCTACAGCCACAGCATTAATACCACTTAATGAGTTTCTAATACGGGTGATCTTTTTCAAATCTTCCCAAAAGGGTACAATAAACAAGATCAGTATCAACCCGGGCGAATTGATACCGATAACCGCAATCAGGCTACCCAATATTTGCCCCCAAAAGCCAAAGCCCTGATTACCCATGGTTACGCCGCCCACAAAAGATGTAAAGCAAAATGTCGGTCCGGGGAGGGCCTGCTGCAGGGCATAGCCAGAGAGAAACTCGGCGCTCGAGAGGTAATGCTTCACCTCCACAAACTCGGTATACATCAGCGGCACCAGCACCTGGCCTCCGCCAAATATCAGGATACCGTTACGGTAAAAGTTCTCGAACAAACGTATAGGCAAACTGAATGGCGATGTCCGGTTAATAATAGCACCCAAAGCTGCAAAAGCTAACAGCACGCCAATAAAATACATTACCTTATTAGGATTCACGTTAGCAAATAGCTTAACGCGCAATTCGTTCTCCTGCGGTTGGGTTTCTAAAGCCGATGACACAATGCCGCCCAACATGATCAATATTGGGAAGGCATAAGCGTTTCGTAAAATCAGCGTTACTATAAATGAACCTATAGCCAGCATTGCGCTCACCCGGCTTTTTAAAAATCTGTTAGCGAAGGTGTATGTTGCGTAAGCTACTATTCCAACTGCCGCGGGCCTGATAAATTTGAGTACATCTACCATCCTGCCTCTATCGGCAAACATTTTATAACTAATGGCTGCCGCACACATAATAGCTGCCGATGGCAATACCCAAATCAAAAACGTCGCGATAGCGAGCCATAAACCGCCCACCTTCCAGGCTATGCCTACCAGGGTTTGGGTTGATGACGGTCCGGGTAATACCTGTGCCAGCGCGTTCAGCTCCATCAATTCCTCTTCGGTAATATAGTTACGCTTCTGCACAAACTCGCGCAGCATAACCGCAATATGCCCCTGCGGGCCGCCAAATGCACTCAATGTGTAAACGAATGCATCGCTCAAGAATAGTATGTGGCGTTTTTTCATCACCCCTCTTAATCTCTCCAAAGGGGAGAAACTATTAAAATATTTATAAAAAGCCCTCTCCCTCGGGGAGGGTTGGGAGGGGTATTAATAATCATCGTCATCATCCCAACCAATCAACTCACGGTAAACGCTCTGCAGTTCATTAAAAGCATGATTATCGCGCTTAGCTTTGGTTATTTCCATCCCTTTCTCATAGGTCTTAACAGCGTCGTCTTTACGGTCAAGCGCTTCGTACAATTTGCCTAAGTGGTAATAGGTGCCCGAGTATTGCGGGTGATTGGTCACCAGGTCCTCGTAATAGTAAAGTGCTTTATCGGCGTCGTTTAAACGGAGATATTCGGTAGCCAAGGCATATTTTAAAAACTCATCATTGGGTTCGTTTTTTATAAATTCCAGCAGCTTCTCTAATCTGTTTGTCTCCATTTTTAATCCCTGTCTTTTTTATCTAAATTTGTGAAAAACCTATGATATGGATATTCTTGTATGTATAAGTAATGTTCCGGATACCACGACAAAAATAACTTTTACCGATAACAACACGCAATTTAATACAAACGGGGTACAATTCATTTTGAACCCGTACGATGAAATTGCCCTTGCACGCGCTATTGAGTTAACAGACGGCGGTAATGGTACGGTAACCGTTATAAATGTTGGCGATGCAACAAGCGAGCCGACAATACGCAAAGCCCTTGCCATAGGCGCAACAGATGCCGTACGCATCAATTCTAAACCGCACGACGCGTGGTTTGTGGCCTACCAGATTGCCCAATACGTCAAATCCAAACCATTTGACCTGATACTGACCGGCCGCGAATCTATCGATTATAACGGCTCAAAAGTAGCCGCTATACTGGGTGAATTGCTTGACCTGCCGTCGGTATCTATCATTAAAAAGTTAGATATAGATGGTGATAAAGCTACCGTTGAGCGCGAAATTGAAGGTGGCAAAGAAATATTGACTATCCCCTTCCCTTTTGTGGCCGGAGCTGCCGAGGGCGTTGCCGAACCAAAGATCCCGAATATGCGGGGCATTATGTCGGCGCGTACAAAACCCTTGGCTGTGATTGAACCGGTTGAGGTAAAAACAAATTCGCAGATCATTAGTTATGAAACACCAGCGCCACGCGAACAGGTTACACTGGTGGCTGCCGATAATCCGGCTAAATTGGTTGAGTTGCTGCATACTGAGGCACGGGTTATTTAATTTAAGAGAAGATACTATGTCAGTTTTAATATATGCTGAAAATGCCGACGGCAAATTCAAAAAATCAACATTTGAAGCCGTAAGCTACGCCCGTGCCATTGCCGATCAAGGCAATACCTCGCTTACCGCCATCTCTATCGGCAACGTAGGTGCCGACGAGCTAAACACACTGGCCAAATATGGCGCTGATAAAATATTGAACGTCAGCAATGCCCAGCTTAAAAACTTTGTGAACCAGGCTTACGCTTCGGTTATTGCCGAGGCCGCCAAGAAGGAAGGCGCCGATGTCGTTGTATTATCCAACTCATTTTCGGGCCGTGGCCTGGCCCCGCGCATCGGCGTAAAACTGGACGCCGGCGTTATTGATGGGGCTGTAGCATTGCCTGAGCAAAACGGTGGAAAATTTACTGTTAAAAAGACCGCCTTTTCGGGTAAAGCCTTTGCTACCGTTGAATTATCATCAGCCAATAAAGTTATCGCACTTACACCCAATAGTTACAAGATAGTTGAGGTTGCCAAAGCGCCAAAGATTGAGGATTTTAGTGTGGACGTTAAAGAATCGGACCTTAAAACCATTTTGAAGGATATTGTACGATCGACCGATAAAGTTTCATTGCCTGATGCCGAGATCGTAGTTTCTGGTGGCCGTGGATTGAAAGGGCCTGAAAACTGGGCCATGCTTGAAGAACTTGCCAGCCTGCTGGGCGCGGCGACAGCCTGTTCAAAACCCGTATCAGACGCTGGTTGGCGACCACATAGCGAACACGTTGGACAAACCGGCATAGCTGTCAGCCCAAATTTGTATATTGCGGTGGGAATTTCAGGAGCTATACAGCACCTGGCAGGCATCAGTTCGTCTAAGGTTATTGTGGCGATAAATAAAGATGCCGAAGCACCAATTTTTAAGGTGGCCGACTATGGCATAGTTGGCGACGCCTTTGAAGTGGTACCAAAATTGATAACAGCTATTAAAGAATATAAAACCTCAGCATAAGCACGTTGCGATGGGTAATAATATGAAAAAAATAAAGCTTGATATTGTTGGTTTGTCTTATAGCCAAACCCAATCGGGCGCGTATGCGTTGGTTTTAGGTGAGGTTAGCGGACGTCGCCGTTTGCCAATCATTATCGGCAGTTTCGAAGCTCAGGCTATTGCAATTGAGATTGAAAAGATGACCCCTAGCCGTCCCCTCACCCACGATCTGTTTAAGAGCTTTGCTGAAGCTTATAACATT
Source organism: Mucilaginibacter ximonensis (assembly GCF_042686265.1). NCBI lineage: Bacteria > Pseudomonadati > Bacteroidota > Sphingobacteriia > Sphingobacteriales > Sphingobacteriaceae > Mucilaginibacter > Mucilaginibacter ximonensis. The sequence continues at coordinate 1,588,772 of NZ_JBHUPD010000001.1, forward strand.
ATGGTGCAGGAAGTGATCATTTACAACCTGGTTGATGGCATATTTTATTCTAAACTAATTTGCAGTGATGGCAAAAAAGTAATGGAGATTGACGCACGAACGTCGGACGCTATTGCCATAGCCGTGCGTTTTGAGTGCCCTATTTATACTTACGAGTTTATTCTTTCAAGCGCCGGTATTGTTATTGAAGGTAACGACTTTGTTTACCTGGAAAATATTAGCGAAACTCCTGAAGAAATACCTTCGGTAGCGCCGACAGCAACTTCAGGCTTCGGAGCACTCAGCATTGAAGAACTAAAGGCAAAATTACAAGAAGCGCTGGCTGAAGAGTCTTACGAAAAAGCGGCTAAGATTCGTGATGAGCTAAATCGTAGAAAAGAGTCGTGATTTAGTTGGTAACTTATCTCTAATCTCTCTTTTATTCTTTCCCTAAAATTCATTACTTTCAGATTTTGAAATTTTAACTGATCGTAATTGACTAATACCAGCCCGTATGAATATTAAGTTTCGCTTGATAGTGATGAATTTTATGCAATTTTTTATATGGGGGGCCTGGCTGCTTACCATAGGTGCATACTGGTTTCAAAACAAGCATTGGTCGGGCGCTCAATTTGGTATTATCTTTTCTACCATGGGTATTTCGGCTATCTTTATGCCGGCCATCACCGGTATTATCTCTGACAAATTTATTAATGCCGAAAAGCTTTATGGCATCATGCATATCCTTGGCGCCGCAGTGTTAGCCTGCCTGCCCATGGTCACTAATCCCACGACATTTTTTTGGGTAATGCTATTGAATATGGTGTTTTATATGCCTACACTTTCATTATCTATCACGGTAGCTTATTCGGCTTTAAAAAAGGCTGATATTGATGTAGTGAAAGAATACCCGCCTATCCGCATATGGGGCACTATAGGCTTCATTGCTGCTTTATGGGCGGTAAGCTTAACGCACAACGAAACCTCGGCTAATCAATTCTACATAGCGTCGGCAGTAGCTTTAGCTTTGGGTTTATATTCATTTACGCTTCCAAAATGCCCGCCGCTTTTAGGAAATGTCGATAATAAAACATTGGCGGGTTCATTAGGCTTAAACGCGTTTGCGCTGTTTAAGTCTTCACGTTTTGCGATATTCTTTGCCTTTTCGCTATTGCTGGGCGCGGCCTTACAATTAACTAATGCCTACGGCGATACCTATATTCATGATTTTGCGAAAATACCTGCTTATCAGGATACTATAGCCGTAAAATATCCGGCAATCATCATGTCTATCTCGCAGATCTCAGAAACTTTATTTATCCTGGCAATCCCGTTCTTTTTACGTCAATTTGGTATAAAGTATGTAATGCTGTTCAGCATGCTGGCCTGGGTGTTGCGCTTTGGCTTGTTTGCCTTTGGTAACCCGGCCGATGGTTTATGGATGATTGTTCTGTCATGCATTGTTTACGGTATGGCTTTCGATTTCTTTAATATCTCCGGCTCATTATTCGTAGAAACACAGGCATCTCCCGAAATTCGGGGCAGCGCTCAGGGCTTATTTATGATGATGGTAAATGGCTTTGGGGCTTTATTTGGCAGCTTTGCCAGTGGTTTGATCATTGACAAATTTTTCACGCTGTCAACAGGCGATAAAGACTGGCATGGCATATGGCTTTGTTTTGCAGCTTATGCATTGGTTATCTCGGTAATTTTTCCGTTTGTGTTTAAATACAAACACAATGCCGCATTGGAGCATGCTATAAAACACGCTTAATATTCACCTAATATCCATTTGTTAATTTTAATTAACTGATGAAAAAACATTATCGCAAAGAACAAGACTGCGCCAACTGCGGCACACACCTGGAAGGCAAATTTTGCCACGCCTGCGGGCAGGAAAACCTCGAGCTGCACGAAAGCTTTGGCCATATGATGAATCATGCCATAAGCGATTACTTTCACTTTGACCATCAATTTTTTCATACTTTAAAACCGCTATTTTTTCAGCCCGGTAAGTTGACGGTGGAATATATGGCAGGAAAACGGGTTCAGTACCTGCACCCGGTAAAAATGTACATTTTCATTAGTTTGGTCTTCTTTTTATTGTTTTTTCAGACAGACAAAAAAGAAGTTAAAGAAACTCATCACCCAAAAAATAAAAAAGAGCTAGCTACAGCTAATAAAAAGCTGGATAGCTTAATAAAAGATAATAAAACAAATGCGCTTGAAAAAAGCATATTGACCACCGCGAAAAACAATAACGGAGCCGTAACTATTACCGGCGATGATGATGACGTTATAGTAGGTACACCAAACGGCGATAAAAAGGTTCAAAACAATGTTACCTTTTGGGATGACGAGGACGAAACCGGGCATTCAACCCGCAAGCAGGATACTACCTATGAGCTTTACCAGGCCCGTCAAGCTAAACTGTCTCCCGCAAAAAGAGATAACTTCATGGTGCATTATATTCGAAAACGCGAATATGAATTAAACGGCAGCCATCAAAAAATTGGAGAGGTGGTGTTAGAAGGCCTAAAGCACTACACACCCAAAATGATGTTTTTATTGCTGCCTTTATTTGCCTTGCTGTTAAGAATTGTTTTCTGGAAAAATAAAAAATATTACGTTGAACACCTCATTTATTCGTTCCACTTTCATTGCTTTTTATTTTTGTTTTTGTCGATCATTATGTTGATCAAGCTCCTGTTTCCTCAATCGTGGGACGTTGGAGGTTACCTTGATTTTATTGCCACGATAGTTATTATATGGTACAGCTATCAATCTTTGCGGGTTGTTTATCAACGCTCTAAAGGAAGAACCATCACCAAGATGATAGGGCTGTTTTTAAGCTACTCATTTGTTTTCGCTATTTGCATGGGCTTCCTGGTGATGGCTGTAGCATTATTTGATTAAAATATTTTGTAAGCTAACGATAAGTTGAACAGGTTAATTTTTGTTGAACCAGTGCCATAACTTTGTTTGCTCAACCCTGCTTCATAACGTAAATCGACCGACACGCTCCGAATGTCAATACCTGCACCTACGTTCCAGGCATAATTTTGGTCTTTATAATTCAGATGTGCAATATTACCGGCTGCAGTGCCATAATTTTGATCTTTATTAATAGCAAACGACACCAACGGGCCGGTGTAAAACCTTGCGCCTAAACCAAACGCGCCAATTTTGCCGCCAAATAATAAAGGCACATCAACACTGGTAAATTTTTGTTTAACACCATCAACCGTTACATTCTTGCCGGTAATATAAGCCTCGGGCTGAAAATTAAAGCCCAATGCACCAAATCTCGCCCAAACGCCACCCAGGTATCCGGCCTGATTGCTGGCGTCAAAAGTTCCACTTTTTGAAATGCTGGTAAGATTCATACCGCCTTTAATTCCAAACGCAAAGCTGGGAATAACCTGTGCTCTAGAGGGCAAAGCTGTCGCAAAAACGACCGTCAGGATCAATAAGATTTTTTTCATGGTTTATGATTTGATTTATGAAGGGCAAAATTATAATTTTTTGTCATTGCATCCGGTAAACTAACCGATATGTCATTTCGAGTGAAACTAGAAATCCATACACATGCAATCGATTTAAATGCATGTGTATAAATTTCTCCCGTTGGTCGAAATGACAAACGGAGCATATCACTTAAGTCTGTATAATGCCTACATTAAATGGCTTATCAATAGGTGAATGATTAGCCGCCTCTATACCCATGGATATTACTTTACGTGTCTCAAGCGGATTAATAATACCATCAACCCAAAGCCTGGCTGCCGCATAGTAAGGCGTCGTCTGCGAATTATAGCGTTCTGTAGTTTGTTTAAGTAATTCGGCTTCCTGTGTCTCACTAACTTCTTCGCCCCTGGCTTTCATACCGGCGGCTTGCATTTGTACCAGCGTCTTCGCGGCCTGCGTGCCACCCATAACGGCTATTTTGGCTGTCGGCCAGGCATAAATCAATCTCGGATCATACGCTTTACCGCACATGGCATAATTGCCCGCACCATACGAATTACCTATTACAAAGGTAAACTTAGGCACTACCGAATTAGCTACGGCATTCACCATTTTAGCGCCATCCTTAATAATGCCCCCTTGCTCTGACCTGCTGCCCACCATAAACCCGGTTACGTCCTGCAGAAAAACCAGGGGGATTTTTTTCTGATTACAGTTCATTATAAAACGTGTGGCCTTATCGGCCGAATCAGAATAGATCACCCCACCAAACTGCATCTCGCCTTTTTTTGATTTAATTACTTTACGCTGATTTGCGACAATACCCACGGCCCATCCGTCAATGCGGCCCAATCCGCAAATAATGGATTGCCCATAGCCCTCTTTGTATTCTTCGAAAGCTGAGTCGTCCAATAAACGGAGGATGATCTCACGCATATCGTAGGCTTTTTCACGATTATCTGGAAGCAAACCGTATATCTCTTCTGCCTTTAGCTTTGGAGCAACGGGTTTAATGCGATCAAAACCTGCTTTAGTGAAATCACCGACCATACTCATAATATTTCGAATAGAGTCAAGTGCAGCCCTGTCATTGGGCTGTTTATAATCGGTAACGCCCGATATTTCACAGTGTGTGGTTGCACCGCCCAGGGTTTCATTATCAATGTCCTCACCAATTGCAGATTTAACCAGGAATGATCCCGCAAGGAAAACAGAACCTGTGCCTTCTACTATCATGGCCTCATCGCTCATAATTGGCAAATAAGCACCACCCGCTACACATGAACCCATGATGGCCGAGATTTGGATAATGCCCATGCTGCTCATTTGCGCATTATTTCTAAAAATGCGACCAAAGTGTTCCTTGTCGGGAAAGATCTCGTCCTGTAATGGCAAATATACCCCGGCCGAATCAACCAGGTAAATTATTGGCAGGCGGTTTTCCATAGCAATCTCCTGCGCACGCAAATTTTTCTTAGCCGTTATAGGAAACCAGGCACCGGCTTTAACCGTAGCATCATTGGCAACAATTACACATTGCCGGCCAGACACATAACCAATACCCGCCACTACACCGCCAGATGGGCAGCCGCCATGCTCAGCATACATGCCTTCGCCGGCAAAAGCGCCTATTTCAAGCCAGTGTGAATCTTTATCAATCAGGTAGGCTACACGTTCGCGCGCCAGCATTTTTCCTTTTTCTTTTTGCCGGGCTGCAGCTTTCTCGCCACCACCCTGGTATATCTTCTTAAGTCGACTGTTTACCTCAAAAACCAGTTGCTTATTGATATCCTCATTTTTATTGAATTCGATATCCATTGGTAAGGTTATAATTGAAATACAATTTAGGTAAAAACGTTAAATCGGCACGTTTTGTGTTTATATAACTAAATAACACATTTTGCAACATTTGTGTTACAAAAAAATTTGGAAGTGAAACTATTAATCAGTTAATTCGTATAACTATTAATTAAGCCCCTATTAACGATGATTTTTTTAACAATAGCTTACTTGTGCCGTCGATTTAATGTGCTGCCCCGAGTGTATAGTTTGGTGTTGATTACCCGAATTCCTGCCGTGACGCTCGCTGCTTTTGCTGCCTGTGCCTACCAGATGCAATAATCAATATAATTTTCAGGATAAATTTCTGTTTTTGAACCACACTTCGTCAGGTTCAATTTTTGCGTGTTCCATCAGTTCAACCAATTCTATAGCATCGCCCGAAGTAATGACTAGTTGACGATTTACAGGTTTCAGAAAACGTTGCTCAACCATTACGTCCATTTGCTTTAGTAAATTATCATAAAAGCCATCAACATTTAAAACGCCTACTGGATGCTGGTGCAAACCGAGCTGCAACCAGGTTAATACTTCAAAAAACTCTTCTAAAGTTCCGAAGCCTCCGGGCAGCATGATGATACCGTCGCTCAAATCATTCATCATTTGCTTGCGTTGGTGCATGGTTTCAACAATGTGCATTTCGGTTAATCCGGTATGGCCAACCTCCTTATCCATCAAAAAGCCGGGTATCACGCCCACAGCCTTACCACCACGACTCAAAACTGCATCGGCTATTAAGCCCATCACGCCTACTTTGCCACCGCCATATACCAGCGTAATGTTTTTATTTACCATTACTTCGGCCAGTAATTCGACAGCTTCTTTCAAAACAGAATTGCCGTTGTAGTTGGCACCGCAGAATACGCAGATAGATTTCATGGCCTAAAGATACCCTTAAAAATTACTTTAATAAATATCGATATCAATTAAGCAGATATAACTTTTGTGCCTTATATTTAATCCTATCAATCCTTTATCACAAATGAAAAAGAGTCTGCTTATTTTATCGCTGGCGATCTTAACTTTAAGGTCTTCGGCACAAACCATTGAAAACCCCTTTGTTGAAAAATCTGAAAACGGAAGTGCCACCATCACCAAAATTGCTACCGGCGAGCATTTTACAGCGGTAACACTGAAATATACTGCGCCAGCTGATGACTCCTGGGCCGATATCAATAAAGAAATTTTTATACAAACTGATGTCGACAACAAACATTATGATTTTGTTAAAGCAACAGGCATTACATTTTCGCCCGAAAAAACGACGTTAAAAAAAGCCGGAGACGATCTGGTCTTCACCGTCTTCTTCAACAAGATACCCGCCGACGCAAAAACCATTGACATTATAGAACGTGCCGGACCGGATAACAGCAACTACTTTAACTTTTACGGTGTACATCTTGAAAAAAGCCAAACGGGGAAAGTGATTACCGATGTGGTACTAACCCCACCGCCGCCGATTCCAGGCAATAACAGTGTTGTATTTGGCGGCAATCCGGCCGAAAACAATATGTTTAACGCTATGGCTCCTATGTTCGGAACAATGATAAAAGCGGTAATGGACGCCCAATTAAGCTTTTATCAAGACGACAATAAAATTAAAGAAATAGCCAAAGCGACACATAAATATTATGAAGCACTAATTACAGAAGGCTTTAGTCAAGATCAGGCGCTTAAAATTATCACATCTGAAAGCTTGTTACCTAAAGGCAATTTGTCGAGCAAATAATTTATTGAGGATCAGCAGTAAACAAAAAAGCTTGAGATTTATGACCTCAAGCTTTTTTGTTTTTAACATAACCGCTATTAGCGCGTATAGTTAGGTGCTTCTTTAGTAATCGTAATATCGTGTGGGTGCGATTCGCGGATACCTGAAGCAGTGATTCGCACAAATTTAGCTTCCTGCAGGGCTTCTATATTTTTAGCACCACAGTAACCCATACTAGCGCGTAAACCGCCAACAAACTGGTAAACTACCTCGGCCAGGGTGCCTTTATATGGCACACGGCCTACAATACCTTCGGGTACCAATTTCTTGATATCATCTTCAACATCCTGGAAATAGCGATCCTTTGAGCCTTGCTCCATCGCCTCGATTGAGCCCATACCACGATATGATTTGAAACGACGCCCCTCATAAATAATACTTTCGCCTGGTGATTCTTCAACGCCGGCAAACAGTGAGCCTGCCATAATGGTGCCTGCACCGGCTGCTATAGCTTTGGCAATGTCGCCGGTGTGTTTGATGCCACCATCGGCTATTACCGGTACTCCGGTACCTTTAAGTGCTTTGGCGCATTCATATACCGCATATAACTGCGGAACGCCGACACCTGCAATGATACGGGTAGTGCAAATTGAACCCGGACCGATACCAACTTTAACGCCATCGGCACCGGCTTGTGCCAGGGCCAAAGCACCGTCGCCGGTGGCTACGTTACCTGCAATAACCTGCAGGCCGGGATATTTTGCTTTTACTTCTTTTAATTTATCAATAACACCCTTTGAGTGGCCATGAGCTGTATCTATAGCAATAACATCGACACCGGCTTTTACCAATGCGTCAACGCGCTCCATGGTATCGGCGGTAACGCCAACGGCAGCACCTACTCTAAGTCGGCCATGCTCGTCTTTACAAGCGTTAGGGAAGTTTTTAAATTTCTGGATGTCTTTGAAAGTAATCAGACCTATCAGTATGCCTTTGTCGTCAACAACCGGCAGTTTTTCGATTTTGTACTGTTGCAAAATTTCTTCAGCCTGCGATAAGGTAGTGCCCTGTGGGGCTGTGATGAGGTCGGCTTTGGTCATAACCTCCTGCACCGGTTTGCTCATATCCTTCTGGAAACGCAGGTCGCGATTGGTAATAATTCCTTTCAACTTGTTAGCCTCGTCAACTACAGGGATACCGCCAATTTTAAATTCGCGCATGATCTTTACCGCATCGGCGACAGTTGAAGCTTCGTGCAGCGTAACCGGGTCCTGGATCATACCGCTTTCTGAGCGTTTAACTTTGCGCACTTGCTCGGCCTGGCGCTCGATGCTCATGTTTTTATGCAGCATGCCCAATCCGCCGGCCTGTGCAATAGCAATAGCCATTTTTGACTCGGTAACGGTGTCCATTGCGGCAGATACCAACGGAATGTTCAACTTGATCTTTTTGGTTAAAAAAGATGAAGTGTTTACATCGCGTGGTAAAACTTCTGAATAAGCCGGGAGTAATAGTACGTCGTCGTAGGTTAAACCTTCTCCGACAAATTTTGATGGGTCTGACAACATAGCAAATAATTATTTGGAGGTATTATTTGCCGGGCAAAGCTAAGATTTTATTTCGGATTTCGGAAGCAGGATTTCGGAATTGCTTAAGATTTACAAAATGATGATGTTGTAATATCGGACCCCGGATGTTCGATTTCGGATTTGACTAGTTTCCTTAAATCCGAAATCGAAATTCCGACATCCGCAATTTATTCGTATTTTCCCACTATCACCTTATAAAAGCTATCAAAATCATAATATTCTTTGGCTAATCTAAGGAGCTCGCCAGCAGTTACGTTTTTAACGATTTCAGTATAGCGGTCATAATAATCATAATCCATACCTGAGAAATAAAGATTCTTGAACTTGTCGGCGTGCGAGAATACGTTTTCCAAACTTCCAAGCAATGAACCCATCATATAGTTGCGCACCAGGCTCAGCTCGTCTTCGGGTATTAGTTCTGTTTTGAGGCGGTTAATTTCTTTTTCGATTTCTCCGACAGCGGCTTTACAGACATCCGCTCCCACCTCGGTAGCAATAAACATGGCGCCACCCTGACGGTAAGAAACAATACCCGCACCAATGCCATATGTATAGCCTTTATCCTCACGGATGTTATTCATCAATCGTGAACCGAAATAGCCACCCAGCACCGTATTTAAAACCTGTACTGCCGGAAAATCAGGGTGCTGACGATTAATAAAGGGTGTGCCAATGCGTATGGCCGATTGCAGGGCCTCGGGCCGTTCCAGAAAATAAAACTTCTCTATAGCCGGCTTTAGCGCGGGCTGCGACGTGTTCGCTGTTAACGACTGGCTTTCCCACTCAGTTCCGAAAATATTTTTTAACAAGTCTATAGATGATGAGTCAACTTTACCGGCAATAACCAACGTACAGTTTGAAGGCTGATACATTTGTTGGTAATGCGTTAGCAAATCTTCGCGTTTAACGGTGTTATAGGTTTCAACTTCAGCATTTAAACCGTAAATAGTATCGCCATATAAGGCTTTATTGAACGTGCGACGCGCAACTATATCATTCTTTTTCAGATTTACCTGTAGTTTTTGCTGTTGATTGCGGATATAAGTATCCAGCTCTTTCTGAGGAAAAATCGAATTAATTAGGATATCCTTCACTACCGGTAAAGTTTTACCGAGGTGTTTAGTTAGCGAGTACAATGTAACCTGCGACTGCTCAAAACCGTAATCGACGGAAAGAAATGCTCCATAAAAGTCTATCCGGTCTGCTATCTGGGCGGCAGTCAGGGTTTCGGTACCATCTGTCAGCATGGTATTAACCGCGTTATTTAACAAAGGTTTAGCCGGATCAAAACGCAGGTTATTGAATATCCATTCAATACGCACCAATTCCTGGCCGCCTGAGTTAAGCACAAACAATTTGCAGCCGTTTGGCAACTCACTTTTTTCGGGCCTCAGTAAGTTTATATGTTCAACACCTTTAAATTCAGGGGCTATGGTTCTATCTAATATATTACTCATTGGTTTCCTCCGCCAAATAAATTAATGTAGATGAGTTATCTTTTCTAAACAACTTGATTGCCTCTGCCTTGATGCCGGCAGGTGTTACTGCAAGAAACTTTTCTGTCTCCTGGTTAAACATCTCAGCATCACCAAGCAGTTCAAAATAAGCTAGGTTCATTGCTTTATCCAACAAAGCCATTTCTGAAAAGATCATTGTTGACTCAGTTTTGTTCTGCACTTTAGCTAGCTCTTCCAACGATACCTCATCTTGAGTTAGTTTTTCAACCTCGGACCAGATTGCGGCCTCAGCCTCTTCTATGGAAACGCCTGCATTGGGCTTTCCTTCCAGCACGAACATACCTTTATCCAAACTACCGAATACATAAGCATGTATCTCGCTAAATAGTTGTTTATCTTTAACCAGTGTGCGGTATAATCTCGACGAATTACCACGCGACAAGATGTCTGAAATCAACTCAATAGCATAAAACTCTTTCTCTCTGCGTCCCGGCATTTGCAAGGCTATATAGATATCGTTAACCGGTACTTTAGCGGTTATAGTATCTCTACGCTCTTCGTGCTGGTCATCCTCCTGGGTTAAGTTACGTACATATTTCTCGCCTGCTGGTATCGGGGCAAACCATTTTTCGGCAAGTTCTTTTACTTGTTCAGTCTTAACGTCGCCGCCCACAACCATAATGGCATTTTGCGGGTTGTAATGTTTTTTAAAGAATGCTTTAACATCCTCTATCTTCGCATCGGCTATGTGTTCAATACTTTTGCCAATCGTATCCCAGCGGTAGGGGTGCTTTTTAAACACCATCGGGCGCAAACGCAGCCAAACGTCACCATAAGGCTGGTTCAAATAACGCTGCTTAAACTCTTCAATCACCACATTGCGTTGTACCTCCAAACTTTTCTCGCTAAAAGCCAGGCTTAACATACGGTCGCTTTCCAGCCAGAAGGCAGTCTCCAGGTTGGCTGATGGAAGGGTGATATAATAATTGGTGATATCGTTACTGGTGAATGCGTTATTTTCGCCTCCTACTTTTTGCAGCGGGCCGTCATAGTTTGGAATATTTACTGACCCACCGAACATTAAATGCTCAAATAGGTGAGCAAAGCCGGTTTGTTCAGGATTTTCGTCGCGCGACCCAACATCATATAAAATATTGACTACAGCCATTGGGGTGGTATTATCTTCATGAACAATAACGCGCAGGCCGTTGTCCAGTATAAAACGGTTGAATTTAACCATGTATAAGTAGTTGTTATTAAATTGAAGTGAACAAATGTATAATTTTTTAGATGCTTAGTATGTAATTTTAAGAATTTGAAGTTAAGGTGATATGACCATCGTAATATTGCAAGACATCTGCCGCTAATGGATCAGCAAAAACTTATTGAACGTATTAAAGAAACCTTTGGCAAGCTGAAAGTGCTTGAGTTGGGCGCCATATTGCGGAAAGAGCAATTCGATCTGCGCGACCTGATTCAAATAACCCATCACCAAGACGAAGCCATAGCATTCAGAGCAGCCTGGATACTGGAAAACCTGTATTTGTACAATCCAGAACTATATGTTGATTATTTGCAGGACATGTTGACTGCTATGCATTCCATAAAATGGCCAGGGGTAAGCAGGCATTACGCTAAAATAGTGATGCATGCCACATCGCCAAAGGCATCAAAAATAACCAAAGAGCGATTGGCGGAATTAGATATAGAACCGATTATTGAATTACTTTTCGATTGGCTGATAGATCCTGAAATTAAAGTTGCCGTAAAATCTTTTGCTGCCGAAGCGTTGTTCAACTTGCGCCAACAGCACGACTGGATCAAAGACGAACTACACAATCAGCTTGAATTCTTAATGCGCGATGGATCGGCAGCTATACAAAGCCGCGGTAAGAAATTACTGAAGGGCTTAAATTAAATCAGTCTTTTTTATTCCCGCCGCCAAATACCGAAAAATGAACGTAACGTTTTGGGTTAGCTTTCAGATCGATGAATAGCAGATTCAAATTATCAGACGCTGCCTGTAAGTTTCTGTACAGCGAATCGTTATGCAATAACAAACCTAAAGACCCCTTGCTACTGTTTACGTTAGCTAATGTTTGTTGCAAATCGGCTACCGCTTTATTGGCGTTATCTAAGGTTTGAGAAATGTGGCCATTAGCAAGATCGCCGCTGAATTTCTGGAAATTATTAGTAACATTATTTAAGCCGGCCGTAGTAACCTTTAAATTGGCAGAAACCATTTCGGCATTGCTTAATATACCATTGATATGTCCGGTTTGCGAACCAACCAGGGCGTCAATCTTCTTAGTCGTACCTTCCAGCGTTTGCAGTGAGTTAGCAATGCTGGCAAAACTACGATCCACGTTTTTTTGAAAATTTGGGTTCAATATAGCATTTATAGCTGCCAGTGACGAGTCAAGCTTTGTCATCAGGTTTTCGGCCTTAGTTTGTATAGGCTGCAAGCTTTCAGCCAAAGTACCCTGAATGTCAGCGCGCAGGGTATCTTTGTTTTCGGCCAGCTGTTTGCTGTCACCCAGCAAAAAAACTATGGCTTTGCTACCCAACAAATCGGTACTTACCAATTTGGCTAAAGTATTAACCGGCACATTATATTCTGATTTGATTTTGAACTCGACAGTGGTTTTACCATCGCCCCGCAATTGCATTTTTGATACGTGGCCTATTTGGAAACCATTTACCAGTACCGGTTTCGAAACGGTTAAACCGTCAACACTGCCATATACAGCATAAAATTTATTAGAACCCGAGAATACGTCATTACCCTTTAAAAAGCTATAACCTAATATAAGTACCGCAACGACAATAACGGTAAGTGCGCCTATTTTGGTTTCGTTTGATATTTTCATATAGTAGAATTGTGATGTTAGTTTGGAGATTAAATTTTCCGGGTGTGAAGCTATTTATTTTTTCCCACTCCTCCGTCTCATCAATCTCACATTAATCCCGATAGCTATCTGGATTCACACCACTATAACCAATTATCTGGCCACTTGTTCTACATCGGCCTTATAATTCTTAAGCGCGCGTATAATAGTAGCCACTATTTCGTTCTGCCCGGTTTCAGAATTCAGGTACTCTTCATCGTCCGGATTATTAATATAACCGGTTTCAATAAGCACAGATGGCATAGCGCTGTGACACAATACCAATACGCCCTGTTCGCGTATACCTTCGCTAGGCCGCCCATCAGTTTGAGTAAATTCATCATTTACCAAAGTAGCAAAATGTATACTGCGTTGCCTGAATTTGCTTTTGTATTGATTGATAAGGATAATGGACTCCGGATCATTCGGATCCAATCCGGCGTTCATTTCTGCCCCTTCTCCTTCCTCGCCTTCCGCCAACTGGCTTTTACTGATTGCCCGTTCCTCCTCGCGTCCGCGCCAGGTGCCATAAACCAATACCAGCACGCCTTTGCCAGATCTGTTTGGCTCGCGCACAGTTTTATAGATTGTTTTACCATGTTTACGCCCCACAGCCTCCCGCACTACTCTGTCGGCAAGCGAGTTACAATGAAGTGAAATAAATAAATCGCCTTTATTATCGTTAGCTATTTCAGACCTCCGCTCCCACGAAACGTCGTCTTCATTGGTACGGGTAAGTACTCCTTTTACGCCCGGCAATTCTTTTTCTATCGCGGCCTGCAATTTTAGGCCGATTGCCAGCGTTACACCTCTTTCAGTAGAGAAAGAGCCATTTGCTCCATGAGAGAAATGGCCGGTACCGGTAGGTTTACCACCGTGCCCGGGATCAATAATAACGGTTTTAAATTTGAAGCCGCTATTTACAAGGGTATCTTTTTTTACTGGTTGAGGTAATGTAAAAGAAAATAACGAAAAGCAAACGGGTAATGCCAATATTCCAAAAATCAATCTTTTCAATGCTTTATTTTTCATTATTTTTGAACGCTGTTAACTATATCTGCAAAAATACTATTCATAATTAAATTGAAATTCGTCAACTTATCTTTTCTATTTGCACTTATATTAATAGTAAACCTGATTGCGTTTGCTCATAAAGGCCGGGCTATCAGATTCAGATCGACTGCAGATACTATTATACAACTTGACTCAACAGATAAATTTCCTAGAATAACTGCTAAGTTAAAAAAAACTAAGAGAACGTATAAGGCAAAAAACGACACCGTACCCGGAATTATTGCGGGCGATACTATCAAAAAAGACACTTCAAAAAAGCGCAGCCCTTCGGGGAAGCTCGTTTTGTCTAACGATACTACAAAACGGCGTATCCCTTTAGAAGACACAACCAAGAAAGGCTCCAACCTTGATAGCGATATTAAAGAGATAGCCGACTCAAGCTATAATGATATAAAAACGCAAATAAGCTACCGTATAGGTAACGCCCGCGTAACTTATGGCGACTTTGAACTAGACGCTGAGTATATACGAATTGACCGTAAAAACCACTTGATTTTTGCCAGTGGCATGCATGACAAAAAGGGCCGTTATATTGGCCGCCCGATATCAAAACAGGGTAAGGAGTCGCCGGTTACATCAGACTCGCTGTTGTTTAACTACGCAACCAAAATAGGAAAGATATATAACCCATATACCGAACAGGACGGCAATTATATTTCGCATGGTGAAGCAAAGCGACTTAATGAGGATGAGGTAGCTTATCATAACGTTATATTCAGCGCCTGCGACAAGCCCTCAAGAGGTGAGACACCTGATTATGGTATCGTGATTACGAAAGGTATCGGCGAGCAAAAGCGCATTATATCGGGCCCTGCTTACCTGGAAATTGAGGGCGTTCCTATCCCTATCGGTATACCGTTCGGATTCTTTCCTAAACCAAACACCCGGTCGTCGGGTATTATGCTGCCAACGTTTGGCGAGGATGCTACGCTGGGCTTTTTCTTGCGCGATTTTGGTTATTACCTGGCTTTAAGCGATTATGCCGACTTGACCAACCTGGGTACATACTATTCAAATGGATCATACGAAGTAAGCAGTGCGCTTAATTACATGAACCGTTATAAATACAACGGTAATCTTACACTGGCTTACAGCTCGCATAACTACGGTTTGGCCGGCGACCCGCCGCACAAAGACTTTCATATAAACTGGCAGCACTCACAAAATCCAAATGCCAGTCCGGGTAGTACGTTTAGCGCGTCGGTGAACGCGGGTACCTCAAGCTTTTATCAAAACAACCCGGCATCTACCGGATACAACCTGCAACAGCTAACGCAAAACAATTTACGTTCAAGTATATCATACTCCAGAACGTGGGCCGGTACTCCTTTTAACTTAACTACCAGCATTGACCATAGCCAGGATCTAACTAATAAAACGGTATCGTTGACCTTGCCTAACATTAATTTCAGTATGTCAAGTATCAATCCGTTCGCCTCGAAAGATCAGGTTGATGTGCCAAAATGGTATCAAAAAATCACGTTGGCTTATAACATGACTGCCACCAATACCCTAACCAACGTTCCTGAATCGCAGTTATTTAAAAGCGAAACGCTTACCAAGCGCATGCAAAATGGCATTCAGCATCAAATACCGGTTGGCTTGAGTCTTAACGTATTTAAATATTTCCAGTTTAACATCAATACCAACTATACCGAACGCTGGTATTTTCAGTCAATTTACAAACATTACGCCCGGGCCGACTCATTGGCTACCGATACCATTCCCGGCTTTAAACGCGCAGGCAATTATAATGTAAGCACCGGTTTATCAACCAAAATATACGGTACTTTTAACTTTAAAAATAGCAGGCTTAAGGCCATACGCCACGTAATTACACCTAACATTGCATTTAGTTATTCGCCGGATTATTCCAGTTTAGAAAGATCTTACAACCGCATTATCGTAAGCAATGCCACCGTACCCTATCCGGTTGTATCGCAACGTTATTCTATTTTTTCCAACTCCTCAATCGGGTATCCGGGCGGCGGCACACAAGCGGGTTTAAATTTCAGTATTGACAATAACATAGAAGCAAAATTCAGGGCAAAAAGCACGGATACTTCGCAAACAGACAAGAAGGTGCAGCTTTTGCAAAGTTTAGCATTTTCAACTTTCTATAACTTTGCTGCCGACTCATTTAAATTACAACCCATTGCCTTATCCGGCCATACCGGTTTCTTTGGCGATAAAGTTAATGTGAGTTTCTCGGGATCATTCGACCCCTATGTTACCAAAGTTTATGATACCGTAGCCAGCGGGCGGGTATTTGCTTACGCACGCAAGTTTAACCGCTATACCTGGTTAGACGGCAAAATACCCAGATTAACTAACTTCAACCTTTCAATTAGCGGTACGTTAAACCCAGCGGCATTTCACCCCTCGGCTGTTAATAATAACAATATGATGGCCGGGCAATTTAATCCAAACCTGCCCAATACGCTCAATAACACTACGGAAGCGCAACGGCAAAGCTTAGCCTTATTAAATAGCGACCCGTCTGCTTATGTCGATTTTAATATCCCCTGGAACTTGTCAATAAACTACAGTTTTACTTATGGGGATGCTTATACCAGCTCACAACACGTCAATACCGTGATGTTAAGCGGCGACTTCAGCCTAACGCCCAAGTGGAAAATACAGTTTAATACCAACTATGACTTGCAAGCCAAACAGTTAAGTAGCGCCACGTCATTTGCTATCTATCGCGACCTGCATTGTTGGGACTTATCCATTAACTGGCTGCCTTTCGGCTTCTATAAATCGTACAACGTTACATTAAAAGTAAAATCAGACATCTTGCAGGCCTTAAAGCTAAGCAAGCGCAGCGATTATACCAGCAATGCTAACTTCAATAACTACTAAAATGCTTGCAGAGATCATAACCATAGGCGATGAGATTTTGATAGGTCAGATTGTCGATACTAACTCTGCCTGGATGGCCCAGCAGTTAAACAATACAGGCATCCGCGTAAAACAGATATCATCCGTATCTGACGGTAAACAGCATATACTCAAAGCGCTTAAAGAAGCCAGCGAACGCGCTGATCTTATCTTCATCACCGGCGGCCTTGGCCCCACCAAAGACGATATTACCAAGAATACACTTGCCGAATATTTTGGCGTCGGCCTGGTTGAAAACCAGGAAGCGTTGGATAACGTGATGCGCATCTTTGCCAAATATAACCGCCCTATGCTTGATATTAACAAAGCACAGGCATTGGTTCCATCAAACTGCGAGGTAATTTTAAACCATAACGGCACTGCGCCGGGAATGTGGTTTAACACCGGCGAAAAGATCTATGTATCCATGCCCGGCGTACCTTTTGAAATGATGTACATGATGGAAGAGGAAGTGATTCCGAAAATTAAAACCTTATTCAAACTGCCTGCTATCGTCCATAAAACAATATTAACTGTAGGCGAAGGCGAATCATTTCTGGCTACACGCATTGCTGACATTGAAGATTCGCTGCCACGGCATATTAAACTGGCATACCTGCCCAAATTGGGCCAGGTGCGGCTAAGATTATCCGGCGAGGGTGAAAACGAACAACAACTGCGCGACGAAATTGAACAATACGCCGCACTGATTGTTGAGCGTGTAGGCGAAAACGTAGGGGCCGAAGAAGACGTCGCGCTCGAAAAGGCGATATTGGATTTTATGGCCGGGCGCGGCCTTACACTATCGGTAGCTGAAAGCTGCACAGGTGGTTATATCTCGCATTTATTTACACAGCACCCCGGATCGTCGAAAGTATTTTTTGGTGGCGCGGTTTCTTATTCGTACGAGTTAAAAGAAAGCATACTCGGTGTTAAAAAGGCAACTTTGGAGAAATTTGGAGCGGTGAGTGAAGAAACGGTTGTAGAGATGGTAGAAGGCGCGCTGCGTAATTTCAAGTCGGATTTTGCCATTGCAGTGACCGGTATTGCGGGGCCCGAGGGCGGGACGCCCGATAAGCCGGTAGGTACGGTTTGGATAGCTGCAGCATCGGCACAAAAAACTGTGCGAAAGAAATTCACATTTGGCAGCAAGCGGCTGCAAAACATCGAAAGAAGCGCCACAGCGGCATTATTTATGTTGAATACTTTACTTAAGGATGTTGAAAAGTAAGCAACAGATTTTCTAATTTTGACCAAAGAACTATATTATACGTATGGCTAAATATCAGCTGTTATTGCCAAAGATGGGTGAGAGTGTTGCAGAAGCAACGGTGATTAAATGGATAAAAAATCCAGGAGATTACATAGAAGCCGACGATGCGGTAATGGAAATTGCCACCGATAAAGTTGACTCAGAAGTACCGTCGCCGGTTAGCGGCCGGCTGGTTGAACAACGTTATAAAGAAAATGATGTGGTACAGGTGGGCTCTGTTATAGCAATTATTGAGACTGACCAGCCCGAAAAAGAAGAATCAACACCGGCAGCGGCATCAGTGCAACCACCTGCACCGCAGCCTGCGGCAACACAGGCTCCGGCTCAGCAATATACACCACCGCCAGCCCCTGCACCGCAAACAAGCTATGCATCTACACCTGCCCCGGCCCCACAGTCGCAGGAAATACCGGGTGCTGATCAATTAGCTTCAAGGTTACAAACAGCGCCGCCAGCGCAACCACAAGCAGGTTCTGCCCGATTTTATTCGCCGTTAGTAAAGCACATCGCGCAGCAGGAAAACATTAGCCAGGCCGAATTAGACAGTATACCGGGCAGCGGTTCAGATGGCCGTTTAACAAAAGACGACCTGCTGGCTTACGTAAAAAACCGCGTAGCAACACCAGCAGCAGCTTCTGCTTCTCAAACGCAGGCACCTGCTCAACCCGTTTATCAAAACAGAACCCATTCGGCGCCTTCGCCGCAGGCCGCTTCTGCACCAGAAACTGCACCGGCTGCGGCAAGACAAGAAGCAGCCAAACCGGGGCAGACTAAAATTGAACACGCCCGCACACTTACTGCAAGCGGCAGCGACGAAATTATTGAAATGGACCGTATGCGCCGCCTTATTGCCGACCATATGGTTATGAGCAAGCATACATCACCACACGTAACTTCGTTTGTGGAGGCTGATGTAACCGGCCTGGTATTATGGCGCGAAAAAATTAAAAACAGTTTTGAAAAACGCGAAGGCGAGAAGATCACCTTCACTCCTATATTCATTGAGGCGGTAGTAAAAGCCATCAAAGACTTCCCGATGATCAACATATCAGTTAATGGTACACAAATCATCAAAAAAGCTTCGATCAACATCAGTATGGCTACTGCATTGCCAAATGGAAACCTTATTGTTCCTGTTATTAAAAAAGCCGAAGAGTTAAACCTGCTTGGCTTAACTAAAGCAGTAAATAGCCTGGCCGGTAAAGCCCGCACGGGTAAGTTGCAGCCTGACGATGTCAAAGACGGAACTTTCACAATAACCAACGTAGGTGCATTTAATAACCTTTCAGGTACACCAATCATTAACCAGCCGCAGGTTGCGATTTTGGCGGTAGGCACCATTAAGAAAAAGCCTGCTGTTATTGAGACGCCTCAAGGCGATGTTATTGCCATCAGGCACATGATGATGATGTCGTTATCCTACGATCATCGTGTGGTTGACGGCGCGCTGGGCGGGTCATTCTTAAGCCGTATCAGCCATTACCTTGAAAACTGGGACGGCGAAAGACAGGTATAAGTTCGAGTTCAGAGTCTTGAGTTCAAAGCCATTTTGAATTCTGACTAAGATTCTGGACTCAATCAAATTCTTCCCGAAAAAATCAAACAAGCTTCCGCTGTTTGTGGTTTAATATTTGAGGTAGTCAAGGCACTATCGCTTACTTAAACTACATTAACCATGGAAAACTATGAAACCTTAGTGGACGCCACTAACGATTTAATGAAAAGAGGATATACCGCTAACCTAAGCATGGAAGGCGATACTGTTGACGATAAGTCGCAAAATATACACATGACCGCTGATGATTTTTCGATCGATGAATTTTACCGTTTTGAAGGTCCAAGCAATCCGGCAGATATGTCCATAGTTTATGCGGTAAGCTCGCCCAAATATAATCTGAAAGGCATTATAGTAAACGCTTACGGCACCTATGCCAATGACAGTTCGTCGGCAATTGAGGCAAAGCTGCATCATTATATGGTGAGCCATAATTTGCATAGCAGTGACAGGCCGCAGGCTTAGTATTTATAAAATTGTCATTTCGAACGTACAGAGAAATCTATACATAGGTATTAACATTTGCTGAGCATGTGTATAGATTTCTGTACATTCGAAATGACATATCTAGGTAACCCCCTTATATCAAAAACGTTCTGCCCTCAATAGCCAAAGCCGTGTCCGGGAACACACTTTGCGCTTCGGCCAGCAATTCGTCAAGTGTTTTATAGCGGGCCGAAAAGTGCCCGATTAACAACTTCTTCGCATTTACTTTGATGGCAATTTCGGCAGCCTGTAAGGCCGTAGTATGATGGGTTTCATTGGCACGGTCAAGCATATTGTGCATGAAAGTTGCTTCATGGTACAGCAAATCTGCATTTTTGATTTGCGCAAAATATGATTCGTTGTATTTGGTATCAGAGCAATAGGCATACGCACGCGGTTCGGCCGAATCGATGGTTAGCGTATCATTGGGGTATACCTTACCTTGATTATCGGTATAGTCCTTTCCCTTTTTTAAAGCAGTAAAATATTCAACCGGTACGCCTATGCGTTCAACCTCTTCTTTAATCAGCTTACGCAGGCGTTTCTTCTCCCTGAATATAAAACCGGTGCAATCGATACGATGATCAAGTGGAATAGTTTCAACCATTACATCATCGTTTTCTAATATAAGGTTTGGCGATTTAGGATTGGTCGGATAAAAGAGTATTTCGTATTGTAGAATAGTTTCAGAGTACTTAAACTGCAGCTCGATAATCTCCATCAAATGCGGCGGGCCAAACAGCTTCAGCGACTTTTTACGCCCGTTTAAATGCAATGACGAAAGAAAACCAATAAGTCCTAAATAATGGTCGCCATGAAGATGGCTGATGAATATATGATCAATGCGGCTGCCCCTGATATCAAAGCGAAGCATTTGTTGTTGTGTGCCTTCGCCGCAATCAACCAAATACAGGCGCTCATTGATATTAAGCACCTGCGAAGTGGGGTTTCTGTTATAGATGGGGGTAGCAGAGCTACTGCCTAAAATTGTTACCTCAAATCTCATATCAGGTAAACAACTAAGGTACTATCTTGCTTCTTTTTTTAATTCTTTTTCTATTTCCTCCATAAAGATCAGGTCAATTGCCTCTTCGGTTGTAGGAACAATAGTCAAAACGGTTTCTAACTGCGAAATGGTTACAAGGCGAGAAACCGCGTCGTTTAATCCCGTAAGTATGAAAGAACCGGTTGCGTTTTTACATAAACGGTGACCAACTAACAAACTGCTTAAACCGGATGAATCCGCAAATTTAACCTGGGAAAGATCAAGGATAATGTTACGCTGACCTTCAGTGTTGATCAGAATCAACTCAGATTTTAATTGCGGCGTGATCAAAGAGTTTAACTTAGACTCGTTGAGCTTAAGTAATATATATTTCTCGTGTTTGTCTACTGTAAACTTCATTTCATTAATAATTTGTAACTGCTAATATATACAATATTCAGGAATATATTACAACGTGGTTAACGCGTTTTTTATAGCCATCTCTACCCTATCCAAAACATTATCTGCGTTCGGTTTAACAAACTTTTCGCCGGTTATTTGTTCGTAAAGCTCTATGTAACGTTCTGAAATTTCTTCTACTTTCTGGGGCGTCATTTCAGGTACGGTTTGTCCGTCTTTTCCCTGAAAACCATTTTCTATTAACCATTTACGCACAAACTCTTTTGAAAGCTGTTTTTGTGGCTCGCCTTCTACCTGACGCTCGTGATAACCTTCGCTATAAAAATAGCGCGATGAATCCGGGGTATGAATCTCATCAATAAGATAGATCTGGTCGCCTATTTTGCCAAACTCATATTTGGTATCCACCAAAATCAAACCCCGTTCGGCAGCAATCTCGGTTCCGCGTGCGAATAACGCCCGGGTATATTTTTCCAGCAGCTCATAATCTTCCGGCGATACAATACCTTGTGCTAAAATATCTTCTCTTGAAATATCCTCATCATGCCCTACCGCTGCTTTGGTGGTTGGGGTAATGATAGGTTCAGGCAGTTTATCATTTTCGCTTAATCCTTCAGGTAAAACCACGCCACAAACCTGGCGCTTCCCGGCAGCATACTCGCGCGCAGCATGACCGGCTAAATATCCCCGTATTACCATCTCCACCTTAAAAGGTTCGCAAATACGACCAATGGTTACGCTTGGATCGGGCACACTTACCACCCAGTTTGGTACAATATCAGACGTAGCTTCTAAAAACTTGGCGGCAATTTGATTAAGCACCTGGCCTTTAAAAGGTATAGCTTCAGGCAATACCACATCAAAAGCAGAGATTCTGTCGCTCACTACCATTACCAGGTATTGATTGTTGATCGTATAAACATCCCTCACCTTCCCCTTATAAAAACTGGTTTGGCCAGGAAAATTAAAATTGGTTTCTTTTATTGCATTCATGGTGGTTGAAGATTGAAGAATAAAGATTAAAGATTAGTTGGCTAGCGATTTGCTAATAACTAATCTCTAATCTTCAACCTCTAATAACTATTATTGTATATCCCCGTAAGCGGCTAATATCTTTCTTACTAATTTATGGCGTACAACGTCCTCACCGCTCAGGTAAACTATGTCTATACCCTTAATATCGGTAAGGATGCGCAAGGCAGTATGCAAACCTGACTGTTGTTTTTTGGGTAGATCTATCTGCGTAACGTCACCGGTGACAATAAATTTTGCCGATGGCCCCATACGGGTCAGGAACATCTTCAATTGCATATCGGTAGCGTTCTGCGCCTCATCTAAAATCACAAAACAGTTATCAAGCGTACGGCCGCGCATAAAAGCCAGCGGAGCTATTTCTATAGTCCTATTTTCCAGGTAAACCTTCAGTTTTTCTGCCGGGATCATATCATCCAGCGCATCATATAACGGGCGCAGATAAGGGTCGATCTTTTCTTTCAGGTCGCCCGGCAAAAAGCCCAGATTTTCGCCGGCCTCAACAGCCGGACGGGTTAATATAATGCGTTTGATCTCCTTATTTTTTAGTGCGCGAACAGCAAGTGCCACCGCTGTATAGGTTTTACCCGTACCTGCGGGGCCAATGGCAAACAAAATATCGCTTTTGGCAATACTCTCTACCATTTTTCGCTGGTTAGCTGTACGAGCCTTAACCATTACGCCATTAGGGCCAAAAACAATAACCTCACCACTGGCAAACTTGTCGGCAGACGCGTCAGCAGCAGGCGCGGAAGTATCAACTTTTGAACCCAGAATCCGCTCCAGGTCCTGAATGCTGATATTTTCGTATTTCTCGACGTGCTCGATCAGATGCTTGAACTTTTCTTCAAAAACAACCAGTTCACGCTCATCGCCCAACACCTTTACCTCGCTGCCGCGGGCAACTATTTTAAGTTTAGGATATTGTTTTTTGATGATCTCGAAATGATCGTTATTAGGCCCCCACAAAACTGCCGGATTTATATTCTCGATTGATAATTTGAGTTCGTTCAAGAGTAATTTTGATTATATTATTACTGATTTTTATGAATTAAAAATTGAATATTTGCAGCGTCTAACGCTTGTACAAGATTAGCAATAAATATTTAAATAATTAATGGCAATAATAACTTTAACTACTGATTTGGGCGATAAAGACATTTATCAGGCTGCCCTTAAAGGAAGCATCTTAAAGCTATTGCCAACTGTTAATATTGTTGATATTACCAATAGTGTACCTGCCTACAATGTACAACAAGCGGCTTTCATTTTAAAAAATAGTTTTCACTATTTTCCTGACGGAACGGTGCACCTGATTGGTATAGATACCGTATACAGCGACGACACCAAATATCTGGCTCTTAAGTATAATAACCATTACTTTGTAGGTTCAGATAATGGTATCTTTTCGCTGATGTTTAACCAGGAACCTCAGGAGATTGTGGAGATCAACATTATGCAGGATCTGAAGTTTCTGCATTTCCCCCTGGCTGATATTTTTGTGAAAGCGGCGTGCCATTTGGCGCAGGGAAAAAAACTGGAAGAGATTGGTTTACCAACAAGCGGTGTTGAACAAAAAATGAATTTGCAGCCCGTGATCGAGAAAAACGTAATCAAAGGTTCTGTAATTTATATAGACTCTTTTCAAAATGTTATTACTAATATTACCAAAGAGTTTTTTAATAAAGTACAACAGGGCAGGCAATTTACGCTTTACTTTAAACGTAACGAGACTATCAATCACCTGAGCTGGCATTACAGCGAAGTGCCCGAAGGCGAAAAACTGTGTTTGTTTGGTATTAGCGATCATTTGGAGATTGCCATCAATAAAGGAAACGCCAGCGGATTGCTGGGGCTTAACTTAGGCGACAGCGTTATTATTGACTTTGATTATCGTAGATGAAAAAATTAATATCATTTTATTTACTGTGTTTTTTATGCACCTGTGCGTCGGCACAGTTCAAGGCTGATTCAATTGCCTATCAGCGTCAGCGTGCCAAGATTAATGCTATGCTAGCCAGCCGTAGTAGAAAATTTGGGCAATATGATCAAAGCTTAAGTCAACATACCGGCATTTTCGGGCTGCAAACCAAAAAAGACATTCGCCGGAGCAATGACATTTTGATGGATATTGTTAAAACCGACAATGATATTTACCGCGAATTAAAAGTATTACTTGATTATCGCGCTTTCCAGCAAAGCGAAGCTCAGGATCGCTCTAAAGAAACCGAACAAACGGCTACTGAATCAATGTATACCATTAGCCGTCTGCAAGATCAAATAGTAAAACTCAAAAAACAAAACGACGATTATACAAAGTTGATAGATAAAGAGTCGCTTAACTTTAAGATCATTGTTTTTATTCTGGTGATCATCATCCTGTTCCTGCTGAGAAACCAGATACGCCGCAAGGAGAATAACGCTTAAATGAATTTAACCATACACGGTGCAGCGCGCCAGGTAACCGGCAGCATGCACTTGCTTGAAGTTGGCACCTATAAAATACTGATAGATTGCGGACTTGATTACGAAAAGGATCGCAGTATACAATCTAACGAAGACTTTCCGTTTGACCCTGCCAGCATTGATGTGGTGGTGTTAACACATGCACATATCGATCACTCTGGTAACATACCCACATTGGTTCGCCTGGGTTATGAAGGGCAAATTCTTTGCACCCCACCTACTGCCGACCTGACCGAGCTCTTACTGCTTGACTCGGTAAGCATTTTTACTAATAAAGCTGAAAAAAGCCGCAAGCACAAAGGAAAGGGCAAGTTTGGCACCAACTTGCAGCCGTTATACCTGCAAAAGCACGTAATGGATGCTATGGACCGCTTTGTAACCATTGGGTTTAACAAACCTTTTCGGATTACGGGCGATATCGAACTTACTTTTGTACCTGTCGGGCATTTGCTCGGCGCCGGGGCAGCTGTGTTTAAGATCAATGATCACGGCGAAGAAAAAACCATAGCTTTTACCGGCGATATTGGCCGCAAGAACTATCCAGTGTTGGACGACCCGCAAGTATTGCCTGCGGTTGACTTCCTGGTTACAGAATCTACCTATGGCGGGCGGATGCATACTAAAGACAAGACTGTACAAGATACCCTGATAGAGATTATAGACAAATGTTGCGTAAAAGAGCAGGGACGCCTGATCATTCCGGCGTTTAGTATCGGGCGAACCCAGTCGCTGGTTTACTCGTTGAATAAGATTTTCAGCAGCGGCCTGTTGCCGCCGGTTAAGGTGTTTGTTGATAGCCCCATGGCTACCCGGGCTACCGAGATTTTCCGCAAACACCATCACCTGGTAAATGCAGAAGCTCAGGATTTTTATAAGCAAAAGGGCGACGAGTTTGAGTTTGATAACCTTACCTATGTGGAAACCCTGCAGGATAGCCGCCAGGTATCCAACTATTATGAGCCTTGCATCATTATCTCCTCTGCGGGGATGCTGGAGGGTGGCCGCATACAGGATCACCTGTTTTACAACATTCAGAACTTTTACTGCACCATCCTATTCATAGGCTATTGCGCCAAAGGTACACTGGGTTACCGGCTATTGCGCGGCGACTCGATAGTGCACATCAAAGACCGCGACCTGGCCGTTTATGCCACCATCAAACAAACCGATGTTTTGAGCGCTCACGGCGACCATGATGATTTGATGAACAATGTGCGTTCGCAGGATAAAGTTAAATTAAAACATACTTTCCTGGTACATGGCGAGGATAGCAGTATGCAGGCTTTAGCTGAAAGTCTCGGGAACGAGGGCTATAAAGTTACCATACCAGAGAAGGGCGTTAGCTACACATTGTAATGTAATTAGTGTTTCAAAAAATATGAAACACTTTGAAACACCATTTTTGTCTAACTTGCTAATAATTAAACATTTAACTAAATGCAGTGAAACACTTTGAAACAGTACTAAAGCTTTAGCTTAATTACATTAATACGCTGTATTTCAGTTATTTAAATACAATTTACCAAATATTCCTAAAAAGAGTGAAACACCTTTTGGTGAAACACCACAAAAGATAAATTACATTATTACCGCATAAACCAATGCATATAACCGCAACTGGCGCAAACAAAACAGGTAGCGGTTCTGTCAGTCCATTCCAGGTTTAAAAATGTGCGTCCGGGCGAATGCAATTGCTCTGTCCGTGTATGAAAGGTCCGGTTATTGCAAAACATGCAAATCAATTGCTTATTATCAATTTCGTACGATTTTGGTTCGTCGGCAGTGAATAATCCCATGGTGTTTAAGTTTCTTTAAGATGGTTTGTTATTAGAGCGATAAAGTTATTGGAAGTTACAAAATCGGGATAACATACACATCTCAATTCAGCTGTCATTTCGAGCGATAGCGAGAAATCTATACACGGATTAATAGATTTATTACCGCATGTATAGATTTCTCCCGTTGGTCGAAATGACAACTATTAATGGGAATACAAACAAAAAAGGCGCTTACCGCGCCTTTCCAACTATTGTGAGTATAATCTCTTATTTTTTAAAATGACCGATAATTAAATTGGCCAGTTCAACACCAATACGCTCCTGGGCTTCGTTGGTTGCAGCGCCGATGTGCGGCGTTAACGAGATTTTCGGGTGTGACAGGATCTCCTGGCGCGGGTTGGGTTCGTTATCAAACACGTCCAAAGCTGCGTATGATACCTGGCCGCTGTTCAGGGCATCGATCAAAGCCAGTTCGTCGATCAAACCACCACGGGATGCGTTGATCAACTGAACACCTTTTTTAGTTTTAGCCAATTCTTCGGCACCGAGCAGGGCCTTATCGATAAACGGTGTATGCAAAGTGATGAAATCAGCAGTGGTAATGATCTCATCCAAAGTTGTTTTTTTAACGCTCACGTTAACTTTTGTACCACCTGATCCCAGTACAATCTCAACCTCCGGGTTAAAATCAAACAGGTCATACGCCAGCACGTCCATACCAACGCCAATAGCAATTTTAGCTACCTCGCGACCGATACGGCCAAAACCAACAATACCCAAAGTTTTGCCACGCAGCTCAATACCTTTGGCATAAGCCTTCTTTAAACCGTTAAAGTTAGTTGCACCTTCAACCGGCATTTTACGGTTACTATCATGCAGGAAACGTACACCGGTAAACAGTTGGGCAAACACCAATTCGGCTACTGATAAAGACGAAGAGGCCGGAGTATTGTAAACACCTATGCCTTTTTCTTTTGCGTAATCAACATCAATATTATCCACACCAACGCCGCCACGGCCAATCAGTTTCAAATTAGGGCAGGCATCAATCAGGGCCGCACGTACCTTGGTAGCACTGCGCACAGTAATAGCATCGTAAGCATTCAGTTTAGCAGGCAGTTCATCCTGCGGAATATTGTTAGTATCCACCTCAAAACCGGCTTCCTCTAACATTTTTTTACCGATAGGATCAATCCCATCGTTAGCTAATATTTTGATCATTGTTTTATGTCATTGAGTCATTTGGTCATTAAGTCATTATGATCACAAAAAATGACCGAATGACTTAATGACCTAATGACGTTTTAAACTATTTATTTTTCTCTTGAAACTCCTGCATTACGTCAATAAGCGCGTGTACGCTGGTGATTGGCAATGCGTTGTAAATTGATGCGCGGAAACCACCCACACTTCTGTGGCCCTTCACCCCTACTATGCCTCTTTCGTCGCATAGTTTCAGGAAAGGCTTTTCGTGTTCAGGGTTTTCCATTACAAAGCAAACGTTCATGTCTGAACGGTCTTCAACAGCGCAAACCGGTTTAAACAACGGGTTACGGTCAATCTCTGTATACAGCGCTTTTGATTTTGCTTTATTTTCCTGCGCAATAGCTTCAACACCACCTTTTGATTTTAACCAACGCAGGGTCAACATTGAAACGTAGATAGCAAATACCGGCGGCGTGTTATACATTGATCCGCCTTCAATTTGCGTTTGATAGTTGTACATTGAAGGGATCTTACGGTCAACCTTACCCAATATCTCGTCTTTAACAATAACCAGGGTAGTACCGGCAGGGCCCATATTTTTCTGAGCACCGGCATAGATCAAACCAAAATCGGCAACGTTGAATTTGCGGCTAAATATGTCTGATGACATATCGGCCACCATCGGGATTGGCGATTTAGGGAATTCGTGCAACTGGGTACCATAAATGGTATTATTTGACGTGATGTGGAAATATGCCGCATCAGTTGGTATAGTATAATCTTTAGGAATATAGGTATAGTTGCTCTCTTTTGATGTGGCAATAACATCTACCTCACCAAAGTATTTAGCTTCTTTTAAAGCCTTGCTAGCCCACACACCCGAATCAAGGTAAGCAGCTTTTCCGGTTGAAGGTAAAAGGTTTTGAGGCACCATGGCAAACTGAGTGCTTGCACCGCCTTGTAAAAACAATACCGAATAACCTTCCGGAACTTCTAACAATTCTTTAACTAACTTAACAGCTTCGTCAAGCACAGCCTCAAACTCTGCCGAACGGTGCGAGATCTCTAACAGAGATAGCCCGATTCCATTAAGATCAACAACTGCCTCGGCAGCTTGCTTTAAAACTTCATGAGGTAAGATGCCCGGTCCGGCACCAAAATTGTGTTTCATATGTTATTAAATTGGTTGTTGCCCATACAAATTAAGAACTTTGTATTTTGTTGCCGCAAAGGTAGTCAATTTGACAAAATAGGAAGGTTTTATTTGCATTTATTTTAAAAAATACAAATATTTAATAATTATTGCTTTAAAAGCGCTTTGTTTAAAGAATTTTAAATGGCAGCCCTATGTTTATTACGATTGTAATAAAATGTTTGCGCTATTACCGCTGTAATATATTAAGCGTGTTTTAGCGTTGAAATCATGGCAGAAGGATTGCCCGAAGCAAATACCGAACTGCCCGCAACCAGAACATTAGCGCCCGCAGTATAAAGTTTACCGGCGTTGCTTTTATCCACGCCGCCGTCAACCTCAATCAGGGCTTTTGAGTTGCGTTTTGCAACAAGGTCGCGCGTCTCTGATACTTTTTTGTAGGTATTTTCAATAAAGTGCTGACCACCGAAACCCGGGTTTACAGACATTACCAATACCAGATCCAGGTCGGCTATGATATCATCCAGCAAAGCCACCGGCGAGTGCGGGTTAATGGCTACACCGGCCCTGCAGCCTGCTTCTTTAATAAATTGGACGGTACGATGCAAATTAGGGCAAGCCTCCAGCTGCACGGTTAAACCATAAGCGCCGGCATCGGCAAAACGTTTGATATAACGATCAGGCTCAACAATCATTAAATGCACATCAAGCGGTTTGGTAGCGTGTTTTTTAGCTACCTCGGCCACCGGGAAACCAAATGATATGTTAGGCACAAATACACCATCCATAATATCCACATGTATCCAATCAGCCTCGCTGGCATTCAGCATTTCGATATCGCGTTGCAGGTTACCAAAATCAGCCGATAAAATGGATGGGGATACTAGGTGCGTCATTGCAGATTGTATTAGTGTGCTGCAAATATAGTTATTTCATTTGCTTCGCGTCATTGCATTTGGTCATTGAGTCATTAAGTCATTGGAAAGTTTGCCATTTAAAGCGCAGCGAAAAACGACGGGATGTCTAAAGGAAATATTAATGACTGAATGACCAAATGACGCGAAGCTAATGACTGGCAAAACCAGCTAATCGCAGTTCTGCAATAAATCGAAATATTTCTTCATAAGCACGAGGTCATAGTTTACAAGCGAGTTGTAAGCCTCGGTCACCAGTTCGGTAAGTATAGACGAGCCAAGTTGGCCGCCTCCGTTGGGGATGGAGTCGTAATAGGCAATAAGTTCTTTCACCCTTATAATTTCGTACAATAACTGTTGCACCAGGTCAGCATTCGGGCCTGCCGGTTTACCAGAATTATTGCCGCTATTGAGGAAATCTAAGGGGTTGGTAGGCGTAGAATTCATCGTCAAGTTGCGGATCGACTATCAGCTTTTATGCATTACTATAAAAATTATTAAGTTGAATAGACAACTTTTTGTTTTAAAAAAATGAAAATAATTAAAACAATTTCTCTGTTAAAAGGTAAAAGCCTTGTTTCCAAGGCTTTTACCCCTCCCAACCTCTCCGTCAGCTGACGGAAGGGCTTAAAGAGTTAATTATTTTTAAAGCCTCCCCTTCGGGGAGGTTGGTGGGGTGTTATTTAGCTTCAGGTTTTTCAGGCTTAGGTAATAACACTTTGCGAGAAAGTTTTAATTTACCTTGCTTGTCAACATCCAGCAATTTAACACGCACTTCGTCCCCTACGTTAAAAATGCCGTCCATGGTTTCAAAACGTTTGTGATCAATCTCTGAAATATGCAGCAAACCGTCTTTACCCGGCATAATTTCAACAAATGCGCCGAAAGGCATAATTGATTTCACTTTACCTTCGTAAATCTCGCCTACCTCAGGTTTTGAAGCAATGGCTTTGATACGGCGTACAGCAGCGTCAATAGACTCTTTGTTATCGGCAAAGATCTGAACAATACCCTGGTTGTCAACTTCCTCGATAGAGATGGTTGCACCGGTTTCGCGTTGCATTTCCTGGATAATTTTACCACCCGGGCCAATAACCGCACCAATAAATTCTTTATCAATTTTGATGGTGATGATACGCGGAGCGTGCGGTTTGTAATCCTCGCGCGGCGCGCTGATGGTTTTAGCCATTTCGCCAAGAATGTGCAGACGGCCATCTTTAGCCTGATTCAAAGCGTTGGTTAATACTTCGTATGAAAGGCCATTGATTTTCAGGTCCATTTGTACCGCAACGATACCGTTTTTAGTACCGGTTACTTTAAAGTCCATATCACCCAGGTGATCTTCATCGCCTAAGATATCAGAAAGAATAGCGTATTTGGTACCCATTTCATTAGTGATGAGGCCCATTGCGATACCTGATACCGGGTTAGTGATTTTAACACCGGCATCCATCAAAGCCAATGTACCGGCGCAAACCGTAGCCATTGACGATGAACCGTTTGATTCTAAAATATCAGAAACTATACGAATAGTGTATGGATTTTCATCACTTGGTGGTAATACTTGTTTTAACGAACGCATGGCCAGGTTACCGTGGCCAATTTCGCGGCGACCGGCACCACGGTTTGGACGAACCTCGCCGGTTGAAAAACCAGGGAAGTTATAGTGCAACAAGAATTTTTGATATCCATTAATAAACGCGCCGTCAATCATTTGCTCGTCGTCTTTAGCGCCTAAAGTAACGGTGGTTAATGATTGGGTTTCGCCACGGGTAAAGATAGCCGAACCGTGAGCAGCAGGCAGGTAACCCACCTCGCTCCATATCGGGCGAATCTGGGTAGTAGTACGACCGTCCAAACGTTTACCTTCGTCCAATACCAGGTTACGGATAGCGTCATACTCTACATCATGGTAATATTTTTTAGCCAATGATTTGGTGATATCATCAATCTCGCCTAAAGTTTCAATATACTCATCGCGTACCGCTTTGAATTTTGCAGCGCGTTCTTCTTTGGCAGAAGCTTCGGCGGCAATAGCATAAACTTTATCGTAAGTAGCAGCATAGATAGCTTTTTCAAGCTCATCATTGCTGTGCTCATGGCTATAAGTACGTTTTTGTGTTTTACCGGCCTCAATAGTCAATTCTTTTTGAATAAAGCATTGTACTTTGATAGCCTCGTGTGCAAACTTGATGGCCTCAACCAGTTCTTCTTCCTGAATCTCTTTTGACTCGCCTTCAACCATGTTGATATCGTGCTCGCTACCTGCAACAATAAATTCTAATGTTGCGTTAGCTAACTGGCTCAATGTTGGGTTGATAACCAGCTTACCATCAATTTTAGCTACGCGAACTTCTGAGATAGGTCCATTGAAGGGAATATCAGAAACTGCTAAAGCAGCAGATGCCGCCAAACCGGCTAAAGCATCAGGCATGATGTCTTTATCGGCAGATATTAAGCTGATCATTACCTGCGTATCGGCATGGTAATCATCAGGGAACAGCGGACGTAAAGCGCGGTCAACTAAACGAGAGATCAATACCTCATAGTCTGACAAACGGGCCTCACGGCGCAGAAAACCACCCGGGATACGGCCTGTTGCAGCGTATTTCTCCTGATAGTCAACAGAAAGCGGTAAAAAATCAACGCCCTCTTTAGCCTCAGGCGATGAAACTACAGTAGCCAGCAACATGGTGTCGCCCATTTTAACTACTACTGATCCATCAGCTTGTTTGGCCAGTTTTCCGGTCTCGATCTCGATGGTGCGTCCATCGCCCAGATCAATCACTTTTTTAATTACATTTAAACTCATTTTGTTTTTGTTGTGATGTGCTTTTCATCTTGGGGAGCACATCGGTTTTTATGGTGTGTAAATTGTTGCGTAAAATTAAAAAAGCCATCCACAATGAGACGGCTTTTTTAAAAAAATAAGTTTTGATTACTTGATGATATCTCTCAGCTGCAATGCTTTGATGATAGCACGGTATCTTTCAATATCTTTTTTGTACAGGTAAGCTAATAACGCACGACGTTTACCTACTAATTTCTGCAGTGATAACTGCGTAGAATAATCGTGTTTGTTTTTTTTCAAATGCCCGGTTAAGTGAGCAATACGAGTGGTGAATAAAGCTACTTGTCCTTCAGCAGATCCTGTATCTTCAGGCCCTTTGCCGTGTTTTGCGAAAATTTCTTTTTTCGCTTCAGTACTTAAATACATTACTTGAATAATATTAAAGCGTTAAATATTTTTGTTAATTGTGGGGCAAAGGTAATGTTTTAATTCAAAAGTAAAAAGTTAATATTCAAAAGATTTATTGGTTTGCAACCGGTGCTGCAATATCTTTTGACTCACTTTCTACCCCTTGTTTTTGACGCTGTAATATAGTGTTATGACCAAACACCGTAAAATGATCGGGACGATCCTTATCCGGCGGGAATAATTCCAACCTGACATAATTATATGACTGAAAAACCAGATACCCATGCATTACCTGCGAGCCGGCAGCAAAATCTATCGGCGTAGGTTGTTGGGTAAAATTGATGTGATAACTCATGGCCTGTTCCCTATCGGTATAAGTAAAAACAGCATGTACCGAGTCGATAAATCTGACACCGGTGGTCATTACCTGCTTTTTAAAATAAGTGCGCCAATTGCCCAGCAGGTCCTTATAAGTTGGCAACCGCGGAGCATCGTTCCATGATGGCTGTTTTATCTTCCTCAAAACAGCACCATGCTGATAGGTGGTATCTGCCCCTTTGCCTATTGGCCACCCAATTCTGATTAAAGCAGTACTGTCATTCAAAAGTTTGATATAACCACTCACGTATTTAGGATGCGTGCGTTTAGGTTCAATGGTAAATTTAAATTCCATGTATCTGTCACCAGGTTTTTGGATACCGCAAGTATATTTAAACCGGTTAAATATAAAACCATCCTGTTGTAACCAGGCGCCGGTGCTGTCGCTGCTGAATAAAATGTTGGCTTTTTTGTTGCGGGTAAACTCCCAACGTCCCGCCAGATCTTTGGCGGTGTAGGTTTGGGCGTTTGCGGCAGCGGTACCGACCATTAAAATAATGGCAAGTTTAAGTTTTCTAATCATTTTGCGGATTAAGGTTTAGCTCAAATATATCGATACAATTCAATTATCATTATCAACCCATCAAAATATTTCGATAGCTTCCTACACAAATGAGATTTGATGTATCCGCGGTTTTTGAATTATAACTATTTATTTTTGATTTATGAACTACGCCACCTTTGAAACCGAATACCGTGTTCGTCCTGACGACATAGATATGTTTCGTCACGTACATAACAGCAAATATCTGGACTATGTGCTGGCCGCCCGTTACGACCAGATGGAGCGCTGTTACGGTATGTCAATGGAACATTTCTTACAAAACGGTTATGGGTGGTTGGTACGCGCTGTTTTTATTGATTACAAGCGCCCGCTTTTATTAGGCGATTATTTTGTAATAACAACCAGTATTGAAAACATAGATGAGAAAAATTGCAGGGTTAAATTCAACATTAAAAATAAAGCTACCAACAAAGTGTGTTGCGACGGATGGTTTGACTTCGTAATGATTACGCTAGCGGATGGAAAATCATGTAAGATACCGGGGCAGGTAATTGCTCATTACGCATCTTTCAAAAAAGAAAACGCCTAAACGTTGCTTAATAGCTAAAAGTTGTACCGGTAACGAAATCTAACGATTTTGTTACAAAATTATCATAAAACAAAAAAAATTTACAGCTAATTTCAGGTCGCATTCAAGATACTACGACCTTATTACATGCCTGAACTTTTCCTTATTAG
Organism: Mucilaginibacter ximonensis; assembly: GCF_042686265.1. NCBI lineage: Bacteria > Pseudomonadati > Bacteroidota > Sphingobacteriia > Sphingobacteriales > Sphingobacteriaceae > Mucilaginibacter > Mucilaginibacter ximonensis. The sequence goes on from NZ_JBHUPD010000001.1 coordinate 1,623,745, forward strand.
CCAAGAAACACTCAAAGACTTTGCAGTTTTAAAAGATAATTTCCGATCTATTTCTACCCTGAAAATTGCGGCCGCCAACCATACAGAGTCCCGTGCCGTTGCTCCTGGTTACAACAACTTTAATATAAATGGCGATCTGTTAACTGCGATTGATGCGCTTGCAAAAAAGTTTGATTTACCCAGAATGGCTGTTTTGTCGCAGTCATTTCAGACATTACTATATCGTTATACCGGGCAGGAAGCTACATTGATAACCCATCTTTGTACAAACCAAAATCAGGGCAACACTACCGGTTATCTGGCAGACTATAGCCATTTTGATAACCACACCACGTTTGCATCATTGCTGCAACTACGGCAAACCCCGCATTGGGTAAACCGCGGTTTACTTACCTATGAGCAATTGGATGGCTTTTTAAAAGGCATAGAAACCGGCTCCGAGGTATTACAAACTTTTATATCATACCAGGAGTGCGTTGAGGTTATTGATAAAACTGTCATTGAAACAGCTTTATTGCCATTCAAAAATTTCCATATCGGTTTATTTTTAAGTGCTACACCCAATGGGCTTAAAGCAACCCTGGTTTACAACAGCGTTTTATTAAGCAACGATTTTGCCCATGCTTTTCAACAGCATTATATCAACCTGTTACAGGCGGTAACTACAGACCCCGGCAAACATATCGCTGCCTATCAGCTATTAACCGACGAAGAATGGCAGGCCACGATAATTGATTTTAACAATACCATTGTGCCCTACCCCAAAGCGCGCACCTTGTTTAGTTTTTTTGAGGAACAAGCAGCAGCATTACCTAACCAAATCGCACTGCGCAAACATCAAAAAAATATCACTTATGCCGATTTGAACAAACAGGCAAATCAACTGGCGCATTATCTGATAAACGAAGGCGTTTTACCCGGCGATAACATTAGCTTAATGACGGCCCGCGACTTTGATATGATTGTGGGGATGCTGGGCATTTTAAAAGCCGGAGGGGCCTATGTACCTATTGACCCCGATTACCCGATTGATCGTCAGGAATACATTTACCGGCAATCATCTGTCAAAATGATTATAGCAGATAAGCACTATCCTATTAAATCGCTATTGGGCCCAGAGCAATATTATGTTATTGATGCCGATGAACTGACCGGTTATCCAACTACTAATCCCGACGTAGCTATTAATAGTCGGCAACTGGCCTATACCATTTATACATCAGGATCAACCGGCCGGCCAAAAGGGGTTATGATTGAACATCATTCGGCAGTAAACCTGTGTTTGTGGGTTAACAAGACATTTCATGTAGGCAGTAACGACACCTTGCTGTTCATTACCTCGATGTGTTTTGACCTTTCGGTTTATGATATTTTCGGGATGCTGGCCGCGGGCGGTTGTATTGTGATAGCAGAGCAACAGGAAATACAGGATGTTAAGCAGCTCCAAAAAATGCTTAATAACTATAAAATCACTTTTTGGGACTCGGTACCTACCACAATCGACTACCTGATACGCAACCTTGAACTCACCGAACCAGAGTATAGGTGTAACAGCCTTAAAACTTTATTTATGAGCGGCGACTGGATCGCGGTTGATCTGCCTGAACGCATCAAAAAATTCATGCCGCAAACAAGGGTGGTGAGTTTAGGCGGAGCTACCGAAGGTACTGTCTGGTCAAACTATTTCGAGGTTAAAGAAACATTAAAAAATTGGAGAAGTATCCCCTACGGAAAACCGATTGACAACAACTTTTACTACATATTAAACAGTCAACTACAGCCGGTGCCCATGGGTGTGGTTGGCAATTTGTATATAGGTGGCGCAGGTGTGGCCCGCGGTTATGCCGCCGATCAGGAAAAAACAGATGCGTCTTTTATTCCCGATCCGTTCAATAATGAGCTCGGCGGCATGATGTACCGTACGGGCGACCTGGGCCGCATGGGGCCTGACATGAATATGGAGTTTATGGGGCGTGCGGATAATCAGGTAAAAATCTCCGGCTTCCGGGTTGAACTGGGGGAAATTGAGAGCGTACTTAACAGCTGCGAATTAGTAAACCATGCTGTGGTTTTAGCCAAAGACGATGCTAAAGGGAAAAAACAGCTGGTAGCCTACGTGGTGTTTAAAGGCAAGCCGGATAAAAACAGCCTGAATGCACATTTAAAAAGCAGGCTGCCGAATTACATGGTTCCGTCAATATGGATTACGCTTGATGAACTGCCACTGACATCAAACGGCAAAATAGACCGTAAAAACTTGCCGGAGGCCGAAGAAGTGACGCAGGCTAAAAAATCGGTATCTGCCGCTACCGGGACCGAAAAAATTTTAAAATCTATCTGGCAGGACTGTATGGGATTGAGCGAATTGAGTGTCGAAGATAATTTTTTTGAAATTGGCGGGCATTCACTCATCGCAGCACAGATACTGTCTATCTTCAAAAATGAAACCGGCCACAATTTACAATTGGCTATACTGTTTGAGTATCCGGATATCAGATCGCTTGCTAAATTTATTGACAGCAAACGTGTAGAAGATAAGCCTTATACCTGCCTGGTGCCTATGAAAACTACAGGCACCAGACCGCCGCTTTATATTATACATGGAGAGGGCCTCAATGTATTGAAGTTTAGCCCACTGGTTTCGTTAATAGACCACGACCAGCCAGTTTGGGGATTACAAGCCCGCGGTTTAAATGGCATTGACCAACCTATGGATAATATGCAGGATATTGCCAAAGACTATCTGAGCGAAATTTTACAGCATAATCCCGAGGGCCCCTATTATCTGGCCGGCTATTCGTTTGGTGGCTATGTAGCGGTTGAGATCCAGAAGCTATTGAAGGACATGGGTAAGGAAGCCGACACCCTAATTATGTTTGACACGGACAGCGAGCGCATGGAAAAAAAATTGTGGTACAAAATTATATTCAAAAAAATCATTCGCAACACGCTGCGTTTTCCCGCTTTTGTCAAAGCAAAACTTGCAGATAAAAAAGGCCTGTTTAAATTAACCGGTAACTTAACAGAAAAGCGTACGGGAACTTTTTATGCGCAAATTTCACAGATACGCAAGCAACATGCTATTGCGTTTCGCAACTATAAGTTAACCGACTTTGATGCTAAAGTTATTCTGTTTAAAGCACAAATTTCAGTACACTACCCTAATGATACCGTAACTTATGGCTGGAAACGCTTCGCAAAAAAAGGTGTAGAAGTTGTTGATGTACCCGGTGATCACCTTTCAATGCTGGAACACCCTCACGTAAATACGCTTGCAAAAGCGCTGCAACACCAGTTAGACAAGATGGCTTTTAAAAATACTAAACCTATAAATTATCCCTTTTAATGTGTATACTGCCTATTACCCGCGACAACATCGACGATTGCCTGCCTGCATTTATAAAATCATATAACAGTGCGCCCTGGAACGCCCAATGGACGACCGAAACGGCCAGACTATACCTGAATGAATATTTGGCCAACCCGCACTTTGCAGGTTTTATCCTGAAGGACGAAAACGATGTTATCGGCGCAGTTTGCGCGCATAAAAAAACGTGGTGGACCAACAAGCAGCTCTTTATTGATGAGTTTTTTATATCCCCCGAAAAACAGCGTCAGGGCTACGGCAAACTACTGATGAACCAGTGCGCAGAATATAGCCGGGAAAACGGATTGGAACTATTGGTTTTGATGACAAATAAGTATATGCCGGCCTACAAATTCTATAATAAAACAGGCTATGTCAACGCCGAGCAGTTTGTTTTTATGTTTAAGCAGATTATTTAAAAAAATGATATCTAAAGCCGCAAAAAAAAACTGGGATATTTTTAACTCCAAATTTATCCTGCAGGAAAAACGTTTTATTTGGTTAGATTATGACAAGGGTATCAGCATTATACTGGTTGCTTATGGCCACAGCTACTTTACGCTTACAGATCATGGCTTAAACACATCAGCTTTTCCACTTATCAATTACATCGGCACTTTTTTATGGGGTTTCAGAATGCCGTTGTTCTTTATTGTATCTGGCACGCTGCTATCAAACAGCTTACGTAAACGCGGGTTGGGCGCCTACCTGATTAACCGCAGCAATAACATTTTATACCCATTACTAATTTGGGGTACTGTAGGCATAGCACTATCGTTCGTTAAATCGCGCGATGTGCACGAGGCGGTACAAACTTTCGTTAAATTATTTATCTCGCCGCGAGAGCTTGGGCCGCTCTGGTACCTTAATGCGCTGTTTTTTATCGGCGCTATTTATTCATTGCTCAAAGCAAAAGCTAAAATAAACTCATACCTGCAGCTGGCTATAGGCGCGGTGTTTTTTATTATTGCAGGGTATATAACGGTTAACAATATCAACATGGGCATGCTGACCGATGTATTGGAGTATTACTTTTTCTTTGCCCTGGGCGATAATATATTGAAATTGTTCTTCGACCCGGAGTATGTTAAACGGCTCACATCATGGAAGATATTTTTCCCACTATTTGCAGTGTTTTTGCTTGTTCAATACCTGTGCTGCCAATACAACCTAAATGGCGGCGACGACGGTATTAATTTTGTGCAGCACAAAATGCCATGGTTGTATATGGTTGAATCATTGATTGGCTGCGCGGTATCCATCAGCTTTTCATTCCTGCTGCAAAAATACCGGTGGTTTAAATTTTTGCGCATTGTGGGTTACCACTCTTTGTTTATTTATATTATGCAAATTATCACCATGAATGCCGTGCGTGCTATTTTGGTAAATGCCCTTCACATAACATATGTACCAGCCCTGTTTATGGCGGTATGGTTCCTGGGGGTATTTATCCCGATATTGGTTTATAATATCTGCCTCAAAATAAATGCATGGTGGCTGTTTACCTTTAAAAAGCCAAGGCAGCATTATGAGTTTGTGCAGCAGGCGGAGTTGCAATAGCTATTCTTTTTGTATTAAAAAAAAGAGGTGTCACCCTTCGAGAGCCTCAGGGTGACACCCCGGCTTTCTTATTTTTTACAAATTACTCTCTATCAGCTCAGCATAAAAGTCAGACAATTTCATACCCGCTGCCCTTACCTGCTGCGGTATTAAGCTGGCTGATGATTGGCCTGGCGTAGTGTTGATTTCAATAAAATAAAACTCCTGCGTATCGTCAAGTAAAATAAAATCTACCCGGGCCATACCGCGACAATTTAATCGCAGGTAAACCTCGGTAACTATTTCAGCTATTTGGTTGTACTTGGTCTGTGGCAAATCGGAAGGTGTAATTTCTTCTGACGCCCCGGCGGTATATTTCGCCTCATAATCAAAAAAATCTTTTTTGCTGATAATCTCTGTAGCCGGTAAAACGGTAACCTTACCATGCAGGCGCGCAATACCAATGCTAAACTCACGGCCTTTTATAAATTCTTCAATCAATATCTCATTGTCTTCATGAAAGGCTTTTTCAATAGCTCCGGGCAATTCGCCTGCCGTATAAACCTTACTCATACCCACACTACTACCGCCATTATTGGGCTTAATAAAAAGCGGGAACTTTAAATTAGCCGTGATAGTGCCTATATCATGGCCATCCTTTTTAAACAGACGGATAGACTTGGCCGTATTTAAACCATGAATGCCATGCACTATGTTTTTGGTATAAGCCTTATTCATGGTAATGGCCGATGTAGTAACGTCGCAGGTGTTGTATGGTACCCCAATAATGTCCAGGTAGCCCTGCATTTTGCCGTCTTCGCCCGGCGTGCCATGTATGGTAATGAAAGCAAAGTCAAATTTAATCTTTTCCGCATCGATAGTCAGACTAAAATCGTTTTTATCAATGTCAAAACGCTGGCTGCCCCGCTCATAAAACCAGCGGTCGCGGTTTATTAAAATAGTATAAACGTTGTATTGGGTTTTATCTAAATTATCGGCAATGTTGCGTGCGCTATTCAAAGATACTTCGTACTCGCCGGTGAAACCGCCGGCCAAAAGTGCTATGTTTTTCATGGTCATACGGCCAAAGATAAATATTTTTTCAGGGCGCATACACAATAAACACATTAGTTTTTCAGTCAATATAAATCCGAAATTATCCTTATGTTTGAAGCATAATTAAGTATAATATCTACCAAAACGCTGATGAGTAAATTTGGGTCTTACATAAAAACTAAATCTTTCCGAAATACGCTTTTAATGGCCATTGCCTCTGTTATAGCTGTTGTTTTGATTGCTTTTTTCAGTCTTGATTTTTATACTAATCATGGATCGGGCATACCGGTACCCAAATTAAAAGGTTTACCTATTGAAAAAGCTATCGACATATTGAAAGACCAGGGATTTGATTACCAGGTTGACTCGGTTTATGTAGGTGATACCGCGCCGGGCACTGTTGTTGAGCAAGACCCTGACCCAGGGACTAATGTAAAAGAAAACCGTAAGATATACCTTACCATGGTGACGCTAAAGACACCGCCTACGGCATTACCTGACATTGACCAAATGCCATACATACAAGCCGTGGCCACCCTGCAAAACGCAGGCTTGAAAGTTGGCGATACCACTTACAAGGCAGATATAGCGCTTAACGTAGTTTTAGAAGCCAAAATGGGTGGACAAACACTGAGAAGCGGCCAGCGCATACCGAAAGGCTCGCGCATTGATTTGGTTTTGGGTAACGGCATAGGCGCCAGCGAAGTGGATATCCCTGATTTGGTTAATCAGGATTTAGACGCGGTACGTTTCATTTTAAAAAATGCTAACCTGGGCATAGGTACCATCACCTATGAGGGTGCTATAACCGACTCAAGCAATGTGGTGGTAGTAAGCCAGTTTCCGATGAAAACTGATTCGGCATCGAAGATCAGTATTGGCACCAAAATTAATTTAACCGTTAGTCAGGCTAAAAAGTAATGCGGCAAATTGATGCACCAAGTTTTAAAAGCAGGTTACAAAGCGGCGAGCCGCTTAACCTGTTGGATGTGCGTGAAGAAATTGAATATCATACCTATAATATAGGCGGCAAAAACATCCCGCTATCTAAATTAACTGAAAAACTTAGCCTTGTGCATCATAACAAAACCGACGAAATTATTGTTATATGCAAAGCCGGCTTGCGCAGCCAAACCGCGCAAACAATTTTAATACAAAACGGCTTTACCAACACAATAAACTTAACCGGCGGGCTGTTAGCATTGCAAAAACTACAGGCATAAATATTACACATAACAATGGCTACAAAAAAGGCATCATCAGGCGGTACATTCAGCAAGTTCATTATCACCCTGATAGTTTTAATTATATTAGGTTTAGGCGGCACTGCGGTGTTTTATTATCTGCGCTATTTCGGTCCGCAGGTTACAGCTAACCAGGAGTACTTATACATTCACACCGGCTCAACTTTTGACGACGTTTATAAAACCATCCGCGACGAAAAAATTGTGCGTGACACAGCTACATTTTCATGGGCGGCGCACCAGATGAAATATGTAGGCCATGTTAAACCGGGCCGGTACAAACTAACCGACGGCATGAGCAACCGCAAATTTATACGGATGTTACAGTTGGGCGAACAAGATCCGGTCGACTTGTCATTTCATGTATTCAGAACCAAAGAACAATTTGCGGGCTTTGTAAGTAAAAAAATGGAGGTTGATTCATTGACCTTGCTGCGCTACCTCGACTCGGCCAACTATGTGCAGCAATTTGGTTTGGATACCAACAATGCTTTTGTGATGATCATGCCTGATTCGTACAAACTCGACTGGAATTTATCGGCCGATAAATTTTACCATCGCATGTATAACCATTACCAGAACTTTTGGACGGATGAGCGTAAGCAACAGGCTGCCGCCATCAATCTGACGATTCCGCAGGTGTCAATCTTAGCTTCAATAGTTGACGCCGAGGCTGTTTATGACGATGAAATGCCAACCATTGCCGGGCTATATCTAAACAGATTGCGCAAAGGCATGAAGCTTGAATCAGACCCAACGATTATTTTCGCAATGCATGATTTTACCATCCACCGTGTATTAAATAAATACCTGTCTGTGATGTCTCCTTATAACACTTATGTGCATACAAGCTTGCCCCCCGGCCCTGTAATGATGCCATCGGTAGCAGCGGTTAAAGCCGTATTGAACTATCAAAAGAACGACTACCTGTACATGGTAGCTAAAGAAGACTTTTCGAACCGCCATAACTTTGCCAAAACGCAGGCAGAACATAATATCAATGCGGCCAAATTCCGTAAGGCGCTTACCGAACACCACATCATGAAATAATGTTCGAGAACTCGACTAAGATCAGGGTTCGTTACGGCGAAACCGACCAGATGGGTTATATGTACTACGGCAACTATGCCGAGTTTTATGAGGTGGGCCGCGTTGAAATGCTGCGTAGCCTGGGCCTTACCTATCGCGGCATGGAAGAGTCGGGCATCATGATGCCGGTGCTTGAAATGAAATGCAAATACCTTAAGCCGGCACGTTACGATGAAGAGATCACGGTAAAAGTGATCATGGATAAAATGCCGGGCGTAAAGATCCATTTCAGATACGAGTTATTTAATGAAAAAGACGAACTGATTCACCAGGGCGAAACCCTATTGGTGTTTGTAAACATGGCTACCGGTCGCCCATGCTTGCCGTCGGCTGATTTCCTGGAGAAATTAAAGCCATTTTTTGAGTAAATTAGCCCCTGATGAGATGGTTGCACCGACTATTTTTACGCATTCACCCTTATCGCTCAGTTATTAAGTGGGCGCGATCGGTTGTGCTGCCTGGTTTCGGCAACCTTTCTATCTATGCAGTAGTAGTATCGCTGCTGAATGAAATTCTGGAAGATTCATTGTTAAGCAAAGCATCTGCATTAGCCTACAATTTCCTCCTGGCCCTCTTTCCCGGGACGCTATTTTTATTTACGTTAATAGCCTACATTCCGGGCGACAAGTTTCAGGAAAAGCTTTTAGAGCTTATTCACACCATACTCCCAACTTACGCCTACCTGGCTTTTGAGACAACTATTGAAGATATCATTAAGCATCGAAACGCCGGCCTGTTATCCCTGGGTTTCCTTACCGCTTTATACTTTGCTACCAACGGCGTGAGCAACCTTATGCGGGCATTCAATAACTCATCATTACAATTAGAGAAACGTACCTGGTTAAAGCGGCGTGTTATAGCCATGCTGCTTACCGTTGTAATAACCATTGCGTTGATTATTGCTATAGCTGTCATGATAGCCGGCGAAAGTGTTATTGGCTACCTGCAGGCACATATTGCCAGCAAAAGCCACTTATGGATCTACATTCTGGCGTTATCACGATGGGTAATCATTATTACCATTTTCTTTTTCACCATATCGCTGCTGTACAGGTACGGGCCTTCACACAAACTGAAGTGGCCGTTTTTGAGCCCGGGCTCAATACTGGCTACAGGACTTGCAATCCTGACATCGTTGGGATTTACGTACTACATCAATCATTTCGCCTCGTATAACAAAATTTATGGCTCCATAGGAACGGTTATCGTAGTTATGTTATGGCTGTATTTAAACTCAGCAATTTTGCTGATCGGCTTTGAATTAAATGCCAGTATTGACCTTTCCAAACGCAATATTAAGGTGGTAAAACCAAAATTCAACTCATTTAAGACGGAAAAATTGATAAATTAGAAAAATAACCAGCCTAGTTTTCAAACACTTACCTTCGTTGTAAAGAATTGTTAAAAAAAATGAAATTCCGATTTGCCAATTCCGGCCGGATTTGTACTTTTGTCCCCGGAGAGTTGGCAGAGTGGTCGATTGCGGCAGTCTTGAAAACTGTTGACTGTAACAGGTCCTGGGGTTCGAATCCCTAACTCTCCGCAAATAACCCTGTCAAAAACAGCCAAAAGCCTGCAAATCAAATGTTTGCAGGCTTTTTTTTGGTGCTAATTACCCAATTTATGCACCAAATCACAATAAAAATGTGCGTATTTCGGTGCGTTACCTTTAGTTGTTGCCTTACGCACCGGAATTGATATATACATATACATACTTGATAATCAAACAGTTAATCAACTGAACATCTTGATTATCCTTGATCGCAAACCTAATTTTGTTTCACTTTTAACTGAAGTGGTGAATAAGTGGATTATTTATGCAAACGGCAGTCGCGGTTTGCTCTTACAGTGAGGCTGGCGCGTAACATGAGGCCACCTCGGCGCAACTGCTGATTTACTAGTATCAAACTATATAGTGATAACGCAAGTTGCTTTGATTCCGCTGTCTTAATCATTTACAAAAATGGATTTATTTCTAAAAATTAAATAGGGCTGGAGTTTTTTTATTGTTAAAAAGATTCTTTATACGCTCCCACGAAAAATACTCTGTATAGCTTTGAAATCACGCCGGTTGCTTAACTTCCAAAGCATTTCATATTCTTCATCAATATAGGGTAATGGATCAGGATGGTATTCGATCTGCTTGGTCAAATGATCATATCTTACAATAGTATAGTAATAAAAGCGTAGAGCCTTGATCACCGGGTAAGAACGAATGGATAAACCCGTAAAGCCAGTTATCAGTAGCGCCTGGTTCTGCCAACAATGGAGTTCCTCCGCGTAATTCTCCGTATTTCCATCTAGTCGTATTTTCTGTCGAGAGATATTTCTCCAGCAACAATCGCATCATTCTTGTAGCTCATTTTTATAACCCTTAAAAAAGGATCAAAATCAGTCACCATGAACAATTCATCATTATACACGTAGGGCGACCAATTTTTTTCTTCCCATCGTCGGGCAAGTCCGTGCAAAGAAGTTTGATTTCTGATAACCCCAGCTTCTATATCAACTTCCCCCGAAGCCTGTTGCATATTGAGTCAGCCAGCCACCGTTCTCTTTAAGAGGTAAATAGTTGTAGAACGCCAGTAATTTCTCTGTAACAGAACAGGCGAATATCTTCAAAAGCTGTATTGCCATTTTTTGCCGTTAGCCATTTCTCTGAGGCAGGCTCAAAACCGGCACCTAATTCCATCAGCACGCATTCAGCGTTACGATTGTATAAATGTTGGGTTCTGAAGGTACACCATATCTTGTGGTTGTGACTTGCAATCGAGGCATTTATTTGCAGCATTGTTGGTTAAGGCTAGTTTTATAAATTAACTACTAACTTTCAATAAATGCAAAAAATAGTATATTTGATAGATCGACCCTAAATCATTATCTCGTGAAAATAAATTTGTATAGTTTGTTTTTTCTTCTTTGTTTGATGATTGTAGGAGTTCAGCCTGCAAATTCGCAGACTATTTTTGAAGGCCAAGTCCTAGATAAAACCACTGACTTACCTATACCTGCCGTGACGGTAACCCTATTGAAAAAGCATATCATAGTACTATCTAATGACCAGGGCTATTTCAAAATAATAGTAGACGGGGTTTTACCTGAGGATGAACTAATTTTCACATCAATAGGATATGAAACATATAAGTTGCCAGTCAAAATGTACACGTCAGATTCTTACATAAAGATGCAACCCACCAATACATTGCTTAACCAGGTGAATGTTAAAGCTGGCAAACTAAAGCAAATGACAATAGACAAATTTTTGGTGCCTAACATTAATCCGTTTGAAACGAAAGCGACGGGTGTTATGGCTATCAGTAATACATTGGAAGCGAAGCTATTTAATATACCAACGAAAGATGCAACACTAAAAAGCGTTCAATTTGGCAGAAGGGATTATGGTGATCATTTTATAACTACAAACAAGTTTGCGCGGTTTAAACTCCATATTATGAATGTTGATACGATAACTGGAGCTCCGGGAAAAACAATTTTCACTAAAGACGTTAATTTACAAGACAACTCCCATATCGTTTCGATTGACCTTAGTAAAGATAAAATCGTTCTGCCTTCAACTAGGTTTTTTATTGCTATCGAGCATTTGTTTATTCCATACAATGAAGTGGTTAGTATAGAGGCTAGCAAAAAGGTAGCTGGGACTGATAAAAAAGGGGATCAAGTCCTGGAAGATACACCCTTATATTATGTCGAATACCAACCGTTTCTAGCAACGTATCCACAGAATCATCCGATAATGTTTTGGTATAAAAAGGATCAATATAGTTCTTGGCTCTCGCGTTCCATTGCAGCAAATAATGATACAATGACTTTGTCCGTCACTATACTTTATTAAGTGCTACATGAAGAACTTTTTCATTTTTATTTATTGTATTATCTCCTTAAATGCAATCGCTCAAACAGGGAAGCTCAATAAATTTCATTTAGTTGATAAAATCACGAATAAACCGGTGGTTACTTCGGTATCCATTTTGAAGGCAAAACTATCTATCACTACTGAAAAAGATGGTATTTTTGTAATTCCTGGAGAATTAAAAACTATGACCGATAGTGTTATTTTCAGTGCACAAAATTATGATGATATTAAAATGCCTTTAGCAGCATTGAGCGCATTAGACACCATTAGATTAAACAGATCGAATTTTGAGGAAAACAGAACCGAACGGAAATTTGTCAAGGATACGCTGTTAAATGACTTTAGAGATGAAGATGTTGTACACTTTGCAGGACTCCATGATGGTGCTGGTAGTTTTAACTACCTGCAAATTGCTCAAGAATTTTATACCGATAAAATAAATACAAGATTAGACGCGCTACAAATAGAACGATTGTCTTTTAATTTAGATACCAGATATGGAATGGCAATCTCTGATGAAAAGCATCAAAAATACCAACAGATTGAATTTACCAAATTTAAAGTGCGAGTATACGATATTGACGCCGCAACCGGCAAACCTGGAAGAGATTTATGTGACCGCGTTATTGAAGTAAATATAAAATCATCCGAAAGGGCTCGGATAAAATTAAAAAGCTACAACATAATTATTCCCCATAAGAGTTTTTTTGTTGCTATTGAATGGATGCGCGATTATTACAATGCTCACTATACTGTTATCCTTGCTCCCAATACGAGTACACGAGATAAGTTGATGAGTTATAAGCCAGCTATAGGCATATCACCTGTGACCGGTAAAAAACTTAATATATGGGTGCTTAGTACTAACCACGATTGGTTCCCCTTTACAACCTTTAGCCCCTTCGGAACCGATCTCGCTATAAAAGCAACAGTGTCCTATTAAAAGGAGGGTGGTTGATATTCGTACGGTAATTGATCGCCCACTCGTTTACGGCCCCAGAAACCACGTATCAGAAAAGTTCGATAATCTGCAAAACTACCTTTTTGATCTATGATGGCCCTGTCCAAATACAGGCTTAAAATTGAACCTGTATCTGAGAGGTTACTAATTTTTTGCATACTGTTTATACCTTTTAACATAGATGAATTCATATCTGCTACCGCTTTCGGGTCATAGACTACATACAAGGACGTAAATTTCATACTGATAAGTGATGAATCGATCCTTGTGAGAATTGTATCAAATTTGATTGGCGCAATGTAAGAGCTAAAATTACCGGGAGCATTTTTGGGTACGTATAATTGGCGAGTAATAAACCCTTCAGCCAAAGTACTACCCATGTAGACCGATCTCAAAAAATGCATGAACGATCCCTTATAGGCGCTCAAACGATTGATATTCCACAGCTTTTTTTCTTCTTCTGTTCCATTCATTTCTTCAAACACCGTATTGCCATCATAGCTTGTAATTTTTGTAAAGCCATTATATGTAAATGTTTTAAGTAAGTATTTTATCCGATAACCTAGTCGCTTGTTCTCTATTTCTAAGAATTCATCGGCATCTGCATTTAAAATAATCCGATTCCAAAGCGTCTTTTTTGTACTAAAATTTATGACCTCCGGGTTTAATATAACACATTCATTCGCGGTGGAGTCCCCCAGAAATTGTTCCTTAAAGATTGCATATTCTTTTTGCCATGCTGCTCTTTTTCCGATGGTAACTTCTTTAAGTTTTATTGACTGCGGAGACAATGATAATTGAATATCAAGTGGTTTATCACTTATAATAATACTTTGCTGATAAGGTGAATATCCGAGCATTTTCACGATTAATTGAAATGTGCCTGCACTGATATCTGGAAATTCAAACTTTCCAAATTCATTAGAGATTGTCGCTGTTTTAGAACCACTTAAAAATACTGTTGCGCCGTTTAGTGGCTTACCATGTTCATCGTTAACTGTTCCTGACAGTTTGTAGCGACTTTGAGCAAGCAAATCTATGTTAGTGGTCAGTAATATGATGAGAAGGCAATTTCGCAGCAATACGATGGATATTTTATGCATTTTGATGAATTCGATTTAATTCCGACGTTGAATTATTCAATGTTTCATATAATTGAACTTGCAAATAGAGCGAAATTTTAACGGTTGTCGTTGTTTCCTCTTCACGAACTTTTGTAGGCAAATTCCACACTCGAAAATTTTGATGTCTTTAGGGAAAAAAATTCCAGTGTTCAAATAAATTAAGGTCTGTTAAAGTAACAGACCTTAATTCATTATTGATAGCAAGCCATATTACATTGATCGTAAGTCAAGCAGCCATAGTCAATATTATCGCAGAAGCAGTCATTAGTATCGCCGCTGCAGTCACCATGATCGCCGCTGGCGGTAGAACCATTACTCCCGCTAGGTGGACCTGAATACACGCATGTGCCACTTTGGCAAAAATAGTCAATGGGACAGTCTAATGCACTGTTGCAATCGCTGCCACCAGTCACGGCTTTCAATTGCTCTCTGCTTAAAATTTCTCTCGCGCCTAAGCTTAACGCTTTCAGTCTTAATTTTTTCATTTTTCAATGATTAAAGGTTTAAAAAATTGTTGATTATATAATCCTCATAGGCTAGCACAACTTGGATTATGTCTTTATATAACGTAGATTATATTTTTCCTTAAGTCGATAAAAAATATTTGAGGTCATGAACCGAGTAATTGGATGGTAGCTGGTAACCGTTAACAAAAAAAGTGGGTGTGAATCTTATCTCTGTTTTCTGACACCATTCGTGCATCGCTTTAATTTTGTCACCCTGCTTTTTTAGCTCTCCATTCATTGGGTATTTTTCTGAAAAAGCTTTGTAATCTTTCTTCTCAGCATGATACCAATCTTCTAGTGCCTGTTTTATTAGGCCTGTCTCCTGTTTCTGATCTATAGCCAAGAGATGCTTTACCGGCTGCGATTTGATATCCTTTTCATCATTTGATGCCGTAAAAATAATTTGCACCTGCAGCTCGGTGTTGTTATTCAGCAAATCTTCAATTGGTGTATGGGCCCGAGCACACGGACCGCAGTAGGGATTGCACACCTTTACTATTTTAAATTTCCCATTTGGGTTACCAATTGTTATCCCCAAGCCCGCAGTGCTGTATTCAATAGGTTTTTGCTTTTCGAGCAATGCAATGAAAATTTCAGGGCTATGTTTTAGCCTTTGAATTTCGTGGGTCAACTGTTCGCTTTTTTTAGCTTTGCTCAAGGCTGGTATCAGGAGTGTAATTATAATGAATGGCACCACAAATGCGGAAACAGTTTTTATGGCCAGATCAGCAAAATTAGCACCTTGTAATATGGAGAAGTCGTGCCACCCTCCGAAAAAGGTTACTGTGCACTGCAATACCAATACGAGTTGTACAGACAAGCAAAGCACGCACCACTGTTTAGCTACCTGCCATTGGTAAAACACTGAATAAAGCACATATGGGGTTGCAGCCAGCGTTAACCACGACAAAATGTTCAACATGGCGACATTACTTAAGCCTGAAAGTAAAAACAGGGCAAGGCTGCCCGCAAAGTAAACAAAGCCTACAGTGCTCCAACTTATGCCAAGTATTTTGGCATCTTTTGATTGCAAGATAGCGCTACAATTCACTTTTTTGTTACCCATGCAAATATCCTGTAAGACGATATTGCTTTGGTCTACCTCATACCAGAGCAATAATACTGTAATGGCAACGCCACACAGGGTTAGCATTGCATAAAGTGATGGTAATATCGCACGCGTGCCATCAATAAAAAAGGAAGAAATGGCAGAAGCAATAAGCAATAGAGGAAGGGCAGTAATCATTAAGATTTGGGAAAGCCTTACTCGTTTTTCTTCGGCTAATCTCTTCTCATAGTCTTTTTCTTTTACAGGTTCTTCAATTTCAGCCATTAAAACATTTCCCGACGATTTTTTAGTAAACTCATGTAAGGCGATAATACTCCACCTTTGGTTTTCCGGGTCATAATACTGTGCTTGTTTATCATTTATCTCTTTAACTACCGTGAATTGGTTTACCTGATTTTCGCCGTTAAACTGCGTTATAAAAGGGGTTGGTATTTCAGGCAGCTTTTCTTTGTCAAAGCGCGCCGTTAGATTTTCAATCCCATGGTTATTAAGTACATCGCTTATGCTTAAAAAAGTTGGATAATTAGGATGATCTTTAATACTTTTCTCTAATGTAGACCAAGAAATTTTAGCACCCAACAAGTCTGTTAAAAGGTAAGCAGCCTCAGGAGCGTTGTCTTTGGGTTCAAGCAATCTGGTGATTAACTTTCTCATGATTTATATTTATTTGGTGAGCTATAATATTTTGTGATTATATTTTAAATAGGCCTCTTGTATACGTTTAAGTTTTAAGTCACTGCGCACAAACATTTTAGTAACTAGATCTTTTTGATCGTTATGAACACTTGTGATATCCGAGTATCCGAAATCTTTCTGCGTTGATATAAAAGGATAAAGCAACATTTTATGCGGAGTCATTCGAGAGTAAGCCAGGTCAGCCACCATTTTTTCATCAAAAGGCTCATCCAGGATATACTGAAAAAAGTCTTTGTAAATCACCATGAACTGAGTTGACAGCAAATGCCTGACCCAATACCGGTTTTTAGTGATCGGTATAACGTTATTGAACTTACCGGAGCCGCCAGATAATAAAAAAGCGCCATCTTCATTTGCTTCGATAATATTCCTAATTAAGAATTGCTTAGAATAGTCCCTAGTAAATTGATGATCGTCTTCGCAAATCACGATTACATCATCGCCGTTGGCAGTTGCGATTTCGATTACTTTTCGAATACTCATCCATAGTCCTAAAGCCCCAATCTCATGTTTGCAGGCGGTTATAATCTGTACATCAAATTCTGGTTTGTCAGCAAATTCAGCCTTAATATGTGCCAGTCGCTCAGTTCGTTCAGGAAGGTTAATTACATAAGTAGGAATGGTGATAGTATTATAAGCAGCCTGATCTAAGCACTCGGCGTTGTCCTTTGGAAGACTGTTATAAAGATCTTTTACCCTGATAATATCCAGAAGATTTCGATTAGAATGAACGAAGTAAGAACCGACCTTTCCCTCTTCATTATTGTTTGCCGTCGCGTCTGAGTATCCGAAATCTCTCTGGATAGCCAAAAAGGGATGTCTCAGAAAGACATGGTTTGATAGCCGTGCAATTTGAAAGTCAGCGGCCCGGTAACCAACGAGTCTGACATTTTTGAGTACATCAATGAATTTTCTAAAAATTATTGTGAATTGCAATCCTGTAAAGTTGTTGGTCCAAAATACATATTGCGAAACTTGGACTGCATCGTCCACCCAACTTACACCACCCAATAAAACGTCAGCATCAAGTTTTTGAGCATGATGGATAGCATCAATTAAGTGTTGTCTTGAGTAATGCTCCGTAAACTCGATGTCGTCCTCACATATAATTATGTATTCCGCGTTCGAAGGAACTAGGTCTATTAAAATGTGTCGGATTGTAGTCCACAACCCTAACGCACCGAACGAATGCTCAAATGCTTCGACAATTTGAAGCCGAAATTCATCCCGCCCGGCAAATTGTCCAACAACATGTTCTTTACGATCAGTTCGTTTTTTAAGATTTATGACATAGGTTGCAATTCCAAAATCGTCAATAACAGTCGACGACGGCACGCTGCCCGACTTATTTTTCATCTTTAGGTAAGCTAATAACTCATACCTAAGCTTTGGGGCTCACTTTAGGAATGCGTTAAGGTTATTGGTTATATAGTAAGTAAAATTAATATTTGGATTTGTAAAAACAAATGAATATCAAGTATTTATAAAATAACTTGTTTTTTATATATAATTTTTGGTTACTTTACATATACCCTTAACCTGATAAAAACCTTATCATGCGCTTCTCTTTTTACAAGCAGCTAAATGCAATGGATTGTGGGCCCACTTGTCTGCGGATGATTGCTAAACATTATGGTAAACATTATAATGCGAGCACATTACGTTCAAGAGCCGGCTTTAACCGTGGTGGAGTTTCCATGCTTGGCATTAGTGAAACTGCTGAACAAATAGGCTTCAGGACAAGAAGCGCCCAAATTAATTTCGACAAGTTATTAGTTGCCCCGGTACCGGCAGTCCTACACTGGAACAAGAATCATTTTGTGGTTTTGGTCGATTTAACAAAAAGAAAAGCCATCATCGCAGATCCCGGCCGTGGCATGATCACGTATACTAAAAAAGAATTTCTTCGATATTGGATATCTAACAGGGATGAAGAATTTGGTGAGGTCGGAACGGTATTGCTATTAGAGCCTACAGCCGCTTTTTATGAAGAGGAAGGAGAAAAAGAGCATAAACTCAGATGGAGTGTTGTTGCTCAATATCTGAAATTGAGCAAGAAGCAGTTCTTTCTGGTATTCGTTTCCTTAATAGTCACCTCGATGATGCAGCTCATACTACCATTTTTGACTAAAAGCATGGTTGATGTCGGCATTAATACCCACAATCTCCAATTCATCACCATTGTATTGATTGCCCAATTGACTTTGACATTAAGCAGCACCGTTATTGGATTTATCAGAAGCCGACTCCAATTAAACATATCAAATGTTACAAACATATCCATTCTCTCCGATTTCTTAATCAAGCTAACCCGGCTTCCCGTGTCATATTTCGAGACACATCAACCCGGGGATACTATGCAGCGAATAGGTGATAACCGGCAGATACAATCTTTTTTGACAGGGCAAACCATGTCAACACTTTTTTCATTTTTCAACTTTATAGTTTATGCTACCATACTTATCACTTTTAATATCCAACTTTTTATTGCATTTGCGATAGGCAATTTCGCGTATTTCGGCTGGGTACAGCTTTTTATGGGAATTCGGAGAAAACTTAATTATCAAAGTTTTGAACTGTCATCAAAAGCGAACAGTGCAACGATCGAGCTGGTGCAGGGAATGCAGGAAATACGATTAAACAACGCAGAACAGCTTAAACGGTGGGAATGGGAAAACATCCAGGTAAATGTATTTAAGCTAGGCTACAAAAGCATGGACTATGGCCAGATACAAACGATCGGTGGCCTTTTTATTAACCAAGCCAAAGACATTTTTATAAGTTTCATGGTCGCACAGATGGTGGTAACAGGCCAACTGACCTTTGGCGCCATGCTGGCAGTTCAATATATCATTGGATCGTTGAGCGGACCTGTAAGTCAGTTCATAGGACTGTCACAAGTTATACAGGATGCCAAGATCAGCATGGAACGTTTAAATGAGGTTCATGGCCTTGAGGACGAAGAACCTGCCGACAAAAACCTGATTGCTCATTTGCCGGAAAATAAAGATATCATCTTCGATAAATTATCATTTACTTATCCAGGCGCAGGCAATGAACCAGTTATAGAGGATATCAATCTTATTATACCGCAAGGAAAAGTTACCGCAATAGTCGGTGTAAGTGGTAGTGGTAAAACAACGCTGTTAAAATTGCTTTTGAAAATATATGATCAATATGACGGCGAGATCAAAGTTGGCGGTAGCAATTTTAAGAATCTAAGCGCATCCTTTTGGCGAAGACAATGCGGTTCTGTATTACAAGATGGATTCATCTTTAATGACACTATAGCCAAAAACATTGCGGTAGGATTTGAAGAAATTGATAAAGACAGGCTGCTTCAAAGCTGTCGGATGGCCAATATTTTAACGTTTATCGAAAACCTGCCGAACGGATTCAACACTTTATTGGGAGGAGGCGGTGTCGGCGTAAGCCAAGGTCAAAAACAACGCTTGCTTATTGCGAGGGCAGTGTATAAAGAACCCGAATATCTTTTCTTTGACGAAGCAACAAATGCGCTTGATGCCAATAATGAAAAAGAAATTGTAGAACATCTAAATGATTTTTTCACAGGCAGAACGGTCGTGGTAGTGGCTCACCGTTTAAGTACTGTAAAAAATGCAGATAAGATAGTGGTGCTGCATCAGGGTAAAATAGCTGAAGAAGGCACACATAAAGAGTTGACTGCACTTAAAGGCAGATACTATGAATTGGTGAAGAATCAATTAGAACTTGGAAATTAAATTAGCACGCGATGAATGAAGAAACATTAAGAGACGACGATGAAGAGATAATCGCGAAAGACCGGCCTCTATCCGTTCAGATGCTGCGCTCTGAATTAGCACAGGAAATAGTATCCAGAAGGAACGGGGTTTTGGAAAAATGGGCATTGTTTATTTTTCTCGCGATGTTGCTCCTGGTATTTGGTGGTACCTGGTTTGTTCATTATCCCGATATCATTACAAGCTCAGCAGTGCTAACTGCAGAGAACAATCCAAAAGAAATTACAGTAAAGCAAGAAGGGCATCTGATCAAACAATTTGTTACAAATAATCAATCGGTAAAGCAAGGCGATATAATAGCTTGGATGGAAAGTTCAGCAGATCCTAATCAGGTTAATGAGCTTGCTAAAGAAATTGATAAAAGCATTGATTTACTCACTGAAAATCAACCACAAAAAATATCAAACATTATCAATGTAAATCTAAGTAAGCTTGGCGAAATACAACCTGATTACCAGCAATTCTTACTAGCGGAGGACGCTTTTAATAATTACATTTCAAACAATACCAACCTTGCAATAGCAACATCTGAACATAAACCGGATCACGCAAAAATTGCATTTCAACAACAACTTCAGCTTTTGAAAAGCAGGATCCAATTGTGGACAAGTAAATACATTTTACAAGCGCCAGTAGAAGGGCGAATAGCAATCAACGAAAACATAAAACAAGATGATTATTTAAGGGCAGGCGCCTTGCTTGGCTATATTATGCCCTTAAACAGTCGGTATTTTATGCAGACCATAGTACCACAAAGCAATTTCGGCAAATTAGATACCGGCCTGCATGTACAAATAAGATTCGAGGCTTATCCTTATGAAGAATGGGGATTTGTAAACGGCATCATCAGTAATATTTCCAATGTATCTACCGGAAATGGCTTTATGGCAACTATAAAGTTCGACAATGGCCTTGTTACCAGCAACCAAAAGACACTTCCATATAGAAGTGGATTGAGAGCCCAGGCAATCATTATTACAAAAAACATGAGACTGTTGCAGAAATTTTATTATGGCTTTGTCAAGTCTACATCTATAAATAAATAACCTAACAATGTCATGAAAGCAGTAAGCAATAGAAAAAATTTCAGGGAATTGTATAATTCAACTATTTTCACCAATATCTACAAAAGAAACGCCTGGGGTGGCAAAAAAGGTGAATTTTATTCCGGCGCAGGCTCCCATAATGCCTATATAGATGAATATGCCGGTATAGTTTCTGACTTTGTAATTCGGCATAACATAAATGATATTGTAGAGATAGGTTGCGGCGATTTTAATGTAAGCAATGCTATCTTAAATAAATTAAACAATTCTGATTATAGATTTACTTATACAGGTTATGATGTAGTAAAGCCACTCATCGCCCAAAACACATCTAAATACGGATCTTCCACCGTAAAATTTGTTTGTAAAGATTCATGTGTCGGCACGGTCAAGACCGGGGATTTGCTTATTATAAGACAAGTGCTTCAGCATCTCAGCAATAAATCCATTAAACAGATTATCGACAAATTCAAAAACTATAAGTATATCATTTTTACAGAGCATCAACCTGCAGACAAATACAATGCTATTATAAAGCCCAATATAAATCAACCAAGTAGTGCTGAAAACAGGTTACGTTTCAAGTCAGCCGTTTATTTGGATAAGGCTCCTTTTAATTGCGTAGTCCATTCAAAACTATTTTCGATCATGGAGTGGGTATACGGGATGGAAGCTTATATAAATACCTTTCTGATAAAAAATTAAAAAGTTAGCGGTTACTAAAATGATCATTGTTAAACTACAAGGCGGGCTTGGAAACCAGATGTTCCAATATGCAACTGGTAGAGCGTTAGCTATAAAACATAATGTACCCATGTTTCTTGATCAATCTTTTTTGGAAAGGAATAACGTAAGTCGAAACGGCTTCACTGCGCGTAAATATGGTTTAGACATTTTCAATATCGTTAGCAGCAGGATAACTGCACAAATTATCGACCGGTATTTTGAGAAGAATCCTGATAGCATTATGATTAATTATAAAGAGCTTCCGGTTAGTTTTGATAAGACATTCAGAGTCCTTCCTTCTTCGGTTTATATTAGTGGTAACTGGCAAAGCCCTAAGTATTTTGCCAATATTTCATCTGACATTCGACAAGAATTCACCTTTAAATATTTTGAATTTGACCCTGATTTTAAATTGATCGCTGATGAAATATCAGAAAAAACTTCTGTGGCTATACATCTGCGTCGCGGAGATTACATTCCAGAAAAAGGTAGTCCACAAATCTATTTTATTTGCGATAAAAGTTATTATTTTAAAGCCATGAGTTTTATAAGAGAACGCTTTCCCCACGCAGCATTTTTTGTTTTCTCAGATGATATCAAATGGTCTAAAGATCACTTCAAATTTGACCATTTCGATGTAAACTTTGTTTACAATGAAAAATTTACGGACTGGCAAGAGATGTTCTTAATGAGCAAATGTAAGCATAATATCATGGCGAACAGCACTTTTAGCTGGTGGGCTGCTTGGCTTAATGACAATAACAACAAAGTGATTATTGCTCCCAAAAACTGGTTTAATATTGTTCCTCCGGGTTTTAATTTAAACCATCTATATCCAAAAGAGTGGATAAGGATGTAAAACACGACTTAAATAGTTAGTGAATCAATTTATTTTTGAATGAGTGCGTGCTTGACTGTGTATTCTTCCCCGTTAAATCATTAGCTGGCTTTGTGACCGCTTCTTTCGTCTTTTCTTTTGCTCGGCCTCGGTTTCTGAAAGGATATTCGCCCGTCCTGTATAAACTGGTTCCATCGGTACTTCCAAAAAAACCGCTGCCGTTTTATCAACGGCTGCCACCATATCGCCGGTAGTTTTGAACAAACCCTCCGCAATTCCCTGGGCAAGCTCGTTAGCGATGGCTTTTCTTTGATAATTTGGCGAAGCCCCCCCGGTAAGCAGGCCCATTTGTTCCCGTTGCAGCAGTTCACCGTTCTTTTGACATTCGCATAAGCCAAGTATCGTTTAGCTGCCGGTCAAACGAAAATAAGCTATCAAACAGGGGTTCTCCACTCTGCTTGAATGCCTTGCGGTCAAACTGCCCCATTTTTTTAGAGTGCTCGGCATTACTGCCTCGCGAAGTGTTCATCGGCTAAGTTTGATGCTGTTGGTTACATCCTTGCGGCTGACAATCACCTGTATATGCATCTGTTCTCATCCTTTCGATCTCCTCGTCTTTTAAGCCCTTGCTTGACGTCTGGGTCTTTATGACTGTAACAGCGGTAGTTTTCCAGCTTGGCGAACCATAGCAAGTCTCGTGACTGCTGATGCCCTCGCGTTTAAAATTTTGAGCGTAGGCATCCATTACACGGACGGCAAAACCCTTTCTTTGTTCCCTGGCACCAGCCTCGATGTGCAGGGCAGCAACTTAAAAATAACAGGATGATAAAGTAATAACGTTTCAAAGGTTATAGTTTGGTTGCACTAATATATACATCAGTTGGACAATTGCGTTATCAACTGTCTGTATATTCCTTTATTGTGCTCAATCTTCTTGTCAGCCTTATATAGCTGTTTCAAGGTTGTGGGTCAAATTTCAAAAGGTAAGTTATAAACAATATCAATCCTTAATTCTCATCGCTCCGGAAATAACTTCAGTTAAACAGAGGCACCAAACGTAAAACTGAAAATAAGCACTATAATCTCATGTTTATTCATAAAATTTACGGATTTAAGACAATTGGTTGTAATAATAATTAGTGTTATTGATTTTTACCGAAAATTAATTTATGCAACTGCAAGCAGAAAAGGTTTCACCTTCAGATCAGGACAACACTTTTAAAAATTTGTGGCACATGGTGGGTAACACACCCATGATTGCCCTAAACTATATTTTTAAAGGAAAACCTGGTACTATTTATGCCAAATGCGAGCATTATAATTTAACCGGTAGTGTTAAAGATCGCATGGCTTTATATATAATGTATCAGGCTTACAAAAACAGCAAAATTAAGCCAGGCGATACTATAGTGGAGGCCACCTCAGGTAACACCGGTATAGCCTTTGCAGCCATTGGTAAGGCTTTGGGTCACCCGGTGAAAATTATTATGCCCGACTGGTTAAGCAAAGAACGCGTAGACATTATTAAAAGCATGGGAGCCGAAGTGATCCCAATAAGTAAAGCCCAGGGAGGATTTTTAGGCAGTATTAAACTAGCCGAGGATATGGCCAAGGCAGACAGTAATGTATTTTTGCCACGTCAATTTGAAAACGATTTTAATGCCGAAGCTCATGAAAAAACCACCGGCAGAGAAATTTGGCGCCAGCTGGCCTCAAATGGGTTAATGCCCGATGCCTTTGTGGCCGGCGTAGGTACCGGCGGTACGGTAATGGGTGTTGGCCGATACCTGAAAATGCTGAATCCAAAAGTTAAAATACACCCTTTAGAACCTGCTGAGTCGCCGACGTTAACTACCGGCCATAAAGTTGGCAATCACCGCATACAGGGCATTTCTGACGAATTTATTCCCGCTATAGTACGTTTAGATGAACTGGATGAAGTGATTCAGGCCAATGATGGCGATGCTATTATTATGGCGCAAAAACTAAGCAAACAATTGGGCCTGGCAGTAGGCATATCGTCAGGCGCTAATGTTATTGGCGCTATCAAGTTAAAAAATCAGCTGGGCGAAAACGCCGTAGTTGCTACTTTACTTTGTGATAGCAATAAGAAATACCTGAGCACAGACCTGGTGCGAGAGGAACCGGTTAAAGAAGGTTATTATTCTACCGATACGCAATTTGTCAATTACAAGCCCATGGCCCGCTTAAGTGAACCATTTCAATGATAATATAATCTATAAACAGAATGAAAAAAATATTTATTGTAGCAACCTTCCTGTTAATAACATGCCTGACGTATAACGTATCGGCGCAAATTTTAACCCCTGTACACTGGAGCTATGCAGCTAAAAAAATTAATGCCAAAGAGGCTGTGGTATTTATGAAAGCTTCTATCGATGATGGCTGGCACCTGTACTCGCAGTTTGTAAAAGATGGCGGCCCGGTCAAAACCACCTTTACTTTTACCCCAGCAAAAACTTACACCCTGGATGGCCCAACCAAAGAGCCAACGCCAATAACCCGTAATGAAAAGGTATTTAACATGGACGTAAGCTTTTTTGAGCATGAGGTAATTTTCCAACAAAAAATTAAATTAAAAGCCGGGCAGGCCCTTGTTAAAGGCAAATTGGAATATATGACCTGCAACGACAAACAATGCCTGCCACCAGAAGACCTTGACTTTAGCATCCCGGTGAAATAAGATGAGAAAGCTGGTTTTTATTATTTTTTGTTTATTAACCCAGGCTTTGTTTACCAATGCGCAAAGCTTGGATACATCCGGGGTTGTGTTCAGCTCAGCTGCAGGCGCGGCACCTGCAGCTACAGTAGTACGACCCGCCGCAAGAAAAGCTGAAAAAGCCATTATCAAAAAAACAGAGCGGTCGGTAAAGCAGTCTTTGTGGGCTATTTTCATTGCTGGATTTATAGGAGGAGTGCTGGCATTCTTTATGCCGTGCATTTTCCCGATGCTGCCTATGACTATTGCTTTTTTTACAAAAAGCGCCGGTAAAAAAAATAGCGCCGTTGGTAAAGCATTGATCTATGGCATAAGCATTATCGTTATTTATGTGGTGCTGGGCTTATTGATCACGCTTATTTTCGGTCCGGATGCTTTGAATTCATTAAGCACCAATGGTGTATTTAACTTGCTGTTTTTTATAATGCTGGTAGTCTTTGCCGCCTCTTTCCTGGGCGCCTTTGAATTAGTGTTGCCATCGCGCTGGGTAAATGCAACCGATGCCCGATCAGACAAAGCAGGTTTGGCCGGGTTATTTTTTATGGCAGCTACCTTGGCGCTGGTGTCGTTTAGCTGTACCGGGCCCATTATTGGTACTTTATTGGTACAAGCTGCTACGCAGGGAGCTTTGTTAGGGCCCATAGTTGGCATGTTTGGCTATTCGCTCGCGCTGGCTTTACCGTTTGCGTTATTTGCCATGTTTCCGTCCTGGATGCAATCGCTCCCAAAATCAGGTGGCTGGTTAAATAGCGTGAAAGTTGTATTAGGATTTTTAGAGCTGGCTTTGTCATTGAAATTCTTAAGCAACGTTGATCTGGCTTACCATTGGCATTGGTTTGATCGTGAAATATTTCTGGTGCTTTGGATCGCTATTTCAGCCTTGTGCGGTTTTTACCTGCTGGGTAAGTTAAAATTCTCTCACGATAGTACCCCGGCTTTCATAACGGTTCCTCGATTGTTTTTATCAATTATTGTTTTTGCATTCACGATGTATCTGGTGCCCGGTTTATGGGGAGCGCCGCTCAAATCGGTTAGTGCCTTTCTTCCACCAATGTCGACGCAAGATTTTGACTTGTCATCAGTTAACACGCCGGCAGCCAGTACCGGTGTTACAGACACAACCAAACACAAATACAGCGATCTGTTTGATAAACCCAAAGGCTTCAATCCTTTTTTTGATTATGATGAAGGCCTGGCCTATGCGAAGAAAATGCACAAGCCCGTAATGATAGATTTTACCGGGCACGCCTGTGTTAACTGCCGTAAAATGGAAGCAAATGTATGGCCAGATCCGCAGGTGTCTAAAACGATTAACCAGGACTATGTACTTATACAGTTGTATGTGGATGACAAAACCGACCTGCCGGCCAATGAACAAACGCTAACGCCTGAAGGCCGGGCCATTAAAACCATCGGCAACAAATGGAGCTACTTGCAAACCAGCAAGTTTGTATCTAATTCTCAGCCTTTTTACGTATTGCTTGATCCCGAAAAACAAGAACCCTTAGTACCACCGCAAGGTGCCAATTATGACGCCGCAAGCTATTTAAAATATCTGCAAGGCGGCTTAAAAATTTATAATCCATAATAAAACACAGTTTAAAATCAATTACCAAAAGTCTTCAGTCGTTCTTATCAGTTACTAGTTAATTAACCCATTAAAGCATCGTCGAAGCAGATGCTTTTTTTTATAAGCTACTTAGTTCTCTGTTTACAAATATTTGACGGGTATGGTTGGTATGCAACAACCTGTGATTAAGATATTACCGGTCGACGATACAGCTTCCCTAATCTACGCAGCCAGGTCGGTCACATAGTGATCAATATAAACTATACACTTCTGAAAGTATAATTTAAACGCTAAAAAGCCCCAAGCCTTCAAATACTGATTGAAGGCTTGGGGCTTTTTTAGCGTTTTCGGTTATGAAAAAACAGACAAGCTTTTAAAAGCTATATCTGGCACCGAACTGAATAGAGTAATAATTACCCGTATATACTTTAGTACCGGCGTTAGTATTTACCGAATAAATGTATGAATTGGTAGATGGATCAAATCCTTTCAGGTTATATAAAGTGGTATTAGAGATTTGATTATAGCCACCCCATTTATAATTAAATAAGTTTAACATATTGAATACGTCAACACGAAAAGTTATTTTATTGGTTTTGGCTATCTTTAAATCATAAGAAACGCTTGTATTCCATTGCGTATTCCACGGCTGCATGCCGCCATTGTATGCTGCAAATTTGCCAAAGTTACTTTCCAGATATTTTCTGAATTCAGGACTGGTTTTGGCCAGCAAAGTTCGCATATCGGTAGCAATGTTTGCCGGTGTTTTTGGATCATTCGGGTTAAAAATATATGCCAGATCCTGTCCGTCGTTCCCTTCGCCAATGATATCTTTATTTACGTTAACTGTATAGTGTCCGTTTTGGTAAGCCTGAAAAGAAGTGCTTACGCTAAACCCATGAAATACAGGGCTAAGGAATAGCAATACCAACTTATGTCTTTGATCGCCATCGCTTAACCAATTCTTTCCGTACGACGCATAGTCCCAATATGAGCTTCCTACGCTAAAATTAGCGTTTCGAGGGTCGCCGTTGTCATATGGAGGTGTTCCCGTAGCTTTACCATAAGCGTACGACACGCTGGCCTGGCCCCCATTGCCAACCTGTGCAGCCACGTCGGCAACAGCGCCCCAGAATTTAGATGACCATTTAGCATTGGTAAAGTAGCGTACCTGGTTAAAGTCTGACGATATTCTTGAATTAGCAATTGGCAGCCCGTTGGTGTTTGTTGTTGGGATGGTGCTTGGCTGAACATATACTTCACGCCCTTCATTGGTTACAAATTCCGGGTTGCGTTTAAGATTTAAATCATACAGATAAAAATTGTCCCAGGTATTGTTAAAATAAACGTTTCCGCCGGCGCGCAACCAGTCATTAAAGTAGTGATAATAACTAACATTTGTTTTGAAGGTGAGCGGTGTCTTTAAGTTTTTATCCAAAACCAGCACAGTGGCCGGTTGTGTTGTTCCGAGCGAGTTATAGTAAGCAACGCCAGGCACCTTACTAAAATCTTTTTGATATGCTTTCCAATCTGGAACCGGCACATTGGTACGTATGTCTATCTGGCGAAAATCTACACCATTATCGATATGGGAGAAAGTAATTGGCTGAGTAGTTAATTCTGAAGCAAATAGCCCGGCGCCAAATTTCACTATATCACGGCCATTACCGTTCACATCCCATATAACATTTAAACGTGGTTGGATATTTTTTGCATCAAAAGGCACTACGTGCGTATTTACGCCCAACTCTTGATATAGCAACGGGTTATAGGTCGGTGCGCTACCGATAATCTGTCCGTCCCAGCGAAGACCAAAGCTAAAATCGACATTAGGGCGAAGCTTGGTTTCCATCTGTGCAAACGCTCCCAATTCAAGCAACGGGACGTGTACCTCCGGGTTTTCGCCATCTAACGGAATTTTCCTGTTGAAACGATACGGATTATTGGCTTGCATATCGGCAATGCTGTTATAATAAAACTGCCCCTGCTGGTCATGCGACAACTGGTCTGAAATAAAATTCAAATTGTTATCTGTACCAAATACGTAGTTGATATTTCCTTTTTTCAGGCGCAGATAATCCACCAGTTGCACTACATCAGAAGCGTCTCTTTCAGGAACCCAGTTTTGATTCCCAAATGCAACGGTTGTAGTGCCTGTGCTGCCGTCTGCAAATGTTGATTTTACGTTTACAAATCCTTCAGGCACATGGTTGCCTACAAATCCTAATTTTTTGCGATAAGTACTGTATTGTAATTTTAACTCATTGGTTGTTGTTGCGTTTATTTCAGAGCGTAAACTCAATTCGGCAGAATGATCTATTTCATGCCCTATATATTGGGTGCTTAGCAAGCCACCGCTTTTGAGTTTGTTTGGATCTGTAAAATACAGAAAATTGTATTTAAAGGTCAGTAAGTTCTTTTGGTTGATGTTCCAGTCAAGCTTTACAAATGCGTTTTGCGTTTTTTGCGTGATATTGATGGGACCATATTCCTGCATAACCGGAAATCCAAACTGGTTTTCCATGATATCCACAACCTGCTTAAGATTGGCTTCTGTAATGCCTAAGTTTTTTTCTGCCTGGTCATGTGTAGGCCCGGCAAAACCAAAATCATAAGCACGGAAAGGCATAGTTTTAGTGTACTGATCGTAAGAAACCAGGAACAATAACTTGTCTTTAACAATAGGTCCGCTAAATAAAAAGCCCTCCTGGTTTATGTTATATTTTGTGGTGATTGGATTGCCATATACGTCTTTTTTTGCGGCCAGCGCGTTGGCTCCATAATACCCCCATGCCGAACCAGAAAACGTGTTGGTTCCTGATTTTGTGATAGCTTTTACAAGCCCGCCTGATCCTCTGCCTGAAGTCACGTCATAGTCGTTTGTTGAAATTTCAAACTCCCTTATAGTTTCTGACGAAATAGAAAAAGCAGCATCTGTTACGCCGCCAAATGTAGCGCGCCTGTTGCTTACCCCATCCAGCATATAACCCGTACCCCCGCTTTTAGCACCCGCCAGTGCACCGCCGCTTGCTAAAGGAGACAGAAACATCAGGTCGGTATAATTACGCGTGGCAATAGGTAGTTTTTGCATGGTACGACTCGTAATGGCAGTACCTCTTCCAAGACGGTCAATACTGTTGGTAAAACTGCTGGATTTTACTACAACTTCAGCCAGTTCTTCGCTTTTATTGGTTAGTACAATTTGCTTTAATACCAAATGGTCGCCAAAATTTAAGTTAATGCCTTTTAAAACCTGGGGAGCCATGTTTATTTCTGCAACCTGTACCGAATACATACCAACCGGCAATTCGTTAAAAATAAAATACCCTTTCTTATCAGCTGCTGTTTTGGCCGTAAAACCATTGTTTATATTGGTTACAGTTATTGTAGCAAGTTCGGCAGGTTTTTTATCATCATGATAAACAAAACCGCTGATGCTGGTTCCGCTACCTTGCGCAAAAGATTGCTCTTTTGACAAGAATAAAATCGAAATAAATAAAATGATAAATCGGACGAATGTCCCGGTTTTTAAAAGTTGTGGGCTCATGCTGTTGTTTGTTGTATTGTTTTCGCGTTTAGTTAGAGCGCGAAAATAGCACGAGTTTTATCATAAAAAAATAGTAAAAAAATAAGTAACAATAATATAATATACAGTGAACAATAGCAGCAACATTGAATTCTATATAAAACATATATGCAGGAAATTAAATTATAAATAACAATATATTGTAGTTTTAAAGACATATCCTTTACATCTCCTCACAAAATGCACCTGCCTTAGCCGGGTGATTATTATCTTTACCTCATCTATTTTAAAGCTTATGAAAAAAATAGGATTCTTATCGTTCGGGCATTGGTCTGATCATCCTGCATATAAAACACGTACAGCGAGCGATACGTTGCTTCAATCCATTGATCTGGCTGTTGCAGCGGAAGATATAGGTATTGATGGCGCTTATTTCAGGGTACATCATTTTGCGTCACAATTAGCTTCACCCTTTCCATTGCTATCTGCTATTGGTGCTAAAACAAGTAAGATAGAGATAGGCACTGGTGTGATTGATATGCGCTATGAAAATCCCTTATATATGGTAGAAGATGCCGGGGCAGCCGATCTGATTTCAGGCGGGCGATTGCAATTGGGTATAAGCAGAGGATCGCCCGAACAGGTTATAGACGGCTGGCGCTACTTTGGTTATGAACCTGCCGATGGTGAAACTGACGCCGACATGGGACGCCGGAACGCTATGCAATTTTTACAGAGGTTAAACGGTGTGGGATTTGCGGAACCCAATCCCTACCCCATGTTTCCAAATCCACCGGGATTATTGCGTTTGGAACCCTATTCGGAAGGGTTGCGCGAACGGATCTGGTGGGGAGCGGGCTCAAACGCAACCGCCATCTGGGCTGCTGAAAACGGCATGAACCTGCAAAGCTCAACACTAAAATTTGATGAAGGCGGTAAACCTTTCCATATCCAACAGGCCGAACAGATCAGGTTATATAAAGAAGCCTGGAAAAAGGCCGGACATAGCCGCGAGCCAAGAGTTTCAGTAAGCCGCTCAATTTTTGCACTGGTGAACGACCAGGACAGGTATTTATTTGGGCAGGAGAGCGGACAAGTTGATAAAATAGGATATCTGGAAAGCGATAAGCGGGCCATATTTGGCAGAAGCTATGCAGCAGAACCAGACCAATTAATCAAAGAGCTGGCCAACGACGAGGCCATTCGCGAAGCTGATACATTGCTGTTGACCATACCCAATACGCTTGGCGTGGATTATAACATTCATGTGTTATCAGCTATCCTGGAGCATGTTGCACCTGGATTAGGATGGCGTTAATTTTGTAAAAGAAAACAATTGGCGCATGTTGGCTTATACTTTAATGAAAAGCTTACTATTATTTAAGCAATATTGCTGCTTTCTTTTTAATTGCCATAGCGCAACTTTTCTTACTAATTAATATATTAACCAATAAATTATGAATTGCAAAAGTAAATACCCACCTTTGTTTTGTATGGTTTGATCAACCTGTTAACGGTCGACTTGCGAAGAGGGCCCTTATACCCGGTTCTTCGAACGACTTTATCGCTTTCAGCTTCTTCGAAGTTACCGCCATGCTGAAAGCGTTTTATGAAAAAAGTCTTGTTATTAGATGACGAACTGGACATCTTATACTGTGTTGAGCACTTTTTATCGCTCGAGAAATTCGAGGTTAAAAGTACCGTTACCTGCCATAATTTTATAAATATAGCCGAGCAATTCAGACCTGATATAGCGATACTTGATTATCGTTTGGCAGATGGTGACGGTGGTGAAATATGCCGGATGATGAAGGCGCACCCCACGCTAAAACACGTACCGGTTATCATATTTACCGCTTATGTAAAACGGGGGTTAAACTTTTTTGACTTTGGCTGCGACGAAGTAATCATAAAACCATTTGATCTGGAAAATTTGTTATCAACTATCAACCGTTTGACAGGTATCAGGCCAATAAATGAGTCCCAGCTACATTTTATTGATAAAGCGGGGAGAGCACTGCTTTAACAATTCATAATATTGTACATTCGTGCCCGGGAAAATACAGTATTACATGGGCGCAACCAATTATTTACTATACAACGTCTTGAAGCATGTCAACAAGTTTGGCCACTGCGCAGTTTATGTTATTCTGGTATTCACTGCCTCGTTGAGTTACGGGCAAAACACCGTTTATACCACCGAGCTTTACCGTTTAAAAAATGAAGCAAAGGTCAAACTTGCCGGTCACATAGACCAATTTAATGCGTATAAAAATCGCCCTGCGCCTGACGGGCCTTATAATCAAACAAATAACAAGGATTTTTTGCTGGCCAATGTACCGCTGTTTTTAAGTTCAGACAGTACCATCAGCAAGGTATATGATTATCGTTTCTGGATGATCAGCAAACACTTAAAACAGTATCATGATCCTTACGACGGTAAAGATTACTGGGTGGTAACCGAGTTTTTTGGCGTGATGCCATGGGCATCATTAAGCGGGGCAATTACCTGCCCCGCGGGGCAGCAATTTTACGATGTGAGATGGTTACGGGATGACAGGTTTTTAAAATCATACGCCGATTATTTCATGAAAGGCTCGGCTTCTAAATTAAATCAAAGAGAGAACGGTAATTTTTTAACCTATTTGAGCAGACCTGAAAGTGTTCACTTTTCAAGCTGGATGATAAACGGTGTAGACGCATTTTTGAAAATACATCCCGATAACTGGTGGCTGCATCAGGAACTTCCCTATCTTGAAAAGCATCAGCGGATATGGGATAGTCTGTTTATGGTAAAAAGCACAGGCGCCAAAACCGCCGGCCTGTACAAAATATTAGACCTGTACGATGGCATGGAATTTAGTCTCTCGGCAGTAGAGGGGCTGATACACAGCAAAGGCGCATATAGTTTATATACGCCCGATACCTGGCGTAACTACTACCTGGGCTGGGGCACAACAGGCAACGCAGAACAATCAAAACAGGCCAAAGAATATCCAAAAGCTTTTCGTAAAGGATACCCTGATTTTTACCTTGCCAGGCCGTCTATTAACAGCTACATGTACGGCAATATAAGGTCGCTGGCTACTTTATATGGTGTTGACGAGGCTAACTACCGCGGGGCGGAAAAGACTCACAAAGCGGCCTATTATACCTTAAAAGCTAAAAAACTACAGCAAAAAGTTTTAAATGTACTTTGGGACAAAGACGATCAGTTTTTTAACACTTATACCGCAGGAGATAACGCATATGGGGCCCGCGATTACGAGGCCAGGGTGAGAGAATCTGTGGGTTACACGCCGTGGTATTTCCACTTAATTCCTGAAAATAAATACGTTGGTTATAGCAAAGCCTGGAAAATGTTTTCATCAAGAAATGGTTTTTATAACACCGCGGGCATGACTACCGCCGAGCAGCAGCACCCTTATTATAACGAGCAGGCCTACGCCTGGAACGGCCGGGGCTGGCCATTTGAAAACTCAGTGGTATATAAAGGATACGCCAACTACCTGCGCGACTACAAAAAGACAAGCACCTTAGCCGAAAAGGATCTGCTTTATGACTATATCAACAAACTGGCAAAAATGCATGGCGACAAAGAGCTTAACATTGGCGAATGGTATATCCCAAGCGACGGAAAAACATTTGGCGGACAACAGGATTATTTTCATTCAACTTTTCCGGATATTATTATTGAAGACTTGCTTGGCTTCAAGTCGTACCACGACGAGAAATTTTCAGTTAGTCCGCTGCTACCTGAGGATAAATGGGATTTCTTTTATTTAGGCAACATACGCTACCACAATCATGATATAGATATAGTGTGGAAGAAAGATTGGGAACCCAACAAACCCGGCCAGCAAGCTAAACTTTGCATTTGGGTAGACGGTAAATTAAGAGCAACTACCTCATCACTTAACGCAACAACTACCGTTAAGCTTTAAGAAAACATCCTTTACCAACATCATTTGGTTATCTGAAGAAAATAGCCGTCACTAAACCCTTTAAAATCAGGGCTTAACTTACGCGATAATACATTAAGCGTATTACCCGCTCTTTTTACCTCCAGGTAATGAAATGCGGGTTTATAATCTTCTGTAAGATCATGCATTTGCGCATTGTTAGCCCGTAATGGTTGATGCAATCCACCGCCCCCTCCTATTACCAGAAAATATTTCCCCTGCACTTTAAAACTCTCGAAGTTGTGCGAATGCCCGGACAGGAACAATATCGCTTTTTTTGATTTGATGAATGGCGGCACAAAATTTTGCCTGACGTCTGCCGAAGGTTTTACTATCGTACTATTGGTATAAGGCGAATGGTGACAACCAACAATAGTCAGTTTGATGGCGTTATCGTTATCCAGCGAGTCCAGTTCATTACTATACCATTTATTTTGCCGGTCAATCTCTAAAGCCGACATTTCTGCAAAATTTGAATTAAGCAGTATCACGGCAACTGAGTCTATAACTTCTACATAACCAAGCGGATTGTATGCCGTAAAACGCTTTTTAAAATTGAGTATTCCTTTTTTAGCGTTAAACATTACTTCGTGGTTACCCAGGGTAGCATAAATGGGAATGGAATCTTTAACGGCCTGCCCGATATACCGGTCGATATTTTTCCATGCTTTTTTACTTTTTCCAAGCGACACGACATCACCCAAAATAAAAAAGGCTTTAGGGCGCAGGCTATCTACATTTTCAAATATCATCTTAGTAGCCTGCAAGTTATGGTCAGATTTAAGCCACAGTGTCTCAATCCACATAGGCTCTTGTGTATCGCTGGCAAAGGCAATTGCGGGTTTTTTATTTTGAGCAGTAAGCAACTGCACCAAACAAGTTAATAAAATGCTCAAACATAACCTCTTCATGCACTAAAAACGCCATTTACTAATGTTTAGTTTCAATAATCATCTGGTATTTCAACCAACTACGGTGTTAAACACCTAATTATACCATAAACACACAGCGGCACCTTGTCCAAATTACCCTTTAAAGTTGTCTAAATTTACCCGTTGTAATTAAATGTTAGTGAGTTAATTTTACGTAACCGAACGGTTACAAATTAATTAATCGTTTTAGGTATCGTTTGATAAATTTTAATTAACAATACAATTGACATGACAACAACAAATTTCACTACGACACTGGTGGTTGACCAAACGCCAGCGCAAGTTTTTAAAGCAGTAAATAGCCCTCAAAATTGGTGGTGGGGGGACATTAAAGGCAATGCGGCAAAACTAAATGACCAATTTGAGTACCGTTACGAAGACATGCACTATTCAAGGCAAGAAATTATTGAAATGATTGCCGACCGGAAAGTAGTATGGCTGGTTACCGACAGCAAGCTCAATTTTATAGAACGAAAAGACGAATGGACCGGCACCAAAATAATTTTTGAGATCAGTAAAAATGGCGACAAGACCCAGTTATGTTTTACACATGCCGGCTTGCAACCAGCTGTTGAATGTTACGATGGATGCACTATAGCCTGGACACGACTGATCCAACAAAGCTTACATAAATATATTACCGGCGGTGTAAGTGAAAAATCCCGGTTAGGCTAATTTAAAATGCTAAAAGCCTGTAAATTAGTTACAGGCTTTATAAATGACTTCCCGACCCCTCGACTTTTACTTACAACACCTTTAAACGAATACCCGCATTTACTACCCTACCATCAAGCGGAGCATAAATGTCTTTAAATACCGGATTGGTTATGGTACCGGTATAAATGGTACCCCAACGGCTTTGGCGTTGGTCGGTAAGGTTTTCGGCATTGATAAAAATATCAAAGTGCTTCCACATTTTTTGTACCAGCAGGCCAAACGTCCAATATGACCGCCCCACTGCGCCGTCGCCCAGTAGTTGCGAACCGGTATAAAACCCCTCAACACCGGCGCGAAAACTATTCTCGACTTCGTAGGTGAGGTCGGCGTTTAATTGATTTTTGGGTGTCAGTGTCTGCAGCTTGCCAGAGCCATTAAAATGTTGTTGAACGTCCACGTAGGTATATCCAAAGTAAATACCTAACTCATCCATCAGCAATTTGACATTTGTTTCTGCGCCTTTGCTAATCAGATAACCCGGCGCATTCACAAAAGCATTGTGCTGCAATACCAGCGGATCATTAACCCGGTTTAAAAACACTAACGCGTTTAATTGTAAGAAGGTATCACCCAAAGCACCTTTATAGTTCATGTCTGCATTGGCTCCGGCAGATCGCTCTGCTTTAGTTGCACCCAGGTTTAGAGGTTGCAGGTAACGATAGCCTTGTTCCTCGGCGTCGTCATTAAATATATCTGGCATTTTATAACCCAGCCCGCCACCCAGGCGGCTGCTCCAATGATTATCAATGATGAACAAGGTATTTATCCGCGGCAGCAAAAACCAACCATTTGAAGGCGACGCAGGCGAGGGTGAATTACCGTCCAGCCGTAACCCGCTTTCAAGCGCAAACCACTTAGCGGGTTTAAATGTATTCTGCACAAACGCCCCATAGGTGTTACGAGAATAAGCCAGACTGGCGTTACCTGACTGGGGTTTCAGTTGGTCTGTCCAAACGTCGATACCTGCTACCCAACCGGTAATTTTACCGTTTAGCACATAGTTAGCTTCGGTGTACGAGGATACCTGATTGCCTTTAAAATTAAATGCCGGTTGGCTTAAGGTGCGGCTAAAATAGCCGACGGTATTTTTGAAATTGAACCTGGTGTTGCTATCCAGTTTGTGTGTATACGAAAACTGCGAAGACAGCCGATTGCTGGTATTACGCTCAAAATATTGATGCTCGCTGTTGGTATTGCCAGCAATAACCTGCATATCGCCACCCAGCCTGTTCTCATGTAAAACATTCACACCGAGCCACAGCGAATCTTTGGAACCTATCTTCCAGAATATCTTAGGATTCAGAGAAAAACGATTGGTTTTTGGCACCGCCGAAAAGCCGGTATTGCCGGCATCAAAAGCCCCGTTGTAGTTATATGAGCTGAAAATTGTTGTACCGATATTTTTGTATTTCCGGTTATAAAAACCGCTTACATCCGTTCCTTTTGCTGAATTTTGATTAATCAGGAAACTCAGCTCGGGTTTAGCGGCAGGCGTTTTACTGATCAGGTTAACCAAACCGGCAATTGCACCTCCGCCATACAAAGTTGAAGCTGATCCTTTGATGATCTCTACCTGTTTTAAATTAAGCGGCGATACCTGCACCAGGCTCAGTCCGCCTGAAAAACCGTCGTACATAGGCAAACCGTCCTGAAGCAATTGGGTGTAGCGACTATCAAGCCCCTGTATCCTGAAACTTGCAGTACCGCTCACTGCCGATGTGGCCTGCACATGTATGCCGGTTATCTCGCCCAGCAGCATCTTAATATCACCGGGGCGCATGGTGCCTTTTTCGTCGAGCTCTTCGGCAGGCAGGGCCTCAATGCGCGTAGGCACCTCGCTGCGGTTATGGCCCGTGCGGTTGGTTTGTATTACCACCTCTGCCAACTCGCCCGACATGGGCTCCAGATAAATTTCTACCGGCTGGTCAGCATTTTTCAACGGGAAGGACAGTTCCTTGTCCCGGACAAAATGCCCAACCATACTTACGCTAACCTCATATTTCCCGGTTGGGATGTTAGGCATGTTAATGCCACCATTGGTATCTGAAAGGGAGATAATATTTAGTTGAGTAATAGTGGCGGTAGCGCCCGCCAGCGGTAATTTGGTTTCATCGTCCTTAATAACCAAATGCAAAGTATGTTGCGCGCTAGCCGAAACAGAAATCAGCAGCAGCACAACCCATAAATAGATTTTGCGCATAAAAAATAGCGTGTTGTTTAAACTAAAAGAATGAATAAAAAAGCGGGGGTACGCTTAAGCCAAAGGCGGACGAAATAGCGAAGGATGGTAATAGCTTAAAGCAATAGGTAAATAGCTAACGGTATACGCAGATTGAGCCGGCATTAATACCGGACCAAGCAATGGGGCGTTAGCATGAATGATAACAGCGAAAGCCATAGCATGCTGAAATTGCAGATCGCAGGCTCTGGCAGGTTGGTCATGTTGATTATGACCCAGCAGGTCTTTCCCATTCAACAGATAATCACCCACAAAATCAAGTACACCTTTCTCATCAGGATCGGCTATCTTTTCGTAGGCGCGATACATTGCAGGCAATTGCTTCAACAACGAAAAATCGCCCAATGGCAAGGCAATACTTCCAAAAAGCATTTGCGCAGTCATCAGGAAAATCATAAGTCGCCGTATCATGCGGTAAAGGTATGCCTAAATCTTAATTAATTAAAAAAAATGCATTGCATGTGATAATTAGCTTTAAGACCAGAAAATTCAAAGAGACGGGCAAAAAAATATATCTAACGGCCAAGTATGAAGCTGAAACGATTGTTATAATAATGAGATAGATATTGAGTTATATTAATAATATTCTTCAAACCTCTTAATACTATCAAATTAACGGCTTTTATTGAATTTTGCTGACATTTAGGGCCAATGGTATCCGTAAATTTGATATACAAAACCAAAGTTATGGCTGATAAAGAAAATATTAGAAACGCTTACATCGATCATGTTTTAACAGAAGGCTCAAGACCAAAGTCGGTGTATATTTTTGCAAAAAACCTGCAAATGAGCGAAGCTGAATTCTACGAACTGTTTGGCTCATTTGACGCTTTGGAACAAAGCATCTGGACCGACATGGGCAAATCTGTAATAGACGAAGTGAAAGGCCAGGAAGTATGGGCAGGCTATGCTGCCAGAGAGAAGGCTCTTTCATTTTTTTACGGTTTTTTTGAACAATTGAAAAAAAGCAGAAGTTTTGCAATTTACAGCCTACGTAATACCCCTAAAGGGCTTAACACACCTTTTGTATTTGACGGATTAAAAGCCTTATTTATCGACTTTGCAGCTGAAATACTAAATGAAGGGCTGGAAAGTGGAGAACTTACTGATAGAAAGTTTTTCGCCAAACGCTACAAAGATGCCCTGTGGGGTCAACTTGTATTTATACTTCATTTTTGGGTTAAAGATGAATCCGCCGGTTTTGAGAAAACCGATGAAGCGATTGAAAAGGGCCTAAACGTAACTTTTGATCTGTTTCAGCGTTCGCCTATTGATAACCTGATTGACTACGGTAAGTTTCTGGCACAGAACGGTGACCTGAAGGGGTTTATGAAATTTAGTGAGGCTAATTAATGTCAGACGAGCAAACCAAAGTACAAGAAAGCATTCCCACCAGCA
This sequence comes from Mucilaginibacter ximonensis, assembly GCF_042686265.1. Lineage (NCBI taxonomy): Bacteria > Pseudomonadati > Bacteroidota > Sphingobacteriia > Sphingobacteriales > Sphingobacteriaceae > Mucilaginibacter > Mucilaginibacter ximonensis. The sequence goes on from NZ_JBHUPD010000001.1 coordinate 1,663,746, forward strand.
AATTAGAGCGTTCGGGCACGTTTGTAAAAGCCGGCCTGAAAGTAGGCGGAAATTACATTAAGCATTATTCAAAAAAACTTTTCAATCCTGATATTGACCGCAAAGAACTTGACGAAGGAAATGCAGCCGATATTTATGAGTCGCTGAGTGTATTGAAAGGCAGCGCCCTCAAAGTTGCCCAAATGCTTAGCATGGATAAAAACCTGCTTCCACAGGCTTACGTAGACAAGTTTTCTCAGTCGCAATATAATGCACCGCCCTTATCTGGCCCGCTGATATATCAGACTTTTAAAAGATATTTCGGGAAATCTCCCGATAAGATCTTTGACAAGTTCGATCTGAAGTCTACAAACGCAGCGTCTATCGGACAGGTGCACCGCGCCGAATTAAATGGTAAAAAACTTGCGGTGAAGATCCAATATCCGGGTGTCTCCGATTCGATATCATCCGACCTGAAATTAGTGAAGCCTTTCGCTTTCAGAATAATGGGCGTAAGTGGAAAGGATCTGGATATCTATATGAAGGAGGTTGAAGAACGCCTTTTAGAAGAGACAGACTACGAATTAGAAGTTCGCAGGTCATTGGAATTTTCCGGCGCTTGTGCCAATCTGAAAAATGTGATCTTTCCGCATTATTATCCGGAGTTATCCAGCAAACGCATCATCACCATGGATTGGCTGGAGGGGCAGCACCTACGCGAGTTTTTAAAGACTGATCCACCACAAGAATTAAGAAATCAATTGGGGCAGGCGCTTTGGGACTTTTATAATTTTCAGCAGCATGAATTGCGTGCGGTACATGCAGATCCTCATCCGGGTAACTTTCTGATCACTCCGGACGGCAAATTAGGCATTATTGACTTTGGTTGTATCAAAGAGATGCCGGACGACTTTTACACGCCATTTTTCTCTCTGATCTCAGGAAATACGCTCGGGGATGAAGCGAAAACGATAAAAGCATTTCGCGAACTGGAAATGATACATGCGACTGACACGCAAGATCAGGTCAAATTTTATTATTCCGTTTATAAACAAATGGTGAGCCTATTTGCCAGACCTTATATCGTTCCGGAATTTAACTTCGGGCAAAACTCCTTCTTTGATGATTTATATGCTTTTGGCGAAAGCATTTCAAAAATGCCGGAATTTAAACAGCCCAGAGGCGTGAAGCATTTTATCTATATCAATCGTACCAATTTTGGCCTGTATAATATTTTGCACGATTTGAAGGCGAAGGTTAAAACTGACACCTATAAGCCACATTTTTGATCATAATTAAAGTTGTGGCTTAGTTGATAACTGAACCGTACATCTAAAATAGCGGTTCAATTTTTCTGATTAGTCCAGACTAATTTTTCAGTGCGGTATCCTAATGACTTTGCCAGGCTTAAATATTCGTCCTTGATATGCTGCGGCATATTTTTATATCTGGAAAGCAACCATAAGTAATTCAAATTATTACCTGCAACTAGCGCGTACTTGTAATCATGGTCAATTGCTATGATATTATAACCTGCATAAAAAGGCCCAAAAAACGACACCTTTAAACGTCCCTCATTAGGCAGCCCGGCGAGTTTGGCTTTGCCGACACTTTGTTTCCATTTCATATCCTTAGCACTATACCCTTTATTGTCCACACGGATTGTATTTTCATCCAATAAAGAGTAGGTGGCCGTAACATGGTCAAGCCCGCGTTCAAACTTAAAATCCATCCGCGCAATCTCATACCATTTACCCAGATATTTTTCCTTGTTAAATGGTTTTACAGCATTGGCCCCTTTTGGAATTGTTACGCATGAAACCAAATTAGCTACCATGACCGACGCTGTAATTACAATTAGTCCGAGCAAAAATTCACTTCCCTTTTTCATTCCAATCATAAGTTGTTTATTTCGTCATTCTCAATTATCCGTTCGCTATTGCGGCGTTTGCTATCTGATTCTTTTTACTGAGAATTTCCTGATAAATCCACACATTTACCAGTACAAGACCCATCCCATAAAAAACATCTTCGACCGGTATAGTTAATATCCGTGGCCCGATAATTTCAGCGTTATTATACCATACAACGGGAGCCGCCAAGCCGGTACCCGTAAGCAAGCCGTTTACAATAAGAAAAGGAATAAGTAAAACGGCATACACCATATAAAAGCGCTTCATCCATGATACTCTTTTAACACCGGCTAATAATACAAGTAAAGCCAGAACCGCAAAAGCGCTTGCTGTGTAATAGTTGTTGCGATAGATGATTGCAATAATGGCAAATAGCACCGCCAGGACAATGTTAAAAATTTTAAGCCCACGGCTCATTTGTTGATCAGGAATCAACGAAGATGCGCTATCAAAAGTAAATACGCAGGCATATGGTATACATACAAAAAAAAGCACTTCTTCAAGTGGTAGATTCCAAAGATTCACGCCTAAAAGATAATGCCTGTTAAACCCCCAGATACCCATTTGCGTAAACCAGGCGTCCCATATACAATATCCAATAGTTGTTATTACAATCGCTGGAAACAGGGCGTACCACCGCCGGTAAAGCATGCTTGCCGGATGGAAAGAAGCCGCCAGGGGCACAATCACGCTCAACAGATCAATCAATATATAGGTCTGACTGATCATGAAACCTGATTTTTCTTCTCTTTGAAAAACTTTTTTGGCACCCATAGCATCCCGAAGCACTCTCCATGCTCTTTACCTAAGTGCTTGTGATGCACCTTATGCGCACGGCGTATACCCAGCAAATAAGAATTGTTACTGTTTCTGAACAATTTGATACGCTGGTGGATAAATATGTCATGAACCAGAAAATAACACAGCCCGTAAAGCGAAATGCCGATGCCAATAAACAACGCATAATTTGCAGTGGTGTAAATGCCAATAGCCAGACAAGCCATGCCGGGAGTTGCAAAAATCAAGAAAAAGAAATCATTGTGCTCAAGAACACCATAGTGCTCTTTGTGGTGATGGTCTTTGTGCAATCCCCACAAAAAGCCATGCATAAGGTATTTATGCGCCAACCAGGCAACAGCTTCCATCGACGCGAATGAGCTTATACCAATCAGAATATTAAGCAAGACTTTCATTTTCCTTTCTTTTTAAATCGATCTTTTCAAGACATAAACTCAACCAGGGTGTATAACGTTCGGGATATTCCTCAATCAGCCGTTTTAACCTATCCATTTCTACATACTCATATGCTTCTGCCTCGGCAGGGTTAAGTACCGGCAAACGATTAGTTACACCAATAAAAATATGGTCATACTCATGTTCTATTAAACCGTTATCAAACTCCGCCCGATAAAGCAAATCACACCAGTCAATCAGCTCGCAATCCATGCCCATCTCTTCGTTTAACCTGCGCCTGGCAGCAATTGCATTTGTTTCTCCGGGATGCGGGTGCGTACAGCAAGTGTTGCTCCATTTACCAGGTGAATGATATTTAGTACCGGCCCGCTTTTGAAGTAACAGCTGGCCACCGCCATTAAATACGAACACAGATATGGCACGATGCAAAGCGCCGGTTACATGGGCCTGCATTTTCTCCATCTTTCCTAACACGGTATCATTCTCGTCTACCAGTATCACTTCTTCCAACATCATCACCCCCGTTTTATAAAATTTATTATACGCTTCTTTAAATCCTGGTCTGTTATTGTATCAAGCCGGTTATTAATTAATGTACTGTCATTTTTAAGATGACTATGATAACTGAGAACAGCCGGCAAATTTCGCTGAATACCGTAGCGGATAAAACGGCACTCAACATTGTCAGAATCTGCGGCAATTGCCTGTTCAATTAATTGCTTCCCCTTGTCAAATGCGCTTAGCTTATTTAACGGATTTAAAGCATATTTAGCTTCGATCATTTCGGCAGCCCCACGATAACAGTTAATCAGAGGGTCAGCTGGTGCAGCGGCTAAGATTTTTTTCAGATGAAGAAGTCCTGATTTATGCGTTGCCGCAGCTACGTAAGCCGTCCTTATGGCTATTAAATCATAACCGTTTTGTATCGTATTAATTCCAATGAGTATCAACGCGATCACGATTTTCATATCCAATTCAATTTATGTTTAAGCAACGTATTAACAAGTAAAACAAGCTTTCGGCTGTTAGATACGCTGAACCTTTTTGAAAATACGGCACAAGCCCTTGCAAGCTGTATTTTTTCGAACAAAGCCCGGTAATACTGATACGCCAGATAAACGCCCCGTCTTGATGATCTGGGTAATTCCCGGATACCTTCCAACGCCGCATCAAAATCTTTTTCAATATCCTCCTCTATCTTTTTCTTATCGTTCTCGGTAAAATTAGCTAAGTCTATTTCAGGAAAATAGGTGCGGTTTAACTGCAGGTAGTCGGCGCCAATGTCGCGCAGAAAGTTGATCTTTTGAAAGGCCGCTCCCAATCGCATGGCCTTAGGTTTCAGTACTTCATAACTATTCTTGTTTCCACCGGTAAAAACATATAAACACATCAGCCCCACAACTTCGGCTGATCCAAGGATATATTCTTCATAACTTTGCTGATCATACTGCTGGCTGCTCAGATCCATTTCCATGCTGTGAAGAAACTGCTCAATCAGCTGATGATCTATTTGATATTTATTTACCGTATGCTGAAAGGCATTCAGTATTGGGTTTAAGCTTATGCCCAGGTTAATGGCCTCGAAGCAGTCTTTTTTGAACTGCTCCAGCAACTGCTTTTTATTGTAGTCATGAAAACTGTCAACAATCTCATCTGCTAACCTTACAAAGCCATAAATTGCATAAATAGGCCCATGGAGCTCTTTATCCAGGAAACTGATACCCATGGAGAAACTGGTACTGTAGCGTCGGGTTGTCAGTTTACTGCATTCTGCTGACAGGCGGTCAAACTTCTCTTTCATATCTCAGTTTTTCAAGTAATTTAATAGCTGATTTGCAGCGACATTTCCGGATATTATTGCCGGCGGAACCCCGGGTCCCGGCACGGTTAAATGACCTGCAAAAAATATATTCTGCAGGTGCTTGTTTTTTATCGAAGGCTTTAATACCGCGGTTTGACGGAGCGTGTTTGCCAGTCCATAGGCATTGCCGCCAAAAGAATTATAATCGGCTACAAAGTCAGCAATGCAATAGCTTTTGCGGTAATCTATGGCTGACCTGATGTCCTCGCCGCAGTAAGTTTCCAGGCGGGTCATAATGGTATCAAAATAAATTTCACGTAACGCTTCGCTATCTTTTATACCTGTGGCCAAAGGCATCAGGATAAACACATTTTCATGACCCGCCGGCGCTACCGTCGAGTCGGTTTTAGACGGGCAGCATACATAAAATAAAGGTTTTGACGGCCATTGGGGATTTTTGTATATCTCATCTGCGTGGGTTTCAATAGCTTCGTCAAAAAACAGATTGTGATGTATAAGCCTTTGCACCTTGCGCTTAACGCCAATATAAAATATTAAGGCAGAAGGCGCCATAGTCCTTTTATTCCAATAAGCCTGATCGTAATTACGAAACTTCGCGTCAATCAGTTGTTGGTCAATGTGGTGATAATCGGCGGCGCCTATAACGCCCTCAGCCTCATAGCTACCGCGATTTGTAATTACCTTACTAACCCGCTTATTATTTATTTCAAAGCCGGTAACGCTTTCGTTTGTAATAAACTTCGCACCGGCATTTTCGGCAACGGTTTTCATCGCTGCGGTAACCTGGCCGAAGCCTCCTTGCGGATACCACGTACCTAAAGCCAAACCCGCATAATTCATCAGGCTATAAAGCGCCGGCGTGTCCTGGGCTATAGCACCCAGAAATAATGCAGGAAACTCCATCAGCGCCCGTAATTGAGGATGCTTAAAGTTTTTTTGGACATGTTTACTTAGCGATGTAAAAGCCTGCAGGCGAAACGCTCCCCGAATCAGGTCGATATCTGCAAACTCCAACAGGGAAAGACCCGGCTTATAAACAAGTTTTTCAATACCGACTTTATATTTATAGGCAGCTTCGCTCATAAAGGATTTCAACGCATCTGCCGCGCCTTTTTCCAGTCCTTCAAAAAGCCGGGCAATGCCCGTCATATCAGAAGGTATATTCATAATATCCTCTTTACCAAACACAATGGCATATTGGGGGTCTAATTTGGTTAGCGTGTAAAAATCAGACGCCTTGTATCCAAAATCGGCAAAAAAGCGTTCAAAAACATCCGGCATCCAATACCAGCTCGGACCCATATCAAACGTATACCCTTTATCTGTGCGAATTTGCCTGGCACGGCCGCCTATCTCGGCGTTCTTTTCAATAACGCTAACGCTATGCCCGGCTTTGGCCAGGTAGGCGGCAGCGCTCAGGCCGGCAAAGCCCGCACCTATAACAATTATATTTTTGGGTTCATTTTGCATCATAACTATTCACTGATTAGTTTCTCAAAATCCGGCAAAGTTGCTAACCAGTGGATATTATCAGCACATTTAAGGCCGCTCATAACATTTTTATTGCCCGAAATATAAATTTGCGCTGAAGGAAATAGCGCTGCCAGACGGGTCACATATAGTTGTGCATCATCAATAGGTCTTACCCTGGTCATAAAAAGCATCAGATTGTGCGGCTGCGTCGCAGTTACTGTGTTACTAACAGCAGTTAAAGGTACTTTAGCTCCAAGATAAACAACCTGATGACCGGCTGCTCTCAGCAGATAATTTGCGAGTAAAAGGCCTATATCATGGTCTTCATCTTCAGGTAAAAACAACAGCCATTTTTGCTTGCCGGCTTGCTGACCTACGGTGCCATCAATTGCCGCAAATAATTTTTGCCGTATAATTGATGAAAGAAAATGTTCCTGTGCAGGACATAGCGATTCGGTCAACCACATCAATCCAATACGCACCAACATAGGGTAGATCACAAATTTATATGTTTCTGCAACACCGTTTTGCCGGAAGGATTTAGCAATATGATCATTAACACCGCGTTCGTCAAAAACAAGAGCATTGCTTATAATTTGAGATATAAAATAACTGTACCGGTTTTCAGCCGGCAACGTATTATCCACCTCCTCCTTCAGTAGCTTCCCCATGTCATCTGAGCTTAACCGGCATGCTTTTGAAATTTTATAGCCCGCGTGGTATAGCCCGGCTATGCTTAATAAGCGCTTTAGTTGATCGTCGTCATAAAAACGCACGTTTCCGGGAGTTCTTGACGGGCTGAGTGCACCGTATCGCCTTTCCCAGATACGTATATTGTGTACTGAAACTCCTGAAAGCTGCTCTAAATCAGAAATGGAGTAATTCATTTTGTCTAATTTTTTATAATACAAACTTAGACAAATAATCGAATTTTTAAAATTTTGTTTGACTTACAATGAATTATCGTCGTGTTTTACATTGAATATAAGGGATTGCGTTAAAGCATTAAAGGGTAAAAATCATTTAGCAATCTCGTGTAACATCCCCCTGAAAATAAAATGGTGAAAGGGCAGCATTGCATACCAATATAAACGCCCGGCTACACCGTGAGGACGAAAGGTTGCAGTTTGATGTACGCATTGATTTTCACCAATTGAAAACTCCAGCCATGCTTCGCCAGGTAGCTTCATTTCAGCATAAAGCAGCAGCCGTTTGGCTTCGCGGTCGGCCAGGATGACCCGCCAAAAATCCAAAGCATCGCCTGCACTTACCTCGCTTGCGTTTTTTCTGCCCCTACGCAAGCCCACACCGCCGAACAATCTGTCAAGCCAACCCCGAAAAGCCCAAAGCCAATTGGCATAATACCAGCCCGACCGACCACCGATAGCAAATATTTTAGCTTCGGCTTGCGCTGTATCTGGCGTTTTTTCTGTTTTTTTATCCTGAAAAACACCAAATTTCGGTACCTCGATATATGCGGCAAGGCCTTTTTTAAAGACAGCACTCCCCGAATCATTCCAAGCCGACAAAACCAAATTTTGCTCGATTTTATCAAACGCCATCTTTATCGATTCTTTATACGGGATAAGTTTGATTTTTAACTGTTTAGCCAGATCATTCGGAATACCTATCACATCTACTTTCATGCTATCCACCAGGTTTATAGCTAAACGGTAAGAGGTAGACGTCATAAAGTATAACCAGTAAGATGATACGCGTGGCGTCATTACCGGTACGATGATAATTCGTCTTTTCAATTTACGAACCTGTGCAAACTGCAGCAGCATTTGTTTATAGGTAAGTGTATCAGGCCCGCAGATATCAAAATGCTGACCAAACGCTTCTTTATGGTCTAATATCCCTGACAAAAATTGTATCACATTTCTTACAGCTATGGGTTGACACTTTGTATTCAACCATTTAGGGGCTACCATAAGAGGTAATTTTTCCACCAGGTCACGGATAATTTCAAACGATGCGCTCCCCGACCCAACGATGATACCCGCCCTTAAAGCGGTCAACGGCACCTTACCTTGCGCCAAAGTATCTTCAACTGTTTTTCTGGATTGCAAATGAGGTGACAACTCCTTGCTGTTGACGATTCCCCCCAGGTAAATTAACTGCCTGGCCGTAGTTTTATCTAAATACTTAATGAAATTTTCGGCCGATATTTTCTCCTGGTTTTCAAAGTCTTCGCCGGTCATTGAATGCACCAGATAGTAAGCTGCATCAATGTCTTTAGGAAGCGCATTGAGCGTATCTGGCATAAGCAGGTCACATTCCACCAATTCAACCTGCCGCGCCTGGTATTTCTTCAAATCTACACGTTGCTTATCCCTAACCGCGCAAACAACCCGATGCCCTTGTTGAAGCAAAACGGGAAGCAACCTCTTTCCGATATAACCGGTACCACCTGTCAAAATTATTTTCATAAGATCACTAACACGATGATTTAACTTTTTGATTTACGAAAATTTAAACCTTTACGGTTTGAAGGGTGGCTAATGTTGAAAACCATTATACCTTCGGCTCACATATCGTAGGCGGTTACATGTTAACGCAAAAAGCAATCATAACATCCTGGTATGTCTACAATCTCCGCTTTTTATTATAAATAACTTTTAACTTAAAATTAAACTCAACTTAAGGGCAGATTGAAGCATGCAATGTGAAATTTACGCCGAGGAACAGCCCCTAAATACGTATAAATACAAATTGCGACAAATACGGTATTTCATCAAAATTTCATTTAATCAAAACATTGGTAAAAAAATTAAATTAATACTATAGCAAATTTCAAATCCGTGGCCGCGTATTGCGGCAAATTAAGTTGCCGTTATTTTTTTAACAGTTAAATTATCAAACAGTATATGATACGTGTGTTAATCGCTGACAGCGACAAAAATAGTTTGGATGGTATTACTAATTTGCTGGCTAATGAACCGGAAATTAATGTAATTGGCTACGCACAAGACGGGGAAGCACTGCTTAACCTGGTCAGAGCGGGAAAAATACCTGACGTGGTTTTAACCGATGTCCACTTGCCTAACATGAACGGCATCTTATTGGCCCAACATTTCAGTCGCCATTTTCCGTTTATAAAAACAATCGTCTTTACGCTCGAAGATCAGGAGTGTTATATGGCCGATGCTTTTAAATCAGGCATCAAAAGCTATATCAACAAGTCTATCTCCCGCGAAGAATTACTTTTTGCGATTAGACAAGTGTATCATGGTAAAAACTATATATGCACACATTTGGCAGCGAAACTTGCGCAATTGTTTATAAAGGGACAAGATACACCAGGCTTATATGCCGAACCTATGATTGACTTTTCGCCGCGTGAACTGGAAGTATTACAATTAATTGCCGATGGTGCAACTAACCAGGAAATTGCAGATCAGCTTTTTACCAGCCGTCGCACAGTTGAGGGACACCGCCAGGCTATGATTAATAAAACCGGCGTAAGAAACACACCGGCACTGGTAAAATACGCTATGCGCTATCAATTATTGAAGTCAACTCCGCCAAAAACCGACATTGAAAAACAAAAGCACCATAACCATACAGTAAATCTATAAAAATCTACGAAACAGTTTTTCTCATTCGAACCAAGCTTAGCCCCTGCCGCGACCAATCTTACATAGATCAGACTGGTCGCAGCATGAGATAAGGGACTTATATTAGCTCAGTAGCAGCCTGCAGCGCCGGGGACAGGCGGCCAACGCGGCCAACCATTGCAGGAAAATACGCTCCAAGGTTTTATACGACTGTACGGTATTAATATAGCGCTTCAACCTGCCTTTTTTGCCAATTCGATCATAGTACATAATTCTTCTACCGCAGCTTCATTGGTGCCCGAAAAACCAACTACCGAAAAACGAATATTACCATTTCCATCAATGACCATTTTAGTTGGGAGTCCGCTGAGTTTGTAGCGCTCGGCTACAGGATTAGCCCCCTCCGTATTCTTCAGGTCCATCAATACCTCAAAGGGATAATGATTTTCGTTGATGTAATTTTTCGCAAGCGTTGAGGCATTGGCGTCACGTTCGTAAGTGTGGATAAACAAGAACATTACATTAGGATCATTCTTAAATCGCTCTAGCGCGGCCTTCATGATCGGGAAGGAACTTTTACAAGGCCCGCACCAGGTTGCCCAAAAATCCAGAACGACAGTTTTCCCTTTCAGCTCTGACAAAGAAATGGTTTTTCCGTCCAAATCTTTTAAGCTAAAATTTGCGGCAGGGGCACTAACCATAGTTTTTGCCACATCTTCCCTGATTTTTTCTCTCATAGCTTTGTTGACAGCCGCCATATAATCATTTAAGTTGGCTCCGTTTCCGTTCAATTTTTTGAATAATGTCCTCAAATCGTTCGTCATAGCTTCGTTAGCTAAACCCAATCTGGCAGCTTTATCCAGCACATTAAAACTTTCACGGTCATTGCCCACCCGCATGAGTATTGAAGCATAGTCCTGGTAAGCTTCGGTATCTGCATACTCCGGCCGCCCACATAACTGCTTCAGAGCCGACAGGGCCTCAGGATATTTTTTTAGCTTAATGTATAATTTAATTAATGACTTGGCATAAAGCTGATACCCCGCGGCGGCAATTTGCACAGCTAAATCATAATTATTTGAAATTACACAACTATATGAATGGGCGTATGCTCGTTTGTAGAGTTCAACCGCTTCTTTAAAATGCCCGTTCTTTTCGAGCTCCGACGCAACGTTCCACCATCCTTGCGCCTTCCAATTGATAGTTTCAAACTGATTTGCATATTGCATAGCTTTTGTAACATTGTTCACTCTTGCGTAAGCAGCAGCTACAGAATAGCCCGCGTAGTCATATTTTACCCGTTCTGCAGAATCACTCTTTAGCGGTGGATAGCTTTGAAGCCACAAATGGAATACCTTTTCCTTCTTTTCAGGATCTTTTTCATTGTAAATCAGCTTTAAGTTTTCGTTCCGCAAGCTGTCTACTTTTTTTGGTTCATTATCGGTTTGCGCAAAAGAGTGGTAAACACACAGTTGCGATAGTATTAATGTGAGAAAGATACCTTTTATGCTTAGGCTAATAGCCAAAGCACGTTTTCTGATTATATTAGTTGTCATTTAGAGTTAATTTTGTTTTTGTTAAACTTGAGTTTAAATAATCCGGTTATTTGCCACCCGATCCGGTTAAAACGGCGATGCCTTTTTCAATTTCTGAGTTTAAAGATGCGTCTCCGGCTTTCGCTCTAGCCTCTTCGATCTCTTTTAAAATTCGCGTTACCTTTACCCCTAAACCATAGGCTTCATATTTCTTGCCGAATTCAATGATAGCCTCAATACCTTTTTTTGCATTGTTTACCGAACGAAGTCTTCCGGTCATACCGCCAATTTTTTGGATGAGGTCAAATTGGGTCTGAGGTGATCCATCGATAAACGCATTATAGACCATTGGCCATTCATTATCAGCACCTGCCGTTGCGTAGGTCATCAATGCGGCTTGTTTTAATCCGTTATAACTATCATTGATAAAGGTATCGGCAACTTTTAGAGCCTCCTGCGGAGCCACCATAACCAATGCGTTCAAAGCAGCCTGTAATATGGCGTAAGACTGGCTTTTCAATGCCCTTTTAAAAAGACCCTTATTTCCTGGCGATTTCAATTTACCCAATACCGCAATGGCTGCGGCTCTTACGAGCGTATTCGGATCGTGTTCGGCTAATTGAACCAAGACAGGCTGCGCAAAATCGCACACATCCTTCTTATTCAGATCTGCACCGCGAATCGCTTTAAGCTGCAACTCAAAATATTTATCATGAAGTGCAGCAATTATTACTTTTTGTGCAATGGGATTTTTTTGAAATTTAATTGCAGCATCAATAGCTTCAAAACGATCTAAGTATAACGGCGCGTTAAAGTATTGGAAGGCAAACTCGTCAATTGTTTTGTTATCCGTTTTTTGGGCTAATAGCATTTTATCCCCATCGACGTTAATCAAGCTGGGTTTTACATCAGCGTGAAATACCAGGCTGTCAATTTTGCTTCGAATCCAGAATTGTTTGCGTTCTGCCTTGCCACCACTATACACATCAACAGCTATCGGCAGGATGAACGCATCCTCGTCCTGTTTCTGGTTGATGTATACGGTCTGGGTTTTGGCAGCATCATTCCATTTGTAAGTGATGTCTAAGATGGGGTGACCGGAACCAAAATACCACTGGTTAAAAAACCAGGTAAGGTCGCGCCCGCTGGCTTCTTCCAGGGCTAAACGCAACTGCTCAGCCTCGCCATTTTTAAAGGCGTTTGTTGTTAGGTATATATTTAAGCCTTTGTAAAAAGCTTCTTTACCCAGGTAGTTTCGCAACATGTACAACACGCTGGCGCCCTTTTGGTAAGTGACGGCATCAAACATGTCTTCTTTATCGTGGTAGTGAAATCGCACAAGTTTGTTTTTGTACAGGGCCGGCTGGCTCAGGTAGGTTTGCCGGTCAGCATTAATGTGGGCATCACCGGCATCTTTACCGTATTTATATTCGGCCCAAAGGGTTTCGCTGAAATCAGCAAACGACTCATTTACCGTCAAATTACTCCAGCTCTCCGCAGTAACATAGTCACCAAACCATTGGTGGAAAAGCTCATGTACAATTGTGCTTTTGCCCTGGCCGTAGTAATCATCAAGTAATTCACGTTTAGTTGCCTGCACATAATCGCCATGCAGGGTAGCTGATGTATTTTCCATTGCGCCGCTTACGTAGTCGCGTACCACTATTTGCGAATATTTATTCCACGGATAATCAACGCCCAATAGCCTGGAGTAAAAACCCAACACCTCTGGGGTAAAGCCGAAAATATCCCTTGCGTACGGTGCGTATTTAGGCTCCAGATAGTAGCTGACTTCTTTTCCTCTCCAGGTATCTTTAATAATTTTAAAGTCGCCTACAGCCATCATGAACAGGTACGGCGAGTGCGGCAATTCCATTTTCCAGGTATCGGTACGAGTCCCATCGCTATTGACTTTTTGGGATGCCAGACGACCGTTAGACAAGGTGACATATTTGGCTGGCACCGTCATGCTGATCTCATCAGTAGTTTTTTGGTTTGGCTTGTCAATAGTTGGGAACCAAACAGAAGACCCTTCAGTCTCGCCCTGAGTCCATATTTGGATTGGCTTATCCCTTTCGGTACCGTCGGGGTTCACAAAATATAAACCTTTCGCGTCAGCAATGGCCATGCTGCCTTGCGCTTTAAATTCATTTGGCCTGGCGATATAGTCAATGTAAATGGTATAAGTTTCATTGCTATAATAAGTACGGTCTAACCGGACTTTGATTACAAGGCTGTCATAAGTAAACTTCAGCGGAAGGTTCCTGCCATTCTTTACAATAACTACCGACCTTAGATCCATGCCTTTTGCGTCAAGTGACAAGGAATCGGTTGGGTAGAACTGCGGCTTTAATGTAACCCATTCTTTACCATACAAATAGCGCTTTTTGTAATCAAAACGAACATTGAGCCTGGTATGTACCAAATTACTGTACTTTGTAGGTGTTTCACGGTATATGCTTAATGTCGAGTTTGTTATTCGTGCAGACTGCGCGACCGTCGATTTAGGAATGCAGGTACCGATACTGCCAATTATAATTATGGCTAAGCAAAAAAATTTCATTTTATATGAATGTTATCGGTAACCAGGATTCTGATTCAGGTACGGGTTGGCTTGTCGCTCATTATTGGGAATCGGGAAGAGACTATCAGTTGGAACCCAGGATGACTTTATCGGCCCCAATACCGCGTCAATCATTTTGGTACGTTTCAGGTCAATCCAACGGTTACCCCATTCACAAAATAGTTCAACCTGGCGCTCGTGGGCTATTAAAGTTAAAGCTTGCGTTTTTGACGCCGCGGTTAAATCCGGCCGGTCTGCTGCCCTGTCTCTTACTGTATTTAAGTCTGCCATTGCCTCTGTATATTTTTCCAACTCAGCGAAAGCTTCTGCACGCACTAAATAAATATCTGCCAGTCTTAATATCATATAGTCTTCCAAAGGTGTTTGCCCCGGAAGCGTATTTTTATATTTATTCGGGTAGTAATAGGTGTCGGTTCCTATTGTATTAGCGTTAGTCCATTGTGTCAAACGGGGATCATTGCTCTCAAACGCGCCAAGTAGTTGAGGAGACATCACAAAATTGGGCTGGTAGGTTGCGTCAAACGGTATAAATGAGGCGCCCTCGGGTGTTTCCTGGTTAGCACCGTTAGCTGGCAATTGCCAAATGGCTTCACTGCTTTCGCTTAAGAAAACGCGATCCAGCGTTTCTAACCTGTATAGCGGCGAACTAATCACAGTACTCGCCGCATCTATCGCATTTTGATATTGGCCGAGATATAAATAAACCTTTGACAACAAAGCTTCCGCCACGTAAAGATTTGGACGTTTTCGACCGCTTGACGGATAAGCTGCTGTTAATAGTTGCTGCGCGTCTTTCAAGTCGGTCAACACAAAATTGAAAACATCAGTTAAAGTTGCCCGGGGAGTGCTCTGGGTGACTTTATAGTCTGTTGAGGTAATTATAGGCACACCTCCCCATATATTTGCCATAAAGTAGTAGTAAAATGCACGGTCTGTCTTTAATTCCCCAATCAGTTGGCGCTTTAGCTTATCGCTGATGGCTGTTGTTTTAGCAACCCCGTCCAAACAAATATTGATCTGATAGATGTTTTTATAGGCGTCAGACCACATACTTGCTACTATAGAATTATCTGGTAATATAGTATTCTCAAAAAATGCGGGGGCTGTATACGTCTCAGAACCTACAATAAGTTCGTCACTTGCCAACCCGGTGTATATGGTAATAGCACCATTGCCAAAACCCAAATTTGATTGAGTCACTCCGAAGTTGCCGTAAACGCCCGCTACAGCTGCTACAATATTGGCGCTGTCAGCAAATATTCTGTCTTTAGAAAGTTTATTGGTTGGGTTAGTGGGTATTTGTATTAACTTTTTGCAGGAAGTGGCTGCAACAACAATCATTAAGATGACCGTTAAATATGTTTTGGATAGACGTGTAATCGGTTTCATAGACTATAAATTAATGTTAAAGCCAAAATTCAGGGTTCTTTGTATCGGGAAACTAAAAATATCCGCCAGTTCAGGATCACCAACTTTATATTTTGTCAGTAATAATAAATTCTGCCCGCTTATATAAAATTTACCATCTGCTATCCCGAGGACTTTGCAGATACCTGCAGGAAGAACATACGATATAGCTGCAGTTCTTAGCCGTACATAAGAACCGTCGCTGTATGCCCCTGATGAAGTGGTGAAATAATACTCGGCAAGGTTAAAGTCCCTGGTTAACCTTTGAATGCTGGAGTTATCACCCGGCTGTTTCCAATGGTCTAAAATTTCAACTGGTTGGTTTGACAGTGTTCCCGGCCGTGCATTTAAGTAGAGACTTCGTAAATAGTTTGCCTGTTGCTTGCGCTGAAACTGAAATTGAAAATAAAAACTGAACTGTTTATACGAGATGGTATTTCCTAAACCGCCAATGAATTTCGGATCGGTATTAGCTATCGCTCGGAAATCTCCCCCAAAAGATGGACTCCCGTAATTAGGATAATCCGTTATAGAGCCATCACTTTTATAGAACTGATAATAGCCGGTTTGCGGGTTTACGCCAGCAAGGCCATACCCTTTTACCGTATTAACCGACTCTCCTATCGAATAAATCGCTCCATAGGACGACTGCTCCAGGCCTGGGAAAGCAATTAATTTATTACTATTCGCTGAAATATTGAAACTTGTACTCCAGGAGAACTTCTTCCCTATTATATTTTTCGAGGTCAAATTCACTTCAATCCCCTTATTCTGTACAACTGCGGCAAAGTTCGACAGAACAGCATTAAATCCTGTTTGAGATGGAAGGGTGTAATTGACCAATTGATTGCCGATCCGGTCGCGGTAATAATTAACGTTTAACAGGATACGGTCCTTAATAAAGCCAAGATCAAGTCCTAAATTGATTGATTTTTTTGTATCCCATCCGTAGTCCGGGTTATAAGGATTCTGGACATAAAGCGGCCTGGTTCCTTGAAAGTTTTGCCCTGAATTATCGCCTGCAAAAAGTTGCTGGTATTGATAAGGGGTTGTCACATCTGTACCGACCGTTCCATAACTTCCGGACAATTTACCGTAAGATATAACGGGAATAGCATTTTTAAAAAACGTCTCCTCCGAGAAAATCCAACCCAGAGCTACAGAGCCGAAATTTGCAAATTGCCTGCCAGGGCCAAAATTACTTGAACCGTCTCTTCGGCCGGCCAGTTGAATAATATATTTCATATCATAGGTATAACCCAGCCTGGCAAAAGCGCCAACGTATTTATAAGGATTGTAAGAATCAGTTGCTAGAATAGTGGCGGCCGAGCCAATAGAACCAAGCAGCGCTTCATCGCTAAATCCCGACCCATTAAGCTGTACTTCTGAGATGTTATTGTTTTTATATGTTCCGCCTAAAAGGGCATTAAATACGCCAGGGCCAAAACTATGCTGATAATTGAGCTGTGGTTCGATATTTATTGTTTCGAAAGTATTCTTTGTAAAATTAGCCATGGAGACAGCGCCTAACCGTGGGTTAATAGTACTTGAAGGCAATCGTTGATCTTCATCACTTGCAATGCGGTTATACCCGAGATTAACGCTAATTTTCAGATCACTAATAATCCGATAGCTTAAGGTCATGGAGTTAATAAGATTATAAGACCTTAAAATGCTAGGTTGCTTCAGGCTGGCAGCATATTGAACAAATTGAGAGGTGTTGTATCCTTTATAATTCCAGTTAGGATTGCCCGCAGCGTCATATAAGTCAGGGAAATTTGGCGGAGTTAAAATGGCCTGAATGAGCGACGTGGTTGCGGCGGTATTATTTCTTTCATATGAAAAATCAGACCCAAAACTAATATTGAAGCGATTGTCTGGTGTCGCATAGTTTAGATTGGAATGCAAGGTTAAACGCTTGTCAGCAAAATCTCCGGGAAAGTTGTATTGTGAGTTAGTAAACCCTGTGGAAATCAAATAAGTGGTTTTCTCTGACCCGCCAGACAAACTCAAATGTGCATTGGTATTAACTGTGTTTTTACCAAGATAATAATCTACCCAGTCGGTGTTTTTATTTTGGTCAAACAATAACAGATCCGGATAAGCAAGCGGCGAAACCTTAGTTAGGTCGACATTATCATTTTTGGCAGATTCTCGCCGGTAATCCAAATATTGCTCCCGGTTAAGCAGCCGAATCTTTCTGGTAGGCGAGTTAAACCCGGTATTAAAATCGGCCCTTACTTGTGCTTTGCCCGCTTTCCCTTTTTTTGTGGTAATCAAAATTACCCCATTGGCTCCCTGCGTTCCATATATGGCCGTAGCCGAAACATCTTTAAGGATGCTTATACTTTCTATATCCGCAGGATTTAAGCTATTAAAAGGGCTTATACCGCCAAAGTTACCTTCAGTACCATCGCCGCCACCAAAAGCATTTAGCGCGTTTATGTTGATATTCTGAGCTGCAGCCGGCACGCCGTCAATCACAAACAGCGGTTGGTCGTAAGGCTTGCTCCCAAAACCAGTTTGCGATAGCGAATTTTGACCCCGTATTTGAACTCTTATTGCAGCACCTGGAGCACCGGATGATGGCGTAATGTTGAGCCCCGGAACCAATCCCTCTAATGCTGCCAAGGGGTTGGTTACAGGTTGGTTTTCGATATCAGAAGCTGAGACAGAGCTAACCGCACCAACACTAAACCGGCGGCTTTCTGTGCCATAACCAATCACATGAACTTCGTCAAGCGGCGAGACAAATTCTTCCAATACAATATCATGGGTTAGTTCCCCCAGCGCAACTTCTTTAGTTTTGAACCCGATATGGGAAATAACCAGTATGGAATTTTCGTCCACGATCGATATAGTGAACCGTCCGTCGGCTCCTGAAACAGCAGATTGCGATTTCCCCTTTACAGAAACTGTTGCACCATTTATAGCTTTGCCTTTGGCATCAACAAGGCGTCCGGATACTTTTATATCACGCTCTTCTTTGCTCACATTCCGGATTAAAAGTTGTTTTTTTTCCGTAATCACAACAAATTTATCCTCGATGGTATATATCAACGGCAAATCTTTGAATATCAAATCCAACGCCGTTGTTAAATCCATGCCTTTTACATCCAGCGTTATATTTTTATTCTGCTTTAATAGGTTGGACGATATGAAAAAGTCGACGTTGGCCTGAACTTTTATTTCTTTAATAACTTTTGATAGTGAGGCATTTTTTACGGATAGCGTTATTTTCTGTGCTAAAGTAGATGCACTTACCTGCATCAGGCACACGCACAATAGTAGAGTGGTTAATCGCATAATCAGCAAAATCTTATGGCAGGGCCTATTAGGCCGGGCTGATATTCCAGCATTTTTTTTGTACATTAGTGTTAGTTTGGTTATATGATGTGCTTTAGTTTCCAAGCGCCGGCACATCACAGTGAATAGTTGATACTTTGATCTTGGCTATTGCCAAACGTAACCGGTCCCAATCCGTTGGGGCTGGTTATTATATTACAGACTTAAATTCTTGTATTTATTTTACCATATTCCTCGTTTTAATGAATAATTAATTATTGGGGTTAGCTATTTATTTGCTTACATAAAGTTTTTTTCCGTCGAATTTAAACTTGACTTCGTTGCTTTTTTGCATCATACGTAACACCTGACTTAAGCGGCGTTGCCGGGATATAGCGCCGGTCCATGTTCCTTCAGGAATATCCGAATTGAAAATTACCTGAACATCGTACCACCTGGCAATCTGCCGCATAATTTCCGGTACCGTTTTATTGTCAAACTGTAACTGGTCCTTAGTCCAGGCTACCGCATCTTCCGGATCGACATTAGCAGTACTGAAAGTAGCACCAACCATTGATACTTCCTGCCCCGGCTTCATTTTAATTGTGTTGCCGTTTACTGATGTGATCTGTACCGAACCTTCCAGCAAGGTGGTTCTGACAGCCGGCTCATCTTTATAGGTATTGACATTGAAATGTGTTCCCAAAACCTTGATTTCCTGCTTTTCAGAGGCAACAATGAAAGGATGTTTTTTGTCTTTTGCGACCTGAAAATAAGCTTCGCCTGTTAATCTGACCATCCTTTTACCGTCCTCTATCAGGGACGCTTTATAGGATAAACTTGATGCTGCATTTAGCCACACCTCAGACCCATCCGGTAACTTTAAATGATATGTTTCACCATTAGCTGTGCTTAATGTGTTGTATTGATTTGGAGCCGGGGTTGAAGCCTGTGCTGTACTATCGTAAATTATTTCGCCTTCGGCAGATTTGGTTATGACCGCCCCCGGTTCTACGGCTAATTTCCCATTTGCAGCAGCTATCAGTTTTATTTTTTTTCCATTGCCAAGCGTTAGCGTAGCACTGTTCTGGCCTGGAGACCTGTCAACAATGGTGGAACTAAGGTTGGATTGCTGAGGTAGAGGTTTTTTATAAAACAGCAGGATAAAACTGCCAATGACAATCGCAATAGATGCGGCAATACCCAAGTTCCAGCGCAGTTTTGTATTCCGTGAGGGTAACAACCCCTGCTC
The DNA here is from genome assembly GCF_042686265.1 of Mucilaginibacter ximonensis. NCBI lineage: Bacteria > Pseudomonadati > Bacteroidota > Sphingobacteriia > Sphingobacteriales > Sphingobacteriaceae > Mucilaginibacter > Mucilaginibacter ximonensis. The sequence continues at coordinate 1,683,750 of NZ_JBHUPD010000001.1, forward strand.
TTTGATATCGGCCAGCACCCTGGCCCACCTTCGGTGATCTAAAGAGGCGTCAGGGGTTGTTTTACTTATTATATCCTGCATGCTGCTGCTGATCTCCTGATCAAACGTACCCTGAGATAATAATTCCAGAAACTCCTCCACCTCCTCTGCAGAGGCTTTCCCCGAAGCGTATTTTGAAAATAAGATTTTTATATATTCTGATTGATCGTCCATGCGGGCTTCTTTGAAGAGAAGACAATCAAAGTTGAAGAGCGTACTAAGCCGCTGTTAATTAATTATTATTTTTTTGTTAGCAGATAAAACAAGGCGAAGGAGAAAAACGATTGCCGGTGTTCCATATAAGTACGGATATTTTTTAAGGCGGTAACTAACTGATTTTTTACCGTTTGTTTTGCTATTCCAAGCTGCTGTGCTATTTCTTCATTGCTCAACCCTTCTTGTCTGCTCAATTCAAAGATAAGTTTGCGCTGTTCAGGCAGCGAATCTATTGCCAGGCGAAGAATTTCCGATGTTTCTTTTAGATCCAGCCCCTTATCAGTTCCGTAGGTCACTTCAGAATGTGATTTAGCGTAATTTTCGAGTATACGAGAACGGTTGCTTTCGCGCTTTAAATAGTTAAGTGTTTTATTAGATGCAATCTGAAACAAGTATGAGGTTGGATACTGCACATTTTTAAGTTGTGCCCGTTTTTCCCACAATTGAACAAAGACTTCCTGAATAATTTCTTCAGCGGTTACTTCATCATGGGTCATTTTTAGCACGAATGGATATAATCTTTTTGTGTAATTCCAATAAATTTTGACAAACGCCTTTTCACTTCCCTGCGCCAATTCCGCAAAAAGGTTTAAGTTATCAATTAACTGTTTGTCATTTACATCCATCTTCTACATCGTAGCAACCAATAAATAACGATATTAAAGAAATTTTAACAAACAAACAAGCTCATTAGGAGACTGAAACACAGAGATACCCATGTTATAATCTAATTAGATTTATTGCGAACCTCATGGCCAGGTTGTTTATGCCATTCCGCTTTCTGATCGGAATGGCATTATTTTTTATCATACTATTATTCGCTTTTGTTTTTTAACATCATGAGCAGCGAATAAGCGCCTTTGGTTACAAACAGCGTGCTATCCGACTGCGCAACCTCAACCCGGCTATAACCGTTTTGCGCTTGTTCACTTTTCACTTCAACCATTTCGTAAGTTTTATCACCTGCAACTTTAAATACATAAGACTTGCCCTCGAAATCAACAATAGCATCTGCAGGCAGCATATTAGCGACACTGTTTTTTATTTCCACCTCGGCGTTCATATAAGTACCAGGCACAAGGGCTTTGTCATATGTCTCAAAGTGGCAATGTACGTCGGCGGCCCGGTCGGCAGACAGGTCATGACCTATAAGTAGTATTTTACAATCGTATTTTTTGTTGGGATTATTGTTGGTGTAAGCCACCACTTTTTGCCCCAATTGTAACTTGCCAAGATCTTTTTCAAATACTTTTAAGGCCAGATGTATATCGGTGGGGTTAACCAATTCAAACAGTACCTCGGTGGGGGATACATATTTACCGATATTGATATTCACCTTGGATACAAAGCCATCTATTGGAGAATGGATATTAACACTCTTTTCGATATGTCGCTCATTAATCCGGGTTGGATCAATGCCTGCAAGCCGCAACTTTTCCGCCAGGGTGGTTACCAGTATGCGGTCGGCGCGGTAATCGGTTTCAGCCTGTTGGGTCACCTTGTCGCTAGCTGCCTGGCTTGTATTTAGTTCCTTTTGCCGCTTATAATCTTTTTCTAAACCGCTTAGTTTAGCTACAGCTGTCAGATAGTCCTGCTGAAGCTGAATATATTGCTGATCTTCGATCACGGCGATTGTTTCACCTTTTCTTACGTGCATACCCGACAGCAGATTGGTAGATTTAAGGTATCCGCCCAAAGGCACACTCACAGAAATCATGTTTTGTGGCGGGACGTCTATCTTACCATTTAATTTAAGTGTCCCGGAAATTGCTCTTTGTACCAGCCTGCCGGTCTCGATACCTGCGTTACGGAACTGCGCAGCGGTTAAAATAACTGTATTTTCATTTACGATAGTGGATGGAGTCTTATCGTCCGCAGTTTGCTTTTTATCGCCGCAGGCACTTAACAGTAACGCTGCCGCGATTATAAATATATTGGTTTTCATATTGCTTTCAGATCATTTGTTGATTATGTAGTTCAATTGTATGGCCGCCTCGTTCAGGTTTCTTACTGCGTCCGCATACTCGTTGCGGATATTAATAGCCTGCGCAGTAACTTGTACCCATTCCAGATAGTTTATTGTACCTGCGGCCAGCTGTTTGTTGGCGGTTTGGCTAATCAGGTCTGCATTTTTTAGATACCTTGATTCAAACGCAGCAACGTTATTCAAAGCCATTTGATAACGCTGCCGGGCGATTACCATCCCTATTTTAAAATTCTGTATACCGGTTTGGTAAGAATCCGCCGCTATCTGTCGATAAAGCTTTGCCCCATTTATACGCGCTTGCTGGCCGCCGGAAAATACAGGAATGCCTATGCTCAATAAAACGGCGTTAAAACGATGGCTCGCATTATAGTACCGATCATCGGCTCCAAGCCCTTTAATGCTACTATTGGCATAACCTACGGACAGATCTGGTAACAGCCGGCTCTTTTCTAATTTCCAGGCTGCATTTGCAGCTTCCTGCTGCTGGGCCAGCACTAATAAAGTGGGATGCTTAATAACATCCGGGGTATCAACAGTGGTTATTAAAGGAATGGTTATTTTTAATGCGCCACCGTCTGGGCGAAAGGTTGTTACGGTATTGAGCAGCAATTGAAATTGCAATTGTAACACTACCTTGTCTTGCATGAGCTGGTTCTGCTGCAGCTCCATCTGTGCTAATAATGCTTCTGCGCTGCTTTTTTCCAGTACATTGGTTTCGCCTTTACTTAAGCGTAGTTGCGCACGGTTATAAAAAGCACGATATAAACTATCGGTATAATTTAATAATCGCTGTTTTTGATCCAGGAACACAAGCTCTGCGTAAACCTGCCCAACTTGCCTTCTTAACTCAGCTTCTTTTACTGCGGTATTTAAAACAGCGCTTCTCCATTCCTGACGAAGTAATTCCTTTTGTCGCGAGTATACGGTTGGAAAATTAAAAGACTGATTGATGAAAAGCCGTGTATCCGTATAAGCACTGTTGATCTGTCCAACGTCTGCCGATACGTTGGCTTGCGGCAACGCGGCTCCGCTTCCGATCAACAATTGCTGGTATCTTGCTTTCAATTGCTCGTTTTTTAGCAGGCGGCTATTTTTGAGTGCAGTATCGGTAGCCGCTTTTAAACTAATAGGCGTTTGTGCGGAGGCAGACCGGCTAATACCGGCAAGCACAATAACCGTTATAAGCGCTGTTATTCGTGTAGTTTTACCTACTTTGGGCCTGATGTCTTTTTCAAAAATAACATAGAGGACAGGAAGCACAAATAGTGTTAAAAATGTCGCAATTAACAACCCACCAATTACTACTGTAGCTAAAGGCCGCTGCACTTCTGCACCTGCGCCATTGCTTACGGCCATAGGCAAAAATCCAAGCGATGCCACAAATGCAGTCATCATCACCGGTCGCAGCCTTACTTTGGTACCCATCAATACAATACGCTTCAAGTCAGTGAGCCCGGATTGCCTGAGCTGATTAAATTCGGCTATCAACACAATGCCGTTAAGTACCGCTACACCAAATAATGCAATAAAACCAACACCGGCGCTTATGCTGAATGGCATTCCGCGCAGAGCGAGAAATAAAATGCCACCTATAGCAGATAGCGGTATGGCTGAATAGATAAGCAACCCCTGCTTAACCGAGTTGAAAGCAAAATATAATAATACAAAGATGAGAAGCAAAGATACCGGTACGGCTATCATTAGCCGCTGCCGGGCCGCGTTAAGATTTTCAAAGGCGCCACCATAGGTAATATAATAGCCTGCCGGAAGCTTCAACTGGCTATCTGCCTTAGCCTGCAATTCCTGTACGATGCTTTGCACGTCGCGCCCATGTACATTAAAACCTACCACAATACGCCTTTTAGCATCCTCACGCTGGATCTGGTTGGGTCCGTTCTGTATTTCAACACCAGCAAGCTGGTACAAGGGCACCTGCATGCCGCCAGGCGTAGCAATTAACAGATTCTGTATATCTTTCAGATCTTTCTTTTGTTCGCCGCTTACACGTACCATTACATCAAAACCTTTCTCACCCTCGAACATCATTCCTGCCTTTTGGCCGGCCAGCGCGGTATTGACGGTTCTATTGACATCGTCGATATTCAGTCCATACTGAGCGATGGCATTACGGTTATAATTTATCAAAACCTGCGGTACGCCGCCAACGGCTTCTACATAAAGATTTTTTGCACCATCCACCGTATTAATGATCTTGCCTAAACGGCTGGCATAAAGTGCAAGCGTGTCCATATCTTCACCAAATATTTTACAAACTACATCCTGCCGTGCACCGGTCATTAACTCATTGAAGCGCATTTGTACCGGAAATTGAAATCCGGCCGTAACTCCAGGAACGGCTGCCAGTGCAGCGCCCATTTTTTGCGATAGTTCGCTAAATGTTTTTGCAGAGGTCCAGTCCGCTTTAGGTTTTAAGATAACCATCATGTCACTTGCATCCATCGGCATCGGGTCGGTGGGTACCTCACCGCTGCCTATCTTGGTCACTACTTTTTCTACTTCCGGGAACTGTGTCTTCAACAGGTGTGCCGCTTTCTGCGTATTAGCGATAGTGGTATTAAGATTGCTCCCGGTTAGTACCCGGGTGTCTACCGCAAAATCTCCTTCCTCTAATGCGGGGATAAACTCACCGCCCAGTGTGTTCAAAATCAGGATAGCCGCAATGAAAAGGCCGATAACAACCGCAACCACCGTTTTTGGAAACCCTAATACTTTTTGCAGTGCGTGCTGGTAAGCATGCTCTATTTTAGCCATCACCCGGTCAGATAAGTTAGGAGCCTGCTTAATCTTTTTACTTAAAAAGACTGAGCTCATCATGGGGATATAGGTCAGCGAAAGCAAAAAAGCACCGATTAAGGCAAAGGCCACCGTTTGGGCCATCGGCTTAAACATTTTGCCTTCAATACCCTGCAAAGTAAAAATGGGCAGATAGACAACCAAAATGATGATCTGGCCAAAAACCGCGCTATTCATCATTTTACCGGCCGATTCTTTTACCTCCTTATCCATTTTTGGCTGTTCCAATTGGTTAATGTTTGTAAAATGCTTACTATGACTAAGCTTGTGCATAACAGCCTCTACAATAATAACCGCACCATCTACAATCAGGCCGAAATCAAGCGCTCCAAGGCTCATCAGGTTACCGCTTACACCGAATAAGTTCATCATAATAACGGCAAAAAGCATTGCTAAAGGAATTACAGAGGCAACAAGCAATCCGGCGCGCAGGTTGCCTAAAAAAATCACTAGTACAAAGATCACGATCAGTGCGCCTTCCAGCAGGTTATGCGCTACGGTACCAATGGCATTGTTCACCATTTTAGTACGGTCAAGAAACGGTTCGATAACGACGCCTTCTGGTAACGTTTTCTGCACCAATGCAACCCGCTCTTTTACATTTTTAATTACCTCGCTGCTGTTGGCCCCTTTTAGCATCATCACCACCGCGCCGGCAACCTCGCCCTGGTCATTATAGCACATGGCGCCATAACGGGTAGCATAGCCGGTGCGTACTTCGGCAACGTCCCGTATAAATAAAGGCTGACCGTTCCCGATGGATTTGATAACAGTGTTCCTGATATCATCGACAGACTCAAAAAGTCCCTGCGTTCGTATATACAGCACGGTTGGCCCCTTTTCAATGTAAGCCCCGCCGGTATTTTTGTTATTGCGCTCTACGGCATTAAACACATCGTTGATAGTAAGACCGTGAGCCTGCAGGCTATTCGGGCTTACTTCAATGCTGTATTGTTTAAGCTTACCGCCAAAACTGCTTACCTCGGCCACACCTTTTACACCCAGCAACTGGCGGCGTACTATCCAGTCCTGGATGGTACGTAACTGCATGGCGTCATATTTTTTTTCGTAGCCAGGTTTTGGCCTTACTACATATTGATAAATTTCGCCCAATCCGGTACTCACAGGACCGAGTTCTGGGATGCCTACACCCTCAGGGATGTCTGCCTGCACTTTTTGCAGGCGTTCGGCCACCTGCTGCCTTGCCCAGTAAATATCTGTGCCGTCATCAAAGACGATGGTAACCAGGGACAGACCGAAGCGGGAAAAGCTCCGGATCTCTTTCATGCCGGGTATATTGGTATTGACCTGCTCTATCGGATAAGTGACCAGGCGTTCTATGTCGGTAGCGCCGAATGATGGCGCAAGGGTAATTACCTGTACCTGGTTATTGGTGATGTCAGGCACTGCATCTATGGGTAAACGGCTAAGTTGAAAAATACCGTACCCAATAAGCGCTATGAGAAAAAGGCCCACAATAAGCTTATTTCTCACAGAAAATTCAATGATTCTGTTAAGCATATTAGAAAATATTTAAATGAATAAACCGCCCGTGAGAATCCACAGGCATTAGGAACAAGACATTTGTCTTGTTCGATCAAATAAATGAGTCGCTTAACAAAATTTTGGTGGCTGCCAGACGCCGGAATGGTAACCGCTGTCGACAAAACAATCTTTGTACGTATTGTTCACCTCCCGGCAGACCTCCAGGGGCTTGATCACCTTGGGAGACAGCAACGGCAGTAAAAAAATGGTGGACTGTCCCGACTGACACTTGTCAGGCGCTTTAAAAGGCAACTTCATATCCTCATCATAGTCACGGTCTTTAGGGCTGCCGTGCATATAATGCAGGTCCAGAAATCTGATAAAAGAAAGCTGGCTGTTTTGCCGGTGATGTTCAGCAAAATGGGTAAAAACATAGGGAATTCTCAACAACTGATGCGCTTCAGTTGAAGAAAACACAAATATCGCGAGGAACAATATAGCTATGAACCTTTTCACCATTTCAAAACTAAATAAATATCTTTATAAATTGAAAAGTGTTTTCAAGTGCTTTTAGCTCGCATTTAATTAACTTAATAATTGAATATCAATATTTTGGCAAAAGGAATAGAGCAAAAACAAAAATGTTTTTTGGTCGCAGGATTAGTTGCCAGCCCTGTACACTTGAGATTAATGAAGAAAACAACCGTTACAAATCTGAGTATCACAGCAATTTCGACGGACGGCTCGACAGTAGAAATGTCAAAAATTATTAACAGCTGTGCCAGTGATGACATCACCTTTTCAGAGCTGGCCTTCGCCAAAGATAGCACTCACCAAGCCCCCATGAGACGGTCAGTTAGTTAGTGTATGGTAAAAATAATCCCGATGGCTGCCTGCACACCTGATCAACAAACAAAAGCTTCGCTCCGGCGTTTAAGATTTTGATTTTTTATTTATGCAAAACCGTAAAGCACCTGACGCCCAGATTTTGAAAGCGCTGGAAACAGCGCCGAATATGTATTTGGTACTATCGCCCGACCTTTACATCATCACGGCAAGCGACGCCTATTTACAAGCGACCGAAACCACGCGGGAAGCCATCGCCGGCAAATATATCTTTGACGCTTTTCCTGATAACCCAGAGCTGCCTGACGCAGATGGCGTTCAAAACATCAATGCTTCGCTGCAGGCGGTGCTACGTACTAAAAAGCCGGATTATATGCGCATCCAGCGCTATGATGTGCCCGACAACCAAAACCCCGGCAAATTCATTACCCGTTACTGGGACCCGAGTCATACTCCGGTACTTGATGAGGACGGGGAGATCGCTTATATCATCCAACTGGCCACCAATGTTACCGACAAGATCATGACCGAACGGGCTCTGCTCAAAAGCCAGCAGGAACAGGGCGAAACTTTAGCGGAATTATTACTTATCAACACCCAGCTGCGGGAAACCCAGCATCACCTGAACGCACTAAATGCGCAACTGGAAGACCGGGTGGCAAGGCGCACCGAAGAACTGGAAGAAAGCGAAAAAAGATATATCGAGAAGTTTAATGCAGAACAAGCATTGAATGAAGAGCTGGCGGCCTCCAACGAAGAATATACAGCGATTAATGAGGAACTGGCGACTACGAACGAGGAACTGATAGAGGCCCAGCGGCAACTGCAAACAGTCTATGACGAGCTGGCGGCAAGCTCTGAGCGCTTGCAACTGGCTATTGAATCAACCGAGCTGGGTACCTGGGATTACAACCCGATTTCCGGCGAGTTGTATTGGTCGGCAGAATGCCGTGCGATTTATGGCCTGCCGGCCGATGAGAAAGTCAGCCTGGAACTTTTTTCCGCCCTGATCCACCCGGACGACAGCGAATGGGTGCAGCAAAAGATCGCCGAAAGTATCGATCCTGAACAAAGAAAGCGTTATGATGTCAGCTACCGCATCATTCGTTTTGACAACAGGAAAACCCACTGGATCAAGGTGAAAGGCAAGGTCTATTTTAACGGCGGGCAGGCGACGCGTTTTATCGGCACCGTTTTGGATATTACCGATATCAAACTGGCAGAAATCAACAATGCCCGGTTGGGCGCGATCATTACATCCTCGGACGATGCCATTATCAGTAAAACATTGGATAGCGTGATCACCAGTTGGAATACGGCCGCCGAGCGCATGTTCGGCTGGACGGCAGCGGAAATGATCGGTCAGACCATTTATAAGATCATTCCCGAAGACCGCCAGGACGAAGAGCCGAAACTCATCGCGCGGCTCAGGTCAGGTCAGCGGGTGGAGCATTTTGAGACAAAGCGATTGACAAAAGACGGTCGGCTGATCGATGTGTCCGAAACGACCTCTCCTATCAAAGACGGCGAAGGCCATATCGTCGGCGCCTCAAAAATAGCAAGGGATATTACCGAGCGAAAACAGGATGAAACGCGCAAAAGCGATTTTATCGGTATGGTGAGCCATGAACTCAAGACGCCGCTGACCTCACTGAATGCGATCCTCCAGATTGCGGGGCAAAAGTTAGCGCACAGCAAAGATAACTTTCTGCCCGGTGCCATAGATAAGGCTAATATCCAGGTAAAACGGATGACGAATATGATCAACGGGTTTTTGAATGTTTCTCGCCTGGAATCTGCGCAGCTGATGATCGAACCACAACATTTCCAGCTGGATGCTTTGATAAACGAGGTGATCGAAGAAACCAAACTCACCGTCAACGGTCACCGGATCGAATGTCAGCACTGTCCGCCGGTTGAGATCTTTGCAGATCGGGACAAGATCAGTTCTGTCATTTCCAACTTGCTGGTCAATGCGGTCAAATATTCACCGAAAGGTTCGCGTGTCACGCTCACTTGTGTAGCCGGTAAAGACCAGGTGATAATCAGCGTCCGGGATGAGGGCATGGGTATCAGTGCCGAAGATGCAAAAATGATTTTCGACCGCTACTACCGCGTCCAGTCCACCCACGGGAAACACATTTCCGGTTTTGGCATCGGCTTATATCTTTCCGCCGAGATCGTTAAACGTCACGGCGGAAAGATCTGGGTAGAAACTGAACTAGGCAGCGGCAGCACTTTTTCTTTCAGCCTCCCGCTCAATTACCCGGGCTAAAATTTCAAAT